>OZ244855.1:1995416-3368333 GCA_965220975.1 Candidatus Poriferihabitans sp. | reverse complement strand
TGGAATAAAAATTCAAATACCATGGATTGACCGAACGCATTATTCCAGTTTTTGTTTCAGCTCTTCAATACGGGCTTCAAGGCTTTGTCTGAGATAACCTTCCTCCTCCGTTTGACGTAAAGCCCGCTTCAATACCGAGATCGCTTGTTCATAATCACCAAGCAGGACCAGATATTCCGCAATCGATTGATCGGCTTTTGCATGCTGATTGAGTGCAACACGAATTTCTTTTTGGATTTGATAAAGTGTCAGATTGTTGGGATTTCTTCTTACTTGTTTGCGTATTAGCTTAAGTGCTTTTTCTAACTGACCACTATCGAGATAACTTTCGGCCAGTAAATAATACAGGTAAAGCGCTTCTGAGTTTGCCTCCAATACAGCAAGGTAGCGGTGAATTGCCTGATCAATTTGACCATCCGAAAACTCGATCTGGGCATGCAAGGACTGAATCCATGGGTGCTTTGGAAATTGTGCTGAAAGTGGTCGTATTAGTTCCAGGGCCTGTCCTACTTCCCCATTCTCGTACCGAATGATGGCCATGCCATATTTAGCTGCAATCTGGGCTGTTTTCGATTCAGCCTCGATCTGATCCTGAAACACGAGAATCGGTTCTTCCTGATCTTTGGATAACAGTGCTCGAATTCGCGCGGTAGCCAAATTGAAATCCAGACTTTCTCGAGGTTGCCAAGCGGAGTAAGAAGCTGCTCGATCCTGAGATGCGGCCATACGGGCATGCGAAAGCGGGTGCGTCCTCAGATATTCAGGAATCCCCCGACCGCTATGAATGGAAGATCGATCCAGACTTTCGAAAAATTTCGGCATCGCCATCGGATCGTACCCAGCGTCCGCGAGCAAGCGGATACCAATCGCATCGGCTTCACGTTCAAATTCCCGACTGTATGCCAACTGATTGGATGCAGATGCGCCAATCGCAGCCGATGCTCCCGCTACTCCGATCTCTCCGCCAACAACTAGTGAGGCCAAAACTGCGGCGAGAGTGGGTAACTTCTGAGCGGATTGGCGCTCCAACATTCTCGGAAGATGTCTTTGGGTAAGATGCGCAATTTCATGTGCGAAGACAGCCGCTAGCTCACTTTCAGTCTCTGCCGCCAAAACCAGGCCGGTGTAGAGGGTTACATATCCACCGGGAACCGCATATGCATTGATCGAGTTATCCTGATAAAGGCTAAATACCGGCTCCAATCCCCTTAGATCACTGTGTTGCGATAACCGATCACCGATCGATTGAATATAGTGCTGAAGCAGATAGTCTTCAACAAAATTTGGAGAGGACAGTAATCGGCGGTAGAACGCTTGTCCAATACGTCTCTCCTGAATGTCATTCAGATGACGGCTAGCACTGGTTCCAAGTTCGGGTAATTCGGAACTTTGTGCGATTGCGGGTGAAGGTACCGAGAAAATCACCCAAGCACACCCTAACAATATTATCCCCTGCAGACAACGGTGAATTCGAAAATCAAGCAGTTTGAGGCCGCTGTGCATGAATCGACCAGGGCATGGATTTTTGGCAGGCGGAAGTGGGTTTACAAGAGATATGAACAAGGAATTAGCAACAAGTTTGGTACAGTTTGTCAGGGATAGTTTCGCATACTGTTGGTGTATGAATCCTGAATGTCTCACATTTCACTCAACGTGGACAAAAAGTCTCATGTACAACTCGGTTATTATTCCCTTTTTTGATTCAGATCCTGTTTACACCGGAATCCGTCCCAATCAGTAAAACATCTGCAGGGCGCTGTGCAAATAGACCAGCAGTTATCACGCCGGGAATCTGATTGATCTGCCGTTCGAGTTCCATCGGATTCATAATGTCTAAGCTTCGAATATCCAGGATCGGGTGTCCATTGTCGGTTACAAACCCTTCACGAAGTACTGGCTGTCCGCCCATTCTAGCCAATTTTCGGGCAACCATGCTCCGTGCCATTTCCAGCACTTCAATCGGCAGGGGAAACGTGCCAAGACGATCCACCAGTTTGGTTTGATCAGCGATACAGACAAACACTTCGCTTGCTTCAGCAACGATTTTCTCTCGCGTAAGAGCACCTCCTCCTCCTTTGATCAGATGTCGGTTGCGGGTTGCTTCATCAGCCCCGTCCACATATAGGGGCAGAGTTCCGACCTGATTCATGTCCAGTACTGGAATTCCCAATTGTTGAAGCTTCGTGGCACTCGCATCCGAGCTAGCCACGGCACCATCGAGCTTTCCCTTGATACCAGCCATATACTCGATAAAGAAATCTACCGTTGAACCTGTACCAACACCTATTACATCCCCGACTTTCACATATTCGATAGCTGCTTCGGCAGCAGCCTGTTTTTGACTTGATTGCGACATGTTCATGAAAGCCTATGCATTTCTATCGATCTGGCATGGACAAGAATGTTTAACGGAAATTCATTGCAGACAAGCAGATGATACCACTCACTTCCATGAAGTTGACGGTTTTTCACAAGACGTAAATGACTTGAGGCCAGCAATCGACTTTCCTTATCGGGCATGTTATCGGTTATGATTCACTGCTTCGCCTTCGTACCCTTTATTTTTCACAGTTTAATCATTCATGTACACAACTTCAAATTCACAAATCATCTGGCAAGCGATGCTGGACAATAATATTGATAAGGTTTGCTATCTTCCCTGCAACAAACTCAATGCCCTGATGGAGGTTGTTCCTGAACAAATCGAGATTTGGGATATCACCAAGGAATCGATCGGTCTGGCGGTTTCCTTTGGCCGAAGTCTGGCTGGGCGTCGCAGTGCAATGTGTATTCAGAGCACTGGTCTGGGTAATTTGATCACTGAGCTCTATACGATGCAAAAGCTGTACCAGGAAGCATTACCGATTTTTGTTTCCTGGCGCGGCTATTATCAGGAACCGATCGAAGCACAGATCATTCTCGGTGAAAAACTTGAAGGTCTTCTAAACGCTCTGGATGTGGAATACCGAATCTGCAAATCCCGTGAAGATGTGTCTGATCTCTCAGAAGATCTAGAGAAAGTGTTCTCAGACAACAAGGTTAAGGTCTACATGATGTCACCGGAGTTATGGGAGACGAATGTTGTCGATTTTCATTCTTTTGGACAACCGCAAATCGAAAAGGTGGCCATTGATGCACCGGCCTATTCGGGATCACCCTCCAAGACGAGAATTCAAGCCATCCAAGAAATCACCCAAGCGGTTGGTGAAAATGACTTGATCGTCGCTCAAATTGGCTTTCCAGCCAAGGAGCTGTTCAACACGCATGACCGTGATGAAAATTTCTACATGCTTGGTGCCTTGGGCTCAGCGACGGAGGTCGCCATTGCTTTGGCCATGGAAGTGCCGGATCGGCATGTCTATGTGATTGATGGAGACGGGTCTTTTTTCTTCAATCCGAATCAACTCGTTGATATTGCCACTCATAACCCGAAAAACCTGTCCGTGATTTGTCTCGACAATGGTAGTTGGGGCTCAACGGGAAACCAGCCCACATTAAGTTCACAGGGCATGAACCTATCAGCCATGATAAATGCAATGGGAATTGAGTCCTCAGGCATGACCGACCAGAGTGAGTCTTTCCTGTCCATGTTAGAAAATCGAGAACGATTCATTCACTACATGATCAAAGCCGGTAATGACACGGTTGGCGGTGAAATACCGCTAAAGGCCGTTGAGATCAAAGAAAGATTCATGGCTACGCTCCAATGAGCTTTCACACAAGGTGATTGCCGCCTCTCGGCATTGAACACCGGCGCAGTAATCCCAGTTCCCAAGATCAGTTGAGGGCAGTCTATTTCTGGAATTTCTTCGCATCAGTTTTCGATTGCCGAGCCATGGCATCAGACAACGCTCACCGGAAAACACTGTTTGATTGAAAGCAGATTCTTCACCAGCCGACCGAGACCGACAACAACTGTTTTCTCATCTTTGATTATGGTGGCCCTGGCCTGAATCAATTTCCGGAGCAGAATCCGTGGCGGTGTCGTTGATATTCCTTCCCCACTTGCGAGCAGTTGCCATAAAAACAAGAATCATGTTCTTTTACAAAACCTGGAATTCACATGAAGAGAACATGAGCCCCCTATCATCGAACCCGTTGCAAAGCAGTTCGTGTGAAATCATTTTCATCCAGATCGGTTCCGAACTCATAATCCTCCCAGACCAGAACAGTACTCTTGCCAGTTAAATGATTTGACATGGTAATCCGCCTACTCCTCCAGAATTCATCAAGGTACAATTCAAAGTTTTCAGCAACCAGGGTTTTGAGATGTTCGTTACGCCGGTCATAATAGTGAACCTGCATGGTACGAAAAGCCTCCTTATCTATCCACAAAACAAGGCGCGTATATCCGGAATCCTCGAATGTAGGAACACGCTCCAAAACATAGCATTCATAATCACCACAAGCCTCATCGCGCAAATAGGTGTGCTGATATTTTTCGGGTTCGACCGAACCTAAATCTTCATAAGAAAACTCACTTCCCATAAACGAACCTGATTGATTGGATGAACTGATACCTTTGACGCGTTTCAAAGCAGGTAGATAGAGCCATTGCTGATCGGGTTTATCCTTGAAGGCATGAACCAAAAATGCTGTTCCCTGAACATCGCGTGGTCGATCGAATACAAACAGCGTCTTATCACCGTCATTATCGGTTTCCAAGACTTTCAATCGCATGGCGCGATCAATTTCACGACCATTCTTGCTGCGTAATGTCATTTGCATATTGGCAGTAAAGTTTTTGAAACCCTTCCCAGATTCTCTTGCATCGATAGCAATCATCTGCCCAATCTCTTCTGGGGTACCTTCATATCCCTCTGATATCGGAAATACCGAAACGAAGACCACCAAAACTAGCATGCCTGTCATGCGATACATTGAATTTTTCAACAAAGACTTATCCTCTTTCAAACTAACCGTTACTGGGCAATTATCAAACCGCTGTCGAGATAGAAAATTACTTGTACTGAAATGAATTATACCGAAATTCCCATTCAATGATCATCAACCACCATCAATGATCAAAGGAATTGCAAATGTTCATCGAGATTTCCAACTCCACCATTTGAGCTGTTCCATTTCCTGTAAGTGATCGGAAGATATAATTCTTGCCATACGCACATACAATTGCACTTCTCGGTACAGAGCACCGAGTAACCATTATCCTGCTATTTGCCAGCAACTCTCAACTTCTCTTCGAAAGATATGCAGAATACGAGATATGGTATAGTTTATCGCAAGTCAGGTGGCGGTAGCTCTTGAGCATGACAATTCTCCATCGTGTATAACAGGCAGACTGTCATCCTCCTCTCCCAACCGACTGCAATATGTAAATATCGTCCAGGATATTGTGCTTCATAGTTGAATTGGGGCTGCAAAACAATCATGGCCATGGTCAAGAAATCAGCGTACAATCTACCAGGATCAAAAATCCTTGACATAATGATGCAAACTGTTTCTTGAGATTTCTATCATGCGAGATTTGCGTGCATTTCAAAAAGACCATTTTCCAGACCAGTCGGAGTACTTGCGATGAACATCGATCTTCAGCATTTCTTGGACAATCAACAGACTTTCAAACTCGGTTTGCCGGCCGAGGCATATACCAGCCCAGCGTTCTTTGAACGAGAAAATCGCACGTTGTTTGCAAAGCACTGGGTGTTTGCCGGATATCGCCATGAACTGTCCCGAGTTGGCGACGCCATACCGGTCACGGTTGCCGGTGAGCCAATCCTTCTGGTTGCCGACGAAGCTCTTGAGATTCACGGATTTCATAACCTTTGTCGGCATCGTTGTCTAAAGCTGGTTGATACTCGCAAAAACTGTGGGCGTCTTATCCGCTGTCCCTATCATTCCTGGAGTTATGGATTGGACGGTCATCTGCAAGCCGCCCCATACTTTGGAGGTAAGGACATTACTCAACCCCCAGAATTCGAGAAAGCAGATTTCGGGCTACACCGGATTGAGTGCAAAGTCTGGCATGACTGGATTTTTGTATGTCTAGGTACGCCTGAACTTACCTTTGAAGAATTTATCAGGCCACTTGAAAGACAACTGGGAGACATTGCTCTTGACGAGTTAAAACCGATTGGAACCATCGATTTCGGTGAGATCCAGACGAACTGGAAAGCGCTCATGGAGAATTTCATTGAGCCGTACCATGTACAGTTCGTTCACCAATCAACCACCTCTCAGCCCCTAGTTGACCATTTCACAATTCTAGATGAACATTGTCTAGGAAGCGGTTGCGATATTGCGAATAACAATAGCGCCAACAAATCAAAAACGCTCGCCGTTTCGTCCCGATTTCTGACGTTGTTCCCGAACTTTGTCATCGGATCGTATGAACCCGACCAAATAGGAGTCCACCTGAATACTCCACTCAGTGCCGATCAAACTTCGCAAAGACGGGTAATTTATGTGCATAAGGACAACCCGATTACTCATGAAGAAATCGAGCATACCAAATCACTCTGGTATCGGGTGCATAAGGAGGATCATGAAATTTGTGAACGGCTACAAATGGGACGCCATTCCATGAAAGCCGACTCGGGTATTCTCTCGCCGTACTGGGAAACCAGCCTGCGAGATTTTCAGGAGCGTGTCATCCGGTCTGTCGAAATCAGCTGATGTGCATGATAATGCCATATATCATGACTTCTGGTCGGAATGACTGGAAGTTGACTTCGATATAACCATCAAGCAAAAAGCACGATCTCGCATCTTTATCGACCCATGCATTTCAGTAATTACTCGCCCCTTGATTGTACTTGAAATCAAGGGGGCGAGTAGTTACCCTTAATCCTCAAATAGAACCGGTGGGCGGATGGTCAGGAGCAGGGCGGTTGGCTCCGCCTGTTGGCGGCGGCAGTAGAGGTAGTAGCAGTTTGTTGCTACTGTGCAGTGATCAGCACGCCCAGCACCGCGGTGGCCACTGCGATCCCCCCGAGGATCGAGATGAGCAGTCGGCTTTCCCGCTTCCCGGCTTCGGTATCCCGCCTGGCCATGTCGGTTTTCAAGTCGGCCATGTCGGTATCCCGCCTGGCCATGTCGGTTCTCAAGTCGGTTTTCAAGTCGGCCATGTCGGTATCCCGCCTGGCCATGTCGGCCCGGAAACGCTCGAGCGTTCCCTGAAGGTCGGACTGCAGTGTCTTCAACTCGGCTAGGTCTTTTGCCTGTTCTTGACTCGCGGATTGTTCCATGTTCCCATTATATACGATTGCCAACCGGGTTTTCAAGTTCCGGTTTCCGCTGTCCGGTGTTCTAGTACCAGCATCGCAAAGAGAAAATGCCCCGCAACCCGGCAAGGTTCGAGGCGTGATCGTTGAAACAAATATGGCAGAACCAACGATATGCAGATTGTAGCAGAAAATTCCCCGGGACAACACCTAAAGCAGGTTTCGGCAGTGGTTCAGTTTGAACATTGCAAAGCCTGCGTGGGGAAAAGGCGGCCAGGAGGCCGCCCCGTGTTCGGGATGTTCCTCGATCCTCCAGCGATATCCGGTTCCGGATTGACGCCCTCACGTGGCCCGCACTCCCGAGAACCGGATGGATCAGCTGTCGGTGTCACTGCACCCCCAGGCCAGCCTATTCTCCTGGCTCTGCGTAGTCTGGCCGGCGAGGATCGGGGTTCCGCCGCGCGTGCCGTTGCACATGCAGTCCGTAATGTCCTGCCGCGTGCGGGCCACCGCAAAGCACCCGGTACGGCTGAATTTCGTCAGATCGAGTATGCCCCCAGGCAGGTTCTGCTCCGCATTCGAGAACTCGCCGCGGGTCTTGAAGCAGTGCCTTATATACGGGCTTGAGGCATTTGAGAGAAACTGATTTGTATAAACAACGGCAACATAACGTGTATTCTTCTTCAGGTTGGAAAAGGTCACATTCTGTGCTGTCAATGGACTCCCAGATGCGACACCCCCAAGAAATCGATCGCCAATCAAAGCCGTCGATCCCCCGTTTTCCATCACTGCCACTCGCAACGCCGCGTACGAATTGAGCCGAGGACGCCAACTAGACATTTGGGAATTTGTAATCTGAAGTGTGGAAAGCGTTGCAGAGGTTGTGTTGATGCTTCCAACAGAAGCGGCTGCCGTGCGGACTTGCGATAGGCCACTTTGGGTGCAAGCATCCTCACCGGTGGTGGCCGGAATAACCAGCTGCGCCGCACTGGGCCCGGCCAGTGCCGCCAGCAATAGGAAGGTCGCTAGTTTAGCGAGGGGGGGGGGGTAAATTAAGGTAATTTTTCATTTTTTTCTCCAGAATGAAATGATATTTCGTTGATTATACCCATTTCAGCCGGCAAAAGGACGGATTTTCAAGCGGGGCTGTTGCCCAAAATCATTTTTTGTTGCAAATCGTCGTTCATATTGATAACCTTCAAAGCTAATGGGGTGTAGCACCTACGCTGCAAGAGCGGCCTAATTGAAATCTCGCTTCAGCGAGACCGCAGTATCTGGAACAGGTTGCAGCCTTTCGGGGCCGGCACTATTGCCAAATTCATCGCTTTAGTGGCGATACGCTTGCATGGGGATACTGCAAGCTTGCAGTTGTCCATGCCGTTTTCCTTTGCAGACTTGGAAAATGTATGAGAACAAGCATGAAAAAGCGGATGCAGCAGATCACAATGAGTGTTTTCCGATCTCGGGTACAGCGAACGGGATGCCGCTTTCAGGCAATGACTTATTTGCCTGTGTACTTGCGTAGTCTTCGATTATCCGTTTTATTCTGTATACTATATCTGCATGCACTCAATGATCATGCCCGAGCCGAGGTTTAGCGATGAATCCTGATCAGAAAAAAGAGTTGGAGTCTTTCCTTGATCTGACGGAAGGAGCTCCTCCTCGAGTGTTTGTTGGACGGGCCGAAGTACTCGACGACATTGCGAAAGCGGCTAGACAGGTGTGGAATGGCTCGGGAGCCAACAAGCATGGCGCAGAGAAAACAACGCGCATTATCCAGGGAGCGCCGGGGGCGGGCAAGAGCTCGATCGTGTACCAGATCAGGCACAATCCGGAGAGACTGTATACGGAGAGTGTCGGCAAGGCTCCGCTGGTGGTCGCACTGGAGTCCGCGAATATCCGCAAGCCGATCAGCATTCTCAAGCCGCTGGCCGAGAAGATCCATCCGTCGAAAGCCCAGGAGTTCATGGCCAGCATTAGTCAGGACACCGGCAGTCAGGCCGGCCTTGATTTTGGACTGTTCCGATTCACCCGCAAAAAGGAAACCGGCATCAGGCATCAGGAGCCAGAAGCAGACTGGGACACTTTCGGGACCTGGGCTGAACAGCATGGCGGGTTTGACCGGCCGATCGTGCTGGCCATCGACGAGGCGCAAAGGCTGGACCATGACCAAAAACATCCTGTCTCGAAGCTGTTTCAGAGTCTCCATGGTAATTGCGGCCTGCCGATTGCACTGGTGCTGGCGGGTCTCAGCGATACCGAATACTCGGCCCGCAAGATGGGCCTGACCCGCATACCGCACAGGCAGAAACACAACATCGGTTGTTTTCCGGATCATGAAGTTCAGGAACTCATGGAAAGGTCCTGTGCACATTTCGGGATCGACGTTACTGGATTCGGGCATGAGATCGATCGGCTGATTCAGCCTTGCGACGGCTGGCCCCGACATCTGCATATAGTCTTGCAGGCACTGGGCGCAGAAGCCCTGAGAACGGAAGGCGATCTCGGCAGGGCGGCCTGGGAGAGGATACAGGCCGAGATCAAGACCGGAAGGAACGGGTATTACGACGGTCAGTTTTCAAGCGAGATGAAAGATGCCATGGAGCTGACGGCCGGAGTGATGGCTGCCATGGACAGCAATCAGGGCTCTTCCCGGATCAAGCGCTTGATGAACGAACTGAATAACCGGAATTCCCAAACCTATCGCTTGCCGGCAGGCATGGATGCAGACTCCTTCTTCATTCACCTCGTGCACCAGGGGGCCTTGCACGAGGAATCGGCCAATCGATATGCATGTCCGATCCCGTCTTTCCGGACCTATCTGCTCGAGCACGGCGGGATCGCAGAGAACTCGAACTTGCAACCTCAAGCCACGTGATCGGATACTGGCCGATTGGTGGTGAATCAACTCTCGCTGGATACTTTTCTCTCATGTACAATCAAGTGGGCGAGTAGTTACGCATTTCATTATTTCTATCTGGAGAATTTCATGAACAAACCTGAGTTTAAAATTGATCACACAATGTTGCGCGTCAAAGACCTCGAAAAATCTCTGCACTTTTACGTCAACATTCTGGGCATGAACATACTGAGACAAAACGAATATCCCAACGGCCGTTTTACCAATACCTTTGTTGGCTATCAAGACGAAGATTCGGGTACCTCGCTTGAGTTAACCTACAACTGGGATCAGGACAAGCCTTATGATCGAGGCAATGGATGGGGACACATTGCACTTAAGGTACCTGATGTTTATGCCGCCAGTGAATACTTGAAATCCCATGGCGTTGAATTCACCAAGGAACCCTCTCCAATGAAAGGGGGAACACGCATTCTTGCTTTCATCAAGGATCCAGATGGCTATCCCATCGAACTCAACGAACCGCTATCAAAATAGTGCACTTCAGAACCAACAGCTTTTCTGCAACGTATGCTATTTTGAAATAAATTTATAACCAATTGAATTGTGATGATAAAATATTTTGTCAGAATTTCTCAAAAGACTCCTCATAATCGCCACAAAACCCGCTCATGGAAAGTACAATACTGTAACAATCATCGTATAAATCTTCCTCATAACCATAGTTTCTTCGGTGACGGTGTCCATGGGTCGCGGGTGTTTTCACTCTTAAAGCATTAACCCGATTTATTGAATGGAGATTATGTTGTAAGTGCTAAAACCGAATCGGGAAAATTAGCCTGATTCAATTGTCGGGGACTAGTGTCATGTCATACATGATTTGTCGTGTCATGAGTGCTACAATTGCCGCCCTGATGTCGTATTTACCTGGCGAGGCAGATTATGAAACTCCATGCCGTGACGCTGGAGCCATGCGAGCGGGAGGAACTTTCCCGAATTACGCGCAAGGGCTCGCACTCTTCCCGGAAGGTGATCAATGCGCTGATCCTGCTCAACTGCGATGAAGGCCCGTGCAACGGGCAGCGCAACACTGGCGAGACCATCTCGGAGGTGCTGCGCATCTCCCAGCGCAAGGTGGATCGGGTCAAGCGCCGCTTCGTGGAGGAGGGTCTGGAGGCTGCGCTGGGCGGACGCCAGGGCAGGCGTCCGGTCTACCTGCGCAAGGCCGACGGGGAGTTCGAGGCTCATCTCGTGGCCCTCAGCTGCTCCGAGCCGCCAGCGGGGCATTCGCAATGGTCGCTGCGGCTGCTGGCGGCTCGGGCGGTGGAGCTGGACTATATCGACAGCGTCTCCCATGAGACGGTGCGGCGGGTTCTAAAAAAACGAAATCAAGCCCTGGCGGCGCATCGGATGGGTGATTCCGCCATCCCGGAGCGCCGACTTCGTGGCCGCCATGGAGCAGGTTCTGGACGTGTACCGCCGCCCCCATGACGCGAACTATCCGGTGGTCTGCATGGACGAGACGCCCCGGCAGCTGATCGGCGAGACGCGCCGGACCCTGCCGGCAAGGCCCGGACAGGTGGCGCGCGAGGATCACGAATACCGCCGCCTGGGGGTGTGCAACGTGTTCATGGCCACCGAGCCCCTGGCAGGACGGCGCATCGCCGATGTGACCGAGCGCCGCACCAGGACCGACTGGGCCCGGTTTCTCAAGCGCATTGCCGAGCAGTACCCGCAAGCCCGCAAGATCACGCTGGTGATGGACAACCTGAACACCCACCGTCCCGGAGCACTGTACGAAACCTTTGACGCTGTCGAAGCCAAGGCATTGCGGGACCGGTTTGACTTTGTGTACACTCCGAAGCATGGCAGCCGGCTGAATGTGGCCGAGGTGGAAATTGGCGTGATGGTGCGCCAGCGCCTGAATCGGAGAATCGATTCGAGGCAGCGGCTGGCCGATGAGGTGGCGGCATGGCAGGCCAACCGCAACCGCCTTGATGCAAAGGTTGACTGGCAATTCACGACCGAGGACGCACGCATCAAGCTGAAACGGCTCTACCCGACATTAGATAATTGACAAGACACTAGTACAAACTGCCGAGCAGGTGAGGATGTTACCATGCCTCACCTGCTCGGCAGTAATCACCACTCGAAAATGACTGCCTGGAAAAACCGGCAACTCAGTCCAGTTTATACCAGAATACAGAAAATTTCATACTCGATTCATTCGGCTCAAAACCACTACTTCTTTCTGAAATAGACAGGGAAATAACACGCGGGTATGCTATCAGGCGAGAAAGACGCTGGAAGGAAGGCAAGAAAGAATGGGAAGTCCTGACTGCCTCCCTGTACCTTCTCTGATAAGCTCCAAGACAGGGACAGTGCTCACCTTCTCTCCTTTGCAAAAGTGAACTTCGGGCGCTGTCCCGTCATTGTTGCACATTGGTGACAATCAAATCTTTCAACCCCTCCGAAGGCTGTTTTTCCGACAATTGCATCTGTCGGATACTGGGGTTCGCCTCGGTCGGGGTATCCGGCATGGGGTCATGGCCGTCATCGCATGACCGTGACTGTGGCTGTACTGTTCATACCGCCGGGATCGGTCACCCGGGCCGGTTCGTGGTTGGTCTTGGGGCAGGTTAGCCCGTCAACGCGGTCATACCGGCGAGTTGCTGAATTGTACTGGTAGCGTTGGGGGTATTGGGTGTTGATACGGTCGATGGTGGCGTCGGACCAGGCAAGGAAGTCGATGGTCCGGATCGTCAGGGTGAGGGTGTAGGGGGCCGTGAGGCCGGCATAGGGGGCCGTGCCGACATTGACCGCGAAGATCAGACCGGCCTCGTCCTCCCCGCAGGGCATCGTGGTCTTGCGGCGCAGAGTGGGAACGGATGGGCAGGTTGGCCCGGCCGGGTCCGGTGTCAGGGTGCAGGCGATCTCATAGGTGATGGACAGGGCCCCGCCCGTCACGCGGTCGGTCCCCTTGTTGGCAAGGAGGATGCGGTAGGAGGCCCGGCCGCCCCAGGGTGTGGGGTGGGCGTCGGCCATGAGGGCGGGGATGGGGGTGGTGGGCCGGTCCTGGGCGATGGCCGCAGCGAGGGGCAACATGAGGGCCACCAGGGCGGCGGCCAGTGCCGTCAGGCGCTTAAGTGGTGCGATGCCGCATGAAGGGGGGGGGGGCAATGTCATTAAATTCAGCATTTCTCATTTCCAAAGAGTTATAGATTGAAGTATTTTATACAAATATGAGACTGTTTTTCGTTCAATTTGCGCATTTTTACCCGCCAAAGCCATACTCAAGGAAACAATGATTCTTAAAGTCAATGACATTAGGGGGGCAGTCGGTTCATAGGGTCGTCTCCAATTGTATGGGGCTCATGCTACATGAGTGATCAAAAACCAAATGTGTCCAGAATCAGATTCTTATATTCAATCACTATCTATGGGTAGATACGACTTATATCATTGATTATATATGTTAAATTAAGAATATGATCACTTATATACTGCCGAGTAGGTGAGGATGTTACCATGCCTCACCTACTCGGCAAGTACAAGTTAACCCCCCCCCCCCCAAGGCCAAATTGTTATCTTGTATGCAACATGGGACTATAGTTAAATTGTAGTCTTGAAAACACTATAGGATTGGTCAAATACTGACCCTATTTCGATGTGTGGAAATCCGTTTTTTACATCCAAATGCCATTGTTTTTTCAAAGGCCTGGATTACGCCATCATCCTCTATTGAAAACAGCTCGGTATCGCTGAATCCCTTGAACATGACACTTGGAGGATCGGGAAATTCAACTGTAACAAGTAATCGACCGCCCATAGCCTCAATATAGTTCCGCAGGGTGGAAAGCAGCAGATCACTTCGTTTTTCCGTCTGAGCAACCGTGACCCGACGTATATTGAGAGATTCCGCGAGCTGGGCCTGAGTGAGCATTTTTGCTTTGCGGATATCTTAAAGCGTCAGATACTCACCATGCAGGCGGTCTGCTTCGGCCAAAATGCCGAGATGCCGTTCTTGCGGAATCTGGTCCAGCTTTTCATTCAGGGACTTGCCCATCATCATACTCTCTTTTGTAGAAGGTCAGATATTTCCTGTAGCGATTGTCAGCCTTGGCAATTAGCTGTTTGTAGAAACGTTTCTAGTTGACTCCGGTCTTGTCTCCAGCTACCAATATATACTGCTTTCCTGTCTGGATTGAAAACAAACAGTATGCGCCACTCCTGATTGATTGTTCGACAACGAAGCTCTTTCATTTTCGCTAGGATGAACCATGCAATGCATCTACGTTTGGATGCCCCAAAAGAGGTCCTAACTGCTCAAGTAACTTGAGTCTGGCAAAAATCGCATCTTGCACAGTCTCGTTAAGACCATCGAACTCTTCTTCAAATTCATCATGAAATTCAATTATCCAGTTCATGCGCTTATATAGTATGAAAACTATATTATTCCAAACAATCAGAGCATTTTTCTTATTAAGGAAAGTTGTTACTCCACTTGGTGAAACCCCTCTTGTTCTTTTGATATTTTATGTGGGTCTTTCCCATGCCATCGAAATTTTTTGGATTATCGTCTTGATTAACACAAAATATGGAAATTATGAGCATTCGATCTCGCGAGTATCCGAACAAGCAATCAAAGAAGGAATACACATTCTCGCTTTCATCAAGAATCCAGACGATCCCATTGAACACAACGAACCACTATCAAAATGTGCTGCAGATCCAATACCTTATTTACAATAAAAGCTTGATGATGGATCATCCCAACTTATTGAAGACTCGACATGCCTCTTCCAAACCATGAACGGTATCTTCCATATCCTGATCTGTATGTACAGCCGAAACAAAGCGCCGGACTCCGGGTAGCACATACTGCCCCCGTTTCAGCAACTCGATATCAAGACGTCGCATGGCATCTTGATTGGAGGCCAGAATATCCGCGAAATTGACTGGTGTTTGATTCATAAACAGGATTTGCCAGAGTGATCCCGTACACTCAGCAATCGCATCAATTTTGAATTTGTTCAATACCTGTTGGCAAGCACTGCATAGCTCCTTTGTAAAGGTATGCATGTGCTCATAGACACCCGGTTGATTCAATTCATCTAACATCGTAAGGGTTGCTGAGGCCGCAACCGGATTACCATGCAGTGTACCGTTGATGTAGGTATACCCAGGACGACCCTTGTTATTGGGATCCGCCAGATCAAGAATATCGGCACGGCCAGCTATACAAGACATTGGGCCCCCTCCCCCAACAATCTTCCCAAAGGTTGCCAAATCGGGCTTGATGTCATACCAACCCTGACCACCTGTATAACTCAACCGAAAACCCGTAACTACTTCATCAAGAATAAACAGAATGTCATTATCCCGACACAGTTTTTGGATCCCATGCAGGAATTCCGCCTTCGCCGGAATAATTCTTTGGACCGGCTCGGCAATGATTGCAGCAATTTCATTTTTATTTTCCGCAACCACCCTGCTCAAGGTTACAAGATCATTGAAAGGACAAACCAGCATTGTTGAGGTAGTGACCGCCGGTTGACCTGAATAATCTGCAACACCTGTTGGATAATCACCACTCTCACGAGGAAAGCAGCTGACCACAGCATAATCATGATTTCCATGATAGGCACCTTCAAATTTCAGGATTTTTTCTCGGCCAGTGAAAGCACGAGCAAGACGCATTGCATAAGCCGTTGCCTCTGAACCGGTTGTTGCGTAAATCAGTTTCTCGGCACAAGGAATATCCTTGACCAATCTCTCGGCCAGGATGATCGAAACATCATTCAGCGAACCGAACATATGCGCCCCTCGATTCAGTTGATCTTTCGAAGCTTGAACAATGGCTGGATGACTATGACCAAGAATCAGGGCACCTGCACCACCGACATAATCAATGTATTCGCGTCCGTCTACATCCCACAGACGCGATCCCCGACCATGACTGTATATCAGCCGGACATCTCGATCCAATGCATAGCTTCCAACCCCTGCGCCGGGAAGAACACAGTCGGCGATCTGAAATAACTCATCTGATAACCGGCATGAGGCGGTTGAGCCGGCCTGCATGAATTCATTCATGAATCGAATGACACATTTGAATTTGTCTTCGCTTGGAATCCATCCAGTGATTCCCTCAGCCATTCATGAAGAACAGCGATCGACAATTCATTATCTATCCCTCCCGCTGGATCCACTATCAATGGACCCGGACGGTATCCGATCGAATAAAGACCACGTTGAACATTACGCACCAGTTTCAGATCCTCTGAAAAGGTGGTCTCACGGTCTCGATCAATAATCCTTTGCAATGTTTCGGTGATTTTACCGTTGTCTGAGTACCAGCCTCGATATACACGCACATCATCAACCGACAATGGTCTCCAGTGGTAAGTGTTTAGCACACCTCCCGGGTAAATCTGAATTGAGCTTGCTGGCCACAGAAAATAACTGGCATAGTCGGATCCCTGCATTTCGTACCAAGCCTGATCACTCTGAGTAGCCTTGGAACTGTGTTCTAGCACTCGGCCACGACCAAAAGGCACAATTCGATAGCTATTCGGATCAATGATTCCTTTTGCAAACTCGGCATGGGCCAGTTTGCAGTGATAACACTCATTGTAGTTCTCAATCGCAGTCAACCAGTTACAACCCTCATTAACATGATGCTCAAAAGCAAATTTACGTGACTCAATGTCGGGACAAAGATTCAATATTGCCGCTCGAACCCCCGGATAGCACTCATCCATACCTGGTGCCTGCTTGTCCAGATTGATGAATAGAAAACCCAGGAAATTCTCGATTCGAATTTTGGGGATGCAAATGCCAGATGCGTCAAAGCCAGAAACCGATCGGGAATTCGGAGCAGCAATCAACTGCCCTCCAAGATCATATGTCCAGGCATGATAAGGGCAACTGATGCGTTGCTTGTTGCCCTGCCCCTCAAGTAGTCGATGGCCTCGATGCTGGCAAACATTAAAGAATGCCTGCAACTGCATTTTCGCATCTCGCACAATACAGATATCCTGATCCAGCAAACTCAAAGTGAAATAATCACCTTTGTTTCGGACTCGACTCTCGTGACAGGCAAACTGCCATGTTCTAAAGAACACTTGACGCTTGACCTGTGTATGAATACCCTCATCCGTAAAATATTTGGCGGCAAGTCCATGTGTCGGTTCAGTCGTCGTTTTCATCAGTATGCCAACTCACTAAAACAAACAAATTCAAAATGGCGGAATGAACTAATATAGTACATTTGTACCATAACAATCAATATTGATACATATGATTTTTACATCGATTGAGTTGCGTTTTCCTTGATTCTGCACTTTTAACCGTGCATCATTACAGAAATTTCACAGCTGGTCGATTTTGACCCAACCATTACGAGTTCACTCTGCCCTGTATCCATGAATATAGAACCGTCAGATATCCAGAAGAAAATCATAGCTGCAGGAGTCACGGTCCTTGGATTCGGACTGGTCATTGCAGGAATGGTGGTATTCCTGTATTTCCTGTCCAGGTTCTTTCAGGCCTTCGAATCGGTTTTTTTGCCTCTGACGGTAGCCGCTGTTATCGCCATGGTGCTGGAACCCTGGTACAAATTACTGCATGCGAGAATGCCCGCACCACTGGCGGTACTGACCGTATTTCTGTCGTTGCTGATACCGGTCATCACTATTGTGGCAATTTTTGGTACGCTTATTGTTAATCAGGCTATTGGTATTCTGGAGCAGGTGCCGAGCACATTGGATGCGCTGGTCAGCTGGTTTCGAGACCAGCTACCCAAGCTCGATAGACTGATTGGATTTGAACAACTCAAAGAGCAAATCTCTTCAATTAAAGATGACTTGGCAGCACCGTTGCTGGCGTTTGGCAATCGACTGGTTTCCGGACTGGTCTCTGCGGGCTCGAATATCGCATTGACTGTGGTCTCTCTGCTAGGCTGGGTCGTTACTCCGGTCTACCTGGCTTTCTTTCTGGTCATGGATAAGGTTCGTCCCAGCTCACTGGAACCGCGACATCTACCGTTTCTAAAATCAACAACGGCTACTGACGCAATTGCTCTGATCCAGGAATTTTTCAGTCTGATTGTGGTGTTCTTCAGAGGACAGATTTTGATTGCCTTGCTTCAAGGCGTGATCCTGGCAATTGGATTTTCCTTGATCGGACTGAAATATGGGGTTATCCTCGGTTTGATGCTTGGCATGCTGAACATCATACCGTTTCTGGGTACAGTCCTGGGTCTGGCAATCTGTCTACCTACGGCCTGGTTTCAGTCCGGCGGGGGGCTGGCACTGTTTTCCTTGACTCTCGGTATCTTTGTTCTGGTGCAGCTCATAGAGAGTTATGTCTTGACTCCCCGCATCATGGGTAAAGCTACGGGTCTGAATCCCCTGATGATTATCGTTGGAGTGTTTTTCTGGGGTACTGCCTTTAACAGCATTCTGGGCATGATTCTTGCTATCCCGCTGACCGCATTTATCGTTGTATTCTGGCGCCTAGCCCGAGAAAAATACATCCGGGCGTTGTTGTAAACAGATCACGCTCCATTTCAATTCCAGCCTGCCCATCACCAAGGTAGTATCGAGGCTTGGAGCCTGGTTGCTCACCAGATCTCGATTTCTTCACTCTCGCTGTTTTTGGGACTCTGTATTGGTTTTCGAATTCGTGTCCTTAACTGGTGTGATGCATAACCCAATCCAGCAGTCTGTACATCGGCCAGACATGCTCAATTCTTGTACAGTTTTGTTTGGAGTCTAGATTCTGCATTAACCGGAAGCGGATCTCATGCCATTTGTGCCAATAACGGAATTTGCAGAATTGCTTCAATTACAAATTGTTTGACTCGTAGAGGTGATCCAAATACTGATCACGCCAATGGACAACATTGGAACCTGAAAAGAAACAAGGCTGGGACTGTTTCTCGGTCAAATTAATTTCGAACCAGAAACGGTTCTTGCCGTACCAGTTGGTGTTGGTGCGGTCGTTGGAGGCTAAAGAGGAGATCCACTCGCTGTTTCAATCATTCAATATACTTCCCCTTTGGGAATTATATACACAAGTCACATCAAGCCACTTTGCATATCCTTTCACGGGTCAACGAGGTCTCCAACGAGAACGCCTCTCGCCGTGCAACTGCCCCAATCCCGGAGGCCGGCACGCCTGGTACATTGCGCACATGATTATGATGGTTGATCGTGAATGCCACGGCAAACTTTTTTTGGAAATCAAATACTTTAATCTCTATCCGCGCATTGTACTAATTTTCACCTGCCGAATGTGACTAAAGTATATAATTCCCTTCCCTTTCATACTAATTTCATTCAGATTTATTCTGATCTAACAGCTACTGGTCAGTTAATTTCTCAAATCTATATATTTTTATTATTATATCTATAAATAATTTATATAAATATTTATGTTGCATTGCACAATAAATGGCATTATGATGCATTGCACAAATTAACCAAATTATGAAAAAGGTGTAAAAAATGAAAGCAACTGAAATAAACAACTTTCTGGCTCCGGCTATTGCGTTCAATCAGCTGGTTCTAAAAAACGTTGAAACTGTGATTGGAATGCAAGTCGAAAGCTTCAAGGCTTACTCTGATCTTGGATTCCGAAATCTGAACGCCGGACTGGAGATCAAAACCATTGATGAGCTCAATGCGTACCTTGAAGAACTCAAGGTCGTAGCAAAGAAAGTCAATGATCAGGTTACGCAAGATTTGGAAACTTTAGGCAAAATCAATGCTCAGTTCATTGAAGAGGCTAGAAAGTTGCCGACTCAGAAAAAACCTGCTCCGGCTACCAAAAAAGCAGCCTGACCGGGCTTGAACCGAACAGTTCTACATTAATCTCCTCTTGTTGGTGTCCCACCGCCCGGTTTCGGGCGGTGGGTTTTTTTTCGTCTCAACATTGGAAACTCTTTCAACCTGCTCTGGACCTGAGCGCAATCTTTGGTCAAGTATTCGTAAATTCTTATGTTGGGAACACATTAAATTAATCGATCGCTCAGGGTAACTGCTTGCCCCTGTTGGAGGCGAGTAGCTACGGTACTGTAATGTTTCGGCAGCGGTTTCGTTGCGAGTATGGCGGTTGACCATGCGGGCGGAACCCCATCGGCCTTGACGGCATATTGCACTGACCGGGCTTGCTTGCGAGTCATGCGGATAGCCAAACCAGCCCGGCCAGAATGACCGCTAAACCCTTGACCGAGTCCGGCGGCTTTCGCTGCCCACGACGACAGGGCAATCTGGATGCCGCCACGCCCGGGTATGGCAAGGGCCGCTATCGGCATCCCCACCGGTTCAGGAAATTGGTGTTGTCCTGGTTTGAACGGAACAGGGGCAGGGTGGTCTTGCGCCCGCACCAGCAGTTGCGGACATGCTGAATGGTCAGGGGGCTGATCGTGAAGCACCCGCTGTTCCGGCCTTGTGTACTATCAGGGTCTACAGTCATGGTGTAGGTGCCGCCGGTCATGAAGCAGCGTCGGGCAAACACCTGGGTCGGTATACTCCCGATCGGTTGATTATTTGTATCTCGTGCCTGAACAGCAGTTTCCACATAATAAAGGGTCTTCGCAGACAAGCCAGTTGGGTTTACAGTTTGGGTGTTGACCTGCCCGCCGCTGCTAAGTTGGCCCAATTGTACGCTTTGCCGTTGCTTTGTATCGGCTTTGAAAACCTCATAAAAAATACGCGCGCGTGCAGGTGCTGGCGTATCGCCAAGCCGCCCGACGTATTCGTTCCATGTGATGGCCGGTGCCGAGTAGGTCACGCTGGTTGTGGACAAGGCCGTGATGGAGAGATTCTCAGCATTGACCTCAGTTTGATCCAGACAAGCCGTGGGGCCTTCCCGCCCGCTGCTGGTTACGGTCGTCTGCGCCGCGGACGGTGCCGCAAGCACTGCCAGCAGAAAAAAGGTTGTTAATTTAGCGAGGGGGGGGGGGGCAATGTCATTAACTTAAGCATTTTCAGTCTCCAGTGATTAGTGTAATAGGAGGATTCTTGATGTATTATAAGCAAATTAACAATAATTGCAACTACTCGCCTCCAACAGGGGGCGAGTAGCTACCGCTCAGGTTCTGGTGAGTTATGGTCAGGCCAGGAGCATTGCTTGGCCATTCTGATCCTTGATTATTCTTCATAAATTCCACATTCCCAACGCAGGGAACCGAACTCTTCAATATGACAGAAGGCTTTTTCTCCACCCTTGGTAACCAGAATCGCACACAGTACTTCCAACAGCCCCGTCACGGCAGAATTACTATGAAAAAATTGCGGGGTGTGAGTGGGCGCACACAAACCCAAGTCAGCTTCCCGGTAAATCGTTGCAGCTGGACTGTCCGATAAACCTATAATTCTGACTCCTTGATTTTTTGCAAAACGCATCGTATCCAGAACATCCGTTCGATACGGTTGAAAGGTCATGCAAAACAGTAAATCTCTAGAGCCAGCATGCAATATATCATCCATTGGCAAACTGCCATGCCTTGGAATCAGTATGAAATGCTCACCGATCATGCGAGCTACATACCAGAAATTATAAGCGAGCGGATATCCAGCACCTACACCAAGCACAAAAACCCGCTGACTTTCCCACATCCAGTCCACGGCTTGCTCAAGATGGAGTACATTCAAAGACTGCACTGCCTGTACATGATTATTCAGGATTGATTCGGAAATTCCAGCTACTATGCTTGATGTTCCTCCTTGTTTCTCAAGCTTCTGCAAATGCTTGATCCGGTCTGCACTACTTCCAAATCCACTTCGAACAAAATCACGAAATCGCTCACGCATCTCCTCATGACCACTAAAACCCAGTCTTCGTGCAAGCCGCACGAAACAGTTCGGATGCACACCCGCTTCAGCAGCTAACTTTCGCATGGTGCTAATCCCCACTTCATGCGGGTGATCAATGATGTATCGGGCCGCTATCTGCAATTTGCTCGGGAGATCATCAATCACCTCTAGCAAGCACTTTACGACCGTTTCCTGACTGGTTGGCTTTGACTTGCGGTTCGACATTCGATGCTCTGTTACCTCGTATCTGTCAATCTTGATTCGCAATCATCCATTGGTCTGCACGACTTCGTTTGGATTTGAATCAAAAATGTGACATTTGGACTATTGCCTTTTTATTTGATACGATTGTATCATTAAGAGAATTGCTATTACACTGTGCATTTCTTCCATGACGAATCAGATTCAAGCTCGAACCGTGATTATTGGTGGTGGCGTTATGGGTTGCTCACTCGCCTATCATCTATGCAAGGAAGGCGAGACCGATCTACTGTTGTTGGAAAAGGGTGAGTTGACCAGCGGTTCCACTTGGCACGCGGCAGGACAAATCACTCACTCTGTAAGTCATTATGCTCTTGCAAAAATGGCCGCATACGGAACTGATCTTTATCCGCAACTCGAGAGCGAAACCGGATACTCCTGCGGTTGGCATGGTTGTGGCAGTCTGCGTCTTGCCTATCAACAAGCAGAAGTAGACTGGCTCCATTACACGGCTTCCATCGGTCGTGGCATTGGACACGATATGGAAATTATTGTACCGGGCAGAATTCACGAACTCCATCCATTTTACAACCTTGACGGGGTCAAGGCAGCCCTGCACACACCGAACGATGGTCATGTCGATCCAGCTGGAGTAACATTTGCCATGGCCCGTGGGGCACGCATGATGGGCTGCAAGATAATGCGCAACCGCCGTGTCATCGGGATGGAAATTCTGAAGAACGGAGAATTCTGCATTCGAACCAAAGAAGGTGAAATTCTTGCTGAACGGGTAGTCAACGCAACCGGTACCTATGCGCGACAAATTGCTGCATGGGTTGGAATTGATCTTCCGATAGCGAACCTTCTCCACCATTATCTGGTGACTGAGCCCGTACCAGAATTTGAAAACCTTGAAACAGAACTCCCAGTTGTTCGTGATGATCAGAAAGTGTCTGGTTATATTCGTATGGAACAGCAATCAGGATTAATCGGCATCTATGAGAAAGCCAATGCGACTACCGTGTGGGATCAGGGCACGCCATGGGAGTCGGAAAATGAGTTGTTTGAACCGGATTTAGAGAGAATTATGCCTTGGCTTGAAAACGCCATGGAGAGGATGCCGGTCTTCGCCAAGTTGGGCATCCGCCGCATCGTACAGGGTGCGATCACGCATCCTCCCGATGGCAATATGTTGCTGGGACCCTGCAAAATCCCGAACTACTGGCTATGTTGTGGCTCGCAGGTGGGTATTGCCTGGGGACCGGGTGCAGGTAAATATCTGGCTCAATGGATGACTCATGGTGCGGCCGATATAGCAATGAACAGCTTTGATCCCATGCGCTTCGGTGCCCGAATTGATGATACCTACCGCATCGAAAAAGCCAAGGAAGACTATTTGCTGAGACACGAAATACCGTTCCCCAACCTGGACCGGTCAAGCTGCCGGCCATCACACTCGAGAACCACTCCACTGTATGATGTTCTCAATTGCCAAGGAGCAGTCTATCAGGATATAGGTGGATGGGAACGTCCTTACTGGTATGCAACAGAAGATATTCCGCAACAGCATATTGAGAGTTTCGTTAGGACTGAACTGCACCATATTGTTGGCGAAGAAGTCAGACGTCTACGCACATATGCGGGTATTGCCGACTTGAGTGCTTTTTCAAAAATGGAACTGTCCGGTGAACATGCAGACCAATTTTTGAATCGAATCTCATCCAACCAGATTCCTGCAAAACAAGGAAGCATCACTCTGACTTATCTGATCGCCAAAAATGGCAGGATTGAGGGTGAGACTACAGTCATCAAGCTTGGAGATCATCAATATTATCTGGTGTATGCTGCAGCTAGAGAGGCTTATCTGTTTCACTGGCTGAAATCACAAAGACTCAAAGATGAAGAAATAACCCTGACCAATGCATCAAACAAGTTCGGTGTCATTATGCTTGCTGGCCCAGCGGCACGCAGGATTCTTTCACAATGTACGGATACAAAACTGGACAACGCTCATTTCCGATGGCTGTCTGCACAGACCTTGAAGATTGGTGAAGTTGAAAACATACGGGCAATGCGAGTAACCTATACCGGAGAATTGGGATGGGAGTTACATACACCCATGGATCAAATGCTCAATGTCTATAATACCCTCATGAACACAAAGCTCAGCCAAGACATTGTTCATGTTGGCTCTGCATCACTGAACGCCATGCGCATGGAGAAAGCCTATCGATCCGGACACGAGATTACATCCGAAGTTACTGTAGCAGAGGCAGACGTCATGCGCTTCTGCCGTAAGCATGGCTTTCAGGGTGCCAAGCTTGCAATTGCTGAGCCGGCCCGCTGGAAATTGGCTTATATCAAATTGGAAGAGCCGCAAAATCCGAAGCAGATAGCCGACCCTTTGGGTGGCGAAACGATTTTATGCAAAAATCAGCCAATCGGGCACATTTCGTCTGGAGGATTCGGCTATGAATGCGGACAGTATCTGGCATTCGGTTATGTTCACCCTGAATTTGCACGACCGGGTACCAAGTTTGATGTTCTGGTTCTGAATTCCCCAAGAAAAGCCACTGTCATCGGTGAACCACTTTACGATGCAAACAATCAAAGGCCGCGCTCTAACGATTAAACCCGATCAATTCAGCTCAATACTAGGAGTTGCCGGCACTGAATTTCGAGATTTGGAGTTATTCAAATTTCCATGAACTTGTCGAAGTGCTACTGGCTTTTTTGCAACAGTTTAGTATTGAATCGGGTCATGAACTGACATGACCTACGACTGAACTGTCCGATCCAAGCAGAAGGAGTGACCGTTCGAGTTGCGATGAGGAACGAGAATCCGCGATGATATCAGCTTGTGCACAAGCATCATGTGTTGAGATTCAAGCTTTTTGTGTGACGAGGCTTGCATTACATTTTTAAACATCAGGAGCATTTGCTGGCTCCGAGTGGATGGCGAGTCATTTCCCGCCCATACCCGAATCAGAATCTGTTCCAAAGTGCTACAACAGATACCAGGAAAGAAACGTGGAGAGATGACTGGTTTGAACTCCCAAAACTTCACGAGTTATGGGGCTAGGTAGTACAATATGGAATTCAACTCATTTTTCGATTCATTCGAAAATTTTCCTTGCTAAATTTGGATAATGGCTCAGTTTGAACGTTGCAAAACCTGCGTGGGGGAAGGCGGCCAGGAGGCCGCCCTGTGTTCGGGATGTTCCGCGATACTCCAGCGATATCCGGTTCCGGATTGACGCCCTCACGTGGCCCGCACTCCCGAGAACCGGATGGATCAGATGGCTCAGCTGTCGAGGTCCGGACAATTGAGATACCGCCTTTGCGCCTGGCTCGCCACAGTCTGGCCGGCGAGGATGTGTGTTCCGTTGCGCTTGCCGTTGCAATAGCAGTCCCGAATGTCCTGCCGCGTGCTGGCCACCGCATAGCACCCGGTCCGGTTATATTGGGTTAGGTTGGGTTTCCATTCAGAGCCATCGAGAAACAGGTTCTGCTCCGCATTCGTGAACTCGCCACGCGTCTTGAAGCAGCGGCGGATCAGGGGGTTGTCCATTGCTGCTTGCTCGTAAATGATGAACACATAGCGCGTGTTCTTTTTCAGGCCAGTAAATGGACGTTGGTTGGCTGATATGCGCGAACTCGGTTCTGTGGTGACGATGCCTAAACTCTGACTCGTCAGGATGGAGCCGGAACTGCCAACCCCATTTTCCCGTATAGACATAGATAGACTGTAGCTCTGTTTTGTCGTTCCGGCCAACATTCTCACATCAGCAAGGTTAATCCCCGGTGTAGATATTGTTACAGTTTTGTCTGTAAGATCCGCCACTCCCGTATCAATGGCATTGATTTGAGATGAGCCGCCTTGCGTGCAGGCGTCTGGCCCTTCGGTCTCTGGAATGACCAGCTCCATCTGGGCGGCGGCGGGCAGGGCGAGGGTGAGGGCCACCAGGGCGGCGGCCAGTGCCGTCAGGCACTTAAGTTGTGCGATACCGCATGGGAGGGGGGGGGTAAATTAAGGTAATCTTTCATTTTCTTCTCCAGAGTGAAATAAAATTTCGTTGATTATACCCATTTCAGCCGGCAAACGGGCGGATTTTCAAACTGGGCCACTACCTAAATTTGTTGTCCCTCGGATCTTCGAAAGATCAAATGTATAATTACTGAATCAACGAATTAGGCGTGAAGAACTCCTAGTTCAATACAAGCGAATGTCTGGCATAATTCGAATTCTTTTCACTGCAAAAAATTTAGAGCTTACTAATATGGATAATGACCTGTTTTCCAAAGGCCTTGCGAAGCGCAAAGCAACTCTTGGCGATGAATATGTCCAAAACAATCTTGATAATGCCGACGAGTTGACGAAATCGTTCCAAGAAACAATGACCGCTTGGTGCTGGGGATTTGGCTGGGGCGATGAAGTAATCGAACCAAAAACGCGATCCATGATGAATCTCACGATGATCGGTGCCTTAGGCAAAATGCATGAATGGGAAATCCACTGTCGAGGAGCAATTAACAATGGTGTCAGCATGGAAGAAATTCGAGCCATTATTCACGTTATCGGAATCTATTGTGGCGTACCCCAGTCTCTCGAATGTTTCCGAGTTGCTCGTAAAGTGCTTGAAGAACATGACATGCTCTAACGGCAGAGAGAAAATACGCAGACTGCATGAAGATGGACGTATAATCTGCCATCCTCGGAGAGTTGGCAGAGTGGTCGAATGCGCCGGTTTCGAAAACCGGTGACTGTAACAGGTCCGAGGGTTCGAATCCCTCACTCTCCGCCAATCAACCTATGCGGGTTACTTGTTCGCAATTACCAGGCTCTTGTAGATGATATTTGAGGCTTATTTTGCTCAAGCATCATTTCAACTCGTTCGACATATCCAGAGAACAAATCCCAAACAGTACTTTATCTTGAAAGTCAAAAGTAGACTGTATCGATTCAGTCCACCCGAATTATCTGTCCAGTGAGTACTCCTTCAATACTTTTCTCGAATGCCAATCCCACTCGTCTTGACGATACGGGTTCATGACCCGGAAATTTTCCAGAATACCGGTCGACTGAATTTTCGAGCAAGCCCGGACTGACCGAATTGATTCGGACGCCCCTCGGCATATCACCGGCCGCACCCAGAACAAATCCGTCAATCGCACCATTTGCAGAAGCAACAGACGCACAGCCGGCAATTGGATCACGATTCAGTACACCACTGGTAAGAGTAAAGGAACCCCGATCATTAATCCAAGGTAAACCCACCAGTACCGTATTGATTTGTGGTAATGCCTTATGCAATATCCCCTTCATCCAGAGTTCTCCTGTCATTTCTCCGACTGGGCCAAAATGGCCATGGCCAATTGCAACCACCACTGCATCGATATTGCCGACTTGCTTATACATTGCATGAACACTTTCTATATTTTCGAGATCGACCTGTACATCGCCAGAAGTTACCCCAGCTCGGATCAGATCATGGCGATCCTCAAGAGTTTCAATAACGGTGCGGCCCACTGAACCTCTTGCACCAATGATCAATATCTTCATTCTAAATTACACTTAAATTTTTGTAGCGTTCTAATCAATCTTTTTCCAGAAGGCTATGAAACAAAACTAGAATCAAATATTCTTTGCAGTAAGAATATCCGTCCTTTTTGGGGTCGAGTTCTTGCGAGCAATGTATAGCTTACAATCGACTTTGAACGACCAACATTCGGGGTTTAGTCATTCATGGTTCGATCACCTGAACATTGTAAAGCATGTAGTTGTTGATTGAATACGATGCTTTTCAGTTCTTAAAAATATACCCCATAAATTTGAAACGGCTTTCGATATGACATACTCCGATAATGGCTGTTGTATCTATCCCTCTCGTTCTGCTCACAGTCGGACTTTTATGCAGCGTTGGCTGGCTTGGTGATCTTCCATGGCTGTTTGGAGCATGGAACAATGAACATACCTAACCCTTGAGCTGACCATAATTTGGTTTGCATTTGGTAGTAGGCCATAGTCCCATGTCTATTCATGAATAATCCATCATGAACGACTACTCACCAAAAATATTTGATACACAAAACCCGATACCCGATGTTTTGTCCTACGTGAAGAAATCATAACTGACAAACAACGAACATGATCACCACAATAATACAACCTTCTCATGAGTTCGTGTTGATCTGGAATTGTTCGAAATCGCTACTGAAATCGCAACCAACCTCACAAATTTTAGACATCCCGACTACATATTGACCAATGCAAGCGTGATTAAACATATTGTGCAATGCAACAGTACGAAAATCGTACCGTTGTGGATAACTCAATAATAATTGAGTTCATCATTCCTGTATTTTCACTATCATACTGTTATTATTCATCTAATTGAAGTTATATCTGATCATTTCACTCAGATAGCAAGCGATCCCATGCAACTTATTTGGCAGAAATAAGCGACAACTCAGGGTGGTCCCGCGCGGGACCACCCTCGAATTCTTTCATGATTCCCGAAATTCATATCACGAATGAGAAACGGTAATATTTGCGTAGATCAGATCAATCATCAACCTGTTTTCTGGCAATTCACAAATGACTCGATCGAAAATTTACATCTGTAACCAAACAATCCTGTAATTACTTGCCCTATTGATTATGCTTGAGAGAAAAATATCAAACGAGAATTAGGTTATCGCAAACCCGCTAGTATCGGGTCATGTGGTTTGAACTCCTAAATTCGAGTTATCTGTGATCTTACCCCGATCAAGCAGAAAAGTCCGAAAAGATGGGATCGGACATACAAACTGATCAGCCGGTTCCTCATGCAAAGCCCCCTTATGTACAAGGTGATTAAAGAACTCGTTTGCGTCCATCCCTTTCGGCATCGAATAGTTTGATGGATCCGCTCTGCATTCATTGATTAATCTAATTATTTCTTCTCGCCCCTGCCGGTTATGCAATTCGGCCATGACCTTCCACGTCAGGCTTTTGGCCTCTCTCATCTCACGCGAGTATTGATTATTGTAATAGCCATCGGTTAAGGTTTGGATTTCGGCGCGTATCCTTTCCCATTCTACCTTGTTGAGATCACCCTCCGATCTCAGAGCTTCTTCGCCCAATGCCTGCATAACGATATGCAGATGCCGGGGCCACCCGTCGCAAGGCTGAATCAACCGATCAATCTCCTGCTCGAATCCAGTCTTGTCGATCCCGAAATGTGCACAGTACTTTTCCATAAATTCCTGAATTTCATGATCTGGAAAACAACCAATATTGTGTTTCTGTTTGGGCGGTATACGAGTCAGGTCCATCTGGTCAGCCGAGTATTCGGTATCGCTGAGACCTGCCAACACCAATACAATCGGCAAACCACAACCATCATGGAGACTCTGAAACAGCTTGGAGAGAGGATCTTCGAAATCACGTTGAAAGCGCTGTGCCTCGTCAATGGCCAGCACGATCGGACGATCAAATCCACCATGCTGTTCAACCCATGCCCCGAAAGTGTCCCAGTCTACTTCTGGTTCCTGTTGCCTGATGCCGGTTTCCTTTTTGCGAGTGAATTGAAACAGTCCAAAATCAAAGCCAGCCTGACCACCGGTGTTTTGGCTAATGCTAGTCATGAACTCTTGAATTTTGGACGGATGGATCTCCTCGGCTAATGGCTTGAGTATATTGATCGGTTTACGGATTTTGCCAGACTTGAGCGTTACCACTAACGGAGCCTTGCCCACACTCTCCGTCTTCAGTCTCTCCGGATTCTTTTTAATTTCCTCCAGAATTGAGCTCTTGCCCGCTCCCGGCGCGCCCTGGATAATGCGCGTCGCTTTCCCCATACCATACCCATTGGATCCCGTACTTTTCCACACCTGTCTAGCGGCCTTTGCAAGGTCGTCAAGTACTTCTTCCCGTCCAACAAACACTCGAGGAGGAGCCCCTTCCGTTAGATCAAGGAAAGACTCCAATTCTTTTTTCTGATCAGGATTCATCCATCCACCTCGCAGCTCTTATCACTATTGTGAATGAGTATAGACCACTACGGTCTATAGATTGAAACCGAAAACCGGAACCGTAGCAAGGACATAAACAGAACAACCATGGATTGAAACCGATACCCAATTCGTTGTACCCGATATTCGATCGAAAAACCATCTTTTCGATCTCTTGAGATCCACTCGTTTATACTCATTCACATCGATATTCTAGATCTGCAAAAGAAAACGGTATGGCGAACGATAGGCTGATAGTCTATCACCATGCTACTGTAAATGGAAAGCTCCCTTTCATGTTTCTTATGACAACTCGGACCGATCGGTCAAATTGACTTCATTATCTGATCGATAGATTGAGCTCAGAAATGTTTCACCTTATACGAGACTTCATTGAGGAATATTTGCTGAATTGCTTGATCCAAGAATGAAGTCCGAAACTCCATTCAAATTATGACGCCATAGTCTCTTTTCTCTCCCCCAATGGGGGTCGAGTAGATACACAATCCTACTCAAACAGATCAAAAGTATTACCAAAGAGCCTTAATCAAATCTTATTTTGACAAACAAGATAAATCACCCGACTTAAAAATCAAAATCGGTATAGGTAGAATCATCTATACAAAAATCAAATATGCAATCGCTTCGGTTACTGGTAAACTTTAAATATAAATTATGTTTCGGTTCGAGGCTTAGTAAACGGGGTGTAGCTCAGCCTGGTAGAGCACTGCCTTCGGGAGGCAGGGGCCGGAGGTTCAAATCCTCTCACCCCGACCATTAACTTGACTCACAATGTTCGATCAAAAATCAATAGCTCAGTTTCATGAAGATGGTTTCATCATCACACCCGCTTTAGCGCCTGCTTCGTTATGCGAATCCATTCGCAAAGTTGCACTAGCATCCATCGACCCGTTGCTCGCCCCAGTCGAATACGAAAGCGATGTTCAGTATCCGGGTTCTCCAGTTGACCGCCAGTCACTCGGCGGGAACACCCCTCGCCGACTCCTCAATGCATATACCCGTGATCATATCTTTCGAAAATGGGCAACTAGTAAAGAGGTAACCGACCGAGTACGAAGTCTACTTGGCTGCAAACAAATCGCTGTCTCCCAAAACCATCACAACTGCTTGATGACCAAACACCCCGGATTCAGCAGTTCTACCAAGTGGCACCAAGATATCCGTTACTGGCTGTTTGATAAACCTGATCTCATCAACGTTTGGTTAGCACTCGGTAGCGAAAACCAGAACAACGGCGGCATGCGCTTAATCCCAGGCTCACACCGATTGGACTTCGATAGAGGAAGATTTGATGGTGCCTTGTTCTTCCGCGAAGATATCAATGAAAACCAGGGAATTATTGGTACCGCTATCAATGCCAATCTCGAATGCGGGGATGTGCTGTTCTTTCACAGCAGAACTCTGCATGCAGCGAGCAAGAACCACAGCGACACTCTAAAATTATCGCTGGTATTCACCTATCGAGATATCAATAATAATCCACTTGCGGGCACCCGTTCAGCTTCTTATCCTGACATACCCTGCGGATAAACCTTGATGCGTCTCTATTCTGAGATTCGAATCAATACACAACCAGCCGCTCCACCACTCTCAATTAATTCGTGCGCTCTTGCTGTTTCTGAAAGATCATAAATTGACGATATGCGGTGACTCAACTGCATTCTTTCAAGTGCACAATATATTGCACTGATTGCTTGCTTCTTTACCTCATCCGGCATGCTATAGACCAAAACCATATGTACCGAAACATTCTTGAACATCATCGGATAAAAGGGAATAAGCGGTTCAGGAGCCTTCGATGATGAATAGGTTGAAATGCTCCCACAGTTATTGAGAATTTGAGCGCTCACATTTGCATTTTGCCCGAATTCGACATCAATGACATGACTGACTCCTCTCGATCCGGCACATTCAGAAATCAGGCGGGTTAGTTCATGGTCGCGATAATTCAGTACCCAGTCTGCACCTGCATCAAGAGCAACCTGACAGTTTTCCTCCGATCCAGCGGTTGCTATGACCTGAGCTTTCGCAAGCTTGGACCATTGAACGGCATAAAATCCAACTCGACCGGAGGCCCCGGTCACCAAGACAACTTTTTCCGTTAAATCACCCGCCACCTGTACACACCGAAACGCCGTCATCATGGGTATCCCGACGCAGGCGCCGATCCTGCAATCAACATTCTCCGGGAGTCTTGGTGCCAGGTGGGAGGGTACTACAATATATTCCGCACAGGTACCACAATGTCGTCCATATTGAGCTTGATAAATCCAGACCCTCTCTCCTTTTCGATCTTCAACGCCTTCACCCACATCTTCAATCGTTCCCGCACCATCACTGTGGGGGATCACATAACCATCTGCAAAACCGGCCGGTTGTAATCCAGACCGTTTTTTTACATCCGATGGATGCACTGCCGAGTATTCCACTCGAACGAGCACTTCACCTGGACCAGGAGCAGGTTTTTGCCGCTCTCCATAAATTAGAACCTGTCCGGCATCGCCGGTCGTTTCATACCATACTGCTCTCATTCTTGACCTCACTCTTGTCATTTCATGCGTTCTTGCTCACGGCTGTTGCAACACTACTCTCCGGAGGGTTTTGCTGTTGAAGTTCCCACATCTGTGCATATAACCCGCGAGCACCAAGGAGTGTGGCATGTGTTCCCCGCTCTACAATCCGGCCTCGATCAAGCACCAGAATTTCATCGGCTTGAACCACAGTTGAGAGTCGGTGAGCAATGATCAAAGTTGTAACTTCTTGTGAAACCCGATCCATGGCTTCCAAAATGGCATTCTCGACACGACTGTCCAGCGATGACGTGGCTTCGTCAAAGATCAGGATTCGTGATTTTTTCAAGGCCGTTCGCGCAATCGCTACACGCTGCTTTTCACCACCCGACAACTTGAGACCGCGCTCACCAACTAGGGCCTCATACTGATCAGGGTGCTGTTCAATGAAATGATGAATCTGAGAAATCTTTGCTGCTTCCTTGACCGCCTCGTTTTCAGCATCCAAATCACCATACCCAATGTTATATCCAATAGTATCATTGAATAGAACGGTATCTTGCGGCACGATTCCAATCGCATTACGAAGACTGGCTAAACTCACATCTCGGATATCCTGACTATCAATCAAGATCTGTCCACGTTGCGGCTCATAAAACCGAAGAAGCAACCGAGCCAATGTCGACTTCCCAGCTCCAGATGGACCAACAACCGCTAACTGCTGACCCCCTCGAATGCACAGAGAAATATCGTGCAAAATTTGCTGTCCCGGGGAAAAACCGAAATCAACATTTCTGAATTCGACTTCACCCGTTTTGATTTGTAGCACATCTGCATTCGGCTTGTCCGCGATTTCGATTTTCTCATCCAGCAATTGAAACATGCGATCCATGTCAATCAGGGAATGATTCAGCTCTCGATAGACAGTTCCCAGTACATTGAGAGGAACGTATAGTTGCAACAAGAAAGCGTGCAACATCACAAAATCCCCAACTGACAGTTCATCATTGTGGACGCCGGTCGCAGCCATCACCATCAGTACTGTCAAACCTATCGCAATAATCAATCCTTGCCCGGCATTCAGCAACGACAGAGACAGATTGTTCTGGTAGGAAGCTTTTCCCCAAAGCCGCATTGATCGGTCATAGCGATGCTGCTCCCGGCTTTCGTTGCCAAACACCTTGACCGTCTCAAAATTCATCAATGAATCCAGAAGTCTGGTTCCAGCATAAGAATCCTGTTCGTTCATGCGTATCTGAAACCTTCTGCGCCAGCTTGTAACCCACAACGTATAGGTCACATAGGTAATGACCACAATGATGATCAGTACAGCATATTGAATTCCAAGTTGACTCCACAAGATGCCGATAACCAAGGTCATTTCCAAAATCACCGGTGCAATGCCGAATACAACCATATTGAGAAATCGAGAAATTGCCTGATTCCCTCGATCAATGTCCCGAAACAAGGCGCCAATCTTGCGTTCCAGATGAAACGTCAACGACAACCGATGCAAATGAGCGAAAACCTTGCCTGAAATTTTACAGACAATATCGATGCCAATGCGATAAAACACCGCATTTCTAAGTTCAGTAAACAAAATCGAAGAAAACCAGAGTACGCCATAACCGATCAGAAGTGCCAGAGGGATAGCTATCTCAACCTGAATCTCACCGAGATTATCGACAATCTGTTTCAAAATCAGCGGAATCGAAACATTGGCTAATCGAGCAGCTACCAGCAACGCAAGAGCGATAACAACCCTTTTCCAGCGCTCCGCAAGATAGGGAAGTAGCTTTTTCGCAATTCGCCAATCGCCTCTTTGATCGGAAGTAACCGTTCTAACGGGTGCCATATGTCCTATTCTGACCGGTCAGAAACCAGTTGCATGGGTAGAAACTGATCAATTTTGATGTGGAATAAACTGTGCATGAAATCCCGGATTTCATGCTCATTGATTATCGACCACCGACTGAGTCTTTGCCCGAACTTTTCGAGCACATGTTCGATAACCCGAAAAAGAAAGAAATCACTCATAACGTTGCATGGCGTATCCTTTGACAACGAACCCTCCTGATTGCTTGCAGTTTTCAAATGTTCATTCTCGAATCAATCGACTGATCGACAATATCCCCTTTGCCTCTCGTCGGTTGCAAATTCTCGTTATCGATAGATGAGCGACTTGTTATTGATATCGATCTTGGTCGTATTGTCTGACAAGGCAAATTGAAGTCGACTTCAATGCTGTGGCATTGTTTCAAACCAGAATCGATAACGGCATCCTGGTAGTTCACCAGCTGCATCTAGAGTCTGTCATCCATGACAATTTATCCGTCAGTCTTCTTTTCATTCGGTTATCAGATGGCCGGAAGAATCAACAATACCGGCCTTATTCAAAATTTCAATCACGCCGCCCAAATGCTTCTCGTAATTCTGCCAATGCCCTTTTTTAACAGGTTGCCTCGGTTCTCTTGCCTGAAGTTCTGCTACCGTTTCAGTTTGGGTACCCGATGAATTGAGATCCAGAGAATCAACCAGGCTTTCAAGTTTTGGATGAGAATGGAGTTTGCGAATTTGGCTTCCCATGTCCTTTGCCAGATCATCATAGTGTATGTCGATAATATCAGGAAAAAGCTTGCGCCAATGATCCATCAATTTGTGGTATAGCACATAGTACTCTGTCAGGAGTTCCAAATTATTAAAAACCCCACTGTCTGATTTGGAGAGCTCAAAATAATTCGAGACAATCGTATCCAGAGGATGGCGATAACAATGTACAATCGGCGCATCAGGAAACAACGAACGAATAAACCAGATATTGATTGAATTCATTGGATTGCTGTCGATCACACAAGGTTGGTTTATCATATGGCAAGAACCAATCAAGTCCAGATACTTGTCAACCCCACTTTCAAGTTCATTCTGACTAAGTGACAAGAGAGCTTCAGGATAGACTCGAGATGAATCACTATTCCGCTCGATGTACGCGATCAAATCCGCCATATGAGGATATTCTCCCAAAGGTATTGCTTTACCGGATTTGGCGAGCATTTGCTCAATCATGAAGGAGCCGGATTTTGGCATGCCCACGATAAATACCGGACGAATATTATCCCGAATCCGAGCAGTTTTGGCTGGTGGCTGATCACTCTTGACCATGATTTCATACAGGAAATCAAGAGAGTTTTTCGAAATGCTGTTGATTATGTCCAGTGCGTGTCGATTGGCAATATTGCATATCTCAAAAGCCCGATCCCATTGTTGGAGATCGTCATGAATTTTCGCAAGCAAGAACTTAAAATACATTTTTCCGACTTCGCTCTGTTCATTTCCTTCCATGAATTCTTTGCACATCTGAATATCTGGATCATCAGGAGATTCAAATGTTTTAATCATCACAAGCATGAACAGACTTGGTACATAGTCCGGTTCGAGTTTCAAGGCTTGTCGATAATGTTGTAATGCTTGCTGTCGATTACCTTGCACCACAGACAGATTTCCGGCCAAGTCCTCCAAAAGGACTTTTCTTATGGTTCCGAATTTCGATGTGAATGCTTGCCGAAGACGCGTTTGAGCATTTTCATAATTTCCAAGTCTATACCAGGAATAGGCGCTCTGATAAAGAACATCCTTAAGCTCCCCTGATTGATCGATCAACATTTCTGCAATTCCAACGGTCTTGACATAATTGCTGTGTTTCTCATAGAAATCCAATGCAGATACCAAAACCCGCTGGTTATTGGGATGTTCGGCGACAAGGGCATCAAAGATTCTTGATGCATTTTCATGCTTCCCTCTTTTAGCAAGAAGTTTGGCTCGCAACAACTGAATTTCGATGTCAATCTCGGTTGAGTCTTTTTGCTTTTGGGTCGTCATTTTAAACTCTCTAAGCAATCGATTGGCTTTCATGAATTTTCGCCTTTCAATCGCCAATGACACCAAATTCGAGTGTGCCGATATATGCGAAGGACAAGTGTTGATGATTCGGCGATAAGCTTCTTCAGCCAAATCATCTTTCATCAAATCGGTATACAGTCCTCCCACAAGCATCAAGGCTCTCTCGTTATCAGGATCAATTTGCAGTGCTTGGCTTAGTTCCTTTTCTGCCTCCTCGAGTTGATCGTTGTAATATAGAGCACTAGCAAAATCAGTCCTTATTTCGGGATCATTTGGACTGACCACAATCGCACGTTTGTATGCCGTGATCGACTTGTCATAATCACCCAGATTAAAATGAACAATCCCCAGCGCGTGCCATACCAAAAAATAATCAGGGTATTTCCTTGACAACCGCTTAAGTCGGTTTTTTGCCGTCACGAAATCAGCTTGTCTAATATATTTCACTGCAGCCTCATACTGCTGTATTTTCTTGGCTTCATATTCTTTCGATGTCATGGGCGTACTTGAATTGGGAGGGTAAAGAATAGAATGATTATTCCACCAACCTTGAAAAATTCGCTAAAGTAAGTGTATGGAAGAAAACTCCGTTTATCAACGTTCATCATTGAACTTACCAGTCGCCCCACCAGCCATGCAATGATGGACTTCTGCTTGATTCGCAACTGAACAATTCAGACCTTCTGAAGCGGAGACAAAATTGGGAGTTTGCCGAAATAAAACGATCAAGATATCAGTCATCACAACTGCTGTCATTTATCAAAGAAATCGTATTTCTGTATCAATTGGGTTATATTTCAAAACACAGCAAAATTATCAATGATTGAACCAGGGCAAATACCGTTATGCGCTTTGGATATTCAAGGGTCCTCTCGGCTTGCTGAATTATCAATATTCTGCCTAGGAATCATTGGGATCAGAGATTGCCATTTTGTCCAAAACCATCCCTTTAACCCTGCTTGACCAGTTTTCGTGCGGGACAAGCATTGAATCGAATTCCAGAGTTTGCTTGCAGCTCCTTCGCCGATCAACGATTCGGCTTTTGCTCGTACTTTTTGGGTACGGGTTGATAGATCCGGCAGGTTTTTGAGATCATATTGCTGATCGTAAATCGAATCCGCATGGGTATCAATCGTTACTCTAGCTGATGTGTCAGAATGTCCGAAATCGTGTTCAATCTGAACCTTCCCGGCAAGTTCGACAATTTCAGCAGATTGACACACTTCACGCAAAAACTTGCGGGCTTTGCCGTATCGATTTCGGCAATCAGCATTGCGATAGCAGTACGATAACTGAATTTTGCTTCCAGACCGGTTTTTGGGGGCTTGAAATCAAACACGTTCATCCAGAGCGGATTGACAGTAACCTTGATGGTCTTGATTTCATGATCACATAATCGACAGCCTTTCAAGACCAGCGAGAGGGCTTCAAGAGGTCCGTGAATGCCATGACAGGAGCTGTGAAACTTATGCTGAACGGATTCAAGCAGGCAATTGTTCCTGAATCGCTCTGACAGGCCTCCCTGGTGACATTCATCACCAGCATGGATCTTTGAAAAATCCTGCCAGCATCACGCTTTCAATGGCACTTGCTACAGCAGTCCCAGCATCATAGAGTTTATCCATGGTTCCAAACTGGGACTTCAAGCCAGTTGCTCTTGTTGAAGCAAGACCCAGAGCATGGCCCGTCTGCTCCAGATCAAGTTCAAGTAAACGAGCACACGCCAAAGTTGCCCAAAACAACCTGCCGTAGCCGCTTGATGAAATCCTGCTTGATAATGTTTTCTGCCTAACCAGGCCCCAATGTAACAGGCAGATTCTGCGCCGATTAAGGCAGCATCCAGAAAATCCGAACCCTTGCAATCATGCTTCTTGGCGAGAGCCAATGATGCTGAAACGATTACCGCACTTGGGTGCCCAACATAAGCAAAATGTGCATCATCATAGTCCAATGCGTGAGAGGTTACTCCATTGACCAATGCGGTTGCCCGTGCTGGAAATTTACGGAACTCCCCTACATGCTGGATTCTGCAACACCTTGTTCCTGTTTTACAAGGCACAACACAATTCGACTTGCTGGCCGGTCTCTTCCCGCAATGGTTACGGCGAACCAGTCCATGAGCGACAAGGTCATCACCGTGCGCTTGCACTGGAACCTCATCGCCAGAAGTACTCATGGCAAATTCGACAATATCCTTGGTAAACCCCATGCTCAATCATCGATGATCATGAAATTATCCTGATCCATTGCAGCCGGAAAATCTGCCCGAACCTTGCGCAAAGCGGAATTGGACAGTGTTGCAGTCTGAATCATTTCTGCTTGCTCACACAACGCAATCGGCTTGCCGAGCGGATCAATGATTGCACTACCGCCGCGAAATACTTCCCCTTCCGGGTTTTCACCTATCCGGTTAACCGCGAGTACATAGCTCTGATTTTCGATGGCTCGAGCACGCACCAGAGTATCCCATGCATACTGTCTGGCATAGGGCCAATTGGCTACATAGAGAGCTGCGTCATAATCGGATCGATTGCGACACCAGACTGGGAATCGAACGTCGTAACAGACAAACAAGGCGATCGACCAGCCATCCAGTTTCATGACTTTTCTCCTGTTCCCTGCCGTGTAGGAAAGATGTTCTCCCCCGTAACGAAACAAATGCCGCTTGTCATACCAGTCCAGGGTTCCGTCCGGACAAGCCCACAGCATTCGGTTCAGGTAACTTGGAGCACCCCTGTGCTCAACCTTCATTACCACACTACCCGTTATAACTGCATCCAGCGACTTTGCCATCTCGATCATCCAGAGCACCGTATCACTTTCCATGGTCTCGTATTTCGCTTCGGGATCTGGATAGAAACCAGTGCTGAAGAACTCTGGCAAGACAATCAGATTCGTCTGGTCAATCGAATTGATCAGCCGTTCGATTCTGCTGCAGTTTGTTTTGGGATCCTGCCAGACCAAATCACACTGGACGATTGATACCCTGAGATCATCCATGGTTTGAATTCCTGCTAAATCGCATTAATAATTTCAGCAGCTTCCGTCAGTGTCTCATCCTGTTTGGCAAAACAGAATCGCACAATCCGAGTATCGGGTGTCTGCCGGTAAAACGGTGTCAGGGGAATCACGGCCACTTTCTTTTCCTGGGTCATCCATGCAGCAAAATCCACATCTTTCTGGTCGGAGATCTGACTGTAATCAGCGAGCTGGAAATAAGTTCCAGCACAGGGTAGCAGCTCGAATCTCGACGATTCAATCAGTAACCGAAACAAATCCCGTTTCGCCTGATAAAAGCTCGGCAACTCAAGGTAGTTCTGGGGGCTGGATTCCAGAAAATCCGCCAATGCCCATTGCATGGGAGTCGGAGTAGTAAAGACATTAAACTGGTGCACCTTGCGAAATTCCCGAGTCATGTCGGGTGGAGCAATGCAGTAACCGATTTTCCAGCCGGTCACATGATAGGTCTTGCCGAATGAAAAAACCGCAAATGACCGACTTCGCAATTCCGGATGGGTCAGTACGCTGGCGTGCACTACTCCATCGAAAATTATGTGTTCATAGACTTCGTCACTCAACACAGTACACCGGTATGGACGAATGGCATCGGCCAGCAAGTCCAAATCATCTGGATGTAGAACGCTGCTACTCGGGTTGCTTGGAGAATTGATAATGATCATGCGCACCGAATCATCCAGATGTCCCTTCAACATTTCCCAGTCAATTCGGTAGTCCGGCAGGGTCATGGGCAGGTGAATCATTTCGCCACCTGCGAGGATAACTGCTGGAGCATAGGAATCATAGGACGGATCAAACACAATCACTTTATCACCCGGGTGCACTGCTGAAGAAATTGCACAAAACAGGGCTTCGGTTGCGCCGCTTGTTATGGTAATTTCGCTATCAAAGTCGACATCGACATCGGAGTATTTCTTCAGTTTGCCGGATATCGCCTGCCGCAGTTCCGGAATGCCGATCATTGGGGGATACTGGTTCTTGCCTGAGCGAACATGGTGCATAAGCCGGTCAATCAGCACGGAGTCCGGTTCGAAGTCGGGGTAGCCCTGAGACAGATTGATGGCCCCATATTCCTGGGCCATTTTCGACATCACGGTAAATATTGTGGTGCCGACATCCGGCAATTTGCTTTGTAGTTGCATTGATATAGGTATCCCCTTTCCCTAACTGAGTTGATATTGATTGCAAGCATCGTATTTTAGTATTGAACAAGATCAAGATGGGAAACTTTGAGCAATTTCTGGTTCTGTAACGATAACGAGAGAGTTTTTGGTCGCCTGTTCGGCATCACAATGAAAATAGCATACTATCTTGCAGATCCTTGAGATGATAATCACCTGCATGTGGATGCTCTGCAAATATGTCGGTCAGTGGGATCTGGGACAATAGCGAACTGAGATTATTCCAGGAGGGACAATGTTTTGCATTATAATGACTGAAAACTTGCTGCTAATTTAACTCAATGATTGATTGGAGAGCATGCTCGGCGGGAGAGCAAAAGCCTGATGGTCAGTGGCACCTGGGTTTTCATGGGTACCCGAATTCCGTTGTTTGCGCTATGCGAAAATTTAGCTGGCGATGCCACGGTTGACGATTTTTTCGAGTGGTTCTCAGGGGTTGACAAGGAGCAGGTGCTGAGAGTGCTCAAGCACGAAGCACAAGCGCTTAGAGTAGCTCGGCACAGTGAAACTGCTGTTTGAGCAAGGAATTCCTGCGCCTCCGAGGAATTACCTACCAATCCATTGCGTTGATACTCTGGCGGAGAGGGGATGGTCGGAAAAAGTAATGCGAGTTACTTGATTTGACTGAACAGGAGGGATATGAGATTCTGATTATAATTGACCAAATCATCAATACCAGCAGAATAAGGCTGGGCGATAAATTGGTGTCATTGTATTGCTTTCAGCTAATTGGCTTCTGGTTAGACTCCAAATAGCAATATCGATAGGGCAATCTCGGTTGTGCGGCCTGGCGAAATTGTTGAGGTTTCTATTCGAGCTCCCTGATTCTAACCAGGACCAACATCTCCAAACTTCAGGTTTATGAGGATGTAAAGGCGGCAGGATCATGAATAAGATTGAAGGGGGAATTGAAAAGTAGCCATGTCATATAACCAGAATCTGCATGAAGCCCAGAGGGCAGGTCAGGATGAATTTTACACCCAGTTGTCGGATATCGAGAATGAGCTGAAGCACTACAAAGCCCACTTCAAGAACAAGGTGGTTTATTGCAACTGTGACGATCCCAGGGTTAGCAATTTCTTCCACTATTTCTCCTACAACTTTCAGCATCTGGGACTTAAGAAGCTGATCACAACCTGTTATAAGAATAGCCAAGATGACATGTTCTCCAAGCATGACAGCGAGAGCGCGATCATGTTGGAGTACGATGGTTTTTGCAAGGGGGATACGATTCCTAATGTTGAGGACATTGGCATCTTGAAACTTCGAGGAGATGGCGATTTTCGAAGTGATGAATGCATCCGACTTCTGAAACAGGCCGACATTGTCGTAACTAACCCACCATTTTCCCTGTTCCGGGAATACGTAGCCCAGTTGGTTGAGCATGACAAGAAATTCATCATTATTGGAAATAAAAACGCCATCATTTATATAGGGATATTTCCACTGATCAGGGAAAACAGGATCTGGGTCGGGCATACTCCGATGGGGCGAGACTTGCTGTTTGACCTGCCTCCAGACTACACAGCTCAACTGCTTGCAAAAGGAAAAAGGGGAAGTGCGTACAGAATCGTGGACGGTGTTGTCAAGGGCCGTTCGCAAAGCATCTGGTACACAAACCTCGACCACAAGAAAAGGCATGAGAAACTTTATTTGTCGGAGAGGTACGATCCAGAGGTTCATCCGAAGTATGAGAATTACGATGCGATAGAGGTCAGTAATATTGCTAAAATTCCAATGGATTTTGACGGGATAATGGGTGTGCCTGTATCATTCATGGATAAGTACAATCCAGAACAATTCGAGTTATTGGGTTCCAATAGAGGTATAGAACAAGATCCAAATGGCATATATGGCAGGGGTTCTTACTTGAATGGAAAGGAAACTTACAAAAGGATATTTATCCGTAACAGAAGACCCCGGCAATGAAGATTGATCAGCTTGAGATTACCATTCGTGAACTAACGGAAGGCTATAAAGACGAAGGTGAGGGAGGAGTAGTCAGCTACGGTGGACGTCTTGATGTTCGACCACCTTATCAGCGTGAATTCATATACGGCGTAGATCAGCGGGATGCGGTAATAAAAAGTGTAGCCCGTGGTTTTCCACTAAATGTCATGTATTGGGCAAGGCTGGGAGATGAAAGGTTTGAGATTCTTGATGGTCAGCAACGCACCATATCCATATGCCAGTATGTAGAAGGGGATTTTTCCGTTAAGGACGTATTCTCCCCTCAATCCCTTGCCTTTCACAATCTTGAGGATGATGATCCACGCAAGATTGACTTTCTCGATTACAGCCTATTTGTCTATGTTTGTGACGGATCACCTAAAGAGAAGTTGCAGTGGTTCGAGACCATCAATATAGCCGGTGAGCAGCTTGCAGATCAGGAGCTACTCAGTGCTGTTTATTCAGGCCCGTTTATCAGTGATGCAAGGAAGCGTTTTGGCCGGACAGGTTGCGATGCAGACCGCAAGGGTGGGCGTTACTTGAAAGGTCAAGTTAATCGTCAGAAATATCTTGAAACAGTTCTCAAGTGGCATGCTCAAGCTACCAAACTGACAGAAAGTCACAATGGTGATATTCAAGGTTACTTGTCCCTACACCAACACGATCGAGATGCATCATGGTTGTTCTCCTATTTTGAATCCATCATCGACTGGGTGCTGGAACTGTTTCCAGAATACCGAAGTATGATGAAGGGCCTTGACTGGGGCGGCTTCCACCATGAACACAAGGCAAAAATATATGACCCGAAATATCTCGCGAAGCGCACTGAAGAACTTATTGCGGACCCGGATGTCGTCAGGCATTCCGGAATCTATGCCTATCTTCTGGAAGGCGAGACCAGGAAAGCCGAACGGCACCTGAACATCAGGACATTTGACCAAGGCATCAAGCAACGTGTCTATGAGCGACAAAAGAGGCTTTGCAACAAGTGCGGGGAAAGAATCAAGTTGTCAGATTGCCATGCTGACCATATTGTCCCATGGTCAAAGGGAGGTGCCACGGAAGAGAAAAACTGCCAAGTCTTGTGTGAGGCATGCAATAAACGCTGGGGGAATCGCTGATTCGAGACCGCAAAACTATATAGATAAACGATATTTCCATGATTCAGCAATCAGAATCGGTTTTTTCAACCCGATGCGACCATCAAAAAGCTGAACCGGGGATTTCGATGTGGCAGGATATACTGCAATTCCTCAAGCCAACTAACTAAGTATCAATCGATATTCAGACAATATACACTGCAATGAAAATCATCTCGTGGAACGTCAATGGCCTTCGTGCTGTCGAGCGAAAGGGTGAGTTAAGCTCTTTTATCAATGCGGAAAATCCAGATGTACTCCTGATACAAGAAACAAAAGCCCAGCCCGAGCAGCTTACACCCTTTCAGAGCGCCTACTCGGATTATCTTCAATACTATAACAGTGCCGAGAAAAAAGGATATTCCGGCACATCAGCCTGGATACACAAGAATATCGAGTCAAAAATTGAGGCTCTGGAGTTTTCAAGCTTGATTCCCAATGCCCCCAACGCAGATGAGGGAAGACTCAGCCAACTCTCGTTTCAGCTTGACGGACAACAATGGAAAATTCTCGGCATCTATTTTCCGAATGGCGGCAAGAGCGAGCAGGCATGGCAGGAAAAACTGGTCTTTTACGACCGAACCCACGACTATATGAATGAGCTGAGGAATCAAGGCGCTACCGTACTGGTTGGCGGAGATATGAACGTTGCCCATAACGAAATTGACCTTGCGAGACCACAAGAAAATGATGGCAACATTGGTTTTCATCCAAGTGAACGGGCATGGATGGATCGCTTGCATGCAGATGGCTGGATCGATACTTGGCGCTATCAGAATCCAACCACTACCGATGTCTATTCCTGGTGGCACATGATCAGTCGAAGTCGGCCAAGAAACATTGGCTGGCGGATCGACTACTTTCTCATGCATGAGGACTCGTTAAATCTAGCTGGACCAGTCACTTACTTGAATAGCCAGATGGGTTCCGACCATTGTCCAATCCGCATAATCCTTGAGGTATGATTTTGGACTCCGTCAACTGGAATTACCCCACAGCCATTCGTTATGGATGCGGGAGAGTTCGAGAGATTGCCGAAGTCTGCCAACAACTGAGCATTTTCTCACCCCTGATCGTCACTGATCCTGGTCTTGCCAAACTTCCCATGACCGAAAATATCCGGGACATTTGCCGCTCCCATGGCATATCAACCGGATTGCTCAGTGATGTTCGGGCCAATCCGACCGGTTCAAATGTGGATGCCGGGATGCAGTTATGCCGAGATCAAAAGCACGATGGTGTGATTGCCCTTGGAGGGGGCAGTGCTCTAGATGCGGCAAAGGCGATCGCGACCCTAGCTTATCAGAAGTGTGATCTATGGGAACTTGAGGATATCGGCGATAACTGGAAGAATGCAGATAGTCAACTGATCATGCAGACAATCGCGATCCCGACAACAGCGGGAACCGGTTCAGAGGTGGGACGTGCATCCGTTATCGTCAAGGAGGATGAGCCTAGAAAGGTCATCCTTTTTCATCCAAGGATGTGCCCGGACTGCGTGATTCTGGATCCGGAGCTGACCGTGAGTCTCCCAGCTTCACTTACCGCTGCAACCGGCATGGATGCTTTGTCCCACAACCTTGAAGCTTACTGTTCACCTGTTTTCCATCCAATGGCGTCCAGTATCGCTGCCGAAGGTATCCGCATCATCCACGAAAACTTGGAACAGGCAGTGCATGACGGTTCGGATTTACGTGCCCGTGGGCAAATGCTGGTCGCTTCAACAATGGGAGCCACTGCATTTCAACGCGGCCTTGGGGCGATGCACGCTCTCGCACACCCCCTCGGAGCACTCTACGATGCCCATCATGGTACGCTCAATGCAGTATTGATGCCTTACGTACTGCAAGCCAACCGAAAGGCCATTGAACCGATGATTGCCAAACTCTCTCTCTATCTTGGCTATGATGAAGGCTTTGAACCTTTTCTAAAATGGATTTTAGACTTGCGGTCGAAAATCGGAATTCCAAACACACTTGCCGAGTTGGGCATTGATGAATCCCGAATGACTGAAATCGGAAAAATGGCCGTGGCCGATCCTTCAGCTGCAACCAATCCGATACAGTTTGATGCCCGTCAATATTGTGAGATTGGATGCGCGGCTGTGACCGGAGACCCGAGTAGACAGGGTTGTTACTAAGCCCCGTCCCACAGAGATCCTAGCGTGTACGATTGATGTGCTCGGCTCCCCACCTAACTGGTTTACTCACGTGGTATAGACCAGCGCATGACGCGGACCGAAAGCCGCGGGAAGTTGCACAACAGATCAATTCATTGCTCCCCTTCACATTATCGTTTCGGCACCGGCTAGATAGCACCTTGTGCCATGCTCATTTGCCTTGTAATAATATTGATGGAATACACTCGACTCCCCGGCCCCAAAATGGGCAGATTTTTCGGATGCATTCCGAGGGGATGACATGCCTATGGATGCCTGCCCCACAACATGCTGGGCACCCGACAAGATCATGCAATTCCGGAATCGACATCACAGTCGGGATTGGATGTCAAATCATACCAAACCACAATGTCAAGCGGCGGACATTATTTCATGACAAGCGGGGTGATTAAAAGGCACAATAATGACCGTTTAACCTGACAAGGAACCATGAGAATCTCTTCCTGTTACCCTAAATCCCTTGTATCCACAATGCCTCTGAATGACCCAACATAGGTAATCCTGCTGTTTTTGAATCAAGTGGTGACGGTTCCACTTGCATCACAGGTAGGTCTCTTTCACTGCTTGGGCGAAACGCTTCTTTGAGGTTACCTGCCGCCGTACTCGGTATCCGTTACCAGACGTTCCCCATAGGTGGATAAATTCCAGAAAGTTGAAGTTCTCTCGGTCTGCTGGCCCTGCCTGCAAAGGTCCAAAGTCGATGAATTAAGTCTTGGTCTCATGGCAAATTAATCCATATTCTCGAAACCGCTTATCTATTACCTTTGGTACCCGCTGGGCATCCCGTTTCTGCTCAAAGTCATCGGCATACCGAACCAGTCGGTATCGTCCGCCAATTCAAGGTCTAACTACCCGCTCAAATCATTGATACAGCACATGTCACATGTGCAGATTCGCAAGATCGGAGGAAAGCATTCCGCCCTGAGAAGCACTAGCAACGCTTCAAGATGACTTGATCCAGTATTCCAGCCTTCAACCACTTGTCTATCCTGCATCTGACTACGCCATTTTTGATTCTCAGGTCAAGAACATCCCGCAACTGATCGTGTGCAATACTGTCGAAGTACTTCACTAGGTCCTCATCGATCAACCCAGAGTTTCCCTTGGTTACGAAGTTCAGCAAGAGCCATTTGTATTAGTGAGGCAATAGCGATGTCCGAGGTGAGGAAAGTAACGGGAAGGTTCACATTGGCAGTGTCATGCTCTTAGTTCAGTTGTAAGTATTCAACCAATCCCATGTAGAAAACATTCGTTCGTGGCATTCTAATCGCTCTGCCAACCGAGAAATACCCAGTTTGTAATTGATTCGACAACTGCTTCATCGATACAAGTTGAGTCGAGGCCAAAATTGCGGGATTGTTATCCAAAAAACCACTTGTAATAGAAGGACTGCTGTTGTCTGCGTGAGCTCGGGAAACAGTGTTTCTGTGGTGATGATCTTTGGCCAGAGCATTGATAAGCGAATAAAATATCACAAGACAAATAACAGACAACCGTTCGCCCAACCATGTTAAGATGATCACATCATGAGTGAACAGAATCTGACACAAAGCCGTCCGTTGCCGCTTGGACTTGAATCATTTCGCAGACTTCGAGAGAGGGGCTGTTATTATGTGGATAAAACGCCCTTGATCCGGCAAATGATCAACGAGGGTGATTTCTACTTTCTCTCTCGTCCGAGACGCTTCGGCAAGAGTCTTCTGATCGATACCTTGCAGGAACTGTTCGAGGGGAATGAACCCCTGTTTCGAGGACTGGATATACACCCGCACTGGGACTGGTCGGTCAAGTACCCGGTGGTTCGCCTGACCCTGGATGGGACCGTCAGCACACCCGAGTCCCTGGAAAAAAACATACTTAACCAATTACATGAGATTGTGTTGTTGTTTGATCTCAAGTCCTTGCCTCCAGTCACAGATTCTCCTAACCGGCTTCGGAGTATTCTGACCCGCCTGCACCAAACAACCGGTCAGCAGGCAGTGGTCCTGGTCGATGAATATGACAAGCCGGTGCTGGATGTATTGGAAGATGACGACAAGGCGCAAGCAAACAGGGATAGCCTTCGAGAAATCTACAGCATCCTGAAGAGTGCTCAAAAACACATCCGTTTCGTGTTCGTGACCGGCATCACGATGTTTTCCAAGACCAGTTTTTCTTCGGGTCTGAACAATCTCGACGATATCAGCCTCTACCCTCCCCTGGCATCGATTTGCGGTTATACCGATCAGGACCTGGATACGGTGTTTGCTCCCGAGCTGGAAGGTCTGGATCGGAACGAGATTCGCAAATGGTACAACGGCTACAGCTGGCTGGGCGAAGAGAAGCTCTACAATCCCCACGATATCCTTCACCTGTTCAAAAGACGCGATTTTCGTTCACACTGGTTCCAGTCCGGGGAGCCGGGTTATCTCTATCGGATACTGGAGAGGAACAAGGTCAGTCCCATGCAGCTGGAAGACCGGGTCGTCGATGCAGACTTGGTAACCAGTTTCGAACTCGGCAAATTCAGTCATGAGGCCTTGCTGTTCCAGTCCGGGTATCTGACCATCACGGAAACCGAAGTGGATGGGGATAACATTCTGTACCATCTGCACTATCCGAATTACGAAGTGCAGAGGAGTTTCAACATCGGGCTAGCCGAGCACTGGACCAGCCAAGGCAAGCAAGTAGTAGTTCTGGGAAAGGAACTGCTTCAAGCCCTGGGAGAGAACGACTTTCCGGCATTCAGGCAGAAAACCCGGGAATTGCTTCCAAATCTTCCTCAAGCCTGGCATGACAGTGGAAAGCTGGGTCATTACGAATCCTGGTATGCGAGCATGCTGTACATGAGCTTTCGAACGACAACGGCTAACCTGATAGTCGAGGAAATGACCAGCCATGGCCGCTCGGACATGGTGCTGCTGCATGGGGATCAGGTCTTCGTGTTCGAGTTCAAGATGGTGAAAGGCAAAGAAAACATGGAAGAAAGGACGAAAGAAGAACTGGACAAGGCGATCAAGCAAATTCGCGCAAAAAAGTATGCCGAGAAGTATCTCGAACGCGGAGGACCGATTCACCTGATCGGCATGGCATTTGGCGAGAAAGCTCGAAACCTGCTGGATATCCAAGTGGAGAAGTTCTAACCGTGAATGAATGTGCCTTTCAATCACTCCGGAGAAAACCATCTCTCAAAAACATTGGACTCGAAGTGGACAAGCAGCTACATAAAACGAAAGAGTTCTGAACATGTGAGCCCAGCCGAGTGATCTGCGCTTTTTCGTGTTTTTCCAGGGTTGGCCGAATGTACGTTCCTTTAGTTATGCCTCATCGTTCCAGAGCGCTTAGCAGAAATTCCCATGGCCGTTTCCAAGGCATTTGCCGCATGCATGATGCCGTAGAGATTGAGATTCTTGAAGGCATGCTTGTAATTTGCAAGATATGACTCACTCATTGGTGTTATTTTGTTGCGCTTCGCCACGATATAGGCGGTTATTTCTTCCTCGACTTCTTTTAGGGCATGATCAATGCGATTTACTGTCTGGAACGCGTCGTCCCTTGTCATCACCTAGGTGGCCAAGGTACAAGTGTGCAAATTCGTGAGCCATAGTCGTAAACTGGGTTTCTACAGGGTGATTACTATTGAAGAAACCTCATGGCAATGTTTGCCCGTTCGAGAAGTCGTTTTTTCAATTAATCGAATCATGCCGGCTCTAGCATCACCAGTATCCATTTTAGTCACCGTGATTTTCTCTTTTCCTATTGATTCGATCGTTCCTGTTGCTCCATTTTCTCTGGTATTGAATAAGTTTCATGAAAGTTGCCTGGAATACATTTTGTCTGATCATTTGTTGACATTTTTAAGTCCCCTCGTTCCAATCTGAAGTGCAACATTACCGCCCGTCCCGAAACGGTGACAGTCGCGACTTTCCAGTATCATAAGCGCACCATCTGGCAATGCAAGGCGAACTCTCTCAAATTGCTTGTGCGACAATGACTGGTAGCCTGATGTTTTAAGATGATGCACCCCGACCAAAACCGGGAAACGGCAAATCACTGGTGGATAGGGTCAAAAGTCTCGGATAGTCGAAAATAACAATGGAAGATGGCCATACCATACATAAGTTATGGTTCCTGCTTGATCATCTGAAGACCATTAGCCTCAATCAGTTCTCACTGTCTGGTCGTCAAGCAGCAACCATACCGATATTGTCCAATCCTACCTCTTTGATAAGCCGGCCTTTGAATTGCTTGAAGTTGATTCCAAAAATTTTGCGCCCTGTGCATAAGCGGGTACAAACAACTAAAAATTACCGTGATGATCTCTCTTGTCATTTAGTAACGAATTCAACAGACATCAGTCTTTCGACGACCATAAAAATTCTTTCAAGATCATTGGCTAGAAGGCGATGATTTTTAGCGCTCGTCACTGATTAATACTGATGAGTCCAGAATGACTGAAATCGGAAAAATGGCCGTGGCCGATCCTTCAGCTGCAACCAATCCGATACAGTTTGATGCCCGTCAATATTGCGAGATTGGATGCGCGGCTGTGACAGGAAATCTATCCGGTTGATCGACTCCTGATACGCCTTTCATAAGGCAAATACAAAAAGGCGCACACTGCTAATGCCCAGTAGGTATATTCCAGCAACTTGACTTGATCACCAGCGGCTAGAAAAACCCAGGCTGTCAAGGCAAAAATGATCGCGGTAGCCGCCTGGGTAAAATAACTCTTCAAAATCAGGTAGGCATTGCCCAGATCATGTTGAGCAATGTCATAAAATCTTTTATTCAGAGTCAACCGAAAAAACGCGGTCAGAAAAGTAATAACAACCATCATCAGATATAACGATGCCAGTGACATCGGTTCATTGATATAGGATCGCAAGCACCAGGAAAGTGCATACAGTACCACTGCAATCAGAAACAGTTTTTTGGTCGATATTCGATCAATGACATTCTTCAGAACGTAAAAGACCAGCCCGAACGCTACTGCCAGCGAGAGCACGACGATACCCAAACTGAAGAAACTTTCGTGCACCAGCATGAACAAGGTGATCACCCAGAAAAAACTCTCGGCAAACAAAAATGCTGCATCCGTGAAAAACATCAGTCTGGACCTATGCGGATCCTTGAACTGCAATACCTCTTGCATCGACAGTCTGGGCTGGTCCGTTAACGCCTTTGGGTACTCGGGTCTTGATGGTACGAAAAGCAGCAAACCAACACATGAAATCAAGACCGATATAACCAGCATATGGTAATACGAATACATATCCAGGATATAGCCTCCGATCACAATTCCGACTTGCAGCAAAGCGCCAACAAAGATTTGCAAATTTCCGTACTTGCGGCCTGAGTTATGAAGGTTGATCAGCGAATAGAACATGGCTCGCTGGGTTGTCCAGTAAAAGCAGTTGTAAAACCCGTAAGCAAAACCTGTCATTACAATCATCAGCACTCCTTCACCTTTCATGATCAGAATTAACAGTAGCAACAACACCTCAAGTAGCAGAGATATAGCGAACATGAAAACCAGAGATATCGTTCCTCGCAATCGATCCCATGTCCACAAGCCCAAAATAAAGCCGCATCCACTGACCGCGATAAACCAGGATATTCCACTCAGTGTCACTCCCTGAGTCCACATGTAAACCGGTATATAAAAGGGAAAGATCCCATACAGCAGGGTATGCAAGCCCAGGAATCGAAAAAAAATACCAGGTTGAGGAATCTCCTGACGTGCTTGAGTAAGGCTGTCAGTGCGAATATTCATGATCACTTGCACCGACTCTGATGGTATCGTTCGAGATTCATCATTTTCTGGCTGCTGATCCATAGGCCTCAGAAAGAGGCGCAATAGCATTTGTGTCGTGTTGCGATCGGCAATAGGTTTCTTTCAGCATGAACGTCGAAATCAAGGCGAAAGTCATCACCACCAGCAAACTGGAAAAACCAATCTCGTATGCCTTTGCATCGTAGATTCTTGCACCATCCAGCATGACACCCTTCCAATTGAGATCCAGCAACCAGCCAATGGTCGGTTGCATAACTGCGCCGGATCCAACAACAAACATGTTCATGAGTCCCAACCCGGTACTGGCATAGCGAGCATGATTATGTTCTCTCACTACCGTAAAACAGACGGTCACGCTCGAACCGAAAATCCCGCATAGAAAAATCAACAAAACCAGAAAAAACTCGCTTTCCGGAGTTCGATAGACAATTGCATAAAATACGAGAATGCTGACAGCAGCACCGATCTGGGGCAGTATGTTTCTGCGGCCAATCTGGTCTGATATCCATCCGACAAGGGGCGCTGCGATTGCCCAACCCAGAAACAAAGTAGAGGCCATTGCAGAAGCCTTGGTTGGAGTATAACCATGTACCGAAGTTAGCCAGGGTACTGCCCATAGTCCACTGAACGACAACATCGTTGCACACAAGCCAAAACCGATCATGGCGCACAACCAGGTTTGACGATTCCAGGCCACGGATTTGAATGCTTTGCGAATGCTGTAAGAAACAACTTGTCGTTGGTCTCGAGTACGTTTTGGCACCCCAAAATAAATCAATAAAGCGAGGATTGCTGCGATAGCTCCGAGAATATGCATGGTATTTCTCCACCCGATTGTTTCTACAACCGACCGCAGTGGTGCTTGGGCAAAAACGGCACCTAACATACCCAGAGTCTGCAAGATACCCGCCAAAAAGGCATTTCTGTTGTGGTGAAACCAATACCCGGCAATTGCCATTGTCCCTACAAATGCGAATGCTACAGATGCGCCAATCAAGGCACGCAGGGCAATTGCCGAGAGGAGGTTCGGACTGAGCGCAAATCCAATGGTAGCGAGTGCACAAAGAATCAGAGCGAAACTCATCAATTTACGCGGACCAAACCGATCGGTCAACATGCCTACAGGCAACTGAATAGCGGCATAGGTATAGAAATAAAACGCCGACAGCATCCCGAGTAGAGTTCCCCCAACTCCAAAATCACGCATCAACTCGGAAGTCATCACGCTTGGTGAGACTCTTTGCACGAATGCATAGGAAAAATACAGCGCCCCTAGAGAAAACGCAAAGATGGCGATTGAGCGACTAACATCACTCTGGCTGTCATTGTTTTGCATTGAGTAGATATTGATGCTTGGAGCAGTGGGCTAGTAAGTCAACTTGTATCGGTGATTATCCATAATCAAATATCCGAAAGATTTTCAGACAGGGATTGTCCAGTTAACGATCAGCAAACTGTCAGTCTGTGCGTAAAAGTCGATTTTCAAACGAAACAGCAGACTGGTTTTTTGTCATCATCTGATAAAAATAATGAAAGTCTACTCTGTAACCTTGGGAATTTCCCACGCTAACGTAATATCTTTGGATTATTGTCCCGATTTGCAGAAACATGCAAAAACATGTGCCACGACAACACCAAAGTCCTGCCATTTATCGTTCTTTTCAATGGATTCATGTTCGAAATATTAGCGTGGGAACATCCTGATGCAAACTTGGTATTATGCATGAGTTTTGATAAAATCCTGTGATACTTTGATCTCTCTTTTCCATTGATCGTACGGTTAAGCGCGAAATTTTCGATCGAGTTCCACTGAACCAAATGACTTTTTCTTTGTCTTGATTAACACACAACCGATCAATTGCAAGAATTCCTACCAACACAATTTTTGAATATCTTCATGAATAACTCTTCACCATTGAAATGTCGTATTGACGGGGGAGGCACCCCAACTCTGCAATCTTGGGGAGCAGATTGCGAATACGGCATACTTCGAGATGTACTACTTGGACCTGCTGACCATTACCATTGGCGCAAAACCAGTTCGATTTCGAAGAAAAGCATCCGTCGTGAAATCCCGTTCGACTCAACCATTGTAAAACAGCAACATGCCGAAATCGTATCAGCCTTCGAATCAGCTGGTGTAACGGTGCATTTTTTGAAAAGCGATGATCATCTTCCCTACCAGATTTTTGCTCGAGACTCATCGGTCATGACTCCTTATGGAGCAATCATTACCAACATGGCAAACTGGTGGCGCCGCGGGGAAAACTTTCGGGCCATCGAAACTTATTCTGAACTTGGCATACCGATCTACGACTATGTCACGGCAGGCACTTTTGAAGGCGGCGACTTCAATGCAATTGAGCCTGGCACTCTGCTCCTTGGATGGGAAGGCTATGAAGGTCGAAGCCAGCACGAAGCAGCTTTGCAAATCAAAGGTTGGTTGGAGGCGGAAGGATGGGAAGTCAGACTCGTGGATATCGATCCGTTTTACGTCCATATTGACTTGATGGTGGTTATGCTCGCTCACAAGCTAGCTGCAGTTTGTCTCGAATCAACAGACCCCGAGATCGTCAAGTGGCTCAAGTCCAAAAATATTGAACTCGTCGCGGTACCCTTTCAGGATACTCTTGATCTGGGATGCAATGTCATGTCATTAGGTGCAGACCGCATCTTGCTACCTGAAAAAAGCAAGGTACTAAAAGAAAAGGCCCTTGCATTAGGCCTGGAAATTTACGATCCTGATATGTCGATGATTACGCCTGGAGGAGGTGGTATTCATTGCATGTGTCAGGCCCTCAGACGCGACCCTGTCGCTTAACTCAACAACTGATATTGAAATGCGACTATGAAATATCTACACACAATGGTCCGAGTTGCCGATCTTGATGCTTCGCTCAATTTCTACTGCGATTGTCTGGGACTAAATGAAATCAGACGCTACGAGAGTGAAGAAGGCCAATTTAGCCTGATTTACCTAGCTGCACCCGAAGACAAGAATAATGCCACGACCAATGACGCCCCACTTTTGGAGCTGACCTACAATTGGGATCCTGAAGAATACGGGGGAGGCCGCAATTTTGGACATTTGGCCTATGAGGTCGATAACATTTATGAAAAATGCCAACACCTGATGGATAACGGAATTACCATCAATCGACCACCGCGAGATGGATGGATGGCATTTATCCGTTCCCCTGACAATGTTTCAATTGAACTACTGCAACGTGGTGATCGCTTGCCTGTTCAGGAACCTTGGGCGAGCATGCAAAACATTGGGGAATGGTAGGAAAGAATTGATGTGATTGCTAAAGTGGGATACGCTGACAGGTCACTACCGAAATGAATTCAACTCTGAAGAAGTTTTGCAATTGCTGGGTTGGAGCGTTCAAACCGGAATGGTAGAGCATGCTTCGAATCGGCTCTTTGCTGAACCGCTTGGACTTGCCATGCCCTCTTCTTTCCTATCTCCCTTGACCAGTTCTGTTCATCCTGCTGTCATGACGGGTTACACCTTGGATCTCTCTCCCCAATCCAGTAAACCTCCTGAACGGCGAGGAAAGATGATCCTGAAACCCGAAATCTACTCTACAAGATATTCGAAAACTTTGACAATCCTACGGACACCACTGATATTTTTTGCAACTTCAACGGCACGTTCTCCTTCTTCCTTGGTTACCAAGCCCATGAGATAGACAATGCCACGCTCTGTGACAACCTTGATTTTGGTAGCCCGGACATCCTGACTAACTACCATTGTTGACTTCACTTTTCCAGTGATAATGGTATCATTTGCTCCGCTACCCAAACCGGCAAGCCCGGACACCTCCAATTCATTGATGACTCTCCGGGTCTCATCAAATGATTTGGATGTTTCTTCCGCCTTCTTTTTCTGCTCTTCTGTGGCAACTTCACCGGTCAACAGTACCCACCCATTGAAAACGGTCACGCTGATATTGGTGTTCGCGAGTGATTCATCTTGTTTGTTCAGCCCACGAATCTTTATTTCGAGATTGTTGTCGGAGAGAACACGCTGGACGGTGCGCTCCTCAGAAATCAGTTCGGCACCTCCGATTGCCCCTCCCACTACAGCAGGTATGCATCCATAGAGTGAGAGCAAGAAAATAATCAAGCAAGGCATGATCAACCCTCGACGAAGATCAGTCCATAGCAGGGTTCTTGATACTGGCATTACTTTGGACTCAAAATCAATGAGCGGAAGTTTAATAGACAGGTAAAGTATAACACAGCAAGGTGGAATTCTTGAGGAAACCGGAAGACCGCAAATCTGATTTTCTGATATTGATGACCAATATGCATGCCAAATGTTCAGCTACGTTCAGACTTCAGTCGAGGCGTAATTTCGAATCAAGTTTCCATTGTTTGAGAAAATCAGTATTCGCTTCAAATACTTTTCCTGCTTCAATCACTTTCTGATCATCGAACGTTCGGGATACCATCTGAATACCTGTCGGCACGCCATTTGCGGCAAGACCGGAAGGCAACGCCAAGACTGGACAACGACTCAGCATGTTGAAAGGGTAAGTCAACGACCAATTTTCTTCATAGGAAACCACACTTTGATCGTTGATGATGACTTCGCTGTCAGGCCAAGTGTACTCTGCCGGAATCTGATTGGTTGCCAAGGTTGGGCAGATGAACAAATCATATCGATCCATCAATGGGCCGAAATTTCGATACATATCAACAGTTGTTTGCAAAGATCGCAAATAATCTTGTGCTTTCGACTTGGATGCCCGCTCAAGAAAATAAATTGCGTAATCTGTGAGTTTCTCCCGTTGCGTATTCAGTAAATGGGAAATATTCACCGCCCAGTTATGCGACCAATAACTGTGCGCTGCCTGGATGATCTCCTCTGTCCAGCCAAGATCAACCTGCTCTACAGTCGCCCCAAGATCATTGAACAAGCGCAAGGCATCCAGAGTGTTTTGTTCAACCTCTCTGTCGATTTCCATAAAACCAAAATTCATGGACCAAGCAATCTTCCAACCTTTAAGATCCCTTAATGTATCACTCACATTTAGCTTGACCCGACTGCGTACTGTTGCAATATCCTGATTATGCGGCCCTGAAATTACATTTTGCATGAGAGCAACGTCAGACACAGAACGAGTCATTGGACCAGAGTGACTGTAGAAATCCAAATTAAAAACGGGTACCTCTGGATTACGTCCATATGGAGGCTTGTATCCTACAACACCACACTGAGCTGCAGGAATACGAATTGATCCTCCAATATCAGTACCCGTACCCAAAGTAGTCATACCAGCGGCAAGCGCAGCACCGGTTCCACCGGAGGAACCACCCGGTGCTAACCTCAGATCCCAGGGATTACGAGTCACGCCAAATAATCTTGAATGACATGAACCCAGCAAGCAAAATTCAGGTGCCGTAGTCTTGGCTATCACAATCGCTCCCTCACTCAACAAGCGATCGATGATCACATCCGTTTCATCATCTACGCGATCTTGGAAAACTATTGAACATGAAGTTCTACGCGTTCCAGACAGTCGAAACTCATCCTTAACAACGATGGGCAAACCTTCAAGTTTCCTCGCGCTCCCCTTTCTATATCGTTTTTCAGACAGTTTCGCTTGATCCATGGCCTGATCAAAATATTGATCAGTGAAGGCATTGATTTGGGGTTGTAATGCTTCTGATCGATGGACGATGGCTTCCATCAACTCGACTGGGGATAAGAGACCACGACCAAATTTTGACAGGGCTTCAACCCCACTCAGATAACAAAGTTCATGCTTATTCATAAAGGTATTTCGCCATTCCCGTTGCGATTGATTTTACCTTATCGGTGAGACAGTCAATTACCCTTATCGTTACTCACACAATTTCGAAAACCGAGAGAAAACGACCTTGAATGATCGAACCATTTTTTCAAACCTGATCACTCAAGAGCAATTGGAAACCGCCGGGATCGTAAGGGAATCACTCGCTTCAAATACAAAACACGCATATCAAACCAATTTTAGTTTGGCAATTTGAATTCGCATCTCAAACGAGATACAATCTGGGTTTCGAATAAGGAGGACTGCCATGCCTACTCAAACATCTATGCTTCATGTTCGTGTTGACGATCAGCTCAAGGCTCAAGCCTTGGAAGCGCTTGCTGGTGTTGGTCTGACACTCTCGGATGCGGTACGTATCCTGTTGACCCGTATAACAGCAGAAGGTGGACTGCCTGCCGGTCTGGCCTCCGACCCGGTCGTTTACGACGCCTGGTTTCGGACCAAGGTACAGGAGGCACTGGATGATCAACGGCCCACCCAGTCGCATGCTCAGGCGATGCAGGAGGTTCAGGTGCAGATTGATGAGAAGCTCCGTACCCGGTCTTGAATGGAAAGCCACAGCCATCTCAGATCTACTGATCATTGTCGATTACATTTCTGATGATAATCCGGCCGCCGCCCAGGCTCTCAAGGATGAGATTGAGGACAAGACGTCAAGGCTGACAGAGCATCCCAAGATGTACCGCGTGGACCGGGTCGAAGGTACCCGCGAGCTGGTCGTGCGCCGAAACTACATCGTCGTTTATGCCGAGGGCCCCGGTGCCGTGGCAATTTTGCGTGTTTTGCACGCAGCACAACAATGGCCAGATCATGGAGGCGAAGATTAGCGACGGAACCATCGATAACGGCAAGCCGCCTCATCATTAGTTTGCCGTTTTTTCCAGCAAAGGACCCGTCCCTCCCTGAATCTCTGGCCATTCTTGCGGACAACGCCCCGAAAATTTGCCCACGTCTCGATCCAGTTGATCGGTTTGGAGTTTATCCCAACAAATGAACAAAGTGCGACATAGGTTGTTTGAATTTATCCAATCATAGCAAGTGTTTGGCTGGATCTCGGACCTCTTAAAATGAAAGTCCTGTCAAGTGATTAAAAAGAAAGAATTACTCGATAATCATGCTTATTGAGTAATTCGCTCTCGATTACTTCTCGTTTTGTCCAACAATTCGCAGCCATCATTTCGAAAAATTGTTTGAAAATGTGTTGTGGTCTCGCCGAATAATCCGCATTGACTGATATCCCATGTTTGGTGAGCGCATGGAAGTCCAGGCTATGCAATGCGGTTGCCATGCTGACCATAGGAAACCCACTTGATAAGGCAATCGTAGCCCTTGCCTTCATGTCTGGATTGCGCCGTTCCGAGATTGCCTCTCTAACTTGGAATGATATTGAGGAATCCGATAACGATAACCTACTCATTCATGTTCGCACCTCAAAGACCAATCGCGCCGGTGAGGATACCGATATAAGGTTATTGAAAAATGGCTTTGCGCAAGCCGTCCGAGATCTACGCTCCGGCGCAAGTGAACATGATCTTGTTATCGGTCTGAAACCTCAACGCATATCCCAGCGGATTACAGCACTTGCGAAACAAGCGGGTATCTCGCACAAGCTTACCGCTCATTCTGGCCGGGTTGGTTTGGCCTCTGAATTAACGAGAGCTGGCACAAGCACTACCGAGACCATGTTAGCCGGGAATTGGAAAACCGCTCGCATGGTTGCACACTACTCCGCCGGCGCGAAAGCCGAAAACGGTGCAGTTGCCAAGTATCTGTAACCCCCGATCAAATACGCGAATCCTACGGTTTTCACAATAAGAGGGGTTGTATACGCCCCTCACAGCGCATAAAACACCACTCGGCGGAGTAACTGCCCTTTCATGCAAGCTTGGGGCATGAAAAAGGGCGGTCGCATTGCCGCCCCGCGTTCAAAACTTTTCAGGTCAGCGGTTTTATTTGGTTAGCCGGTTTACTTTCCTGCCGTGTGTTTCCATAAAGTTCTTGAAGTCTTCGAGTTTGACGCGGTACGCCTTCGTTTCGTGGGGCTTGCGCCAGTCAACGGCTTTTGCCGTGATCCATATTTCGCCATGGTATTCTCCCTTTTCTGCCCCGATTGATGTATGCATGTATGCAAGCTTGTTTGTCATGGTTTTTCCCGTTTCAGAGTGTCCAGCGGCGAAAGGATAAAGCCGCCGGGCGGTTAATACTTAAGTCGGGCGTATTGTATCACGGGACGTGAAACAATACTGAAAAGGGTAGGGGCTATTTTGTGAGAACTGGGGCTAATTTGATTACAATATAGGTTGAGTAAAGCAGTCAGCTAGCGTCCCTCACGCGCATTGATTAGCGCATCATATCCGGTAAAGCAAATCCTGATATTGAACATCGAAATTCTTTGAGGGCTTTACTCCGCACCTCGCAATTTGCTTATTATTGTCGTAACCCCCATACCCATTATTCCCAGAACTGTATACAAGATGCCTGGGGACGCTAGCAATAATCCGATCCACCAGTCCCAGTTCATAACCTCAACGGCCCCGAAGTAAATACCAACACTTGATAGCAATGGAAGGAAAAGCCCCATAACCAGAGCATTAAGAATGAAGGGAACCCCCCAATTATCAATATTGATTATCTCTGCCCAACCCATTAAGGCAAGAATTGCATAGGCAAAGAGAAAAACAATAAATGCAACCCCCCTTTCCGCCCGCGCACTACTTTCAGCCATAACTCTAAAATCCATGCTTGCCTGAATATCGATGAAAGACGAAGGCGTGTACTCGAGGTCGGTTTTCATGGTGATTTGTGGATTGTGAAAGTGTCCGATAACGGGCATTATCGGACACTTTTAGAGGCGATTTCAAACCTCATTTTCGACTGCTTTTTGGATGTCATTTCGGAGTAAAATGATGATTGAAACTCAACCCGACTGCTTTTCCTTTCGCAGGTGAAAACTGAAAGGAGTAAACCCAAAATGAATCTTTTACGAAAGTCATCCCCCTCAATTTTGTAGATTGGTAACACGATCCGCCGCTAGGACACAAGATCCTTTGGAGAGGATATACCATACTGGAAACTATACCCAGGCTTATGGAGTTATGGTCGAAAGTAGTGCGCGGGGCGGAAAGGGTTTCATCCAGCGGCTACCGTTTTCTGGTCTGATTGTACCTCAATTCCATCCTTGAACTGCACTCCCTCGATGACCTGTCCGAGCCTGCGGAACCCGCGCAGCCTTCGCCAGCGGGATTCCGCGCACTGTCCGAGCTTGAACATCATGTCGAGCATGGTGTCGCGGCTCAGGCAGCCCCGGGTCGTCCGGGTCCGGTGGCGGATCGTGGCAAAGGTCGACTCGATCGGGTTGGTGGTGCGAATGCTCTGCCAGTGCTCGGCCGGGAAGTCGAAGAAGTTCATCAGCTCCTTGCGATCCTCGATCAGCTTCACTGCGGCCTTGGGATACTTGTCCTGGTAGCGGGCCAGGAAACGGTCGAAGGCCCGGTCGGCCTGGTTCCGGGTCTCCGCCATCCAGATCTGCTGCAGTGCCGACTTCACCTTGGGATGGATGGCCTTCGGCATGGCGGCCAGCACGTTGGCGGTCTTGTGCACCCAGCAGCGCTGGTGCCGGGCCTCCGGATAGACCCGGTCGAGTGCCGACCAGAACCCCATGGCACCGTCCCCGATCGCCAGTTTCGGAGCGTTCATGCCCCGGCTCTTCAGGTCCAGCAGCACGTCCTGCCAGCTCAGGGTGGATTCGCGCACCCCGTCCTCGATGGCCAGAATCGACTTCCGGCCCTGGTCGTCCACGCCGATCACCACCAGGCAGCAGAGCTTCGTCTCCTCGTTGCGGAGACCGCTGTACACCCCGTCCGCCCAGACGTACACCCACCGGTCCTGGCTCAGGTCACGCTGCGTCCACTCCTTCCTCTCGTCCAGCCAGACCCGCTTGAGACGCTTGACCACTGACGGCGAGAACCCCTTCGCCTGCTTCCCCAGCAGCCCGGACAGCACGCCGGCCATCTCGCCGGTGCTGACCCCCTTCAGGTACAGCCAGGGCACCCAGGCCTCCAGCGTGCGACTCTTGCGCACATACGGCGGAACCACCGACGAGCGGAAGGTCACCGGCTTGCCGTCGTTGGAACGAACCTTCGGAATCCGCACCGGGACCGAGCCGATCCCGGTCTGGATCGAGCGCTCCGGATGATGGCCACTGCGCACCACCAGCCGGAGGTTCTGTTCGGTGCGGCGGTCTTCATACTGCTTCAGGAACTCGCCCAGCTCGGCTTCCACTGCCACCTGCAGCAGCCGACGGGCACCCTCGCGCAGAATCGCGGTCAATTCATCCTTGAACTTGCCGATTTTTGAATAGTCAATAATGTTATCATCTCTCATAGTGGCGTACCTCTTGGTTAACGGTTTTTGAAATTTGTTAGTTAATCCGGTTACGCCGCTTTTTTCAACCCCCCTTTCCGCCCACGCACTACTTTCGACCATAACTCAGGCTTATGAGTTGTTCATAGAAACCTGCCCGGAACGGTTCTACACTAATTTACGTCCAGACAAAACTTGAGTGTAATAAGCAGCACACGACCCTCTTTGCTCACAAAGACCTCAAAGAACTGAGCAGGTCGGATCGTATCCATGTATGCTATCTGCATGCCTGTCTTTGTTACGTCACTCACCGTAAGATGACCAATACCACATTGAGAGAAAGATTCGGTATCGCCGACCAAAATGCCGCAGAGGTTTCTCGCTTGTTGAAAGAAGCCGTTGATGACGGAAAAATTGTCATAAGCGATTCTTCCTCTGGCCGTCGACACCGAGCATATCTTCCTTTCTGGATCAACTCGAATACCGAAGAACTGCCTCAGTCCATTTGATGGTCATTTGATGGAGATTCGAAAATCCGAGATTATTTGACTATTGGAATCTCATAACTATCTGTTTATATTTGTAATATATGTTTATTTTTTATTTGATGGTTATTTGATAGAAAATCGAATATGACGTTGATACAGTCAATAATGGACTTGATAATCATATTGTATCGGTTGTGACAGGGCAGCCTGGAGACATTGCAGGTGGACAAGAACAGTAACGCGTTAGCAAAACATTGAGTTATGGTCGATGGATAAAAAAATTGGATGTGTGGACTGTTAGTCAAGCATTCTGACGACCGCTTTTATCGAGAAATTGCCTAGGGGCTGATTGTATTCAGTATTTTCCATACCTGAAGTTTCAGTACCGGATTGTCCTGCAACGCACGCCTGACAAATTACTTCGGATACAGCATCAGTCTCATTCTTGAATATTGATACAATGAGGATCGATATTGTTTTTTCCTGCGATAAGATTACTGTGCTGAATTTGAAAAATCGAGAATGTGGAAAATATTGAACCTCTAATGAATCAGATAGCCATTCGGATATCCGGCATGACGAAGTATTACGGGACAGGCCCGGATGCTGTTCGGGCATTACATGATGTAAGTTTTGAAATTCAGAATAATGAATTTTTTACCTTGCTGGGGCCTTCCGGATGTGGAAAAACCACCCTGTTGCGGATTATTGGCGGGTTTGAGGGATATAGTGAGGGAAAACTGGAACTGTTTGACGAGGAGATTCAGGATCTTCCTCCAAATCAACGTCCAGTAAATACAGTGTTCCAACATTATGCTCTCTTTCCCCATTTAAGCATCCGTGATAATGTTGGGTTTGGACTCAAAATGCAGGGTAAACCAGACTCCGAAATCCACCGACGGACCAATAAAATGCTGGATTTGGTGCGCTTATCTGAATATGCTGACCGCAGACCATCTCAACTGTCCGGCGGCCAGAAACAACGCGTAGCTCTGGCCAGAGCGCTCGCTCCAGAACCCAAAGTACTGCTACTTGACGAACCATTATCAGCGCTAGACCTGAAATTACGCCAATCCATGCGCCATGAACTCAAGCAGATACGGGAACAACTCGGAATTACCTTTATTTTTGTTACCCACGATCAGGAAGAAGCACTGATCATGTCAGACCGAATTGCCGTGATGTCCCACGGTTCTTTGCAACAGGTTGGAACTCCCGAACAAATTTACAATCATCCAGAAAACCGATTTGTGGCCGACTTTGTTGGCGAGACCAATCTGGTTCAGGGAGTAATTCGAGATCTCAACTCAAATACGGCATGCGTGGAATATGCGGGTCAAAAGTTGTCACTCGCTATTCAGAACGAAAAACTCTTTGAAACCGAACAACAAGTCCATCTCTCAATCAGGCCTGAACACATCGATATCAAACCGACAAGCTCTGAATCAAGCAAACTACCAGCCTTGATTAAGGAAAAAACATTTTTGGGCACTGACATTCAGTACCTTTGCCGTCTAAAAGGTGGGGATGAATTAACCACTCGCGTACAAACGACAACGACTGACTGCGCAGCTCTTATACCCGGAGACAGTGTGGAACTTACGATCGATCCGAAAAAGATCGTTCTATTGGGAGACTGATGATACATGTCTAGCCCTCCCCATGGCGTGTTTGCACCAATTCGTCATTGGTTATTGTTGCCATCTTGGCTAACCATCGGATTTTTAATGGTCTCGCCAGTACTCATCATGCTGGTGTACTCCTTTCTTACCAAAGAATTTCGTGGCGGTGTAATCTGGGAGTTCACATTTGCCGCATACGACCAGTTTTTTGTTGACAGAGGCTTGTTTGGTGATGAACCTCCTCAAATTGAATGGACGTATATCAATATATTCTGGCGCTCGACCTGGCAGGCCGGATTAGCCACTTTACTTTGCCTGTTCATTGGTTTTCCAACGGCCTACTACATCGCTACCCGACCGGCTTCCACCCGCAACATCTGGGTTTTTCTGATTACTATCCCATACTGGGTGAACCTATTGATCCGAACCGTGTCCATGAAATTCCTGATTCGTGACAATGGGCCGATCAACGCCTGGTTGCTCCAGACTGGATTAATTACAGAACCAATCAGCCTGATCAATACACCCATAGCTGTGCAGTTGGGCTTGTTCTATAGTTATCTTCCGTTCATGGTACTCCCGTTATATGCAGCCATCGAACGATTCGACTTCTCTCTGAGTGAGGCGGCTGCCGATCTTTATGCGCATCGATGGTATACCCTGTGGCACATCATCATTCCCAATATTAAAGCCGGAATAATTGCCGGTTGTATTCTCGTCTTTATCCCGAGTTTGGGTGCCTTCCTTGCCCCAGATTTGCTTGGAGGTGCCAAAAATTTCATGATCGGCTCCCTCATAGAAGAGCAATTCAAGGGGACTGCCGGAAACTGGCCATTTGGTGCAGCAGCTTCCATGATCCTGTTGACTGCCGTGTTATTGGTAATGATGCTGCATGCCAGAAATCAAAAAATCGATGCAACTCACCAAGGTCATTGAGTGATGAGAAAAGCACAAGATATCCGTCGCTATCAAGGTTTCTTTTCAATGACCTTGCTTTGCATGCTGCTGCTGTACGGACCACTCGTCATCGTGATGATCTATTCATTTAACGACTCCCCTTCCATTATCCGTTGGGAAGGATTTAGTTTGCGCTGGTACCATGAAGTGTTTTTTGGATTAGAGGCCCCAAAATTTCAAAAGGCCGCCTTCAATTCCTTCAGCATCGCAATCATGGCCGCAACCACAGCCACCGTTATCGCTGTAGCTGCCGCAGTTGGAATGATACGGGGTGGACAGTTCCGAGCAAAGACTGCAAGTTTTGCATTACTCAGTTTGCCTCTCATGGTTCCTGAAATTGTTACAGCGGTGGCGACTCTGATTTTTTTCTCGACCATCGGGTTTGTCGCCGGTTATGCCACCATACTGGTCGCACATATTGTTTTTTGCATTCCATTTGCCTATCTTCCGATCGCAGCCAGATTGGAGAATATCTCAAGTATCTATGAAGAAGCCGCCATGGATTTATATGCCAGTCGAGCACAAGCATTTTTTCGTGTTCTGATGCCGCTAATGCTACCAGGCATCATTTCGGGATTTCTCCTGGCGTTCGTGATTTCACTGGATGACTTCATTATCACGAATTTTGTCAAAGGAGCGGGGGTAGAAACCTTGCCAACCGCGATTTTTGGAGCAGTCAAACAAGGAATCAAGCCGGACATCATGGCGATTTCCTCCTTGCTTCTGTTTCTTTCTATTGTATTTGTAACATTCTCATGGTTTGCAAGTAGAATAGGTCTGAAACACAGTTAATGAAATTTTAATTGACCAGAAATTGAACATGAAAAAAACTCTTACATTCCTCTCGACAATCTGCTTGCTACTGGGTGCAGGTCCTGCACTCTCCGCCGGCAAACTGTCCATCTACCACTGGTTCGAATACATCCCTCAGGAATTACTCGATAAATTCGCCAGCCAACATGATGTTGAAGTAACCATGGATACTTTTGACTCCAACGAAGCTCTTCTTGCAGCTTTAAAAGGAGGAAAACTAGGCAGTTATGACGTTGCTGTACCCGGTGATTATATGGTTGAGATTTTGCATAATGAGGGCATGCTGGATACCATTGCCGATGGTGAACTCAAGAATAAAGGAAATATTTTGCCCCAGTGGGTCGATGTTTCTTTTGATCCGGGTCGTATACATTCCATTCCTTATCAGTGGGGCTCAACCAGTTTCACAGTAAATCGGGATGTCTACCAAGGCGATATTCGTACCACTGACCTATTATTCAATCCTCCTGCCGAACTGTCAGGAAAAATCAATGTGCTCGATAGTCAGGGTGAAGTTCTTGCCTTGGCTTCAATCCACCTGGGTATAGAGCAGTGCACCAATGACCGTGAAAAACTCAAGCAGTTGAATGAACTGGTTCAAGGTGCCAAACCACACTGGGCTTCGTTTATATCCGATGGCGCCAAGGACGTACTAGTCTCAGGCGAGGCTGCAGTAGGCATGATTTGGAATGGCTTTTCCGCGAAAGCGCGTGCAGAAAACCCCGTCCTTGAATATTCATACCCCAAACAAGGTTATGTGGTATGGATGGATAATGTAGTCCTTCTCAAGGATGCCCCGAATCGTGAGAATGCACTGAAATTCATGGACTTTCTACTGGAACCGGAAAATGCGGCAGCCGTCACAAACTTCGCCCAATACACAGCAGGAGTTGCGAATGTGGGTGCTTTGCTTGATCCGGAAATTGTTGCCTCACCAGAACTCAACCCGCCATCGGATGCGCCGGCGGGTCAATTTGTTCAGGTTTGCGAAGAAGAGACTCAAGTCCTCTACGATGCCATCTGGACTAATCTAAAAAAATAGCAGTCTCATGACCGACATGGGCTACTCACAATCAGCCCATGTCGCGAATGTGATCGCGACGAAACGGTACATCGGTTATTGACTGATCCATGTCTAATTCTCGAGCATAACGATGACCTGCAAAAGTTGCCCAAGCTATAGGGGCTGGGGCATTCGCATCACCCATTACTTGAATCGATTGAATCCCGGCATCGGCCCATTCGGATTCTCTCAAAATTAATTCCTGCCAGAGCTTGTCTTCGCTTTGCTGTGCTGTCACCAAAATGACGGCATCACATGGATGATATTCTGTATCACCGGTAAAACGACAAACTGTATTCACACCATCGGAAAAGATTTCAGAAACTGCCCGGTTAAGAACAATTTTCACCCCAAGTGATGCAAGTCGACGATGAATCGTGTTCTGCTCCAAAGTATTTGCGGTCCAATCAGACGCATTAGCTGAAGGAGTAACCAAGGTAACACCTTCGGTAGATGAGCATAGTAACTCGGCAAGTACGCCGCCCATATAGTAATGGTCATCGTCATAAACGACCACGTTGCCGGTTGGAATATTACCTTCCATAATATCATCAGGGGTATAGACCTTGGAGTTTGCTTGAATGGGTATCGGCTTAACATGATAGCGAGCGACACCATCTCTACGCCACTTAGCACCGGTTGCAACAGCAACATGGGTAAAGCCATATGACATCACCTGATCAGCATCAAGCAAACTATCCAGATAAATATCCACATTGACCATGCGTTCAATCTGGTATTTTCGGTAATCCACTACCCGCCCCCAAGCAGAAAGACCAGGTAAGCATCTTTCTCGTTGGACACGCCCACCAATTTCTTCCTTTGCTTCTGCGACCACCACAGAATACCCCCTCTCACCGAGTACACGTGCAGCTTCCAATCCGGCCGGCCCAGATCCAACAATCAGTACCGAATCGCTTTCACCCTTGTTTGTAAAATTTTCGGGATGCCAGCCACGCCGCCATTCTTCCATAAAGGTTGGATTCTGAGTGCAACGTGATAATGACATAGTCATATCACCAGTAATGCAGACATTGCATCCGATGCATTCTCGAATCTCATCAATCTTATTCTGTTCAATTTTATTCGGTAAAAATGGATCGGCAATTGATGGCCGAGCACATCCAATGAAATCCAGAACTCCGTCCTTGATTTGCTTAACCATCGTATCCGGTGAGGTAAAACGGCCGACTCCGACCACCGGCTTTGAAGTCAACTGACGAATGCCTGTGACTAAATCTGTTTGGGATGATTCCAGACGCTCGAAGTGTTCGCTGTACGGACTGGTTAGCCCGTTTCTTCTTTTCGTTTATACAGCCTGTAGTTGTGAATTGTCTTGATTATGTCATTCAATTCTCCCTTCACCCATTATCTGTGATCAAATCTGTGAACTCTGGAAAGAGGCCCGTAGCAAGTTCGGAAGAAGAATCCGGTTCTTCATAAATCTCGATAAGATCGCCGCCTAGCAATACTTTAACAGCTGGCATTTGACCCAAATCATCTCCTCAGACCAGCGAAACGCTATGGGATCCTAAGTCGTACAACTACTGCTACAGATCAAGAAGCAGACCACCCCTCAATTTTTTCAACCTAAATCAGATCCATGTAAAATCAAAATTCCCAAAATTAGAAAATTAGAATTGTTGCTTGACAGGTACAGAAGTTGGAACTATAACTCATCCATTCTATGAAACTAATTGGAGATTGATATTATGAATGACGAGAAATCAAAAACCACTCTCTCAGGGGAAATCACCCAGCAAACACAGGTTGAGGCTTGACACAGCCATAAAACAAATGGGGTTATTTATAATTCCAAACAATCTCTACCAACAAATACTGGATTCACAAAGCGGCTATATACCTAATTACCGTAACAAAAGATTCGGAAGGCGCTCTGGAAACTATAAATAAAACATGGCCTGTAGCCTGAATTTATGATATAAGTACATAACTAACACAATTAACCAGAGAGGAGATTAATCAATTCATGACTACACAGAACCAAAACAAAATTCTTACAATGGATGAAGTTGCAAAACAAGGAGAGGCTCTTTATGAAAATTTATTTAAAGGTGAATATGAGGGGGAACACGATAAAAAATTTTTAGCTATTGATGTAATAACAAAAGAAGCATTTCTAGGGGAATATCCTGAAAATGCATTGGATATTGCACGAAAAAAAAATCCTGATGGGCAGTTCTATTTAAAAAGAATAGGTGCTTCGGCAACCTTTCATGTAACTTGCGCGGAGGGTACAGATGTGGACTGGATTCTTCAACCAGCATAGAAGAGCATGCCTGCGTGTAAAAATAAAAACGACAGAGGATGCAAGAGAATCAAACAAGATAGAAAATTCCGAGATACAATATGAATATGCAAGTTTTTCAGCAGTTATTGATACTGGATTTGATGGTTTCATTCAAGTTAATCTTCAAATTGCAGTTTTGCTTGGGTGGATATCCCCGAAAATGATGATGGGAAGCGCCATACTTGCAGACGGAAAAATAGTACCTATCGGGCTGTATCAATCTACTGTATATATAGAGTCAGATGAAGTTACGGGCCTATGTCAGTTTATGTTTAGTCCTGATGCTCCTTGTTTAATTGGAATGGATTTTTTGCGTCAATCCGGTCGAGTATTGGTTATATCAAAAGACACAATACTGTTGCCAAAAGAAAAAGACTTGTCATACCAATAATTTGATGCATTGGAAGATCACGGATTGTCAAATCTGGCGTTGGTAAATGAGCTCTCTCGGATGCATCAATCTCTTTTGGCGCAAACTTTCATAGGCTAGGGACTATATAGTGTCTGCCCGAAAACCCATTTTGATTAAATAAGCTATTGATAATATGCGCTATAGTTTCTCAATGATAAATTGAAGATTTGCAGTGGTGGTGATTTTCGCGCGATTCTTCCGAGATTCTGGTGAAAATCTGAGGATTTCCGTAAATCTTCGCTAATCTTCAAACTTTGGCGAGGCGGTCAAATGGAGCAGGTACAGAATCATAGATGGTAGAGTGGCAGATTCCGTGCGAACTTATTAGCATTCGAATCCTCCGTCTACTAAACTCGGCCTACTAGGGCGTGTTAACACAATTTTCCATGAGATGTGGTATACTTGCCACCCTTGTTTTCAGTAGAAACAATGCGGTGGGTATGATCTGGAATGGCTTTTCCGCGAAAGCGCGTGCAGAAAACCCCGTCCTTGAATATTCATACCCCAACAAGGTTATGTGGTATGGATGGATAATGTAGTCCTTCTCAAGGATGCCCCGAATCGTGAGAATGCACTGAAATTCATGGACTTTCTACTGGAACCGGAAAATGCGGCAGCCGTCACAAACTTCGCCCAATACACAGCAGGAGTTGCGAATGTGGGTGCTTTGCTTGATCCGGAAATTGTTGCCTCACCAGAACTCAACCCGCCATCGGATGCGCCGGCGGGTCAATTTGTTCAGGTTTGCGAAGAAGAGACTCAAGTCCTCTACGATGCCATCTGGACCAATTTGAAAAAATAACGGCCTAAAACCCAACATGGGCTGCTTAAATTCAGCCCATGTCGCGAATGTGATCGCGACGAAACGGTACATCGGTTATTGACTGATCCATGTCTAATTCTCGAGCATAACGATGACCTGCAAAAGTTGCCCAAGCTATAGGGGCTGGGGCATTCGCATCACCCATTACTTGAATCGATTGAATCCCGGCATCGGCCCATTCGGATTCTCTCAAAATTAATTCCTGCCAGAGCTTGTCTTCGCTTTGCTGTGCTGTCACCAAAATGACGGCATCACATGGATGATATTCTGTATCACCGGTAAAACGACAAACTGTATTCACACCACCGGAAAAGATTTCAGAAACTGCCCGGTTAAGAACAATTTTCACCCCAAGTGATGCAAGTCGACGATGAATCGTGTTCTGCTCCAAAGTATTTGCGGTCCAATCAGACACATTAGCTGAAGGAGTAACCAAGGTAACACCTTCGGTAGATGAGCATAGTAACTCGGCAAGTACGCCGCCCATATAGTAATGGTCATCGTCATAAACGACCACGTTGCCGGTTGGAATATTACCTTCCATAATATCATCAGGGGTATAGACCTTGGAGTTTGCTTGAATGGGTATCGGCTTAACATGATAGCGAGCGACACCATCTCTACGCCACTTAGCACCGGTTGCAACAGCAACATGGGTAAAGCCATATGACATCACCTGATCAGCATCAAGCAAACTATCCAGATAAATATCCACATTGACCATGCGTTCAATCTGGTATTTTCGGTAATCCACTACCCGCCCCCAAGCAGAAAGACCAGGTAAGCATCTTTCTCGTTGGACACGCCCACCAATTTCTTCCTTTGCTTCTGCGACCACCACAGAATACCCCCTCTCACCGAGTACACGTGCAGCTTCCAATCCGGCCGGCCCAGATCCAACAATCAGTACCGAATCGCTTTCACCCTTGTTTGTAAAATTTTCGGGATGCCAGCCACGCCGCCATTCTTCCATAAAGGTTGGATTCTGAGTGCAACGTGATAATGACATAGTCATATCACCAGTAATGCAGATATTGCATCCGATGCATTCTCGAATCTCATCAATCTTGTCCTGTTCAATTTTATTCGGTAAAAATGGATCGGCAATTGATGGCCGAGCACATCCAATGAAATCCAGAACTCCGTCCTTGATTTGCTTAACCATCGTATCCGGTGAGGTAAAACGGCCGACTCCGACCACCGGCTTTGAAGTCAACTGACGAATGCCTGTGACTAAATCTGTTTGGGATGATTCCTCACTGAAACGAGATGAACTTGAACAATCTTCCCAACTACCGTGGGCAAAATCCCAGAGATCGGGGAGATCATGATGCATAGCTACCAATTCGCGTAATTCTGAGTTCGTAAAACCGGAGCCATCTATCTGATCATCCAGAGACAGGCGTACAGTAATGGCGCAACGATCGCCTACAGCGTCTCGACACTCTGAAATCAATTCTGTCATCAAGCGTGAGCGATTCTCAAGCGAACCACCGTATTCATCACTACGTTGATTGGTCTGTGTGGAAAGAAAATGCTGAATCACACCGAATCCATGTGCACCATACAGGCAAATCAAATCATAATCCGCTTCTTTAGCCCGTAAACAGGCTTCACGATGCCATCGTCTGAGATCACGAATATCACGCTTGGTCATCACACGCGCACTCACTGGATCATTGGTATAGGTCCGGATTGGGAGTGGAGTCGGTGCCATTGGCACCTCTCGAGTGTATAAATTGGGGCCGTTTACCCCAGGATATGTAAGTTCAATACCAGCTAGGGCATCATGTTCGTGGATGCCCTCAGACATTTTGGCAAGCATGGGTATATCATGATCCTCCCATAGACGGAGTTCAATATAAGGAGTAATCTCTGAACTATGATGCAATTCCACTTGCTCAGTAAACACCACTCCCCAACCACCCTCTGCCTTAATACGACGCATCTCGGCAACAGCAGATGGGTCACGATATCCACCACCATTACAATGAGGAACCTGATAGAACCGATTTTTCGCTGTAACCGGACCGATTTCAACCGACTCAAACAAGATGTTATAGCGGTTATGTTCATCCATTGTTGAACCGCCGAAAAATCACTCTGTTGAGATGCGGTCAGACATGCCAGTAGCCTCTTTTACAAAATCCAACGGGCCATCCCATCCAAAATTTCGATAGACGGCTGCTAGATGGGCGAAAGGAGGTGATTGTGCAAACAAATGAAAAGTCAGTCGATGACCTGCATAACCAGAGTTCAGCAAATCTCTCGCGAAGGCTAGAAGTTTACGACGATCTTCAGACTCCCAGCGCTCATTAATCGTGTAGAACTTTTTCATCCAAGGTCCAGTATCCTCCCCCTCAAAGGTTGCATGATCTGGAGTCACACAAATTTGACCTCCACACAATTCACGCGCAATATGCATCATGGAAGGTAACTGGGAGACCGCATGCACTCGACCAGTCATTAACAGCGATTGATTGGGCATCAGGAAACCGCCAGGACTTTGCTCGGCCATTGAGATACAAGCGGTCAGGTGGGCGTTGATGCCCTCTCGATAAACCGCCAATTGAGCGAGTTTTTCCTGCACAGCGGGTTGCTTATCCAGACCGGTTTGCTTGACATTCCAAAGCGAAACTCCAATCATCATGTCTGCATAAGTGATTAAGCGTTGTACGAACGGTAATGCTGAATATCGGTGTAAAGTACTACGAATAAAAACTGCAGCCCGAGTATGTTGGTAGAACAGTACATCCTCCCAGGGAATCAGAACATCATCAAGTACCATTAGGGTGTCAATTTCATCAAAGCGATGGGACAATGGATAATCCTCGATCGAGCCTTCATTTTGGAATCCGGCTCGGCAGATGTGTTTCACACCCGGTGCATTCATCTTGACAATGCACCCCAAGGCGTAATCCGAATAAGTCGCATCGCCCCAGTTCGCGATGGTGGGTTTCAGGAATGCCTGATTCGAATAGGCTGCAGCAGTCTCATATTTTGCGCCACGAATCACGATACCCTCATCTGTCTCTTTGACGACATGAGTCAGCATATCCGGGTCCTGATCCTGAGGGCGGAGTGAACGGTCTCCTTTTGGATCAGTATTTGCAGACACGTGAAAGGGGTCTTGCTCTACCGCGAGTTGAATATGGTTTTTTATATTAGCCGAGAAACGCGAGTCAATTTCATTCAGAATTTCAGCGCCATCTGCAAGTGACCACATTTCCCCTACGGTTTCATCGCCAACTCGGGTTACCACTCCCTTGATTTTCTTCATCACGGTATCGACCGCTTGACGTTTCGCGCTCCAGTGCTCCTGCTTGGTGGGAATCTGATTACCAACTGGAAATCGTTCATCGTTCGCCTCAAAGGTCATCACATCTTGTGTGGCTTTCTCATGTTGCATGTCATAAATTCGAGCACGCACATCAATCAATGGTTTGAATTGAGGGTGGGTTGTGATGTCCTTAACCCTTTCTCCATTGATGTAGACCTCTCTGTCATCTTGCAATGAGGAACGATATTCATTACCAGTACGAATCATTTTTCAATCTCATATAAAAGCAATAAGCAATTTTCAAAAACACGAACTCAACAGTTTCGGATAGTCTTGCCAGTTCAAACAAGGATAATAGCAAAATTCTCATTCGATTGACTTGTAGAGACCGAAACAATACCAATAAACTTATGCAATTTGAATCTAGCACATTCAGAATTTATCGTGAGTTATGGCTGAAAGTAGTGCGCGGGGCGGAAGGGGGTTCATCCAGCGGCTACCGTGTTCGTGTCTGATTGTACCTCGATTCCGTCCTTGAATGGCACTCCCTCGATGACCTGTCCAAGCCTGCGGAACCCGCGCACTGGCCGAGCTTGAACATCATGTCGAGCATGGTATCGCGGCTCAGGCTGCCCCGGGTCGCCCGGGTCCGGTGGCGGATCGTGGCATTCCGGGCATCAACCGTCAGGCAACCTGCGTTATTCTGGTCGAGATCGGTGGCAATGTGAATGGTTTCAAAAATGCACCTGCATGCAGTGCCTGGGCCGGAGTCAACCCGGGCAATAACGAGAGTGCTGGCAAACGTCGTCATGCTCGCTCGGTGCGAGGCAATCCCCATCTTCGCACCGTGCTGGTAGAATGTGCACTGGCTGCAGCGCGTACCAAAAACTGTCAGTTTCAAGGCTATCACAAGGCGATTCAGGTCCGCCGAGAGTGCAAACGCGCGACCGTGGCGACCGCACATATCCAAAATAATGTGGGAAATAACAGCGTACTCATCACGCCACCCATAACTGCCAATCTGTTGGAGGGGATTGTGCGCCGCTCCATTCTGGAATTAGCCAGAACAGAGCTCAAGGTTCCCGTGCAGGAACGTGAAATTGATCGATCTGAACTCCATGTTGCGGATGAAGCCTTTTTCTGTGGTACCGGCGTCGGAATGGCATCAATCGGGAGCATTGATCACCGAATTGTCGGCAATGGCAAGCGGGGGGAAATTACCTCTCAGCTGGATGATCTCTATCAGCAAATTCTAATCGGTGGGCACGATCGATACATGCACTGGCTAACCGCTGTCTACATCTAACTTGACCTCTAGATTCCGCCTCTTCATTCTGCCCGGTCTCCGGTCTCCAGCCAATGGCAGGCAGGCTTTCCACACTTGCGGACATGGCTCGAGATCGTGCCGGGCCGGAAATCCCGGACATTTGCCAGTTGCCGGATCAGGTCATTGCGTACGACTCCAAGCTGCTGGGTGTCAGGATTCTGTCATGAGGAGTCCTCCGTTGTTTCTGCTTGCATTGGATGCAAACAGATATCAAGAGAAAAATACAGGACCTGTGCCATTTTGGAAACTGCAAAAATTTTGACGCACAACCAGGGGATATGGTCCATTCGAAAATTCGAAAGCGATATTTTATAATTGTCAATGATATTATGCGGATAACTGCACATGATCGAATGGAACGGCCCGCTTGGACGGGTTGACGACCAACATGATCGAGTAACTCGAATCAATGACTGCAGCCCATCGCTTATTTGAATGCATGGATAGAATCGCTTGTATGCTCTTCCAATCAAAAAAGCGGTGATTTTTGATAGGCTCTGATCACAAAATCGCGAAAAGTGCGAGCCGGCAGAGACAGTTGCACATCATGGTGCCATGCAACTCCGACATCCATCGTTGGCACATCCTCCAGCACATTCTTGGTCTCGACCCTATGCCCTTCCAACGACCAGGGCCGGTAAACCATGTCCGAAAGTATGGTAATGCCCATGCCTAAAGCCACCATGCTCCGCACCGCCTCGACAGAACTTGTCGCAAAAATGACATTGGGACGGTGCTCGGTTTTCTCCCAATACCGCATGGCTGTTTTGCTGGCTTCGTCAACAGTCAGCATTACGTATGGCTCCTGCTGAATATCGGCCAGTGATACCGTTTCCAATTGATTGTACCGATGGTTGGCCGGTAGCCACAGCCTCCTGTGTGAACGCAACAATGTCTCCGAGCCGATTTCGGATGTGTTTTTCAAGTTGGAAACCAGCATCAGCGCCAAATCAAGCTTGCCCTTGATCAATCCCCGCTCGATCTCTTCCCGGTCATCTTCCACAACATGTGTCGTTACTCCCGGAAAGCCATGCTTGAACCGGAGCAGCAAGTTAGGCAGAAAATAGGCAGCAACCGTGAACGAGACGCCAATCACGATATCCCCTTCCACACCTTCGCTAGGTCCATACGGGGCGTTTATCGCCTCGGATACGGCTGCCAAAATGTTCCGGGCATGCTGGAAAAACTGATGCCCCTGAAAAGTCAATGCCACACCATAGCCCTAATCGACAATTAGAAATCGGGAAAAATAGAAAAATCCTTGTGAAAATAGAGTATTAGTGGTAAAATAGGCGTTCCATAAACATCACCCGTTGGGTGAAAAAAATCAACCACTCCATTTCACAAGGATCATGAAAATTCTACCCTACAAAACCGCGAAAAGCAATCGAAAAATCACCGCCCGTGCCGGACTGACCGTCCCGGCAGCCCTGCTTGAGCGCCTGAAACTCGGGGCAATCATTGATCAACGGATGCCCGCCCCGGGCAGCAATCGAGGCTATCGGCACAGCACGCTCTTCCATGCCTTCATCCTGATGCTGCATGAAGGCGCCAAGCACCTCGATGACATCGTGCACCTGCGCAAGGACCGCGGCTTGATGACGCTGCCGGGATTCCAGTCGATCCCCTGTTCCAGTACCCTGGGCAACTGGCTGCGTTCGGTCGGCAAGCATCGGGCCTCGAGGAATGTCTTGCCCGAGGTCAATCGTCAACTGTTGCAGGCGGGTCTCGGTACCCGTGATCATGTGACCCTGGATATCGATGCGACGGTGATTCATGCGAAAAGGAAAACCGCAGATCGTACGTATAAAGGCAAGCGGGGATTTACCCCGATGGTCGGGCACATTGCAGAGACCGGTCAAGTGCTGCACGCGGAACTGCGCAAGGGCAATGTGCCGCCGTCGGCCCGCAATGTCGAGTTTTTCAAGCACTGTATCGAGGCCTTGCCAGAAGGCGTTCGGGTTGCCAAGTTTCGAGCCGATGCCGCTTCCTGTCAGGCGGCAGTCATCAATCTCTGCCGGGAACAGGGAGCCCGTTTTGCCATTCGGGCCAGGATGAGCCGGAATGTCCGTGCCTTGATTGCGGAGATTCCGGAATCGGAGTGGCAGCCGGTAGTCGATGAGGATGGTTCTCTCTCCGAGACCGAGTTTCTCGCCCGAACCTGGCATGCGATGGACAAGACTCCGGAAGCCTTTTGCCTGGTGGTGCAGAAAACCCGAGTGCCCGGCAAAGTCAAGCCTCAGGACCCCGATACTCCAGCGCAGCCGGAGCAGATGGAGATTGCGATGCAGGAACAGCAGTTGAATCCGGTGGATGGGGAAAGTGCCCTGAAAGACGGATTCATCTACCGTGCCATCGCGACGGATCTGGATCGGGAAGGGCTCGGCGATGCGGAGATCGTGTGGTGGTACAACCAGCGTGCAGACAGCTCGGAAAATCGTCTCAAGGAACTGCGCAGCGACTTCAGTGGTGCTCACTTGCCCTGCAGCACATTCCGAGCCAATGCGGTCTATCTGTACTTGAATGTGATTGCCTGTAACCTGCTGGTTCTGCTGCGCATGACACTCGGTCTCGAGTGGCATGGCAATCGGGCCGGAACGTTCCGAAGCCGGTTGTATGATATTGCCGGTCTGATTGTGCGTCACTCTCGGGAGTGGGTGCTGAAGGTCAACCCGGTGGATCTGAAACTGCTGGATGAAGCACTCTGGATGATCCGCACCTGCCGCCTGTTCTGATTCCCTGATTCCTCTGGACCCATCCAGGACTGGCCGAACAGAGCCATGGATTCGCACGCCCGGAATTTGCTCTGAGGCTCAAAACCCGCCGCCGCGCCACGATCTGGCAAATGAATGAGAATCATTCTTGATCGGAATCCGGCCGCCCGGACCATTCTGGACCATTTTTCCGCTCAACTGCTCGAATACCGGCTCATAACGGGTAAAATCATTTCTATTTAAGGATTAGGGTTTTATGCGGATCTTGACTATGATGACAATGGTCGACAAATCATTGCACTGCACCATGAACCCGTAAAGGAGGCAGATGTCATCAAAAAAGTGCTTCGCGCTGTCGATGAAGGAAAAGCCTTATCGACGAACGGTAAGGAAATCAACGTAGTCGCCGATTCGATTTGCGTTCACAGTGACACTCCGGGGGCGCTCGCAATTGCTCGGGCGGTGCACGAGGTGTTGAAATCCAGGCTTTCCAGCAGTTTGGTCTGACGCTGGAATTCGCGATGATGATCCAAGAGTGTCCAAGGCTTTCACGAGGCAGATACCGCGCAATCGAGGTGGGGTTTGCAACGAGATGAATTTCGACCGCAATTTCATTATTTCATTAGCAACAACCTTAGTGCCGGGATTCGCAATTCGGACATCAGAGGATTGCCGAGTTGATTTTGAATCGTCATCGATTCCGGTTTCTTATAACCCCGACATCATTGACTGCAATTCTCGTAATGACTATTCAATTTTTCACATAATACAAGACATTAGGCATGACTAAAATTGTCCAGACAGGATTAATCCATGCTAAAATTTTTATGCATGCGAGTTTCGATCAAAGATGTTTTAGAAACCTGCAATGCAGTCTCTCTCAAATTCAGATAAAAATCCCCAATAACAATCTTATAGCGATGAAGAGGTAATCCAATGACCACTCAATCTCTCCAATACCCAACCCTTGCCAGTCTTTTCTGGGCTGATCGTGCAATGACCAGAAGCATTATTCTAGTTCTTGCAGGAACTGCCCTGCTTACCCTATCGGCCAAGATCAAGATACCTTTTTACCCCGTACCTCTGACCATGCAAACGTTTGTCGTCCTGGCATTCGCCATGGCATGCGGTTGGAAAATTGCCAGTGCAACTTTATTTTCCTACCTGTCCTGTGGTGCAATGGGGTTGCCAGTTTTTGCGGGCACTCCCGAAAAGGGCATCGGAATCGCCTACATGCTTGGTCCGACAGGAGGATATCTGATCGGCTTTTTTCTGGCTGCCATGGCAATTGGATGGCTCGCTGAACGAGGCTGGGACAGGAAGTTAACCACCACTTTACTGGCCATGATCATCGGCAACATCGTCATTTACATTCCTGGCCTGCTTTGGCTGGGAGGCATTGTTGGCTGGGACAAGCCTGTTCTGGCCTGGGGCCTGACACCGTTTGTGCTTGGTGATCTGGTTAAGATTGCGCTGGCCATGATCGTTCTGCCTACCGCTTGGAAACTGATTGAATGGGATCATTCAAAGCCAGAAAAGTCTTTCACTATTTGAATGCTGGAGGGAGATTCCGAAAGGGTGCCGAAAGCATTCTATTTCTGCTGAAAATTGCTTCACCAATGCCAAATAATTGCCTGCGAGTCAAATTTACTATGGGTCGGAAGATGGACCAAAGAAGAATCCAAAGCAGATTCGTAGATGAACGAATGGCATAACACGCCTATGAATCAAGCCCCTTTTCCTTCCAAGAGTTATGGTCGAGAGTAGTGCGTGGGGTGAAAGGGGGGGGGGGTTGAAAAAAGCGGCGTAACCGGATTGACTATCCATTATTTAACAAAGTTAACCAAGAGGTACGCCACCATGAGTAATGCATTTTGTTACATGCAAGCACATACGGTAAGTAACACCTACGTTGCAAAGAACGGCCTGAAACTGTACTTCGGTGTAGCATGCAGTACCCGCGAGGTCGTAGCCTTCGGGCTCGGTACTCTATTCAATCGCAGGCTTCGGCCTATACCTGCATGGACAAAGTCTCCCCATGTGTGCGTCAGGTGTCTCCGGGTGCTTGTTGTACCTCAAACCTTGGAGGCAATCATGCTGACTAATGCGACCAAAATAGCGCAATTCGTGCTTGTGAAATTATGAAAGAAAAAGGCTATACATCAGAAGAAATCGAGACCTTTCTCGCGTTCCTTGAACAGAATGCGATTGACGTTGCACAACCACTGATTCAGCGAATGGAATTTCTCGAACTTATGCTGTATGGGACAGTACTGCTGGTAATGATTGCTCCGGAAGTTACCCGGCATCTGGCCAATCGGTTCTTCGGGTCTTCATAATTTCATTCCAAATCCACGGCCTCTGAACTATAGATTTCCTGTCCAATTGAGGATCAATAGACCCTAAACCCGCGCATGGGGGAGATTTTCCCGATCGCATGTGTTTCTCTGATTTTTCTGAGTTTTTTCCATACTATGGAAAAACCAAGCTATGCAAGAATAGATCAAACTCAGCTTTCATGGAATCATGGATTACTCATTAGTCGATCATATAATTCTGACGGTATAATGAAATACTTCCTGCATGAAGTCGTTCCAGGGTTTTCCATCGCAAGACAGATCATCAAGCTGGTAAGCCTTGACGTTTCCAAGATTGTTCAGGCGTGAACGCATTTCTGGTGTAATCACCCCCGCCACAAGAAAGTTCCGACAACCTCGGGGAGTTTCCTCAAAACTTTTTTGCATTGCACCCAATCTTTCCAGCGCGCCGGCAGGATCCTTTCCACCTTTAATTTCAATGGTGACGATTGTCTGTCCGTTTTGGATTATTTCAATATCGGGCTCGGAAGAAAACCGCATGACTGTGTTGGATGGCAAGGTGAAGTCTGATGTAACTTGCTCAGTATCAATCAATCCATATGCAGGTTCTTCGGTCAATCCTTTAGCAGCTAGCCAACTGGTAATCCTTGTTTTTATGAGGCTCTCGGCATCTTGCCCTATCTTGTTGCGCATGAATCCATCCAAACTGATTCCTATGGTTGCCAGAATGTTTCTGTAACCGTTTTCCAGGGTCCAGTTCGATGTTCCCTCAATGACTGATGAGATAACCGCATTGTAGAGCTGTGCAACCTTCGCACATCGTTCAAGGCTTGGTTGCCGCTTGTAAGATCCGTCTTCCCATTTTTTCACGTCACAAGCGAGTGATTGAACTTGTTTCTGGGACAACAAGGCAATGCCTCGATAGTACTGGGAAACTTCCGGATGGATGTAAAGCAAGTTAGGATGAGCAAATACTCGTTTCAAGTCGATATCCGCAACAGCAATATGATTCAAGGCTCTGGGGCTGATTCCCAAATCCTCATGTTGCGCAAAAGACAGTTTGTCGTTGAACTCCTCAATGGTATTCCGGTGCTTTATATCGGTTCTCTGCCTGATGCGCTCTGACAATGTGAGAGAACGTAAAATCGCCTCATCCCGTTGAGTCATTCCTTCACCCATTCATACACGCATTTGCGGATTTCTCGACGGCCATATATGGCCATCTGCTGACTTGAATTCCCCTTTCCTCTTGGCAAAGCCCAAATGTTCCTGCAAACCATGCCAGACTTCTCGGCAAAGTCAGACAGAATAAAGTCGACAGGGATTTCTTCTCCATGATATTGAACGTTGTCATTCACCATGATCACTCCGCCACCTGATCGGAGAATCCGGCTGATTTCCGAAACGACAACCGCCATCTCGAAAAAATATCCTTCAATCAGGCGAATGATGTTCTGATTGCTCAAATTTTCTCGGTCATCATTCAATTTACTGACGATTTCGTTCAAAGCCCCCTGTGTGTCATACATGGACCTGGTGCTGTCAAGTCTACCCCCATAGAGCAAATCAAGCCATTCAAGTTTGGATTTGTTTTCCACGGTAGCAGTAAGCAGTTTCTGTCGAAGATTTGTAAACCCAGCCTTGTCCAGACCTAGCCATGCAAGCTCAAGCGCATAGGTTCTGGTGTAATCATACCGGTTGGCATAGGGAGGCGATGTAACAACCAGATCAACACTCGCATCCGGCAATCTGCGCAACAATTCAAGACAGGAGCCGGACAGCAACTGCGGATAGCGGTTCCCGAATGTATTCTTTACCTCGTCGATATCATCCTCCATTTCCCGAAGACGATTTCCTAGCGCGTCCGAAAAATCCTGAATCTCCCCGAGATCAACATGGGAACGCAAGGGCCGCCCGCTCCGATAGTCCCAACGAAGATACTGCCCATCCTTTCTTGTGAAGCTGACGGACTCAAGTATCGACATGCAGGCGAGATTCAGCATGTCACGCATGGCCGAATCGTCTACTTGATTAATAAACTCCCTTGCCTTGGCAATGTCCTGTTCGGTTTTCTCCGAGAACGCTTTTTCAGTAATGCCAACATGAGGGAAGCGATGCGATGCCCCAGCTCTCTTTCGGCAAGATACTCGACGCAGAAGATCACTTGCTACAAAGTGAAATTCTTCCTTGTCAAGGCCATTAGCAGCATGAGCTATCCCTTTCGCCGCCAGCACGCCAACCGGCATGATTTCAATACCAGTGGCATTCACACCCTGGCCTGATGCAACCAGAGGGGCAGTACCGAGGCCGCTGAATGGATCAAGCAGGTCACCGGGGGATTTTTCCTCGATAAACCTCTCGACCAAGGCTTTTGAGAAACCCTCCTTGTACTTCATCCACCGCAAGCCGGGAATGCCTTTGTTACCCTGATACGATACGATTTGACGGCTAAGTTGTGGATCAACACTTAGCCGCCCATCAAACTTTTTTTCAAGTTCTATCCTACAGCTCACAGCTTATCTCTCTACCAATTCCCCACATCGCGACTGCTCGGTATTCATGTTGTGGACCGCAGACTTGATGAAGTCAACTGTATCCGGTTTTCGGAGGCTGAAATTTCCGGAAAACTCGTTCACGTGGCAATCTGGGTAATTGTCGGTAAAAAGATGAGACAAGCCGTTATAACCACTCTGGAGCAATGCCCAAAAACCGTTGGTATACAGCATTTCCTGATGAACGCCTTTGCGGTGTGATTGACAATCTCATGTTTTGATCAAAACACATTTTCATTCTACCATACACTCAGGCTAATCCGCTATATTCCAATTCAGCGAATGTCCGTAACCGCTGGACTGTTATGCAACACGAATTCCAAAACAGTTCAAAACAGGTTTTCTGAAACATCCAATGGGTCTCCATCATTGGGCAAGTTGGTGGGCTCAGTACCCCGAACAAAGTATTCCTGATAGCCATCTGGATCATCCAGATTTGTGATTCTGCCTGTGTCCTTGTTGATGAATCGCGAAATAATTGTCTCTGGACGCTGATAGGCTTCTTCAGGATAGTCCTCCAGTATTTTCTTCATGTAATTGATCCAGATTGGCAAAGCCGCAGTTGCTCCAGATTCTCGACTTCCTAGAAATTCCGGGATATCAAATCCTACGAATACTGTGGTCGTAACATCAGGAATAAAACCGGAAAACCATGCGTCTCGAAAATTATTCGTGGTCCCTGTCTTGCCAGCCAAATCCGAACGGTTGAGCGACAAGGCCTTACGTCCAGTACCATCCGTTATTACACTCTGCAACATGCTCTGCATAAGGAAAACATTTTCAGGGGGTAAAACTTGCCTGGCAGGCTGAGGCCCAATCTGTATTGGATTGACATCTAGCATCGTGTTCTCCTGGGTATCTTCCTGCTCGCATTCAAGACAATCCAGCTCCGGGAGCGTAACCGGATTGTTTTCTGAATCCGTAATCGTTTCGATAAGATAGGGCGTAACCCGATAACCGCCATTTGCAAGTACTGAAAAACTGCTGGCCACTTCAAGGGGGGTGACCTCAGTAGCCCCAAGAGACAAGGAAAGATGACGCGGCAATTCCTCCGGCTTGAATCCAAATTTTGAAAGATGCTCGATTGCGGGAACAATGCCAATTGACCGAAGCAATCGAACCGAAACCAGATTCAGGGAACTACTGAGCGCCTTGCGCAAGCGTGTAGGACCAAAAAATTTATTGCTGTAGTTCTGGGGCCGCCAGACCCCCTCAAGCTTGTCCTCGACCACAATTGGGCCAGCACTGATAATACTTGATGGAGTTAATCCATGCTCAAGAGCAGCTGAATAGATAAACGGCTTGATGTTTGACCCTGGTTGCCGCTTGGCTTGCACAGCCCGGTTAAACTTGCTTAGAAAATAGTCAAAACCGCCTGTGATAGCTAAAATAGCACCGGTATTACTGTCGACACTGACCAAAGCCCCCGATACTTCCGGTATCTGAGACAGAGACCAGATTTCCTCACTGTCTGCTTGTTGCCTTCGCAAATAGACAATGTCCCCTAGCTTGACTGCGTCGGCGGGACTCTGCAATTCTTCGCCAATCCAACTGGTTGAAATCTGCTTTCGAGCCCACTTCATATCTTCAAAGTTGACTTTTACTGTTTGAAAATCTTGATCCTTGTGCTCAACAAAAGCCTCAAAACGGTCAAATTCAACATTGATTACGACTGCGGGATGTATCTCTTTGCTGCTTGGAAATTCCTGGACTGCCGATTTCAACTTTTCTATATCAGCCATCGGGTCGAAAGCATCCAGGGCAACCTCACCGACTGGCCCCCGGTATCCATGCCTTCGGTCGTAGGCGATCAACCCATCTCTCAAAGCCTGCTCAGCCTGGGACTGATATTCACTGTTTATGGTAAGTGTGACATTCAATCCACGCTCATACACCGACTCACCAAAATGGTCATATAATACCTGCCTTGCCATCTCAGAAGCATACGGGGCAATCAGTTTTGAGTCATCAATCTGTCTTCTTGCAGTAATTGGCGAGTTCAAGGCATTTTCATAACTGTAACTATCAATCCGGCCAAGCTCATGGAGCCGTTTGAGCACAAATGCTCGCCGTTCCTCGGCACGCTCAGGATTGCTGATCGGGTTATCTCGGGAAGGCGCCCGCGGAAGACCGGCTAACATGGCAATCTCGGGCACGCTGAGATTCGCCAGATCTTCGCCATAGTAAACCCGTGCGGCAGCAGCAAATCCATAAGCACGATGACCCAGAAAAATCTTGTTCAGATACAACTCAAAAATTTCATCCTTGGTTAAGGTTCGCTCCATGTTGAATGCAACCAGAATTTCCTTGAGTTTGCGGACATAGGTTTTCTCAGGATTGAGAAATACGTTACGTGCAACTTGCATGGTGATCGTACTTGCACCCTGCCCCCGAGACTTGGTTAGAATGTTGCTAATCGAGGCACGCACCAAACCTGGGAAATCTACACCCGTATGATGATAGAAACGATCATCCTCCGTTACCAAGATTGCATCAAGCAAAAGTTGGGGGGTGTCATCAAGAGTAATTGGAATTCGGCGTTCAACTCCGTACTCGGCTATCATTTTGTTGTCGGAAGTGTAAACCCGAAGCGGAATATTCAAGGGAATTTCCCGAATTTCTTCAATGGTCGGCAAATCCTCAAGCAAAGTGATGGCATACAGTCCAAGTCCAATCCCCATAGTCGCCAGGAATATGACGCTATACAAGCAAATGATGAACAAAGGCTTCAGTATGAACTTCGTCATTGGATAGGGAATTTTGCTAGCCGCTGTTTAGTAAATAAGCAGGAAACTACGCATGATAAATCCTTATTTTCACGCATATCCTACAGCTAGTCATTATACCGATAAAACTTCCGAAAATACAAAAGCACTTTCACCCCTAACACTTGAATAGAAAATATGCAAGTACCCCAAATTCTCGTATGGAGTGGCTTTCGAGAGGACGGGCATTTCATCAAGTGGATGCATCCGAATCCGAGTTGATGCCCTCAGTACGTTATGATTTTCGCCTGATACAGCCCACTTCTCTAAAAGAAAAGCTTCATCGCCGATCAAGAAAAGAATCTGCATTCAGGAACCTCGAACCGGGTGGACTTTGCGGACCGATAGCAGTCAACACCAACAACCAGCTACCAAGTGGTATAATAAAACGAGATCAGCAAGGCAGTTGACATTGCATTCGATAAAGTCCTGAAAATGAAACCCAAGGCTGCTTCCTATTACAAACAGAATCGATTGAAACAATTGCGTGCATTTTGTCATACGGCGCGCAGTGGCAGTATTTCGAAAGCTGCCGCAATACTGTATCTCAGCCAGCCATCCGTCTCATTGCAAATTCAGGCTCTGGAACGCGAACTCAACACCATCTTATTTGAGCGCCGCGGACCGAGAATCAGTCTAACTCCAGACGGCAAGGAGTTGCTGGAAATTGCTCTTCCCATGGTTGAAGGCATGGATTCGTTACGTGATACCTTCGCCTCCCGATCCAGCAATCTCAATAGCGGTTATATCAATATCGCCGCAGGAGAGTCCACAATCCTGTACATGCTCCCGAAATCGATCAAGTCTTTCTCCAAACAATATCCCGGGGTGCGAATCCGACTGCACAATGTAAATGGAGTCGACGGGCTTGCCATGTTACGCGCCGATGATGCTGATTTCGCAGTCGGATCCATGCTGGAGATTCCGGATGACATGAACTACTTCCCGATCTGTCGGTTCTCCCCCACATTAATCACCCCGATAAACCACCCTCTGGTCGGGAAAAAAAGCGTCAGCCTTGAGGAAATTGCCGAGTACAACCTCATTCTTCCACCACGCCATCTAAGCACCTGGAACATAGTTACTACAACCTTTAAACGTAATGATGTCAAATATAATGTCAGCCTTGAAACCGGCGGCTGGGAAGTGATTAAACGCTATGTCGAAATTGGCATCGGGATTTCCATTGTCACCGATATTTGCCTGGGAAAAGGTGATCGGCTTGGCATAATTCCTGTAAGCGAGCATTTTCCACCACGTAACTATGGAATCATCCTCAGACGAGGCAAGTTCATCTCATCGCAAACCTGCCGCTTTATCGAAACCTTGTCACCTGATTTTTTCAGTCGATCTGGACATGTTCAAGATCCAGACATTTACCAGAGTGATCATGACAGCAATTGAACAATCGACTCCATGGTACCCACATGTTACGGTTGCCGCTATCGCGCAGGAACATGGAAAATATCTGATGGTCAAAGAGCGAATCCTTGGCAATCCAGTGTTGAATCAGCCTGCTGGCCATTTGGAAGAACATGAAACACTCCAGGAAGCAGTCATTCGGGAGTGCATGGAAGAAACCGGGTGGAGGTTTGAACCGAAGGGATTGGTCGGCATCTACTACATGCAAAATCCAACCGGGATTTCGTATCTGCGGTTTGCCTTTCATGGGAGTTTGCATGGACAAGTCGAAAACCACTCGAGGGACACTCAAATTGAGGAGGTCCTGTGGCTAGATCGTTCATTCCTTGATCAAAACCAAAACAGTCTCAGAACTCAGATAGTGTTAAAATGCATTGATGATTTCGAATCAGGAAAACGACTTCCCGATGATGCCATTTTGCAGACAGTTCAAACTGATTAGAGTCTGTTTGTTGGCAGTAATCTGCATCCTGCCAATGACAAACACGTTGCAGGCTATGGAGATCGACCCGCCCGTACCCAAACCCAGACTCGATGCGATAACGGTGTGCTATGACTTTGGATGCAAAAATCGGTCAATCGTCAATCTACCCGAAAATGAATGGCTGGAAGTCGCCAATTGGTTCAACCCACCAGCCAAAACTCCAGAAGAAGAACTACAACAAATCAAGCATGCCGTGGGCTGGATGGAAGTTCTCATCGGAAGACATACACCAACCCATAAAGATGTGGCATTCTCCTTGCCGCTGGTCGAAAATTACCGCGACCTGTTTCCTGGTCAGCAGGATTGCATCGATGAGTCCACCAATACCACGACCTACCTGCTTCTGTTTGAAGAACAGGGCCTTTTGCGGCATTTCGAGGTCATCGAAAGAGCCTATCGTCAAGCAATTTTTGACCAACATTGGGCCGCGCAGATTCGCGACAAATCAACTGGGGCGCGCTTCGTCGTCGATTCCTGGTTTCAGCCGAATGGCTATCTCCCCATCATTCAGGCGAGCGAAGAATGGGAAGATATTCCATTTATGAGTGCGGTCATCGATAGCTCGATCCGACAATGATGATCATTGACGAGTTCACTAATCCGACTCTCATGTAGAACTGATCACGGAAGCTGGAACATGTCAAACATCATGGTGGGGCTCTCTGGCGGAGTTGACTCGTCCGTTGCGGCTCATATGCTGCTGGAAGATGGCCATCAAGTCACTGGACTTTTCATGAAAAACTGGGAAGAGGACGATACCGCTGAATATTGCAACGCAACCGAAGATCTCAAAGATGCAGAGAAAATCTGCAAGTTGCTGGATATTGAGTTAAAAACCATCAATTTTTCCAAGGAATACTGGGAACGCGTATTCACAGGATTTGTTGATGAATACAGAAAAGGTCGAACCCCTAATCCCGATATCGTCTGCAACAAGGAAATCAAGTTCAAGGAATTTCTGGACTGGGCGCTTGGCCTCGGTGCAGACTGTATAGCAACCGGGCATTATGCCCGAATCAAAAAATCCAGTGGGACTTTCAAGCTTGAGAAGGGACTTGATCACAACAAGGACCAAAGCTATTTTCTGTACACATTGAATCAGGAGACCTTGAGCCAGGCTTGCTTTCCAATTGGACATATGACCAAACAGGCTGTTCGAGACCGAGCCAGGGACTTGTCACTGCCAGTTCATGATAAAAAGGACAGCACTGGCATCTGCTTCATCGGCGAACGAAGATTCGTGGATTTTCTGAAATCATACCTGCCTTCCGATCCCGGCAAGATTTTGACTCTGGATGGCAAAATCATCGGTCAGCATCAGGGTGCCTATTATTACACGATTGGACAACGACAGGGCCTTGGCATTGGCGGTGCTGGCGAACCTTGGTATGTAGTCAGCAAAAATGTCGAAGAAAACGTAATCTATGCTGTTCAGGGCAAGCAGCATCCAGCACTGTTCAGTAACTCCCTGATCGTCCAGAACTTGCATTGGATCAGCGGGAAAACGCTACAGTTACCCATTCGCTGCATGGCCAAGACACGTTATCGTCAGCCCGATCAAGGATGCCAGATCGTATCCATCGTTCCTGATGGCATGGAAGTGATTTTTGACCGGCCACAATGGGGAGTTGCAACGGGTCAGTCCATTGTGTTTTATGACAACACTACCTGCATTGGCGGTGGAATCATTCGCCATACCTACAACCAAAACCAGACTGGATCATGCGTACAGCACCCACATTGAATCCATTGAATGCGATTTCTCCTCTGGATGGCCGCTATCATTCAAAAGTTGATGAATTGCGTCCATTTTTTAGTGAATTTGGGCTTATCAAGGCACGAGTAAAAGTCGAAATCGAATGGTTGATTCACCTGTCCAAACAATCGGATTTACCCGAAATTCCTGAATTTTCAGACCAAACAATCGAGGTTCTTCGCACGATTTTTGATCAGTTTCAGGCTGAAGATGCATGGAAGATCAAACAAATCGAAAGCAATCTCAATCATGATGTCAAAGCTGTTGAATACTATGTGAAACAGGAAGCCAAGACTCATGGTATCCCTGACAATAATTTGGAATTTGTGCATTTTGCCTGCACATCGGAAGATATCAATAATCTGTCCTATGCCCTATTGATACAAAAATGCCAACGGGAAATGCTGAAGCCGAAGCTGAACAGTCTGATTGATGCTTTGCGGAAGATGGCGCATGAATATCAGAATCAGCCGATGCTCTCTCGCACTCATGGACAGCCGGCAAGTCCGACTACACTCGGCAAGGAACTGGCCAACTTCGTCAACCGGTTGGATGAGACCAAAAACAGCTTGCTGGAACTTTCCATACGTGGCAAAATGAACGGTGCAGTTGGCAACTTTAATGCCCATTATGCGGCCTATCCCGATGCCTCTTGGGAAACAATCGCCAAAACTTTTGTAGAAACACTCGGTCTTGAAAACCAGGCTTACAGTACGCAAATCGAGCCCCACGACACGATTGCCGAATTCTGTCATGCACTATGCCGAGTCAATACCATTGTGCTCGATTTGGACCGTGATCTCTGGGGATACATATCCTTGGGATACTTTCGACAAAAAACAGTGGCTGGAGAGGTTGGGTCCAGTACCATGCCACACAAGGTCAATCCTATTGATTTTGAAAATTCCGAGGGGAATCTCGGCCTTGCCAATGCGATACTGGGACATCTTGCAGACAAATTACCGATTAGCCGATGGCAGCGAGATCTGTCCGACTCGACTGCACTTCGCAACCTGGGAGTCGGAATCGGCCATTCCTTGCTTGCTTGGGACTCGACACTGAAGGGACTGGCCAAATTGGTTGCAAACAGAGAACTCATTGAAGCCGATCTGAATGCCAACTGGGCGGTCCTTGCTGAAGCAATTCAGACTGTCATGCGGCGTTACGGGGTCCCTGAACCGTATGAACAATTAAAAGCGCTTACTCGTGGGCAGAAAGATATTTCCCAGAGCACGCTTCATGCCTTTATTGCCCAACTCGACATTCCAGAGCACATGAAGGATGCCTTGCTCGCACTGACCCCTGCTGACTATACAGGTCATGCCGCAAAAGCAGCCCGGGATGCCTAACCAAAATAACAGGGGCTTGATACGACTCTCAAAACTGATGTCAGAGCGTGGGATCTGTTCTCGGCGTGAAGCCGATCGATACATCGCTCTGGGGCTTGTACAAGTCGATGGAGAAGTTATAACAAAACTTGGATACAAGGTATGTCATGATCAGAACATCGTGTTGTCCCCGATTGCAAAATCACAGCAGGATCAATTGATCACTGTATTACTGAACAAGCCGCCCGGATATGTCTCGGGACAACCTGAAAAAGGATATCAATCAGCGGTCACCTTGATCACCCGATCCAATGCAATCCATCCCGACATTCCCGTTCCCAAGCGAAAGGGACTTGCTCCCGCCGGTCGATTGGATATAGATTCCAGCGGTCTTATGGTATACACAGAAGATGGTCGAATCGCAAAAAAACTGATCGGTGAACATAGCCAGATTGAAAAGGAATATGCGGTCAGAGTACAAGGTGAGATCACGAATCATCAAATCAAATCCTTGTCCGAAGGAATTGAACTGGATGGAAAACGCCTAAAACGAGCGTCAATTCAAAAAACTGGCCAGCAAAGTCTTGTATTTATACTGAAAGAAGGCCGAAAGAGGCAAGTCAGGCGCATGTGTGGGACCGTTGGACTGACTGTATTGACACTGGTCAGGACTCGGATTGGCAATGTCAAATTAACCGATATTCCCCGTGGAAAATGGCGACTACTTGGCGATCAGGAGTATTTTTGATGTATCCGTTGATCCGTTCACTGTTATTTCGACTGGATCCGGAAACAAGCCATGATCTCGCCTTGCAACTGCTAGCCCTGACCGCCAGGTTTTCGAGTGTCGGACAGTCAAGACAAACGAAATCCATGCCCGATCGTTCTGTTCAGGTAATGGGCATTCACTTTCGCAATGCTATCGGATTGGCTGCCGGACTGGACAAGCAGGGCACGGCTAGAGAAATCTTTCGGAAATTAGGATTCGGTTTTGTCGAAATTGGTACCGTCACTCCAAAACCTCAGCCAGGCAATGCAAAACCTCGCTTATTCCGATTGGTGGAACATCAGGCACTGATCAATCGAATGGGATTTAACAGTGTCGGCCTTGAACAATTCAAGAAAAATCTTGAAAAAACCCCCGATAACATCGTAACCGGAATCAATATCGGTAAAAATGCCACAACCCCATTACACAAATCAACCGACGATTACCTGACCTGCTTACGGGAGGTCTATGCGCTCGCTGACTACATCACCATCAACATTTCTTCACCGAACACCGAAGGACTGCGGAAGCTTCAGGATGGCGAGTTGCTTGATACCATGCTTGCAACTCTGAATCGGAGTCGAGAAGAACTTGCCGACAAGTTTGGGAAACGAAAACCTCTGGTCGTCAAAATTGCTCCGGATCTGATTGTCTCGCAAGTCAATACCATAGCTGCTCTGATTCGAACCCACTCAATAGACGGGGTTATCGCAACCAACACCACAACATCCCGACATGGCGTCGAAAGTCACCCTCTCGCAACCCAACCGGGGGGACTCAGCGGCATGCCGCTCAGGGAATCCTCTACACGAACCATCAAGCTACTGCATGACAACTTGCAAGATGAAATACCGATTATTGGTGTTGGGGGCATTCACAATCCAGAAACTGCGTTGGAAAAATTAGAAGCCGGAGCGCGTCTGATTCAAATCTATACCGGTCTGATCTACTCCGGTCCTGCTCTCATCAAGCAAATTCTAGATGCGACTGAAGGTACTTCTCAGTAAGCGATGCATGTTGTTGGGAATGTTATCTTTGATCCGGTTAAATTTCCCATCAATCGAACGTTGAAAGCCCACAAACTTGGACTAAAATTTTTCCTATGTGGAAACAATTGATAAACGCTGGCTTGTTGAGCCCATTGAATGGAAATAATATCTTCCGATGAAAACCGCGAGAAAGGCAACGATGAATGATCTAAATCAAACTATTTGGCCATATCCTGGATCTCGTTGGTGGAAATTTGATTTTCATACACATACGCCTGCTTCTTTAGACACGTGGTCGTGGCAAAAAAGTAAAGACACGGAGCATGAAATAACACCCAAAAGGTGGTTACTCCGGTACATGGAAGCGGGAATCGACTGCGTTGCAGTTACTGATCACAATACGGGGGATTGGATTGACAAACTAAAATCTGCTTACGATAAAATGAAACAGCAGGCGGAAAAAGGAACCCCTCCTGATGGCTTTCGCGAACTAACATTGTTTCCAGGAGTGGAAATCTCTGTCAACGGAGGGTTTCATCTGCTTGCAATATTTGACCCTGAAAAATCAAGCCGAACAATAAATGATCTTCTTGCTTCGGTTCGCTACAAGGGCACCAATGGCGATAGTGATGGCGTAACAGAAAAAAGCTCAATCGATGTATTGGAAATCGTACTGAAGCATGGTGGTATCCCCATACCTGCCCATGCTGACCAGCATAAGGGGTTGCTACGCGTGAAACCTGACTCTCACAAATGCGAGTTAGATACCAACACCGTAAAACAACTGTTGAACAATGATCAACTGCTCGCAGTCGAATGGATCAATACCAATAGTCCGGTTCCAGTCATTGCTAAGGGGAAGATGAAATTTTTCTCGAGGGTATTAGGAAGTGACGCTCACAAATTTAATGAAGACGATGGACCCGGTTCACGTTTCACGTGGGTCAAGATGGCTAGTCCCACACTAGTAGGTTTGCGTCTGGCGCTACTTGACGGAAACGGCATTTCGATTCATCGAAGTGATGAAGGGTATTTCAATCCATTTCAGACACCCACTCACTACATTGCTCGTATTGAGATCGAATCGGCACGCTACATGGGCAACGGTAATCAGGAACAGCTGAATCTCACGCCTTGCTACAATGCATTGATAGGCGGGCGAGGCACAGGCAAGTCGACAATCGTCCACGCTTTGAGGCTGGCATATCAGAGAGGCGGTGAACTGCAACGATTAGGTGAACAAACTGAACCCAATCAACGTTTCAAGAGTTTTTCCAAGCCGATGGGCAACCATGAACAAATCAGCGCATTACGTGAAAATACGGAAATACGTATTATTCTTAACAATGATGATACGCTAAACCGATTGATATGGCGTCAGGATGGTCAAACCGCCACCACTTTGGTTCAAGAGCAAACCAAAGATGGAAAATGGGAAAATTCACCAAGCCAGACATTGAAAGCCGACAGGTTCCCAGTTCGCTTATTTTCACAGGGGCAGATTGCCGAAATGGCCGGTGAGGGTCGCCAGGCATTGCTCGACGTCATTGATGAAGCTACAGGTATTGACAAATTACATGGCAGTCTTGATGAGGAAAAACGCACCTATTTTCTGCAAAGAGCACAACTACGCGAGATTGATGGGCGGCTAGAAGACCGCCCAGAATTAAATCGGAAGCTTGATGAATTGAACCGCAAACTGGAAGCCATTGCTCAATCTGATCACTCCGAAATACTAAAGATACACCAGAACTCGGCAGCTCAAGGTAGAGAGGTAGACAACTTGTTCCAACAACTGCAACAGATGTCCGAGCGCATCGATTCTTTAGCACAAGACCTGCTTCTTGACGACTGGCCAGAAGGAATTTTTGATCCGGAAAATGATCGGAATATGATTTCCTGGAGAAATCACGCGGATCAGATTCTCAAAGAAACGAGTGAGGCTATTTCAAAAATCGGGAATACTCTTGTTAAGCAAACAAGTATTCTTGATGCCGATAACCGAATAGAAGAATGGCGCAAATCATTAATCCGAAATAAGACTGAGTACCTGCGACTACAATCCGATCTGATAAGTCAGGGAATTTCCAACCCTGAGGAATTTGGAATCTTTATCCAAAAACGCCAGCAACTGGAAGATCAATTGAAGCAGTTGGAAAAACTGCAACAGCAAAGAAACGAGTTATCTGAACAGAACAAGATACAGTGGATTAAGATTCTCAAAGTACGAAAGTCGATTACTGATGCTCGAAAAGAATTTGTACAAAATACTCTGAAAAACAATCAATTCGTCCGTATTGAGGTGGTTGGATTCGGTTTCGATTTTAAAAACATAGAGCGCAGTTTGCGCGATCTTTTGGAATGTCAAGATGACAGATTCACAGATGATTTTCTCATGCTTGATCATGAAAACCCTGCAGGAGGCATGGTATTCGAATTAGCTAATCCTTCATATAAAAAACGAGAAGATATTTTGAACAATATCAAAAGAAAACTGATTTCGATTGATGGGGAATTTGGCGGGCATTTTCGGAATTTTCTTATTCGAAAATTTGACCGGCCAGAATTTGCAGACCATATTCAGTGTTGGTTTCCTGATGATGATCTTTCTATCCAGTACAGCCGTGATGGTAGAGGAGATAACTGGACTTCAATTACTCAAGGATCGCAGGGGCAACGTTCTGCCGCGTTGTTGGCATTTCTTCTGGCGTTTGGCAATGAACCGTTAGTACTCGATCAACCAGAGGACGATTTAGACAACCACTTAATTTATGATTTGATTGTTCGTCAGATTCGTGAGAACAAGCTAAGGCGACAACTCATTATTGTTACTCACAACCCTAATATTGTGGTTAACGGTGATGCTGAGGTGGTACATGCTCTTGAATTCAAACAAGGTCAATGCCGAGTTGTTGAATCTGGAGCATTGCAAGATAGTTCTATTCGAGAGGAGGTTTGTCAAATTATGGAGGGTGGCCGTGAGGCATTTTCGCGCCGTTGGACTCGCTTGGGTCGTGAGGTTTGAGATGCTCCTCACGCGCAGTGAATTGATCGAAAAGATTAGACTTGGAGAAGATGATTTTCTGGAATTGAAAGAAGTTCGCTTTGCTGGTACCAAGATAAGACAAATAAGCCAGGATGATCTTGCTGATGAGATCGCAGCTTTTGCCAATTCACGTGGGGGAGATCTTGTACTGGGGGTTGATGACAAAACGCATGAAGTTTCAGGAATTCCAATCGAACGACTTGATGAAGTAGAAAAGTTGGTGAGACAAGCGTGTGAAGATTCACTGAAACCGCCTGGCATCCCTGTAATCGAGCGCATGAGTCTGCCAAATGCTCTGGGACATGAAAAGGCAGTTTTACGTGTGAATATCCCTCAAAGCCCTTACATTCATCAAAGCCCTAGGGGATACTTTCATCGTATTGGCTCATCAAACCGTCCAATTCCCCCTGAATATCTGGGAACTTTGTTTCAAAATCGAAGTCAGTCTCGGCTCATTCGATTTGATGAAAGCCTTGTTACGAATGCAAAAATTCATGATTTGGATGAGATTTTGTGGCATCGATTCTCCACATTTCTTACAAGCGATTCTAACGAGCAGTTTCTCTCGAAACTTGGTCTTGCAGCAAAAGATAATGCGGGTATTTGGCGGCCGACAATAGCTGGTGTATTACTGGCTTGCCAACAGCCTGAAAAATTTGTCCATAATGCTTTCATTCAAGCAGTCGCCTACCAGGGAACGGAAATAACAATACAATCAGGAAAAACCTATCAGCGTGATGCAAGGGATATAACCGGCCCACTGGACAAGCAAATTTTTGAGGCATGTGAATTTATTCAAAAAAACATGCGGACAGCAGCCAGAAAGAGCTCACAGGGTGGGCGTGAGGATTTGCCGCAGTTTGATATGCTGGTTATTTTCGAAGCGATAACCAATGCTGTTGCCCATCGGGATTATTCGATGCATGGCAGTAAAGTAAGACTTCGACAATTTGAAGACCGTCTGGAGATATATACACCTGGTCCTCTAGCAAATACAATGACTCCCGAAAACCTGCCACATAGACAATCTACAAGAAATGAGGTAATCGCAAGTCAATTGGCGCGTTGTCCCATTAAGAGAGATGATTTCATTAACCACCGAACGCACATAATGGATAAGCGAGGGGAGGGAGTGCCATTCATTCTCTCTGTCAGTGAGAAACTATCGGGAAAATTACCCGAATATCAATTGATCGACGATTCTGAACTATTGCTCACCATTTATGCTGCCGGTCCTGGACCGGAGTAATGGGTAGTGGCCCAGTTTAAAAGTCCGCCCGTTTGCCGGCTGAAATGGGTTATGATCGGTCAAGCATTATTTCACTCAGGAGGAGAAAATGAAAGATTACCGTAACTCCCCCCTAACGTCATCAAATTTAGAAATCATTGTTTCCTCGAGTGTGGCTTTGGCGGTTAAAAATGCGCAAATTGAACGAAAAACAGAGTCATGTCGGTATACAATACTTCAATCTACAACTATTTGGAAATGTAAAATGCTTAAGTTAATGACATTGCCCCCCCCCCCCCTCGCTAAACTAGCAACCTTCTCTCTGCTGGCGATGCTGGCTCTGCCAGCACCCGTACTGGCACAGGTGGACTGGTCCATTCTCAACGGATCCAAGGGGCCGGGCACCTGCCCGCAAGGCCAGACTGAAACTCGAACGGGATTGATAATGGTCCCCAGCACTTTTTCTTCATCCTCGATCCAACTGAGCACGGCATCATCGTCGCCAGCGTTCTTTACGAATATATTTCCAGGAAGATCATTGAATGCGAATGTTTACTTAAGCCTGTTAGAAGATGGAAAAACCCGAATTGGCAGCCCGAAAAATTTGGGGTCTAGATCCGTAGCAATACAGCAGCAAAACACCACTTTCACCAACTTGAAAAAGGGAACGCGATACATTGCGGTCATATCTGTGGGGTCGGATTTTACCGCCGACATCGTCTCAAAGGTCTGCTTCAAGACAGAACCCGATCTGGAGATCCCCTTTGGCTCGGGTCGCGGCGGCGACGGTCCCGGCGATTCGTGGTCGAGCGGGTGCTACGCCTTCAGCAAGGACCCGAATCAGATCCGGGCTTGCTTCTGCGGAGCCAGGAACTCGTCGGGCAGCTGGGCGCGCACAGATGCCGAGGACGGCTACGAATATATGATGGACGCCGCCTGGAGACAGAACGTGGGATGCACGACCAACTGACGGGCCCGAGGCGGCGTCCGCCGCGTGGCTTGCAGCCTCGTCCGGAAAACCGGAAACCAGGGACAGGGGCGGCCTGCGGGCCGCCTCTTCCCGGCCAGGTCCTGCAATGTTCAAACTGGCCACAACCGAGTAATGACAGTAACTCGTACCGCTATTGGAGCGGTTTAAATCACGCCGCCTGCACGCATCTCCGTAATCTGGGTGTCTTCATAGTTGAGCATTAGCCTTAGAATCTCATTGGTATGCTCACCAAGCAGGGGAGCCCGCACCACCTCAACCGGAGAATCCGACATCTTGATGGGACAACCAACCGTCAAATACCTGCCCCGCTCCGGATGCTCCACCTCGACAACTGTTCCGGATGCTCTGAGTGACGGCTCCTCTGCCAGCTCCTTCATGGAGAGGATAGGTCCAACCGGTATGTTCAGTGGATTGCAGATTTCCATGACTTCAAACTTGGTCCTGGTCATAGTCCATGCTTCAATCGCATTAAAAACTGTATCCAATCTTTTGAGCCTGGCATCAGGCTCGGCAAAATCCTCATGCTCCTTCCACTCAGGCCTGCCAATCACATGGCATATCTGAGGCCAGACAGCAGCCTGTGTGATAAAGTACGTGTAGGCATTCGGATCCTTCTCCCAACCCTTGCACTTCAAGACCTTTCCTGGTTGACCTCCGCCAGAATCATTCCCTGCTCTGGGCGTGGCCTCACCAAAGGGTATCCCTTCTCCAAACTGTGAATATTCCTTGAGAGGACCTCGATCAAGTCGCTGCTGATCACGAAGTTTGACCCTGCATAAATTCAATACACCATCCTGCATCGGGGCAAGTATACGTTGCCCTCGTCCTGTTTTCTCACGCTGAAACAGAGCCGCAACAATTCCCAGACAAAGATGAAGACCGGTTCCCGAATCACCAATCTGAGCACCTGTAACCAGCGGTGGCCCATCTCGAAATCCCGTTGTAGAAGCCGCGCCACCCGCACATTGGGCAACATTTTCATAAACCTTGCAGTTTTCGTAAGGACCCGGCCCAAACCCCTTGACAGAGGCCATTATCATGCGCGGGTTCAGTTCCTGAATCGTTTCCCACGAAAACCCCATGCGTTCCAGAGCTCCGGGAGCAAAGTTCTCAACTAGTACATCGCAAGTCTTTACCAATCGCTCAAGTACCTCCTTGCCCATCTCACTCTTGGTATTGAGAGTTAGCGACCGCTTGTTATGATTGAGCATGGTGAAGTACAGGGAATCCGCACCTTCGACATCAACCAGCTGCTTGCGGGTTGCATCGCCAACCCCGGGGCGTTCGACCTTGATCACGTCGGCACCAAACCAAGCAAGCATCTGGGTACAGGTTGGGCCTGATTGCACATGAGTGAAATCCAGAATCTTGATTCCTTCTAGCGCTTTCATCAATTCATGTGCAAAGAATCCGAATCGACATCATGACTTTTCTAATTCAGTCCCATCTTTCATCCCGAACCTCTACCATGCCATCCTTTACCCTGACTGACAGTGTATCAACCGGCTCGTAGGCAGGGGGTGCCTTGACCTCACCCGTTCGAATACAAAAACGCGCACCATGGAATGGACACTCAATCTCATCTTCTATCACCCAACCTTCACCAAGCTCACTCCCGTCATGCGTACAGAGATTTTCGAGCGCATAAAATTCTCCCTCAAGATTGAACACCACGACCGATACATCATTGACATCAACTACAACATGCTCTCCCGGCTTTAATTTATCCGCTTCGACAGCTTGAACCCATTCAGACATCAGATTAACCCCAACTCGAGCCTTGCAGCCTCACTAATCAATTCTGGTGTCCAAGGCGGATCCCAGACCAAATCAACAACCGCTCCTGCAACCCCGGGCACGAGGGCAACCGTGCGCTCAACCATTCCAGGGAAAGTGTGAGCAACTGGACATCCCGGTGCCGTCAAAGTCATGTCCACTTCGACAACCTGATTCTTGATTCTGACATCATAAATCAACCCCAAATCATAAATATTCACTGGAATTTCTGGATCATAAACGGTCTTCAAGGCTTCGATTATGCCTTCATGCAAGATCTGCTCATCAACTTCGGTTATCGGGCCTTCATTGAAGGTTCCTGGGATTCTTTCCTCGTCTGGCCCCTCATTTTGTTCGAACTCCTTCAATATGCGAGACTTCTTGAGTTCCAGATCCGGATCAAAATTGACATGCTTCATGATTGCACTCCAGCTTTTTGGAACTTGTTGAAAGTGAACATCTTCTCATCTACCAATGTTTTCAGATGTTGCTGTATGGGATCGGACTCAGTAGTATCGAGAATTTCATCGACAAATGCGCGAATTAACATTGAACGGGCACTATCACCATCAATGCCTCGCGCCTTCAGATAGAACATCGCCTGCTCATCCAGATTGCCAACCGTTGCTCCATGTGAGCATTTGACATCGTCTGCATAAATTTCAAGTTGCGGCTTGGTATCAATCTCTGCATCAGTGGATAATAGCAGCGTATTGTTGGCCTGCTGGGCATCACTTTGCTGAGCATCCGGAGCAACACGAACACGACCATGAAACACCGCTCGTGAGCGCTGATCAAGTACCCCCTTGTAATGCTCATTGCTGTTGCAGTGTGGAGCACTATGGATCACGGTCGTAAAGTTGTCAACATGTTGCCGACCAGACAAACAGTATGCGCCCATCAGATTGCATTCAGCGCCGGGCTCCTTGAGATCAACCACCAGATCGTTCCGTATCAGAGCTCCGCCGACAGTAGTGGTATGAAAATCCAGTTTGCTGTCAGCATCCATATATACCCAATTTCCAAGTACTTGATAAGCTTGATTCGACCCCGATTCGATCAGGTGATAATTCAGACAAGCACCTTTTTCAATATATATCTCGCCGACACTACAGGTTAAGGAGTGAATGTCGGGAGATCCAACATGCCGTTCGATAATACGGGCAGATGAACCAGAACGCGATAAGACCACAATACGTGGCAAAACAAGGGCATCTTCGGTCTGCGTTATGAACAATAGTTCTAGCGGTATGTCGCTCTTCACGTCGGGGCCAATCTCAATCAATACACCGTCTGAATACAATGCAGTGTTCATTAACGAGAATGCATGGGCAGCTTCCCTGCTCGACTTGCCTAAGTATGGGCGCAGATAATCCGGTTGGTTGTTGAGAACATCAGAGATCGATTCGACGCGAATGCCCGAGTCAATCTCGCCCACAGAGGCAGACTTCTGAAATACCCCGTCCACGAAGACCAGCGAATGCCCGATTCCATTGATTGGTTTGGCTGCACATTTTGAAACGATATTCCGCTCCTGTGTTGGGCGAAACTGCTTGGTCAATACAGATCGCAATGGTGTGTATCGCCAATTTTCCTCTCGTGCAGTCGGAAATCCCTGATCAGCAAAGCGTTGTAAACATCCATCACGCCAAAGCGAATGCCACTTTAGGTTCTCACCCGGCAATACATCACGAATCTGATCGTGCAAATCCAGATACGGCTGGACTTGAGGGTTGTGAGGCATATCAGCTTGCACAGGCATGCTCTTCGATCCATCCATATCCATGTTCCTCAAGTTCCACGGCTAGTTCTTTTCCACCCGAACGAATGATTTTTCCATGTGCGAGAACATGCACATAGTCCGGCTCAATATAATCCAGCAATCTCTGATAATGCGTTACCACCAGCATCGCGCGTTCGGGACTACGTAATGTGTTTATGCCTTGTGCAACTATTTTAAGGGCATCAATATCAAGACCGGAATCCGTTTCATCCAGCACACTGAGTGTTGGCTCGAACAAGGACATTTGCAATACTTCATTGCGTTTTTTTTCTCCACCTGAAAAACCTTCATTGACCGCCCGATAGAGAAATTCCTGCTTCATCCCTACCAACTCGGCCTTTTCCTTGATCAGTTTCAGAAAACTCACCGCGTCCAGTTCTTTTTCGCCTCGATGGATGCGCATTGCGTTTAACGCGGCCTTCAACATGTGCACATTGCTTACTCCGGGAATTTCAACCGGGTATTGAAAAGCCAGAAACAACCCTTCACGAGCCCGAATTTCAGGTTCTAGCTCCAGCAAATCCTGATCCTTGAAAGTCACTGTCCCCGAGGTTACCTCATACTGATCGCGGCCAGCCAGGACATTGGCCAAGGTACTTTTACCCGAACCATTTGGCCCCATCACAGCATGCACTTCGCCTGCATTTACTTTCAAGTTCAAACCGTTGAGTATAGGCTTGTCCTCAACACTTGCATACAAATTTTCTACAGTTAACATGTTCCTTATCCTGTAATGATGTTCAGTCAGATTATCCGACTGCTCCTTCAAGACTAATGCTCAACAACTTCTGAGCTTCAACCGCAAACTCCATCGGTAATTCCTTGAATACCTCCTTGCAAAAACCATTCACGATCATGGATACTGCATCTTCTTCTGACAGACCTCGTTGTCGGCAATAAAATAATTGGTCTTCACTAATCTTGGATGTGGTTGCTTCATGCTCAACCACTGCATCGGGATTCTTCACCTCGATATAGGGGAAGGTGTGTGCCCCACACTTGTCGCCCATCAATAGCGAGTCACATTGCGAGTAATTGCGGGCGTTTTCTGCTCCTTTCAGAATTTTCACCAAGCCACGATATGAATTTTGACCATGACCAGCAGAAATGCCTTTCGAGATGATTGTGCTTCTTGCGTTCTTGCCAACATGAACCATTTTGGTGCCTGTATCGGCCTGCTGATAGTTTCCAGTCAGAGCAACGGAATAAAATTCGCCAACCGAATTGTCTCCTTCAAGAACTACACTTGGGTATTTCCAGGTGATCGCGGAACCGGTTTCAACCTGAGTCCAGGATATTTTTGAACCCTCACCCTTGCATACTCCTCGTTTTGTAACAAAATTGTAAATGCCTCCTTTACCATTTTCATCACCCGGATACCAGTTCTGAACAGTTGAGTACTTGATTTCTGCACCTTCCATGGCAACCAATTCAACCACTGCAGCATGCAATTGATTTTCATCCCGCATGGGGGCTGTACAACCCTCAAGATAACTAACGTAGCTACCTTCATCAGCAATGATCAATGTGCGCTCAAACTGACCCGTGTTCATGGCATTGATCCTGAAATAGGTGGACAGTTCCATTGGACAGCGAACACCCTTTGGTACATATACAAAGGAACCTTCACTGTAGACCGCTGAATTCAGTGCAGCATAATAATTGTCGCCCGGTGGCACAACCGAGCCTAGATATTTCTGAACCAACTCCGGGTAATCGGTAACGGCTTCCGACAATGGACAGAAGATCACGCCTGCTTCAGCCAATGTTTCCTTGAATGTGGTCGCTACGGAGACACTGTCAAACACGGCATCCACCGCAACCTTGACACCGGCCAGCGCCTTCTGTTCATCGAGAGGTATACCCAACTTCTCATAGGTCTCGAGCAATTTCGGATCCACCTCATCGAGACTGTCGAGAAGCTTTTTTTGTTTCGGTGCCGAGAAATAGCTGATTTCCTGAAAATCGATTTGCGGGTAATGTAGGTGTGGCCAATCCGGTTCTTCCATATCCAACCAGTTTCGATATGCATTGAGACGCCATTCAAGCAAAAACTCTGGCTCTTCTTTTTTGGTCGAAATAGTACGGATGATGTCCTCATCCAGGCCGGGAGGCAATGTATCGGCATCAATGTCCGTTACAAACCCCTCCTTGTATTCACGCTGGGTCAACGACTCGAGATGTTCCTCTGTGTCAATCTGCTCATTCATGTCAATTTCCTAACTTACCCATTAACCTTGCTCAGCCGTTATAGAAGGGACTTTAACCTTCTGGCGATTTAACTCTCGAATCGGAGCTTCACCATCTCCCATAAACTCACCTAGATAAATACTGGAAAGAAACTCGTGCAATCGATCACCCAGTTGGCTCCATAACCCATGGGCAACACACTTCTTGCCTTCATGACAGTTCATCTTTCCCTCACATTCGGTAATATCCAATGGTTCATCCACAGCCAATACAATATCGGCAATGCTGATGTTATTGGCATCACGAGCCAGAATATAACCACCTCCAGGACCTCGAGTACCCGAAACCAGATTCGAATTGCGTAACTTTGCAAATAATTGCTCGAGATAAGATAATGAGATGCTCTGGCTTTCGGATATACGCTTCAAGGTAACCGGACCGTTGTTCTGGTGTATCGATAAATCGATCATCGCAGAAACCGCATATCTACCTCTTGAAGTCAGTCGCACCGTCCACCTCTTTCGTTGCTCGTCACGAATATTTGCATGTTGCTTCTCTCTATAATCTGAAATAAATGCTTTTACTGAGAACCTTTTTCTAATCAGTCTCAATTTCCGAGTATTTTAGTAGGTTTTTCACATATGAAGGCAAATTTTCGATAATTCAATAGATGAGGCAAAAATTTTTGAAGGCTAGCTTTCGATTCGAGCTTGCGAATGCTAATTATTGTGCCGATTATCGAAATGACCAATTCACTTGGCTTGGAATTTCTGAAGGGTCGATACTTGACCAGTCGGGCGGAAAGATTAATACAGGATGGCCGAGTAGACGGAGTTGTTACCAAGCCCCGTCTACTCGGCCCATTCATGTTTTGTTCCATTGTAGCAAACCACTATTTAACAGAGTGTTCCAGACCTCCTGCCATAACTTGAATTGTGTCGGTGTTATCTGGTAGCGAGCAAAGTTCCCCTCATGAAGTCCCAGAATCTCGTTTTCAGCGACTTGTCTGAATTGGTCTTGTTCATCTTCCTTGATGTGCTTTTCGGCGTGGACAGCAATGCGTTGGTACGCCGCATTCTTATCAAGACGTTCACGCACGATATTCTGTACGATTTCGTATAGCTTTTCACGATGCTTTTGGCGGAAAGGGTCCGGTTCACCTAGCGACTGTTTAACCAATGCATGTCGTTTTGCGGAACGCTCGTAAGCCCAGATAAAAACATCCTTGAGTAAATCAATTTTGTTCAGTTCATATACGCCAAGTATCGCTTCGGTATAGGTTGTGGTAGAAACATCCGTGAATGAGAGAGGTATAAGGTTTTCTTTAATTAATGGCATGTTTGCAATAAGGCGCGAGACGCGTTTGTTCACATCATCAAACGGTTGCAAGTATGGCAAGTGAACCATGACAAATAACGCCTGCTCAAACGGGTTTTCAATGGCCTTAGCAGTTGTCAAAATTTGATCAAAGCATTCTTCAATGAGTTGGGGCACTTGAAGTGGATGAAATGTTGATTTTTCTATGCCAACACCAATCCGACGCAGACGGCCCAATGATTCCGGATCGGCCAGAAGATTGTTCGCCAGCAGGGCATGTAGATTCAGAATCGTGTACCGGTTGAACCCGATTTCTTCCACCGAGCCCACAAGAAACTCGATCGCATCCTTGTGGTTCAGAATCATTTGCAACTCAAGCCTTTTTCTACCAGTGGCCACCTGTCCGAAGGCAATCAGCCGCTTTGTGTCGAGTAACGAGTAGGTATTCCCTTCCAAACGGCTGGAGTTCCATGACAGATCGATAATCAGCCGGTTCAATATCTGTTTCGCAAATGTTCCAGCGGGTTGCTCCCCACTAGTTGGGGTCCCTATCTCTCGCAAGTGCTCCCGTTCTCTGGCTGACAAGTATGGGGTGATATTGGGCCTATATATATCAAGGAATGCACGCTCATAACCGACAAGATTTCGGGCTTGGATAGGTTTGCGGACATATTCCTGGATTTTACCCCCCTGCTTTGAAGTCCGAAATTCGCGATTCGATTCTTGTTTAGATACTTCGAAACTTTTTGTTTGGCCTTTGTGCGGGGAAGGAAGTAGATACTTTGTTGAGCGTCTGTTGCCTCCCCTGATTAGACGGCCTTGGTCAACAAGGTGCTTGAGGTGATACTGGAGAGTGCGGCGAACTACTTCCTTTTTCAGTTTTTTCTGGATATTCTGGATAGAGACGCCCTCAGGATGGGTCGATACAACCGATTCAATATCCTGCAATTCCTGTTCCGGTATGGATTTAGCCATGTTATTCCGAGTTACGCATGTTTAATTAGTGTGTAATTATATTATTATATACGCAACAAAAACTCTATATGCAATTAAAATAACGCTTATGCGCAGATTAAATGACATGCATAATATTTATTAAGCGATCTTAAGCACAACATCAACATTAATGCGTAATTATAGCGTATTATGCGTAATAAAAACTCTATATGCAACTAAAAAAAACGCCTATGCGCAGACTAAATGCTATGTGCAACTTAGAAGTCGTATAAGCACAAGGTCGACTCTAATCAATCGAAATGGAAATTATTCAACAAGTTTCGGACTTCATTTATCGCTGATATTATATAATATGCTATTGAAATAGTTAGAAAAAATTGTCTCATTTCGGGTATAATACATGTTTTGCATAACATTCACATGATTCAAACCACCGAAGGAGGCCTCAAACATGAATGATCAATGCAAATCCAAGTCGTTGCCGAAACCAATTGAGCCGATGATCGACGATAACCAATATCCGATTGACAACCTACTATCGACTCTCTGGAAAGAATGGAAGGTGCCCACTTGACTATCCCGAGCCCGATATTACTATGTACGTAAACTATGGCAGGTGATTCAAGCCATCATTCACCGAGCAGTTGATAGTCTGCTGTCGGTACTCGGCGTCCAAACCTCACTAATCAAGCAATCAATTGACGAACAAATGGAAGAATATTTGACTCAGATGCAACAACTCGAACCGAAAACAATCGAACAAGAGCACCCTCCTATAGCAGGCAGGACTGATCCAATTGGGAATTACATGCGAAAGTAACGAAACAGCTGCCGCCAGTCCGGTTGGTCGGGGCGAGCGATTCCGGATCGGGGTACTCGATCTTGACGGGCTGAAGGATGGCCCTTGCGAAATTCCGGCAATGAGTCAGTTTGAAAATGGCCGAGCGGGGCCGGGGAAAGGGCGGCCCGCAGACCGCCCCTTGGCATATGTCCGTTCGGGCCGCGGTCAGCGGATGCGCACCCCGTTCTCGTCGTCCTGTCATGAGTTCAGGGTCAATCATTTGAGATCGGTATGACCAGGGATCGGGCCGGGTTGTACATGATGATAAAGAGAAAGCCCTGCAAATTTTGCCTTCGTGCTTGAAATAGTCACCGTTTCGAGGCTGAACGGACGCTTCGAGTCCCTGATTCACCCCCTGTCTGTCCATGAGGGCGTAGTCCTCATGGACAGACAGGGGGCAGTGTTGCACTTCGGAGTGGAACCGGGGAGGTAAATAACCTGTGGATAGACGAAAAGAATATGGAAAATAACCAAGGAAAAATATTTTCAGGGAAATACTTGCAAAAAAATGGTGAATTCCTTAAATGCTGATGTTCTGACCTGAATATTAGTAAACTAAGTTGTTGTCTCTCCTACAATTTTGAGTCTATTCAATGAGGAAATGACCATCCTGAAAAAAGTGTTGCAAACTGGCAGATGGTCCCTCCCCAAAACGGGGCCGATTTTTCGGATGCGTTCCGAGGGGATGACCTACCTATGAATGCCATTGCCTACGGATGCCTGCCCCGCAACATGTTGGGCGCCCGGCAACATCATGCAACCCCGGAATCGACATCACAGTCGGGATTGGAGGTCAAATCATGCCAAAACAAAAGATCCAGCAGTGGATATTGTTTCATGGCAGGGGGGGGGGGGGATTGAATGGCACAATAATGACCGTTTATCAATGAATAATTCTGCACCAACGAACTCATGCCTATTCAGTTAGGGCATAATGAACCTCAAAGATATGAGACAGGCGGACTAATTGCTTCAAAACGATTACTTTGCAAAGCAAGACGAAAACCATTCATTCGCGGTCAACACCAAATCGATGCATGAACACACCACACAGGTTGACGAATAAAGCATGAACAGAGTTCGAAACACCTATACCATCGGACTGACCGGAGGCATCGGAAGCGGCAAGTCGACTGTCGCCGGCATGTTCAATAATCTGGGAGTATCCGTACTCAGCGCCGATCAGATTTCCAAGCAACTGGTTGTGCCCGGCAGCCCCCATCTCGAGCAAATTGTCGCTACTTTTGGATCGAATATCCAAAAAAAAGATGGCAGTCTCGACCGCACTCGGTTGGCAAAGATTGTATTCAAAAATCCACAGAGACTGAAAATCCTTGAATCCATTCTGCATCCGCCAATCTGGAAAATCATGCAAGATCGAGTTTCTGCACTCGAAGGTGCGTATTGCATTTTGGAAATTCCGCTCTTAATCGAAAGTAGCCGGTACCAGTCCGTGGATCAAGTAGTGGTTGTAACCTCGGACCTCGAAACAAAAACCAGACGACTGATCAGTACCCGAAACCTGACGGAACAGGATGTGCAAAGGATTATGACGGTACAGTTATCCGATCAGGAACGAATTCAATATGCCGATGATGTTCTGAATAACAATGGTTCACTGCAGGATTTGGCAAAGCAAGTCGAAAAACTCCACGCCCGCTATTCATCACTCTTTGAACGCTGTACCAATCGTTCGACCTCAGGGTGATCAAGAATCACATGTACTGCTTCAAGTACATCCATCTCACGAATCTTTGTACTATCGTGCCAACCACAATTCTGACCCTCCCTGCCCCGAGCAATCCCATCATGAGAATGAACCAGAAACACTTCGAGTTCAACTCGGGCATGTACATAATCATGCTGGACTGACGTCAATTGACTGGCGTTCGTAACCTGTATCCCAAGCTCTTCCTCAAGTTCCCGAAACAATGCTGTGCGGCCGTCCTCCCCAGATTCAACCTTGCCACCCGGAAACTCCCACTTGCCTGCACAAGGCGTCCCCGATCGACGTTGCTGCACAAACAGCTCACCTGCGGGATTGACCAGCATCCCTACCACTACATGCAATCTCTTCTCAACTACGGTAGTCTGCATTGATGGAAATATAACCATGGGTGAGATCACAAGTCCAGATCGTGAAATGGCCTCTACCGATTTGGAGATCGACCTCAATCAATACCTCATCCCCTTCAAGATGTCGAGCTGCCCGGGTCTCATCATAGCATTCCGCACGTTGGCCATCTTTGGCTACCAGCTCGCCACCAATCCGAATCAGCAGACCCTCCGCCCGCATGTTCTGGCCCGATTTACCGAGTGCCATTATGATTCTCCCCCAGTTCGCGTCCCCGCCCGCAATCGCAGTCTTCACTAGCGGAGAATTCGCGATTGATTCGGCAATCTTGCGAGCAGAGCCATCACTTTCAGCTCCTGAAATTCTTACCTCAATCAATTTGCTTGCCCCCTCGCCATCTCGAACAATCTGCATGGCGAGATCCTTCAATAAACGATCCAACGCGTCTCGAAATTCCTGAAACCGAGGGTCATCCAAACCGTTGGGCGGAGAATGATTCGCCTTGCCAGTCGCGAACAGCAATAACATGTCACTGGTCGATGTGTCTGAATCCACCGTGATCGCATGAAATGTTCGCTCAGCACTAACGACCAACATCTCATGCAATTGGGATTGCGGGATCTGCGCATCAGTAAAACAGAAAGCCAGCATGGTTCCCATGTTCGGCGCAATCATTCCAGAACCCTTGGTAATGCCGCAGAGCAGAACAGGCTGTCCATCTATGACTGCGGATGTACTTGCACCTTTCGCAAAAGTATCCGTGGTCAGAATAGCCTCGGCAATGTCTCTCCATGAATCCGGCTTGACCCGGCTGATCAATTCCGGAACTCGTTCCATGATTCGCTTGACGGGTAATGGCTCGCCAATTACACCAGTAGAAGCCATCAGCACCTGCTCTGGGCTGCACCCGACCAATTTGGCAGTTTCTTTCGCAATGCACTGACAATCCTGCACTCCCTGCAACCCGGTAAATGCATTGGCATTGCCGGAATTGACCACCAATGCTCTTGGAGAGGTGGTCTCAATATGCTCTTTGGTGACAATGACCGGAGCAGCGGGTAATGCAGATCGCGTAAACAAACCAGCAACGCTAGTTCCAGAATCCAAAACCCAGATCGCCAAATCATCTCGTCCAGCATACTTGATCCCAGCCTGACCAGCGGCCATGTTGATGCCGGATATGGGAGGCATCTCCGGAAAAACCGTTGGAGCCAGGGGGCTTTTTCGCTTCGCTTGATTGCTCACCGAGATCAAATTTTCCCACAACAGTGTTTGAATTTTTTTCCAGAGCCGCATGGACACGGTTCGTTGCGCCCAACCTTGCGAGCCGATCGAACATAAGTCTGCCTGTTCGAATCCGCGGCCTCACCCTGCTGACTGGAAGTACTTTCATGTACATGCTTCATTCTGGCTTCTTCAGCCATGCGCTGGCGCAGGCGATTTTCCATTTCAATCTGCTCCTCCCTGGTTGGAATATGTACTCGGGCCAAAATCGAGATTACATCATGACGCACTGAATCAAGCAGAACATTGAACATCGCAAACGCTTCACGCTTGTATTCCTGCTTTGGATTCTTTTGCGCATAACCGCGAAGACCAATGCCCTGTCGCAGATAATCCATGTTTGCCAGATGCTCCTTCCATTTTTCATCAAGCACTTTCAGCATAATGTGCTTTTCAAAATTTCGCATGTTGGCCTCGCCTACCTGTTCGGTCTTGGCCTCGGTATTTTTGGCAAAGGCATCCTGAATTCGAGCCCGCAAGGAATCCTCATCGAGATCATTTTCCTGCGATAACCATTCGGAAATGGGCAATTCAAGTCCAAAATCCCGCTTCAGGTCCTGCTCAAGCTGAGTCACCTCCCATTGCTCTTCCAGAGTCTGTGGAGGAATCGAATGATCAATTACCTGCTTGATCACCTCCTCCCGGGCATAGTCAATGTAATCTGAAATATCATCACTCTCCATCAGTTCATTTCGCTGATCATAAATGATCTTGCGCTGTTCATTTGAAACATCGTCGTATTCGAGAAGCTGCTTGCGCATATCAAAATTATGGCCCTCAACTTTCTTTTGGGCATTCTCGATCGCTCGGGTGACCAGCGTGTGCTCGATAGCCTCCCCCTCTTCCATGCCCAACTTTCCCATCAGACCGGATATCTTCTGGGATCCGAAAATCCGCATCAGTGAATCTTCCAGGGAGAGGTAGAACTGACTGGATCCAGGATCGCCTTGACGTCCACAGCGACCCCTCAACTGATTGTCTACCCGCCTGGATTCGTTTCTTTCTGTACCCAATACATGCAGACCTCCGGATTGAATTACTTGCTCATGCCGGCTTTGCCATTCAACTTTCGTCTTTTCAATCTGTCCCTCATCATCCAGCTGTGCAAGTTCAATCTCCAGATTGCCACCAAGCACGATATCCGTTCCCCGACCAGCCATATTGGTAGCGATCGTGACCTTGCCAGGACGCCCCGCTTCTGCAATAATCTCGGCTTCCCGCTTATGTTGCTTGGCATTCAGAACCTGATGTGGAATTTTCTTTTTCTTGAGAATGCCAGAGACCAGTTCTGACGACTCAATGGAAGCCGTGCCAACCAGCACGGGCTGCTGCCTGGATCGACAATCTTCAACCCCTTTGACGATCGCATCATATTTCTCATTCGAAGTACGAAACACCTGATCCGGCAAATCCTTGCGAATCATCGGCTGATTGGTCGGCATAACCACAACCTCAAGCCCGTAAATCTGCAAAAACTCTGGCGCTTCAGTATCTGCCGTTCCCGTCATTCCCGAAAGATTGTCATAGAGCCGAAAATAATTCTGGAATGTAATCGATGCCAGGGTCTGATTTTCCTGTTGAATCGCCACCCCCTCCTTTGCTTCAATCGCTTGATGCAGACCTTCTGACCAACGTCGGCCAGGCATCATGCGTCCGGTAAATTCATCAATGATTACAATCGAATTGTCGCGGACAATGTATTCGACATCCAGCCTGAATACATGATGAGCTCTCAGTCCTGCGTATAAATGGTGCAATAAACCAATATGACTGATATCGTAAAGACTGCCCCCTTCGGCCAATAAACCGGACTCAGTAAGCACTCGCTCCGCACTTTCAAACCCCGACTCGGTAAGTGCCACCTGCCGAGTTTTCTCATCCACACTAAAATCACCGGGACCATCTTCTTCGTGCTGACGCTCAAGCAACGGTACCACCTCGTTCATGCGCTGATAGAGCTCGATATTGCCCTCTGAAGGACCCGAGATAATCAAAGGTGTTCTTGCCTCGTCTATCAGAATCGAGTCAACCTCATCAACGATCGCAAAGCCCAATTCACGCTGAGAACGGTCCTGTCCAGAAAACGCCATGTTGTCCCTGAGATAGTCAAATCCAAACTCGTTATTGGTACCGTAAACAATGTCCGACCGATAGGCTTCCTGCTTTTGCCCGCGCGGCTGATCGGAATGCACAACCCCGACTTCTAGTCCAAGAAATTTGTATATCTCGCCCATCCAGGTTGCATCCCTGTGAGCCAAATAATCGTTCACTGTCACAATATGCACCGGAATGCTGCATACAGCATTCAGATAGGCAGGCAGTGTGGCAACCAGCGTCTTGCCTTCACCCGTCTTCATTTCGGCAATCTTGCCTTCATTCAACACCATCCCGCCAATTAACTGGACATCAAAATGACGCAATCCAGTGGTACGAACCGATGCCTCACGAACCACGGCAAAAGCTTCTTCAAGAAAACCTTCGAAAGCTTCCCCCTCGCTTGCACGACTTCGAAATTCGCCGGTTTTCGCTCTCAACTCATCATCAGACAGCAATTGCATGGCGGATTCCAGTCCATTGATTCGCTGCACCGATTTTTGCATCTTGCGCAATAATCGCTGATTCCGATTTCCAAAAACCCTGTTTAATGCTGTTTGCAACATGGATACAATGGTGTACGATTAGGAAAAACAAAGTTGACGCCAATGACCGAGGACCTGTCGAAATCTTCCACAAAGCCAATCTCGTTCTTTATCAAGCACATTATACGCCCTGAAATGAATGCGCCTGATGCCGCTCAGGATATTCGACTGCAAAAAGCCTGGATAACAATTGCCGGTAACCTCACGCAATTTGCTCGCCCCATACTCCAGCGGTCCGGAAAACTCGTGATCGAATGCAAATCGTCAGTCTGGGCCACCAACTTTCGCGCTCAAGCCCCGAGCATCATGGACAAGTTTAAAGATTGCGGTTTTCCAGTCAAGGATGTTGTGATTCGAGTCAAGCCGTCTCATTCAAACCCGAAGCAGGAAATACCAACGATTGAACAGAACCACCATGTCATACCCATATCCGAAAAATCCGCGAATGACATCTTGAATACTGCCCGAGTGATCAAGAACCAACGCCTGAAAGCATCGCTTGAGAACCTTGCCCGTTCGGCCAAACGCAGACTCAGGAATCAATAAGCCAAAGCAACGTCGTTGAAATAAATCGGCACCTCTGCCGGATCATCAAAGGTTACCAGTTCCCATGCGGTCTTATCCTGCATGAGTTTGCGTATCAATTGGTTATTAAGCGAATGCCCGGACTTGTAAGCCTGAAATTCACCGATCAAGAGATGTCCCGTCAAATACAAATCACCAATTGCATCAAGAATCTTGTGCTTGACGAATTCACCTTCATAACGCAATCCTTCCTTGTTCAGAATATGAAAAGAATCCAGAACAATGGCATTTTCGAAACTGCCACCTCGCGCAAGTCCAGAATTTTGCAGCATTTCCAATTCATCAATGAATCCAAAAGTACGGGCTCGACTGACTTCCTTGATGAATGAAGTGGTCGAAAATTGCAGCTCTTCACTCTGAGTCGAATTTTGCATAACTGGATGATCAAAATCAATGGTGAACTTGACCTTGAAACCGGAATAGGGACTGAGGCTCGCCCATTTATCCCCGTCATTGATCTTGAGTTGCCGCTTGATCCGAATAAACTTTTTCGGCGAAGATTGTTCAACAATGCCAGCTGACTGCAACAGGAATACAAAAGGTCCGCCACTGCCATCCATGATCGGAATCTCCGAAGCATTCAATTCGACAATCACATTATCTATACCGAGACCGGCAAATGCCGACATCAGGTGTTCGACAGTCGAGACCCGAATTCCGTCCTTCTCCAGGGTTGTCGATAAACGGGTATCCCGAACATGCTCGACACTCGCCTGGAATTCCCCCATTTCCTGACCCTCGGCATCCAACCGACGAAACACGATGCCCTGATTGGCTCCGGCCGGCATCAGCCGCAATGTGACTTTTTCACCGGTATGCAAACCAATGCCAGTCGCACGAATAGGATTCTTTAATGTCCTTTGCTTGATCATAGATTGTCCAAAATGACAGACTTCAATAGTGGCTGTATTATCCGACAAACGGATTATACATAGCAGTCATGCCTCCCTTTCATTACAATATTTTTACTCAAAGATGAAAATTGATCAATGAAGACTCAATCCCGGGAGTGTTGTGACCGTGTAATTTGGATACATCAGGCAACCAAATGAAGTCCTGAAGCATGCTTCTCCTAACTCGTGAATCAAGTGGCTGGATCAGCTGCAAAGCATTATCCAATGCGGATTTCAACTCCAGAACCGGAATCATCCACTCGGTGAAACGCCATCCTGCATGAAAACCACGCCATACAGGACATGGGAGTATTTTCCCGTGTTCAATTGATGGATTCGGCAATTCCACTAATCAGACCACCTTAGACTAATTTTCAGATGTCAATCAATTAGTATGTATTATATATGGTCTAATTCTGGTATTTTCATGGTAATTGCTGTTTTTTCATTTTGTGAATGAAGACAAAAATGGAAGAAATTCCGTTAGCATTGGATCATCCGAATCCACTGATGATCAAAGCATGAAACGGAACTCGACATGCAAGCTCGATCTCGATAAGCAATGTATAGCCGATTGGCAATTTGCATTAATACGGAGAAAATCAACAGCCAAAAAAGACCGAAACTTGCCGCAAAGACATGCGGTCAGGCGATCATGGCAGTTCAGCCGTCAATCAGCCTGCATGCGCAACCAGTGAGGCAAATCATACTGTTCCATGCCTTTCTCGGTAAAATCGTAGTTGCGGGTGCCGGCAGCCATGCGCAGTGATTGATTCTGACGAAGTGGCTGATGAGTTTCAACCGCTGCTTGCGATTCATCTGTCGAATCCAACGATGGAACAAGTCCAATATTTTTTCGTTCCGAACTAAAGGTCAGTCCAGTAGCGACCACTGTAACGCTGATCTGATCCTCCATCTCGGTGTCGATCGACATTCCGATGATCATGTTGCAATCCTTATGATCATATTCACGGATGATTTTGCAGATATTCTCAAATTCGTTGACACTCATATTTGGACCACCGGTAATGTTGACCAGAATACCCTTCGCTCCCTCGATTTCATCATCTTCCAGAAATGGACTGGAGATTGCCATCTGGACGGCCTCTTCAGCTCGATTTTCACCACTTGCCGTAGCCGAACCCATAACGGCCATGCCCATGGCGCTCATGACCGTTTTTACATCGGCAAAGTCAAGGTTGATTTTTCCGGGCTTGGTAATCAGATCGGAAATACCCTTGACCGCACCCAACAAAACCTGATCGGCCATCCCGAAGGCAGTTTCCAAATTCGCATCACCACCTGCGACTTCCCGAATTTTTTCATTCGGAATGATAATCAGGGAATCAACCTGTTTCTGAAGCTCGGCGATACCATCCTCCGCAACCGTGTTTCGCTGCACACCTTCATATATGAATGGCCGGGTAACCACGGCAACGGAGAGGATTTTCAACTCATGTGCGACTTCAGCTACCACTGGAGCGGCCCCGGTACCCGTTCCACCGCCCATGCCTGCCGCTATGAACACCATATCTGCTCCTTCGAGTGCGGACACAATGCCATCACGCATTTCAAGTGCAGCCTTTCGACCGATTTCAGGATCGGCACCTGCACCCAAGCCGCGGGTGATGTTTTCACCCAACTGGAGTTTGGTAATCAATCCTGACGAAGCACAGCCCAAAGCTTGCGCATCCGTATTGGCGATAATAAATTCGACATCGGTTAGATTGGCTGACAACATATGCTCGACAGCATTGCTTCCGGCTCCGCCAACACCGATAACCTTGATTACCGCACGTTGATTTTCAAGTACAAACATAACAATATTCTCCGTATTAAATTTGTAAATTGGAATTCGATTAAAAATTCTTGTTCATGCAAAAATGCTCTTTACCCATCCCGTGATGGATTTGCCTATTTTTTCTTCAGTTGTATATTCTTCAAGAATCAGGCTTTTACTGTTTTGTCGCGCATAACCGTACTTAATCAAGCCTATACCGGTTGAAAAGATCGGATTTCGAATTGACTGTTCCAAATTCCCTTCATAATCCGGCATGCCTCTTCGCACCGGCAAATGAAATATTTCCTCGGCTAGTTCAACGATTCCATCTAGACCCGATGTACCTCCGGTAAGCACGATGCCAGAACCGATCAGATTGAGAAAACCCGTTCGATCAAGTTCAGACTGGATCATCATCATGAGCTCATCAACTCTGGGCTCAATCACCTCGGCCAACGCCCAGCGTTTCAGTTTCCTCGGTGGTCGCCCACCAATGCTCGCAATTTCGATTTCTTGCTCTTTGTCGACCAGCTGGACCAGTGAATTGCCAAAACGCTTCTTGATTTCCTCTGCAACGGTCTTGGGCGTATTGAATGCCATCGCTATGTCATTCGTTACATGATCGCCGGCGATAGGAATTACAGCGGTATGCTTGATAAAACCATCATGATAGACTGCAATGTCCGTGGTTCCTCCGCCAATATCTACCATGCAAACACCCAGATCTTTTTCGTCATTACTTAACACCGTCTCCGAGGATGCAATTTGCTCAAGCACTAGCGCATTGGCTTCCAGTCCACAACGGCGTATACATTTCATGATGTTTTGGGCCGCACTTGAGGAGCCGGTAACCACATGCACGCCGGCCTCCATTCGCACTCCAGACATGCCGATTGGATCCAGGATGCCTTGTTGGCCATCAATCGTGAAATCCTGTGGCAGCACATGCAAAATGCTGTGGTCACTGGGTACCGCCATTGCCCGGGCCGCGTCAAGAACACGCCGGACATCCAACTCATCTACCTCGCCATTCTTGATGGGTGCTACTCCGAGCGAGTTGATGCTGTGAATATGAGCGCCCGCTATCCCGACATAGGCAGAGCTGATATCGCAATTTGCCATGAGACTAGCCTCTTCAACCGCCCTCTGGATCGATTCGACAGTTGACTCAATATCGGAAATGACTCCCTTTTTCATGCCTTTCGAATGATGATGCCCCAAGCCAATGATTTTCATTTCTCCTCGCGCATTGAACTCGGCCGCGATAACAAGCACCTTTGTGGTACCGATATCGAGACCGACCAGGATGGGATCTGCGGGTTTTTTTGCCATGCGCGATTAACCTGACTTATGCATTTCCAGACTATCCGGACTCTCGCATCGCCAGAGCCTCTTCTTCTTCGTCTTTCCAACGAATGGCAAATCCGTTGGTGTACCGAAGATCTATCGACGCGATCTCTCCAAACCGATCAATCAGATTTCGATCAAGACTGGCCACAAACCTGAGAATCCGTTCTTTGGCATTTCGCTGATTTACCACCATACGAGTAGGTCTCTTGATCCATGCAGAGGATTCAGGCTGTTCGAGGTCCTTTGCTCTGGTCTTCGACAAGGCACCCGGAGACAACTCGAGATGCCAGACATGCACATCGTCGGCAGTAAGGGAAACCAGAGTCAGGCCCCATGCCGCGAACTTCTCTGCCCAGTCAAGATACGACTCAAACAATTCCAGTTCCTCACCGGGGGATCCGATCAGCAAGGGAAAATGGGCAATTTCATGTGTCTCGATAAACGGTGGAATATCGAGAATATCTCCCTTGTAGTTGATCCACCTCTCTTCGTTCCATCGTGCCACCGGATTAATTGGAGCAACCGATATAACCAACGTTGAAGGCCATTGTCTATGCAGCGAAACACTGGATATCCAGGGAATCTCGGCGATTCGATCTTCCAGTTTTCGAAGATTGGCAGAGAAGAAATTGCCATCGAGCTCGGACAAGGCGACTTGCCTGATTTCATCAGCCCCCCGGCTTCCGAATTCATTCTGAACGGTGATTTGGGTAAACAAAAACTTGTCTTGGATAAACCGTTGGTCGACAGCATAAATCAATCCCAACGGCACAATCATGGCGGTTACAAACAAAATCATTTTCACCCAAAGTCGCATGGACTTCGGCTCGGGAATAACCTCGGGCTCTTCATATACCGGATCAATGAACAAATCCGGATTTTCATCATCAGCGGCCATCACCGGCTCTACACGTTTCGAATGGTGTTTCGGTTCGACAAACAAGTCGGCATGTTCTTGATCGGAACTCATGACTTGTCTCCAATAATCCGCACTTCCGGTATCAAGCGAATACCGGTAGTCTGTTCAACTACATCTTGAACATGAATAATCAGTTCTTCAATCTGTCGGGAATTTGCTCTCCGCTCGCGGTTCACAATAAAGTTTGCATGCACATCGGAGACTGCTGCATGACCAATGGCATAACCCTTCAGTCCGCTGCTTTCAATCAGGCGGGCGGCATAATCTCCATCCGGATTACGAAATACTGAGCCTGCATTTGCGGTTTGCACTGGCTGAGATGTATTTCGCCGCTTCCGCTGATCACGAATAACCTGCTGGCTGTCATATTCAAAGGACGCTTTTTCCAAAGCCAGAGTGGCGGCAAGAATGCAGCAATCCTCCGGCAGTTCGACCTGTCGATATCCAAACGAGACATCTTGCTTTTCAAGAATCATCAGCTCACCATTTCGATCAGCACACTCGATTGATTCCACACATTGCCAAGTCTCAGTGCCGAACGCTCCAGCATTCATCGCCAATGCACCACCGAAGGAGCCGGGAACACTTGCCAGGAACTCAACCCCGGTTAGCTTGTTTGCAGCTGCGGTCTTTGCTACATGGGCACTGGAAGCTCCAGCTTCGGCATGCAATCGACAGTCGTCAAGAACTTGAATTTTCTTGAGTCCGGATGACATTTGAATCACCATGCCCCGAACACCCCCATCGCGAACCAGCAAGTTGCTGCCAAGTCCGATCCAGGAAACCGGCATGGCATCTGGCAAGGCTTTGAGCAATTGCACCAAGTCCTGCTTGTCATGAGGAAAGTACATGTAATCTGCAACACCACCGGTTCTCCAGCTGGTATGTCTGGACATCGGCTCATCAAAACGTAATTCTCCCGTGAGCGATTCAGGGGGGCAGAACTTCTGGCTAGCAAGGGATTCAGACATGGGCCCGCTCCAGATTGCGATCACTTGCCACCTGATTGGCCGATAGCTCGAGGGCGTACTGACTGATATTTCCGGCCCCCATGGTAATTACCACATCATCTTGCCGGGAAATTTCTTCGAGGATATGGCCGAGGTCATCAAGCATTTCGACAAACTCTACAATTCCTGCTCTACTGTGCACAGCATCATACAAAGCCTTGCCGTCATAACCGGCTATTGGCTCCTCTCCGGCTGCATAAACCTCGGTTATCACCAGAGCAGGAACGGATGCCAAAATCTGCACAAATTCATCAAACAGATCTCGAGTCCGGCTATAACGATGTGGCTGAAAAACCACGACGATACGGTGCTGAGGCCAGCAAGCCCGGGCAGCCTTCAAAGTTGCTTCAATCTCGGTCGGATGATGCGCATAATCATCAACCAGCTCGACTGTATGATTGGCAAATTGAATCTTGCCCAGTATTTCAAACCTGCGTGATATACCCTCAAAACTGGACAATCCCTTACGAATAATGTCAAGCGGAACCTCAAGCTTGAATCCGGTTGCAATAACTGCCAATGCATTAAGTACGTTGTGACGTCCCGGCAAAGCCAGCTTGAATTCACCAATCAACTGATCATTGCGAAATACTTCGAAACAGCTCTCATGACCGGTTTGTGAATACTTGCCCGCTTTAAATTCAGCCTTGTCCGAAAATCCGTAGGTAACATATGAACGATGCAATCGACCCAGAATACTCTGCACGCCAGGATCATCAATACATAGAATTGCCAGTCCATAGAACGGCAGATTGTGCAGAAAATCCACATAGGTCTGCTCCAGTATTTCAACCTTGCCATCGTAGGTTTCCATATGATCTTGATCAATATTCGTAACTACAGCAATCAGCGGTTGCAGATGCAAAAATGATGCATCACTCTCATCTGCTTCAGCCACCAGGAATTCTCCACTGCCTAGTCGACTTGTGGTATTGGTACTATTGATGACCCCACCAACAATAAAAGTGGGATCCGTTCCGGCATTGATCAACAATGTAGACACCAGTGAGGTAGTGGTGGTTTTTCCATGGGTTCCGGTAATCACGATGCCTTTTTTGAAACGCATCACCTCGCCAAGCATTTCCGCTCTCGGCACAACCGGAATCTTTCTTTGACGGGCCGCCTCCAGTTCAGGATTGTCGTAATGAATTGCTGTTGAATACACCACGACATCCGCATTGCCCAGATTGTCTGCATGGTGTCGGTTATACAATTTGGCACCCGCCTTTGCCAACCGTTCCGTAGTGCCTGAACGACTGATATCGGAACCCGAGACCTGATAGCCCAGATCCAGCAATACTTCGGCGATGCCGCTCATACCGACCCCGCCGATCCCGACAAAATGGACATGTTCTACGAATTCGCGCATGCGATCTCCAAACAGGTCTTTGCTACTGAACGAGAAGCCTCGGGCTTCGCTAGCGCGCGTGCCGCACTAGCCATTTCGATCAGTTCATTGGGATTTTTTAACAGGTGTTTCAGATCGGTGAGCCAATCACCCTGGTGCCATTCCTGTTCACGAAACATCAGACCTGCCTGATTGCTGACCAGGAATTCAGCGTTAAATGCCTGATGGTCGTCAACGGCATGTGGATAAGGCACCAAGATGGCCGCCACTCCGGCACAGCAGATCTCGGCAATTGTCGAGGCTCCAGCCCGGCATATGACCATGTGACTCCAAGCATAGGCATTTGCCATGTCATCAATAAACTGTTCTACCTGGCACTCGATCCCCAACCGCTTGTACTCGGCGGCAATCAGGGAAACATCTCTTCTACCGCATTGGTGCCAAACTTGCAGATTGTTGAAATTCAATTTGCCTAGCAATTCCGGCAAATCCCGATTAAACACTGCTGCTCCCTGACTGCCTCCCAGTACCAGTATTCGGGTCAAGTTTGCAATACCCGACAAACGTTGTGATGGCTCCGGGATCTCCGAGATAGTGCTTCGAACCGGATTGCCGGTCCACACCGACTGGGGAATGCCGCGTGGAGAAGGAAATCCGGACATCACGACTTTGGCAATCCTTGCCAGGAACTTGTTGGTCCATCCCGCAATGGAATTTTGTTCATGCAGGAGTAACGGAAATCCCATGATTGTCCCGACCAGCGCACCGGGTCCAGATACAAATCCACCCATGCCGATGATCGCATCCGGTTGCCTCTTTCTGATAATCCGAAAAGCTTGTGTCATTGCCCTGACCATCAAAAATGGCAATTTCACAAGTCCGATGACACCACGCCCACGTAATCCTTGAACAGTGATCGTATCGAAAGCAATACCGGCTGACGGAACCAGACGCGACTCTAGTCCCTGTTCGCTCCCAATCCAGGATAGTTCAACTTGTTGTTCAGCCAGCTCTTCGGCAACAGCCAGAGCTGGCATCACATGCCCGCCGGTTCCGCCTGCCAAAATCATGATCCTGGTCATTGATAGCCCTCCATCACCACTTCATCCCAATGTCTGGTCTGTCGCTCGATAGCAAGCAACAATCCAATTCCAATCATTGAACTCAGCATGCTACTCCCACCGTAGCTGATGAAAGGCAAGGTCAAACCGGTAGTCGGTAACAGCCCGATATTGACGCCGACATGAACGATTGACTGAAAAGAAATTTGAAACCCAACGCCAAGCGCCAGTAAAAAGCAGAACATGTTTCCTTGTGACCAGCATTTTTTTGCGAGTTGAAACACTGTCCACATGAGCGCCGCAAACAAAAGAATGATCGCAATGATTCCAACGGAACCCAGTTCCTCACCGACAATTGCAATCAGGAAGTCATTCTCGCCATAGGGCAAATAGAATAGTTTTTGGATGCTATTGCCCAAACCAACTCCGAACCACTCTCCACGACCTATCGCAATGAGTGATTGAACCAGTTGATAGCCACTGCCATCGGCATGATTGAACGGATCAAGATAGCTGAACAGTCTTTCTCGCCGGTAATCGACGGCCAGAATCAATATCGCAATAACAGACACTCCAAGAGCGCCAAATTTCAGAAAATCCGCCATCCGAACACCGGCAATGAACATCATGACGGTGATCGTTGCCGTAATCACCATCGCCATCCCCAGATCCGGCTGGAGCAGCAGCAATAGACATACGGGACCCAATACCAGGAAATAATGAGCCCAGATTCGTAAAGTGCTGACGATATAACGATGTTCGGAGAGATAGGCAGCAAAGAAAATGATGGTCATGATTTTGGTTAACTCAGCTGGTTGAATCCTTGCTCCACCAATTTCAATCCACCGAAGGCTTCCGTTTATTTCGACTCCGATGCCCGGTATCAATAACAACACCAGCATGGCAATACCAAACCCCACCAACCACTTGCTGTAATACCGCAACCAGTCGAGTCTGACATGAGAGACAATCCACATCGCCAATACACTTAATGCAATATGGCCCAAATGTCGCAAAAATTTTTGGTAATTTGTCACCAGCGACTGATCCGAGCTGATTACGGTCGCAGAAAACACCATGATCAGGCCGAACACCATCAACATGGAGACAATAATGAACAGGTGGCTGTTTCCAATACCGGAAGAGGCATCGGCCCATCTAGCCACGCTCAAGTGCAATCGGGACAATTTCAACCCGTTCATCAACTCACGCATTGGTTCACCATCTCCATGTAAGATTCGCCTCGATGGATGTAATTCTCAAACATGTCGTAACTGGCACAGGCCGGAGAAAACAGCACAACCTCACCGGTACTGGCCAACTTGGCAGCCATCTCAACGGCCTGCTCCAGTGAACGGGCATAGCTTCTCCCGGTGTCATGGGAAAGTGCTGTTCCGATCACATCAGCATCTTCGCCGATCAGGATGACATGACGGACTTTTTGCTTGATCAGGAGCCCTAGATCCTTGAAGTTCGCACCTTTCGCTTGCCCGCCAGCAATGAGAATGATGGGTCGATTGAAATTGGAGATCGCCGCCATTGTTGCACCCGGATTGGTTGCCTTGGAATCATTAATCCATTGAATTCCGAAATATTCACCCAACAATTGACAACGATGTGGAAGGCCTTTGAAATTCGCAACTGCCTCAATTACCGATTCAGTCAACTGCACCCCTGCTGCATACACCAGTGCCAATCCAGCCAGAACATTTCGGACATGAGAATCCCCTTGCACGCTCAGCTGATCTTCACGGATCAGTTGCCGACCTGCATGTACAAGAATTCGAACACCATTTTTTTCAAGGATACCGAATTCACAGTTTTGCTCGGCCAATTGCAATCCAAATCCGATGGGTCTGGCGCTCCCAATCCATTCATCGCATAAGTGCTGATCATCTCGATTGACGATCGCCTGATCCGCATTTTGAAATATCTTCAGCTTGGCTTCAGTGTAGGCCTCAATGGTCTTGTGCCGATCCAGATGGTCTTCACTGATATTAAGAATTGCTGCAGCAGCCAGATTCAGCGAATGCACTGTCTCCAGTTGAAAACTAGATAATTCAAGCACATAAAAATCAGGTGTCTCTTCCTTCAGCAGGTCCAGGGCTGGGATTCCAAAGTTCCCTCCCACAGCAACGCGATGTCCAGCCGCGATCAACATGTCCTGAACCAGCTTGGTTACGGTTGATTTGCCATTTGATCCGGTTATCCCGATCACAGGCGCCTGGACGGCTCTGGCGAACAGCTCAATATCACCCACCAGCTTGTCAGCTCTTGACGACTCGGGCAATTCGATACCGGGACTTGCAATAATTTCGTCAAATTGCTCAAGATCCTCGAACGGTATTCTTCCAGTTATCAATTTGACTTCGGGATAGTGTTCCCTCAAAGAATTCAGATATGGCGGTATCTCGCGCGTATCGGCAACCGTCAGCCTGACCGGCTTGTCGGCAAGGTAACGAATCACTGAATACCCACTCATTCCCAATCCGATAACCAGAATTGATGGCATGGGTTCGTCATGTGAAGAGAGGGCAAGCATCGACTTATCGGATCTTCAATGTGGCAAGTCCGATCAACATCAAGATCAGGCTGATAATCCAAAAACGAACAATGACCCGAGGTTCAGGCCATCCCATCAGTTCAAAGTGATGGTGCAAGGGTGCCATTTTGAATACCCTGCGACCCGTCATCTTGTAAGAGACAACCTGAATCATCACGGAGATCGTCTCTATTACAAAGACGCCACCCATAATCAGCAGTACAATTTCCTGCCGCACGATGACCGCAATCAATCCAATCGCTGCACCCATACTCAAAGCACCAACATCACCGAGAAATACCTGGGCAGGATAGGCGTTGAACCAAAGAAATCCCAAACCAGCACCAACCAGGGCCGAACAGAAAATTGCGACTTCACCGGCTCCTGGTATATAGGGAATGCCCAAATAGGCAGAAAAATTGAAATGCCCGGTTGCATAAGCAAAGATCGCTAAAGCACCGGAAACCATAACGACTGGCATAATAGCAAGACCATCCAGACCGTCCGTGAGATTTACAGCATTGCTACTGCCGACAATCACAAGGTAAGTCAGCAGCAAATAACCCCAGCCCAGTGGCAAGTACACATTCTTGAGAAACGGAAACAATAACTCGGTCTCTGCCTGGGTTGTTGCACTGGCGTACAGAATCACCGCCACCGTAAAGCCAGCCAGAGACTGAAGAAGGAACTTGTTTCGAGCACTCAATCCTTTCCCATTATTCCTTGCCAGTTTCGAATAGTCGTCAATCCAGCCAATCAATCCGAACGAAAGAGTGGTAAAAATGAGGATCCAAATGAAGCGGTTATCCAGATTTGCCCAGAGCAAAGTGGTTGTAATCACTGCTCCGAGCACTAGAATCCCTCCCATGGTTGGCGTACCGGCTTTTTGCAAGTGGGTCTCGGGACCATCGTCCCGAACGTTCTGACCGATTCCCAGACGACCCAGTTTGCGAATCATGGTTGGCGCAAACACAAAAAACAATACAATACTGGTCAGGACACCGCAGATACTGCGAAACGTCAAATAACGAAACACATTGAGAAATGTATATTCCCGGGAAACATTTTCAAACAACCAGGTCAACACGACTGACTCTCTCCGGCTTCCGGCTCGGCTAAAATCCGAGCTACAATGTTTTCCATTCTTGACGATCGGGAACCCTTGATCAGCACCGCCGTGCGGTCATCCATATGACTGGCCAGTTTGTCAATTAACAAATCCACATCCGAAATATGAATCGCGTCTTGCCCAAACCCCTTGACATAGGAAACGGACAATTCGGATGTCAGCGGGCCATAGCAACAAAACAAATCGAGCTGTTTTTGTCTTGCGTAGGCCCCTACCTGACGATGTAGTTCGGGACCAGCACTACCGAGTTCCGCCATCTCTCCAAGCACCAGGATTTTCTTGCCCGGATAATTCGCCAGTACATCAATTGCAGCCATGATCGAACGCGGATTTGCGTTGTAGCTGTCGTCCAATAATTCTGATCCATTCACGCCTTTTGACCGACGCAAGCGTCCGGGTGCGCCAGTGGTTTTTTCAAGTCCTTTTTGAATTGACGGCAGATCAGCACCAGCAGCATGTGCAAGAGCGGCTGAAGCGGTTGCGTTAAGGACATTATGAATACCCGGCAGTGACAAGACGATATGGATCGTTTGCCGGTCAATCACCAGATCGAATTCGGCGTGCTGCCAATCCAGTTTGACCTGCTCGCAACGAACCATGGCTTTCGTGCTCGATCCAAAGGTCAACATCTCGCCCTGTGGGACACAAGTGAAAAAATGGGATTGCCATTCACCATGAAACGGGTCGTCAAGATTAATGATTGCCGTACCCTGCTTGCCCATGCCCGCGAAAATTTCCGACTTTGCCCTGGAAATGTGACGAACATCACCGAGCCCCTCAACATGCGCTGCTGAGACATTGTTGATCAGGGCGATGGTCGGCCTTGTCAATTGTGAGAGATAAGCAATTTCTCCCGGTCCGTTGGTGCCCATCTCAATCACTGCAAAGCGGTGCAAGCGATTCAATCGGAGCAAGGTCAGCGGCACGCCCCAATGGTTATTGAAACTTTTTTGGGGTGCTAAACAGCCCCCAATTTCGGAGAGTATGGATGTGATCATTCGAGTGACTGTGGTCTTGCCATTACTACCCGTAATCGCCAATACCGGGATCTTGAACTGCTCTCGCCAGTTGTTCGCCAGCTTGCCTAGCGATTGCGTGGTATCAGCAACCCTGATCTGGGGAACAGGTACGGGTTGCAAATTTGACACCATGGCACCAACAGCACCCGATTCAGCGCTTTTTGCGACGAAATCATGGCCATCATGCACCGCTCCCGGGATCGCCACGAACAAGCTTCCCGGAAACAAGGTTCTCGTATCAATGCTGACGGAATTGAAGAGTGCTGCAGTGCCATGCAACTCACCCCCCACCACTGCCGATGCCTGCGAGAGTGTCATCATGTAGCCACCTCAAGCATCTGCTTCACCCAATTCGAATCGTTGAACCGGTGCACTTCCTTACCAATCACCTGGAATTTTTCATCGCCTTTACCGGCAATCAGAACCACATCGTCTTGTGCGGATGCTTCGATTGCGCTTCGTATTGCTTCCCCCCGATCTGGACATATCTCTGGCGAAGATTGCATGCCGCTAATGATCTCTTCCACAATCTTTTCCGGGGGTTCCTGACGTGGGTTATCGTTGGTCAGAATCACTCGATCGGCATATTCATCCGCAATTGCCCCCATCAATGGTCGCTTATTGGCATCCCGTTCGCCTCCACAACCAAAAACCACGGCCAATTTTCCCGCGCATAATTCGCGCAATGAGCCGATTGCATGCTTCAGGGCATCTGGTGTATGCGCATAATCCACGACCACCTTGGGCCGACCATCAACCCTTGGCAGTAACTCCATACGCCCAGGTGGAGGCTTTATTTCCCGTATCGCGCTAACAATCTGTTCCCTTGACATGCCAAACACATGCAAGGCTCCAATGACTGCCAGTAAATTGCGAACATTGAATCGCCCAATCAGTTTCGATTCAAAACGTGTTGACACTCCATCAAGATCAAGCTCAATAACGGTTCCGTGATCATTGAGTTGAAATGATGCCGGAGAGCAATCAGCCGCCGGATTGAAGCCGTAAGTCAAACACCGTGCTGTGCTTGCTGTATGGCAATATTTGGCGATTTCCTGACCGAAGGCATCATCTGAATTCACCACCATGGCCAACATGCCCGGATACTCGAATAGTTTCCGTTTGGACTGTCCATAATTTTCCAGGGTCCCGTGATAATCCAGATGATCGTGACTGAGATTGGTGAAGACTCCGATCTCAAAATTCAATCCATTCACCCGACCCTGGTCAAGACCATGTGATGATACTTCCATGCTCAGTGCCGGGATCTTGGCTTTAGCCATATCCGAGAGAACGCTGTACAAGCGAATGCTGTCCATTGTAGTCAAGCCCGTATCCTGAAGCTTGCCAATTCTGCCCGCACCAATGGTTCCGAGATAGGCACAGGGTATATCCAGATAATCCAGAGCCTGGGCAATCAGGTAGGAAACTGTGGTCTTTCCATTTGTTCCGGTTACACCAAGTATCCGGATTTGCCGGTCTGGAAAATTGAAAAATCGAGCTGCAATTGGGCCTAGCGCGTTGCGCAGGCCTTCAACTGGCAGAATAGGCACATCACGCTCCTGTTTTCCCTGCAGGTCAGTACCAGATTTCTCGTACACAACAGCTGCGGCCTGTCGTTTGAGAGCGTGGTCAATGTAGTTCCGACCATCGGTCTGCGTACCTGGCATAGCAAAAAAGACATCACCGGAGTTAACCTCCTGACTGTTACTGGCAAGTCTGTGAATCAACCGGTCTTCGGCTACCGAGACTTGGGTATAGCCGGCCAGGAGCTTACTCAAGAACATGCTGGGTTGTCCCTGCACCCGATCAGTAAAGTCATTGATCGAGTTCATCCCATGCCCCCCTTGGCTAATGGCGTTTTATCGCTTATGAGCGTTTTCAGGTCATCCGGGCGAACATCGTATATCCGCATCACGTCTTCCATCAAGTTGGAGAAAACCGGGGCTGCCACCGCACCACCAAAATATTGCTTTGATCTTGGCTCATCAATGATGACCACGCCCACAAATTGCGGGTTTGAAATCGGTCCAAACCCTGCAAACAGGGAAAGATAATCCTTGTTTTCATAATTGCCGTCTACCAGTTTGTGGGTGGTTCCTGTTTTTCCACCAACCACATAACCCGATATTTGCGCTTTCGATGCAGTGCCTTGATGTGTAGCAACCTTGTGTAACATCTGCCGAATCTGTACTGCTGTTTTGGCGCTAAACACGCGCTCTCCGGTGGCGATGTATCCGGCAGGTTTCGGTTCTATGGTTATCGGCAACAATATTCCATCGGTAGCGAATACCGTGTAAGCTCGTGCGATTTGCAGGGCTGTCGCACTAAAGCCATACCCAAAAGACATGGTTGCATGTTCGATTGGCCGCTTGCGGATGGGAAGAAATCCCGCCGATTCCCCAGGCAGATCACTGGCTGAAGTGCCAAAGCCAACACGTTTTAGAGTGCGATGCAATTTTTCGAAAGGCTCTTCCAGAGCTAGCTTGACAGTCCCAACATTGCTGGATTTCGCAATAACGTCTGTGACTGCCAATTGTCCATAATTGCGAACATCGCTGATCCTGTTACGACCAATATACATTTGGCCGGGTTCGGTATCGACCACGGTATCGGGATTCACGAGACCCTCTTCGAGAAGCATTGCAATGGTGAATGGCTTGGCCAACGAGCCGGGTTCGATTGCATCGGTGACAATCCGATTACGCAGTACTCCATGTGTAACAGTTGAGCGATCATTGGGATTAAACTGGGGTGCGTTGACCATTGAAATAATCTCTCCACTGGGTATTTTGAGCAGGACAATACTGCCCCCTGCAGCCTGATGAGTTTTGACTGCATCAGCAAGATATCGAAATGCCAGGGACTGGATGCGCTGATCGATACTGATTTGCAGATCCGACCCGTGACGCACCGATCTTGGGTTGTCAATGGCTTCAACATAGCGACCAATTCGGTCTTTCAGAACGCGTTGAACCCCTTCCTCTCCCGTCAGCAGATCATCATATTTCAGTTCCAAGCCTTCTTGTCCCATGTCGTTGGTATTGGTCAAGCCAATCAGTTGTGCACCGATCGGTCCTCCAGGAAAGAACCGCTTGTATTCTCGCCTGACCTCAAGCCCGGGCACACCAATATCGATTGCCTGTTCGGCTAGCTCAGGAGGAATGTGCTTCAGCAGATACATAAATCGAGCATCGCTGTACAGTTTGCAACGCTCATTGAAATGTTGCACTTCAACACCTAGAGTAGTCGCGAGTTGTTGCCATCGATCACGATTCTGACAAAATACCAATGGATTCGCTGCCAGTGAATCAACCGGAGTACTGGTGGAGAGAATTTGGCCATTGCGATCCAAAATATTGCCGCGTTGGGCTGAAAACTTGAGAACACGCTCGAACCGATTTTCACCTTCACTAACCAACTGCTCATGCATGATTGTTTGCAGGTAAGCAATTCGGACAATCAAGGCTAGAAACAGGACGAATACCAGAACCAGAACAAGTGTCTTCCTGTCTGACATCATCTCGATAGCTCTGTTACCCTGTTTCATCGAATTTCGGCTCATTCCGGCATTTTGTTCAGTGCTATGAGTACGATTTCATCGGGTACTGGTTGAGCCATTCCCAGTCTCTCGGTAGCGTCCTTTTGAATATTGTCAACCCGTGTAGTGATCGTCCAAGTTGCCTTCTCCAGCAATAGTCGACCCCAGTCCATCTGATAACGATCGTGTTGTTCACGAGCCTGATAATATTGGTCAAACACGATGCGGTGCTGATGACGAATGGTCATCACTCCAAGCGCACTGGTCACTACCAGTGCAAGGAGTATCCACATTGTCGTGATCTTGCTCATTGCTCAATCCTCATGCGACTTTTTGAGCTGCCCGAAATACAGCACTGCGTGAGCGTGGGTTTCTTTGCACTTCTTCGGCACCCGGTTTTCGTGGCTTGCCCAGTTTCCGAAGTCTCGGATGGATCATCTTGCTAGGTATCGGGAAATCCGGTGGATAAGTGTCACCACTTGATTCCTTGCGAATAAATCGCTTGACGATTCGGTCTTCAATCGAATGAAAGCTGATTGCTACCAATCTCCCCTCTGATTTCAAGGCATCAAGCGCCTGCTCAAGGCCCTGATCAATCTCGGATACTTCATCGTTGACAGCAATCCGAATCGCCTGAAATGTGCGAGTAGCAGGATGCTTGTGTTTGTCCATGAATGGTTGTGCTGCGATGATCAACTGCTCCAGATCGCGCGTAGTCCGAATCAAGCCATCCGACAATGCCTGCTTGATCGATGTCGCGATTGCTTTGGAGAAACGCTCTTCGCCATACTCCCAGAGTACCTGGGCCAGCCTTTTCTCGGATATGTCGATCATCCATTCCAGAGCAGTTAGCCCGGTGGTATTATCCATCCGCATGTCCAGCGGCCCGTCATGCAGAAAACTGAATCCCCGATCACGATTGTCCAGTTGAGGTGAAGAGACACCGAAATCGAAAATGATGGCATCGACTTTTCCAAACAAATCCAGTCGCTCCAACTCCTTTCTCAATCTGGAGAAAGGAGCATGCACAATGTCAACATTTTGCATGGCCTGCCATGCTAATCTAGCATGTTCGATTGCTTCGGGGTCTCGATCGATAAGAACCAATCGAGAATCCACGGGGAGTCGCTCATAAATCGCTTTGGAATGTCCCCCTCGGCCATAGGTTGCATCAACAACTGTCTGACATTGCTCTGGCTGAACGATATTGAGTGTCTCTTGAAGCATGACCGGAGCGTGTTGGGAATCAATCATTGCATGCTCGTCAGATTGACAGTTGTTCCATTTCCAAGGTGATTGTGGCAGGATCCATGGGTTCGGCTAGCCATTCAGCCTGTTTGGTCGTCCACTGCTCCTTGCTCCAGATCTCAAACTTGTTTCCTTGGCCGATGATGAATGCGGTTTTTTTCATGTCCGCAAACTCTCTCAGGTGAGCTGGCAAAAGAATTCTTCCATTACTGTCCAGGTCAATATCGTTTGCATGACCAACCACGAACCGTTTCAACTTTTGATGCTCGGGATTGAAGCTGGGCAATTCAACGATTTTCTGTTCCACCTTGGTCCACTCATCAATGGTGTAAAGCCATAAGCATCGTTCTTTTGTATTGTTCAAGGTGATCACCATATGACCACTACAGGCATCCTGAATCGCCTCGCGATAGCGAGCCGGTATGGCCAGCCTGCCTTTGCTATCGAGCGCTACTGATGATGAACCACGAAACATGAAAGCCTTAAAATCCGAATGGAATTTCCGAATTAACCCACTATAACCCACAATTTTCTATTTTTTACCACTTATTTCTATAACTGTCAACCAAATTCACAGAAAAATTTCAGGAAAATGGATCAAATGCGAGAAATTCGGGGGATTCCTGCTGATTTTGCGGACTCATTAACCGATGTCCGCCTGAAAAATAGACTAGCGGCTTTTTCTTGAAGTTGGGGTTTTTGGCTGGATAATAGATTCGTAATCAGCAAGTTGTTCTTGGCGAACATGCAAATTACAAAACTCAGGGAAGTTGAGAATTGCCGATTGAGGCAGTGATATTGCCCTACTATGAGATTTTGCGAACCGAGTTCGATCTAGCAGAACAGGCCTTACAAGGGTTGTTTCGATATAAGGGAAATTACCCCGAAAAACCAATTAAATCGTTTGGAAAACGCAATAACCCGACAGTTCAAGCGGGTTTGACCGACTGCTCTGGATCATGAGGGCATTGATTCATTCCGAATGATGTTGTCGAGCAACATCGTCACGAAACGATAGGTTAACCCCCAAAGCACTCTATCATCATCGAGTTTGATTGCCGGTCGATGTTCATCCGACCGGCTAATCGAATAGGTTGTTTTGTTCTCGGGATTGGTTAAGTGGTTGACGGGTATCCAGAAACTGTCATGAACTTCTTCACTATTTTCGATCTTGACCGTTTCCTCGACTTCAAATGCATAGCAATTGATAACGATCGGCTTTGAATTGATCCGGATGTAGCTTTTTTGATCGTCTAGCTGGCCAAGAAGCGGACAATTCTCAAGACATATACCAACTTCTTCCATGGTCTCACGTTGTGCAGTATGGAGGGTGTCGTGATCTTCAGGATCCCGACTGCCTCCTGGAAAGGCGATTTGTCCCGACCATGGATCGTTTTCGTGAAGAGCTCGTTGAATGAAAAACATTTTGGGCGTGTGATCAAGCTCACAAAGCAACATGGCTACAGAAGCCTGATGACATCCTTCGGGTAATATACGTGTGGGATGAAGTGATTGAAACAAGCGGCGTAATGAAGTGAATGTCATTTAAATGAAGAAAAGCTGATCAACGGCAACATGTCTTGTGCAAACGAATCAATGCCTGAGAAATGATCGAAAAGGGTATATGACAATTTTATAACAAAAGTCGCAACCATCCTGAGGTTGCCACTCTGGATACCTATCAGTTCAAGATTTAACGCGATCGTTTTTGCCGCATCATTGCATCATCAATTCTTGAAGTGGGGTTATGAACAGCACCATCACAATAATCATGCAACGTCGGAGTCCGGAGTGAAAAATCAAACGAGACATCAAGCACTGATCAAGCAGGTATTGCATCGGATGCAATGGCATCGATTTTTCAGTTGGGAAAGTTACAGCCGGTGGTTGTCAATCTTGTTATCTGAAACCAATGGAGCAAGGCTATGCCAAAAGACAACCACCAACCGCAGGATGAGGTGGATCATACCAGACTTGCAGCGCTATTGTCCACAAGAAAATCACAGCTGTGAGACGAGCATGATTCTGATCGAAGTCCCAGCATGATTCGTCGAGAATTTGAGCGCAGTCCGAGTCAAACCGGATATCGCCGACCACTAGCTTGAGTTTACCGAGTTCGGAAAGCCAGGGCACTATCATGTTCCCGGAGCCGCGGATGAGGCAGCTGTAACCCGTTGATGCAATTGGGAGGCTTCCCGGTCTACGGGACGGAACCGGGATGAGTGCTGGCACTCCGATTCAGAATCTTCGCCGTCTCTCGCGCTGCGATTTTCCACTGGACAACAGCACCTGAATCTGGCATTGTTCGCTATACGCTAGCTGGTGGCAGTCGTTCGACATGACCATTCTCCAAAAGTTTTCAAAACCGGGATTGTCAGCCACCTGCTGGCCCTTTGCAACAGCTCCATGGGCAATGACCGAAACAACATCCTTCAACACCGGGTGTTGCGCTTCATGGTTGAATGGGGGGCTGCATTTACTACCCAAGATATGCAAACATGGACTTGGAACCGATATGGCAGAGTGGGCCGGTTATAGCCATTCACGCGGTTGCGGCAATCACGGCTTTGTTCACCGGCATGGTTCAACTGGCACTACCAAAAGGCACACCAATTCACCGAGGCATGGGGGCTGTCTGGATAATCTTGATGGCTACCGTGGCGATCAGCGGTTTCTGGATCAATGAACTACGGCAATTCGGTCCATTCAGCTGGATTCATTTACTGTCGATTGTGACACTTGTTGTATTGGTTCGTTCGATCATGCTTGTACGAAGTGGTCGAATCAAGCATCATCGTGATAGCATGATTGCCCTGTTTTTTCTGGGACTCGTGTTAACTGGTGGATTCACATTACTGCCTGGACGCGTCATGCATACGGTAATTTTCGGAGGATAAGCCGGTTAATGCAACGCATCCGACAAACCGAATGAAATACAGTGAAGCCTGAATCACTGACCGGTGCAATTCTCGACATGCGGTCCTTTGATCGCGGGGATATAGACCTTGGCTTGCTATGCCAATTGCCGATTCGCTGGTCAAAATACCCAAGCACTTACATCCGGGACGTCGCAAAACGAATCCAGGATGCAAACATTGTCATCACCAACAAGGTCGTACTTGATCGGCCTGCGATCGAGGACTCCAATAATCTCAGGCTAGTTTTGATTGCAGCAACTGGAACCGACAATGTTGACCTTGATGCTTGTAGAGATTGCAATATAACGGTTTGCAATGTGCGCGGCTACTCTGCGCCTTCCGTTGTGCAACACACGATCGGTTTGATGTTGAATTTGCTAACACAACAATACCGTTATATTGAGGATGTACGAACGGGCGCCTGGTCCAAAACGGATGTGTTCTGCTTGCTGGATTATCCGATCGCTGAAGCTAAGGGCAAAATATTCGGGGTCATCGGTTATGGAACACTGGGCATGCGGGTTGCTAGCGTTGCACGTGCTCTGGGAATGCGGGTAATTGTTGCCGGCCGAAAGGGTGCAGACCCCGCACCGAATCGAGTGGATTTCAGCGAATTTTTGAAACAAAGCGATGTCGTTTCCATACACTGTCCACTACTGCCAAACACTCATCATTTGATCGGCATGCCAGAACTCAAACTTATGAAACCAGAGGCGTTGCTGATCAATACTGCAAGAGGGGCAATCATTGATTCGCATGCTCTTGCGAACGCACTGAAATCACGTCAGATCGCGGGAGCGGGTATTGATGTTCTTGAGTCCGAACCACCAGATAACGCTCATCCTCTATTACAGGATGATATACCCAATCTGATTGTGACCCCACACAATGCCTGGGGGTCTCGAGAAACCCGTCAACGCCTAGTCAACCTCATGGCAGAAATCATAAAGGCGTGGCACTTAAACTCTCCAATCAATGTCGTCATCTGACCATCTTGATGACTTTTCTCTGTATGTCCATTTTCCATGGTGTATTCGAAAATGCCCATATTGCGACTTCAATTCTCATGAGCTAAAAGGAGAGATTGATGAATATCGGTATATCAATACCCTATTTCGAGATTTCGATCATGCGATCGGTGCTTTCAGTCAACGATCCATAAAATCAATCTTTCTTGGCGGAGGTACGCCCAGCTTGTTCTCCGGCAAGTCCCTTGAGAATTTGCTCAAATACATCAGGGAACGAGTCAATTGTCGCAAAGACATGGAAGTTACGCTTGAAGCAAATCCCGGCGCTCTTGAGCACGACCAGTTTGACCGATATCGAAATGCCGGCATCACTCGATTATCTCTGGGCGTTCAGAGTTTTGAACATGATTCGCTGACCCGCATTGGACGAATTCACAATGCCGGGGCCGCCTTTCTAGCCCTTGACAATGCCCGCCGGTCTGGATTTGCCAATATCAATATTGACATGATGTTTGGCCTGCCTGGTCAATCGCTTGAGATGGCAGTCCAGGACTGCAAGAATGCCATCGCTTGTGATACAGAACATCTCTCCTATTATCAACTGACTCTGGAACCAAACACGCTGTTTTATCATGATGTTCCTGTGTTGCCCGAGCATGATCAAATCTACCGTATGCAAACCCGGATACAGACATTACTCAATCACCACGAGTTCAGGCAGTATGAAGTTTCAGCCTATGCCAAGCGAGGTATGGAATGCAAACACAATTTGCATTACTGGAATTTTGGTGATTACCTTGGAATCGGTGCTGGTGCTCACTCCAAAATTCAAACTGGCGGAGTTGTGCGTCGTATCTGGAATGAAAAACACCCTAAACATTATCAGGACAAGGTAGCAAAAAATGCAGCATGGAAAAGTCATGTCACCGTTCATCAGGATCATTTGGTAATTGAATTCATGATGAACGCACTTCGTATCAAGGAGGGATTCCAACTGCGTTTATTTGAGCAACGGACCGGATTAAACCGGCAAGAATTACTCAATCATGTACAAGTTTTTTGTGAAGAAGGTTTACTGCTTCTCCAAAATGACCATCTCCGATGCACCGAACGAGGTTATCTTTTCCTTGATGAAATCATTGAACGCATGATTTCATGAAGGAACAGCAAGCTCTAAACCGCATTGCCAATTTTTCATTGCCCTGGACGATCGTGCAATTCGGTGATCAATAGCCCGAAGCCCGTGTTCTATTGAGCAAACAAACAAGATGGGGTCGTCGATCCAGTTGGAGAGGGTGATGACTGAAAAGTGACATTGCCCACAATGATTTCGTTGTGTCCGGTTTGTCCTCGGTTATCTTCACCGATGACATTTTTTCATAATTTCATGTAAAAGATCGAACCCCGGAACAGTTGTACCCACAAGTCTGGGCGGCGTCTCATGTAAGCATTGATCCCAGGGATTGCAGTCTTCTCTTGGCTCGTAGATGTCATGACCCATGATGCTGACGACATGATAAAGGTAAACGTTCGGCCAACCCCGGAAAAATCTGCCATAGGGCTGAACACTCCGCCAAGGCGTATTCGGTTGTTCAGAAGTATTTTCGTGTTATTAATTACTCGCCCTCTTGGAGTTCAGTCGATTTTGACAGATGGTTTCTCTTCGTTGGTATTCGGAAAGGTTCCGCTTGCATGCGCATTCACAATCCAATACTCGCACTCAAGAGCAAATCTTGAAAGTGACGTCATCAATATGGAATAATGGTGCTTGAACCTCGATACTTGAGTGCTTTATGTCATAGCACAATTGCTTTTTCGAATTTTCCACGTTGATATTTAGAAGTTCTACCGGAAGAACCAGTGAAAGTTATTGATAAACAACAACGCTTCGGATCGACTCTCCTGCAAGCATGAGATCGAAAGCATCATTGATCTTTTCCAATGGCATTTTGTGGGTAATCAGATCGTCAATATTGATTTTCCCTTCCATATACCAGTCCACTATCCCGGGAACATCTGTTCTTCCCCGGGCTCCTCCGAATGCTGTACCCCGCCAGACGCGACCAGTGACCAACTGAAAAGGGCGTGTACTGATCTCTTGTCCAGCCCCTGCGACTCCAATGATGATGCTCTCGCCCCACCCCTTGTGGCAACATTCCAGCGCCTGACGCATTAACTCCACGTTACCCACACATTCAAAACTGAAATCGGCTCCTCCATTGGTTAAACTGACCAGATATGGCACCAGATCTCCATCTAATTCGTTCGGATTTACGAAATGGGTCATGCCAAACTGGCATGCCAGTTTCTCACGGTCGGGATTGATATCGACGCCTACAATAATATCTGCACCGCAAAGCCGGGCACCCTGAATGACATTCAGTCCAATACCGCCAAGACCAAACACTACAACATTGTCGCCAGGTTTGACTTTTGCAGTATTGATGACCGCTCCAATACCAGTGGTCACTCCACATCCGATATAACAGACCTTGTCAAACGGCGCATCTTCACGAATGCGGGCTACGGCTATTTCCGGGAGGACCGTAAAATTGGAAAATGTCGAAGTCCCCATATAATGGTAAATCGATTGATTACCCAGAGAGAACCGACTGGTGCCATCGGGCATCAAGCCCTGTCCCTGCGTTTCACGAATAGACTGGCAGAGGTTGGTTTTTCCACTTGTACAGTAGTCACACTGACGACATTCCGGTGTATACAGTGGAATCACATGATCACCTTTTTTAACACTGGTTACCCCTGAACCGACATCCACCACAATACCGGCACCTTCATGTCCCAGTATCGCAGGAAAAATGCCCTCTGGATCAGCACCTGAAAGGGTGAATTCATCAGTATGACAAACCCCGGTCGCCTTGATTTCGACCAAGACCTCACCAACTCTCGGCCCTTCCAGTTGAACCGTTTCAATACTTAATCTTTCACCCGCTGCATGTGCTACTGCTGCTCTCGTTTCCATAGTATTTACCCTATCTTAATTGGTTACAAATCAACACCTGCTACCTGAAGCATTGCATGCAGCAGAACATTGCAACCAGCCTCCAGATCTTCTGGTTTTGCATATTCGGCCTCGTTGTGACTCAACCCATCTAGACATGGAACAAAGATCATTGCAGTCGGAACCACTCTACAAACCTGACAAGCATCATGTCCTGCACCAGAAATCATTTTCTGGCCCCGTAAGCCCAGTTGCCTTGTCGCTTGACTCACAGCATCAATGCATGCTGGATCAAACTTTACCGGTGGGTTATGCCAGACTGATTCAAGGTGGATATCCACACCATGCTTGACGGATATATTATCTAGGCGGTTCCTCATGATTCGTTCCAGGCTAGCAAGAGTATCGTCTTCAGGATGACGAAGATCAACAGAAAAACATACCGAACCCGGTATGGTATTTCGGGAACCAGGCGAAACTTCCAGGCATCCTACCGTAGCTAGTGAATGAGGCTGATTGTCCTGTGCCAAATGATTGAGCATGACAACAATCTCGGAAGCAACCAGCAAGGCATCTTTACGGTTCGACAACGGAGTAGTCCCTGAATGAGAATCCTGGCCAGAAACCGTGATATCAAACCACTTTACCCCCTGTCCTCCAGTCACAATCCCAATTTGGTTTTCTGCTTCTTCAAGGATAGGTCCCTGTTCAATATGCGCTTCGAACAACGCACCGAGGGTTCGTTGTCCACATGACTCTTGCCCCAGATAGCCAATGTCCTTGAGTGCTTGGTGCAGTCGAATTCCTGCGGAATCCTGTTGTGACCAAGCATATTCTTTGTCGAAGAGACCTGCATACACACCGGAAGCAATCATGGCTGGAGCAAATCTGGATCCCTCTTCATTTGTCCAGTTTACGATCTCGATCGGTGCACGGGTCTCTATGGAATTTTCATTTAGTGTGCGAACAACTTCCAATGCAGCAAGTACACCATATATTCCATCAAAGCGTCCACCATGAGGTTGAGTATCAAGGTGGCTACCCGCACAAATCGCAGGCTTTTCATTATCGATTCCAGCCCTTCGTGCAAAGATATTTCCCATATCATCAACCGAGATTGAGCAAGTCTCGCCTTGACACCACCTTACAAACAGGTCTCGGGCCTGACGATCTTCTTCAGTCAAGGCCAAACGGCTCGAACCTCCATGTTGTCCGGGACCAATTTCAGCAATCTCCATGATGCTGTTCCAGAGTCGATCTTTGTTAATTCTCAGGTTTTGTATTGGTTGACTCATTTTCAGTATTGAAGTGGTGACTTGGAATTTCGCCCCATGCGTACGATGGCATCGACTTTAAGGGTGGTTGTTGAGCTGCTTTTGGTGTTCAATTCTTTAATCCACTGACACCAGGTACGCCCAAAACTGCGGCGATCATGCAGTTTTCCTGGAAATGTCGTCACTTTTTTGTTTTGTTCAATATTTCTTGGAAAGAAAAATACCGCTCCCAGCAAAATCTCATCGTGAGGGATGCCGAGCAAATCAAATGTTTCTTGTTCACATAACGGTCCTCCGCTTGACCAATAACTCGGAATTTCATTTTCAGTAGCAACCAGAACAATATTCTGTATCGCTGCAGCGGTAGCTGCAATATGTTCCATATTAATTTGAGATGCTTCAAATCCATTGAATTCACTACTGCCAGTAGTTTCATCCTCTGTTGTTGGACACCATGTTATCTGTAGCAACATGTTTGCGGCAGCCAGCATCTCGGGAATTTTTGACTTTTCGTTGCGACCTATCAACCACTTTCTGACTTCCCTGCAGATCGCTCGGTCCAGAACATAGATTCGCCATGGTTCCGGGGCTTTATCCTCGAGTTTTTCACGATGGGCGTTGGATGCCGCATAGTGAAATGGAGCGTAGGCTGCAGCATGAACCAGGGACTCCAGTAAAGCTTTGTCAAAATCGTCATTCAATGGCGACTTCGCCAAAACCTTGCTGGTTTTGCGTGATGCAATGATTTCTTTAATTGACAAGAGTTTGATTGAGACTTGAAATTGTCTGACGTGACAGATTGATGTTAAATTTCATGCTTGTCCAGCAAGCGGCTTAAGAAAGTGAAGCTCGTGCAAATAAGTACACGCCTGCATTTAATTATACCTATAAGTCATTTTAGACACTCGCAAAAATGCAGGATATTCCCACGTTAAATTTTGAAATTTGGAGTTATCCGGATTTCCATGAATTTGTCGAAAGTGCCGACTTTTTGCTCAAAAGTTCAGTATAAGCTCGGTCATGAATGTATCATAATCCTCCCTTTTCCTCAAATCTTTGGAAAACGGGATGTACAATTTCCCAATCAACGAATTAAACGCAGGAGACTCCTGCACATAAAAGTTGAGCTCAAAAGTAGTGATTCATCAACAAACCACTCATCAGATCTCATGCTGAATTGACTTCTTGGAGCAGACAATATCCATAACACGTTTCAATTTTTAGTGGGTGGTTCTTCTTGTCACGCGACCTGTTATAATCAGGAACTTCGAGTTATTACTATGGTTCTGACATGGCTGAAATGGGCCTTGTCAATCCGGTCAAACACCGTCCAAGGCCGAGTTGTGGCTGAAAGTAGTGCGCGGGGCGGAAGGGGGTTCATCCAGCGGCTACCGTGTTCATGCCTTGAACTGCACTCCCTCGATGACCTGTCCGAGCCTGCGGAACCCGCGCAGCCTTCGCCAGCGGGATTCCGCGCACTGGCCGAGCTTGAACATCATGTCGAGCATGGTGTCGCGGCTCAGGCAGCCCCGTGTCGTCCGGGTCCGGTGGCGAATCGTGGCAAAGGTCGACTCGATCGGATTGGTGGTGCGAATGCTCTGCCAGTGCTCGGCCGGGAAGTCGAAGAAGTTCATCCGCTCCTCGCGATCCTGGATCAGCTTCACCGCGGCCTTGGGATACTTGTCCTGGTAGCGGGCCAGGAAACGGTCGAAGGCCCGGCCAATATAATTTTGCATGTAATGACTGAAACACTAACCTGTACGGATTATTGAATGAATACCAAGAAATATGATTATATTGTTGTTGGTGGAGGTAGCGGTGGCATCGCTTCTGCAAGAAGAGCAGCTGAATATGGAGCCAAGGTTTTACTCGTCGAAAACAGCAATCTTGGAGGAACTTGCGTGAATGTTGGCTGTGTTCCGAAAAAAGTGATGTGGTCAGCATCACAAATACATGAAACCATACACCTTGCTCATCAATATGGTATACCGGTCTCACCAGGCCACCTGGATTGGTCTACACTCAAATCATCCCGAGATGCCTACATACAAAGATTGAACGGTATCTACGCCCGCAACCTTGAAAAATCTGGGGCAAGCGTCGAACATGGCCTTGCCCGCTTTGCTTCACCAAATTGCATTGAAGCAAACCAACAACATTTCGTGGCTGACCATATCCTCATTTCGACTGGTGGACAGCCTTCCAATCCAATCATTGAAGGTGCTGATTTAGGCATCGACAGCAACGGTTTTTTCGCATTGGAGCGACAGCCTTCCAATCTTCTTGTGGTCGGTTCGGGATACATCGCGACAGAACTAGCTGGGCTGATGCATGGACTAGGTAGTCATGTAACCATGGCTTTGCGGAAAAATCGCCTGCTCGGCGCATTCGATACAGACTTGCAACAGACCGTTCTTGAACAAATGGAACTATCAGGAATCGAAATCATTCGAAATATTTCTCTTGTCAAGCTGCAAGGACAAGCAGGGAATATCAAATATGAAGATGCCGAGGGCAACACCAAAGAAGGGTTTGATTGTGTCATTTGGGCCATTGGAAGACGCCCAAACACTCAAAACCTCTATCTTGACAATGCAGGATTGAATACTAATGAGCGGGGGTTTATCGATACCGATGAATACCAAAATACTTCCCAGAACGGTATCTATGCAGTGGGCGATGTTACTCCTAGAGCCCAGTTAACCCCGGTCGCAATTGCTGCCGGCAGAAAACTGTCTGATCGTATCTTTGGTGGACAGGACGACGCAAAACTAGATTATTCAAATATCCCGACGGTGGTATTTTCACATCCGCCAGTAGGAACTGTGGGCTTGACTGAAGCGGCTGCGATTGACCGGTTTGGGAAGGATTCAATCAGAGTTTACCGGAATACTTTCGTTGACATGTATTTTGCCCTTAGTGAGCACAAACCACGAACCATTGTCAAACTCGTCGTACAGGGGCCAGACGAACGCGTCGTGGGCTGTCATGTTGCAGGCCGAGGAGCCGATGAAATGATTCAGGGATTTGCGGTTGCCATCAAGATGGGTGCGACCAAATCAGATTTTGACAATACGGTCGCGATTCACCCGACCGCAGCAGAGGAACTCGTAACGCTTAGGAATTGATCAAAATTAAGGGAATTACATACGAAAGTAACGAAACAGTCGGATTGGCTACCGGCCGACCAGGGCCGAGATGAAGGAAAGGATCAAGGTTGACGTGCCCGTCCCGGCCGTTAAAAAAGAAGATGGAGAGTTTCGGTAGAGGCCAGCTTGAAATTTCGCTTGCATTTTACGGGTGAAACCGGCACAATCGCCGAACGAACAATTTCAACCCTGGAGACATGATCATGAAACAGATTACCCCCCCCCCCATGCGGCATCGCACAACTTAAGCGCCTGACGGCACTGGCCGCCGCCCTGGTGGCCCTCGCCCTGGCCGCCGGAACGGCGGAGGCCCGGTGTACGGCTGGCGATGTCACGATGACCAAGGTCTTCCCCGCTGGGGATCTAGGTAGATTCCACCCCAATGACCAGACCATCATCCGTTTCGCGCTGCCATCCGATTGCACGGTCGCCAATTCGCCTCTGGAGGTTTGCGTCGTTGTCTGGGACAACAGTCCATGTGATCATGATGTTGACACCACAAATCAGTGCGATGGGGGTTATGTGGGCGCCGCCGGCGTCTTAACCGGGGCGGTGTGGACAACGAAGGGCCGTGCACAATTCTGCAGCAACACGCTGCTTTCCGAAAGTTCCGTTCCCAATGTGGCGGTTACCGTAGAGAATCTGCTGATCAACACTGGTTTGGGTAACTTTCTGAAGGCGAAAAATGAAGGCCTGCAGGGCCATCTCTCTCTCATCATGTACAAACCGACCCGATCCCTGGTCATCCCGATCAGTAATGATTGACCCTGAACTCGTGACAGGATGACGAGAACGGAGTGCGCATCCGCTGACTGCGTCCCGACCGGACACCTGCCAAGGGCGGTCTACCCAACCGGACTGGTGGACAGCTGTTTCGTTACTTTAGTATGTAATTCCCAAAATTAACGTCAGGCTGCTTTGGTTCGTCTCTCGAGGTGAACGAGCAATAGCATCACTGCTGCTGGTGTTACGCCCTGGATCCGAGTGGCTTGGCCGACCGTTTCAGGACGAATTCGATTCAGTTTTTCTGTGACCTCTGCTGAGAGGCCATGCACTTGTGAAAAATTCATGTCTGTTGGGATAACTTGACTATGACTTCGTTTTAGACGTTCAATTTCGTTTGTCTGGCGTTCAATATAACCGTCATATCGAGCCTGAATTTCCAGTTGTTGTTCGATCTCACGATTTTCTAGCGGCGATTCCAGATCGACAATATTGATTAAATCCTGATAACTGACTTCGGGTCTGCGCAACAGATCAAACAAGCTAGTCTCGCGAAGCAGGGGTTGGCCGAACTGGTCAGTAAAACGATCTTGAACTTTATTGGGCTTTACTTGTATACATTTCAACCGGGAAATTTCCTGAGCAAGGAGATCGCGTTTATGAGAGAAGATCTTCATTCTTGAGTCATCGACCAGGCCCAATTCATGGCCTTTTTCGGTCAATCGCAAGTCGGCATTATCCTCACGCAACTGCAACCGGTATTCCGCACGGGAAGTGAACATACGGTACGGTTCCAGCGTACCTTGTGTAATCAAATCATCAATCATCACGCCGATGTAGGCTTCATTGCGTGCCGGACACCAAGGCTCAAGCTGTTGCACTTTCCTGGCTGCATTCAGACCTGCTACAAGTCCCTGTCCGGCAGCCTCTTCATAACCCGTTGTACCATTGATCTGGCCTGCAAAAAACAATCCCTCGATACATTTCGTTTCGAGCGAGCTCTTCAGCTCTCTTGGGTCGAAAAAATCATATTCAATGGCATAACCCGGTCGCGTTATGCGTGCGTTTTCAAAACCCTTGATCGACCGAACAAACGCCTCTTGTGTTCCGAATGGCAGACTGGTTGAGATTCCGTTCGGATACACCTCGGTCGTATTTAAGCCTTCCGGTTCAATAAATATTTGATGTGTTTCTTTTTCTGCAAATCGAACGACTTTGTCCTCAATGGAAGGGCAGTATCGAGGACCAGTTCCCTCAATCATGCCTCCATACATTGGCGATTGATGCAAGGCCGACTGAATGATGTCGTGGGTTTTTGGATTGGTATAAGCGATATGACATATCACCTGAGCTGGATGATTCTCCGGGTTCCCTAAAAAGGAGAAAACTGGAGTTGGATCATCTCCCGGTTGTTTCTCAAACGCGCTGTAATCGATAGTTTTTCCATCTATTCTTGGAGGAGTGCCGGTTTTGAGGCGTTCTACGGTAAACGGCAATTCGCGCAATTGTTCAGCCAATGCAACAGAGGGCGAATCGCCAGCACGACCACCCTGACTTTGTTCCATTCCGACAAAGATTTTGCCATTCAGAAATGTTCCAGCTGTTACCACTATACACTTTGCCTGGATAGTAACACCGAGTTGAGTCCGAACTCCAGTGATCCGACCACCAGAAATTAGTAGATCATCCACGGATTGCTGAAACACTGACAGATTTGGTTGATGGTCAACCGCTTGTCTGATTGCCATTCGGTACAAAGCACGGTCAGCTTGGGCTCGAGTTGCTCTCACTGCTGGCCCCTTTCGTGAATTCAGGATCCGAAAATGAATTCCAGCACGATCAATTGCAGAGGCCATAATGCCGCCCAGGGCATCAATTTCCTTGACAATATGTCCTTTACCAATACCTCCAATTGCTGGATTACAGGACATCTGGCCAATGGTCTCAATACTGTGAGTGATGAGTAAAGTACTAGCACCCGTACGAGCCGATGCAAGTGCTGCCTCGACACCGGCATGGCCCGCACCTATCACTATCACATCGAACTGTTCGGAGAACTGCATGATCTTGCTGAGGAATCCAGGAAAGAATTAAGGCGTTGCTTCAGGTTGGTAGTAATAATCGTATTGTTTGAGTATCGCATCGGTAAACGACCATGCTTCGCCATGGGTGAGGACGCTGTCCTCTGGTATCACAATTCTCACATACAGCTCCTGCCCTAATTCATCTTTCAGTCTTTGCAGGATATTATTCAGTTCTGTGAGACTGACCGAACGAATGCTCTCTTGATCAGGTTTACGAATACGATAACTGAACTGGGTACCGATTTTATCAAAATATACCGACACGACCTGCTTTCCGGCTTCGCTTCGTGCTGGCCGAACCAGTTCGCGATATTTTCCTTCAAGAATGTCATATTCGTCCTGCAGGGTTCTGAATTGTTGATTGGAAGTATTTGCTTCTGCTTCAAGATCGACAATTTTGAGTTCCATGAGCCGGATCAGATTTTGCAGTGCTTCCATTTGCTCAGTCGTAATCCGATATTCTTCCGCCTGAAGTTGCTGGGTAGCCAGATTTCTGCCAATCTCTGCTTCCAGTTCCTGATTGGTCAGTTCGGATTGATCCAGCAACCGCTGAACACTGATCAACTGCAAGGTCACGCTATCAAGTTTTTCTTCAAGACTCGAACGCTGTTCATTCAAGGATTGAATACTTTCGATAGATGCTAATTCCAACTCAGACAGTTGTTGTTCCAGTCCAGTAATCTCACTCAATAATCTTCGATTTTCTGATATAAGCGAGGTCGCTCTTTGTTGCGATATTTTCTGGGCAGCCTGGAATTCCAGGATTCTCTCTTGAGATACTTGCTCGGTAGCCTGGAGCTCCCGGATTCTCTCTTGTAACTCTAGTTTCTCTTTTTCCAGTTGTTGTTCAATTTCAAGAAGGTCATCAACCCGAGCTTCTACTATCGATTTATCTTGTGTTAGTCGTTCGACATTGCTTGCCAAGTTATCACGTGCGACTTGGAGGTTTCCGACTTCAGACCGAAGTGTTTCCAACTGAGACTGCTGTGCGCGAATCTCCAGTTCCTGACGGGTTCTTTCAATACGTATCTGCTCGAGCTGAGTTTCGAAGGCATCGCGATCTTTCTCCGCTTCCAGCTGATTGGATTGAGTCGCAATTAACTGTCTGGACAGATCCAGTTTTTGCACCATGATCACGGCCAAAGCCATCAGGAAAATCATCACGATAACCGCCATGATATCGGTAAATGAGGGCCAGACACCCTCATCTCCAATTCCGCTAGTCGTATGCCCGACGCGGATATCAGGAAAGCCGTAGCGTTCAGTCATTCGAATTGTGGCTTGACCCGATTCGGAATCCCTCTTGCAACAAATCGATCACCTTATCGAGCCGCTCACTATTTTGTTCGACATGATGGCTGTTGATCTGGATCAACTTTTGCAGGGCCATCAGGTGTTCCAGCCATTGTTGATTATTTTCGGAATTCATGACTAATCTGTTCAACTCTTCTGCAGTTGTATTTAGTTTTACAGCGGCATCTTGGTGCTGTTTTGTAGACCTATCCAGCTCATTGAGAAGCGATAAATCACCAACAAGTTGATGAGTTGGAACATTATCCGAAGTGAACTGGGGCACCATAATAATCGCGGTTACTTGCTCTAGTTTGCTTATTAGGTAAGTTTGTATATCTGTTAGCTTGATGAAGAAGTACCCAAAGAACAGGTAAGCGACGATTGCGGTAAGGGTTGTCGATAGGGCGGTTGACATACCATAAATCATGACTCCCAAACTCGACTCCTGTGCGGCTGATCGTTCTACCACATCTCCGACGGAGCTGTCGATCTGCAGTAATTCTGATGCTCCAATCAGCGATAGGGACAAAGAGATTATGGTTCCGAAAACACCTGTCAAGATTAGTACATTGTGAACAAATTTCAGAAAGCTGTTGCGACTTGACTGCTCTGCTAGTAACGTTGCAGCCAAAGCACTCTGGTCAATCTGTACATCGTTTGTGGAAGACTTGCTGAGAATGTTATAACGGACTGCTACCATGCTGTCTTTACGGATACCCATCAAGACGTCTCTGCCTAATCTGGCATTATCTTCAAACAGCCAGATAGCTCGTTCCTGTGCATGGTATTCGAAAAATCGGGAAGCCAGTTGAATCAAACCACCTATAAACAGTAAAAAGATTCCTGCATTAACGACCATTCCAACTGCATTTACCTGATTCGCGACATAAATTTGATACAGAATATCCCGTTGCCAGAAACAAACTGAGGCTAGGATTGCGAGAAGAACGGGCATCCTGATCAGGATAGACCGTGTTTGGTTTTGAGTTTTCATAAGGTAGATCGATTTGCAGTCAGGAATATCAAAATAGTGATATGGACTCGATTCGATTCCAGTATCGAATTGATTATATCCGTAAACTACCGCAATACTAATATGCGAACCAAACCGTTATCTAACTCCCGTTCAACCATGAAGTGCAACACCCGGTGTTGAGGGGTGTTGTTTCGGTCATTGCCCATGGAGCTGTTGCAAAGGGCCGGCGGGTGATTGACAATCCCGGTCTTGAAAACTTCATGGAGAATGGTCATGTCGAACGACTGCCACCAGCTAGCGTATGGCGAACGATGCCAGATTCAGGTGCTGTTGTCCAGTGGAAAATCGCGACGCGAGATTGCGAAGCTGCTGAACCGCGATCCCGGCACCATCAGTCGGGAGCTGAACACAATCATTGTTGCAAGGCACCGCGGGGCGCTGTTGTCCTCGGTCGACCGGGTTTCCCGATACGCCCTGATCGAATGGCTGGAGGGCAAGACCTCGAAGGCAGTCAGCGAGGCCCCGATCCGACGCATGCACCCATTGCGGGACCGAGTTCCGACCTGCTCATTCGTCGATCGGGAGTGGCCTTTTGCCGGGTCTTGCACAGCCCGACAATCCCGTATATGATTCCACTCATGGTGAGATTGCCACCGCCATTGACCAGCATGGTCAGATACAGGCGCTCATCTTGCACTCGCAGCCATGCACACCAATACAACTCCGTTCATGGGTTCGCAATCGGGGGGGGGGGGGGGTAGTGTTGCACTTCGGACTTGAACTGGGGCCTTTTAAAGCTCTTCAACCTCCCCAAGTTCGTGACAGACTTTGCGCAGGGTCGATTACGGGAAATGCTCGTCATCGGTAAAGGTCGTGGCGATCGACGTATAGCATATCAGGGTCGGGTGCAGTTCATGCCGCCAACACATTGCCTCTCTTCAAGGCATCACCTCGACCAGGCGCTACGACTCACCGCTTGCGGCAAATCCCTCCAATGACTGTGCATCAGCCAATCACAGTGCAGAATCTCATGCGTGGCCGTAAGCCTATCATCCCCCCACACTTGACTTCGTAGATTCCTTGAACTACCAAACAGAGTGTCCTGCGATGGGTACAAATCCATATCTGTCGCGGGTTTCAACTCTGCAACCGCAATCACCCGCCGGGCAAAACGCCGACCCCTTCAAAACCACGATGCCTGGAGCTCCGGAGATGCTTTCCTGATTTTACTTGAGGATTGGGAGAATCAATCATGCCAATTTTCCCGGTATCCTCAATTCACGAAGTCAAGTGTGGATTGATGATAGGCCGTAAGCCGGATGCTGCCTTCTCCAGTCCTACCCCGACTGTTCAGTAGAAGGCTATGCGCATTCATGTTGGACCATTGCTAAAAAAGTCAGTCATTTTGTCAGGTTCATGGAAGTTGGATAGCCCAAAGCCTTGATTTTCAACATGGGAAACTCCTGGCCAGCGGCCGTCGCATCAGCTTGTCGATTTTGCAAAACCGTTCAGTCCGATCCATGATGATTTACACAATAGATTCTGGTTTTCCAGGAATTTGGCGGCGGGTTCTTGAGGATCGATTCCAATCTTAATCGAATACTCGCTTTACTTCCCGATACAAAATGCACTGAAAATCATGCCCAGCAACTCATCGCTTGTAATATCACCTGTTATCTCTGCCAAGGCACGCTGACAAAGAGACAGGTCTTCGGCCAACATCTCGCCCGCTTGATGTTGTTTTAACTGCTCAATCCCCGCATACAACGATCTCCTGGCTCGTACCAGCGCATCAATGTGGCGCTGGCGAGCCATAAATGTTCCTTCCTGTTCTCCGGCATATCCCACTGCCAACTTGATTTTTTTTTTCAAATCCGACAAGCCTGCTCCGGTCTTTACGGAAATGCACGTCTGCATTGCATCATTCGTTTGGTCGCGACCCGAAAGATCAATTTTATTCCGAACCACGAGTACTGGCAATTGATCGTGACTCGCCAATAACCGTTCAACAACTGATTGATCAGTCGCATCATCATCCACAATCAGCAATACCAAATCTGCTTCCTGCTGGACGCGTTTTGCACGCCTTACCCCTTCTGCCTCAATCGCATCCCGAGTATCCCGGATACCTGCAGTATCCACAATTTCCACGGGCATGCCATCCAAGTCAATAAGCTGCTCCAGAGTGTCCCGGGTTGTACCGGGCAAATCACTGACAATCGCCCGATCCTGGGCAGCCAGAACATTCAGAAGACTCGATTTGCCTGCGTTCGGTAAACCGGTCAATACAACCTTGAGGCCGTCGCGTAAAAGTCGCCCCTGTTGCATGGAAGATTCAACCTCGTTGAACTGCTCAGCCAGCGCCTCCAACCTTTGCAATACTCCGTATTCACTCAAGTAGTCAATTTCTTCTTCAGGAAAATCGATTGATGCTTCTATCAGTATTCTCAGCTCAGTCAGCTTTTCGGACAGTTTTCCTACCTTGCTGGACAATTCGCCCTGCATCGAGCGCAAAGCGGATCGAGCTGCCGATTCGGTAGAACTATTGATCAGGTCTGCAATCGCTTCGGCTTGGGGTAGATCAATGCGGCCATTCAAAAATGCCCGTTTGCTGAATTCGCCGGGCTCAGCTGGTCTCGCTCCGAGTTCAATGCATCGCTTGACAATCAAGTTCAGAATAATCGGACTGCCATGCCCCTGAAACTCCAGTACATCTTCACCGGTATAACTGTGGGGCGAGCGGAAAAGCAAGGCGATACCGCGATCAATGATCTCAGCATTTGAACCCAAAAAGGAGCAGTACTTTACTTGGCCGGGTTCTGGGCTGGCGGTGAGAGCGAGATTGGCAATCTGAGCCACTTCACAACCCGATAGCCGGACAATACCAATCCCACCTTGACCACGAGGTGTAGCGACGGCAACGATAGTCTCCCTAGGATCCAATCCGTCAGGTTCAGTTACCCGCGTACTTTCGAGTGTTGTAATATTGCTGGGCAATTGAAAGGATATTGTTCACAACCCAGTACAGCACCAGACCTGCGGGGAACCACAAGAAGAAAACGGTGAAAACAAATGGCAGGGCCAGCATGATCTTTTTCTGAAGTGGATCGACTGGAGCCGGGTTCAGAAAATGCTGGATCAGCATTGATGCACCCATGATAATCGGCAACACAAAATACGGGTCTGGTACTGAAAGATCGTTCAACCAAAGCATGAAATCAGCCTGTCGCAACTCGACACTCTCCAGCAGTACCCAGTACAAGGCGATAAATACCGGTATCTGGATCAGGATTGGCAAACATCCCCCTGCTGGGTTGACTTTTTCCTGCTTGTACATTTTCATCATTTCCTGTTGAAAACGCTGTTTGTCATCGCCATAACGCTCTTTCAGCGTAACCATGCGAGGTTGCAATTTTTTCATTCTGGCCATCGATTTGTAGCTGGTGGCCGATAACGGATAAAACACCAACTTGACCAGAAATGTCAGGAAAATGATCGCCCATCCCCAGTTATTCGTAAAACCATGGATTTTCTGCAACAACCAGAATAAAGGTGATGCTATAGGTGTTAACCATCCATAATCCACCGTCAGTTTCAGCCCGGGAGCCCCCTGCTGATCAAGTCGTACCTGTTCCTTGGGGCCAGCAAACAAAACCGCATGCAACTCTCCAGTTTCTCCCGGTCCAATGGTCACCGGCTGAAGGGTCTTGTAACCAATGCGATATTGCGGATTTCTGCCGTTGCTTACCCCAGAGTAGAACTGGTAGTTGTCCGCTCCCATGGGCAACCATGCGACAACGAAATAATGTTGCATCATCGCAACCCACCCTGAATTCGTACTGAGATTCAGCGTATTGTCACGCATATCGTCATAACTGATTTTTTCGTATTTTTCCTCTTCCGTATAGACAGCCGCACCGCTAAAGCTCGGTAATGCACCAAGAATGCCCATTGTCCCGCCGGACTCAATTTCGGTTTGTTTCAGATGTCCATATACAAAACCTGTCCAAGGTGTATCGCTAGTATTCGCCACTCTGAACTCCGTCTCAATGCGATAACTGTCCTCCCTGAACAAAAATACTTTCTGATACTGGATACCCTGCGGCGAAGTCCAGTCAAGAACTACCTCCATGCTCTCTCGACCCGCTAAATCAAAGCTGGTTTGATCAGAAGTGAATAGAACATTATGATTGGGATATTCACCTTCGCTTCCAATCAAACCGCTCTGCGCCACAAACAAACGGGAATGATCCCGGAACATCAGGATGAATGGATCGTCTGGGGTGTCCACGTTTACCGGATGATCAATCAGTTCAATGCGGATCAGGTCACCACCCTGCAAATCAATTTCGGCATTCATCAAATCCGTTTTGATGGTTATGATTCTGTCTGAAAGGTCTTCGGAATCCACCGCGGCATCCACTTGTGGAATTTCTGATGCCTCGGCAATATCCTCAGCAGCAACTGCTGGTGTCTCCGGTACTTCCTCCAGGCTAACCCCGCTCGGCGTAGTCGAAATTTCTTCTTGCTCGGCATTGTCTTCGATCCCGTACTTGCTTTTGAAGTCCAGCCAGGATGTCCAGATCATGACCAGTGTCAAGCCGAGGGCGACAAACAGGAGAATTCGCTGAAACTGCGTGCCCATAATCCGCCTTACAACTGTTCAGAATCGGGCAATGCCGGAGGTACTGGATCGTGACCGCCAGTACTCCAGGGATGACATCGAGCGATCCGCTTGATCATCAATACCGAGCCCTTCAATAATCCATGCTCATCAAGTGCCTCAAGCGCATAACGCGAGCAACTAGGATGGTATCTGCAGTTACTTGCGAGATATGGACTGATACCAAGCTGGTAAGCGAGAATCAGGAAGCGCAGACAACGACGAGGAAAATTTACGATTGGTTTTGACGCTTTTGATTTTGACATTTTCTTTGACTGGACTCAAATAAACGAACCAGATCCTGATTCAGAGCTGCATTGGTATTTTCGGATATGTCGGGCTTCGCAACCACGATGAAATCCATGTTGCACAACTGACTCTGAGATTGACGGAACACTTCACGAATCTGGCGTTTTACTCGATTTCGTTGTACGGCTAATTTGCTGACCTTTTTTGAGACAACAAATCCAAGTCTTGGATGTGGGAGACGGTTATCCGTAATATGGATGCTAAAATGCCTTCCATGCACCGAAATCCTGTGTCGATCCCGGGTTCTGTATGCTGCACTCTCAACTATTCTCTGACAACGAGCCAGTCTCGCCGTATTTGCCAACTTGAGAAGTTCGTTCAAGCACTAAGTCGAGCTCGTCCCTTGGCTCGACGGGCATTGATTACCGCTCGGCCGGAACGAGTTCTCATACGCTGTCTGAACCCATGTGTCCGTTTGCGTTTTAAGTTGCTTGGTTGGAATGTACGTTTCATAACTGAATTGAAGAAGTTTTTCTCGACCAGAAAGGAAATTGAATTTTACTGATTCAGTTTGGAATTTCAAGATGCAAAATCATGATAATTTCTCCAGAGCTTGACCCATTTGCCTGTTCAGGCCACGTTAAACAATCGATCTTGGTCATATCGAACATATTCCCAAACAAGATTCGTTTTAGATTTTGAATCGCAATCATGTAGAATCGCAAGTCCGAAAAATCCTAATTCGAGAACGTTTCTATCCAAAATGGCAAAAAATGCGATTTATGCGCAGTCCGGCGGCGTCACAGCGGTCATCAACGTCAGTGCCTGTGCCATTATTGAAACTGCAAGAAAATTTCCAGATCTTATCGGCAAGGTTTATGCAGGTCGCAACGGAATTGTTGGGATCCTGAAAGAGGATTTGATCGATACCTCTGCTGAACCGCCTGGACGGATTGCAAAACTTCGAACTACTCCCTCCGGTGCATTTGGCTCTTGCCGATACAAGTTGAAAAATATGCAGGAAAGCCGTCATGCATACCAGAGGCTGATTGATGTGTTTGCAGCCCATGATATTGGCTATTTCTTCTACAATGGCGGCGGCGATTCCGCCGATACCTGTCTCAAGATTGCCCAAATATCCGGAGAGATGGGATATCCAGTACAAGCGATCCATGTGCCCAAAACCGTGGATAACGATTTACCAATCACGGATAACAGCCCAGGTTACGGTTCCGTCGCCAAATATATTGCAACCTCGGTTCTTGAAGCGAGCCTCGACCTTGCTTCCATGTCGTTGACCTCAACCAAGGTTTTCATCCTTGAAGTGATGGGCCGCCATTCCGGATGGATTGCTGCCGCTGGAGGCATGGCCTCAACTCCAGAACGACCGATCCCATTAGTTATCCTGTTTCCCGAAATTGCCTTCGATCGCAAACGATTTATAGAACATGTTCAGAATGCCGTCTCCACATTTGGCCAAGTTTCGATTGTCGTATCCGAAGGAATTACCGATAAGGATGGACAGTTTCTGACCAATCAGGATCGAAGCGATGCCTTCGGGCATCAGCAATTGGGGGGAATTGCACCAACCATTGCATCCATGGTCATGCAAGATACGGGATTCAAATACCATTGGGCAGTCGCAGATTATCTGCAAAGATCAGCTCGCCATATTGCCTCGAAAACGGATGTTGAACAGGCCTATGCCATGGGCGAATCTGCCGTTCTCATGGCGCTCAAAGGAGAGAATTCAGTCATGCCAACAATTATTCGCACAAAAAATCATCCATATCAATGGGAGATAGGCTTAGCGTATTTGAAGGATGTAGCCAACATCGAAAAAACATTGCCAAAAAATTTCATCGGCGATAATGGATATGGAATCACGCAAGCCTGTCGGGAATATATTGCTCCATTGATGGAGGGCGAAGATTATCCAGAATTTGAGAACGGAATCCCCGACTATATCCAGTTGAGCAAGAAATCTGTGCCCAAGAAGCTAGACACGAATTTTGAGGTGTAGTTCAGTTGGCAGAAAATCCGGTCGTTGCCAAGCATTTCCATTCTTCCAAACCTTTCGGTTCTGACTGCATAATCATCTTTGCCAACTGCTCCGGTGTTGCGTTAATCCGTTCAAAATGTTCATTGTATCTGGACTGGGTGGTCTGCTTCTTCTTTCCATTCATTCATTCTGGTTTCTCCTTGTAGTTTTTTATTTCTTGCCCCCATTCCACTATGAAGTGCAACACCCTGGAGGTTGTCGGGGTGTTGCAAACGGCCGGCGGGCGGTTGACAATCTCCATGTCACACATCACTATGGAGAACAGTCATGCACAAGTGCTACCACCAGCTGGCCTACGATGAACGATGCCAGATCAGGGTCCTGCTATCAAAGGGATTTTCGATGCGCAGCATTGCCGGTGACCTGGGCCGGAGTCCGGCCACGATCAGCCGCGAGCTTGCCCGCAACCGGGGAGAGCGCAGCTACCGGCACGGGCAGGCCCAAGCCATGTCCAGTGCCCGCGGCAGCGAGGCGTCGGGTGTGCACCGCGAGGAGGGAGGAGACCTGTACCTGCACCTTCGGCGGCGGGGCCGGAAGCCGAACTGGAAGGGCGGGCGGGGGCACATGCCGGGCCGGGTGGACATTGCCGAGCGTCCTGCGGTGGTGGAGAAGAAGAGCCGGGTCGGCGGCTGGGAGCTGGACCCGATCATCGGCGCGAGGCACCGGGGTGCCCTGCTGTCCTCGGTGGACCGGGTCTCCTGGTACACGATCCTGGAGCTGCTGGGCGGCAAGGCCGCAGTGCCGGTGACCGAGGGGCTGGACGCGGGATTCTACTTCGCGACTCCGTACCATTCGCGGGAACGCGGCCGGAACGAGCACGTCAACGGTCTGGTTCGCGAGTATTTCCCGAAGGGCGCCGACTTCCGCCAGGTCACGGCAGAGCAGGTGCGCGAGGTCGGGGACCGGCTGAACCACCGCCCCCGCAAGGTGCTGGGCTACCGCACGCCGTTCGAGGTCTTTCACGGGGGACTGGCCCCGTCCTGACCCTGCCCGGACGGTCCCGCGCCGCGCCCGCATGGCCGGCACCGGGCCTTGCAATGCCGCCCGGCACCGTCTACAATGCCGGAAAGCCGGGATTGTCACCGCTTCGGGGCCGAACGAACACTCCGCTCCCCCTGATTTCACCCCTGTCTGTCCATGAAGGCTACGCCTTCATGGACAGACAGGGGGCGGTGTTGCACTTCGGAGTGGAACTGGGGTGGTAATATGTTACGAGTTTGGATGAATTGATGGGTTATTCGTCATGCAAACGCTAGCAGTATGACGCACTATACAGACTACAAATGGAGGTAACAATATGAACGATAATCCAAAGCTATACGGTAGCGTTGAGCCCACTAGAAATGAGGTCAAAACTGTTCATGGCGAAATGAAAGAAATACGAACCCTATTGTAGTGATAACCAAAATGTTATTCCTAAAAGAAAACTGGTTTCTGATAAGTGTTTTTTTAACCCTTGTGTTAGTGCTAATAAAGGGCGGGGCTTGGATTGGATCTGCTAACACCAGTATCGATTTCTTGAAAAAAGGACTTGCAGATGTTAAAAAAAGTCTTGAGGTGGTGCAAGACGACATAAAAAAAATACTTGGAAGATTGCCTGAACAAAAAACGACGCAATCATCCAACCCCATAAAATTGACTGATTTGGGGAAAGATGTTTCGAAACATGTGGATGCGGATATTTGGGTAGCAAACAATTTTTCAGAAGTATTTGACGAAGCAAAAGGTAAAGAAGAGTTTGAGATATTTGAAATCTGTAAAGAGCATGTTAATCGTTCTTTTGCAGAACGTGAGGAATTTGCTCGCATTGTGAAATCAGCCGCTTATAATTTTGGCATTGAAGAAGAGCAGGTTTTAGCAGTATATCAAATCGAATTGAGAGACTATGTTATTGGAAGACTAAATAACGCCCAGCAACCCCATCACCACCTTCAAGCAAGCCAAGAAAAACCCGAAGAAACTTAAACAGGTTTATCAAGGAACATCTGAACGATGTGCCGGCAGACAAGAATAAAGTGAACGAACTTATCCGGCGTTGGTTCAAGCTAGATCAAAATCAGTTCGGTGAACCTCCACTGTAGGTTCTTCCGCGGGTTAAACCGATACCCATACATCATAAACCGGTACCAAGTCTTGCTCAGCCGGCTCAAATGCGAAATCGCATACAATGGAACTGTCCATGGAACGCAGTTGTAAACGATCTTGAACGGTGTGTCCGGTACTTTTTTTACTTTTCTTGTGATTTTTTTCTGACTCGTAAATTCACTACAGGTTTGGCCGAATACTTACGAATTATTTTGGTTGGGATTGGTTATAATTTCCCCTTAAAAAGCTTGCAACTTCTTCAGGGAGAACGATTGAAATATATGATCAGTCTGTCAGTTGAGAAATTGCCAATAATATTTACCAGCCATTATTTCGATCAATCTGGCAGTATACAGGCATGAGCCAGCCCTTGATGGAAGAAGCACATCAAGTGCTCAAATCAGTGTTTGGATACAAAGCATTTCGGTCTGGACAGGAAGTTGTAATTCAGGCACTGTTCGATGGACACAATGTTCTTTCAGTCATGCCTACCGGTTCAGGCAAGTCATTGTGCTATCAAATCCCCGCACTTGTACTGAAAGACCTTACCATAGTGATCTCGCCGCTCGTTGCTTTGATACAGGACCAGGTTTCAGCACTCAAACTTGCAGGCGTTGCCGCAGAGGGCATCCATTCCGGCAACAGTTATGGTGATAATGTAGCAGCATGGCATCGGGTAGCAAGTGGCGAAACCCGTCTGCTCTACATGGCTCCTGAGAGATTGATGACAGAAAGAATGCTCAATGCTCTAGCTAAACTCCAGATCCGATTGTTCGCGATTGACGAAGCCCACTGCATATCACAGTGGGGGCCCGCATTTCGCCCTGAGTACGCTGAACTGTGCCGACTTCCCGAACACTTCCCTGAGATTCCTATCGTTGCCTTGACCGCCACCGCCGATCAAGCTACCCGACAAGATATCAAGGACAAGCTTTTTCAGGGACAAGCCAAGCAAATCATAATGGGATTTGACCGTCCGAACATACGGTTAACCGTAGAGGCAAAGATTAACTGGAAACAACAACTGACAAGATTTATTCAGCAACATTACGGGCACAACGGTATTGTGTACTGTCTTTCCAGACGGAAAACGGAAGAAACAGCGAATTGGCTCAAATCAAAAGGTGTCCATGCTCTGCCCTATCATGCGGGCATGGACACCATGAAACGAAAAGTTCATCAAAATGAGTTTATGACCAATGATGGTGTAGTTATCGTTGCCACAATAGCCTTCGGGATGGGAATCGACAAAACCGACGTCCGCTTTGTTTTCCACACCGACCTGCCGGGAAGTGTTGAAGCCTACTACCAGGAAATCGGTAGAGCCGGCCGCGATGGCAAACCCGCTGAAGCTCATATGCTTTATGGGCTTCCCGATATCATGATGCGGCGTCAATTCATAAACGATGAGAACGCGGGAGAGGAACAGCTCAATCGACAACACAAACGCCTTGATGCCCTGCTCGGCTACTGCGAAACACCAGTCTGCCGACGGGTGGCGTTGCTGAATTACTTCGGAGAAGAAATCAATCCGTGCGGGAACTGCGACATCTGTCTTCATCCAACCGAATGCTTTGATGCAACTGAAGAGGCACGGAAAATTCTCACGACTGTCAAGCTAACTGGAGAACGATTCGGCAAAGTACATCTTGTTGACGTGGTTCGTGGTAGGCAAACCAGCAAGGTCCAGCAGTTTAGGCATCAGCACCTGCCGGTTTTTGGAACCGGAGTGGAGCTGAGTTCGAATGACTGGCAATCGATGATTCGCCAGTTGGTGGCGGCGGGATCAATGAGAATTGACATTGCAGGCTATGGTGCACTCAACATCACGAAACGAGGCCACGAACTGTTGCAAGGGTCGGGAGAATTCATGTATCGGAAAGACGCAGTTTTCGATTTTGACCTGCCGAAAAAATCAGGTAAAAAGATCAGCAGTAATCAATCCTTGCAACCTGCAAATGGACAGGACGAGGAGCTTTTGACCATCCTCAAGAAACTACGCCTGGACATTGCCCATGACCGCGGAGTGCCGGCATTCGTAATATTTTCAGATCGAACACTGATTGATATGGTCAATCGCAAGCCACGCAACATGACAGATTTCTCCCTAGTAAACGGGGTGGGTGCTGTAAAACTCAAAAACCTGTCCGGCCCTTTCCTTGCGGCAATCAACGATTACTTGAATGGGAATAAAGCCAACTGAAGTAAAAAGGCTGATTTTCTAAATGATTCCTGTAGAAAATTGCCTAACTGGCAAACTCCGATAGATTTTCTCTCGGTTTTTCGATCTGGGCATCATGTGGATCCCAGTCCGGAAATGATTCGATCAAGCCCGCCAAATGCTCAGGATATTCCGAACCCGGATTGTTCAATGCATGAAGAAAGGACTCGTAACCCCAACTCCCGCCAATATCTTCAATTGGCACGTCCGACAAGCGGATACAAGATACGGGTAGAGCCTGTCTCCACAGCGCTTTCTGCGTCTTTCCAATCGTGATTCTATGTTCCCAGCAATCGCCAAAATCATAGATATATTTGAACTGCCTGTTATCTCGCAGAAAATCGAGAATGTCCTGAATGTTCATCTCTGCATCGTCATCGTCGTCATGGTATCCAACGAATTACAAAAGCGGCGCGATGACCAGGCTCACAATCGCCATGACATTGATCAAAATGTTCATGGACGGTCCCGATGTATCCTTGAAAGGATCTCCAACTGTATCACCCACGACAGCAGCGGCATGAACCTCGGAACCTTTGCCTCCAAAGTTTCCTTTTTCAATGTATTTTTTTGCATTGTCCCATGCACCACCCGCATTCGCCATGGTCAGAGCCATAACAACACAACCAAGCAACGCACCACCTAGCATGCCTCCGAGTGCTTGTGCACCCAAGCCAAATCCTACAACACAAGGAGAAGCAACTGCCAGTACACCCGGCGGTATCATGCGCTTCAAGGCGGCTTTGGTTGCAATATCAACACAACGATCAGAATCCGGTTGTGCCTTACCTTCCATAAGCCCGGGAATTTCCTTGAACTGACGACGAATTTCCTGAATCATGTCAAACGCTGCACTGCCCACCGCATTCATTGTCAGCGAAGATACCAAAAACGGGAAAATACCACCTAGGAACATACCAGCCAATACTGTTGGGTGACTCAAGTCCAGGGAAAAATCTGGATTCAAGACCGATACAGTCTCAATGAAAGCCGAGATCAAGGCCAAGGCTGCCAAGGCTGCTGCACCAATGGCAAAGCCCTTGCCAATTGCTGCCGTGGTATTTCCCAACTCGTCAAGAGAATCGGTAATTTTCCGAACATCCTCACCCAAACCAGACATCTCGGCGATACCACCCGCATTGTCTGCGACCGGGCCGTAGGCATCAATGGCCATAGTAATGCCAACCGTAGCCAACATGCCAACCGCTGAGATACCCACACCATACAAACCGGAAAGATTGCTGGAGACCAGTATAATTGTGGCAATAATCAATAGTGGTACCACTACCGACTGCATGCCGACAGCGAGACCCGTGATCATTACGGTCGCGGTTCCAGTCTCGCCACTTTTTGCAATATCCCTAACCGGTTTTCCACCGGTGTAATATTCGGTGATTAAACCGATACCGATCCCTCCGGCAGCACCGACAACAACCGAAACCCAGATTCTGGCATTCACATCCAGCCAGCTTACGACCAGATAGGCAAGTCCCATAAAAACAACTGTCGCTCCAATGGTACCAATGCGCAACGCCAATTCTGGCGATTTCGTACTGTTTAGCTTGACCAGCACAACCCCCATTATGGAACATAGAATACCGGCAGATGCCAATGCAAGTGGCAGAAACATCAGGACATGTCTCTCACCATAAATTGCAGTCAATGCCAAGGGTAGGGTCGAAGCAATTGCGATCGTAGCGATTATGGACCCACAATAGGATTCAAAAATATCAGAGCCCATGCCAGCCACATCACCAACGTTATCTCCAACATTATCGGCAATCACACCCGGATTTCGCGGATCATCCTCCGGTATACCGGCTTCCACCTTGCCAACGAGGTCGGCACCGACGTCAGCACTTTTGGTGAAGATGCCTCCTCCTACACGCGAGAACAGTGCCACGGACGAAGCACCCATGCCAAATCCGTGGATGACATGTGCCGTATGGGGATCACCACCGTAAAGCAGGTATAGAAATCCTATTCCCAAAAGTCCCATTGCAGCAATCGTAAGGCCCATGACTGAACCTCCAAAGAAGGAAACGGCAAGGGCTGTTTCCGCTCCATGCTGCGCTGCTGCCGTTGTCGTTCGTACGTTGGCATGGGTTGCCGCATACATGCCGATATAGCCGGCGACCCCCGAACAAAATGCTCCGACCAAGAAAGCGATCGTCGTTTTGATTCCGAGGTCAGAAAACAGAATAAACACGGAAACGACAATGACAAAAATCAGCAGATAGGTATACTCCCTCCGCATAAATACCATTGCACCGCGATGAATCTGCTCGCCAATTTCTGCGACTTTTCCTTCACCCTCGGGGTATTTCAAGATCATCCGATAAACCACAAAGGCTGAGACCAGACCAAAAACACCGAATAAAACCGGCAAGTAAGTAAGGTTCATGTTGCTGAGACTCCGAAGAACTCCGTTAAATTTAAGGAGCGTGAATTATAGCGACCCAGCAGGGTAAAATTCAATCGATTTTTGATGCTGATTCCCGATTCAATTTCCAACGATCCGCATGGGATTGGATTTTTCGTTTTCGTTGCGATCAAGACTCCTTGACAACATATTCAACAATCCTTGTTCGCCAGGAGCAGATAAAGGAACAACCAACAATTTTCGCCAAACGGAAAATCCAGGATCCATCGTTCAGGACGACTCCTTGACCAAAGCGGTCCCCGCATGCCACTTGCAAACTGTTGAGTCCAGAAAAACCCTTGTTTCCAAGAGTGAACGAAAACTCAATCTCAATCCCTGCGACTGCCTCATCATCACTTTCTGAAACCATATCCATTCACGTATCTGTTGATCACGATAATGGTAGAGAGTGATTTACCGCTCGGAAACAGTCATCACTTTCAGCAATTCCGAGATTGCCTAATATTCCAAGTGCATGGATTCGCAATTGGGATTAGTGTTGCACTTCGGACTTGAACTCAGAGGATTTAACTGAATGATAAAGGGTCTTGATTGCAGAACAACAGGATTTCAAGGCATGGACAAACCGTGAGCACTTGTTCCAAGATCGCGACTGGTGCTTGGCGTGAGTCAGCATGAATGAAAAGGGAATTATATCGAATGATAACCATTCGATTGATTTCCCCCAAGATTTACCCTAATCCTTAAATAGAAACTGCTTTATTGGGCACAAAGCATTATGGACTGTGGGTTTTGGGCTGGAATCAGAATCATCCATTGGGTGACAAGCCAAACAGTTCGAAAACCACGCCACACAAGGCGTTGGAAGTACTTTCAAATTTTCTATTTAAGGATTGGGGATTTACATTTTCATTGAAAATGACTGGTCAATTGTGTATAATGCGTGATATGGGATTAACGCTCCCATATCCAAATCAACACTTAACCGAGATAAGGTTGAACCGCATGAGCGATTGTACAACATGCCGCAACATCACCTGCCGTCTCATTCCCGGTTCGCAATCCAGGGCTCGGAAACTCGCAGGGCAAGCGGGTGCCTGCCGTTTTGTCTGGAATCACTTCCTGGGTGAAAACCGGGATCAGATGAACCGGCATCGGGCATTCCCCGACAATCACCACAAGCCGTCAACTTCATTCTTCTCGCTGTGTGTCGAGTTCACCCGACTGCGCAAGGAAGTTGACTGGCTGAACGAGTATTCATGCGCGATAACAAGACACGCTCTCAAACATCAATCTGACGCGTGGAAGGCCTGCTTCCAGTCGGGCAAGGGCTTTCCGAAGTTCAAGTCCAGACATGGTTCCAATCCATCCTTTACCATTCCCGAAGACATCAGGATACAGGACGGCAAGCTGTACATTCAGAAAATCGGCTGGTTGCGCATCCAGCGCAAGGGCGGCAATCCCTGGCCGGAGGGCAAGCCGGTCAAGGCAGCAGTCAAGAGGGAGGCGGGCAAGTGGTACGCGGTTGTCTGTTACGAGGTCGAGTTTTCCTGCAACGACAATCCGAACACGGCAGGGGTTGACCGCAATGTCGGACAGGTTGCGGTAGTGGACAGCAACGGCAGCGAGGTCATCCACCACATGCCCGAGCTGGCAAGAAAGGAAGCGAGGAGAAAGAGGTATCAACGAAAGCTTGCCCGACAGGTCAAGGGTTCAAGACGCAGATACAGGACCAGGCTCAAGTTGCAGAAATGCTTCCGGTACCTGAAAAAAACCAGGGACAACTGGCAGCATCAGGTCAGCCGCGAGATTGCCGACAATGCAGGACTGGTGGTGCTGGAAGACCTGAACACGCAAGGCATGACCGGGTCAGCCAAGGGAACTATCGACGATCCGGGCAAGAACGTAAAGGCCAGGTCGGGACTGAATCGCGAAATCCTGAAGACCGGCTGGCACGGACTGGAGCAGAAACTGGAATACAAGGCAGAGGTCATCAGGATCAGCCCGGCCTGCACGTCGCAGGCATGCAGTGCCTGCGGTCATGTCAGCAAGGAAAACCGGACATCGCAAGCGGTGTTCAGGTGCGTGGCCTGTGGCCATGCCGAGCATGCGGACCTGAACGCGGCCCGCAACATGCTGGCCTCCGGGATTGGGGCAACTGCACGGGGAGGGGCGTTGCCGCTAGGCACCCCATTGATCCGTGAAAAGATATCGAAGGTGGCTTGATGGTTACAATTCGATATAATTCCCAATGAAAAGAACTGTCGGGAATAGCTCGCCAATTAAAACAACCAGTGAACATCCCGATTTACCGAGTTCGAATCATGAAAAAATCACCAACATGTTACGATCAGTAAAACCAATATCGCGATCAGGCATCGTTGAACTGATCGCAACCGAAACATGAGCATGTCTTTTCAGCCAGCCAAAATATTTTTCGAAATCCGAACATCTCTGATGCTGCCACATCCAATTCAATGAAGACTGGTCAACAAGCAGGACTTGGTGCAGTGGTACCATGGTGTTGAGCGTTTAGATCAATATTGGACCAATCGAACTTGGGCGATTCCTCGAAATACACCTGCATAAGAATGTCCGGACTTGCTGCTGGTGACTGAACCGAGAACTACCACCACACTGTTCAGGCCTTGGGGAGAGTAACTCCTCTTTGTTTCTGATACTTGCCCTTACGATCCGAATAAGAGACTTCGCAAACCTCATTGGATTCAAAAAAAATAACCTGGGCTACGCCTTCATTGGCATAAATTTTCGCAGGCAATGGTGTGGTATTCGAAAATTCAAGCGTTACGTGCCCCTCCCATTCCGGCTCAAATGGTGTTACATTGACAATAATGCCGCAACGCGCATACGTGCTTTTGCCTAGGCAAATGGTAAGAATATTGCGCGGAATTCGAAAATATTCAATGGTCCTGGCCAGCGCAAAGGAGTTTGGCGGAATCATGCAACTGTCTCCTGTAAAATCCACAAAACTACTTTCATCAAATTCTTTGGGATCAACAACCGCCGAATTGATATTGGTGAAGATTTTGAATTCATTCGAGCATCGCACATCATACCCATAGCTCGATGTACCGTAAGATATGACCTTGCCTGTTTCGGTTTCTCGTATCTGTGCGGCTTCGAACGGTTCAATCAAGCCCGCTTCCTTGGCCATTCGGCGAATCCATTTGTCAGACTTAATGGACATTCATCAGGTGAGAATCAGGATCCGATGATCGGTTTAGTTTTGCTGGATTACGATATTCGGGAACTTCGAACTGAAATCCTTCTTGCGCATCGACAGGCGAGCCGCCACATTCCGTGCAATTTGCTTGTAAATATCCGTAATTGGACTATCCGGATCCGCAACGACTGAAGGACAACCCCCATCTGCATTCTCCCGTATTGAGCGGGCTAGCGGCACACTCCCGAGCAAGTCCGTCCCATATTGTTTGGCCATGTCCTCGCCCCCGCCGGATCCAAAGATATGCTCTTCATGCCCACAATTTGAACAGATATGAGTACTCATGTTCTCAACAACACCCAATACTGGAATATCCACTTTCTCGAACATTTTGTACGCTTTTCGTGCATCAAGCAAAGCGATGTCTTGAGGCGTTGTTACAATCACAGAACCCGAAACCGGCACTTTCTGCGCCAAAGTTAATTGCGTATCGCCAGTACCCGGCGGCATATCGATAATCAGATAGTCAAGATCATCCCAGTTGGTATCGTTCAAGAGTTGTTCCAACGCTTGAGTTACCATGGGCCCTCGCCAAATCATAGGCGATTCTTCATCAACCAGAAAACCAATCGACATCGCCTGTACCTGATAACTTTTCATGGGCTCGAGAGATTTGCCATCCTTGGATGTTGGTTGGCCGCTGACACCCAGCATTCGAGGCTGGCTAGGACCGTAGATATCGGCATCAAGCACTCCGACTTTAGCACCCTCCGAAGATAATGCCAGTGCCAGATTCACGGATAATGTTGATTTGCCAACTCCCCCTTTCCCAGATGCAACGGCAATAATATTCTTCACTCCATTTAAAGGTTTGATGCCCTCCTGGACCTCATGAGATACCGTATTGGATTTGACATCCACCTTGGCACCAGGTATCACCTCCTGGATCATGCCAACCAGTTTGTTTTCCCAGGACTTGGCCGGATAACCCAAATTGACTTCAATATGGATATTGTCCCCCTCCAAGCGAATATCCTTGATTTCATTGCTCTCGATCAAGTCGTTGCCAGTATGAGGATCGATGATGTCCGCCAGTTTGTCACGGACCGCTTGTTGGTCTAGCTCTGCCATATCAATATCAAATTTTCAGAAATTCCTGGTTGAACAAGTAGACGGATTCACCGAGTGGGCTGGAGCATGCACATATCTTTGCGCAAAAGCGACTTGATAACCAGCAAACGATGCTTTTTCCAGCATGCTAAAACTGACGCCATGCAATACAATGGAGATTAATGTTGGAATTATCAAGTAAAGATCGCTCCTTTTCCTCTACAATTTACGATTAAATTGTCGGGCCATGCAATTTCTGGCTCTGTCGACATATTCGGTTCACCAACAATGTGCAACCGGGAAATATCCAATTTTAGTCCAATGAAACCACAAAACAACAAAAACCACCAATCATACTCATCATGAGTTCTGTTGTATCTAGTCCATCACTTCGGAAAATTCTGGTTACCAGTGCTCTGCCATATGCAAATGGTCAAATTCATTTGGGGCACATGCTGGAATACATCCAAACCGATATTTGGGCGCGGTTTCAACGTCTGACCGGAAACGAATGCTATTTCATTTGCGCATCGGATGCACACGGTACGCCGATCATGCTAAAGGCCGAGCAGGAAGGGATTGAACCGATCGAACTGATTGAGAAAATGCGCAAGGAGCATATACGGGATTTCGACAATTTTCTAATTTCCTTTGATAATTTTCACAGCACTCATAGTGAGGAAAACCGGCAATATTCCGAGTTGATCTACAACCGACTAAAAGAAAAAGGACACATCAGCCGAAGAACGATAAAGCAACTGTATGATACCGAGAAACAGATGTTTCTTCCTGATCGTTTTGTCAAAGGCACCTGCCCTGTTTGCGGAGCTGAAGATCAGTATGGCGACAACTGTGAAGTCTGCGGCAGCACCTATTCACCCGCTGAATTGATCAATCCCCGTTCCGTCATGTCCGGTTCCATACCAATTGAACGAGAGTCCGAGCAGTTATTTTTCAAACTGGAAAACTTTCGGGAATTTCTCGTAGACTGGCTGGACGGCGGGCATACTCAAAAGGAAATCGCAAACAAGCAAAAAGAGATACTCAAGGAACAGTTGCTTGAATGGGACATTTCCAGAAATGCGCCGTACTGGGGGTTTGAAATTCCCGACGAAACAGGCAAATTCTTTTATGTCTGGCTAGATGCCCCCATCGGTTATCTGGCCAGTTTTAAAAATTATTGTGATCGCTTCGGCCTGGATTTTGATGAATTTCTGAAACCGGAAAGCAAGTGCGAGCTCTACCATTTCATTGGCAAGGACATTACACGTTTTCACACCTTGTTTTGGCCCGCTGAATTGCACGGAGCCGACTTCAGAACACCCACCGCAGTCTGGGCACATGGTTTTCTGACCGTTAACGGCCAGAAAATGTCGAAATCGAGAGGAACTTTCATTACTGCCGAAACCTACCTCAAACATCTGGATCCCGAATACCTCCGTTACTATTTTGCCGGCAAGCTGGATGATTCGATTGATGATCTCGATCTGAATCTTGACGATTTCAAAATGCGGGTCAATACCGATCTGGTTGGCAAGCTCATCAATATAGCCAGTCGTTGTGCTGGCTTCATTACGCGTGTATTTGACGGTCACTTGAGCTCGGAACTACCGAACCCTGAGATGTTCGAGGAATTTGCCAACGCTTCTGAGGAAATTGCTACGGCATACGAATCGCGACAGTACAGTAGAGTTACACGACTCATCATGCAACTCGCCGATCAAAGCAATCGCTACATCGATACCGAAAAGCCGTGGGTTTTAGTCAAAGAGGACAAGACCAGAAAACAGGTTCAGGATATTTGTACACAAGGCTTGAATCAGTTTCGACAAATGATGATCTATGCCAAGCCGATACTGCCTGACATTGCCGCACAAACGGAAGTATTCCTTGATATCGAAGCGTTAACCTGGCTTGATGCTGATATTCCACTTCTGAATCACCGAATAAAGCCATTCAAGCCTCTGATGACCCGAATTGAAGACAAAAAAATCGACCGGATTATCGAAGAATCAAAGGAGACTGATATCGAGGCTTCTGCTATCTGTAGTGAGTTTGAACCTCTAGCCAAGGAAATTGGAATTCAGGATTTTTCACGCATTGATCTCAGGGTTGCGCGCATCATTGAGGCCGCACACGTCGATGGTTCCGACAAACTGCTTCGTTTGCAGGTAGATTTAGGAGATAGTACGCGCACGATTTTCTCAGGCATCAAGTCCGGCTACCAACCCGAATTGCTGATCGGACGACTGACTGTTATCGTTGCCAATCTGGCACCTCGGAAAATGCGCTTTGGCTTATCAGAAGGCATGGTGCTATGTGCCGGGTCTGGCGATCAAGAGTTCTATCTGCTAGAACCCGACTCGGGTGCCCGGCCAGGGATGCGGATCACATAAAGCACGAATGCAGTATTGTCAGGTTAATTGCCTGTATCCATCAACGCATGACAAATGGATTGGTCATCGGACGATGAGAGGTATTGACCCAGACTGTTTTGGTTCGTGTGTAATCAAGTAACGACTCGGAACCCGCTTCGCGACCGTATCCACTTTGCGCAAATCCGCCGAAAGGCGCTATCGGCGAAATGACTCGATAGGTATTCACATAAACGATACCCGAACGTATTCTGGAACTTGCCCAGTGACTCAAAGACAAACTCTCAGTGAAAATTCCTGCACCAAGACCGTATCGGGTATTGTTTGCAATATCGATTGCCTGTTCGGGGTCCTTGAATTTGAGCACACTCATGACCGGTCCAAACAGTTCATGATCAACACTCGCGATATTCTGATGCGGACAATCCAGAATAGTCGGCTCAAAGAAGAATCCGCTCTCCAGATTTGCAGGTCGATTGCCACCGTACAATAATGTAGCACCTTGTTCACAGGACCGAGTAACGGACGACCTGACTCGTTCCAGTTGCGCAGAGGTTGCGAGCGGTCCCATTTGGGTTTTCCCATCAAGCGGATCGCCGACTTTGATCAGCTTGACTCTCTTGATCAACATGTCAACCACTCGATCGTGGATGGATTCATGCAGAATCACCCTTGAACCGGCTACACAACTCTGTCCGGATGCTCCAAAGTTCCCGGCAATAATGCCATTGACCGCCCCTTCAATATTCGCATCTGGAAAAACAATTATCGGAGATTTGCCACCAAGCTCAAGCGAGACTACTGCGAAATTCTGGGCGGTATTGCGAATGATACTGGAAGCAGTGGCTTGCCCTCCGGTGAATGCGACACGACTGACATCGTGATGAGAGGTCAGAGCCTTGCCACAGCTTTCGCCATAGCCACTGATGACATTCACCACACCGGGGGAAAATCCTGCCTGTTGTACAAGTTTGGCAAACTCGAACATAGGTGCCGGGGCTTCTTCCGAGGCTTTGATGACTACGGTATTTCCAGCTGCCAGTGCCGGACCCAGCTTGGTTGCCGTCAAGAACATTTGCGCATTCCACGGCACCACTGCGGCCACCACACCGATCGGTTCTCGCAAGGTGTAGACATGCATATCCGGTTTATCAATCGGCAGTGTTGCACCTTCAAGTTTGTCCGCAAGCCCGGCAAAATACTCGTAGTAGTCGGCAACATAGCCAGTTTGCGAACGAGTTTCTGCAAGCAATTTTCCGCTGTCGATCGTTTCAATCATCCCGAGCTGTGAAGCATTTTCTCGAACAAGAGCAGCCAAATTATCGATCATCCTGCCTCGTTGACTTGCTGTCATGGTCGCCCATTCACCCTGATTCAACGCGGCTTTAGCGGCAGCTACTGAGCGACTGACATCTTCCGGAGTGGCTGCCGGAACTTCAGCCCAAACAGCTTCAGAAGTCGGATTTATGGTGCTGATAACCCCGCCATCGCTTGCATCCGACCATTCTCCATCAATATAATGACCATACTTTTTGATTTCTTTAGTCATGATAGATGATAACGAAATCAACAAAAACGAGAATTAGACAATATTGGAAATCGGAAATCTTTCATGCGATCTGAATTCACTATCGTCTCTCGCCTAGAAACAAGCTGATTTGACTACACAATGTTTCAGCGAACTCAAGAGGCGCCATATGTCGATGTCCCGGATTAATGATGCAGCTTGCATTTGGCAAATCATTAGCTAGCCGCTTGGTCATTTCTGGGGTAGACCCTTGATCATCACTGCCCGTGATGATGAGTACAGGACTCTCCACTTGCGCTAATTTGTGAACCTGCAGCTCCCGATCAGCTTCTGCAAACAACCGGTAAGCCCTCAGATAACCATCCCGGTTTCTCTGAAATATCACGCGCAAGCCATCCATGGCATCTCCCTGAGCGTGCCGGTAAGGCTCAGTAAACCAGCGTTTCAAGGCTTTCTCAATATAGACATCAGCCCCCTGTTCCTGAGCAGTTTTCAAGCGAGCCTGAACCAGCCTCAGCTGTTCTTGATTGCGCCGATAAACCGGATGCAAAAGCACCAGATGCGAGAGCGTGGTACGAATTGAAGCATAGGCGAGACTGATCAGGGCACCCAGAGAAAAGCCAACCAGTACAAATCGGTCAAGACTCAAAAGGTTCGTCAATCCGTCGATCTGCATGACGAAATCTTCGATAAGACACAAATCGGTCCGATCTTCGGATCTTCCATGTCCAAATAAATCGAAGGTGATCAAACTGAAATCCGCATCAAGTCGTTTCATCCATGGTTTCCAGAGAGTCTGATCGAGTCCCACACCATGGACAAATACAATCGTGGGAGCATGATCGGGACCTTGAATGTGGTTATATGCAGTTCCCTGATGAACCGGTAAAGGATGGCTGACATTCATACCCTGATTACATGAGATTCTGGATGGTCCCGTTCCGATCACTGCCAAAATAGATACCGAATCTCTTGCGGTTCGATTCTTCAATATAACGACTCAGCATGGACTTCATGGCATCAGAGATCATCCTATCCCATGGAATTTTATCGATTGGATAAAACAACTCGGAGCATGCAACCTTTCTCGCCGATCCTCGATAATAAATCGACTGACTGGCATGATCCTCATTTTCATATACCGCAAACAGCGAATCGATCGCGATCCAAATTCCCTGATCGGCCAAATCGGACTGCAACCCCTGTAATGAACCGCTACTACCATCCAGACCACTCGCTGGCAAGTACACACCTGAACTGTCTTGATCGTCATAAAGAAGGATTTTGCCTGCGTGTTCGATTATTGCACCAACCACGACCGGTAAATGGCTGCCATAAGCGCGTCCTGCCGAATATTCCAGACCGGGAGTCATGTATCCGCCGCGCACATATCCAAGTCCGAATTTACCATTGCAGTCAAAATTCAAGATGCGACCGAACAACACGACATGATCCCCGGCATCCACCCGATCACAGCGTTCACAATCAAACCAGGCGCATACTCCATCCAGAACCGGATATCCACTTGGACTGTCCGACCACTCGGTAATCTCGAACTTGTCCGCTTGCTTTGAAGCAAAGAGTACAGAGAGGTCAATCTGGTTTTCAGCCAATATACTGATGCAAAATCCTGGCGATTTGACAAAGACATCCAGACTTTCCGCCTGTTTGTCCACGCAAACCAGCAACATTGGAGGATTGAGCGAAACTGAAGTGAACGAATTGGCTGTAAAACCACGAGGCGTGCCATCTGTTTGCCGAGTGGTCACCACCGTGATGCCAGTCAGAAAAGATCCAAATGCATCTCGTAGTCGTCGCAGTTCAGGGTATTCCATTCGCCCGTCTTATCCAGATCAAAATCCGTATAGCCCGAGTGTCCCAAACCCCATCTTGATGACAGGCTTGGTATTCATTGAACAAGCTGCAAATCGATGCCAACACCAAAACTGACGATTTAAGCAAGGTAGTTCATGTGATTGACAGACTTGATTCAACATTGAGCAAACACCAAACGATCAAATTGTGGGGCAGGAACATTTGACTCCACAATTTTTCAAGAATCAGGATAAAATGAAGAGATAAAATTATACGCATGATAATACAAATTAGCAATTCAGTCAGCAAATCAGGGATCCTCGGCTTCGGTCGATACAATAACCAGCATTGATTCCCTTTCAATGCCCTGATGATGGAATTTTTTCTGACTGTATTACACTGAAAAAATGAATAATCTCTGGCAATTTGTCGAGCCTTCGCTACAAAAGTTTCGAGACAATCCCGCATGGATAATTCGCGGAGCTCAAAAACGTACCATTACCTACCACGAACTCTATCAAGCGACTCTTTCCCAAGCCCATGCTTTACGTAAATCAGGCATTCAGCCTGGGGATACAGTGGGCATTACCGCGCCAAACGGCCCAGAATTTTGTGTTGCCGCTCTTGCCACCTGGAAGCTTGGAGCGACTATAGCCCCGATCCATCAAAACTATACGGAACAGGAAATTGCCTCACAGATTGCCGCTCTCCAGCCAAAAATCGTATTGGTGCATGAAACCAAAATTGAATTTGATCATTCTCTGCAAATTACGCTAAACACTCAATCCGAACCGGCAAGTACGGAATCAGTCGATTCGACAAATATTGATGGTAAGCAGATTGCTATCCGTCTTTATACATCGGGAAGTACAGGTACTCCAAAGATTGTACGTCTCTCACATAACAATATCATGAGCAATGTCCTTGCCGCCTTGCATATTCGCCAATTTAACGAACAGGATCGATTTATCTCTCTGCTTCCACTGTCTCATGCCATGGGGTTGACTGCAACCTTTGTATTGCCAATGTATTCGGGTTCCTGTTGTGTAACTCCAAGAGCGATTGCAGCCAAGGAAATTATTGATACTCTCAACGAAGAAGGCATATCGGTGCTAATTGCCGTACCACGATTGTTTCGAAATATCATGCATGGCCTGGAGAGCAAATTCAATGCAGGTTCTGCTCTACTCCGTGGCTTTATCTGGTTAATTCGCCATGTCCCGTTATCCATCAGGACCATAATCAATGCTCCAATTCGCAAGAAACTGGGCGGCAAAATCAATTGCTGGGTTAGCGGTGGCTCTCATCTCGATGGCGCAGTGACTCAATATTTCCATAAACTCGGAATTCCTCTCAGGCAGGGATATGGTTTGACCGAAACCTCTCCCATTGCAGCACTGCAAGCTGAATTCGACCCGATGGTAGAAAGCGTGGGAAAACCGATTCGTGATTGCGAGGCAAAAATTCTTCACCCTGATTCCAAGGGTTCAGGGGAAATTTTGCTGAAGGGCCCGAATATCATGCTCGGCTATGAAAACCAGGAGCAAAATGATCTTGCCTTTGACGGGGAATGGTTTCGAACTGGCGATGTTGGACATATCGATGATGCCGGAAATATCACTCTGACTGGTCGAATCAAGCGCTTGATTGTGACCGAAGCAGGCAAGAACATATATCCGGAAGAACTCGAGACCGTACTTGAGCGAGATTCTGTGGTTAAGGAAGCGGGTATATTTGAACTCGACATGAAGCCAGTAGTGGTTGTATCCACTGACGAAGAAAACCCGGCTATAGCGGTTCAAGAAGCAATGCGCCGATTCAATGCAACGGTTTCATCACACAATCGCATCACCCGGTTTGCAGTGGTTGACGAGTTGCCAAGAACTCCTCTTGGGAAAATCGCGTTTCAGAAACTGCCCGAAGTCTTTGCCGAACATGAGATCGATTAGCTGGTGCTGACAATCTATTTCGCAAACCACCTTTCTGGATCATCGGGACTGCCATCATCTCTGAGTTCAAAGTACAGTGCTGGCTCAGACAATCCACCAGTGGAACCTGCGGATGCGATGGCTTCACCGGTTTGCACCCAATCACCGAGAATCACTTTTAATCTCTCATTGTGTGCATAGAGGCTCATGAAATTATCGCCATGGTCAAGTACCAATAACTGACCATATCCATAGAACCAGTCCGAATAGACCACCTGTCCATTGTAGACTGCATGAATGGTATCGCCAGTGCTTGCATCAAACCAAACACCGTCGGAGGCAAGACCGCTTTCGGCTCTCTTCTCGCCAAAAGCTACCAGAATGTTAGTGCTTAACGGTTTTTGAAGTTTGCCTTGCTGTGTTGCGAATTCTCCTCGTGCAAGCCTCTCTTCAGTCAAATCTTGATCGGAATCACTTCCCTGGCCCTCTTGATTCCTCAATTTCTGGAGAAGTAACTCTATCTCTGATTTCTTTTTGATAAATGAATCCAGTTGTCTCTGACCCGTTCCAAGTGCGACGCGAATTTCTTTCAGCCTTTGTTGACGCATTTGCTCGATCCTTTGAAGCTCAAGATTCTTTTCGTCAACGATCACCATCATGGTATCGATTTCTTGCTGGTTGGCCTGAACTTCGCTGATCGTGATGATGGTCTCATCTTCGATCTCTTTTACATTTTCGAATTCCCTGGTTTGTTGCTCGATCAGATACCGATAGATTGCCAAACGAATGGATTTTTTCTCGGGCTCCGAACTATCCAGCAAATAACGCATTGCTTCCTGTCTACCGAGAACAAACCGGGCTCGGATAACCTCCTCCAACGACTCAAGCGCCCTAGTCCGCTCAACCTCCAGTTCGGATTTCCTTTTTTCAAGAGCAATCTGGGACGAATTCAAGACCGCGAGTTCAAAGTTGAGCCCATCTCGCTCCAGAGTCAGGCCCAGCTTCTGTTTTTCAATTTCGAGTATTTCGGTTTCGATACCTTGTTCCGCCTCTCGATCTGCATCAAGCGTAGCTTGCAAGTCCAGAATCTTGGCTTGCAATTCACTGAGTTCCTGTTCGCTTCTCAACTGATCCTGAGACCAGGACAGTCCTGAAACAAGCCACAAAAGAAAAAACCAGATCACGGCTTTAGCCTTGGTCGTGGAATGACCATTCCTGATGGTATCGCAGATGCGAAACAACCGCAAATTGGATTGGTGTGAAAACAAACTATGTACCCAGAAAACCAACAGTAGAGTTCGGCATTGCTGATATAATCAACTCCTAACCAAAATACGAATACCTGCTAATGCATTCACTGATTTTGCAGGTTCCGGAAATCCCGAATACCAATGGTGCAACTCGATGTATATTGATTTTATAACAGAGTACTGGTATCTGTTTGCCATGTTGTTGGTAATCGTATTCATGTTGGGATTGGAACCGGCACAACGCAAGGCCACGGGCTCCAGGAATGTTTCACCGGCTGAATTGCCAAAACTGCAGTTTCGGGAACAAGCGGTAGTCCTGGATCTCTGTGATCATGAAACATTCAAGCAAGGGCACATATCTCGGGCTATCAACATTCCGTTCAAGAGCTTGAATGATTCTATCGGCAAGATTCGCAAGCATCAGACAAATCCTGTGGTTCTGGTTTGTGAAACAGGGGCCAATTCACGCAAGGCGGCCACGGTGCTGAAAAAGAATGATTTCACAAGCATCTATATCCTGAATGGCGGGCTCGCCTCGTGGAAACGCGAGAATCTGCCGCTTGAGAAGGGCCGAAAATAACCAACTGTTCTACTGCCAAACATCATGAATGACTCAGATCATAAAGATCAATCCACCAAGCCTCAGACAACTCCGTCCAATTCGGCAGACTCGTCTCGATTCGAACTGCTGAGCATTTACACCAGGGACATTTCTTTTGAGGCTCCCTCGCTCCCTCAGATTCTAATCGACCGGCCATCTGAAATTCCTGCCAATCGGGTAGATTTTCGAGTTGACCATAATCTTGTCGATCCCGAACAGGGACTAACCGAGATCAGGTTTGGCGTGACCGTAACCTGCACCCTCAATGACCAGACGCTGTACCTTGCTGAAGTAGAACAATGTGGCCTGTTTCTGATCAAGCATCAGGATCGCAACACCATTGAGAAAACCAGAAATGTTGCATGTCCCAATATCTTGTTGCCCTTTGCTCGCGAACATGTTGCAGGCCTGATCAGCAAAGGCAACTTCCCGCCGTTTCTGATTGCACCGATCAATTTCGAGCAAACCTATCAGGAAAAACTCAAAAAACAAGCTGAACAAAGCAAGGAAAGCGATCACGAATCTCAAACCTGAAGCCAATACTGGACCTAGTTGCTGAATGCAGAAATTTCCAGATCGCATCTCGGTTATTGGAGCCGGATCCTGGGGAACAGCTCTCGCATGTCTTCTGTGTGAGAACTTCCAAGCAGTCGACTTGTGGGGACGAAATCCAATCGGCATGGAGAGGATGGGTAAACAGCGCTGCAATCTTGCGTACCTCCCAAAAATCCGGTTGCCAGAGCAACTGCGGATAACATCTACATTATCCGATGTAACCAAAGAATCGTCTCGATTCGTTCTGGCGGTCCCGAGTCATTCGTTCCGACAATCACTCGAAATACTGAAGCAGACTATCGAACTTTCAGGAAGAGATCCAAAAAATAGTGCGATTGTCTGGGGAACCAAGGGCTTTGATACCACGAGTTGTAAACTACTGAGTGAGATTTGCGAGGCGGTTTTTGGTGATATTCGTTATGGTGTGATTTCTGGACCGAGTTTTGCCAACGAAATCGCAAATCGAATGCCAACTGCACTGACCATGGCCTGCCCTAACCTGGAAGATGCCCGGGAACTTGCGCAGTGGTTTCGGGTGGGTTACACCCGAGTCTACTACAACGACGATCCGGTTGGCGTGCAGCTTGGCGGTGCAATCAAAAATGTGGTTGCGATCGCTGCAGGAATCTGTGATGGGCTTGGTTTTGGGGCGAATGCTCGGGCTGCCTTGATAACCAGAGGACTTGCGGAAGTATCGCGGATTGGAACAGCATTAGGCGGCCGCCCTGAGACTCTGATGGGACTTTCCGGTCTCGGGGATCTGATTTTGACTTGTACCGATGATCAATCCCGAAACCGCCGTTTTGGTCTTGGAGTGGGGAGGGGGAAGACAATCGAGGAGGCGCGACAGGACATCAATCAGGAAATCGAAGGAGTCAATACGATCGAAATACTGCACAAGATCGCTTCCCAGAAACAGATTGAGATTCCGATTACCGAGCAAGTCCATCAAATTCTGTGCAAGGGCGCTGATCCCAGACAGGCAGTCAGTGCTCTGTTGAAGAGAACTCCTCGGGCCGAATAGGTGCACCTTCGGAATGTACTCAGGCATTCCGAGGTCCGTCTTGAGACTCAGAAGGGTTTGACTACCACGAGAATAACAATCATCACCAGATACAGAACCGGTACTTCATTCATCCAGCGATAGAATACATGACTGCGTTGATTGGCATCGTCCCGAAATTTTGCCAATGCCAGATAGCACCATACATGGTGAATGACCACCAAAACCGTGATCACAATCTTGGCGGTCAGCCAACCACCTGCGAATCCATACCCCAACCACAACCAGAAACCAAGTACCAGAGTCAAAACCGCAGCGGGTGTCATGATTCCATAGAACAATCTTCGTTCCATAATCTTGAAACGCTCAATGCCTAGCGAATCGTTTGTCTGTGCGTGATAGACAAATAATCTAGGCAGATAGAACAACCCGGCAAACCAGGTCACCATGGCGATGATGTGAAAGGCTTTGATCCAGAGCAAGGATAATTCGGCAAAATCAGAATGAGGCTGGGATTATAACCTTACAAAAAGAACAGTGAGTATTGTATGGAGAACCGAAGTCGATGTTTGGTAATGCTTCATTCCATCTGAGTTGCAAACGCAGATAAGCAACTATAAAAACAGACTTTGGGTTGCTTGAACACTGTTTGTCCACGGTTCCGGGATCAGGTTCCGGCTTTCGCTCCATATTCCTCCAGTACCCACCATGACCGCCGCTTGTGCGATTATCTCAGGCATGGCGGGCAGCGTCTTGACTGACACAAAAAAAGGCGCTCAATGTTGAGCGCCTCAAAAAACACCAATAGGAGGATAGATGTTTTCTTTAGACCGCCTGTCGAACTTGAAGCGGTTTAATCAAAAATGAGCGCAAATCGAAAGAACGCTTGGCCTTGCTGACACGAGCGGAACTATGCTCAATAACAAACTCTTCGATTCTATACCGGCTACCAATACCGATATCTTCCAAAATATAGTCTGGAAGCGCCTGCAGTTCCTGAATGGTCTTACGCCGCAAATACCAATTTCGTAAAGTGTTCATTTATTCACCTCAACAATAGAAAATATGTTCAGTAACAAATTTCGCAAATCGGCTTGATTTGTAATCAGCTAAACAATCGATGCAATGAAAATCAATGCGGTAACGATTGAAATTGCACTGATCGCAACAATACCTACTCGAGTAGTGATATCATCAAAAGTATTCATATCTCTCACCTGAAATAAATTCGTTAATTCAAAAACAAAAATTCATACAAAGGACATTAGTCCTAGAACTACTGTAAGGACGGTAATTGCACCAACTACCGCTACTCCAAATCGTGTCATTACATCATCAAATATAGTCATGTCTTCACCTTCTTAAATCAATTGTTTTGGCTGGTTCTAACTTCTTGCTTAAATCGCTTTCTGTATGGGAAGTATTATCGGGGTGAGTTGAATTAATACAAACGATTTGTTTTCATGTATTGATGAATTTCATTCATGTATAGATCTTTTTTGATAACCATTTTTATATTTATTATCAATGTATAATGATATTTATAGGTCAATAACTACTTGTTCATTTTTCGACTTGCCCTGATTATTTTCAACAAAAGTAATTTAAAATAATTTTCTTCGTCGTCTTCCTTGAAAACACGAGTCTCAAGGTGCAAAAGGATTTGTTGAACCCGGTGCGCCAACCCTTTGAAAGCTCGTGCAGATCTGAAAATCTGACTTGCTACTGGCTTTGCCGGCGAATGTTTTCCTTGTTGGTAAACTTGCACAGAGTAAGTATGCCATGTAGACCAAATCAGGAGTTCTGAAGAACGCCTGAGCAGTTTGTTTTTTCGATTTACTGGCAAATCACAGAATATGTTTGTCATGGGGGGACTTTCAGCATCGGACCGATATTCATGTGCATCCATCAATATTCGATTCTTTACTTGGTATCGGCGATGCAGGCTAGGCATCGTCTTTCTGCCCGCTCAATTGCTTTATGATAAAGTTGCTCTGCGAAAGTTCTGTAATCATTCGCACGTTTCGCATTTTCGTCTAGTTGAACAATTTTGATCCATGTAGCATCCGAGATGGCAATTCGAATTCCACCAACATCGGCACTTCGGGCGCTTGAAGCATCCGCACGCCACCTCAACTTTACACTGGCGGCTGAGGAATTGTATGTTACGCAAAGCGCTGTCAGCCATCAGATTCGACATCTGGAAGAACTGTGGGGGGTACAACTGTTCAAACGCAAAGGCCGCTCTTTAATTTTGACTGAAGCTGGCCATGAGATAGTTCCGGTAATTCGAGATTTCATCCGCAAGCTCACCACAACCGTCGAGAATATTACCAGCACTTACCAGACAGAGAATACGCTGAAGGTAACATTACTTGAATCCTTTGCTTTCAAATGGTTTGTACCTCGACTAGGTCACTTCAATGCGATATGTCCAGACGTGAATGTCTGGATATCCACCACGGATGATTTAACCGACTTTACCACTGAGGACGCTGATGTCGGGATTCGGCTCGGTTTCGGCAACTGGGAAAATCTTTATGAGGAAATTCTATTGCAGGAATATATTCTGCCGGTCTGCAGTCCCCGTCTTCTCGAAAAATATGGACAGCCGAACCTACCGGAAGACCTGCTTCGCTATCCCCTATTAAGACGCTACACCAGTGATATTCTGCAACGTTGGAAAGACTGGTTTCATGATGCTGGGATAGAGGTAAATGCCATACCGGAAGGAACACATTTCCCCCAGACCAGCCTTGCTCTTCAAGCGGCCATTGATGACCAAGGTGTGGCTTTGGCTCGGAGTGCCCACGTGCTTGATGACCTGAAGGCCGGGCGATTAGTAAACATGTTTCCAGACATCAGAAGCAAATCAAAACTGGCCTACTATATTGTGTGCTTGTCTGGTCGAGAAAATCTTCCGGTCATTGCCTCGTTTCGTAACTGGCTGCAACAGGAAGCCAGTCAGTCCCGAAATGAATTCAACCAGCTGTTTGATTGATTCAGCGTCAGCAAAAACCCGGCCAATAGTGTTGCAAAGCTGGATTCATGTTTGAGTAGCGCTTTTCATGGAAGACATGTCTGATTGAATCGACCATACCTTGGAGAATGGTTCGGACAGTTCACTCGAATATGCCATTTGCAGTTCAGGGCCCACGATAATCCCGTCAGCTCCAGGCAGATCAACAGGTTCAGAGTCACTGATAGGGGTTGATCCCTGCATCTGGCCGAGTTCTGAACAGTTTGAAGGTCCACATGTATTGCTCCGGTGCGAACCGAATCAATTCTTCGGCGGCTTGATTGATGCGCTTTGCATTTTCGAGCTCATCGTACTTCGAAAAATCACCGATGGGTTCTCGAACAACTGACTGATAGATGCCGGTTTTTGCATCCAGCAGACAAAAGAAGACAACAACCTGTGCTCCCGTTTTTATCGCAAGTCGCGAGACCGTAGTCAAAGTCGATTTTGGCACACCAAAAAACGGAGCAAAAACGGTATGGGAACTATCACCATGGTCTTCATCGGGCAACAGATAGCATGCTTTGCCCTCCCGGATTCCTCGGACGACACCGCGCAGACCCTGGTCCCGCATGTAGATATCCGCTTTGTTGAATCGCGTTCTGGCGCGGTACAAAAACCGGTTAATCACTGGATTCGAGTCTCTTTTCATCATCGAAACAAGTGGCATATCTCCGAGTAGGGAAATCCCGGCCATCTCCATGCCTATGGAGTGAAATCCAATTACAATTACTCCCGATTTTTCCAGGCTGCTGGTGATATGCTCAAAGCCCTGTATCTTGTGGTACTTGTCCAGTTGCTGGCGACTGCCCATGCATGCCAACCCCAAATCAAGCAGACCACGAGCCTGGTATCGAAAGTGCTCAATCAGTAATTGCTCGCGATGCTGACCGGATAGATCTGGAAAACAGAGTTCAAGATTGATTCTGGCAATATTCCGACGTTTATGGTTCCGATGTCTGGTCCAATCACCCAACCATCCACCCAATCTCATGATCCAGATACGAGGCAACCTCATCAATAACCACAAGCAAAACAGGGCGGTCCAGGTTGGCCAGAACCTTGGCTTCAACATGTTTGGCGTCATTTTTCCTTCGTTATCGAATTTCGACATCTGTAACGCTCTGGAAATCTCAGGTAATTGAGCAGCGGTTTTCTATCAGAAATTTCTGATACCTTGTATCCTGATTAGCTAACCACTGCAGGTCTTCAACATGATCAATATCTCGGAGCATGGGATGTTCGGCGAACAGAATATTGCTGCATTTTGTGTTTCGCTTCAGAGAGTCATATACCGAACCGGTACTCCACTGGATATTTGCAAATATATCCTTGATCAAGGTCGTCAGACCCAACAAGTAAAACCCGCCATCAAGAGCGGGTCCAACTACATTTTCACCGTGAAAAACATGCTGATAGGTATCACGAATGACATAGTCAGGAATGAGCGGAACATCCGAACCGAGAACGACAGCACCGCCCGATCGGAGTACTCCCTGTTCAAGCACATGCCACATCTTGACTCCTAGATCACCTTCAACTTGTGCTTGCAAATGAAACTGATATTGATCGGCCAGAGACTGCAAGGTTGGATGCTCAATATCCGGGGCGGCTGCGAGAATTTTCTCGCCTGCCCAATGTTTGCTCACCATGCTCATGATATCCTCTAGCATCATGACTGCTAGTTCAGCCGAGTGCCGGGAAGAAAGTGATGGCTGCATGCGTGTCTTCACTTTGTTCGGTACCGGTGCCTTGGCAAAGAGGTAAAGCGGTATCAACTGTTTAACGTTCATCACCATATAAACGATTGAGTTTATCTGGGGATACCCCACACCAGTGCAAAAACCGCAGTCTCCACATCAACAACACTGTGTAAATCACGCCACGATTTCGCCAACGCCTTGCTGAAGTCAGCACCGGCACGGTAATCAGACATGGTTTGGAGTGTTTGTTCAGAACCATTGACAGTTCAATATCCTCCATTAAGGCAATTTCCGGATAACCACCCACTTCCCGAAATAGTGAAGTCTTGACAAAAATACACTGATCACCCGTTGCAATTTGCCGAAATCGAGAACGCAGATTAATCATCAACTGAATAATCCGCAACAATAATCCCTGACTGTCAAGCCGAATATCGAATCGACCCCAAACCCATCCTGAATCAATCATTTGCTGAACAGTTGACAATGCGTTTTGTGGAAGTCGACTGTCGCAATGCAAAAAAAGCAAGATATTGCCGGTTGCCTGATTCGCGCCTTGATTCATCTGCACGGCCCGACCCCGCCTTGCATTTTTGATAACGGTGATTTTTTCCGGACAATTCATCCCTAGATTGCGAACCACGTCTTTGGAGACGGGCTCATCACTGGCATCGACTAAAACCGCCTCATGCAAATCGTCAATCTCATTCAGGTGAGTGACGAGATGATTGGGGGCTTCACCCTCGTTATAGAGAGGTACAACTATCGATATCAATGTATTTTCGAATCGGTGATAGCCTACTTGAGTCGGTTGGAAGCTAACTTGAGACGCAATGCATTGAGCTTGATAAAACCGGTAGCATCGGCCTGATTATACGCTCCAGAATCTTCTTCAAAAGTGACAATTTTCTCATCAAACAGAGAATCGGTGTGAGACCTGCGGGCCAACACGTCAACATTGCCTTTGTACAGTCGCAACCGCACTTCACCATTTACGTTTTGCTGCGAGGCATCAATCATGGTCTGAATCATCTGTCTCTCGGGCGAAAACCAGAATCCATAATAAATCAAGCTCGCATAGCGCGGCATCATTTCATCCTTCAGATGCGCAACTTCTCGATCCAGAGTCAGAGATTCCATTGCTCGGTGGGCCTTGTGAATGATTGTACCTCCAGGTGTTTCATAGCATCCACGATTTTTCATTCCAACATAGCGGTTTTCGACAATATCAGACCTGCCAATTCCATGTTTGGATCCGATTTCGTTTAGCCGTTGTAGCATTTGTGCCGGGTTCAGGGCTTCTCCATCCAGACTCGCAGGATCTCCTGCACGAAACTCAATCACCAGTTCCTGTGGTTCATCCGGAGCATCCATGGGAGATACAGTCCATGCCCAGGCCTGATCATCGGGTATATTCCACGGGTCTTCCAGCTCATTGCCTTCGTGTGAGATATGCAACATGTTGGCATCGGTAGAATAAGGTGAACCCCCGTCGGATTTTTTCTCCACATGGATCCCATGGCGCTCAGCATACTGCAGTAACTTTTCCCGGGACGACAGATCCCATTCACGCCAAGGTGCAATAATCTTGATCTGTGGCGCCAGAGCGTAGGCTGAGAGTTCGAATCGAACCTGATCATTTCCCTTGCCAGTCGCCCCATGAGCGATCGCATCGGCGTTGGTTTGCCTGGCTGTTTCGACAAGGTATTTGGCAATCAGAGGCCTTGCAATGGCGGTACCTAGCATATATTCGCCTTCGTACAGCGTATTGGCACGCAACATGGGAAAAACAAAATCAGCGACAAATTCTTCGCGCAAATCCTTTACCATGATTTCCTGAATTCCGAATTTCTTTGCCCGTTCCCTAGCGGGCTCCAGGTCTTCACCCTGCCCGATATCGGCCGTAAAGGTCACGACATCGCATCCGTATGCGTCCTGCAGCCATTTGAGAATAATTGATGTGTCCAATCCTCCCGAATAGGCCAGAACTGCCTTGTTGATTTTTGAATTTTCCATAACCGGTTTTCGTCAATTCTAAAATATACTATTATCTCACTTTTATTGAATCTCTGAAAACATCATGATTCCATGCTTGCACCGGTTTCACGGATTGAAGCTTTCCTCTTTGCTCATCAACTTCCCGTTCGGCATCTGCCGATAAGATTTTACCAATCAGCGATCTTGCTACTTTGCCATGGGTTTACGACATTTTCTGAGTTTGAATGATTTATCCGCTTCAGAGTTGAAGCAAATCATTGATCGCTCCATGGTACTCAAGTCTGATCGCCAGAATCGCAAGTTGTGCGATGTCATGCAAGGAAAAGTCGCGGTACTGGTGTTTGAGAAAAACTCCACTCGAACGCGTATATCCTTTGAATGCGGAATTGCTCAACTCGGTGGTAATGCCGTGTTCATGGGTCCAGCTGAATCTCATTTATCCCGCGGGGAATCCGTAGAGGACACTGCCCAGGTAATCTCGCGCATGGCTGACCTGGTGATCATGCGAACCGGTGCACATGAAAGAATTGAAAAAATGGCCAGTTCAGCCTTGGTACCGGTAATCAATGGCTTGACTGATTATAACCACCCCTGTCAATTGTTGGCAGACTTGCAGACCTACATTGAGTACCGTGGAGATATTTCAGGCATCACTGCCGCATGGCTTGGCGATGGTAACAATGTCTGTCATTCGTGGATAAATGCCGCCCGTATTCTCGACTTTAAATTGAATGTCGCGACTCCGCTTGAATTCAGGCCGAATGAAAGTTTGAGCGAACAATGTCAATCCAATGTCATGATAACCGATGATCCATTCCAGGCAGTCAAGAATGCTCAAGTCGTCATTACGGATACTTGGGCGAGTATGGGCCAGGAAAATGAGCGATCAGAGAGAAATACGGCATTCAAGCCATATTGTGTTGATGCAAACCTCATGCAGTATGCAGATAAGGATGCATTGTTCATGCATTGTCTGCCAGCATACCGTGGACAGGAAGTCACAGCGGAGGTCATAGATGGTCCACAGAGTGTGGTTTTTCCCGAAGCGGAAAATCGGTTGCATGCACAGAAGGCACTGATAGAATTCTTGTTGGATGTGAACGGCTAATCCGTACATGACCTGTTTCCAACTTGTTGCAATTTCCAATCATCATGATCAATATTTTTGAAGATGGCTCAGTCTGCTACTTATAAAATTCTCGTTTTGTATTACAGTCGGCATGGGGCAGTTTCCTCGCTCGCCAAGGAAGTCGCATATGGGATTGAAACAGCGGATAACTGTGAAGCGGTGCTTCGAACCGTACCTCCCGTATCGACTGCATGTGAAGCGTCGGAACCGGCTATCCCCGAGAAAGGAGATATCTATGCTTCAGCACAGGATCTTGCTGATTGTTCCGGGCTGGTGCTCGGAAGTCCCACTCGTTTTGGAACCATTGCCTCACCTCTGAAATATTTTTTTGATCAGGCAGCATCTGAATGGCTAACTGGCACACTGGTTGATAAACCAGCTGGGGTCTTCACCTCTTCATCCAGTCTGCATGGCGGTCAGGAAAGTACATTGTTATCCATGATGTTACCCTTGATTCATCACGGCATGATTTTGATTGGAGTACCTTACCCCAATACCCCGGTCGGCAAGACCCAAACAGGTGGCACGCCTTATGGCGCCAGCCATGTTGGTGGGCCAGAGAGTATCAACCCGATAGATGCAGATGAAAAAACGGTTGCTCGAATTCTTGGGCGTAGAGTCGCAAACTGTGCCAGGTTGATTGCGCAAGAGGCTTTGTAGGGGCGTTACTGATTTAACAGTTTTCGGATAAATGGGATAGTGATCTTGCGATGGTTTCTCAGAGACTCGTTTCCAAGACGATCGAGAAGGTCAAACAAGTCCCTGGCCTTTCGGCTGTAGTGAATCAAAATGTAGTTGAGTACCTGTTCATCAAGTACAAACCCTTTCTGTATAGCGCGAGATCGTAGTGCTTCTTTTTTCTCTTCGTCGCTTAAAGGATTAATCGGGAACGTGCCGCCGCTACCGAGCCTGGATTCAAGATCCTTCAGGGTGAGACCAATTTCAGCAAGTTGGCAGTTTCCCGAAACCAGAAGACTCCCCTGCCCCGTCTGCAATAGTTGAACCATGTGAAACAGGGTTTCCTGCATAGTCCCATCCAGTTCCATGTTCTCCAGATCATCTATACAGACTAGCGAATTGGGGTCGGAAACTCCTGCAATATGTCTTTTCGCATCCATGCCCTCTAGCGAGCAATAGGTGCTGGTCCGACCCAGACGCTGGTTTTGGAGTGAGCAGGCGTGCAACAGATGAGTCTTTCCGCTACCGGGCTGACCCCAAATATAAATCACTCTGGATTGTCGAATTCCTGTAACCAGTTCTGTTAATTCGGAAACGAGCATGCGATTTTCATCGCCAACAAAATTCTCAAGAGAGAAAAGTTCCGTCCCGTCCATAGGGATAACAGATTGTCGATTCATGCATCCGTCTCCATGTCATATCGAATCGCCCAGTACCATACATACTGAATACCGCTAATCATCGTGGTCATCAGTACACCCAAGATCAAAAACACAATCAAGTTGCCGATGTTCAGCAGTTCTGATTGCTGAATCAATACAGCAATCACCAGGCAAATCTGCATGAAGGTATTCAGCTTGCTCGTATAACTCGGATTCATGGGTACATCGCGTTTCATATTTACCAGAATGAGATAACCCACGATAATCACAATATCCCGAAACATTACCGCCACTAACAACCAGAAAGGGATATCACCCAACAGTGCCAGCATTGCGTATGCACTTCCAATCAACAACTTGTCAGCTATTGGATCCAGCATCGATCCGAGTGCCGTTATGCAGTTGAATCGCTTGGCGATGAATCCATCGAGTCCATCGGTAATTCCCGCAATCAGGAAAATTCCAAGTGCTGCCTCATATTGTCGTTCATACAAGAGCAGAACCAGTACTGGACATGCGAGAATTCGAAGCAGCGTGAGTAGATTCGGTATCTGGGAAAACAGCATTGTTGTTACTCGCTCAGATTGACTTCGGTTTTTTCAGACAAGGTGTTGAGAAGCATGCCTGACTGTGATTTTTGAGCAATTTGCATGGTTGTCAATGAAGAAGATCAATGCGTGGGATTTCCGTTCACATGCCCGTGTCTTATTGCTACCACACCTCCCTTAAGTCAGCTCAAATTATATTATAATCGTTCCATGAACACCCTGTTCTTCGTGTTTTGCCAATACAATTTCCGATGACCTTTCTGATTTCACATGACTCGCAATCCGGATGATCATCAGGACGGGTCTCTTAATTATCGAGACAGTGGTGTTGACATCGAACTGGGTCAACAGTTCATCGAGGTGATCAAACCTTTGGCAAAAGAGACCTATCGGCCAGGTGTTCTACAAGGCATTGGGGGATTTGGTGCCTTGTTTGAATTATCTCTGGATCAATATACCAATCCAGTACTGGTATCAGGAACAGACGGAGTCGGTACAAAACTCAAGCTCGCAGGCAGATTGAATCGACATGATTCGATCGGTATTGATTTGGTTGCGATGTGCGTCAATGATATTTTAACCTGTGGTGCTGAACCCCTGTACTTCATGGATTATTTTGCTACGGACAAACTCGATGTCCGGGTTGCAAAGCAAGTCGTACAAGGTATTGTTCAGGGATGCAAACTTGCAGGATGTGCCCTAGCCGGGGGAGAAACTGCCGAGATGCCGGGCATGTATCAGGCGGGTGATTATGATCTCGCCGGTTTTGCGGTTGGTGTTGTTGAAAAGCATCGGATTATCGGTCCTGAGAAAGTCCAATATGGCGATGTCATTATCGGCCTCGAGTCTTCTGGTCCTCATGCAAACGGGTATTCTCTGATTCGCAGGATGATAGACCAAACGGCTATAGAGCTCACGCAACCAAAAGAAGGATTGTCGATTGCAGATCAATTGATGGCACCCACCAGGATCTATGTTCCGTCTATTTTGAGTTTGCTTGAGCGGTGTGAGGTTACAGCCATTTCTCATATCACGGGTGGAGGGATGATCGACAATATACCACGATCAATACCGGATGGTTTGTGTGCAGAGATTTCACGATCGTCATGGTGCATCCCGGGGATTTTCGACTGGATCCGAAAAAATGGAAACGTGGAGTCAGACGAGATGCTTCGCACCTTCAATTGTGGCATTGGAATGGTTGTTTGTGTTCGTCAGGATGATGTGTCGACTGCGATGGCATCGCTCGCTGAATCCGGAGAAAATCCGATCATCTTGGGAAATATTGTCGAATCGGGCAATTCTTCCATTCAGTTTATAGACTGACTCTGATCCATGCTTCCTTCAATTGTTGTCTTGGCCTCAGGTAGCGGTTCCAACTTGCAATCAATCATTGACCATGTCAATCGGGATCAAATCAAGGCAAAAATCATGGCGGTAATCAGTGATAATCCTGATGCAATGGCTTTGCTTCGTGCTCAAGCCGCAGGTATTGAATCGGTTTTGATCAGACAATCTGAATATGCGTCAAAACAGCATTGGGAGACTTCCTTGATCGAAAAGGTGTCGAAATACCGCCCAGCACTGGTTGTGTTAGCGGGTTTCATGCGAATACTGAGCGAGCGGTTTGTTGCGCATTTTGATCAGCGGATCATGAATATTCATCCATCGTTACTTCCTGCCTATCGAGGTCTCAATACTCACCAACGGGTCATTGATGCCGGAGAATCGGAACATGGCGCAACCGTCCATTTTGTAACATCGAAACTCGATGATGGCCCGATCATTCTGCAAACAAGAGTACAGGTTCGTTCCGATGATGATGCCGAGAAGCTGGCCAGGCGGGTGCTAGAGCAGGAACACCTTATCTATCCGGAGGCAATCAGGCAATTTTTCGAGGGTCAAATCAGTTTTGACAATCCACGGTGTCGCTAAAGCAACTACAAGGAAATATCCTCACTCTAATGATGGTGCTGTCGATGCCAGGAATGATGGAATTTGCGTTTTCTGATGATGGATATAACAACAGTTTTCTGGAGGCTATTGTTGAGCGAGGAAATTTTGCTTATTCGGTAACCTATGATCAGGATACTTCAATTGGAGAATTGGAAGTCAATGTATCTCGGAAAGAGGATGCAATTCATGTACTCTCCAAGCTCATCATTCGCAATGCGTTAGCACGACTATTTCTGGACGAATATATTGTCGAGAATCGATTCTCTGTAGAGAATGGACAACTGCTGCTGATCGGTGGAGAGGTAAAGGGACCGGATCGTTCAAAGATCCTGTCAAGCTACTTGCTTGACCGAGAAAATGGCGTTATTCAATACTCAGATCGCGAGAGCATTTCATTTCCAGATGGCATGAAATTTGACGTTCTGGATTTCCCGATCGTGATGTTGAGCTCGAATTTCGAGTCTCTAGCCGGAACCGATGTCTTGATAGTTGGTCATGATAAAGCGAGCCTGTATCAGTTTGAGACTCCTCGGGCAGAGACTATTCGATTGCGAGGAAAACAGGTTGACTCGATACAGGTCTCGCGCAAGAAGGCTGGGGAGGAGAATCGACATGTTCACGTTTGGATCACCAATGATTCAGAACGAGTGCCCTTAAAGATTGTCAGTTCAAAGAGAGGTCGAGATTTGGTATTTGAGCTTCAAGATGTACCGCAATAAACGAACTCGAAATAGCCCGTTGCCAAACTGAGAAAATAAAGGAACGGCAAGGTGACTGATGGTGTCTTGTCTCGTTCCAGGCTGCGTAATATGCGGGGATCTTTATGCAACGTCCGATAACATTTGATGACTTAGCATCGAATGAACTGCTTGCAGTTTTTCTGTTGAAAGCCATACACTCCGCCAAATTATCGAATATCAAGATCATCACTGGGCAATAAATTACTGGCTCTATCCGCACAGAAGTAATTTTATGCACCTCTTTATTGGGCGGGATCACGAATATACTGCCTTCAACAGGAACAACCCAGAAAGCCCCTATTCCAGATCTTGAACAGGAATAGGGGCTTTAAATTTGATGGCTACCCGCCTGATGCCTTTCCATATTGCCCTTGCAGGGGGACTATGGATATTCATCTCTCAGGGTTTTGCTGATAAATCCAATCGTAACTGCTCCTCCCATCAAACGAGGTAGTGAGTTAATGGGGAGAGTATACGATTGGGGTTTTCATTTTGTCAATAAATTTCCTGTGAAAGTTGTTTGAAGAATCATGCGAACAGGCCAGCAGGCTATGCGAGTATCGGCAAAGCCTGCTGTACTTTATGATGAAACAAGAAAAGGCGATATTACAATTTGGTCGCACCAAACCAGCCAATCATAACTCGGTTGGAAGATGAATCCGTAGCATCAAACACCCCGGCACTCTCCTCAGCTGAGGGTCCAAACAATTCTCCTCTAACATCGCCTCCTTCGTATCCGGACAACACTCCCGTGCCAGCAAGGTTATCGGATGTGAAGCCTCCAGTGCTGATCGAGGCACTGAAAGTGGCACCACCCTCAACCGAACGACGGGGACCGGCACTACCTGTGGACATTTCCAGTCCTGTAAACGAACCAGTCATTGTGGAATCATCAAAATTCATCTTTAAGCTCACATCTCCTCTGTACCAGGTAGCCAATCTCCCATGAGAATCAAGAGCCCGGTCGGTTGGAGCTTGAGTGGCACTCATTCTGCCTTCATAAGTCGCGCTGTTTGAGGACGGTACTGCAGTCGTTGGTGTTCGATTACCGTGGACCAACCAACGGTTATCTTCGATGGTTTTCTCGTCCGGATTCTCTCGTGTTTCAAAACTCCAACCCTTGACGTCGAAATGCTCGAATTCAGGATTTCCAGCGAACTCCCAGTCTGTTGCGCTCCAGAACCAAGCCCTTCCTCCTTCGACATCCCTAGTGTAGTACCCATCAAACATGGATGCATAATCTTGCTGATCACGCATTTCGACTGTTTTATTATCCACGTTGATTCGCCAGCCGTCTGCGGTCCTTTCTACCGATGCCGCACCATACTCCTCAAGAAGTCCCGTAGTATCTTCGCGGTATCTCCGTCGATTGCCAGTATTGATGGCAGCACTTCCCAAAGAACGTTCGGTTCCTCCTACAAACCCGTATAGCACATAGTCATGATCTACTCCATCAACATCTCGACTTGCGTTAATTACTGCACCAACTTCTTCAGCATTTGGACCAAAGAATTCACCCAATATGTGACCCATATATCCACGCACACTTTCATTAAACTCCGCGTCCTGGTTGCTGTCATGTCCAATCAGGACCGCCGTGAACTGTCCGTTGACAATTCTGCCATCCGAGATTGTAAAATAGGAGGTTGGCCATAGGACTCGGTCGTTAACGGACGATTGCCCAGGCTGGCTTCCGCGAATCGAGTGGATTCTTCCCTCCAGTTTACTCATGTCAAAGTTTGCACTAAGGTGTAATCGTCCCTGATATCGAACCCTTTCAGAATTCTGAGCACTGGTCATCTTGTAGGCATCCGCGCGAAATTTCCCAGAATAGGTAGCACTTTCGGTTGGTAATCTTTCTGGATTTATCCCGAACAGATAGGTTGATCGATAACCCTGTGAAAGCAAGTGCTGGATTTCCATATGTTCAAACTCGTCATCCTGGTCAAATTCTATTGGGTTCCGTGAAGTCCAACTAGCGATAAAGGCATCATCCTTCCGACAACTCAAGTAAGGTGCAGGATCTTCAAAACAATCCGTACTGGTCATGGTAACCGACTTGGTCTCTGAACCGATCATGTAGTTTATTTCCAAGCCAGCTTCTGTATTTGATATGGACTTTACATAAAAATCTGTTGCAATCGCGGACGATTCTTCATCACTATTTATAGATATCGCAGTTGTAAGGGGAGAATATTCAGTATTATTTTGAGAGGAATCAGAAAAACTACCGGATGACGGATTCCTCGCATCGTCTGAAAAGGAAGCACCGCCAGCCGTAAAGAGGCCAGTTCCAGAAAGGCTGTGCAACTTGACCGAATTCGGTTTCATGGTGTCAGATCCATTGTCACCATTATCTGACCCATTGCTATTGGTTGATCCACCACCGCCACAACCTACAAGGCCAAGCGACAAAACCAATAAAGCGGTAATTAGAGCAGATTTAAGTCTTGAGGGGGGGGGGGTACATATCTATATTATTCATTTTATTAACTTTTCTCTTCTTTTCGTTGAATTCTTATGAGCCTAATCTGTGAAAGAGAAATCAGGATTTCTCTGCACCTTGAATTATTTTATCAAGTTAGGACATAAAGAATTTGAATTGGTACTCCCGTTAATTTACTCAATTTATCGAATGAGTTCAAGCAAATCAATATGTTTGAGGGTAAATATTCGGTCAACCCTGTAAAAAACATGAAAAAGCACTGAACACTCGCCCAGGTTCACATGTTAAGAGCTATTTTTTTGTTATATGTCGCTACTTGTCAACTTGAATCCAATGGCTTTTAGAGATGGCTTTCTCTTCGTCGGCATCCACAGGAGTTCTCCCAAGCATGTGCAAGCACAATAAACCAATTTGTAGCTGACTAGAAATGAATTTAGAGGAGATTCGTGCAAGGTCATAGCCTTTCCACTCGGATATCCAGCAGGTTTCGAGCTTTCTCGCCAAATGCCATGCCGATCAGGTGAATCGGTTCCCCGCGGTCAAGATACTTGTCGGCATACTTTTTTGTGCGAATTTGCTTGATCGCCTTGTCCAGACATTCCCTGATCTTTCTTTCCATGTTCTTTTTGCCCTTCACCATCTTGAACTCGAACACGAACACCTGATCCCCATGCAGCAGCACCATGTCCGAGCGGCCATGGCTGGTCATTTCCTCGACTACCAGGTTGGCCGTTGTCGTTCGAAAGCTCATGTACAGCATACTTGCATACCAGGATTCATGATGACCCAGCTTTCCTCTGTCATGCCAGGCATGCGGAAGATGTGGAAGCAATTCCTGAATTATCTGCCTGAATGCAGAAAAGTCGTTTCCTCCCAGGGCTTGAAGCAGATCCTCTCCGGTAGCAACTACTTCCTTGCCGAGCTTGGTCAAGTGTTCAGCAAATGCGGTATTGAAACTGCTCTGCACCTCAAAATTCGGATAGTGCAAATGGTACAACAATCGAGAGCCCTTCTGTTCCATTTCCGTGATGGTCAGATACCCGGACTGGAACAGCAAGGCCTCAGGGCTGAATTTGCCGGGTTCGAAATTGGTCACCAAGTCCGCATCAACAACCCGGTTTTCCAGCTGCATGGGACTGACCTTGTTCCTCTCCAGCATCCGGTAGAGATAACCCGGCTCCCCGGACTGGAACCAGTGTGAACGAAAATCGCGTCTTTTGAACAGGTGAAGGATGTCGTGGGGATTGTAGAGCTTCTCCCCGCCCAGCCAGTTGTAGCCGTTGTACCATTCGCGAATCTCGTCCCGATCCAGTCCTTCCAGCTCGGGAGCAAACACCGTATCCAGATCCTGGTCCGTATATCCGCAAATCGATGCCAGGGGAGGATAGAGGCTGATATCGTCAAGATTGTTCAGGCCGGATGAAAAACTGGCTTTGGAAAACATCGTGATGCCGGTCACGAATACGAAGCGAATATGGTCTTCTTCGTCCTTTAAAATGCTATACAGATTACGGAGTTTGTTCCGGTTTGCCCGAGCTTTCTCATCATCTTCCAGCACATTCAGGACCGGACGGTCATACTCGTCAACCAGCACCACTACCTGTTGATCGGTTGCTTGATGGAGTTGCATCAGAATATGTCGAAGTCTATCGGAGGCGGATTTCACCGGGGGAATCTTGAGATCAAAAGCCTTTTCAACACTGTACAGTTGACTTAATGCAGTATCTTCCAGTAGCTCAAGTGAATCGACTTCTCCCCCAAAACTCAAGCGAACCACGGGGTACTTGATCGACCAGTCCCAGTGCGGATGAATGTCCAGACCTCGAAACAGGGGCTCATTGCCCTCGAACAGTTCCTTCAATGTACTCACCAGGAGACTCTTGCCGAAACGGCGTGGACGGGAGAGAAAGTAGAAAAAGCCCTCGTCAATCATCTGCCTGATCAGAGGCGTCTTGTCTACATAGTAGCAACCCGTTTCCCGAATCCGGCGAAATGTCTGTATGCCGATGGGTAACGGACGGCGATCTGCGTGTGATTGTTCACTCATGATGTGAGCATCTTATCATGCTTGGGCGAGCGGCTTCCTTGTATTTTTCTTGCAATATTTTTGTTGTTTGTCGATGTTCTGGAAAAAATCCCTCCCCACGGAAACACTGTTTCTTGAGCTCTCACGACAACTATGATCCTTTCCATTTCAGGTCGTTTTTCTGAACAACAACCCCGCAATTTTGTCCTCAACTCAACCTTTATAGACAATGCAGTTGTCGAGTCAATTATAATCCAGGCATTTCATCGTCTGCGGGGCGATTAAAACACCAGGAACGAACGTTTCTACATGGGATTGGACGAATACTTACGTTTCAGGAAATCATAGGCAGGTCAATACTCAATGTCATAACGAAGTGGTCTACCCGTTTCTCCGATATATCTCATTGCACATGACCGGCAAATCCGATAGACAACTATTGCATGGAACTCAGGGCATATAGCGTTTCAGGGCCTTTTCGTTATAATTTGCCAGGTCGAATAATTTAATAACACTCAGTATCTGATTATGGAAGCTAAAAACCCAGTTGAAACATCCATGCGAGAAAATCTCCAGGAATTGCAACCATTGCATCTCCAGTTGATTAATGAAAGCCATATGCACAATGTGCCTAAAGGTTCTGAGTCACATTTCAAAGTCATTGTCGTCTCGAATCAATTCATGAACCGCAATCTTGTAGCTCGACACCGAATAGTGAACAGTCTTCTGAAAAGTCAAATCGAGGGCCCTGTTCATGCCTTGTCAATCCATGCAATGACACCGGATGAATGGTTTGAAAAAGAGGGAGACTACCCGGATTCTCCCGCCTGTTTAGGAGGCAACAAGCTCTGACCTCTGGGCGGCTATCTACAACAAGTGCGTCGCTCTATTCAGATCAAGTCGACAGAGCAACCATTCATCCAAATACATTGCGAAACCAATCACAAAAATCAAGAAGTACAACATGTGTCAAATTGAGAACGAACGGTCACGATGCATTTCTCAATTGACTGCTTGATTTGGCAAAAATACCTCAATTAGGAACAAATAAATGAACCAGACTCCGTTTGCTACTGGACAATGTCGATGCGGTGAAATCACCATTTCTATTTCAGACAAACCAGTACTATCTTCACAATGCCATTGCAAAGACTGCCAAAGACTATCTGGAACCGGTCATTTCTCTCTGGCATTTTTTGATGAGGACAGTGTTTCCATCACGGGTCAATCAACCGGATATACCGTAACCACCGATCGCGGAAATCAAAATACCCGATATTTTTGCCCAAAATGCGGAAGTCGCATGTATGGCATCAATACGGGGCGACCCGGCAAAATTGCTATCCCGGTTGGTATTCTTGATGATAACAGTTGGTATGAACCCGATGTTGTTGTATACACCAAACAGCGTGAGAGCTGGGATATTACCCGCACTGATATTCCAAACTTCGCTGAAATGCCGCCCATGCCACCTGGAAACACCTGATCTGGAGAAATCGGAATTCAGATGATGGATATCAACCATATCATTGGCACATCAATTTCGGTATCAGCAACGGTTGCATTCATCAATTACTGGTTTCTGGAATAGCTCAAATTGATTCGGCATCGCCTTTTGTTATGGATTTTTTACGGTCTCGTGGGTCTTGCAAAAACTCGGTCTTGATATTTGCAGTTCGAGGTTTCAATTCTGCACAAGATCGATTTTAACAAGACACTGATCGAAGGATTGTTAAGCTTGTTCCGTTTGCTAGTGCATTCCAAGTGGCCCTGTTTATTTCGGCAAAATCAACAGGGCGACCGCCTGTTTCTCTACGGTTCGCTTGATCTTCTTTACTTTCATAGTCAATTGACTATTCGTCAGACTGATTTTTTGGTGGCTCAACCCACAATAAAACAAACGCATTGATGCCGCTTGAGTTAGCAACCCGCTACAAGCTTTCTTCAAGCGTGTTTTCCAGACACCTTCGAGATGATTCTGAATAGACACGTCTTTGGCTTCATGAAAAATCAAATGAAGAGAATCACTCACCGCTTCAACCTTCGCAAATCTGACCGATGGTTTGTACAGAGTTCAATGCACGATGGAACCGGACGTTACACGCACCAAGAAACTCAGGGAAGTCGGCTTATCGTCAAATCTTCCACACTTCAAATATTGGATCAGGGAGGCAAATTGAATAGGACTGATTCGAGAACAATCGACAATTTACGAATCCACTATTCTCCAATGAATAATGAGGAAAGCAAAAAGCTGCCAAAAGAAAATGTGGCAGGAAAATAGAACGACAGCCGGTCTGGTAGTCCACATGCTCGCGGGCGGTCTGCTCACCGCGATCTACGGGATGATGGCATTTTATTCCAATCTCGATACGGGCATGCCATTGTCTATTTTTCTTCAAACCTATACGCTGGCCGCCATGGTGATTGCTTTCGTGTATATCTTGCAAACCCTTGGCAATTTAACCATCTCCTTCAGAATGGTGTTCATCTGGGCTGTAATCTTCAGAATCATTGCCATTGCTGGCTCCCCGATTCTTGAGGACGACTTTCACCGGTATTTGCTCGACGGTTGTGTTTTTGTGGCTATGGGTTCTCCCTACGGGGTTGCTCCATCTACTCTATTTGCTGGAAGTGAATTATCACCCGAGTGTGAGACTACATTGAACTGGGTCAACAATCCCGATCTCCCAACTATCTATGGACCAGTACTTCAGTATGTGTTTGCGTTTGCCCATCTGGTGTCGCCGGTTGATATCAATTTTCTGCAGGTGATTTTAGCCGGGATAGATTTGCTGCTGATCTGGATGCTGGCCAAAGTGGCCCCACTTCGTTATGTAATGCTATATGCATGGTGTCCGTTGATTATCAAGGAGACGATATTCACAGCACACCCCGATGTTATCGGTGCGACTCTTTTATTTGCCGCTTTTCTATTTAGAAGTCGAGGTCAATCCATGATGGCCGTCGGGGTTGCAACACTCGCATGTTGCGCCAAGGTTTTTGCCCTGATTGCCCTGCCCTATTTTCTCTTCCGAAAAGGACTCAACCACTGGGCTCTAGCATTTCTAGTGGCTTTTCTCTTGTACATCCCGTTCGTTCTTCAAGGACATACCGACATGCTGGTTCTGGGTATTTTCGTGAAAGAATGGAACTTTAACCCACTGGTCTTTGAGGCGTTGCGGGCCTTCACCTCCGATAGAAGTGCACGTTTCATTTGCCTGTGCCTGTTTGTTGGTTTTTGGATCTATTACTTCTACTGGTTTCATCAAGATAATCATGATTCTTGCAATACGATCCCACGCATGGATTGGATATTTGGGGTGTTTCTGGCCTTGAGTCCAGTCATCAATGCCTGGTATCTGGTTTGGCTGCTGCCGTTTGCCGTACTACGGCCAACACTTGTGGCCTGGACTGCATCTTTTGCGATGGTATTTTCCTATGTAACCGGCCTCAATCTCATGAGCGTCAATCTCGCCGCTTATGAAGTTTATTACCCAGCTTACATGCTGGAAGTCCTGCTTATTGGTACAGCGTTCCTGATTGATCTGATATTCAAGCGCTCAGGAATGGCTGGGGGAACTGTTCGTCTTGCGAGAGGTCAGAATCAGTCGTAAGGTCCAGTAGAGTATTTTATAACCGGCCATGATTGAACCCTTTACGGTTCCGGAGATTTTCGACTGGCCAGTTCGTCGTCGATAGCGGACTGGAATTTCCTGTACCTGTAACCCTATACGAAATGCCTTGATCTGCATTTCAGCCGTCCAACCGTAATTGGTATCTTGCATGGATAGTTTCGCAAGGCTGGATCGATGGATAGCGCGCATCGGTCCTAAATCCCGATAGGAAGCTCCGTGAATCAGATTGATCAAAAAGCAACTGATCCGATTGCCCCACATCTGGTGTCTGGGTATAACCAGCTTGCCCTCAGACAGAAATTCCCTGCACCCGATTACGAGATCCGAGCAACCCTCGGCTACAGGCTTGATTACCGATTCGAGATCCTCCGGATAATCGCTGTAATCGCCGTCAACAAAGGCTATTATGTCCGTAGATCCTGCCTTCTCGATTCCAGCCAGACAGGCACTGCCATATCCCTTTCGGATCTCGTGGATGACTTCTGCACCGGCAGCAAGACTCTTTTCACGCGTTTTGTCTGCAGAGCCGTTATCAACAACTAGAATGCGGTCAACCTGTTTCGGAATATCCCGGATGACTGAAGTTATCGACAACTCCTCGTTCAAAACCGGAATAATGACCGAAATATGCTGGCCATTGATCATGGATATTCATTCAAATCCCAATCATATGCATAACTGGAGATCCGACTAAAACCTGCCAACTCAGTAGCAAGTCCCTCATTTGCATAGAGTGACAGGTGATCTATCACGCCTCGTTGTCCTTGACCAAAGTCATCCGCATACCACTTGAAAATGCTCGATAGAATCAGACGATCATTCTTGACTGACACACCTCGTGGGTGATTGATATATTCACGTGCGGCTTTATCGAGCATCTCATCGAGGGTTCCGTGGACAAATGCAGTTTGTTGCAGATTGGGACAACCAATTGAGGCGCAATTCACTGCATAATGAACTCGATTATCTCCAAAAATCGGCCTCAATATTTCATGTTCAATGTCGTCGAGGCTGAGCTTGATACCGTCTACTGTAACCAGTTTTTTCTTCCATGGCCCCCTCTGCAGCAAGCCCGAAGATATATCCCTGATGCTTTTCACTGGATATTCATCCAGAATCACAGCGATGGTCAACGAATTATACAAATTCGTCCATAATGAGAACTGTTGTGCTGACGTCAGCGAGAAGATATCCAGCGAAACAAGATATTCGATGTAGCGATCCAGAGAAGCGCGATCCTCATCGGTAACTTTCGAGTAACCAAACAGATTGATGCCTTCACTCTCTTGGATGTAGGTCTGAAGAATTCGGTTCCAGTCTTCGTTGACTATGTTGATCGAGACCTTTTCAGCATTCCTTGCAAAGCGCTCTGCTAAATTGACATCTTTTGCATAAGTGTAGGGGGTCAACACGAGCACTATTGAACATGTCAATGTGAATAAAATTTTTGATAATTTCATTTTTGAAATTCAGTTGTTTGGTATGGAAACTGTACTTGTGTGTGTTGCTCTGGTCGCAACAAACTGCCGCATCCAGGACCCGTATCACATGCGGTCTAATCCGATCACCCTGACAGGTCTTGTCGCGCCCCATGATCAACCATCTCATGCACCACTTTCATTCGTTACTAAACTGGCAATCCAGTGCATGAACATACCATTTGCCAGCATAATCAAGCTGACCATCAATCATGGTCCAAATTACCACACAAATATCCAAATAACAACTCATACATAATCAATACCGGCATTATCGACCACGGTAGCCCATTCCGGCAAAGCTGGTTCACAAGGGTCATAATCGCTGCAACTGTCATGGTACCTTTCATTCAACCCAAAAGGGAAAGTGGTTTTGAGTTAAGTCTGTCCAAAGAAGTCGAAGAAGGGATATTCGTAGTGGAGATGATGTTTCTTCTTGCTCATTCCATCAACCGTATCATCAATCAAACCCCAATTTGAATTCATCCTTTCGAAAATAAGACTTTCATTGTCAAGATTAACTCTCGCAGTCTTATTGCCGCATTGAACCAAGATCGGGTGATTACGTTATTTGATGTATTGTTGCTCCAGCAGGAACGATGTTTTCGGGGCAACTGTGGAAGACGATCTTTGTTGACAGCTTCAATTTCACGAAAAGTCATTGGGATTGCAGGCCCGCCTTTGGATTTCAAATGCGACCCTAATGGATAGTACTTACTCATTTCTATTTGGAGTCAGTATGGATGGTTCGTTCGTACATATTCGGTCAACCCCGCAAAAAACATGAAAAAGCGCTGGTCGCTCGCCCAAGTTCCCATGTTCAGAACTTGTTTGTCTTTTTCATGCGGCTACTCGCTCCACTTTGAGTTCGGCGGTTTTGAGAGATGGTTTTCTCCGGAGTGATTGAAAAGCTCAATTATGAACGTTTGGAAGATTCATTCACGGTTAGAACTTCTCGACTCGAATATCCAGCAGGTTTCGAGCTTTCTCGCCAAATGCCATTTCGATCAGGTGAATCGGTTCCTCGCGGTCGAGAGACTTGTTGGCATATCTTTTTGTACGAATTTGTTCGATTGCCTTGTCCAGAGATCAAAGCATTCCTCGAGAATTCTGCTTCGGTCTATCCCCAAAAGGTGCTGGAACTCAGAGTGATGAACACAGGGAATGCTGTCGAGCACTCACGACATGCTTTAGGCGCCGATTCCAGACGGGATTGTCAGGCAAGACTGATTCATAACCCATGTCGAGAACTAAATAGTCCGCGATTGACCTTCAACATGATCGCATATTCAGATTCAACATGTATGCAAAACTGCGGTTTTGCATACATGTCAATACAAAAGATATACTATATTGGAGTTTTGTATATATATTCAAGCAAGATGAATACCAAATATCCGTTCTTGTCTTTTCCGCCATCGGAAGATTTGCTGACAGTTCCAGTTTTACTTGCTCTTGCCAGGGCACATGGAAGGCTGGGAGAATTGAAGGGGACCGCCAGCGGTCTGCCCAACCAGGATATCCTGATTGACGCATTGCTTTTGCAGGAGGCACTTGCAAGCTCCGAGATAGAGAATGTCATAACAACACAAGACCAGGTTTTTCAGGCTGATCTATCGGTCGGCAACGTTACCGTTGAGGCAAAGGAGGTGGCCCGATATCGTGTTGCAATGCGAAGAGGCTACGAAAAGTGGCAAGAAAATCGATTCATCAGCGAAAACATGCTGATTGACATGTACCGAGTCTTGAAACAACGCAGTGATGGTTATCGAATGGGAGCAGGCACAATACTGCGTAATGAACAGACGGGCGAAATAGTCTATGAACCCCCACAGAACCAAAGCGATATCATCACCTGCATGCGGCAACTCGAACGAGTCATCAATGATTGTGATTCATGCAGTAACTTGGACCCGCTTATCAAGATGGCATTGATACATCACAAGTTTGAAAGCATCCATCCCTTCCCGGATGGCAACGGGCGAGTTGGTCGAATGCTTAATGTGCTTTACCTTGTACACTGTGATCTTCTGGAATCGCCAATTCTGTATCTTAGCCGAGCGATCAACCGTACCAAGCCGGACTATTATCGTCTTTTACAAGCCGTACGGGAGGAAGGAGTTTGGGAAGAGTGGGTCGAATACATGCTCAATGCAGTTACTGAAACAGCACACTCCACGATGCAATTGATCAACGACATTAAAGACCTGATGATACAAATGAAACACCGAATGCGCGAAGAGTTACCCAAACTCTATTCTCAGGATCTTCTGAACAATCTGTTTCGTTATCCCTATACCCGAATTGAGTTTCTGGAAAAGGACCTGCCATACACTCGACAGACAGCACGAAAGTACCTGGAGGTGTTGAGTGACTCCGGATTTGCAAGAAAAGTTAGTGTCGGTCGGAACAATTATTATATCAATCACGTGCTTGTTGATCTGTTTGTTAACGTACCTCTTGCTTCAACAGTGGATTAAGAGGAGGTGTCGAATGATTGATTCGATTGCAAATCCCTATTTCCTTGGTACATTATCGATTCAGACCCATATTCAGTATATTTCGTCCGGGTACACAGGATTGTCTCCAAGCCCCCGTCTACACGGACATTACTGGGTACTAGGAAGTATCCGCTCGACACCGATAAACAAAGTAATCGCAAACCCATGCAAATGGATACACCATGAATGATCAACTAGATCCAGAGGTCAAGGCATTCCTCGGGAAGTCTGCTTCGGTCTATCCCGAAAATGCGCTGGAACTCAGCGTGCATGAGCACAGGAAATGCTATCGAGCACTCTACGAGATGTTTCAGGCACCAATTCCAGACGGGGTTGTCAAACAAGATTCATTCATAACTGGTCGCAATGGTCATCCGATCCCTATCCGACACTACAACCCAAAAGACCACCATTCCAAAACGCTAATCTTGTACTTCCATGGTGGAGGATTTGTACTTGGAAATCTAGACAGCCATGATTCGATTTGTGCTGAAATTGCCAATAACACGAAAATCAAATTGATATCGGTGGATTATCGACTTGCTCCAGAACACCTTCATCCGGCGCAAATTGAGGATGCACAAGATGCGTTCCTGACACTGGATACCGGCCGCACCATAATTGCTGGCGATTCGGCGGGTGGCACCTTGGCCGCTTCGCTTTGCATCGCTCAGCAAAACACCGATCACCAGCCCATCGGACAGCTACTCATCTATCCCTATCTAGGCGGCATGTACCTCAATCTCGAATCCCATCAAAAAGGCACGAATGCTCCAGCCTTGACCAGCCAGGAGGTGGAAGACTTTGTCTCTGTTTGGTGTGGTGGCAGGCCCGACTGGAAAGACCCCACATTCGCGCCAATCCTGCATGCCGATCTAGCAGGGCTACCACCCTGCATTGCCTTGGCCGCAGAGGTAGACCCTATTCGCGACGATGCCTTGGTGTATGTCGATAATCTAACTTCAGTCGGTATCCAGGCAAAAGCAATTCTGGACAAGGGTTTGCCACACGGACATCTACGAGCCCGACACATCAGCAAGAAAGCCAAGCAGAGTTTCAATAACCTATGCCTCTCGCTTCTGGAGCTTGCTGAACAGGGATAACTCGAATGTGCATGCATTTGTTGCTCCATGTCTGATCATAATCCCGATAATGCCACGCTTCCCAACTGGATGCAAAACAGCTTGGAACTCTCAGCAAATGATGTAGTGTGCCTAGACGGCGGGCTTGCTACCGAGTTGGAATGTCGGGGATACCAATTCAACACAAAACTCTGGTCTGCAGAATTGCTCCTCAACAACCCGACAGCCATCTATGATAGCCACATGAACTTTCTCAAAGCCGGGGCCCGAATTCTTACCTCTGCCAGCTATCAGGCTACTCTGCAAGGCCTGTCTGATTACGGTATTGATACCGATAGCAGTCATGCTCTAGTTACAAAATCCGTACAGATTACTGCACAAGCACGTGATGATTATCAAAGTAAATCGGGCTCTGGCATGGCACTGGTTGCTGCAAGTATCGGACCTTATGGTGCTTATCTCGCTGATGGTTCGGAATACCATGGAAATTATGGCTTGAGCAAACAATCTCTGATCGATTTTCATCAAGAAAAAGTTTGCTTGTTGGACAAGAGCAGAGCTGACATGCTAGCCTTTGAGACCGTCCCTGATTATCACGAAGCACTCGCTCTGGCACAGATCATTACCACTATCTTGACACCCTGCTGGATCAGTTTTTCCTGTCGTGATGAAAGACATCTGCGCGATGGTACACCCATTGAAAACGTTGCCAGGTTATTCGCGCAAAACCCATCGGTGCTTGCAATTGGCGTGAACTGTACTCCACCCGATCATATCACTCCATTAATCCGTAAAATACGCTCTGCGGCTCCCTGCAAACCAGTCATCGTATACCCAAATTCTGGAGAGGATTACCACCTCGGGACATGGTCAGGCAAGCATTCCCTCAACCGATGGCAACAAGATTGCTGTGACTGGATTCATGCTGGAGCTCGGATTATTGGGGGTTGTTGTCGTGTCGGGCCCCATCAGATTACACAGCTAGCCCGCATCATCGAATCATCAGACTAGATCGAAATAACGTTGAGTTAAGACCAGAAGTCTTGCACGTCTATACGACACTGCCAAAAGAATGATCGACACTGCCGGAAGGTACAGCAAGACCAGCAACGATAGAGCCTTGAGCGACCGGACCACCCGGAAAAAGATAATACAAATATCGTGTACCGCCCTTGATGTGAAATTTTTCATTCAAGGCATCGACCAACTCACGACGGTTGACGACCTCGCGTTTCGAACAGTACTCCTGCAATGCAGCCACTACCTCCCAGTGATCCTCGGTCAGCTCAAACCCGAGATTTTTCGCGCTGGATACCGCTGAGTTTATCGACCAGCCAGCCGGTGCGTTTGGAAACATCGCCATATCTGGATTTTGCAATTTTTCTCCTGATGACATAAACTTCTTGACTCCTATCGGAACAGGTAGTTAGAAGTAATTAATTGAATTTCTGTAGTCCTTTTCCTGTTTTCTCAACTTAATTTTGTATAGTCCTAAGTTGGTCAAAGTTGGGATCAGACAGAGCCGCTTTTGATATCAAGGAAATGCCCACGAGAGTGTTGAATAATCCAGAGAAATTCTAAATTCTCGACTTGTACCAAAAGATTCCTTGGAATTCCACTTTTCTAGGCCGATTAGTAACCACCGTCTTTGTCGATACTATGAACATGAGATCTGTCCGATCAATACTTTATTGCAGGATCCAGAGGAAATTGTTCTTGCTAAAAACAATGTCGATCAACAATCACTTTCTCTTATCTTAATGTGAATTACGCCAATCTTGGCAGGTATCCATTCACCCCTGCCTGGAAGCAAAAAGTACCAATCCGTCCACCCGTTTCTTGAAGTACCTGTAATCAACCGGGATGCCGCCGATAAAGATTTGCAACACTTCTCTATCCCGTTTACTTTCAGAATAAAGTTTCCGTCACGATATTCGCCTTGATGCACTTGGTTGCTGTATGAAAATTTTAGTGCTTATAAAGAATGGTTGACACATGTTGAAGGGCTGAGTATGAACAATTCAACTGCAAAATTTGAAAAAATTTCAGTAGAAACACCTATTTCATGTGAAGTCGTCTTACAGCCACCCAATCACCGCAAACAATTTCACGGATTTCACCGTGGCCAGGTATCAAACTATACCGTGAATTGTTTGTGCTGACGTTTTCAACACGAACGAATTAGTTACACCTTGTTGTATCATCGTCGATGATCTCGAAAAACGCATAACCGAAGGGGTTGGACATCGAGGCGATGATCCTGTTCATATATCTACTGTCCTTACATTCGTTGTTTTTGGGCTGAACATATACCTTGACTTTCTGAGTCTTGGCCTGCAGTTTGTCGAATTTGGCGCAGACTGGCTGTTCATTTTCAATTATTTTTGGTACCGGATTGGCAGACGTATTGGTCATTACAAGCATTTCGCCAGCGGTCTGATCCACTTGAAAGCAGAATTCAAGGTCGTAAAAGACCGACGTGAATATCGTATCTCTCACCGTGCCGAATATCGTTTCTCTTTCCGGGCCTAAATCTGTTGGCTTCTCTCTCTTTTCTGGAAATGCGCACGTTCCCTTCAGCTCAAATTGAAACCATTGATCCATCAAGCCTGCGTTTTCCATTATCGTCTGCCTGAGCGATCCAGTGGGATTAGCGGTGGTAGCCGCCGACATCTTGATGTTTTGCCATCCGCAATAGTTTTCTGCAGTTGCCGGCAACGCCACTACTGCAAGCAGTAACAGGATTGCGAATTTCATGACGAGAGGCGAGTTGTGTAATTTGTTCATTTTTCTTTTAAAAATCATAATTTCGGCCATTATACCCCATCTTGTTTCCTGAAAATACGTTAATTTTCTACCCTAATCCTTAAATAGAAATGATTTTACCCGTTATGAGCCGGTATTCGAGCAGTTGAGCGGAAAAATGGTCCAGAATGGTCCGGGCGGCCGGATTCCGATCAAGAATGATTCTCATTCATTTGCCAGATCGTGGCGCGGCGGCGGGTTTTGAGCCTCAGAGCAAATTCCGGGCGTGCGAATCCATGGCTCTGTTCGGCCAGTCCTGGATGGGTCCAGAGGAATCAGGGAATCAGAACAGGCGGCAGGTGCGGATCATCCAGAGTGCTTCATCCAGCAGTTTCAGATCCACCGGGTTGACCTTCAGCACCCACTCCCGAGAGTGACGCACAATCAGACCGGCAATATCATACAACCGGCTTCGGAACGTTCCGGCCCGATTGCCATGCCACTCGAGACCGAGTGTCATGCGCAGCAGAACCAGCAGGTTACAGGCAATCACATTCAAGTACAGATAGACCGCATTGGCTCGGAATGTGCTGCAGGGCAAGTGAGCACCACTGAAGTCGCTGCGCAGTTCCTTGAGACGATTTTCCGAGCTGTCTGCACGCTGGTTGTACCACCACACGATCTCCGCATCGCCGAGCCCTTCCCGATCCAGATCCGTCGCGATGGCACGGTAGATGAATCCGTCTTTCAGGGCACTTTCCCCATCCACCGGATTCAACTGCTGTTCCTGCATCGCAATCTCCATCTGCTCCGGCTGCGCTGGAGTATCGGGGTCCTGAGGCTTGACTTTGCCGGGCACTCGGGTTTTCTGCACCACCAGGCAAAAGGCTTCCGGAGTCTTGTCCATCGCATGCCAGGTTCGGGCGAGAAACTCGGTCTCGGAGAGAGAACCATCCTCATCGACTACCGGCTGCCACTCCGATTCCGGAATCTCCGCAATCAAGGCACGGACATTCCGGCTCATCCTGGCCCGAATGGCAAAACGGGCTCCCTGTTCCCGGCAGAGATTGATGACTGCCGCCTGACAGGAAGCGGCATCGGCTCGAAACTTGGCAACCCGAACGCCTTCTGGCAAGGCCTCGATACAGTGCTTGAAAAACTCGACATTGCGGGCCGACGGCGGCACATTGCCCTTGCGCAGTTCCGCGTGCAGCACTTGACCGGTCTCTGCAATGTGCCCGACCATCGGGGTAAATCCCCGCTTGCCTTTATACGTACGATCTGCGGTTTTCTTTTTCGCATGAATCACCGTCGCATCGATATCCAGGGTCACAGGATCACGGGTGCCGAGACTCGCCTGCAACAGTTGACGATTGACCTCGGGCAAGACATTCCTTGAGGCCCGATGCTTGCCGACCGAACGCAGCCAGTTGCCCAGGGTACTGGAACAGGGAATCGACTGGAATCCCAGTAGTTTCATCAAGCTCCGGTCCTTGCGCAGGTGCACGATGTCATCGAGGTGCTTGGCGCCTTCATGCAACATCAGCATGAAGATATGAAAGAGGGTACTGTGTCGATAGCCTCGATTGCTGCCCGGGGCAGGCATCTGTTGATCAATGATTGCCCCGAGTTTGAGACGCTCAAGCAGGGCTGCTGGAACGGTCAGTCCGGCACGGGCGGTGATTTTTCGATTGCTTTTCGCGGTTTTGTAGGGTAGAATTTTCATGATCCTTGTGAAATGGAGTGGTTGATTTTTTTCACCCAACGGGTGATGTTTATGGAACGCCTATTTTACCACTAATACTCTATTTTCACAAGGATTTTTCTATTTTTCCCGATTTCTAATTGTCGATTAGGGTTCTAATTTCGCAATAACCATTATTCAGGTTAAATGGATTGTATTCTGATCATTATCAGGGATTGCACTCACCAAAACAAGGCAAGCAGATACTCACCCGAAGGGGACTGTATCGACTATGATATCCCGAATGTCAGGGTATCTCGACTCAAGGCATAGGGCGTGAAGCCAGACCAGATGTCTGGAACATTATCCAGACTACCCATATTAATTGACGGACCTTGCTATCCGTTCCAGCAAGCGAGATCATAGTCAGTGATTTAATCCATCTCAAGCAAGTCAGTATGGACGATGAGTGACCGACCTTGATCATCCTGATATTTGCACAAGGACACTCCAACAACAATCCTTCTGCAGTTGTTCAGGCCATGCACATTAATGACAGGATCACGATGACCTCATGATTTCCCTAATCCTTAAATAGAAATTGCTTTATTTGGCACAGAGCATGATGGACTGTGGATTTTGGGCTGGAATCAGAATCATCCATTGGGTGAAAAGACAACCCAGTCGAAAACCACACCACACAAGGCGTTGGAAGTACTTTCAAATTTTCTATTTAAGGATTAGGGTATACTTCATGAATAAAAACCTATAATCATGAATGATGAAAGTCGGATCCATATTCAAGAACAATCGTACTCAGGCAGTCAGGCTACCAGCAGAAGTTCGATTTCCCGAGAATGTCAGCCATGTGCATGTCCGGATAGTAGGAAAGGATAGGATACTGTCTCCAATAAATGCCTCGTGGGACAGTTTTTTCCTCACTGAAGAGAGACCGAGCGAAGACTTCATGGAAAAGCGTCCGAATCAAAAGCAAACAGAAAGAGAACCTTTCTAACCAGAATTATTGATGCTGAATTATCTTCTTGATACCAATATTAGCATCTATGTAATCAAGAATCGGCCAGCCGGAATCCTCGAGATTTTCAATCGTTTTGCCGGCCAGTTGTGCATCAGTTCAATCACCCTAGCTGAACTAACCCATGGTGTCGAGAGGAGTTCAAAGATCGATCATAACCAGAAACAACTTAACGACTTTACTTCACGTCTAGCAGTTATGGATTATGGCCAGAAAGCGGCAATTCACTATGGGGTAATTCGAGCAGATCTCGAATCCATAGGCCAGATAATCGGAGTGAACGATCTGCATATCGCTGCTCATGCCAGAAGTGAGGGATTGACGCTTGTTACCAATAATCTGAAAGAGTTTCGGCGGGTGAAAGGATTGCTACTGGAAAACTGGGCCTAAAACAGTGGTGTTCCGCGATTTGGTCTAGCACAATATCTGCTAATCCCTGATAAGCCGAGAGCTAAGTAGCTATTATTTGGTTTTGGCTAGATTTGAAAATTGGCTAGTTATGCACCCGATATAATTCTTTATTTGGGAGTGATTATAATACTCATTCTCACCAGATTCCTGAGATATGCGGTCCCATACTTTCCGAAATAATACTCAAGAAATTCCGATGATTCACTTGATCATAAGCTTGTAAGTCGATTTACACAAACCATTAATTTGATGGATTATGCGACTTGGCTAGGCTACGATCTCAACAATTTATTCATGGCCATATGGTGTTTTTCAACATCGTGTTTGAAGCCGAATTTCATCAATACGCCGTACTGGACTGATTGGATCGGTACATACATCCCTGCTCGCTAAAATTGGTGAATATTCGTTTTCCAACCAAGTACCCATCAAGTAAAATTGATATCTATATCTTAACCGAAGTTTAACATGTAGTGTTTTAAATGATTGATAAAATGTTAATAAAAAAATGGAGTGGCACTACAAGTGTATCCATGCACCGAATCTCCAACTATCGCAATAGCCCTGAGCTTTGATGCGAGCGCGTAATACATAGACGGCCTGATAGGCGATGACCGCAATCAACAGATGAGCACAATTTCGCTCGGTGGTTTGATGACACACCGGTCGCATACCGAGTTCCGATTTCAGAGAACGAAAGACCGATTCAACTTCGGTCAGGGTATGATCAGTCCGCCATAAGGACTCCCCATCCCAGTCTAAGATATTACTGCGTAAACTGTAGACCCCGAGATGAGTCATCATGGTGCCGAATTGGGGTTCCAGTTGCCAGTCGACCCGACTCACTCGGGTCTCGTCATTGGTGGTGACCAGTTTCAGTCGATCCTGCTTCGCGCACGCTACGGGCGGGCGATGCACCCGCACGCCCGTATGGCCGGCGCTGGGCCTTGCAATGTCGCCTGATGCTGTCTACAATGCCAGAAAGCTGGGATTGTCACCGCTTCGGGGCCGAACGAACACTCCGCTCCCCTGATTCCCCCCCTGTCTGTCCATGAAGGCTTACGCCTTCATGGACAGACAGGGGCAGTGTTGCACTTCGGAGTGGAACTGGGGTATCTTATGATAACCTATACCATGAATTATCAAATTGACTCAGAAATCACTGCATTCCTTGAACTATCTGCTTCGGCTTATCCCGAAAATGTTCTCGAACTGAGCATGCATGAACATCGGGAATGCTATCGAGTACTTTGCGACATGTTTCAGGCACCGATTCCAAACGAGATCACTAAGCAAGACTCATTCATAACCGGCCGTAACGGTCACGCAATCCCAATTCGAAATTACTATCCCAGAGACAACCACTCCAAAACATTAATTTTGTACTTACATGGAGGTGGATTTGTGGTCGGTAATTTGGAAAGCCATGATTCGATCTGTGCTGAAATTGCACATAAGACCAACATCAACCTGATATCGATAGATTATCGACTTGCTCCAGAACACCTTCATCCAACCCAGATTGAGGATATGCAAGATGCATTTCTGGCGCTTGATACCGGTCGAACCATTATTGTTGGAGATTCGGCAGGAAGCACCTTGGCCGCCGCACTTTGTATCACTCAGAAAAATACGGATCGGCAACCAATTGGTCAACTACTGATCTACCCTTATCTTGGTGGCATGTACCTTGATCTTGAGTCTCATAGAGAAGGCACCACTACTCCAGCCATGACCAGTCAGGATGTTGAAGATTTTATCTCTCTTTGGTGTGGTGGGAAGCCCGACTGGAAAGACCCTACATTCGCCCCAATCCTACATACTGATCTGGTAGGACTACCTCTCTGTATGGCCTTAGCCGCAGAAATAGACCCGCTTCGTGATGATGCATTAGTCTATATCGAAAAATTAACAGCGGCGGGCAACAAGGCGAGAGTAATCCTGGACAAGGGCTTACCACACGGACATCTACGAGCCCGGCACATGATGTGGTGTGCCTAGACGGAGGACTTGCAACAGAATTGGAAAGTCAAGGATACCAACTCAATACAAAACTCTGGTCTGCAGAATTGCTTCTGAAAAACCCACAAGCCATCTATGATAGCCACATGGCCTATCTCCAAGCAGGTGCACAAATTATTACTACTGCAAGTTATCAGGCTACTCTTCAAGGACTGCTTGAGTACGGTATTGATCTGGATAGAAGTCAAAAACTATTGACAAACTCCGTCGAGATTGTAGCCCAAGCACGGGATAATTTTCACGGGAGATCGGGTACGGGCACTGCACTAGTCGCTGCAAGTATCAGTCCTTATGGAGCCTATCTTGCTGATGGTTCTGAATACCATGGAAATTATGGCTTAAATTCACAAAGCCTTGTGGATTTCCATCAAAATCGAGTGAATCTACTAGATCAAAGCAGAGCAGATATACTGGCCTTTGAGACCACCCCTGATTATCAGGAAGCACTTGCTCTAACATACATCATCAAAAAATCTCTCTGACGCTACTGGATCAGTTTTTCATGTGGCGATGGAGCACATCTGCGTGATGGCACACCCATTGAAGTTGTTGCCAGACTTTTTGTGCAAAAACCAGTCGGTGTTTGCAATTGGTGTGAACTGTACTTCTCCCGGTCATATTCATTTCATTGCTCCAGAAAATCCTCTGGAGAGGATTATCAATCAGGTTCCTGGTCGGGCAAGCATTCCCTCAATCGATGGCAACAATATTGCTCCGATTGGATTCATGCTGGAGCTTAGATTATTGGGGGTTGTTGCCGTATTGGACCTTATGAAATTAAACAACTAGCGGAGATTATCCAATCATCAACCTAAACTGAAGCATGTTGATTACAGAGTAAGGTGCTGAGTTCTTAAACGACACTACCGAATGACTTATCAATACTACCGGAAGGAACATCAAGACCCACAACGAGTGAACCTTGAGCAACCGGACCGCCCGGAAACAGCTAATACAAATAACGAGTACCGCCCTTAATGTGAAATTTTTCATTTAATGCATCTACCACCTCGCGTCGGTTAACGACCTCGCGTTTCGAGTAATACTCCTGTAACGCAGCCACTACTTCCCAATGATCTTCAGTTAATTCAAACCCTAGATTTTTCGCACTGGATATCGCCGCATTTACCGACCAACCCACTGGGGCGTTAGGAAACATCGCCATATCGGGATTTTGCAATTTCTTTCTCCTATCTGTAAAAATTGTTGATGACCAACTACTCGACTATCGATTAAGTAATTCGGATAGATTTAACCTTGCCAACTCATCAATGCATTAAAACTTCTCCACCCGAATATCCAGCAGTTCTCGCTCTTTCTTGCCAAACACCAAACCGATCAAGTGAATGGGTTCCTTGCGGCTTCGATACTTCCTTGCATAGCCTTTTTCCCGAATCTGTGCGAGCGCGCTGTCAAGTCCTTTCTTTAATCCTGTTTTGTTTTCAACCACCTTGAACTCCAGAACGAACACCTGTTTCGCATGCAACAGTACCAGATCCGAGCGGCCATGTTTGGTCATGTCCTCTGCCTTCAGATCGACCTCCGTGGTGCGAAAACACATATAGAGCAAGCTTGTATACCAGGATTCATAATTGCCCAACTTGGTCGTGTCATGCCAGGTATGCGGAAATTCATCAAGCAAGCCCTGGATCTTCTCCTTGAACAACTCGAAATTGTTCATGCCAAGAGCCTGAACCAACTCTTTCCCGGTCACGGCTACTTGCCGACCTAGCTTGGTCAAGTGCTCGGCAAGTCCCTTGTTAAAACTGCTCTGCACCTCAAAATTCGGGTAGTCCAGATGATAAAAAATGTTATGGTCATTGACTTCTTTTTTCGTGATGGTCAGATATCCAGATTGGAACATCAAGGCCTCATGACTGAAATCACCGAGTTCAAAGTTCGAAACAAAGTCCGCATCGACTACCCGGTTTTCCAGTTGCATGGGACTGACTTTTCGCTCCTGTAACAGCCGATACAGATAGCCCGGTTCTCCAGACTTGAACCAGTGTGACCGAAATTCACGATTTTTGAACAGATGAAGAATGTCGTGAGGATTGTAGAGCTTCTCCTCACCAAGCCAGTTGTAACCGTTGTACCAGGCTCGAATCTTGTCCCGATCCAGCCCTTCCAGTTCCGGAGCAAATACCGTATCCAAATCCTGATCCGTATAACCACAAATTGATGCCAAGGGCGGGTACAGACTGATATCGTCGAGATTGTTCAGACCCGAAGAAAAACTGGTTTTGGAAAACATCGTGATGCCGGTCACGAACACAAAGCGGACATGTTTCTGCGAACTCTTCAGAATGCTGTATATTTCTCTCAGACAATCCCGGTTTGCTCGGGCCTTCTCATCATCCTCCAGTACATCCAGAACCGGCTTGTCATATTCATCCACTAGAACCACCACCTGCTGACCTTTCACATGATGGAGGCAAGTGAACAAATTGCGCAGTCGATCAGCAGCGGCCGTTGCCGGAGGTAATGATTCCAGGTTAAATTCCAACTCAATTCCATATAACTGATTGAGTATATTGTTCTCCAAAGACTCAGGGGTAGTGACCTTTCCATCCAAAGTCAAACGCACAACCGGATACCTGACCGTCCAGTCCCAGTGCGAGTGAATATCCAGGCCTTCAAACAAAGGCTCGTTTCCCTCAAACAGTTCCTGCAAGGTATCGACGAGTAGACTCTTCCCAAAACGACGAGGACGAGAGAGAAAGTAATACCTTCCCTCATCAATCATTTGGCGAATCAGAGGTGTTTTATCGACATAATAACAACCCTCACTTCGAAGATCAGCAAATGATTGATAACCGATCGGTAACTTGCGGGGTTCTGTTTGGATTTCTGCGCTCATGATAGGATTATCTTAACATAGCGAGGACGAGTGGTTGCCGAGGACGAGTGGTTGCAATTATTGCAGATATATTCCAGTTCTCATGGGATCAATACACTCGCCCCAGTAGTTGCCCTAGACTCCAAATCACGATGTGCAGTTGCCGTGTCAGATAATGCATAAGTCTGATTGACCGCAATACCGACTGTCCCCTCACTCACAACCTTGAATAGGCGCTCTGCCCCTTCCGCAAGAAGTTCACGAGTGGCAGTATGTGTAGCCAGAGTTGGACGCGTCACATACAGTGAACCCTTGGGGGCGAGAACTGCGGGTGAAAAAGGTTCTACCGGTCCAGATGCGTTGCCATAGGTTACCAGCACGCCAAAAGGCTGGAGCGAATCCAGTGAGGCTTCAAAAGTTGCCTGCCCTACGGAATCATATGACACCGCCACACCCTGACCATCGGTAATCTCCTTGACACGCTCCGGTATATTCTCTTGATCATAAAGAATCACATGATGAGCTCCATTTTCACTTGCTAGTTCAGCCTTCGACTCAGAACCAACACAACCGATTACCTCGGCTCCCAAATGACGACCCCACTGACACAACATCAGGCCTACCCCGCCAGCAGCAGCCATCACCAGAATCCGATCACCCGGTTTGACCACATAAGAGCGGAACAGCAAATAATGGGCCGTCAAACCCTTCAGCATCATGGCTGCAGCGGCTTGATCATCAATCTGATCTGGCAATTTGAGTAGCTTCTCTGCACTGATCAATCGACATTCACTGTAAGCGCCAGGAACCATGCAGTAAGCAACCCGATCTCCCACGGAAATTCCATTCACATCATGCCCGATACTCTCCACAATTCCGGCAGCCTCCATTCCAAGTATGGCGGGATAGGATGGCAAGGGATAGAGCCCACTTCGCATGTAGATATCGATGAAATTGAGACCGACCGCACTCTGCCGGATTCTGACTTGGCCCGCATCGGGCTCGCCAACATCAACACTCTCCCAACAGAGATTCTCGGGGCCTCCAGGCTCGTAAATTCGCATGGCTTTCGTCATTTTGCTTGATCCTGCTTTCTACAAAGAAGTTCAACTGGTTTCCAGCTGGTTCGCTGGTATTATTGCTAGTTTTTCTCTGGTACTATAACACTGAAATAAAAATTACTATCATGTTTAAAAATTACTGCTTATCCTCCATATATAACTGCAATCTTAACGGATTTAACTTCAATCATGTTAGTAGGCATTCCAAAAGAAATAAAGAATCACGAATATCGAGTCGGAATGACGCCGACTAGTGTGCGTGAAATGACGAAACATGGACATCAGGTCATTGTCGAGACCAATGCGGGCGAAGGCATTTCCGCAAGCGATGAGCGTTATCGTAAATCGGGCGCTGAAATTGTTGATACCGCGGAAGAGGTATTTGCGCGTAGCGAGATGATCATAAAGGTCAAAGAACCTCAAGCAGTTGAACGGGCCCAGCTACGAGAAGGTCAAATTCTATATACCTATCTGCACCTCGCCCCCGATCCTGATCAGACCCGAGACCTGGTTAATAGCGGTGCAGCCTGTATTGCATATGAAACGGTTACTTCGCCGCACGGTGGTCTGCCTCTTCTCGCCCCAATGTCAAAAGTTGCCGGCAGAATGTCGATTCAAGCCGGCGCATATTGCCTGGAACACCCCCACGGTGGACTCGGTATGCTATTGGGTGGTGTACCCGGTGTAGATCCAGCCAAAGTTGTCATACTGGGTGCCGGCGTGGTTGGAACTCATGCGGCGCATATGGCAGTAGGCATGGGTGCGGATGTCTGGATACTTGACATCAATACAAGCGCTCTTGAACGACACTGGCAACAGTTCGGACGTACCACAAATACCATTTTTTCCTCATCGGACGCGCTCGAAAAACATATCCTTGAAGCTGATTTAGTGATCGGGGGAGTGCTCATTCCCGGTGCCGAAGCCCCCAAACTGGTGACCGCTGAGATGGTCAAAAACATGAAAAATGGCTCTGTTATTGTCGATGTTGCAATTGATCAGGGCGGATGTTGTGAAACCTCCCACGCCACCACTCATGCTGACCCCACTTATGAAATTGATGACGTGGTGCACTATTGTGTGGCAAACATGCCCGGTGGAGTCCCAAAAACATCAACCTACGCATTGAATAATGTCACACTGCCACTTGCCCTAAAATTAGCTGACAAGGGAGTCAAAAGAGCCCTGCTCGAGGATGAACATCTACGTAACGGGCTCAATATATACCAGGGACAAATCACCTACAAGCCAGTCGCCGATGATCTGGGATACGATTTTACTGATCCGGTCACCGCATTGTCCTAGTTGATATTCAAGCATGAATTTACCTACTGAACCAGTGAGAAAAGAAAGATGACCAGGATGACACCTTCCGAAGCGTTTGTCGAGACCATGGCCGCAAACGGAGTCACGGAAATTTTTGGAATAATGGGCTCCGCCTTTATGGACGCGATGGACATATTCGCACCAGCAGGCATTCGCCTGATTCCAGTCGTGCATGAACAAGGGGCAGCCCACATGGCGGATGGCTACTCTCGCGTGAGTGGTCGGCATGGTGTGGTAATTGGTCAAAATGGTCCTGGAATCAGCAATTGCGTGACTGCTATCGCTGCCGCTTACTGGGCACATTCTCCAGTGGTCATGATAACGCCCGAAACAGGAACCATGGGACAGGGACTTGGGGGATTTCAGGAAGCAAATCAGTTACCGATGTTTCAGGAGTTTGTGAAATATCAAGGCCATGTCAATAATCCAAATCGGATGGCCGAATACACCGCTCGCTGTTTCGATCGTGCAATGTCGGAAATTGGCCCCACCCAACTCAATATTCCCCGTGATTACTTTTATGGGGATATCGATGTGGAAATCCCCAAACCCATGCAACTTGATCGTGGACCGGGCGGTGAAGAGTCGCTGAATCATGCCGCTGAAACCATCAGCAAAGCCAAATTTCCAGTCATTCTATCCGGAGGTGGCGTGGTCATGGGTGATTCAGTAGATGACTGCAAGGCTCTTGCTGAACGCCTCCACGCACCGGTCGTCAACAGTTATTTGCATAACGATTCCTTCCCTGCCAGCCACCACTTGTGGTGCGGACCCCTCGGCTATCATGGCTCAAAAGCAGCCATGAAAATTATCAATAAAGCCGATGTGGTCATCGCGCTCGGTACGCGGCTTGGGCCATTTGGAACCTTGCCCCAGTATGGTTTTGACTACTGGCCGAAAGAAGCAAAGATCATCCAGATTGATGCCGATCACAAAATGCTTGGTCTGGTCAAGAAAATCGATGTTGGTATCTGTGGTGATGCGGGAGCAGCTGCACGTGCTCTGATTGCGAGATTAACAGACCGCGAACTGATTTGTGATGGAAACCGTAATGAACGTCTCGATATCGTCAAATCGGAAAAGGCAAACTGGGAAAAGGAACTCGATGAATGGATACATGAAAATGACGATTACAGCCTGGACATGATCAAGGAGCAGGAGGATGAAGATGGTTCCTGGCTGCATCCCCGTCAGGTCTTGCGTGAACTGGAAAAATCCATGCCAAGTGATGCCATGGTATCGACCGATATCGGTAATATCAATGCGATTGCGAACAGCTATTTGAGATTTGATAAACCGCGCAGCTTTCTTGCACCGATGAGTTGGGGAAACTGTGGTTACTCTTTGCCAACCATGATCGGAGCCAAATGTGCCGCACCAGATCGTCCAGCAATTGCCTACTCCGGCGATGGGGCTTGGGCGATGAGCTGTTCAGAAATCATGACCTCGGTTCGCCATGACATTCCAGTTACAGGCGTAGTCTTTCACAATCGACAATGGGGCGCAGAAAAGAAGAATCAGGTTGATTTCTATAACCGCCGTTTTGTCGCGGGTGAACTCGACAACGAAAGTTTTGCTAAAATCGGAAAAGCCATGGGAACGGAAGGCATCATGGTCGATCGACTTGAAGACGTTGGCCCAGCCCTGACCCGGGCAGTTGATATGCAGATGAATGATGGCAAGTCAACTGTAATTGAAATTATGTGTACACGTGAATTAGGGGATCCTTTCAGACGGGATGCGCTATCCAAACCAGTGCGCCATTTGCCAAAATACAGGGATTACGTCTAAGCAATATTGATTTCGGACATGTCCCCTCTGTTCGAACGCATTTTCCAGAGCGCAATTAACGCAGATCGCACCATTGCTCTTCCCGAAGGGAATGATGAACGGGTTGTCGCTGCAGCAAATCAAGCTGTGGCACTCGGGATTGCAGATATTGTGTTGTTGCGCTCCCAACATGCTCACACCAAATGTATTCCCGACCCCGCCATAACAATCGTCGACCCTGCAACTCACTCACGCAGGGATTTTTATGCAGGAGCTTTATATACGCTTCGTAAATATAAAGGATTAACTCAAGAAGAGGCGGTTCAGGCAATCAGAAATCCTTTATTTTTTTCTGCCATGATGGCTCGATTTGGTCAAGTCGATGGTTATGTCGCGGGTGCTGATAACTCAACAGCCAACGTACTTCGACCAGCACTCCAGATCCTGGGCATGGACGAAAAATCGGAACAGGTCTCAAGTTTCTTTATCATGGAACACTATCGATCACATCAGGCTGTTCAAGGGATAATGCTATATGCTGATTGTGCAATGGTAATCAATCCGAACTCTGAGGAACTCGCTGATATTGCCATCACAACGGCTCAAAATGCCCAAAAGTTGTTCGACATAAAACCCGTGGTTGCCCTGTTGTCTTTCTCAACTGCAGGGAGTGCAGATCACCCACTCGTCGACAAAGTCAGGCAGGCTGCGAAAATCGTTGCTTCCAAAATGCCCGATTTACCCCTTTTACCAGAAATTCAGTTTGATGCGGCGATTATGCCGGATATACTGGCAAAAAAAGCATCCGATATGACTGCAACCGGCCCTGCCAATGTGCTAATTTTCCCTGATCTACAATCCGCAAATATAGGATATAAGATTGCCGAACGAATCGGAGGCGTTACTGCGACCGGTCCGATTCTTCAGGGACTGTCCAAACCAGTAAATGACCTTTCTCGAGGATGTAGCACTGATGATATTCTCCGACTGATTGCGATCACTGCACTGCAAAGCGCCTCAACCACTAATGCAGACTGAATTTAGAACGCTGTTTCTAAAAAAAAGATACCCATTGATGATCAGTCGTGGGATTAGTCGAGGCTCTGAAAACCTGTTCGTTGGTATCACCAAAGATAACATCACCGGTTGGGGTGAATGTTCACCCGGCAAAAGGGAGGGGGCAGCTACAGCACAATCCGCACAAAAGCATCTTGAGTCATTTCTTAAACAACTGCAAGAGGGCTTATCAATACAACAAGTCACTGAACAAGCGCGACAACAGCAGATTCCCCTTTGTGCATTGGCTGGGCTCGATATCGCACTCTGGGATTGGCTTGGTAAAAAGGCCGGCTTACCCCTCTATCGCATTTTCGGCGTGGGTATTCCAACTGTTCCAACCTCGGTTACGATTGGCATCAACCCCCCGGATGTGGTCAGAGAACGAATACCGGAAATTCTCAAAGAGAATCGATTCAAGGCGTTGAAAATAAAACTCGGATCTCCAGAAGGTATTGAAGCCGACCAAGCGATGTTCTCTCAGGTGGTCGAGAGTGTCAAACCCTATCACGTCCAATTACGAGTTGATGCCAATGGGGGGTGGGATGTGGATGATGCCATACGCATGATGAAGTGGATTGTGAATCAGGCCCCACAGACTGACTATGTAGAGCAACCTCTCCAAGAAGGCCAGGAAAGCGAATTGCGAAAATTGTTCAAAGATCGACCTTTGCCGATCTTTGTCGATGAGTCCTGTCGCCTGTCATGTGACATTCTCAAGTGGTCTGATTTTGTTGATGGTATCAATCTGAAACTCATGAAGTGTGGCGGTATTACAGAAGCACTCCGCATTATTGCCACTGCCAAAGCCTTTGGACTCAAAACCATGATTGGTTGTATGGGCGAATCGTCAATGTCGATCTCAGCGGGTGTAGCGATATCGGGGCTGGTGGACTATATCGACTTGGATTCACACCTAAACCTAGACCCAGACCCTTGTTCAGGAGCAACTCTTATTCGTGGCATAACTACTCCAAATCAGCATCCTGGACATGGAGCACACTGGGTGTAGTTTGATTTATAGAGACACAATTTAAAATAAAATTTGGAATAATTTGAAGACCGATGGGGGCTTGGTGGATTTCGTGTTACTGTTCGCTCTGGACATGGCTCTCTCCTCAATATTACGTGAACTGATTGCATCGTCTGGGCTCCTGGAAGCCGAACTTGAGGAGATGAGCCATGACTATCTCTCCCGATCCGGATCCAGTCAACCCGATCGGATTATACCGACTTGTTGACCCAGCCCGGCGGGGCGGACCATACCATTATTCCAGGACTTGGGCTGGCGCAATAAGTTTCGGAGTTCATTTTTTCGTTTTATCTTTCGCCGCTTAGCTTAAACCTCAAGCAATTTTGTTGTAAGCATTTCATCACCAGTACTGAGAAACCGTAACAGTAACTTCATGCGTTGTCATTGAGCGTGTTAGCCTGAACTTGCTTTGAAATCATCGACTGTAGTCGTCAAATTTTTTTCGTTTTCTCATCCGGATATAAACCATTCAGCAATGTTGAATCATGCTCAAAACGGAACAAGCGGAAAACCTGAAGAGATCAGTCAGGGGGTGAAGAGTCGTTGCTGTCAACAGCATCTGATGTTTGAGTTGGGTTTTCCATGATCCTGCCGTGCTCGAGCAGATAGGTCCGGAAAGACGGGATCGGACATGCGTATCGATTGGCCGATTCCTCGTGCAAGCCCCCCTGGTGCACGAGGTGAATGAAGAAGGCGTCTGCATCCATTGCTGTAGGAAAGCAATAGGTTTGGGGATCAGACTTATGCAATTCTTTCATGAAATATTTAATTTGGGCACGATTCCGATTGCACTCCAGTTCGGCCATTACTCCAGCAGTCAAATTGATGGCATCTTCCATCTCGCTTGAAAACTGACCGTCGTAATACCCGTCTCTTCCAGCCTTGATCTCGGATTGTATCCGTTCCCAAACCACCTTGCCGAGATCCCCCTCCGTTCTCAGAACTTCTTCGACCAATGCCTGCATGACGATATGCAGATGCCGAGGCCAGCCGTCGCAAGGCTCAATCAGCCGATCGATCTCATGCTCGAATCCAGTAGTGTCGATCCCGAAATGCGCACAGGACCTTTCCATGAGTTCCTGAACTTCATGATCCGGAAAACAACCGATGTTGTGTTTCTGATCGTGTGGTATACGGGTCAGTCCCATCTTGCGGGCCGAGTATTCGGTATCGCTGAGACCCGCCAGCACCAGCGCAATCGGCAGCCCGCAACCGTCATGGAGACTCTGAAACAGCTTGGAGAGAGGATCTTCGGAATCACGTTGAAAGCGCTGTGCCTCGTCGATGGCCAGCACGATCGGCCGGTCAAAACCGCCATGCTGTTCAACCCATGCCCCGAAAGTGTCCCAGTCCGCTTCTAGCTCCTGACGCCTGATGCTGGTTTCCTTTTTTCGGGTGAGTTGGAACAGTCCAAAATCAAAACCAGCCTGACCCCGGTGTTTTGGCTAATGCTAGCCATGAACTCCTGGACTTTCGACGGATGGATCTCCTCGACTAATGGCTTGAGTATATTGATCGGTTTACGGATTTTGCCAGACTCCAGTGCTACCACCATCGGTGCCTTGCCAACACTCTGCGTATATAGCCTCTCCGGATTCTTTTTAATTTCCTCCAGGATCGAGCTCTTGCCCGCTCCCGGCGCGCCCTGAATGATGCGCGTCGCTTTCTCCATGCCATACCCGTTTGTATCGGTAAAATCCCACACCTGCTCAGCGGCAAGCGCAAGGTCATCAAGCACTTCGGACCGTCCGACAAACACTCGGGGAGGAGCTCCTTCCGTCAGATCAAGGAAAGACTCCAACTCTTTTTTCTGATCAGGATTCATCGATACTACTCACCACCTTTATGCTTTCTCAAAACCATGCCTGCAAGTACAAACTACCGATTCATGCACAAGACCAAAGTCAATGCAAGTGCGGAAGCACTGAACCATCGGTTAAAACCGGTATCGTCGTTATTGTAACAAACATTAAGTAATCTACCAGTCAATTACCCGGCCCCTCAAAATACCTACACATGCCAGAGCTCCAAGAACCGTCTTTTCGATCTCTGATGATCGATTCAGTGGTCCCAGTGCCCATAGGCATTGCAGATCTGGACAATAAACCGTATCCTCAAACTGCTCTCTGGCTAGTCCATCACCATACCGTGCCGAATGGTCCGCTTGCTCAGACCCGCCAAACTGAAACAACAACACATGTTGGGCTGATTGATTAGCTGGTTTATCCGTTATGCCGCGCGATTTTCAGGAATGGATAACGGAACAGGAGCTTTCAATATCAATCCCGGAATAAATGAATCAGGATGGAGGAGATTTTCTGCCTTTGGAACAAGAAAATATCCATGCAGACCGAAAACCCGGCATCATTGATTCAACTATTCCAGACTGTAGTAATGACTGTTATGCGAGACAGACTACTTCGAAATTCGAGTCAGCAAGCCTAAGCCGCAATGACCATGCCAATGATGCAGATGATGGTCGGCAATCAGGGGGTTATCGCGCTTCTTTTCCACGATTCTGCCACTTGACCAGTTCGTTCCACTTTTAACACATGAAGCACCTTCCGAATCGATTCGGTTATACAGAAAGCCCCATTTCCATTCGAAAACTGGAAATGGGGCTAACGAGGTTTCGGTTCTAGTCAGTATAGCCTAAACTGAAAATTCCCAAAAAACTCTATTCCATGAGTTTCATTTGTCGGCCAATTAATTCGCCTGAGCCGTACCAAAATAGCCAATCACCAAATCGTCTCCAAGTCCAGCATCCAGAACACCACCCGCCTCCTGGGCGGCAGGACCAAAAAACGAGCCGTAGACATGGCCATTCTGTAGGCCCGATATATCTCCTGTCCCGCTAAAATCATTGGCGGTAAAGTGATGACCATCGATAGTCGCGTTGAAGATAGCATTACCGGAAATGGCCGAATAGCCGCTACCGTTAGCTGGGCGGTTTTCAAAATTGGTCGCTCTACCAGTTACTGAGGCATCTGCAAAATTGACAGTCAGTGACAAATCGCCACGGTAACGTTCAGCATCATTATAATTAACAGCGTTGTCACGTGGAAATACCCGTGCCTCCATGCGACCCTGAAATGAAGCGGAAGTCGTTGGTAGAGCTGAGTTACTTGTTCGATCACCATGAATGATGTAATAGGTTGACCAAACTCCAGCTCCCTGTGAGTTATCGACCCAGCCCTTTACATCGAAGTATGCAAATTCCGAGGTTGGAAGAAGTCCATCGGTCATACTCCAAAGATAGGCCGCATCATTATCGGTATCTACCATATGTTCATATGTTCTTTCATATTCCGATTCTGGTTTGTCATATTCCGAGTCATCAAGATTCCATGACTGGTCATCAATACTCACAGCCCAACCACTATCCGACCTGTTCATTGTGACTACTCCTTTTTCTATTGAGTCGGTCATTGAATTATTGTAATTTCTGCTAACACCAACCAATTCGGCATCCGAACCAATATTTTTCGGGGCAAGTCTTGTTCCCGAAATATAGCCATACAAACTGAGATCATGGTCGGAGTCATCTCGTTCAGCACTAACGACTCCCCCAATTTCATCGGCATTCGGACCAAATAATTGTGCTGTGAGTTTGCCCATGAATCCTCGTAAACTAGCAATGTCTGGCTCTACTGATTCATCCCTACCTTCCAATGTAGCGGTGAACTGACCTGCAGCGTTCATTCCAGTGCCAGTAATAACAAAACTGCTATTTGGCCAAGGAGTTCGAATTCGAGAGGGTTGACCGGGTGCTTGTCCTCGGATGTTGGTCACTTCCCCATCAATTTTAGGTACGTTCAAATCAAAATCTGCTACCAAATGGACATGACCTCTTATTCTTTGACGATCACTATTCAAAATCCCATCTTTTTTGAATGCATAGCCAAAAAACCATCCGTTATAGTTTGCCATCCCCATCTCAAGTTGATTGGCTTCTGGAGTGGGTATTCCGAAAACGAAAATTTGACGATGTCGGAGTCTCATGCCATCTTCGGTCATTACATTTTGAAAGGTAAGGTGCTTTGCATTATGATATGTAGCGCTATCAGAAGGTCCTAGCAGGCCTGAGTCTGTTTCGTGGTGGCTCCAAATACTCACTCCTTCGCCTCCAGTCAATTCTGTGGTACAAGTCCCATCGACTAGATCGCAATCATCAGGAAAGAAAGTTACAGTCTCAGACGAGTTGTCAATCAGGAAATTTACGTCATAACCACCACCCTCATTTCTCACGATTTGTGAAACGGACAATTCGTCGTTTTCCGGAATCGAAGTTGAAGGATTGTCAGAATTCTGATTCTGAAGAACCGATGCGGACAATACCGTATCAAACGTGTATTCCTCCCCATCAGTGATTGCCGATTGGTAGATTTTCGCTCAGCGTTTGGACAGGTTCGTCTTCCTTTTTACCGTTTACCATTGGGTCTTTAGGGCTAGGGCCCGAGCCGCCACCGCCACAACCTGAAAGACCAAGAGTAACAGCAAGGAATATTGCAGTTAATGCAAATTTGAAATTAATAGGGGGGGGGGGGTATAATTATCTATTTTCATTACATTTATCCTTCTAATTTAGTATTTGTTGATATTTTAGTATTTATTGATCATTCTGCTTATGCAAATGAATTTGAATTATGAATCACAAACCAGTAATTTCGAATTGACAAATTGCCTGATATATTTTGATCTATCATCCCCCCCCCCCCCCACACTTGACTTCGCAACTTCATCGATCCTCAAAAGGGGTGTCCTGCAATAGGCACAAAGCCATGTATATCGTGGGGTTTCAACTCCGGATTCGCAATCATCCGACGGGTGGATCGTCGGCTCCTCGAGAACCATGAAACACAGGATGCTGGGGATGCTTTCATGTTTTCTGTTTATCAATTAGGTGAAGTAAGCGCTCGGTTGAGTTATGGTCGAAAGTCTGAGCGAATGCTTGAGAGTCGAGGCTGGGCAAGGCACTGCGAGCGCAGAATTAGACCAAGATCGCAACGAAGCGAACGAATGAGAAAACAAAGAGAAGCGAAGACGTCTACCTATGGTTTCCGCAGTAATTCCGTAGTGAGAAAAATGCGGCACATAACTTGTTACTGACCCCCTTGTCACGCGCACTCGGGTGACACAGGGAGCTGTAACGGGGAAATGCTGCATGTGCCGCAGGTTAAGATGACCGAGAGGGTTTGGGAAGGTTAGCAACCTTGCACCTTCAGGGTCAAGGGGGTAGTGTCGTCGGTCCGAATCAGCTACTGGTGCAACCCTGACTTGTGCGCCAAGCGGCAGGCTTGATCCACTTGTAGATCGTGTCACTGGTCTGGCGGGAGTCTATCGCTTGGCCGTTAGGCTCCAATGTGCCCGTCCGCTTCCATACATCATTTCTGTTCCGCGCCCCGCACAGGCACGCAGTGATCGCGTCCCGATCGCCACCAAAGGCATAGCACCCACCCGCCCAATCGGAATGGTCTATGTCACCATAGTGACCGAGGGTCCGGTTGAAATTGGTTTCATTAAAATCGGTCCGGAAGCATTCATACGCGATACCGTAAGCCTTGCCGTTGACGGTTACATAGAGTCTTATCCAGTGGCGTTTGCCGGGTTTCAGGTCAGTTAGGTTCACGGTTGTCCCTGAAAATTCTCCGCCATTAGTGACGGTTGCGAGGACACCCACCCCACCGATACCTCCTTCCTGAAGGTACTGATAATTGACCGACAAGGACGTGGCATCCGTCGGAGCTCCTGACCTTTGTATCAAATTAGTCCAGATTGATCCCGATATGACAGCATCAGCCGTTGTTGTTGTCAGGTTCGATATTTCAAACCATGGAATGCCGACAGTTCGGGTTATCCCGGACGGACAGGAGGCCTGCTGGTGTGCCTTGCCGTCAAACGCGGTCACCCAATCGACCTGCGCCATCGCGGGCGGTGTCACTGTGAGGGCCACCAGGGCGGCGGCGAGTAGGGTTAGTCTAGCGAATAAGCGAGGGGGGGGGGGGTAAAGCAGATCATGAGGTTCGTCTCCAATTGTAATTGTATTCCATGTATTCTACGGGTTTTGCTGCCAAAAGAGAAGCGTGATTTCAAAGCCCTAATCCTTAAATAGAAACGATTTTACCCGTACCGAGCCGGGATTCGAGCAGTTGAAAGATGGCCAGACCCGGAGCGACGCTCCGGGTGAAAACGACTCCGAGTTCACTGACTGGGAGTGACGCGGCGGGTATTCATCGGGTTGCAGGGGTCATTGCCGCACGATAGATGTCAACAGGCCTAGGGGTTTTGACAGAATAAACACGAACGGCGCTCTACGGTGCCTTCTCGATGGTGAATTTCCGGGATTTACTCGCTTGTCTGCGTGTTTAAGGGGTTAATCACCGTCAACGGATCGCCGATCAGGTTCTGCCCCGGGTTGCGTCTTTCCTTGCCGTTGCGCCCGCATTCGCCCGTGCGATTTGTCGTCACGGTAACATTGACCCAACGGCCGCAGTCCACCTTGCCGTTGCCAGAAATCCATGCGCCATGGCGGACGATAGCATTGCCGAAGACCTCGGCATCACCTTTAACATGCGTTCGCCAACCCTTCACCTTTGCCGATCCATAGACCTCGGCATTGTTGAGTATCGATGCGCCATCCATGATCTTGGCATTGCCGGAAACTGTTGCTACTCCAGAAATGCGGGATTCACCACTTAAAACCACGTTGCCGGAAACCGTGGCAGAATCAAAAACATTCGCACCTGAAAGGATCTTGGCATTGCCAGAAACAGTGGCTTCGCCACCAATGAAAGAATCATGACCATTGATAACCACATTGCCGGAAACCGTGGCCTGCCCGGCAACCGCAGATGGGCCGTAGAGGGCTACGTTGCCGGAAACCGTTGCTCCTTCACAGATTGACGATTTCGGACCAACATAAACAGTATCGGCAACCTGCGCCGATGCTTGTACCCAGCCGCCGCCATTCGGGTGATACACACCCGATCCGATTCCGTAACACCACGCGCCCGCCTGCCCGGCCATGAGTGCCAGCACGATCGCCGCAACCAGATATTTCATGATTCTCTCCATTCGTTCACGCTGACGTTACACGCTGGCCGCCGCCGAGTCAATCTTGACTTCGGCGCGAGCGAATCCCATACGATCGAGGCGGTTTCATTCTGTTCCGGGGTAAGGAGCCTGGTTATTGCGGCGAGTTCATTCATGGGTACATTCCGGGGGTTCTGGTGAATTGCATATATTAATGATATATGTAATTATCGGTAATCAGTAAACCCAAAAAAGGGGATTATGCAGCAAAGTGCCGGAGCAAAAACCCCATCGCTTCGGTTTTTTGACCCGCTCCATCTTTACTGGGCGCAACACGGCATATCCTATAAGGCAAAAACCCATATAGGCAAGTTTAAAACGAAAAAGCAAATGCCGCCTAAGATGGTTACTACTCTGCCAATGTTGTTCTTTTCCATTCTATGCTTAAGTTGTTATTGTGTACCGTGGAAACTACAGTTATGAGGAATCATTTTTTACGATGATTGATATCGATAACTTCGAAATTATTTGCTGTCACCACTGCCCAGGTTATAAAGGCACTTAACCAACGTTATACTTTGTTGAAAAGTATTTTCAGTCCCGCATTCTCAGAAATGCGCTCATCATTTTGACAATCGAAAATGAGTACAATAATCAAAGCCAGAAGTGATCCTTACCGATATATCCAAAGGTCTCAAATGACCTCCGCTTAAACAACCTCTACCCAACCTTTCCTACCAATCAAACCACCATGAAGATACTCAATCTGATTCACTGAAATAATGGATAATCCGAAAATAGTGGCTTTCGATGTATTCGGCACCGTAGTCGATTGGTACGGCTCAATCTGCAAAGAGGTAACCAAGACATTTCATGGAGATATTGATGCCAACAAATTTACCTTAGCCTGGCGCGCAGGATATGCACCTGCGATGAAAAAAGTGATGTCTGGAGAATTGGAATGGACGCTGATTGACGATCTGCATCGAATCATTCTTAACGGATTATTGACCCGCTTTCGGATTGACAATCTAAATGGGGAACAAGTTGATCACCTGAACAAGGTTTGGCATCGCCTTGAGCCATGGCCGGATTCCGTACCGGGGTTAACTCGCCTCAAATCGCATTTCATGATTTGTACGCTCTCGAATGGCAATATTGCTCTACTTGCCAATATGGCAAAACATGGAAAGCTGCCTTGGGATTGCATTTTGTCTGCTGAGTTCTTTCGCAAATACAAGCCTGATCCGTCCACCTATCTCGGAGTTTCCAAGATATTTCGGGTCAATCCTGAAGAAGTGATGCTCGTCGCCTCACATCATGATGATCTGAGTGCTGCCCGTCAATGTGGTCTCAAAACTGCATTTATTGAAAGACCGATGGAATTCGGGCCGATTCAAGGCAATGACACCTCTCCCCGTCACGGAAATGATTGGCACTGTACGGATATTGTGGATTTAGCCAGTCAGTTGGGTTGCTGAACAATCCAGTTTCCAAAATACAGCTTGGCTTCCTCTGCTGCTTCCTTGTAATATCGCCGGCATGCGATGATTGAAAAAACTTACTGCTTCTCGTCAATATTGCATTGACGATTGCATCATCCATGCAGTGTAATCTGTAAGATTCACTGCCAATATTCGTTGTCGCCCTAACCGTTCTTGCTTCCGGGTAGTTATATCATCGGACACTTCCTTTTGCATGGATTGTCGTGATTCCCGCATAATCGAATTGCGGAAGAAAATTTTCTGGAATTGCCAGTAGAACTGGAATTGACACAGTCAGAGTGAGCTGTATGCATCTTGAAATTAGACCGATGGAATTTGCGTGGTTTTGTTTGACAAGTGATTTTTCTAACATTGGGAAATTATCTCATATACAATAGTCTGGAGCTTTCAAGAAACAGGGTCTTAAAATGAAACAGCTAATCAAAATACCATTCATCAAGTTTGCGGCCATTGTGGTATTCACGGGGATGACATTACCAGCGGTTGCTTGCCTTCACGACGATAATCCAGGGGTGTACAATTCGGAAGGAGGCTGGATTTCCGACAGTGCACATGTTGAAAGTACCGCACATGTTGGCGCAAATTCGTGGGTTTGCGAATATAGTCGAGTCTCCGACAAAGCAATTCTTCGCAGTGGTTCAACCTACGGAAACGCCCATATTTATGGAAACGCAAGATTAATCTCATCGCGTATTGGAGGTGTCGTACAGGTTTACGGAAACGCCAGAGTGATTCGGGCACGGGTTGTAGGTCGTGCTCACGTGTATGATCAGGCAAAGGTTATGAACAGTGCATCTGTTTCCGGTAACGCCAAGGTGTATGGGTCGGCAAAAGTTACTGGGGTCAATACGCAGGTAACTGGAGACGCCGAGGTTTACGGAACGGCAATCGTTGCTGGTGGGGCAAAGATCATCGGAGGGAAAGTCAACTGTGGCCGCTGGGCCGGGATCACCGTGACCACCGATCAAACCGGCCAGTGCGGAAAGAATGGTCATGTCAAAAATACCGACCCCAACGCTTACAGTTCAGTTCTCAGTAATCCGATCAGCGAAGGCAACACGCAGTCTGACTGATCGACTATGCAAATCCATAATCCAACCGACAATCGTGATTAGTCGAAAAACTGGATAGTGCTTTGCCGTCACTGATTGTGAGCCTGGCACTTTAGGCAAGAGTCATGACTCTTGTCGCAACCGAGGACTTCGATCTGCGAGTTACCTACAATTGTTCCCATATCAACAGGCCGAACGGTAGTGTCGAAAAATCAAGTTCAGATCAATTGTTGGCTCAACACTCGATTCTGCGGGTTTCAATAGCCGAACGAGGTTCAATACGTACTTTTTCCAAGACGCAAACAATGTCAACAGGCGGTTCTTCAAGGCCTGTGTAAACAAAGATCGAAGCGAAACTACCACCGTAGATCTTTGAGTACATCAAGCCAGTAATGACCGCTTGATAATCAACAAGCGAAATGACAGACCTTAATGATCAAGAAGCGATGCAAGTTTGAGACAATTATGCTTAACAATGCATCATGCAAGCGGATATCGATGCACGTTCCTCGATTTATCATTGCTTTAGCTCTCTCCATAACACTTGCCGTTACGTCCTTCGCCAGCGAAGTACCGAAGCGAGTAGTCTCAATCAACCTCTGCACAGATCAACTAGCCATGATCCTGGCTGCACCGAGACAACTGCATTCCGTGTCCTATCTTGCTACCGACCCACGTGGATCGGCGATGACAGAGGAAGCAAAAAATTACCAAATCAATCACGGACTAGCTGAGGAAATCTACCTCCTGCAACCGGATCTCGTGGTCGCGGGAAGCTTTTCTGCACGCACCACAGTTGACATGTTGAGACGACTGGGCGTTCCGGTCGCGGTTTTTGAACCGGCCTATGGACTTGACGAGGTTCGGGACAGAATACGTCAGATGGGAGAGGTTCTGGGACGAGAAAAAGCTTCGCAGGCCTTAATCGCAGACTATGATCACCGCCTCAATATCTTACGGGATCAAAACGAGCATCGGCCCAATGCCGCACTCTATTATGCCAATGGTTATACGTCTGGCAACAAAACTCTGGCGGGGCAGATTCTGGTTGCGGCAGGTTTTGAAAATGCGGCTGTTCAAGCAGGATTTTCATCAGGCGGGATTTTGCCATTGGAGGTGCTGGCGATGCTGGAGCCGGAAGCACTGATCACCGGACAGCGATATCCCGGGGCCTCGCGTTCCGAAGAAATCCTTGATCATCCAGTAGTACAAACACTGCGGGGAGATGGTACGAACGGAACAATCAGCGACCAAGATTGGATTTGCGGCACGCCTTATGTTTTGCGGGCAATCAACGAACTCAGCGTCCTCCGCCGTGAGATGACAGGAAACTAAATCGTGCTGCGACTGGCCATCCTGTTGACTACTGTTGCCGTGATATTTTTTCTGGCAGCGCTGACCTTGGGACCGACCAAAATTGGTCTGGGTGAAAGTTTGAACGCACTGATTTCGGGTGATGAGGGACCGCTCACCCTCGTTATGCGTGAAATACGACTCCCACGAGCGATTCTCGCAGTTATGGTTGGGGTCAGCCTCGGTCTATCTGGTGCGGCAATGCAAGGATATCTGAGAAATCCACTAGCCGAACCGGGGCTGATTGGCGTATCTGGTTCCGCTGCACTTGGTGCCGTGATCGCGATTCAGACCGGGATCGCTTCAAGTGTAGCCCTAGGTCTGCCAGCCATGGCGCTGATCGGTGCATTGGTCGGGGTCACACTCGTAATGGTGCTAGCTGGACCTCGCGGATCGTCGCTTACCCTGATTCTGGCCGGGATCGCTATCTCGGCTATGGCGGCAGCGCTCACTTCCTTGGTTCTGAACCTGTCACCCAATCCTTTTGCTGCAAACGAAATTGTCTTCTGGATGATGGGTTCACTTGCCGACCGCTCAATGACCCATGTCTGGATTGCATTACCCTTCATGGGAATAGGCTGGTTAATGCTAGCGACACTAGGGCGTGGCCTTGATGCACTCACGTTAGGCGAAGATTCGGCGAGTGCGATGGGGATTCGTCTCAGCCGATTGCAGCTCACTCTGATACTTGGAACTGCCTCGGTTGTAGGCGCTGCAACCGCTGTCGCTGGGACTATCGGATTTGTTGGGCTCGTCGTACCGCACATTCTTCGCCCGCTTGTTGGCTCTCAGCCTTCAAGACTTCTCTGGGCCTCAGCGATAGGTGGAGCAATCATGGTGTTGACTGCGGATATCGCGGTACGCCTGATATTGCCTGGCCGTGACCTAAAGCTTGGAGTCATCACTGCCCTGGTTGGTGCTCCTCTGTTCTTGCACTTGATTTACAAGACTCGACAGCAACTGCCATGACGCTTCTGTCGATTGATCGACTGTCTGTTTGTTTACGTGAGCGCACTGTCTTGCGCAATGTATCGTTCAAGGTTGAAGCGGGAGAGTGCATCGGGATTTTGGGACCGAACGGTGCAGGCAAGACAACACTGATGCGAGCTGCACTGGGTTTGATACCCCATGAGGGGGAAAGTTCAATTGCTTCCATGACTCCAGAGGATCGCGCTCGAATGGCATCCTGGTTGCCTCAAACGCGGGAAATTGCTTGGCCGATGACTGTCGAAAGACTGGTAGTATTAGGTCGCATTCCGCACATGGCTCATGGACAACGTCCCACAATAAAGGATCAGGAAAAGGTCAATTTGGCCTTGAGTGCAATGAATCTTGATGGCTTCCGAGACCGAACGGCTACACGCCTGTCTGGAGGCGAGCAAGTACGGGTGTTAATTGCTCGGGTTCTGGCACAAGACACTCCACTGATCATGGCAGACGAGCCAGTCGCCGGGCTTGACCCTGCACATCAAATCTCAACGATGCAGACTTTTTCGGAGCTGGCCCGTTCAGGACGAAGCGTAATCATCGCTCTTCACGAACTCGGACTTGCCGTGCGTCATTGTACACGACTGATCCTTTTGTCGGGAGGTAACATCGTAGCTGACGGACTTCCCAGTGATGTTTTGACATTAGACTGCATAGCAGAAGTCTTCGGTATTGAAGCATTCTACCGCGACACCGAAGATGGACCGATATTCCAGCCACTGAATGTAATTGAATGATCAAATTCCGTCCTGTTCTGAAGGGAGAGCTCAGGCTTTCTTCATACAGTACAGTCATAATGGTGTTCGGTGCTGAAAAAAATTGAAGGTGAATAAAGATGGTCGATATTTTTGAATAAGTCCAAGTTCGGCAGCACCATCCCGCGTGCGATTGCAGTTTTAGTAAGATTGCCAGCATAATTGACTAAAATTAGTGCCAATAGGTGCTCATTTTGCACTCCCGCTCATGCTTTCCCTCAAAAGTTTATCGCAGGTTTGCAATCGGGAGGCAGTGTAGCAATTCGGGCTTGAACTTGTGAACTATATTTGATGTACACGGTTAACAAAGAGAAGAAACAAATCAAATCAGTAGTAGTGTAAACAAGACAGTTATACAATGAGCGATGCCGCTTGTAAGTCCAGGGGGAGAAACGGAATGATGAAGCAGGTCACTACACACTAGCCAAAAACAATTCTCCCGTTTTCCTTTCTGGCGATAGCGCAAAGCTCGAGAAGCAAGCGTGGGTCTTGGATAAACAAACTATTGTGACTTATCGTTTTGGAAGAGGCCTGGATGTACATTAAAATCGAAAGCGAAGAAATCAGTCCATCTGCATTGTTGGAATTACAAATTGGACCCCCGCTATAATCATGGCAATTTTGACGTGTCATGGGTGGTAGTTGATCGTTCAACATCTGAAAATCAGGAAGCTTCAGATTTGTATGCGTCTGTCATTTCTTCACTAACGAAAGTAATACCCAAAGTAAAGAAGCATGGAAGAGGTAAATCATACTCAGTGAAAAACGCCGGAGCGCTTGAATCATTCTATCGATAAATCACCCTATGATGCATTTTCTCCAGTCAAACACAAATTATGAAATGAAACTGCAATTTATGCTCATGTACTGGATAACCATAAACAAAAATTTGTCATGACTCTCAATCGCATTGATAAACACAAGCTGGATATAGCCTCACCCCTGTACGATTTGGTGAACACGGAAATTCTGCCAGGAACCGGCATTGATCCTGAAACATTTTGGACCGGTCTTCACGATATCCTTGACATGTACCGGTCAAGAAACCGCGAATTACTGGAAAAAAGAGACGATTATCAGAAGCAGCTTGATCACTGGCATCAAGCCAATCCCGGACCTGTCAGCCATGATGAATATCGTCAATTTCTAGAACAAATTGGCTATCTGTGCAAGCCCGGTGATCCCTTTGAGGTGATGACCGAGGACGTAGATGACGAGGTTGCGAAGATTGCCGGTCCACAGTTAGTCGTGCCTATCGATAATGCGCGGTATGCCTTAAATGCCGCCAATGCACGCTGGAACAGCCTGTATGATGCTGTTTATAGTTCTGACATTGTCTCGGAGGAATGTGGATGTGCACGAGGCAACCGTTACAACCCGGCGAGAGGTGCCAGGGTCATTTCTTACACAAAAGACTTCCTGGACCAGGCAGTGCCGCTTGCCAATGCGAGTCATGCCAATGTTGTGAACTATCGAGTACAAGGAGAAAATCTGGTCGCTCTCATGGCCGATGGCAGTGAATCTGTGCTCGGCTTCAAGGAGTGCTTTGTCGGTTTCTGCGGTCCGAAAGATTTGCCGTCCAAGATCCTTCTTTGCAATAACGGTTTGCACATTGAACTGAAGTTCAATGATGAGCGCAAACTCGACAGGAACAGATTGCTTGAAGTTCGTGACATTATTGTTGAATCTGCGATCACTTCAATCATGGACCTTGAAGATTCGGTTGTCGCTGTTGATGCCCAGGACAAAGTCAACGCATATCGAAACTGGCTGGGGTTGATGAACGGTAGCCTTGAGGCGGAATTTGACAAGGGTGGTGTCAAGTCCGTGCGCAAGCTCAACCCGGACCGGAGCTACCTAAGACCGGATGGAACTCCTTTTGTGTTAAAAGGCCGCGGGCTGATGTTCGTGCGAAATGTGGGAGCCCATATTGACACAGATATGGTGACTTTGCATGGCGAGAGTATTCCGGAAACTTTTCTTGATGCAATGGTAACGGTAGCCGCTGCGATACATGATTTGAAGAACGATAGCCCTCTGAATAGTCGCAAGGGCAGCATTTATGTGGTCAAACCCAAAATGCACGGACCAGATGAAGTTCAGCTCGCTGTCGATCTATTTTCCGGAGTGGAGGAGCATCTTGGACTGCCGAAAAATACCGTGAAGATTGGAATCATGGATGAAGAGCGTCGCACAACCATCAACCTGTCTGAATGTATCCGCGTCGCCAGAGAGAGAGTAGTCTTTATCAATACCGGATTTCTGGATCGGACTGGCGATGAAATCCACAGCGTTATGGAAGCGGGTCCCATGATTGCAAAAAACCAGATGAAATCGACTCCATGGCTGTTGTCCTATGAAGACAATAACGTTGAGGTAGGATTGAAAGTCGGATTATCCGGCCGCGGGCAAATTGGAAAGGGCATGTGGGCGGCTCCAGATTTCATGCAAGGCATGATTCAGGAAAAAATTGCTCATCCTCGGTCGGGTGCCAACACTGCCTGGGTGCCTTCACCAACAGCCGCAACCTTGCATTCGTTGCACTACCATATGGTGGATGTGGGGCAACGACAGGCTCAGCTAATTGGTCGCAGCTCAGCAAAACTGGAGAAGTTGCTGACATTGCCAGTGATGGTTGATGTTGATTTGGATCCACTACAGATTGACCGTGAAATCCAGAATAATGCACAGGGAATTCTTGGATACGTGGTACGCTGGATCAATCAGGGAGTCGGCTGCAGCAAGGTTCCGGATATCAATGATGTAGCATTGATGGAAGATCGGGCAACTTTGCGCATATCCAGCCAGCACATTGCAAATTGGCTACGTCATGGTGTTGTTAGCTGTGAGCAAGTCGAGGAGATATTCGAAAGCATGGCGGCTGTAGTTGACCGACAAAATGCATCCGATCCAGGCTATATCCCAATGTCTCAGGATTTAAAGAAAAGCATTGCCTACCAGACCTCCCTAGATTTGGTTTTCAAGGGGTGTGAATTGCCGAACGGCTATACCGAATATGTACTTCATCCGAGACGGCGAGAATTCAAAAACGCACATGCAAGCTAGCCCGACCTTAGAAAGTCGGGCTAATTCTTGGTATCCACTTGTCAGTCATGACCTGAAATTCCATAACAGCCTGATGCCATGCTCCATGCAATTCGGTAGCCTTCAAAAGACCGACGTATTATGAGTTGTCCTCGTGATGCATGAGACTATCGATATACCAGGAAAACGGTGGCACTCCCAAAATCCAATTCTGGGGCGGCATGATCACACAAAAACCGAGCCGGGGATTGATTAGATGCTCGCGGCGCTTTTTCGCTCGGCAACATCCAGAAACGCACGCCTACTGACTCCGAGATCTCTTTGGACATCCTCGTGTGAGAATACTGCCTGCCCCTCGGACTGCAGGTGCGTCATATAGGTGGAGAATTTTGACCTTCGATTTAGCATCATGCTCTGTTATCCGCTTCCAGCATACTGATAAACCGGTTACTTACCTTAACTGGCATTTCACATTTAGCTTGACAATCCTTTGATTAATGCTTTGAAAAATTAGCAAGATACCACAAACAGGGCTGGTCGGCTCTTGCCAACCGACCATGAAACTAGCGCAAGGCACTACACGATCGTTTTTCTCAGATTACACGGCATCGAGTTGTTGTCCATGGCGGTATAGATCACCCTTCTGAATTCGTCAGGCTTCAGGTAGCTCAGAAAGCAGAAAATCATGCATGCTGAATCAATCTGGTTGAATACGGTGGACGAGGTTGAGGGATCGAACAGATCACGCCCACTGTTCCACTTGAGCAATGCACGGAGTTTTGCAGTCAGCTTTTCTTTCTTCCCAATACAGGAATTATTGCTATTCGAATACTTTACCGATCAATGCGAACTTCAATAGCCAAAACATTCTGATTCATCCTCCAAGAAACAATTCGCCGACCTTGGGATTCGTTAGCAAATCGTTACCAGAACCTGCTATGGCCAATTCGCCGGAAACCAGAACATAGCCAATATCGGCAAACTCAAGACCTTTCTTGGCATTTTGCTCAACCATAATGATGGTTTTCTCTTCATTGTGCTGAAGGTCATGCAAAATTTCAAAAACCATATCGATAAACCGCGGCTCCAATCCGATTGACGGTTCGTCAACCAGCAATAACTCGGGATTCATCACCAAGGCTCTGGAAATCTCGAGCAATCTTCGTTCCCCGCCGCTCAATACCTTGGCCTGATGTTTGCGTCTAGCTGCCAGTCGGGGATATTTGTCAAATACTTTTTCCGCAGCCTCACGGGCTTGTGTAGGTTGATCCTTTAGATATCCCCCCATCCACAGATTCTCTTCGACGGTCATGCCGGGGAAAATCGATTTATCCTGCAAGATATAGGCAATACCGGCCTGAGCCAACTTCTGATTGGGAGTCATGGCCGTAACGTCTCTCCTGTCATCTCCAACCGTGATCTGTCCAGAAAATATTCTGGTAAAACCGAATATGGAATGCAGAATCGTTGATTTACCTGCACCATTTGGACCAATCAGACACAACGACTGTTTGCGACCGACTCGCAAATTGAAATTGTGCAGAATTTGCATTTTTCCATAACCGGCGTTCAGATTGTCGATGCTTACATAAGCATCTCCCTCACATAAGTCATCAAGATCCGAAAGATCGACTGACTCGGCCATCTCAGCCACTCTTTTTGTGACTTCATCAACTGAAATGACTGCATCAACCCCGCCACCTCCGTAACCACGAACGGCATCCTTGGCTGGTTTAAAGGTCTGTTTTTCTTCTTCGGAACTCATGTGCACTCTCGTCAATGCGCTCCAAGATAAGCATCAATTACACGCTGGTCATTTTGGATATCATCAGGTGTACCTTGAGCCAGCAATTCACCATGAGCCAGGCAATAGATTTTCTGAGCGAGGTTCATAATCACTCTCATGTTGTGTTCGATAACAAACAGGGTGATTCCAAATTCCCGGTTGGCTCTTAACAAGCGATCAATCAGCCCATTGATGAGAGTCGGATTGATACCAGCTGTTGGCTCATCAAGCAACAATGTCTTGGGCTCATTCATCAGCGCCATCGCAAACTCCAGAAGTTTCTGTTGTCCGAAAGACAGTGAACCTGCCAACAGGAAACGCTTTTCATAAAGCCCTACAAACTCAAGCAGTCGATTGGCATTTTCAAAATCTGTTGTGCTGTTGCGACTGAACGATTCAATAAACCTCATCTTGCGATGGGGTAGAGAAATCAGCATGTTCTCAACGCAGTTCATGGCTTTGTAAATCCGTGTTTGCTGAAATGTTCGAATCAGGCCAAGCCTGGCAATATCCTGGACATGAATCTGCGAAATTTCCTTGTTCTCAAAGCGAATCGAGCCGGAATCAATCGGATGATATCCAACCACGGAATTGAACAACGTGGTCTTGCCGGAGCCATTAGGTCCGATCAAACCGGTTATGGTGCCCTGTTCAACATCCAAAGATATATCCTTGTTGGCGAGCACGCCACCATAGGCTTTGGATACATTGCGGATTTCGACAATTGAACTCATGCACCAGCCTCCTGCATGGCATCCTCGGTCTTTTTCTCGACTCGTATCCCAAACCATTCGGGCTTGACGCTCATCAACCACCCCATAATTCCATCTCGAAAGTACACCACCGTAATGACGATTAATGCCCCTAAGGCGACCCACTGCCAACCCAGCAAGTAGTTCCAGGTTACTTCCTTGAACAAATGAAAGACGATCGCACCAATAACAGGCCCCCAGAGCGTACCTTTTCCTCCCAAGAGTACACAAACCACCATGAAAATACCGAGGTTGATAGTCTGATAGGCGGTTTCCAGTGGCTCGAAATGGATCAATTGAAAAGCAGAGATTCCACCAGCAACACCAATGAAGAATGCAGCAATTGACCACGTCGTCAGCTTGTACCTCAGAGTGTGTATACCCATCGCCTCCGCTTTTTCTTCATCATCCCGAATTGCATTGATTGCCGCTCCAAAACGAGTGGTATAAAGCCACCTCAGAAAGATGAACAACAGCACCCCAGTTCCAGCAAACAGAGCATAGAAAAATACTTTTCCCTGCTCCAAATCGTATGGATATACCGGCAATGAGATGCCTTGCCCTCCTCCGACCCAGTCCCAATTGGAGACCAGTTCACCGGCAGCAATGGCTACTCCCAATGTTCCAATCGCGAAATAAGGACCTCTCAGGCCAAATGTCAAATAACCAATAACCAGAGCACAAACTGAACAGAATACTCCTGCCCCGAGTATGCCGACCATGACACCGGTGAAATATTCGACATTGGTAAAGGTATAGATCTGACCACTAAAGGCATTGGTATAGGCACCTACATCATGGGCCAAGGCAATACAAATCACAGCTGCGACATACATGCCTGTTCCGTAAAAGAAAATATTGCCGAGTGAGTTATATCCCATCTGACCGCCTGTCATATCCCAGGTCAGAGCCACGATGATCATGAGCCACAGAGTTGCCAGCTGGGTCTTGAAATCAGGCATGATCAACGGAGCCAGGAGAGTAAATAGCACCGCTATCATATAGAGTATCAACTTTCCACTCTTCATGACTATTCCTATTGCAAGCTTTTTCTGTCCCGCTTTTGCTGAACCAAGCGGAACAATAATACAGCCAGTAACAGCATCACGGCTATTGCTTGCTGATAGCCGATTCCAAATATGTGTGCTCCGTACTGTTCAAGCGCTCCAATACCCAATCCAGCAGCAATAACCCCGGGCAAATTCCCCAGACCAGCAGCAGTCACGATCACGAAAGCCCGGATGGAATGTGTAATGCCATAAAACGGCTGAATCACCCAAACCATGACAACAATGGCACCCGCCGCCCCACAGATTGCTGAATTCAGCGAAAAGGTGAAAGCGTAGACTTTTTCCGTATCGATACCCAGTACACGAGCTGCTCTTGCATCCTGTGAAGTCGCTCGTATGGCCTGTCCCATACGACTCGATTTCATGAAAATAATGACGCAGGCTGCTAATGTTGAAGCAAGTAACACACCAAGCAACTTGGCAATTGGAACATCAATAAATCCATCGAAGAAATACAGGGTGTCATAATCGAGCTTGATACTTTGGGTATCGGAACCAAACAGCAAATTCAGAATCTGCGCCATCATGATCGCGATACCAAAGGTAGCGAGTAGCGAGGTGAATAAATCTTTCTCAACCACTCTGGATATGACCAGTTTGTAAACAACCCAGCCTACTCCCCACATCACGACAAATGCAACGGGCACGCCCAGCAAGGGGTGGACTCCATACTTGGCAAGCCACCAGGAAACATAGCCTCCTGCAATCACAAAATCACCTTGAGCAAGATTTTTTACATTCATGACGCCCCAGACCAGAGCCAGTCCATAAGCGGCCAGGGCAAACAGTGCTCCGATCATTATCCCGTCGATAATGATCTTCAGGTTTACGAGTGGATATTCGCCAAGCAGGGACAGATTAAAGAGAATCTGGTCCATGATCAGAAAAGAAAATGCATTGTCATGTCCGACTAGCCGGAGTGGATTCTTCCACCCCGGCTAGTCGGACATGAATCGGTCGCTTAGCCTCGAGGCCAGTTCAATTTATGCGAAGCAAATTCGGAAGGTGCAACTACATTGTATTTGCCGTCCTGAATTTGACGAAGTACCATCGGCTTGGCGATATTGTTTCCGGCTTCAGAAAATCGAATCTGCCCATAAAAAGTTGACAGGTCGGTCTCCGCAATCGCATCTCGTACTGCTTCCTTGTCCAGAGTTCCAGCCCGTTCAAATGCATCCTTGAATACATAGACTGCCGCTGAGGCTTGAGCGGTCTGATACGGGACTGTTTTTTCTGCGTACTCGGGATAGGCTGCCTTGAACTCCAGTTCGTACTCGGCTGCTGTGCCAAAAATCGGATCACTGTAACTTAGCGTTTCTGCCCATTGGGTCGAACAAAGAATGTCATTTGCTGCAGCACCGAAATTACCGACCACATCTGCTGCTTCGCAGTGAGTGATTGCAATCATTGGAACTTTTACATTTTGTTCTTCAATTTGACGGACCGCCGTGGCCGCTCCTTTGGAGTGTCCACTTACGACCAGCACGTCCGGTTTGACCAGTTTGACTTTCGTAAGAATTGCACTCATATCCGACAGATCACGCGGGAGTTTTTCGTCAACCACAACCTGCATGTCATATTTCGCGGCATCTTCCAATACGCCAGCCCGAATATCGAGTGAAAAGGGGTCGTTTTCGACGGCAATGGCAACTCGAACATCGGACGGTTTTTTACCAGTCTCCTCGGCTTTTTCTGCAGCCAGAGTGATTGCCGAGGCCAGATACTGCTCTGAAGTTGACAGAACTGCAAACAAATAACGATAGCCCTGAGTGAACAAAGAGCGGGATGCGCCTTCAGCCTCAACCATTGGAATTTGGTATTTTTCTGTAACTGGTGCGATTGCCTTGGTCAGTCCTGATGAGTAGGGGCCAAGCATGTATTGAACACCATCCTGATTAATCAGGCGCTCCGCCAGGGTTGCGCCCCGATCGCCTTTGGATTCATCATCGTAGTAAATGACACGGAAGTTATAGCATTTGTCGCCGATTTTCACGCCACCATGCTCGGCGATTTTTTGAATGGCAAACTCATAGCCATTTTGGGCATGTACACCGTTGGTGGCATATTTTCCAGTCAAGGAAATAGCGGCTCCCAATACGATTTCATCACAGTCCATAGCAAAGCTGCCTGGTCCAAACAGCAGACCAATGCTACCCAGTAAAAACCCCAATAGGCGGTTCTTTTTCATTCGTTAATCCTCAAATTTGTTGGTGTTGATTTATTCCGGTCTTGATCATTCAAAACGGAACTTTTTTCGATTTTGATTTCTTCTTATCATATCATTTCTGATTGCTACATGAAACAACTATAAACGTTGCCATTTTGGTATTCATGATGCTGAATGAAAGTTTCAGCTCTGATTCAGCCGTATCTTACAACCGATCCAGTCTGGATGGGGAACTACAGTCGATGCATGAATACGATCAAGGATATCCTGGGGGATTGGACTGACTCGACCTTTTCGGGTGTCAAAATGAAGGGTCATGAACTCACCAGTTGCACACTCTTCACCATTGACCATCATACGATGAGCAAACCATAACTTGCGGGATTCAACACCGAGAATCATGCTCTCAATATGCAAGGTAGCCGGAAATCGGACTTCTTTCAAATATCTCAAATGCGTCTCAACGGTATAAATTGCACAACCGGTCTCCTGAAAATAAGGTACCCCGATTCCGAAATATTCCTGTAATTTCCAAGTCGTGTTACTAAATGGAACCAGGTAGTACGCCTCATTAAGATGGCCATAGGAATCTAGCCACTCCTTTTTCAATGGCTCGTCATGAAAACGAAATATCATCAAGCTGTTCAATACCTGGCTAATGCATATTCCAAACTCGTGTTTTCATTTTGGCGAGAACACTAGACACTTGGAGAGTTACCAACTTTCTAATCGGTATTGCCATCTACCAAATAAGGGTAATCTGTAGTTGACGCTTCAACATTCTGGCTCAACTTCGAGTATGAGATCGATCGGTGTTCCAGAACTGTCCTCATTTGAATCATTGTCTGTATTGTCTGTATCGCTTTCTGTGGATTGAGTCTGATATAGTCGCTCAAGAAATGAATTGTTCGAGAATTCAGCATTGATGGCGTCTGCCATGCTACAGGTCGTAACGAATAACAGAGAGATCAGGATTTTAGAGATAATTTGCATTGTTTCAACCTCATTCATATCACCGTCTGAACGGGCTTAACCGTTCAGTTGCACGATGTCCACCAAAATTGTAGCAGAATCTTGGCAGTTTGCACATTGAATGATCGAAATATGAATGGAGCAAAGCACTTATGAATACGGCGCAAATTGAAAATGGACAATTCCACAGAACAGGATAACTGGCTCGATACACCGTCTGATTTACTGGCTTTGGCTGTCAATAGCCCATCGAACCGTTCGCCATATTGGTTCAAATACTTTCCGGTGTTCTCGAAACACTCGGGAATAATCTTATTGACAAAGTTGAGATGCTCTCAGCAATGCATCGAAGCGTAGCAAGGGATGCAGAAATCAACAAGCTACTCAAAAACGCCCTGGCTGCCCAAATTGATGATCGCACCTTTTCCAGGAGCAATGATGCAAGCCATGATTATGAAGGCTATAGCGAATTAATAACAGGAATGCTATAACCTTGAATACACTTCCGAAGCTGGAAGCTTTGCAACTCTCGGCAAGTTGCAGGGAAATCACTCCAAAAGGCAAATTCAGACTCCCTAGTCCATTGTCTACAGAACTTTCGATAGACGCGAGAGAGTCGGGTCAAGCCAGATCAAATCGTGGCAAGTTTTCTTGGTCCATGTCAGACATATTTGTCGCGACCTGTGAAAAAACTCTGAACCCTGTTATGCGCTTTTTTGAAAAGCCATCAAACGGTTTCGAATTTCCAAGGGCATCGAAATGCCGTGAAATGATGGATATTGCTGTATATGCATTTCCATAAACTCGCCGATACATACTTCAACCTGATCTCTTTTCATTGCCATGTACAAGTGAAACCGCTTGTGATCGACACCAAGAACGTGAGTGATAATCTGCAATCGATCACCTTGTTTCACTTCACGTAAATCGAATGTATCCAAGAGGGTTATGCTGACCTCTCGACTTGTTCACACGGTAATCCTGATATGACTTCGATTCCCGATCTGCATGACATCATGGAGAAAGCTTGGATCAACCAGCCCGTCCCGGGTATATACAACATTGAAATCTGCCGATTGCACGCGATCTCCAAAAAACAGATAGATCGTAGCTGGATCACATTGGTTGGATGTCCATTCCAAACCTTCCGCACTCGGAAATTGGAAATGGATAGCCTCTGCCCATTTGGCAGTACTGCCGTAGTGTTTCGGTGCCGCAGCGATAAGCTGGCTACGCTTAATGTACCATCGCTTGAGATCCGGTTCGCGCAGAGAGACAAGCGTCAGATTGCGAACCACTTCAAGCCTTCCTTGTGCACTGTCTTCTACTTTTTTCCTAGGGACTCGTTTGCGCTTGGCTGTGGCTGGCACGTCATGGAACATTGTTTCAAAGACGGCAGCCTCAAACGTCTCACCCGCATAGAGAGAGGGAACACATTGTCCATTCTCGTCTTGAATTGGCGCAAAGCGGGTCGGATTGCCCTGACATGGATTGAAGCTACTCGCCATGAAATGACGGTTATGGATGCGTTCCAGAACTGCCCCCTTATTCAAAACCACCATATTGGGCATGCTGAGAGAATTACCCGGCTTTCTTATGGTCATCTATGCTTTAGCCGACGGTCGCTTCGGCAAGGCGCTTTGCTGCCATGACCACTTCTTCGACTCGGTCGAGGTAGTTTTGTGGTTCCTCTCCATTCAGCCAGCCATTTCCACTTTCAAACCAGAACGCAATCTGCCATGGTGTAAACTTGTCGGCGATTTCGGCAAGGATTTGACGAATGACGGGCCGAGGCTGACCGTCTTCAAACTGGAAAGCCGGATAGAGGTAGGTCTTGCCCTTGCGAACCGCGAAGATTTTTTTTTCCCGTTTCCAACGCGAAGCAGGTTCACTTTTATTATTAGGCTGGAGGTTGGATTGTTCACGCACCTGAGCTGCAGTCAGCAGATCGACCTCCGCCAAATATGCAACCCGCATTCGAGCGTTTTCATAATCAATCTCAGCATCGGTAAACTCGGACGGCATATCACTGGCAATGATTTCTAGAAGCTTGTCAATATTGTGTTCCTGGACAGCAGCAGATCGGGCATCGACCACTGCTGGCAACCGAGCCAACGCACGCTCAACAAGCATGGCTGATCGTGCTGATGGCATCCCGACGAGCATCCAAGAACGGTCTGTCTCGTTGACATCTCTGGAATCAGCTTCGATTTTTCGACGCACCGCCATTGGAAACTGGGCAATTTCCTCCGGAGTCAGATCGATTCGTTGAAAAATTTCCGGCATGACTGTCTCCGATTTACAAGCATGATATTCGTGATAAGATAAAATATAACTTATATCATTTTATCTTGCAAATGCCAAAATCAGAATATTCTCCATAATTCGTCCGATCCTGACCAATAGCCACAGCAAGTACCATCCTGACAATACAATCCAAGAAACAGTCATGCAATATCGGGAAAACATAAGCACCCACAAGGCACCAAGCGCAATAGGTACCTACTCTCAAGCGGTCAAGGTCGACAAGACCGTTTATATTTCCGGGCAGATCCCATTGGACCCAGATACCATGGAGGCGATTGGCGAGTCGTTTGCTGAAGCTGCTCATCAAACTTTTCAGAACCTCAGCGCAATCTGTACAGCTGCTGGCGGTCATTTGAGCAATATCGTGAAACTGAATATCTATATCATTGAGCTTTCGAATTTTCCGATACTGAACGAAGTCATGGCCGAGTATTTTCCTGAACCCTATCCCGCCCGTGCTGTGGTCGGTGTATCGGCCCTGCCAAAAGATGCTCCACTCGAAATTGAAGCGGTCATGGTTCTTGATTCCGCCTGAGTGTTATGGTTTTCTCCAAAACATGTCCTTCGGATAAACAGAAAATTACCCGGTCTGATGCCAGTCTGAGCCGAAATTCAAACTCTGCTTGCCGCACCCATCACCAAGGCACGTTTCCTGCGTTGCTGAAAAGCCATACAATCCGTAACCCAAATCTGTGACAGCTTCGATCCTCAAAGAAATTGCTCTCTACATTCGGCTCATGCGATTGGATCGTCCAATCGGATCCTTGCTTCTGCTCTGGCCAACCCTGTGGGCGCTATGGCTGGCGGGCGATGGTCAACCAGATCCAACTGTTGTCCTGATCATGCTAACCGGAACTCTTGTCATGCGATCAGCTGGCTGCATCATCAACGATTTTGCCGATCGCAAAATCGACGGACATGTCGCAAGAACACGCAACAGACCCTTGGCAAGCGGTGATCTGAACGTTGCTCAGGCAATGACCCTGTTTGCGGGATTAATCTTGCTCGCCGCATGGCTGGTGATACAACTCAACATGCTCTCGGTTGTGATCAGCCTGTTCGCCTTGGCGGTGGCCGTCATCTATCCGTTCACAAAACGGTTTACCCATCTGCCTCAATTCGTGCTGGGCATCGCTTTTTCAATGGGCATTCCAATTGCGTATGCTGCACTCACCAATAGCTTGCCGTTCGAGTGCTGGCTTGTGTTCGCTGCGAATTACTGCTGGATTGTGGCGTACGACACGTATTATGCGATGTCCGACCGAGACGAGGATATTCAAATTGGGGTGAAATCCACTGCCATTTTGCTCGGTACTGCCGACCGAAGCGTGATACTTGTCTTGCAGTTGATCACGTTAACAATTCTCGCATATATTGGAATCAACCAGAACTTGAACTGGCACTTCTTTGGTGCAATTGTCATAAGTATGGGGATTGTTGCCTACCAGCAGGTTTTAACCCGAGAACGAATTCCCGAAAATTGCTTCAATGCTTTCTTAAATAATAACTGGTTTGGTGCTACGATACTGTTTGGCTTTGTGCTCGGACTGATTGAGTATTCATGATTCATAAATTGAACCAGGGAATCCCCATCAAATACTGCAACCTCTGCGGTTCAAGAGTAACAATTGGAGTGCCTGAAGGAGATGACCGAGAACGCCATATCTGCCAAAATTGCGGTTTTATCCAATACCAGAACCCAAAAGTGGTGGTTGGCAGCATCATTACCTACAAGCAAAGGATACTGCTTTGCAAACGGGCAATCGAACCACGCTTGGGATACTGGACTATACCGGCTGGATTCCTGGAGAACCAGGAATCCATTCAACAAGGCTCAATCCGAGAAACTTGGGAAGAGGCGAGAGCCAAGATTACCAACATGCATCTCTACCAAATTACCAATCTCATTCGTATTGGGCAAATTTACATCATCTATCGAGCCGAACTCGATGAACCCTTCACTTTCGGCCCGGGCCCTGAAAGCCTTCATGTAAAATTATTTGACGAAACAAAAATTCCTTGGGATGATATGGCTTTCAGAGTAATCAAGAAGTCACTTGGCCGATTTCTTGAGGAGCGTGCGACTCGTACTTTTACTCTGTCGGTTGACACTCGAGAATGAACAAATCCGCATATCGAAAGATATAATACTTTCCGAACAGGGCTCTAAGAAACATATTACAAATTTATGAATTTGCGTGATTTGATGGTCCAACTTTCCTCCACCTGATTTGATTTATTCACAACAGCCCCATTGATTGTCCATTTTTATACTTTACAAGATTTATTTGTTTATTTTTTGTAAAACTTTCATTTATATTATTGTTTTTTATGATTTTATTATGTTTTGCCTAAAAATTAGGCGATAGGTGCCTTTCCTTGAAAGACTCGCTAGTTACGCTCATTCTTGCGATATATCCACACAATTATCCACAGATTTTGTGAGTAACCTTGCAAAATCTCCGGGAGCATTGGGTGCACGATTCACCGGCCTACTTTTGTAAACAATTGAAATCGCAAATTCAGCACATCTCCACCAAGATATTGTTTGGCAGACACTACGAGTCATCCCGATTCTAGGCGCGACATGCCATCCAATCGAAAAACCAAACCGATCGTCAGTGTAGCTGTACCAGTCCCGTTAAGGCGAACTTTTGACTATTGCTTCGAAAGAGAAATTGAACCTGGTTCAAGAGTCGTCGTTCCGTTTCGGAATCGCCAGCTGGTCGGAATGGTTATCCCGACCTCGCCAGACCAGTCGATTACGAAACACAAAAATATCATTCATGTCCTGGATAACCGGCCATTCATTCCCCCAGCCATATTGGAATTTTATATCTGGTCGGCCAACTATTATCACCATCCAATCGGTGAAGTCATTCAGACCGCACTTCCCCCGAACGTTAGAATGGCAATTAAGCTAAGGAATCCCGATGCGCCAGAATACTTTATACAAAACCCGAAGTTTCCAGAACATGATGCATTAGGCATGCTCTCAAGAGCTCGCAAGCAACAGCTACTCTACTCATCTTTATCGGATGGAAAATGCCTGCGCCTTGACGAGATCGAGAAGCTCCCGCAAGTATCCGAAATTCGCAATGTGCGAAGCGGTATGCAGCACCTGAAAAAGAAAGGGCTGGTTATTCAAATCCATCGTCCTGCCAGCAAAATCAGGCCTTGTGAAAATTCACTCAACCGAGAACAATCTGAAACACTCTCAAAAATTCAAGCCACTCAACCAGGATTTCATACCCACCTCATTCATGGAATTACTGGAAGCGGTAAAACAGAAATCTATATCAATGCCATTCATGATTGCCTGAAACGCGGCCGGCAGGTCTTGGTACTTGTCCCCGAAATATCATTAACCAAGCAGTTAGTGGACCGCTTCATTGACCGATTTGGCGATCGTGTTCATTGCTATCACTCCGGAATCAGCAAATCCGAACGATATCGGACATGGTGGAAAGCAGGAAATGGAACTGCAGGTGTCGTACTCGGTACTCGCTCTGCAGTGTTTATGCCAATATTGAATCTTGCCATCATCGTCATTGATGAAGAACATGATTTGTCTTTCAAGCAAATGGATGGATTTCGCTACCATGCTCGGGATCTCGCTATTAAGCGAGCGAGCCTTGAAGAGATTCCAATCATTCTTGGGTCAGCAACTCCATCGATGGAATCCATGCAAAATGCCTACTCTGGAAAATACCATCTGTCAATTCTGAAAAAACGTGCTGGTGAGGCGAATCTGCCAAAAATCGAATTCATCGATTTACGTCGACAACCCGCACAATATGGACTGTCTCGCCCGATGATTTCCGCCATAAACAAGCAACTCGAAGACTCGCAACAAACCATCTTGTACATTAACCGTCGAGGATATGCACCAATCGTAGAATGCCCGAATTGCAGATGGCGAGCAAGTTGTGATCGCTGCGATGCATATATGACCTACCACAAAACAAACGATCGATTAAATTGTCATTTTTGCGGAAATACATCGGTCGCTCCAGATTTTTGTCCGCAATGTCGATCACCGTTGTTGCTTCGAGGTGCTGGCACCCAGCGTATTGAAGAATCATTGGCGAAATTGTTTCCTGATGCATCCATATTGCGATTTGATCGAGACAAAATTCGGACATATCGCCAACTCCAGGAAACGTTAGACTTTATCAACAAAGGACAAGTTGATATCATTGTTGGCACTCGCATGATTTCCAAGGGACATGATTTTCATGGAGTGACTCTCGTTGGAATCATCAATCCTGATCAGGGACTGTACAGTATCGACTTTCGAGCTCCTGAACAATTGTTTCAGGATCTGATGCAGGTATCCGGTCGTTCTGGCCGCGGCAAAGATCCGGGGCGGGTTTATATCCAGACCTATCATCCTGAAAATCAATACATGGAGATGGTCCGTCATCAGGATTATGACTCATTTTTCGCATGCTGTCGTGAGGAGCGCAAGGCTGCGCTTGTTCCACCATTTTCCAGCTTTGCACTATGGCGAGTCGAATCACGCAAGCCCGAAGAAGGATTACGTCTATTGCGAAAAATCAAACAACACGGTGATAGTCTGCGTGCTTCAATGAAACTGGAGTCATCAATTCAGATCATGGATCCTGTACTCTCTCCGGTTATTCGAATTGATGAATGGCATCGATTTCAACTGTTAGTGAATGCAACTGCTCGTACGCAACTGCACCAGATCCTGAAACAGTGGATAGACTGGGTAGAGAATATACCCACTAGCCCAAAATTGCGCTGGTCTTTGGATATCGATCCAATGGAAATGTATTAGATCAATCGAAGAAGATCACGCTTAAACCAATACGGTTCACTTCTCAATGATACAGAATTCAGAGAATCAGTCTTCACTAGAGGTCACCAATTTTGATCTGTAATGACCTTTTATATCAAAATAATGCGGCCCAAAAGCCGTATTTTTCTCAAATATATACTTTTAAATAACAATGGTTTAAGGTATGAATCATCCTATGGGAGTTAGTCATTATCTGTGATGATAACACCTGTGTACCGTGTCGGGTTGCGCATGATTACGTGTATTAAATTCTGCATTTCATCCTTGAAGTCGTTATTTTTCGCTCGAACGTATACCGACATAATATTAACGTTGGGAGCAAAGGAATTACACCGCTTAAATCCGTTTGCCTTTTTCCAGCCAGGACTCGGAAATTGCCGAACACCGCTGTCGCCGGCAACTTTGTTAACCATACAAGTTTGATCGTTTGAGCTGCATTGGGTTGTGTCAAAAAATTCGACACAGAAAGGTATCTCGTATTGTCTAGAAGTTTTGTCGCAATTTTCCACCATGAAGACAAAAAGAGAATGGCTACCTTCTGCTACCGTATCCGAAGTAGATCTCGATAATACGATATGTGACTCATTGCATTGTTGCGCCTGAACTGGCATCGCCAAAATAATCAGCAAAAACAGGGTTGCTAGTTTAGCGAGGGGGGGGGGGGGCAATTTCATTAACTTAAACATTTCTCGTCTCCAAATAGTTGTAGATTTTGGCATTTTACACAAATATTACCATGCTTTTCGGTCAATTAGGTTATTTTCATAGGGTTTACAGTGGTAAGCTTATAAAAATATGCATGACTCTGGATCTCAAAATTTAGCGCGGATAAATCCTACCTCAAAACATCCCCACGTATTATATTGGAAGTATAATATCGAAACAACTCACGATACTTAGAACCATAATGCAATTTGGATAACCATGAGCGATTTGTGTCAATACTCCTCGAGTACATCGACAGAAATGCGAAAAACGTCAATCATTTGCAACCAACAAAAACTAATACAGAGCTCGTTCATGTACCTCGTCAGTCTTCTTCATGTTTTCTGTGTTCAACTCATCTGATTCAATGCCCCCAAGCCTAAACTAGTGTCTATCACCATAACCAGACCTGATGATTGGCATGTCCACTTGCGAGATGGTGCGATGTTAAAACAGGTGGCTGAGTATACCGCCTACCAGTTCGCTAGAGCACTAGTAATGCCAAACCTCTCTCCACCGGTCGAAACGGTTGAACAGGCACTCGCTTACCGTGATCGAATACTTGATGCAGTACCTCCGACTCTTAATTTCGACCCAAAAATGACCCTGTTTCTTACAGAGAATACTTCCCCAATACACATCAAGGAGGCTGCAAATTGCGAACATATATTAGGTTTCAAATTATACCCATCAGGAGCCACTACGAACTCAAAGTTTGGAGTAACCAGGATTACAGCGATGATGAATACCTTCGAATGTATGGCAAAACATGACGTCGTTATGCAAATTCATGGTGAAGTCACCGATCCAAATGTTGATGTGTTTGATCGTGAAGCCGTATTCATTGAACAGGTCCTTGAACCAGTTCATCGCGAAATTCCCGATTTTAAAATGACCTTGGAACATATCACTACTCGGCATGGTATCGAGTTCGTGAAACATTGCAGTGCAAATGTAGCCGGCACAATTACCCCACATCACCTGATGTATAACCGCAACGAGATGTTCAAAAGCGGCATACGACCACATCACTTTTGCCTTCCAGTGCTGAAACGGGAAGAACATCGCATGGCTTTGTTAGAGGCAGCAACCTCCGGAAATCCCTCCTTCTTCTTGGGGACAGATAGTGCACCACATGCTCGAAATAATAAGGAGAGTGCATGTGGATGTGCTGGTATATTCTCTGCTGTTGCAGCAATTGAATACTATGCTGAAATGTTCGACGGCATCGACAAGATTGACCGCCTAGAAGGATTCGCAAGCCACTTTGGAGCAGATTTCTATCAGATTCCTAGAAACGCCGAACAAATTACACTCATACGAAAAGCCAAAAAAATCCCAAAAGCCATTCCAAGCTGCCAAACGAGCATCCATGCGGAGGAGATAGTGCCATTGAAAGCTGGAGAGGAAGTATCTTGGTCTATGCAAGAACCTGATCCAACAATCAATGCACTGGACTAGCATTCCAAAGAAGGTTTTTGGGCTAGATCAATAAAACCTCGCCCTAAGCCGAGAAATAATGTTGTGTGCCTTCAACACAAACCTTCTTGGCTGAGGGATTAAAGACGATCTTCAAAGATTTCAATTTCGGCCTGATCTCTCAACTGTCTTGAAAATCCAGACATCATTCCTGCACCCTCGCCGTAACTCAATTGATTCGAGAATGCCTGACGAACCGAATCATCGATTTCATCGATAACGCCATCTGTCACCGAATGCAATTTGTACAGGGCATAATCACCATTGGACATAATAGCCGATCCAAATACAACCTCGCTTTTCCCTGGCTTGGATGCATAAACCGACTCGGCAAGTGCCTGCTGATCAATAGGTGCACTTGAACGACTTGAGAATGTTGAATCCATAATATTCAGTCCCTTTTCCTCGATAAACTCTCGCCAACCAGAATCGGTTGACTGCATTTCATTAAGTGCCTCAGAATACTCACGACCCAAGGAGAGTACTTGTTGCTTAGCTTTTGCATCTCGCAAGATTGAAACAATCCGGTCGCGAACCTGATCTGAAGGTTCTGTTGTGGCTGGTTCATATTCCAGTTTCTGAATCGCAACAATTTTCTCAAAACCGATTTCAATCGGCTGACTCACTAAATTTTCATTTTGCACATCTTCGGAAAAAGCGGCTCTGCGCACTTTGGCTTCGCTAGCTAAACCGTCTCCGGCGTTCTCAGTAAACCAGTCGCTCTCTTGAATTGGCAAGCCCAACTCTTCCGATACCAAATCCAAACTTTCCGGATTCTCGAATACAAGATTCATAAAAGGTTCTGCCAACTCTGCGAATCGCTGCTCAGCCAGAATACCCCTTAATTCACCGATCACTTCTTCCCGAACATCCTCAAACGGCTGCTGCTGTTCCTCGATCAATTCGACCAGGTTTATTATGTGATAGCCATATTGCGTTTCAACTGGCCCTTCAATATCACCTTCGGTCATTCTGTAAACGGCCTCTTCAAATGGAGCGGCCATTTGTTCTCGTGCAATAATACCGAGATCTCCACCAGTATTCCTTGAACCAGGATCATCGGAATATTGCTCTGCCAATTCGGCAAAATCTTCCCCGCTTCTCAGACGCTCAAGCAAGTCATTGGCAAGTTTCCGTTTCGCTTCACGCTCCTGGTCGGTTGCAGATGCATTCACTGCCAAAAGAATGTGTCGCGCTCTACGACTCTCCGGGGCTAGATATCTGCCTTTATTTTCCTCATAGAACCCTGTAATCTGTTGCTCGCCGGGCTCCATGAAGCTAGACAGGGATTCAACATCCAGTTCGACATAACTGACTTTCATTCGAGCCGGAATGATGAAGTCTTCAGGGTTATTGTCATAATAATCCTGAACTTCTTCCTCAGTGACTTCAATGCCTTCTGCGAATTGATCAACTTCGAGTAAAAAATACTCAATCTCCCGCTGTTGCTGTTGAATTGAAAGTAACTGATCAACCTCCGAATCTAGAACAAACGCCGAATTGATTATTCCCAAACGAACCTGATTGACCGCCTGATTGGCACGCTCTAGCTCCTCATACTGTTGTGGCGTGAAACGACTTGCGGCCAGAATGGATCGATACTGCGCAGCATCAAATTGTCCATTGGTCTGAAAAATTTCCGCATTGTAAATGGTTTGATTCAGTTGCTCATCAGAAATGCGTAAATTTTGCTCGACAATGTACTGATCCAAAATAGTCTGATTAATGATCGAATCAAGCACCCCTCTTCTTACTTGCAATGATTCAAGAATCTCAGGATCAAAAGAATCCCCCAATTGCTGGCGCAAGACCTGGGCATGATTTTGCAGACTGTCCTGATAACTATAGAGCGACAGATCCTGCCCATTCACAGAAGCAACCGAAACCTCGGTACCTCCTTCAAAATAGGAATTAATTCCCCATAATGCAAACGGAATGGTGATCAGGATGACAATCGCCCATGCTACCCATCCAGTAGCACGTTGCTTGATGGCAGTTAACATTGTTTATTTTCGCCGAATGCAAAAACAAAAGAGCGTTTTTGAATTAGTACCGCACAAACAGGAGGTATTGTGGAAACTATCCTCAAGGCGTATGAGTACTGATTCAAGAACGCTCACGCGTTTGAATTGGCGGAGCGGACGGGACTCGAACCCGCGACCCCCGGCGTGACAGGCCGGTATTCTAACCAAACTGAACTACCGCTCCGATTTTGGTGGGCGCTGCAGGGATCGAACCTGCGACCCTCGCCTTGTAAGGGCGATGCTCTCCCGGCTGAGCTAAGCGCCCTTCGAGCTAGTTTACCCTGTCCTTCAATGCTTTACCGGCTTTGAAACGAACTTGTTTTCCTGCTTGAATCTGTATCGTCTCTCCAGTACGAGGATTTCGACCAGTCCGAGCAGCTCGTTCGGAGATTGAAAAAGTTCCAAAACCAATCAAGCTCACACTATCCGCTTTTGATAAGGATAAGCCAATACCATCAACAACTGCATCAAGTGCTTTTGAAGCTTGTGCTTTGGATAAATCTGCGGCGCTTGCAATATGGTCAATAAGTTCTGATTTGTTCATGTAATATTCCTCATTGTTAGAATATGAAAGTGAAATCGTCTCAATCGTACAGACTACAATTGAGACATGTAGGTGTATTCCATATAAGACATCTCGATTGGAACTTCCGTTTATCTGGTCAAGGCTACGAAATCAATAGCAATCCCAGATTTGTTGTTCAGGTATTGAGCATTATAAACCTTTTTCAGTCCATTTTCGGTTGAAAAATCGATCGAAGCCAACTAATGTGCCGTGACTGTAGGATTGACGCCGTCACGCCGATCTTCCTTCTGTTCCCCTAATTTGCTCTCTTCGATTTCTTCCTCTGGAAGTGGAACCGGCACCCTCTCTAACGCATAGTCCACCACCTGGTCAATCCACTTAACTGGGCGAATTTCTATCTCTTTTCGAACTTTTTCCGATACATCCTGTAAGTCCTTTTGATTATCATTCGGTATGATTACCAGCTTGATACCGGCACGGTGGGCTGCCAGCAACTTTTCCTTTAATCCGCCAACTGGCAAGACTTCACCCCGTAAAGTGATCTCGCCAGTCATTGCAACATCTGAACGGACTGCAATCTCGGTCAATGCGGAAATAATTGCAATGCACATGCCAATACCGGCACTTGGTCCGTCTTTAGGCGTTGCTCCCTCCGGAACATGTATATGGATATCCTGCTTTTGATGAAAGTCCGGCTTTATCCCCCAATTGTGACTTCTGCTTCTAACTACAGTAATCGCAGCCGAGATGGATTCCTTCATCACATCACCGAGCTTGCCGGTGGAAGCCTGCCGCCCCTTTCCAGGCATGACTACCGCCTCAATACTCAATAATTCACCGCCGAAGGATGTCCATGCCAGACCTTGAACCTGTCCGATTTTATTCTCTTGCTGGACTTCATTTCGTCGGTATTGCTTGACCCCCAGATAGTTACTCAGATTTCCAACGGTAAGGCGAATTTCATCAATGGTTTTGTCAAGCACTAGATCCTTGACAACTTTTCGATAGACCTTGGATATGGCCCTTTCCAAATTTCGAACACCAGCCTCGCGCGTATAAAACGTAATGATATCCTTGATCACGCGACTGGTCATCCTTGCTTCACCCTCTTTCAATCCATTGTACTTTTTCTGTTTTGGAATTAGATACCTGCGAGCGATCTCCAGCTTCTCTTCCTCAGTATATCCAGAAATTCGAATCACCTCCATCCTGTCTAACAACGGGGGAGGAATATTCAGGGTATTCGCAGTCGCTATGAACATCACTTCAGAAAGATCAAAAGACACTTCCATGTAATGGTCGCCAAAGCGATGATTCTGTTCAGGATCAAGTACTTCAAGCAATGCCGATGACGGATCCCCTCGAAAATCCATTGACATCTTGTCGACTTCATCCAGCATGAATAATGGGTTCTTTGACTTGGCCTTTGTCAAGTTTTGAATGATTCTGCCCGGCATCGAACCAACATAGGTTTTTCGATGACCGCGAATTTCTGCTTCATCTCGTACTCCACCTAGTGACATGCGAATGAATTTCCGATTGGTTGCTTTCGCGATTGACTCGCCGAGCGAGGTTTTGCCAACTCCGGGAGGCCCGACAAGACACAGAATCGCTGCCTTTGGTTTCTTGACGCGAGTTTGAACGGCCAGATATTCCAGAATCCGCCCTTTCACCTTTTCGAGCCCGTAATGGTCATCATCCAGAATTTTCTGAGCCCGCTTGAGATCCTTGGAAACTCGAGTCCGGGTTTTCCACGGCAGTAACAAAAGAGTATCGATGTAATTTCGGACGACATTGGCTTCGGCAGACATCGGCGACATCATGCGCAATTTCTTCAATTCGGACTCGGCCTTTTCCTTGGCTTCTTTGGTCATGCCAGCTTTTTCGATGCGGTTTTCCAACTCGTCGTTCTCATTTGTACCTTCCTCGCTATCACCCAATTCCTTTTGGATGGCCTTGAGTTTTTCATTCAGGTAGTACTCGCGTTGCGAACGTTCCATCTGCTTCTTGACTCGGGCGCGAATGGTTTTTTCGACTTGAAGTCCTTCGACTTCTTCGGCAAGTTTTACCAGTACATGTTCGATTCTGGCAACTGGATCTGCCATCTCAAGAATTTTCTGTTTTTCATCATTGTTGATATTGAGATGCGCAGCAATGATGTCTGCTGCTGGCCCAACTGCAGTAACCTTGTTCAATGATGCAGTTATCTCGGCTGGTACATTGGAATTGATTTTGACGAATTTCTCGAACTCGGCAATTGCGGTTTGCACCAGAGCGTTTGACTCTGAAGTATTAATGTCACTCTCCTCGATCAATTCGAGATCGCATACCAGACAATTCCCAAAGTCCTTGAATTTCAGGGCATTCGCCCGATCCTCTCCTTCCACCAGAAGCTTGACTGCACCATCCGACATTCTTAGCATCTGCAGAACGGATGCCACGGTCCCGGTTTGATAGATCTGATCTATGCTCGGATCGTCGTGAGTGGCATCACGCTGGGTAACGAGCAATATCTTCTTTTCCTTGGTATCCATGGCGAATTCGAGTGCCTGGATCGACTTCTTGCGTCCAACCAGTAGCGGAATGACCATACGTGGAAACACTACTACATCCCGGAGCGGCAATACGGGTATACCAGTCTTGAAGACCTGATCTTGTTTACTCACTGAAAAACCTCCATTCGTTGTGTGCAAAAATCCGATATTCTGTTGTCCTTATGTCCCTCTCCTACGAGGAGGAGCCTACAGCAGATTTCTTGTCTGCTTCATCACTGTATACGTAGAGTGGACGTGATCCTTCTGCAATCACCGACCCATCTACTACCACTTTGGCGACCCCTTTGATTGAGGGCAACTCATACATGGTTTCGATCAGGGAGTTTTCCATGATGGAACGCAGGCCTCGTGCGCCGGATTTACGATCCATGGTTTTGGTGGCAATCTGCTCAAGCGCATCCTCACGAAAGACCAGATCAACCTCTTCCAGTCCAAACAAACACTGATACTGCTTGATCAGGGAATTTTTTGGTTCCTGAAGAATTCTGATCAAGGATTCCTTGTCCAATTCCTCAAGAGTTGCAATAACTGGAAGCCGACCGACAAATTCCGGAATCAATCCATATCTGATCAAATCTTCTGGTTCCAGTTGATTCAGCAATTCGCTCGATCGTTCCTTGTCGGATTTGTCAGTGATATCGGCTCCAAATCCGATGCCGGATTTTTCCGTGCGATTCTGGATAATCTTTTCCAGGCCAGAAAATGCACCGCCACAGATAAACAGGATGTTCTTGGTATTGACCGAAATAAACTCCTGCTGGGGGTGTTTTCGCCCTCCTTGAGGAGGTATTGAGGCATTGGTTCCCTCGATCAGTTTCAGCAATGCCTGCTGCACACCTTCACCTGAAACATCCCGGGTTATCGACGGGTTTTCCGATTTTCGGGAAATCTTGTCAATCTCGTCAATGTAAACGATACCTGTTTCGGCTTTTTCCGTATCGTAATCGCAATTTTGCAAGAGTTTCTGGATAATATTTTCGACATCCTCACCCACATACCCCGCTTCGGTAAGGGTGGTTGCATCGGCAATTGTGAAAGGCACCTTTAATTGACGAGCAAGAGTTTCAGCCAGCAGAGTCTTGCCGGATCCGGTTGGCCCGATCAACAAGATATTGCTTTTGGATATTTCAACATCTTCGTTTTCTTGCTCATTCTCGATACGTTTGTAGTGATTGTAGACAGCTACCGATAGAAGTTTCTTGGCACTCTCTTGCCCGATGACATAATCATCAAGAATTTGGTGTATTTCCTTGGGACTGGGGAAGGATTTGTGATTTTTGCCGAATGGCTCTTTACTGCTATTTTGAACATCCTCTTCCAGAATGATGCTGTTGCAAAGTTTGACGCATTCATCACAGATATAGACGGATGGACCTGCAATCAGTTTCTTCACATCGCGTTGACTCTTTCCGCAAAACGTGCAATGCAGAATTTTCCCGCCTTTTTTCGATCGGTTAGCCATACTCTTGTTCAGCCCAGTTTAAAAGTACTTGGATTACGAAATTAACATCCATTCCAATTGTACAACTCAAAGTTGCTCAATTCCAAACAGATTGTAAGCGATTATGTTACCCATTGAGGATTGCATCAGGAATTTTCCGAGTCAATCCGCGAACTCAAAACGGTATCAATCAGTCCATACTTTGTAGCATCTGCCGCACTCATGAAATGATCTCGGTCAGTATCCGTCTTGATGCGCTTCAGGGTCTGCCCAGTGTGATCGGAAAGAATTTTATTGAGGCGGTCTCGGATACCGAGTATTTCACGGGTATGAATTTCAATATCGGTAGCCTGACCTTGCGACCCTCCCATGGGTTGATGAATCATGATTCTCGAATGGGGGAGCGCAAAGCGTTTACCCTTGGAGCCACCTGCCAAAATCACAGCTCCCATACTGGCGGCTTGCCCAACACATACTGTACTCACATCTGGCCGAACGAACTGCATGGTATCATAGACTGCGAGACCGGATGAAACAACGCCACCCGGAGAGTTGATGTACAGGGAGATATCCTTTTCTGGATTTTCAGATTCAAGAAACAGCAGTTGCGCAATAATCAGATTCGCCATGTGATCATTGACCGTGCCGATCATGAAAACCACTCGTTCCTTTAACAGTCGCGAATAGATATCAAAAGCTCGTTCACCCCTGCCGGTCGTCTCAACGACCATGGGGATCAAACCAATATTCTGCGTCTGTTCCGGGTTTTCGGTCATTTTGTTGGTCATCTTGTCAACTCTTTTGTTCCAGTGTGCCATGTGTCAAATCCAAACTCGTTGATCACGCGAGTCCAAAAAATAGTCTGAGCAAGATCAAATCACTGGGCCTCAAGGCTAGCTTGTTTGGTGATTTCTGCTGTCTCCATGATTTTTTCTAGCGCAAATTTTTGCAGAAAAGACATTCTTGCCTGTCGGGAAAACTGCTCATTTGTTAATACAAGATCGATGTATTTATCGGGCTGGGCATAACTTTGGGCTTCTTCATCAAGAAATTCTTTCAGCTTGCTGTCTTCGATCTCGGATCCATGATGCTGGGTAAAAATATGCTGATAAATGAGCCCGCACAGAATTTCCTTCCTGCGATTCTCGATTTCATCCTGACCTAGATTGGGAAGATTGCTGTCACTGATGACCGGATAAGGACCAATTGCGGAAGCATCGCGCAAATACATGCTTCGGGGGATGGAAATTGCCTGGGTTTTTTCATTCCTCTCGTACAAGGCATCTTTGATGCTGAGGTGATTGAACATCTCGTTTGTTTTTTTCATCTTTCTTTCCAACTCCTTGACAACTCGTTTTTTCAACTCATCCAGGCCACCTTCCTCAACACCCAGTTTTTCTGCCAATGCATCATTAATTTGCGGTTGCTCCTTGCAATTTTCAATCTTGTTTATCTGAATTAAGAAAGGCTCCGTGGATTTGTCTTCGGGATCGTGATCGGAAATTGATGTATCAATATTCATTTTCATGAATGTATTCGGATTGATTTCCACTTCAATTCGATCTCCGGCACGAGCCCCTTTCAGCTTGTTGTCAAACTCCTTCATAATTGGATTGCTGCCCGAGTAATAGAGATTCTCCGAGGTAAAGTATTCATCGGTTTGTTCAGCATGCCGATACTGCAAGGTAATACGTTGATCACAACCACTAGAGACGTCCGTTTCGACATATTCAGCGTTCTGAATCGCAATTTTCCTGAGTGCATCTTGTATGTCTTGTTCGTTGACTTCTGCTTCATAAAAGTTGAAAGACAGATTCTCGTACGCAGAGCTAGGAATGTCTGGGAGCAGTTCAATGTGCACCGAGAATTCACAGACATTGCCAAACTTGTAGTCCGGAAAATTGATTGAAGTAATACCAGCCACCACTAGCTTCTTGGCATCAATAGCATCAATGATCCAATCCGGAAGTTTCTCCAAGATCACATCTTTTGAAACTGCCAGACCAAATCTTTGCTTGATTACGCTGAATGGAATTTTTCCCGGTCTGAATCCAGGCAGTTTCGCTTGCTTTGCGTACTCCTGAAGTTTCTGTTCGACTTGAGAATCTATCCAGTCAGGGGGAATCGAAATGTTCAGCTTACAATTTATTGAATCGTCTAATTTTTCTTCTGAAACCTGCATTGAAATGAACTTGGAAGTCTAGTTTTGTGATGCTATGGTAGTGTTTGGCCAATATTGAGTATCACATTGCCATGACTGATCTTGAAGTTGGTGCGAAAGGAGAGACTCGAACTCTCACGGGTTGCCCCACTGGAACCTAAATCCAGCGCGTCTACCAATTCCGCCACTCTCGCACATCAGCACCTCTTGGTAAATCTTGGTGGTAATAACGTAGAAAAAAGTTTCCAGTCAATGGTCAAGTTGGGGTGAACGATGGGACTCGAACCCACGACAACCGGAATCACAATCCGGGGCTCTACCAACTGAGCTACGCTCACCATAATCTCTACACAGTCTGCTTATTATAACCATTGTCTGGCGCGCCCGACAGGACTCGAACCTGTAACCTACGGCTTAGCTTACCCGCTACGACTTTCGTCGCCTCAATCATGCCGGATTGAGTTTGGGGTCTGGACTATATCTTCACCGTTTCAGGTGGAGCACGTATAGTCTCTACGGATCCCCCAACGGATTTTCAAATCCGTCATGGTTTCCTCGGTATTGCCATCGTCAATGAACCGGCTTTTTGCCATTGTTTTCATCCCGTTAAGGTTTTACCGATACAGTGCTCTCCACTCTACAGGTTTCGTTTCCCATAGAGGCTCCTATTTTCGAGAATCAACCAAAACAAGTCAAAACTCGGCTCATAAGGCCGTTGCTCTATCCAATTGAGCTACGGGCGCTCTCGATAATGAACCTATACTGGTCGGGGTAGAGAGATTCGAACTCCCGACATCCTGCTCCCAAAGCAGGCGCGCTACCAGACTGCGCTATACCCCGAATAACACCAAGAGCCTAGGGCGAGGGGCAATTTTACCCGAAAAAGATAGAAGATGTAGACAGTTTTCGACTTTTCCTGAAAGCAGTCTCCAAAAATAGTCGAATGGCCAGGTTGGATACCATTGAACGGGGGATGGATTTTGACAAAATACACGCTTGAAAGGTGGGGGGTCAATCCCCATTTTTACGACTCTTGTTTGTAAATTCGAAATCTTGATCATGAGTCCCGAGACAAAATCCAAATCGAAAAAGACCAGAACAGGTACCCCGGCTTCCGAAACTCGTTCATTTCAGACGGAAGTGAAACAGCTGCTGAATCTGATGATTCACTCGTTGTACAGCAACAAGGAAATATTTCTTCGCGAGCTGATTTCAAATGCTTCCGATGCCTGTGACAAATTGCGTTTCGCGTCTCTCACTGACAAAAACCTGCTGGAAGACGAGGAGGAACTTGGAATCTGGATTTCTGCGGATCAGGAAAACAAGACCATCACCGTCCGAGATAACGGTATCGGCATGGATTATGATGAGGTGGTTAATGATATCGGCACGATCGCACGCTCTGGAACACGGGCCTTCATCGAGAAGATGGAAGCAGAAAAATCGTCCGGTGATGCCGATTTCATCGGCCAGTTCGGGGTCGGGTTCTATTCTTGCTTTCTCGTTGGCAAACAGGTCACCCTGCTCACCCGAAAGGCTGGAGCGAAATCGAAGTCAGGAGTCATGTGGAACTCCGATGGAACGGGCGAATATACCATATCGTCCATAGACAGATCCGCTCGAGGGACCGAGATCATTATTCATCTTAAGGATGACGACGATGAATATGTCGATGATTATCGTATCCGTAACATCATCGGAAAATATTCAGACCATATCTCAATTCCAATTCTGATGCCCAAGGAACCAGAGCCGGCTGCTGAAGAATCCGAAGAGACAGAGAAACCCGAGTCCAAACAGGAAGAAGGCGAAGAATGGGTGGCCGTTAACAAGGGTTCAGCCCTCTGGACTCGTCCCAAAACCGAGATTACAGAGGAGGAGTACAAGACGTTTTACTCTTCGCTAACCTATGATTCCACTGCCCCAGCCTTGACCATTCACAACCGAGTGGAGGGGAAAATGGATTACATTTCGCTGTTTTTCGTGCCCGCAACTGCGCCCTTTGATCTGTGGGATCGCGAACAACGACACGGGATCAAACTGTACGTGCGCAGAATTTTCATCTCGGACGATGCCAAAACCCTGATGCCAAACTATCTCCGGTTCGTCCGTGGACTGGTCGACTGTGCCGATCTTCCCCTGAACGTATCCCGGGAATTCCTGCAACAGAATCGGGATATAGACAAAATCCGCCAAGCTTCCGTCAAGCGAGTGCTGAGTGAACTGAAAAAACTGAGTAAATCGGATGACGAGACTTACAACAAGCTCTGGAAAGAGTTTGGCAAAGCACTCAAGGAAGGAGTAGTGGAGGACTACGAAAATAGACAGTTGATTACAGAACTAACCCGTTTTTCCACTACCAAGGGAGACGGAGAATTACAAACCGTTTCACTCGATCAGTATGTTGACAGAATGCCTATGAGTCAGAAACACATTTACTATCTGACCGCGGAAAGTCACACGGCTGCAAGTTCATCACCACATCTCGAAATATTCAAAAAGAAAGACATTGAGGTGCTTCTGCTATCCGATCCGATTGATGAATGGTTTGTCTCCCATGTTACCGAATTTCGAGACAAGACCCTGAAATCTATTGCAAGAGGAGATCTGGAGCTTGATGATTCCAAAGAAGAGCAAGCCGAAAAGAAAACCGATGAAGAGCAAACTGCTCAAGATACTCTGCTTCAGAAGATCAAAGAGATTCTAGATGAATCCGTGAAAGATGTTCGTTTCTCGAATCGCCTGGTTGACTCGCCAAGTTGTCTGATCGCCGATGAAATGGATATGGGAGGCAATATGGAAAGGATCCTCAAAGCTATTGGACAAGATGCCCCCACTGCCAAACCAATTCTGGAGATCAATCCAGATCACGCTCTGGTCAAACGCATGAATCCAGAGAGTGAAGAACTCGAAGACTGGGCGAAACTCCTGTTCGATCAAGCGCTTCTTGCAGAAGGTGCAATGCTAAACAACCCGGGCGAGTTTGTGAAACGAGTCAACCGGTTACTGATCTCGTGAATTGTCCTTACGGTTCTCGTAGCTGAGCGTAGCGAAAGCAAGTTACCAGATGGTCGTTTACCATACCGGTCGCCTGCATGAAGGCATAGCAGATCGTTGGGCCAACGAAACTGAAGGCCCGTTTCTTGAGTGCTCGACTCAATTTGCGGGATAAATCAGTCTGGACCGGCACCTGATCTTGCCTGCACCAAGCGTTTTGGATCGGTCTGCCATCAACAAAATCCCACAAAAACTCATCCAGGGCCAGCCCTGCCTCACGCAAATTCAGTGTGGCTCGAGCATTATTGACGAAAGCTTCGATCTTCAGGCGATTGCGAACGATACCGGGGTCGTTCATAAGCTCTGCTTTTTTCGTTGCATCGTAACGAGCAATTGCCTCGGGATCAAATCCATCAAAAACTTGAAAATAATGTTGCCGTTTGCGCAAAATGGTAATCCAGCTGAGCCCTGCCTGTGCACCCTCAAGGCACAAAAACTCGAACAGTTTCCGATTGTCGTGCAAGGGAACTCCCCACTCACTATCGTGGTAGTCCTGATACAGGGGGTCATCTCCGGCCCATTCACAACGGGTCAGATCATCTCTTTGCTCTTGCATCAATGATCAAACATGAATGGAGGTGAAACCAGGCATCATTGGATTGACTTTCTAATTCTGAACAGGTAATTCTCGCCAAGCCTTAAGAAGCGGAAAATACAATCCAACCCGGATTGGACGGGCATCATAGGAAGACATGATATCCCGATATTTCTCCAACTGACTCTGATACCGATCAACCTGATCATCAAGAAACTCATCGATTCCGCCAGACTCCCGGCGTGAGGTCTTGTAATCGACAATCCAGCGTATCCCATTTTCATCAATGAAGGTCCTATCGATCACGATATTGACCAGATTACCGTGATGGATTCCACTTAATGCGAATTCACACTTCGCATCCTTGTGCTTACTGCTAATAATCCATTGACCTTGTGGATCTTGCAAGGTTTGCGTTAGAGCAGAACGAACCAGCACCACAGCTTCTTCAAGATCTTCATTGGCTACTCCAACCGATTTCAGCGAATCCCGAAAATAATCTTGCCACCGAATGATGCGATCTGCATTCCAGTGTTCACTGCCTTCGGTTGCGATCTGCTGCAGGCATCGATGAACAATAATGCCAACTTGCTTGATGGTTTGTCCGGCCCACTTGAATTTGATGGCCTTGAAATCTCCACTCTCTTCCCCATCATCAAACAGGAAAGAGGGAGTCCACGCAACCGGACTTGGCGGTGGTGGCAGGTGCCACTGTGCAGTCAGTCTTCTTATCCTTTGAATGGATTCATCATCCGCTTGCTGCTGCGGCTCTTGACTTAGCAAATCGGTCTCCGTGTTTCCGGCCAATCTTTCGTACTCGGATTCAACCAATTTGATTGGCCATAGCTTGGCAAGCATGGATCCTTGCGTCGGGCTCGAACCTCTGAACGACATCATCAGATGCATGCTCTTGCGGGCACGGGTCAGCGCCACATACAGAAGACGACTTTCCTCATAGTCTCTCCTCCTTTTCTCGTAATTCTGAATGAACTTGTAAATCCCGGATGTTGTCTCCTGACTTGAGCCTTTGATTGGCGCCACCAGCAGGCCATCAGGGGCATCCGACCACAGGAATAGCTGTTCCGAATCTCTTCCCCCACCACTACCAAGACCAGGCAAGATCACGTGATCAAACTCAAGCCCTTTGGCTTTGTGTATGGTCATGACCTGTAATTTGTCATCTGATCGGATATCAGGACTGGCATACAGCGTGTCAACATGCCTGAAAAACTCAGTCCGATCGCGCATGTATCCCCCCTCATCCATATCATCCAGCCTGCTGAAGAATGTCTCTGCATTGACTAAATGATCTTTTTCTTTCAGTGTTGCTGGACCACCCAGATTGATCCATGCACCTTCAATCCAGCGTCGCAGTGATACTCGGCCTTCAAGCTCAAACGCCTTTTTCAGAACTGTTCTCACCCGTAAAAGCCGTTCCCGACCGTCCTGACTCAAATTCTCAACAAGAGAGTTATCCTGAATACAGTGCCAAAGAGTCTGGTGGCGGTTTTCTCCAGCCAATCGCAATAAGTCATCCAGTTTTAAGCCACACCAAGGTGCCCTCAGTAGTGCAAGCCATGCAACACGATCTGCATCATGATGCAACACTCTTGTCAAGGCAATCAGATCCTGGATGGCGGGATCGGTGACCAGTTTCTCGGTATCAACCGCTCGGAACGGGGTGTTTGACTGATTTAGCAACGGAACGATTTTCTTCAGGTGATTACGGTTTCTAACCAAGACAGCAATTTTGTCTTCGGGATTACGCTGCCTAGTCTCCCCAATCAGGTCAACAACCTGTTGGGCCTCCTCGCTTTGATCGTTTGCCAAATGAAACTTTGTTCCACAGTTCTCCTGATGCGACTGAAAGGCGATTGCTTTCGTGTAACTGACTGATCCCGCATGACTGTCAGGCTGTGCTGGGAAAACTTCGGGGAATACCTCATTCACCCAGCCGACCAGAGCCCTGTCAGAACGGAAGTTCATAGTGATTTTTCTGGGATGAACCGGTATTTGACCAAGACGTTCATGCTCACATATCCGAAGAAACAAGCTGACCTCTGCATTCCTGAATCGGTAAATCGACTGCATTGGATCACCGACCAGAAACAGACTGTGTCCGTCTGCATCCGTCCACCCGGCTATCAATTTTTCAAGTAATTCCTGTTGCCCTTTAGAACTGTCCTGATACTCGTCAATCAGGATATGTTGAATACGATGATCCAGATAAAGTGCCAAATCAGTGGGGTCTTCATCTTCACCCAGTGCAAGTTGGGCGGCAGTCGATATTTCTACAAAGTCAACCTGATTTCTTTCCTTGAACAAGAGACGCAATTCTGCATAAGCTATTTTCAGCAATTCAGGCAAGACCTCGAGTACCGACCACTCCTCTGGGGTATAGGATGGGTCCGGGAGTCCTTGAATCTGATGCAAACTTTCCTGAAGTTGGCTAGCATCCATAAATTCGCCGATGATTGGTTTGAATTGTTCCTTGGCCCAGCTATAGTCGCTGCCGGCCAGAAATCCTTCTTTGACGGTAAACTTGCGTCGCCAGGTTCCCGCATTGGTTAGACAAACATTTGAGATCTTCCTCCATAGCAAAAGGTTTTCGAAATTTCCTTCCGGCAAATCTCTTATCACCTTGTCGGGCACAGGTACATTGAGGTTGCGGAATACATAAGTCAAAATCTCGCAAAACTCTCCTATGCTCTTGTCGGGAATTGCTGTACGGGTTTTCTCAAGCACTGATTCAATATGGTCTATGATGTTTTGCTCAAGATTTGCCTTGAAGTCACTCTTCGGATTATCCTTGTCCGATTGCATGCCGCTGATATGTTCCAGCCACTGGTCGCGCTTGGCCAGCATGGTCGCGATCAAGTCCCGAATACGCGGCAGATTGTTATCGAGATGTCTCAGTAAAATGGCAATCGATTTGCCCAAGTGCTGATCGTCTGATCTGTCTCTAGAGGGAGCAACATCCTTATCCAGGTGCTTCAATATCCGCTCAGCAGCCTCCTGATAGAGTGGACTGGCATCTTCAAGTATCTCGGGATGACCGCCCAGCCTTGATAACGCAGGCATCTGTTTGACCAATCTTCCACAGAATGAATCAATGGTCTGGATTGTCGTTCGTGCCGGGTTGGTCGTCAGACGCCAGCCAAGCTCATCACTTCGCTTCAATACCTTATGGGCAATTTCCCAACGTTCTCGAGCTCTCAAATCCTGATGTTTCTGACCGTCCGGGTCTTTTGCAGCAGATTCAAGCGAATCAAGTATTCGCTCTCGCATCTCGGCGGCTGCTTTTCGGGTAAAGGTAATCGCAACGATCTCCTCGGGCTGGTTGACTACCAGCAGCAAACTAAGATACCGCCGAATCAGCAACTCGGTCTTGCCGGAACCAGCCGGAGCCTGTACTATGAATGATCGTGCGGGGTCCAGCACCTCTTGTCGTACATCTTTGTCAGCAATTTCGACTGGGGGATTCATGATTCTTCCCGATTTTTCCTGATCTCGCCAATTCGACAAAATGGACCTTGATCACAATATTGGCAGGCATAATCATTCGTTGGTTTGACTGGAGCATGGCCATCACGAAACTCGATCGCCAGTAATTCGACTTGTGCTCGCCATTGTTCCAGCAGATCATCCCAAGACCAGTAGTCTAATTCATCACATGGCAGAAATTTTTCTCTGATGGCCGGGTCGTTTTCGAAGTTCTTCACTGGACCGTTGTTTGAGCTGTCAGAATTGAAGACGCCTTGCCGAGCTGCCAATCCCCGATAGCCGAATTCATCACCTTGTTTCAGAATCGCAAGAACGACCACCGCAATATTGCCAGGCATGGTTACTGCATAGAGCGGCATCTGCGGTTCTCGGAGAGTTTCGGGAATCCAGTCATAAATTTTCTGTATGCCTGTTTTGTAATCAATGATCACCAAAGAGCCATCGTCCAACTCGTCGACCCGGTCAATCCGACCGCGGAAGTTGATACCCTCCAATGACTGCTCTACCTGAAACTCCAGATCACGTACCTGAAATGGTTCGCGTTCTTTCTCTACTTCAATCCAACTGGTCATGACCGATTTTAGGCGGTCGGCTTCAACTTTGCTGAATTGAGGAGTAAACACGCTCGGCAATCTTTCCTGGGCTTTCTGGATTTTCTGATCAACAATCGATGTGATCAATTCGGCGTGCTCCTCGGGTTTGCGCTTGATGAGTTGGGAATAATTTTTGACATCCTGCCAGAATTGCTGCATCAAGTCATGCATGATCAAACCCCTTTGCATCGGATTCAAGCCAATATCTGGCTCTTCAAGTTCACGCGAATGAAGCCGGTGTTTTGCGAACGATCGGAATGGGCATTGGGATTGGTCTATGAAGATAGTGGTTCCTCCAGTATGATTTTCGGCCGACGGTGCCTTGCAATCGGAAATCTCTTCCATGTGGCGAGACTCGAAGATGACTGTTTGAAATGAAGTTGTCTCTGGCAGGGTATTCTCAATATGACTGCCATGAAGGTTGGAAAGTAACGGACTTCGTAACAAGGGACGATCTCCTTCATAACGGGAGTAACTGAACACCACATTGGGACTTGAGCGTATAATTTTCTGCTGAAGCCGCTCTGTCCAATCCAGGAACAGTTGTGTATCCGAATGCATGACGCCATATTGGGCCTGCAGTCTTATTGGTATGAATGGATTCGGGACAATTGGGCGTGGCCAGGCGTTCTCGTTCATACCCAACATCCAGACATGATCGAATCGAATCGCTGCGGCACCTTGCGGATCCATCACCTCGATGGGTGATTCCGGGGTGTGGCGCTGAAAGCCCTGTTCGGAAGCTTCGTGGCGCAAGATCGACAATGCTTCGGTACGTGAAACTCTGGATTTGATGACATGAATGGATGCCAAATTTTCAAGAACAGAACCCCATGCTTCGCTCTGTTGCTGCTCATCGCTGTTGAGTTGCCGATCACCAGGCCAGCCGATCTTCTCAAGCATGTTGGCAAAGTGTTCAGACCAGTCTGAAGGTGCATTTCTCGCTGGTAATGCCTGCTGGTATTCGACAAGTTTAGCCAAGGATCGAACAAACATTTTCGGGGAATCACCACTCTTGCCCATTTGGGCTACATGGTATTTGATCTCGCTTAATTTATGGGATTGCTGATTCTTGCTGCGCAATTTTTCATCCAGAAGGGCTCGACTTGCACGTTCTTCTTCATAGCCCCGGATAAATGGCGAACGCAGCATCTTGCTGATTTCAGTCAAGCCCAGGGCATGCGGCTTGAGATCCAGTAAACTGAAGATCACCGCAATCATCGGATAATCTGACAGAGAACGACCAAGCGTTATGCTGAATGGCAAAGGCGCATTCTCATTTTCATAACCGAGATTACCGGGACACAACACCTGTTCGAAAGTATTCGCAATGCGCTGGCGCTGATCACGCAAGCCCGGAGCCAGAATGCCAATTTTTGCTTTTGAATTTTCCTGTATTTTCTGTTTCGACCATTCGGCAGCGAAACGAATCTCCTCACTGATATCCATGCATTGTGCAATCTGCATGCTGGCATCTTGACCTTCGGTCTCCTCAAATTCAATGACCTTGATACCCGTCTTGTTGAGATGACCAATCAATTCTTTCTGCTGGGGGGTCATTACATCAAAACCCATCATCACGATACCGGGATTTACCAGTTCAAGGTCGTTGATGTAATCATTCCCGATGCGTTCGGGAATTCTTGATACATCGATCCAGTTGTTTTTTTGGCATCGCTCTTTGAATACCTGAGACCAGGACTGAAATATTCGATGATCTCTCCCAAGCTCCTGGGAGTCAGCAAACTCTGGAATTCGGTGTTCCTGCATGATTCGCCATGCGGATTGTGCCTGTCCGGCAACCGAGGGAATATGCCACTGAAAACTGGCGTCGACTCGTTGTCTGATGATCTCTTGCCACAACAGGACTTCCTGTGTTTGATTCAGCAACAGCTCAAGTCCCTTATGCCGTACCCGAAGATCGCTCCAGCATCGTCGGACCCAAGCATTCCATGTAAGTATGTCGGGAGTTTCCCAGCTCTTCAGGCCTTTTCCCAGTTGTTTCTGAGAGTACTGATGTTTGACATATTGCGCCAGGCGAATATTGGCACAAATTATGGAATAATTTTTTTCAATGTGTTGGTGTATGCTCACGAACGAATCCTGCAAACTCAGAGCCTAATGATCACAAAACTTTTGCATCAATTACGCACGATTCGATTTAGTCCAGATGGGATGTGCGAGGCTAGCAGACAAGCAGATTGTCTGTTTGATCGAATATGTTAAATGTGATGATCGGTTGATATGAAGTGGGGGGATCAAGCAGAAGTCGCTCAATGGTATCAGCATTCTGTAAAAACCTCACAAAACCAACAGCAATATGATTTGGCCATTGTTATCGGTCGGTTTCCATTGAGGTCAGACGTTTCAAGTACTTGTCTTCATTAATCAACTGATCATTTGAAGCCATTCCCTCTTTCATCCTGACTGAAGCCGGTCATTTCCAATGAACATATTTCAATTTGGAGGTGAAAAATAACCAGAGCGTCATGTTGATGGTGTTTCACTATTGGTGTCGCCAGACTTCAACAACTTTTCAAGCTCTCCGTTTTCGTACATTTCCATCATGATGTCACAACCGCCAATAAACTCTCCTCGCACGTACAGTTGTGGAACCGTCGGCCAACTGGAATACTTCTTGATTCCCTCACGCACCGTATCATCTGCAAGTACATTTACAGAGGCATACTTGACATCGCAGGCTTCCAGAATCTGCGCCGTTCGTCCAGAAAAACCACATTGCGGAAACTCCGGCGTTCCTTTCATGAAGAGGATAATCTCGTTTTCCTCAATTACTTGCTTCAGTTGCTCTTGGATTGACATATCAAACTCCTAAAAAATAAAGCTCCAGGGGCTCGGGATTATATCTCATCCGGGGTCATGGTTTTCATGGACAGGGCATGAATATCTTCTTTCATCCTGTCACCCAGGACCTGGTAAACCATCTTGTGTCGTTGAATCAGCGATTTGCCGGCAAACTCCCGATAGATAATCCGTGCTTCAAAATGTCGTCCATCGCCATCGACTGAAACTTCACAGCCTTCAAGTCCAGCACGAATCCACATCTCGATGTCTTGGGGTGTAACAATGGTGGTCATTTCTCGATTTATTCCATGTTAAATAAGATTGCTCTTGGTTTCCTGCCGGGTTTAGGCAGTTACGCAAACGATTTGATTCCAGTCTGAATTTAGCAATATCTAACCTCGGTCTATACATATTATAATGCGATTTACATGCGAGGATGAGCGAAAGGGTACTCAAAAACCACCCGCTAGAATCAGTTGCAATCACAGCTATAGTCAACCAGACCCGTTTCGTTCAAAATTGACCTTTACTCCCGGTTAACCCAAGGTGGTAACCTTGTTAATCCAGAGGCTAGTATCATAATCAATACAACTCCTTACATTGGTCATTCTCGAAAATAGAGTGTGTAAATCTGATTTCCTGAATGCGGTTAAATTGTGGGAATTACATACGAAAGTGACGAAACAGCCGGATCGGCTGCCAGCCGACCAGGGCCGAGATGAATGAAAGGATCAAGGTTGACGTGCCCGGCCCGGCCGTTAAAAAAGAAGATGGAGGGTTTCGGTAGCGGCCGGCTTGAAATTTCCCTTGCATTTTGCGGGCGAAACCGGCACAATCGCTACTCGTGACATTTATAAGCACTCGGAGAAGTAGACATAAAACAGATTACCCCCCCCCCCATGCGGCATCGCGCAACTTAAGCGCCTGACGGCACTGGCCGCCGCCCTGGTGGCCCTCACTCTCGCCCTGCCCGCCGGTATGGCCGAGGCCCGGTGCACGGCCAGCGATGTCACGATGACCAAGGTCTTCCCCATTAGCGGGGATCTGAGGAGAGTCAACTACAATGACCAGGCCATCATCCGGTTCGCACTGCCGTCCGATTGCCCGGTCGCCAATCCGCCTCTGGAGGTTTGCTTTGTTGTCTGGGACAACAGTCCATGCGATCACGTCCTTGACAGCTTACCAGGTCGCGGACGTTGCGATGGGGAATATGTGGGTAGCGCCGGAGTCAATATAGTAAGGCTTACAAAGAACGGCCGCGCAGAATTCTGCAGTTCGACCATGCTTTCCGAATAACAGGGCCGTCCTGGAACCGCGATAACTGATTTCTCCGTCCTTATCCGTCTTAGTTACGGTGACTTTCAAGAGGCACGAAAGCAAAATTTGAAGGGCTATCTCTCTCATCATGAACAACCCGACCCGATTCCTGGTCATCCCGATCAGTAATGATTGACCCTGAACTCATGACAGGATGACGAGAACGGAGTGCGCATCCGCTGACCGCGTCCCGAACGGACACATGCCAAGGGCGGTCTGCGGGCCGCCCCGCAAAATGGTCGGTCCCTGAAATTTACCCTTAAAATAGACGCAGACCCATGTAGGATCGGTTGCGGCGCAAACGTGGTTGGCGGTAGTTCGGAGCTGACTACTGTGCGGTGATCAGCACACCCAGGATCGCGGTGGCCACGCCGACCACAATGATTATGGCCAGAAGCAACCGGTTCTCCCGCTTCCCGGCCTCGATATCGCGCTGGGCTATGTCTGCCCGGAGTCGCTCGTAGGATGTATTCATCTTTTCCTCCAGAACGGCAATCCGTTCCGATAGCTTGTGATTAGTGGGTCCAGCCATGCTCCTATCTTATCCGATCATTATCCGATTTTTCAAGTTGAATTTCCGTGACGCCGGGTAGCCCTCATCAATCTGTGGTTAGCGTCTGCATAATCTACTCAAGTACTCAATCCACGCCCCCTGTGGAAAGACGAAGTGATCCATGCATGAAAACCTCCAGACAATGCCTATAAATGGTATATTTTTGTTCCTGTCCACCGGGGCAAACTGAACGAAATCCCACAGTCGCAACCATTGCCATCGAATCCCTGAAAGCAAAATCGGTTCGAATTGGGACGCCAGAACTTAGCATTGGAATCATCAGGAGCTATCTCGGAGACAGCACACCCAATCTTCAAATCAGTCTCGAGGTTAAGGGGCCAAATGGGCAACGAGTGGGTAGCAGACAGATACTCGGACAGGCGCGGGTAATGCAAAATCAAAAGGTGCCGCCCCAGAACACGGATTTCTCCGACCTGAAGCCGAACACTCGCTACACCGCAGACGTTATTGGCGTTGCGTCACGACTGATCGCAAAATCCTGCTTCCAGACCGCCCCCGACCTGAACATCCCCTTTGGATCCCGCCCTGGTAATAGTTCAAGCGGGTGCTTTCCTTTGTCGATCCGTATCTGCAAGGCTCGCAGGCGGCAATCCGGGCGGGCATATGCGGGGCCCGGCATTGTAATAACGAGACAGTGGAACCGGACCGGAGATTACAGATCCGATGGAGACGCCAACGGCTACAGGTACATCCTCCCTGCCGCCGATAGAGCTCGGCTAGGCTGCGACACGAACTGACCGCAGAAACAAAGACAAACTTCAGAGGGCGGTCTTCGGGGCGCTTTTTTTCATATATGAGGAAATGAAAATGCCGGTAGTCGGGTTTCATCATCCACATTCACACATCAAATATCGCTTCAAGTCCAACTAGTTTTGCTACGGCAAGCGCCCGAACCGGACAATTTCGGAATCCGAGAAACTCGGATGTCTGGTTTAATTTGGCATGCCAGTAGACCAGCAATGCCAGTCCGGAACTGTCAACTTTCTCAATCTTGGAAAGATCAATGCTGTAAACTGGCTCTGCAAAATCCGCATAACGGTCAAACAGGTCAGGAACAGTTTGTACATTCAACTCACCTTTGACAACCATTCTTCCATCATTGATTTCGATATTGATCATGAGGTCAAAAATCGATCATTGCTCTCTCGCATGGAATCAATGGTTTCTGTCAATCCTTTCTCGAGAATGGAAGATTGGAATACTCCGCGATAATTGATCACCATATTCAGTCCAGCCACAGACAGGTTGTAAATCTTCCACGCCTCGCCATCATCCGCCCGGATCATGAAATAGTCCACCGGAACCGGTGATGCCCCATCACCAAAAACCAGCTCGGTCCTCACTGTCGCTAATAAACGCTGTTTTTTCTCCTTGATTTCTGCATCGAGAATTCGAACAAACTGCCTGCCATCATACTTAAATAACGCTGAACTGTAGGTTGCAATCATCAAGCGCTTGAACTCGACAGCAAATGCATCACGCTGCTGTTGATTGGCCTTTTTCCAATGTTTCGCGAGGACTAGTCTCGTGATCCGCTCAAAATCAAACAGGGGTACAACGGTCCGATCAAGCAACGCAAGCAATGCCGGAGTATCTTCTGCCAAGCGGTCCTTGCTTTCGATGAATTCCTTGAGAGCAGATTGAATCGTCTGATCAAGTAATTCGGCTGGGTCATCTTCAGCATGACCAAGTCCTGATCCAATGGTCAGCAAAATGCACAGGGTCGTACCTGTGACTACTCGCCAAAACCGCTCTGAGCGAGCAAGCCAATCATCCACAACAAATCGTTGCTGTTTACTCATCATCCCGACCATACAAAAATTGCCCAATTAGTGTTTCGAGCTGAACTGCCGATTGCGTGAATTCCATTTCATCACCTGCTTCGAGATAAAACTCGGAAGATCCGGGCGACAGGCCAATAAACTGAGCACCGAGCAAACCGGAAGTCAAAATTGAAGCCCCTGTATCATCAGGAAGTTCATCATAGTGACTGTAAATATCCATACTAACCACCGGTATATACTCTTCAAGATCAATTCGAATACTCGCCACCCGTCCAACCCGCACACCCCCGATCATGATAGGAGCATTTTCCGCCAGCCCTCCCACATTCTCGAATTTGGCTTCGATTCGATAGGTATCTTGTGATCCGATTCTTGAATCAGTAACTTGTACAGCAAGCATGGCAAGAGCGGCGATCCCAGCTAGCATGAAGATACCTACCCATATTTCGATTGATCGATTAGAACGCATAGTCAGAACTACCCTCCAAACATCAGCGCGGTCATCAGATAATCACTGGCCAGTACCGCTAACGAAGACCAGACCACAGTACGTGTTGTTGCCCTGCTGATCCCCTCTGAAGTTGGCGTTGAATAATAACCCTCATACAATGCTATCCATACCACTATGACTCCGAATACGATACTCTTTATTACACCATTGAGAATATCGTTGACCAAATCAACGCCGGATTGCATCGAGTGCCAATACACACCTGAATCAATCCCAAATTGACCATGTCCGACAAGATAGCCCCCCAAAATGCCGACAGCACTGAATAGGGCGGCAAGAATCGGTAGTGATATTATACCCGCAACAAAACGCGGACCAATAATGCGCTTGATTGGATCAATCGCCATCATCTCCATAGCTGCAAGTTGTTCTGTTGCCTTCATCAAGCCAATTTCTGCTGTCAGGGCAGATCCGGCACGCCCTGCAAACAGCAGGGCAGACAAGACCGGCCCCAATTCTCGAACTAGAGACAGTGCAACGATAAGCCCTAAACTCGATTCGGCACTGAAATTGACCAACTGATAGTAACCCTGTAAACCCAGCACCATACCAACAAACAAGCCCGAGACAATGGTTATCAGCATGGTCAAGACACCCACCGCATACAGTTGTTCGATGATCAGTCGAATTCTCGAAAAACTGACGACAGAACCCTTTAGCATACTTGCCAAAAACAGTAATGAAGAGCCCAAATGAACTGTAAAGTGAATCCCTTGCCGGCCAAGTTTCGCAACCAGTTCCATAATCACAAGTCTTGCAAGTCTTCCAGATAATTTCTAGCTGGATAATGAAATCGTACAGGCCCGTCCGACAATCCTTGCATAAACTGCTGAATGGCAGGGTCATCATGCATCATCAGTTGATCCGGCGTACCGTTCGCTGACACCACACCACGATCAAGCAAAAACATGTAATCGGCAATATCGCACCCCTCCTTGATATCGTGAGTAACCACAATTGAGGTCAGGTTGAGAGCATCGTTCAGATTTCTGATCAGCTTTAGAATGATACCCATCGAAATCGGATCAAGACCAACGAATGGTTCATCGTACATGACGATCAGCGGATCAAGCACGATCGCTCTAGCCAGCGCAACTCGGCGTGCCATACCGCCTGAGAGTTCTGAAATCTGCAGTTCACCCGCTCCTCGCAGTCCTACCATCTCCAGTTTGGTTAATACCTGAATTCGAATCAATGGCTCTTGTAATTTGGTGGTCTCACGCAACGGGAAAGCGACATTATCAAAAACATTCAGGTCAGTGAGCAAGGCATTTTTCTGAAACAGCATGCCCATTTTGCGACGCATGTTGTATAGCGACAAACCCGGTTTCGTGGACACTGGTTGACCTTCAAATTCCAGGCTACCGCTAGTGGGCGCCAGTCGACCTCCAAGCAAACCAAAAAAAGTTGATTTGCCACACCCGCTGGGCCCCATAATCACCGTCACCTTGCCGCGATGAATCTTTAAATTCAGGCCTTGAAATATCGGTCGATCACTATACGAAAAATGGATATCGTTGGCCTTGACTATGAAATCTTCCGAAGTTTGTTGCAATGGAATCTTTTTTCAGATGGTTAATTGAAATGGGAATATTCTGGAAATCGACCGAACTCCTACTCCACCAGTTCATTTCGTTCCCATATCTGCAGCCAGCTGAATTTCACGGACAGAAACAGGTGGACGAATTGATTATTGTGATTCAAAATGTGGAAATCGGTGGTTCAGTTATGGTTTGAGCCCTGGTTATTTTTGCGAACCTCAATTCATTCTGCTTGTCATTTGCCCTACAGGCTCCGACATCCAGAATACTCAATCAAAAGTATTTCGGCAAGTTGAATACTGCTAATCCATGCCCACAATCCAATCATCTGTTAATAAGTAAAATGACAGAGTAAGAATAGCATGATCCTTGCTTTTCTCAAGCATCTTGCATGAACATTCAGTCAGTTCACGAGTAACTTGATGTCTATTCACACAGATGTAGGTTGACCAGATCAGCGAACAGCTCCGTTTCGTTGTCGCTATCTGCAGAAGATTTCTCTGCGATCAGCCAGGTCGAATTATTCAGATACATGAAAAAAGACTGGCTTTGCCATCCGATTGTTGGCGACAATAGTCCCGCACTACTCAACTCAAGGTTCTGTGTTTCTTTGCGTTAAACGGAACACTTCAAGACTGACAGGGAAATAAAACCATTAATCTCAGGTTTCTTCCAATTCCTTGGGAAGAGTAAAGCGCACACTCTCCTGTGTCCCTTTCAATGATACAATGTCAAGATTAGCATAATCCTGCAAACGGGCAATGACATCCTTAACCAAATCCTCCGGGGTGGATGCCCCGGCCGTCACGCCAATTCGACTGCGTTGCTTGAACCATTTGAGGTCCACATCCTGGGGATCTTCAACGAGGTAAGACGGTATATCCATCTCCAGACCCAATTCTCGCAAACGATTGGAGTTTGAACTATTGTGTGATCCCACAACCAGCAGTATATCGATCTGTTTGGCAAGTTCCTTGACCGCGCCTTGGCGATTCTGGGTTGCATAACAGATATTCTTGAGATCTGGCCCGATTATTTTCGGAAAACGTTCTCGCAAACGGGCAATGACATCCTTGGTATCGTCAACAGAGAGTGTGGTCTGGGTGATGTATGCGACTTTATTCGGATCCTTGATATTCAGTGCATCTACATCTTCGGTCTCGCTGATTAGATGAATTGGCCCATCAATTTGACCCAATGTACCCTCAATTTCAGGATGGTGGGCATGACCAATCAGGACTATTTCGTATCCTTGTGCCGAATATTTCTGACCCGCCTTGTGCACCTTCGTAACCAGGGGACACGTTGCATCCAGCGATTTCAAATCGCGCTCGATCGCATTTTTTTCGACTTTTCTCGATACCCCATGTGCACTGAACACAGTGACTGCACCGACTGGAATTTCCTCGATATCCTCAACGAATACAGCACCTTTCTTGCTGAGCGTCTCCAGAACGCGACGATTATGGACAATTTCGTGTTTCACATAGACTGGAGGTCCATATTTTTCCAAGGCCAGTTCGACGATCTGGATGGCGCGCTCAACACCCGCACAAAACCCTCTTGGCTGCGCAAGGACAACTTTTATATTTTCATTAATACCGGGAGTTTCCATAGTTCTGTCTTTCAATAAGAGCAATCAGAATTTTTAGCATACCACAAAATCACGCCTGCTTAACGCAATCCCGCTCTTGCAGTGTACCTTATTTGACTGCCTTTAAGCTCATGGATTAGGATATGTTGCGGAATATTTTTACTGCATTATAGCTAAAAAATCCAACTGGATGTTTTACTAGTCCCAATGCAACATGATCCTCAACAAAGCATGACGGAAGTCATCAGATTTTCTTCATTTGCAATCATATCATAGATGTATCTACTCGCCCCCCTATTGGTGACGAGTGGATATTTTGGAACCATACTTTGCTGAAGTTTCAGACTTCAGTTCCCGAACCAGCAGTCTGGCCAATCCATCTGCAGTGAAGTCTCGCAATGAGTGGAAAGCTTGTTGAGCTCGATCGATCCGAAATGAAGACAGTTTGATCGATTCGATCGGATTGTCATGACAGAGTGAAAGCGAGTGAGCGTTCCATTTACAGCAGCATGGTGTGATAGACTATGAACTTGGAGCAAGCCATGCCGTTTTCTCTTGCGGCCTCGAATATCCATGGAATTCGTACAGGAGAGTGGGCACGGGAGCTCAAGGAGATCGTTTTCCGATCCCGGGCACATGTTGAAATTTCGTGATGTCTGTCAGATCGTTCAGTCCATCGTCAACTATCAGGTACAACGAATGGGATGCCGGTTTCAGGCAATGATTTATTTGCCTGTGTACTTGCGTAGTCTTCGGTGATCCGTTTTATTCTGTATACCATATCTGCATGCATTCAGTAATCATGCCCGTGGCGAGGTGTAGCGATGAATCAAGATCAGAAAAGAAAGCTGGAGTCCTTTCTCAAGCGAACGGAAGGAGAACCGCCTCTGGTGTTTGTTGGACGGTCCGAAGTGCTCGACGACCTTGCGCTTGCAGCCGAGCAGGTCTGGGAGGGCTCGGGAACCGATCAGCATGGCGCAGGGAAAGCGACGCGCATTATCCAGGGGGCGCCGGGGGCGGGCAAGAGCTCGATCTTGGAGGAGATCAAAAAGAATCCGGAGAGACTGTATACGGAGAGTGTCGGCAAGGCTCCGCTGGTGGTAGTGCTGGAGTCTGGCGTAATCGAGGAGCCCGTTGACATTCTTCAACCGCTAGCCCGGAGCATCAACCCGACAGCCTCCGAGGAGTTTTTATCGCATTCCAGCCGGACATCCGGCGGGGAGGCCGGGATTGGCTTGGGTCCGGTCAAGGCCTTCGGCAAGCAAGAGACCACCATGGAGCCGGCAAGACCGCGCATACGGTGGGATGTGTTCGGGAAATGGGCTGAACAGCATGGCGGGTTTGACCGGCCGATCGTGCTGGCCATCGACGAGGCACAGCGCTTTCAACGTGATTCCGAAGATCCTCTCTCCAAGCTGTTTCAGAGTCTCCATGACGGTTGCGGGCTGCCGATTGCGCTGGTGCTGGCGGGTCTCAGCGATACCGAACACTCGGCCCGCAAGATGGGCCTGACCCGCATGCCGCACAGGCAGAAACACAGCATCGGGCGTTTCCCGGATCATGAAGTCCAGGAACTCATGGAAAGGTCCTGTGCGCATTTCGGGATCGACGTTACTGGATTCGGGCATGAGATCGATCGGCTGCTTCAGCCTTGCGACGGCTGGCCCCGACATCTGCATATAGTCTTGCAGGCACTGGGCGCAGAAGCCCTGAGAACGGAGGGCGATCTCGGCAGGGCGGCCTGGGAGAGGATACAGGCCGAGATCAAGACCGGAAGGAACGGGTATTGCGACGGTCAGTTTTCAAGCGAGATGAAAGATGCCATGGAGCTGACGGCCGGAGTGATGGCTGCAATGGACAGCAATCAGGGCTCTTCCCGGATCAAGCGCTTGATGAACGAACTGCATGACCGGAATTCCCAAACCTATTGCTTTCCGGAAATGATGAATGCGTCCTCCTTCTTCATTCACCTCGTGCACCAGGGGGCCTTGCACGAGGAATCGGCCAATCGATACGCATGTCCGATCCCGTCTTTCCGGACCTATCTGCTCGAGCACGGCGGGATCGCAGAGAACTCGAACTTGCAACCTCAAGCCACGTGATCGGATACTGGCCGATTGGTGGCGAATCAACTCTCGCTGGATGCTTTTCTCTCATGTACAATCAAGTGGGCGAGTAGTTACTCATAGATTTGTCTTTTGACTTCAATAATTCGTCAGTATTTTAATGGTGGATTTCATGCGATTGTCCACTCTGGAACATTAGCTTCATTCATAATTCGCCACTGTGATGCGGCAGCAACAGATACGCCCGGACGGACTGCGTGATGACTGACCTCAATCCTGACTGCAGTGATCCTGCCAAGATGAATTCACCGAGTTGCTGTCTTTCATCAATGAGTGTTTGTATACAGGAAAACAAGACAGGACAATGTTGCTCTTCGTCAGGAACAATACGCCACTTCGTTTCTTCAAGAAACCGCTAGGGTGGATTTTGGTCCGTGCTCTTCAGTCAATTTCGGTCATTTCAAACGGAGTCACTGGCCTCCTGCAAGTTGATCCCGAAAAATGGGCCGGAATGGTTGCAGGGAAAAATTGGTAATACTGAATAATTAACCTAAGATACCAATGATAGATTTCATCCGATGATTATCAAAAAATGACGATTCTGGTTCTTGATTTGACTGAAAACAATTGGTCGCAGAATACCACTAACATGTTTTATCAATGGTGCCTCTTCAGGTATCATTCCCTTACCGAGCACCAAGTCGAAGGACTGGCCCATGTCATACCAGCACACCCATTTCCTCTTTCTCAATGTCGGACACTTTCTTGACCACCTGTTTGTACTGATTTTTGCTACGGCCGCCGCCCTCACTTTGATAACAGAGTGGAACCTGTCCTATGGAGAGTTGATTCCGTACGCCACACCAGGATTCATCGCGTTTGGACTCTGTGCCATTCCTGCCGGTTGGTTGGCTGATAAATGGAGCCGTGAGGGCATGATTGTGGTGTTTTTTATTGGTATCGGCCTAACTTCAATTTTCGCTGGATTTGCTGAATCCCCGATACAGATGGCACTCTGCCTGACTCTGTTAGGAACCATGGCAGCAATATATCATCCGGTGGGACTGGCACTCGTGGTACAAGGCAGACAGAATACCGGTGTTCCGCTAGCGATCAATGGTATTTTCGGTAATATGGGCGTAGCAAGCGCAGCTTTAATCACCGGCTTTTTAATCGACATCGCTGGCTGGCGATATGCATTCACTATACCGGGCATGACTTCAATTGGGATAGGCATCGGTTTCTTTATTTTCATCCGGCATCATCGCCAAACCAACCAAACGATTACTTCAGAAAATGCTCAAGCCGATGCAACACCCCAGCTAGCAAAAAATATCCTGTTTAAGGCTTTTGCCATTGTGCTCATAACCACTGCGATAGGAGGGATTGTCTTTCAAAGCACAACCTTCGCATTACCCAAAGTGTTTGAAGAGCGACTAGGAGAGTTGGCCATCACGGCTACTGCAGTTGGAGGTTATGCATTTCTTGTGTTCACCATTGCTGCATTTGCTCAGTTAGTCGTTGGTTGGCTTGTCGATCATTATTCAGTTCGCAGGGTGTTCGCGGCTGTTGCCAGTGTGCAGGCAGTTTTTCTGCTGGCCATGACCCAGCTTTCCGGTATCGCCGCCCTCCTTACAGCCATGGCCTTCATGCTCGCCGTGTTTGGTCAAATTCCAATTAATGATGTACTTGTTGGCCGGCTAGCAAAGAGCGAATGGCGTGCCCGTGCCTACGCCTTGCGTTACATCGTGACTTTTTCCGTGATGGCATCAACCATTCCATTGATTGGCTGGATACATGGCCGCTGGGGGTTTGATGTACTATTTCCCATTCTTGCTGTAGCCGCAACACTCATCTTTCTTGCTGTCCTGTTCTTGCCGAAAGCCGTAACGACGGTGCCAATCGCCCAATCTAGAAAAAAATTTGCCTAACGCCAGAACATGGCATTTCGCGCCTGAACCAGAATCATCCAGATTCAACCGAATTTCTGCAAAACGAAATTAAAATATATTTTTCCAAATTGAAACATATTGCACACAAAAGTCGATTTTTGCAAATATTCGCCCAATCCTTTAAAAAACATGAAGAAGTGCTGTTTGCTCGGCCAAGATCGCATGTTCAGGCCTTGTTTTTTGTTTTATTCCGGTACTCGTCCTTTTTGAGTCAGTGATTTTTATAAATGCATTTCTCTTGTCGGCATTCTCCGGGACTCTGCCAAGACACCCACAATCGAATTTGCAGATGATTGGAAATGAAAACGGATGAACTTCGTTCAAGGTCAGAACTTCTCCACTCGGATATCCCGCAGGTTCCGTTTTGTCTTGGCGAACACCATCCCAATCAGGTGAACCGGTTCTCCGCGGTCCCGATACTTGTCGGCATGGCGCTTGGCACTAATTTGTTTGATGGCGGCATGGAGAGTCTCTTCAACCGTCCTGTTTTCCTTCAGCATCCTGAATTCGAGGACAAGCACCTGACGGTCATGCACCACCATGTCCGAGCGGCCATGGCTTGAACTGTCCTCGGCCGTGACATCGACATCCAGGGCCTTGAAGCACGTGAACAGCAGGCTCGCGTACCCGGATTCGTAACGGGCAAGACCGCCGCCTTGATGCCGCTCATGGGGAATGCGGGAAAACAAGGCCTGAATCTGCCCTTGCATGGCCGAGAAGTCGTTTTCACCCGGATGCCGGAGCAGTTTCCTGCCCGTATCTTCCGCCATCTTGCCATTGCCCATCAGATGCCGGATGAAAAACTGGTCTTGAAAAACATCGTGATGCCGGTCACGAACACGAACCGGATATGCTTTTGAGCACTCTTCAGGACGCTGTAGATTTCTCGGAGACTATCCCGGTTCGCTCGAGCCTTCTCGTCATCTTCCAGCACATCCAGCACCGGCTTGTCGTATTCGTCGACCAGGACCACTGCCTGCTGACCGGTCGCCTGATGCAATTCAAACAGGATATGCCGAAGCCGTTCCGCAACATACTTTACCGGAGGGCATTCCAGACTGAAGTTCTTTTCAATTTTGTGCAACTGGCCTAATACACTATCTTCCAGTTTTTCTGGTGTACTGACAACCCCATCCAGGGTCAGGCGAACCACCGGGTACTTGACCGACCAGTCCCAGTGCGGATGAATGTCCAGATCTCGAAACAGGGGTTCATTGCCCTCGAACAGTTCCTGCAAGGTATCGACCAGCAGACTCTTGCCGAAACGGCGCGGACGAGAGAGAAAGTAGAAATCACCCTCGTTGATCATTTGCCGGATCAGAGGCATTTTATCCACATAATAACAGCCCCTCTCTCGAAGTCTGCGAAATGATTCAAGTCTAAGCGGCAGCGGACGGCGATCAGCTCGTGTTTTTTCACTCATGATGTGATCACCTTATGATGGTTGGGGCGTGCAGTTGCTTATAATTTCCACACAGAATTGGCCGAACATTAACCGATTTATACGATAACAATTGGATATTCCGGTGATTAACGCTCAACATATTCATTTCTTAACCTCATCAAGCAAGATATTCTGTCTTCATTCCCGTGAAGACTATCCTGGAATCAGGCCTGTCTTGGCTCGTGGCCTAATTTTCCCGCATTATCGACTGAAACCACTTAATAGAAATATCCGGGATTACTTGTACCAGTGGTCATGTCAGAACGGTTGAACACGTCTCTCGCGACGATTGAACATATGTCAACCGGACTGGTATTGCTGGTTCTGTTTGCCGCCATATTACACGCAGGCTGGAACGCATTAGCGAAATCTGGGGGTAGTCCGCTTTACAGCATAGCGTCCTACCGACTAGTCGCCGGCTTAATCTCCCTGAGTCTGCTCTGGATGGTCCCGTTACCAGCGGCTGATGCATGGATGTTTTTGATTGCATCCATGCTGATCCACAATGTCTACTATTTTACTTTGGGGCGTGCATACCTGAGCGGTGACCTGTCTCTTGTGTACCCGTTGTTTCGTGGACTCGCGCCCCTTCTGGTGGCTGCAGGAGCTGCCGTTTTTTTCGGTGAAGTTCTAGGTCTGCAGGCTCTTCTTGGAGTTGGTTTAATAAGCATGGGCTTGATGTCGCTGGCTTTTTTCGGCATTAGACATTCTCATGATTTGACACCTACTTTATGCTGGTCGCTGGCCACCTGCATCCTAATTGCCATGTATACCGTTATCGATGGCATCGGTGTGCGACAAGTCGAAAACAGCCTTTCTTATATTCTTTGGCTATTCACCTTGGAAGCCGTCCCTATCGTGATTTGGTTTACGTGTTTTGAAAAGAGGAAATGGTTTACCTTCCTGACGCAAAATCGGGATCAGGTACTTGTTGGTGGACTGACTTCTTCGGCCGCATATGGCATTGTGATTTATGCAATGGCTTTGGGGCCGATGGCATTGGTATCGTCATTGCGCGAAACCAGTGTAATTTTCGCTGCCTTGATCGGTACCCTGTTATTGAAAGAACCATTTGGTCCTCAGCGCATTTTTGCGGCGGCGGCAGTTGCTTTGGGAGTGATCGTAATCCGCTACTTTGGTTGAGTGTAAACACAAACAACCGCAGTGCTAATTTTGAGATCGATATTCTCTTGATCGCCTCAAAGCTCTCAATATTGGAGAAGTTCATTCGAGAAGAGCCAAACAGCGGCTGTCAAACTCAAATTATGCTCAGCTCCAGCACGATCATTCCCGCTGAAACCCTGGTCAGGTATTACGCTTGGACAGAGGCGGGCTATGATTACTTCCGCAATCACGGCATCCCGGCACTGATGGCCACTGGCGCCAGTCTTGATGACATTTCATCGAACGTGATCACGGCTCCAACGGCCAGTGCCGGCACATCCGTTCTGTTGCCAGGCCTTTGCGCAGCGAATAATCGGATTGATCCGGGCAGAGCCAATGTGAGAGGGTTTGTTGGAGGTTTTGACATTTGCCGCAATCCGGATACCAAAGAGAAGAACTGCGGCGTTGTTTACCAGCTCAATGCCAGCGGTGGTGCGTGGGGGACCCAATGTCATTAACTTTAGTCCGAAGGCGCATTAACTTAGTGAGAATATCCTGGATTTTGCGTAATTGCATGAATATATAAATTATCCGGACTTGCTCGGTTTCCATTTTCCAGCTGGTTTTTGGGATACGCGTTTGCAGGAACGACCGTTCCGCTCTCGATACATTGAGGTTGCGATGCGGGACAGGGCGTTGCTGATGGTGGAAGCGAGGTTGCTGGCATATCCGAGCAGGAGGCTCTCGAAACTCCGGTAACTGACCATCAGGGAGTGAGTGCTGTTGACTCTCCAGATCCCGCGTCGTGTAACGGGTCCTGAGCCGTTGACGTGTTTTTCACAGCTATTGGACATCAGCCGGGCGAGGATCAGCAGGGTGAAACTCGCGTACAGTTCCTGGCGCACGCCGTTGAGGTTTTTGGCATGGAAGTTTTCGACCTTGAGCACCGGCTTGCTCTGTTTGTACATCTCTTCGATCGACCAGCGTTGGTGGTAGAGGTCGGCAAGTTTTTGAGGGGCGTAGATTTGGCTATCCGGCAACGTGGTCATGAGCACCCAATCGCTATCGGGGCACTTGACCAGACACACCGTTCGTTGGGGGTCCTGGTCGTGAGCGGCGAGCACGATCTGCTGGTCGGTGTGGGTGCTACCGACGAATGCCGTGACCTGCGAGTTGGCGGCAAGCCGTTGCGACCGCTCCGGATAGTTTTGGTTCCTGATTGACGAGCATTTGCGACGAGCCTCCAACCATGATGCGACGATGCACTTTGGTCACAAAGTAGCAGGCTCGCACTCCGAACTGGGTCAGTTCATAGCGGTGGGTACGAGGAATTTTCCAGATCAGTCCATGCAGGCGCAAGCATCGCTACGATCGGCATCTCGGTATCACCGCAACCAACGGGTATACACGTTCTGAATGATTGACTAATAACTACTGGAAACTGACTACTTGGAAAAAAGAATCAACTCAGTCCAGTTTATACCAGAATACAGGAAAAATCATACTGAATTAATTCGGCTCAAAACCACTACTTTCTTTCAATATAGTGTGGGGAATAACACCATCAATATCTAGGATAACGTGTTCGTTCAATAGGGTATTCACATTGTGTGTGATCATCGCGCTAAGCTCCGGTTGGTTTCAATTTGCTTGGGTAATGATAACCCACCACCGTGTTCACGGTTATGACAGCTTACATGTGGTTGCTGAAAATTCCACCGGAGCGCTATTCACAACCGGATCAAAACATGACTTGTCGGTCTGAGGCTATGCCTCGCTAGATATGGACCAACAGTATCATGAGCTTCGTTACCTGTTTCCGATTAAACAGGACCAAAATATTTGAAAGTGCCTTATATCAAGGGCTTTAATACAGGTAAATTTTGGCCTTATGCAAAAATCCGAACAAGAAAACGCTCGTCTAATTCGATTAGTTCAGGTTCGGTGTTGTTGTGTTCCTGCATACCCCTGATGACTTTTCGGGAAATTCCCATTCCCATATGTTCTAAATACCGATAGTCGCGCATCACGTCTTTCAGCAACTCATTTCGTGTAGCGCGCGCCCCAAGTCGCATGCGTTCCGGCGTTATGCCATTTGGGAGACGTCCTGGCGATATGATTTCCAGTCGGTCATCATAAGCCGCTAACACGATATCGGAGCTCGTTAACAGATAATCACGGTGAATAAGTGCATTGACGATTACCTCACGAAGCACATCATCTGGATAGATAGGACGCTCTAATCGCCTGCCGCCGTCCTTTTTCCAAACTACTACTGTATTCCGCTTTACAAAACTCAATGCTTGTTCAACCAATCCGTTTTCAAGGATATTGCCGGCCTGGTCTAGAATTGGAGTCATCGGACTACGAAGTTTGGTACGCTCAACAGCATCATAGTCCGGCTCAGAACCGGCATATGCAACGGCATCTATTCCCGCATGGGGCAAAAAACGGTTCGGCATTAGGCCAAACATCAACATGCCACCGACAGATGCGCTTTCTTCAACCATTATTTCCGTGTTGACGAGCAGTGATTTCCATGCTTCTGAGTCTTCATCAACGGGTACATTTTGTTGACGAAGATTGCCGAAATAATCTCGTAGCCGCCTTAGATCCAGATTCTCAAACGCTGTACCTGACACCGGCTGTAGTTCAGCCCGTATCGAACCTCTTCTTTGGAACAAGCGAGCAAGTTCCTCATTGCTTGCATCACGACTTTGGGAGCCGACCCGGATCAAATATTTTCTAGCATCGTTGTGCCATAGCGCATGCACATCGTATCCGCGCTTCACACGGATAACAGCAACATTTTTACTGTCTTTGACATCGGGAACTATTTCGAAGTATGGAATAATCGCTGGCCGGATCTTTTCGCGACATACGTTCATTACCCATTCTTCGAGATTGTTTCGTATCAATCCTGTGACTCTTCCATCATCTTCGACACCGAGCAGCAGCATTCCACCCTCAAAGTTCGAGAAAGCGACCAGTTCTCTGGCGAGCTTCTCAGGAACTAGATCATCCCTCTTGAATTCCACTCCGGAGTTTTCACCATTCGATAAAATTTCCAGCAGTTCAGTTTTGGTCATCAGTAGTCGAATCCATATTTTTTCCTTCGTTGTGTAAATGCTTCTTTGCCGCCTTCCAAGATCCCTGCTGCCTTATCACGAATAGAAGGGATATCGATTGATCCCTGCTCGTTTTTAGGCATTTGTGCTTGGTCCCCTGAAACTGTACATACACCAATCCACTCAGCGTCACCAAACACCGGTATATTCGCATTATGTGTTGCAAACAAAAACTGTCTTTCCGTCTTGGCTGATCGGAGTTCTTGAACTATTCGCTCTGCGATAAAAGCATTATCCAAGTTGTCTTCTGGCTGATCCATAATCAATGGATCCTGGTTATCGAGCATGAGCAAATGCAAAATGGCAGTGCACTGCTGACCGGTAGAAAGTTGATCGAGAGACCGGTAATTTTCACCATCATGAGAAATATTTAATTCAATCTTGATTCGTTCCTGCAAATCGATGCTTTCCAGCTCATAAAGCTGGCTATTAGTACATTTGATCAGAAGTTCTGCCAAGCCCGCTGTCAAGCCCCATTCTTTTTCGCATAATGCCTCTTTGCTATCACGAATAGCTGCAACTAAGCCAGAGACAGTCAAATCCTGAGCATCATCTACCCATTGTGTCCTACCTTGTCCTATACCGGGTATTTCTTGCAAAAAGTCACGAAGTGGTTTCCGTAAGCTATCTGGAATCAGAGTAACCTTCAATTTCCCTTTTAGACGGTCATTGATTTTCTTGACAGCAACTCGTTTCGCATTTATTCTTTTTGTGCGCAGGTCAGATATTTCCCCCAGCATGTTCCGACGATCTTGCTCCAGTTCTTTGACTAACTTGTTCACTGAGTGTAGTTTCTCACGTGCTGGACTCACCTGCTCGATTTCTCTTAGCAGCTTCTGGTATGTAAGTCCAATTTCATTTCCGTGTTTTCCACCCACCCTTGGAAGCCTTGCAAATTCCTTGTCAATTTGAGATTCAGAATCTTTCATTTTCCGAATTAATTCTTGAGACATCAAATGGAGTTCAGACTCTGTCTGTTCGACCGCTTTGTCAATTTGTTCAAGTATCTGGCGCATGGTGCCCCCAAAGGTTTTGAGAGTAGAGCGAGCGCGACGTAACAAATCGGCATGGGGTAACTCCTCAAGAATACTGTCATCAAGAAAGACCAAATCCGGAAGTGACTCTTCCAATTCACGTTGACCACTATGCACACGTTTGGTTTCCTCCATGATTCTTTTTAACAATTGCCGTTGCTTCTCCAACAATGGAACAATCTTCAATTTATTTTCGAATCCAAGATCATTGAACAACCTGACCTGCTCTTCGAGTTTGGGGAGGTTTGCTATTTTTTGCTCAAGTTCATCCTTCACTTCCGAATATTTCACTAACTTATTACCATTATCCTTGAGTTGTCTGAATGATCCATCCAGTTGAGATTGCAATGCTACTGTCTCAGATAAAAATCGATCAATTATTCTGGTCAGAGAGGCAGGGTTTTTTGCTAATTCGTAAATCTCGTTCTGTCCATAAATTTCAACTCTTGGTAACAAGTCTCTTCCCGGATGCAGCAATGATTCATTCCCCTGTTCATCAATCACACGAGGTGGTTCACCGAAACGCCTGATGACGGTATATGGCTTCATGTGATTCGATGCTGAATGTAATTTTAGAATGATTCGCCCACCTGACCGCCCGAGATTTTCTTTCACAATCTGCTGGCCTTGATGCCCAGCATCTTCTCCTTTGTGAGTTACGTCAAGAGCATATCGGATACATTCAAGAAACGTCGACTTTCCCGTTCCTCGTCCACCGATAACAGTATTAAGATGGGCTGATACTTCTGCCGATAACCCATCGAAAAACCCTCCCTCAATACAAATACTATCAATATGGCTGTAGTATCGCTCAATCATGTTGTCAGAAAGGCGCACGCGTGATGCTGGGTCTTTGAAAGCCATTAGAAAAGATGCAAAACAAGGACGGGTCATTTTGATGAAAGTCGTTGCACTTGAACTACATAAATCTTCGGGGGTTGCAATATCCTTGGCGTTGATTGCCGCAACCGGATATTCACGATGGTAATCATGATTTTGGTTGAGGATGATTCGTTTGTATTCAGGCGGCAATTCTTCAATATTTCCAGGAATTTGAGCAGCTCGTAACCTGACATCTGTCCATAAGTTATTAAAACTACCCTTCAGCACTCCATTATTAGAAGTCACATGAGCCGCATAACAGAATCCTCCAAGGTTTTCTACCTCTTGCAGAAGTTGTTGGCCGCCCAGAGCAGAAGGCCGGATGCCATCCTCAGGATTAGTTAGACTCAATTTCCCTAAGTACCGTTCAAGTTCTTGTTCTCTAGTATTTTCCGGAAATAAGCAAACCCAATGAACCTTTTCAGTCGTTGTTACCTCGAATCCCGGGAATACCACTATGCCACTTTCCGAAAGAATTTTTCGAGCTCCTTCAGCACCTGATACATTTCCGTGGTCTGCAAAGCCTACGATATTTATTCCTTCATCCATGCAGATTTTGCATAGTTCTTCGGCATAATTTTGCGGATCGAATCCACTATCTTGACCTCGATATTTTCCGCTATAGGAATATGGATTCACCTGCAAAGCACATTTCCAAAACTTTGCATAGGTATGGTGTTCTTCAGAAATATTGCTGTCACCTTCGTTAATCATGTCCTGTTCCTTCATAAGCCATAAGAGCTCCGCGATACCTGCAACCTGCCCTCCAAGGAGTGTAGTGGCGGGCCATCATGAGATTGCTCAAATTGACAGAATTAATCGGGATTATATACATGTCCTCCATGAATTTTATCAAAATAATGCTTGACACTTTGCTTATAACAATATCAGAGCGAGGCATGGCCTCAGACAGACATGTCCTAAAACTTGAATCTAGAAGGTTAATTTACGTCGCTTTAACTCGAGCCAGAGAAAAGCCGGTTATCGAATGGCCTGTGGACTCATCCAATAATGGGTGATTGTAGATCAAGGGTTGAAACCCACAGTGTATATGGCTTTATGCCCAATGTCGCGCACCCAATTACCGGCTAACTTGGTCTCGGTGTGGAAGCACCACGGCTATAGTCAGCCAACGATAAGTCAGAAAGGGTCAGATGCACGAAACATCATTCGATTCGTTCTGAAATCTATGGATAAGGATGTGCGTCTCCCAAGATTCGAAATTAAGCAACTTGCGCAAGGAATCTGTTTTCAAAGTAATTGAAAATGACATTGGTTTTCATGTCTAATGCTTCTTCATCGAATTTGTCTGCTGGCAGGCCCGTTATATCATCATACAACACATCATAAATTCTACTTTTGAGATTATCACGCGTCGATTCCTTCTGAAACAGATCTTGGACGAAATGAATGCGGTCTTCGATAGTCTTCAGCAGGTCAATTGACGTCTTTTTGATTTTTTCAATATCTTGTTTGGTTAGGTCTTCATGTTGCGTAAGCAAATCAAAAATTGGCTTTTGTTCCGCCGTCAGACCTAACTTGACGTGCTCACGCTCAGCCCTTTCCATATCAACCGTCAGGCACATCAAAGCCTCAAAGGTTGCCTCAATCGTGTTCCTGTCTTTTTCCTTGTTATAGTCAAATACGATTCGGTCAAAGCGGTCTCGGAAATCAAACAAAGTCGGATTCATCTCGAGCATCTTGATAAGACGCACTTCCAACACCGACCGTATGTCCTGTACGTCACTTGCCTTGCGATCGCTGTTAGCAAATTCTCTGCGTAGCAAGTCGAAATTGACCTCTGAAATATCGAAAATGCGCTCATCACCATTGTCTGGTATGACATCAATGGCATCGGAGACAATCTGATTGAGTTTCTGGATGATTGCGGATGTATTCGCTTTTTGCTTATCGTCCTGTACGGATTGGTAGATGTAATGGATCGCTTGGTATGATGCCTTATAGTGCTCGACACCTTCGAATGTCAGGCAGGACTTGTATTTTCGAAACACAGCACGTGCACTAATCTCAAAGCGCTTCCGTGTCTCATCGTTTGCCTTGATGATCTCTTTCACTTGCTTGAGCATTTCAAGTTTCTCAAACCCTTCAAGTTCATGCAAGATCGTCAAATCAAAACCCTCATCGCTAAGCTGTTCAGATACGATGGCAATGGCTTCCTGCAATTCTTTCAGTAATGTGTCTTCCGGATTCAACGGATCAACCTCTGGTCCTTCAACTCCTTTCAGAGGGTCATCGCCAGTATGTCCTGCGAAGGTTGCCAATGCCTTGCGCAAGTGTTTCAAAATGCCGCAATAATCAACGACCAAACCATTGTTCTTGCCTTCTTTCACACGGTTAGCTCGTGCAATCGCCTGCATCAAGGTATGAGCCTGCAATGGTTTATCGAGATAGAGAGTTGAGAGTGCAGGCACATCAAACCCGGTAAGCCACATGGCACAGACAATCACAACACGGAATGGGTGCTCATCACGCTTGAACGCCGTTTCAACATCAAGATGACTTGCAACTTCACGTCCACCAGTGGTTTCAGTAACCGTAAACCCATCTTTCATCCGCTTTCGGTGCGGTACGATGTCAAGACCCCAATCCCGGAACTTCCGCACCTCATTTTGTTCATCGCTGACCACGACGGCCATCTCGGTCGTGCGCATCCACGCAAGTTTATGCTCAAGCACCGCTTTTTCTTGATCGTCGGCAGTAGACTTCATGTTGCTTTCAAGCGTCATGATACTCTCAGTCCAAGCCTCTTGAATGTAATTGTACATTCGCACAGCAGTGATCTTGTCTATGGCAATAAACATGGCCTTGCCGCTTTCCCAATTGGTGGAATAGTGTTGGACAAAGTCTGTCGCTACATGCTTAAGCCGTGTCTCGGCCGTCACGACATGATATTCGCGCTTAAGATCATCCTGCAACTTCGCTGCAACATCCGGATCATCAACCTCTGCCTCGGCGATTGCTTCGACCAATCTTTCGTTCAATCCATTGCCAGAGACATTCAACTTGTCGCCGCGTGCATCGTAATAGAGCGGTAGGGTCGCTCCATCTTCTATTGCGTGTCGAAAATCATAAGTGGAAAGATATCCACCAAAGACCTGCTTTGTTACTTCATCATTGGCAAACAGCGGTGTGCCCGTGAAGCCGATAAAACTGGCGTTGGGCAACGCCTTGCGCATATTGAGTGCCAGTGTTCCATACTGAGTACGATGGGCTTCATCCGTCACTACAATGATATTGTCACGTTCAGAATAAACACCGCCACCAGCCTCAGCTTCAGTGAACTTTTGGACCATCGTGAAGATGACTTTCTTTTGTTGGCCAAGCAATTCACGTAAGTCTTTAGCAGAGCTGGCACGGCACGGGTCTTTATCATTATTTACAAGATCTACACTTACAAAGGTTTGGTAGATTTGCCTGTCTAAATCCGTGCGGTCGGTTACTATGAGAAAAGTGTAGTGTCCGCCCAATTTGCGATGCACTTTACGAGCAAGAAAAGCCATCGAGAAGGATTTACCGGATCCTTGCGTATGCCAGAATACACCTAAACGTCCGTCCAACTTGTTACGGTTATTAATCGCTTCGACGGCGCGGTTCACGCCCAGGAATTGATGGTTTTTTGCTAGGATTTTTGAAGGACCATTCGCAGTATCTGCGAACAAAATATAGTTCTCGAATACATCCAGAAAACGGCGTTTGTCGAAAACGATCTTTAACAGTGCCTCCATCGACAGCAAATCACCACGCTTGATAGTTTCACCGTCTGTTAACCATTCGGCGAAATGTTCAAACTCGGCATTGATGGATCCCATTCGGGCCTGTTCACCATTACCCAGCACTATAAGTGCATTGAAATGGAATAAGTGTGGGATCGTATCCTTATAGTCACTGAGGTTTTCATCATAAGCGCGGTGCAGATTTTTATCCGGGCGTTTCAGCTCGCAAAACATCAACGGAAGACCATTGACGAAACCAACCATATCGGCCCGTCGCCTGTGAGCATGGCCGCTCACCCATAATTCACGTACAGCCAGGAATTCATTCGCCTCGGGATTATCAAAATCAAACACATGCAGGCGTTCAATTGTCTGCTCACCATCTTCCTGGCGGAATTTTACCTTAACCCCTGAGATCAACAGTTCATGTTTTTCTTGGTTGATGCGAACGAGCGACTGAGAACTGAAGACAGATATGATTTCCTTGAGTGCTTGATCATAGACATTGTCGGGCAGACCGGGATTCAGGCGTTTGAGAGCTACCATCAGATCCCGGGTTAGAACAACTTCACGATCCGAAGACCGCCCCAAAAGACTATTCGGTCCAAAATCTTCTTGGTCCCAAGCCATGACCACACGCCAACCATGGGTATCAGCTAAATAATCCGCCATGGTTTTTTGGACTAAGTTGTCTTCAGTAAATTCATTCATACCATCATCTTACTCCAAAATCTAAATTTCACACGGTGATCCTTCCGTCCATAAGACGCGGCAGAAGCAGATCGCGGGCTTTGGTGAGGGCTTGGTTTTGCAGTGCAATCGTCTTGATTTGTTTATCAAATGATCCACCAACTTTCTCAAAATGATTCAAAATTTCGAGATTAGGATAAATCAATTCAAATTTCTCCAACTCTTTCTTATTTGTTGCAGCAAAAATTGATCCGCCGCCAATGAGATCTTCTTTGAAGAACACATTTTTCAATGCATAAAATAGATATGACTGATTACCATCTAATGTGCGCAACGCGGCCAATCCTCGACCCAGCACTATTTTTTTGAGCGTAAGGTTTAGACGTCCAACTGGAGCCCTCACCGAAAACAAAATGTCTCCAACTTCTGCAAGTTTGGTTATTTGTGCTGAAAAAACTCTATCGCTCACAAATCGCGCACCGTAATCTGTAACACCTTGATGGAATGGCAAGCCATCTCTATTCTCATTGTAATACTCAGATTTGGGACTTTGCCCCATAGTTATGGTGGCAATTTCTGCCAACGGTTTCTGCTTCCACCCCACCGGCAGGCCATTTTCAAATTTGGTATTTTCGTGACCCGGAAAGCGGAAGTGGACGAACCATTCGCGATAGATCAGACGAGCCGCCTTTTCTAAAAGTGCAATGCGTCGGCGGTTGTTCTCGATGAGGTTGTCATAAGCACGAAGTTTTTCCCCGATGCGCTTCCTGTCATTGTGATCAATATGCTTAAGTTCAAAGTCGCTGAACCAACCCCATTTGGTTCGAGGCCTCTGTCCGTTTGATTTAATGGTTGCCCACTCAATGAATTTGGTTTGTGCGATGGTATAAAATACAAAATCACGCTCTTCAGCATTTTTTGGGCGTATGATCGAAAATTCTGTTGAACAGACACCATCAAAAGGTGCGATAGCTACTTTTCTGAAATAAGGTCTCAATTTTCCAAATAAAATATCTCCCCTTTTAAACGAATACGCATTGCTTTTGACGTCAAGTGACGAAGCAAAACCACTGATATGTAAGCCGTTAGGCGGCACGTGTTCAAGCCCAACATAATTGAAGTCATCGTTTTTGGAGGGTTGAAAGCTATCCTTGACCTCGTAAGCAATATCCTTCAACTTCATACAATCAACTCATCAAAATTCTTGGCGATGATGTCAGCCAATCTAGCGGCTTCATCGTTGAGTGCACTTATCTCCTCATGGATAGATCTGATCGTATGATCAAAATCGAAATTTTCATCTTCGACCTCTGGAGCTACCCCAACATAACGTCCTGGAGTCAGACTGTAGTCATGAGCGGAAAGTTCATCATGGTTGACCAGCTTCACCAACCCTTGAACATCGGTTAGCTTACCATCAGGAAAACGCGACAACAGCCAGTCTGCTTGATCGGCAAAATAGCATAACCGCTTCAATGCCCCAGTGACAGTCAGTTGACTATTCGGATCACCTGTCAATGCCGCTCGCGCCTCATCGATCGCGTTGAGATGTTTCTTGCTTACAAATACCTTTTCACCAGTAGCCACTACAGCCTCTTGTGCCTTGGCCAAAAGCTTGGTGATTTGATCAATGTCCTTGATCAGAGTTTTGGCAATATCTGCTATGTTACTGATCTCGACCAATGCAGCAGTCAATACAACGATATCAAGCTCAAGTTCAGAGAGGTTTTTTCCTGAAGTACTAAAAGCCTGTACGACTTCTTTCAATTTAGCCTGTGCTGTTTCTAAATCGGCTATGTCCACATGCCCTCTGAAATAAGTTAGTGCAGCATCATAGGTTTTGTATAGTTCATCAAAGTTTGCACCCAGTGCCTCTGAACGAGCTGTTAACAAATAATCCCTCACCAACTCTGCAAATTGGTCCTCTCTCCCGCGGTAGAGACAAACAATGGAAGACAGATTTTTCATTTGCTCGGGTGAGAAGTCACAAACCGCCCGGGTGACTTTGCGAAAAATCTGCCGTGCATCCAGCATCAACACTTTATCCTTCAAGTGTTCTGGCTTATTGCGATCAAAAAACCACAATTCACAGGGCACGGTGCGCGTGTAGAAGAAATTACCCCGGATTGCAATCATGATATCCACATCACCCGATTTCACCATTGCCTTGCGCATATCGGCCTCTTTGCCGCCAGCCGATGACGCTTGTGATGACATCACGACCCCCGCACGACCTGTATCCGATAGGTAAGAGTGAAAAAATGATATCCAGATATAGTTGCCATTGGAGACCTTACCTGAATTGTTAACCCCTGGCAGACCAAAAACCAGGCGTTTATCGTCCTTTATTTTTTCGGCGTCGATTTCATCCACGTTGAAGGGCGGATTGGCCATGACAAAATCGAACGGGCCTTGATCCGCGTGTGGATCTTCGTAATAGCTGATGGCCTTTTGGATGTTGCCTTCAAGACCATGCACCGCCAAGTTCATCTTCGCGAGGCGAAGAGTGGTTGGGTTCTTCTCCATACCATAAAAGGTCACGCGCTCAGACGGATTGACTTTCATGTTCTCGATAAAATGTGCCGACTGTACAAACATTCCACCCGAGCCACAAGCTGGGTCAATGATCTTTCCCTGCTTCGGTTCAATAACATTCACGATGGTTTGCACAATAGACGGCGGGGTGAAAAATTCACCGCCATCATGTGCTTTATCGTCCGCAAATTGGGTCAGAAAATACTCATAGATACGACCGAAGACATCACCATCTGCTTTCTTAAGTGCTGGATCAGCAAAGATACGTAGGACTTGACGCAGTACTTCATCATCCAATTCTTCATATTCCTGTTTGGGCAATGTACCCTGTAGGCTTTCATAATCGGCTTCGATACTCTCCATGGCATGGATTAATGCTCTTGCGGTGCTTTCACCTTCTGGTAGGCTGACGAGATACTCAAACTGCGCCTCTGGTCTCAAAAAAATCGCACTCCGTGCCGAGAAGTCTTCCTTCTTGAGAGGACGAGGCTTACCCTGACGACTTGGCAAAGTTGGTATGATCTCATTCCGTGCGGTCTGAAAACGCAAATAAGAATGGCACAAGAAAATTAACCCCATAACAGGGATGAAGTATTCATTACTCGCGAAGTTGGAGTTCGCCCGTAACGTGTCGGCAGAACCCCATAGTTTCTTCTCAATCTCGCCTATATGTTCCAACGGTTACCTCTGTTATGTGACCAAATTTAGTTTCTGCCATAAGTATCTTCAAATGGAAATTATACTTGGTAAGGTGACCCCTGCTCCATAAATAGAAAATTTGAAAGTACTTCCAACGCCTTGTGTGGTGTGGTTTTCGAACGGGTTGGCTTTTCACCCAATGGATGATTCTGATTCCAGCCCAAAATCCACAGTCCATCATGCCTTGTGCCAAATAAAGCAATCTCTATTTAAGGATTAGGGTACTTCTTTCGTAGACAACAAAACCAGTATAATGTTTGGAATATCGTTCTGGACAAAAAAATCAAGCCATTCGTCCATCTACCCGAACCGAAAAACGAAAACTGAAGCTCTGCATTGGAATATATCTCTGGCATGATCAATCCCAAGGCGATGTTATTTTCAGAGTTTAACCCTCCCCGAAAACCCACCTAATGCTTGTGCATAGCATGTTATTAGTGATACAAAATAATCAAATGTTGGATTGTTCGAAATGACATTGCCCCCCCAGTGTCATTAACTTTATGTACGAAGGCGCATTAACTTAGTGAGAATATCTTGGATTTTGCGTAATTGCATGAATACATGTATAAACTATCCGGACTTGCTCGGTTTCCATTTTCCAGCTGGTTTTTGGGATACGCGTTTGCAGGAACGACCGTTCCGCTCTCGATACATTGAGGTTGCGATGCAGGACAGGGCGTTGCTGATGGTTGAGGCGAGGTTGCTGGCATATCCTAGCAGGAGGCTCTCGAAACTCCGGTAACTGACCATCAGGGAGTGAGTGCTGTTGACTCTCCAGATCCCGCGTCGTGTAACGGGGCCTGAGCCGTTGACGTGTTTTTCACAGCTATTGGACATCAGCCGGGCCAGGATCAGCAGGGTGAAGCTCGCGTACAGTTCCTGACGCACGCCGCGGAGGTTTTTGGCATGGAAGTTTTCGACCTTGAGCACGAGCTTGCTCTGCTTGTACATCTCTTCAATCGACCAGCACTGGTGGTAGAGGTCGGCGAGTTTTTGAGGGGTGTAGATTTGGCTGTCCAGCAGCGTGGTCATGAGCACCCAATCGCTATCGGGGCACTTGACCAGGCACACCGAGAGTCTCTTCAAAGTCTGGCTCGGAACTTTCATCATCCGTCCTATCTCTATTGCTAGGGATCACCGCATCGGAGGCTTCCGGAATAACGCCATGACAGTACCTTGCACGGAACAAGGAGCGGCTTTCGAGTACCCTTTTCCGTGAAGCGATCCAGAATTTCAAACTGTGTCACTACCGCATTTTCAATCAGACCATGCTCGTAACCTAGTACTGCCGAGTTTGAGGCAGTGTTTTGGTAAATAAACTGAACAACCAACGCAACATTGCATCAGAGCTTGCCAATAGTCCCATGGTAACTACGGTAAGCTTGACGCTGCGTCGGGTGATTTTGACCTGGTTACCACTGCGATAACGCGGATGAGCATGGATTTTTCGTAGTGAAAGCACCGCCATGGCAAGTGCCCACAAGCAAAAACGTCGAATTCCCTTCTCGCGCCTGGGAATCAGTAAAGTGAAGCGTAGCGCATTTTCCAGATGATTGCGAGCAACACCAATCAATTCAATCAATCCCTGCTCATATCGTTGATCATTTGTATCGGCTGATAAGTCCGAGAGTGTAAATCCAGCATCTGCAAATACTGATCTTGGCAACCAGCACATATCCCTTTTTCGATCTTCCCAAACATCCTTGAGGATATTTGTCATTTGCAAACCCTGGCCAAATGATACCGACAATTGCTGCAGTACTTCTTCGTTCTCGGCAATTTGCTCCGAATACTCACAAAACAAGGTTGCCAACATCTCACCTACAACCCCAGCCACGACATAGCAATAGCGAGACATTTCTGGTAAGTCTGCCAGACCATGCAGACTGGAGTTTTTTTGAAACTCAACCATGCCACGACTCATAATCCGTACACAACGCTCAAGTGCCATCCTCTGAGTCGAGGTAAAACTGTGAGTCAGGCGAATCACCCGCGGGGTGTTTTCAATCAGATCTAACTCATCGGGATTCGTTGAACACGCATCCAGTGACAACAAGGGAAGCAGTTCCCTTGCAAATTTTTCGGCTGTTTCCTCGCCCGAAACAACTCGAATGAAGAATTCCGTGAACTGATGCTTCTTTTCAATATCGAGATATTGCTCATCCTCAATCGTATCCGCAATCCGGCACAGCAGGTAGGCATTACCCACAACATCTTGAAGTGCATCCGGAAGTTGCGGAATAGTCAGCGCAAATGTTCTCGATACACCAATCAATATCCGGTTCTGATAAGCTAAATCACTTTCAGCTTGCTCTGAAGGTGAGGATTCGATCATTCGCCTTCTCGTCAATCACGCCAACCTTTCAGGAGCATCGAAGCAAAACTTGCCTGCTACAACCATCAGCTTGGCATTTTTTCTTCAATGGCACGACGGATAGTAGTTCCGTTATTTCCCGCCTTTGGACTGGGTAGCGACTCTCTTCAGATAGTCATTGATTTGTGCAAGTAGACCTGCTTGATCAAGACCGATCTCCTGCCACTGTTCCTGCTGGGTTCCTTGATCAACATGTCGGTCCGGTACACCGACATTGAGTACCGGCTTGAAGATCAATTGTGATGCCAGAAACTCATTAATTGCCGAACCTGCCCCACCCATGATGACATTCTCTTCAACGGTTACAAGATTTTCGTGTTCAGCAGCAAGTTTGAGTATGGTCTCTTCATCCAGAGGCTTGACAAACCGCATATTTGCAACAGTCGCATCAAGTTCTTCAGCAATTGCCTCGGCTTGAGTAACCATGGTGCCGAAAGCCATGATTGCCAACTTGCCAGATTTGGATTCTCGTCGAATCTCGGCCTTGCCAATCGGCAGTGCTTCCATGTTGTCATTTTCGGGGACACCGGGACCACTTCCTCTTGGATATCGAACACTAGCCGGTCCTGCATGTAAATATCCCGTATACAGCATATTGCGGCATTCGGCTTCATCAGCAGGCGCCATAATCAGCATGTTTGGAATACAACGCATGTACGACAGATCATAGACCCCGGCATGGGTTTCGCCATCTGCTCCTACGAGTCCGGCTCGATCAATCGCCAGCAGAACATCCAGATCCTGAATCGAAACATCATGGATCAGTTGATCATAGGCTCGTTGCAGAAACGTCGAATAAATGGCCAAGACAGGTTTCAGGCCCTCACATGCGATTCCAGCAGTAAAGGTGAGAGAGTGTTGTTCAGCAATGCCCACATCATAGTACCGATCCGGGTAAAGTTCAGAAAATTTGACTAATCCTGAGCCCTCTCTCATGGCGGGCGTGATGCCAACCAGTTTCGGGTCCATTTCAGCCATGTTACACAACCAGTCACTGAATACATTGGTATAGGTGCGTACCTTCTTTTTGGGTGGGAATTCTCCGGTTTCGGGATCAAACGTGCCAACTCCATGATAGGCAAGCGGATCTTCCTCTGCAGGCCCATAGCCTTTTCCCTTTCGGGTTGCGATGTGCAGAAATCGGGGACCTTTCATGTCTTTGAGATTCCGCAAGGTTTCGACCAGCGTATCAACATCGTGGCCATCGACCGGACCAATATAGTAAAAACCCATTTCCTCGAAAAAGGTACTCGGTAGAACCATGCCTTTAAGAAGGCCTTCGGCACGCTCCGCATAGCGCAATACCGAAGGTGGAAAAGTCCCGAGAACAGTTCGCGCCCCACCCCTTGCCATGGTATAGGCGCGTCCAGATAATATTCTCGAGAGATAATGTGAAACTGCTCCAACATTGGGTGAGATTGACATGTCATTGTCGTTCAGCACTACAATCAGATCAGCATCATCATTGCCTGCATTATTTAGTGCCTCATATGCCATGCCTCCAGTCAGAGCACCATCTCCAATTATGGCAACCGTTTGCCGAGATAGACCCAACTGTCGCATTCCAACCGCCATGCCCATTGCGGCACTAACCGAGGTACTCGAATGTCCCGCGCCAAAGGTGTCATATTCACTCTCACGTCGTTTCAAGAAACCAGAAATCCCTCCATGCTTACGGATGGTATCCAACTGGTCTCGACGTCCGGTCAGGACTTTATGAGGGTAGGCTTGATGTCCAATATCCCAGACTATTCGGTCGTTTGGAGTATCAAAGACATAATGCAGCGCAATCGTTAATTCTACTGTGCCCAAGCCACCGGCAAAGTGTCCACCTATTTTAGAGGTGACATCAATCAAATAATTACGGATCTCATCTGCCAAATTCTTCAACTGGCTTTCTGGCAGATTGCGAACAGCGTTTGGATTGTCAATTTGGCTTAATATTGGATATTTTTCAGTAGAGATTTTCATGATCTTGTATTTTCTGTATTCAGTATTCTCTATTAATGCTAAATTCTGCCACATGTTCGAGAAATTGGGTATCTCCATCTAGCCTTGTTATCAAGTCAACTGCCTCTTGGCATACTCGGATGGCCTCAGAACGTGCATTCTCGAGTCCCATGCTTGACACATAGGTTGATTTGTTTTGTCGATCATCCGAGTTTGCATCCTTACCCAGAGTTTTGCTGTCGGATGTGTGATCCAGAATATCGTCAGCAATCTGAAATGCGAGTCCTAATGCTCGCCCGTATCCAGATAAAATATCCAATTCTCGTTCACCCGGTTGCAATTCAATGATTCCACCTAACATCACTGAAGCCTCAATCAACGCACCCGTTTTCAGGGCATGCATTCGAGACAGGTCTTCCTGACCGATCGAAAGACCGGTAAATTCCATATCAATCGCCTGCCCTCCAATCATGCCCTCATCACCGATTGCACAAATCAGGATTTCAGTCATGATTGCCCGAGTTTCGCTGTCGCAAGGATTGTACCGTTCCGAAACAAGCGTCTCGATTGCCAATGTTTGAAGTGCATCGCCGGCCAAAATTGCAGTCGCTTCATCGAATTGAATATGACAGGTTGGGCGCCCCCGCCTCAAATGATCGTCATCCATGGCCGGCAAGTCATCATGCACCAGTGAATAGGCGTGAACCAACTCTACTGCACATGCGGCAGCGTCCAGTGCTTTGGGCGAAGCGCCAAAAAACTCACCCACACCATAAACAAGGGTTGCTCTTAGCCTTTTTCCACCTCCCAAAGTCGCATATTTCATGGCCTCAAGGAGAGTGCTCGACTTTACGGAACGACTGGTCAGCAATTCGTTCAGCGCATGCTCTACCCTAGTGGCATTATTCTGCAGGGCTGTGCGAATATTATTCGCTATCACCATGTTTTTCAATCCTCATCACTTTCTTCACCACGATCTTCGAGCATGGGCTCTAGCGATTCCTGACCATTCCTCACAATCAGTTTTTCCATGCGTAATTGTGCTGCATCAAGGCTTTTCTTGCATTTTTCCGACAAAGCCATACCGTATTCGAAATCCTGCATAGCCTGTTCCAAAGGCTGTTCACCTCGCTCCATTCTCTCGACAATGGTCTCGAGTTCCTTGATAGCCCTCTCAAAGCTAAAGTCATCTGGTGTTGAGGATTCCGATCTCTTTTCTGACATGGTAATGATTTTATGTGAATTGCATGAAACTGTTGATTATTATACTCGCTACTTCAAGTCTTCCAAAAAACCATTGTTTTCACTTCGGTATCGTGCTCAATGTCTCCTGATTAACGAGAAGGATTTGCTGGCAAGTATTCCATATGTTGCTCGGTCAAATTATAATATCTGAGCTAATCGCGCCATTTCGGCTTGATTCCGAAAATGCGATCTACTCACACTCCAGAACTTGTCAATCAAAAATTCATCTGCTTGAATAGTAATGAGCCAAGATTATACATCCTCGGCAATTGAGGTGCTGACCGGTTTAGAGCCTGTCCGGAAGCGTCCCGGCATGTATACCGAAACAGAACGTCCGAATCATTTGGCGCATGAAGTAATCGATAACAGTGTTGATGAAGCAATATCCGGTCATGCCAACCTGATTCAGGTTACATTGCATGAAGATGGCTCCATGACCGTCACAGATAATGGGAGAGGCATGCCGGTAGATGCCCATCAAGAAGGCGCAAGTGGAGTTGAGGTGATCCTGACTCGCTTGCATTCTGGCGGGAAGTTTACTGACAAGCACTATACGTATTCTGGTGGGCTGCACGGTGTAGGAGTATCGGTTGTCAATGCCCTGTCATCGAGTCTGGAGATCTGGGTCCGAAGAGATGGCGGCTTGTATTCAATGCAATTTGAAAGCGGGGAAAAAATCACTGATCTGACCCTGCAAGGTTCCTCGCCGCGCAGCAAAACAGGTACTACTTTGCGATTCAAGCCCGATCCCGAGTTTTTCGATACTGTCCAGTTTCACATCCCGAGTTTAAAACGCAATTTGCGAGCCAAGGCGGTGCTATGTCCCGGCCTCAGCGTCGATTTTACCGATGAAACAAATCCGGAACAGAATGAGAGCTGGCTATACAATGATGGACTTGTGGAATATTTGAGTGATTTGACCGAATCTCTGACTGTAATACCTACTCCTCCCTGCCTAGGTCAATATCAAAATGAACTCGGTGAGGCCGATTGGGTCGTTTGCTGGGTGGAGGATGATCAAGACGGTCCGGCTGAGAGTTATGTCAACCTGGTTCCCACCACGCAGGGCGGAACGCATGTCACCGGATTTCGTGCAGGGTTGACTGAGGCATTGCGCGAGTTTTGCGAATTTCGCAATTTGCTTCCACGTGGCATCAAACTAACCCATGAAGATGTCTGGAAGAAATGTTCCTTTATCTTGTCTGTCAAGATGCCTGAACCTCGATTCAGTGGACAGACCAAGGACCGACTCTCATCCAAGGAAGCGGGAACCATTGTACAGACTGGTGTCAAGGACCATTTGGCCCTGTGGTTAAATCAACATGTATCGGTGGCCGAGCGTATCGCCCAAATTGCAATAGAACTTGCCCAGATCAGACAAAAATCCAACAAGCAGGTCAAACGAAAGAAAGTCGGGTCGGGACCAGCATTGCCTGGTAAACTTGCCGACTGCACCAGCGACAATATTGATGAAACCGAGTTATTTCTGGTCGAAGGTGATTCAGCTGGCGGCTCAGCCAAGCAAGCGAGGGATCGGATAACACAGGCGGTTATGCCGCTTCGTGGCAAAATCCTCAATACTTGGGAAATTGAGTCATCAGAGGTCTTGGGTTCCCAGGAAGTCCACGATATTGCAATCGCACTCGGCATTGATCCGGGTTCGAATGATCTCTCTGGACTGAGATATGGTCGAGTGTGCATTCTTGCAGATGCTGATTCTGACGGCGCTCATATTGCCACCTTGCTTTGTGCATTATTCATGAAACACTTTCCGGTACTTATCAAAGAGCGCAAAGTTTGTGTCGCGATGCCCCCGCTATACCGGATTGACGTTGCCAAGCATGTGTTTTACGCCGTTGACGATGAAGCTCGAGACAACATCATGAAACGGATCGAGCAAGAAGGAATCCGCGGTAAAATTGATATCCAGCGATTCAAGGGACTTGGCGAGATGAATCCATTGCAACTTCGCGAGACTACCATGAATGTGGAAAGCCGGAATCTCTTTGCTCTGGAACTTGGTGATCAGGAAAACACTACGGCAATCATGGATATGCTTCTGTCCAAGAAGCGATCGACTGATCGCAAGAGTTGGTTAAGTCAAAGGGGGGATCAAGCCGAAAATCCATGAACGTGCTTGTGTACGCTCAACGAGTTGTTTACTCTATATTCGGGAGTACTCTTGCTGCAACAGCAATAGTTGCTTCAATGTCATCCTCGCTGTGAGCAATCGATAGAAATCCGGCCTCAAACGCGGAGGGGGCGAGATAAACCCCTTCGGCAAGCATGCCATGAAAAAATTGCCGAAACCGCATCTGATCGCAATTCATGACATCGGCATAACAATTGACACTCTCCTGTTCGGTGAAAAACAGACCGAACATGGCACCGACATGATTGGCGCACATTGAGATTCCGGCAGATGAAGCCGCCTCTAGAATGCCGCTGACTAGTCTTTGGGTTGAAGACTCCAAAACGGGAAATATGTCCGGCTCACTAATCTCCTGCAATGTTGCGATTCCTGCAGCCATAGCTACAGGATTGCCAGATAGAGTGCCTGCCTGATAAACTTCGCCATCTGGAGAAAGACAGGCCATCACATCCTCTCGCCCCCCGAAGGCTCCGACCGGCATTCCACCTCCAATGATTTTACCCAAGGTTGTGATATCGGCAGTGATGCCATATCGACCCTGCGCTCCCTTGGGACCAACTCGATATCCTGTCATTACCTCATCCATGATGAGCAAGGCACCATGATTCTCACAGAGCTCCTTGATACCGGACAAGAAACTTTCTGCCGGTGGTATGCAGTTCATATTTCCGGCCACGGGTTCAACTATTATTCCGGCGATTTGATTTTCCATCGCATCAAAGAGAGCCTTGACGGAATCAAGATCGTTGTAGGTTGCTGTAAGGGTATGTTCTGCCAACGCAGCGGGCACTCCCGGGGAAGTTGGCACTCCAAATGTCAATGCCCCTGAACCAGCTTTGACCAGCAAGCAGTCTGCATGACCATGATAACAACCCTCAAATTTAATGATTGCATCACGTTTGGTAAAGCCTCTCGCGAGTCGAATCGCCGACATGGTTGCTTCGGTCCCTGAATTGACCATGCGAATTTTCTCAATCCATGGAAGTTGTCCACAAATCAATGTCGCAAGCTCTGTTTCTATCTCGGTAGGAGCACCGTAACTCAGACCGAGCTCAGCCTGTGCCTTGACAGCTTGAATTACCGCTGGATGTGCATGCCCTAGAATCATGGGTCCCCATGATCCCACATAGTCAATATAGCGTGCACCATCTTCGGAATACAGGTAGGCGCCATTTGCATGGTGGATGAATACTGGTGTTCCCCCGACCGACTTAAAAGCCCGTACTGGCGAATTTACACCTCCGGCAATCACGCTTTTCGCATGATCAAACAATGTCTTGTTATCGGTCATTGTCTAATGAATTTGCTCTCTGCTTTCAAGTGTTTTGATAAATTTACCGTGTTCGGATTTCAGCTGGTTCGCTTCCATTAGAAACAAAGCCTGTTCGTCGAGCTCGGTGCTGAGCCAAGTAAATGGCGTACTGCCCAGCAATTGTTCAAGTTGTCCTGATGCGGTTCCCGATTCAACAATCATTATACCGTTTGGGTCCAGATAGTTGATCGATTCAATGAGCAATTTAATGATGAAATCCAATCCATCAGGACCAGCAAGGAAAGCAACATCGGGCTCCATGCAGTATTCCGGAGGCAATGTCCTGAATCGGTCTGTTGAAACATATGGGGGATTGCACACAATCAGATCGAAGCTCTGATCAATCCCATCAAACATGTTGCCTTCATGCAAGTGAACTCGATCTTGCAGAGCATAATCCGCGATATTCCGGGAAGCTACATCTAGTGCATCGCCCGATATGTCGCTGGCGAGAATCGTTGCATTTGGGAAAGCCAAGGCACAGCAAATGGCGATGCATCCACTCCCGCAACACAGATCGAGAACGGTTGTGACCTGATTCGGATCGACCCAAGGCTGAAATTGATCAGGAATCCATTCTGCAAAATAAGAACGTGGAATAATCGCTCTTTCATCGATATAGAAACGTTGTCCAGAAAACCAAATTTCTTTCAAAATATAAGCCAAAGGTTTTCGACCAAGAGTGCGTTCAAGAGTGATTTCTTGAAGGGTTGAGATGGCATCATTATTCAGGACAAGATCTTGGAAATGCCCTTCGGTTGGAAAATCCTCTTGAATATCCAGACTTAATGCGGCATACACTATCCGCAACGCTTCATCCTCCGCATTCTGGAAACCTTGGCCATAACTAAGGTTGGCGGATTTCAGTTGCTGAGCGGTATTGAAGACCGCCTCAGAGAATCTCACGCGTGTATTTTTTGAATATGGGTAAGCCTGACATGCCAGGCATGATCAATTTGGCTGAAAAATGGCGATTTATCGCTTGTAACGACTATGAAAACGGCTCACTCGTCCGGCAGTATCGACAATTTTCTGTTTGCCTGTATAGAATGGATGACATGTTGAGCAAATTTCAACATACAAGTCACGTCCCAGAGTCGAACGCGTTTCAAAATTCGCTCCACAAGCGCAAGTTACCTTGATTTTGGAATATTCAGGATGAATATCGGTTTTCATCAGAGTCTCCAGAGACAGTTATCAACTATATTTATCTAACCCTATCGGTCGGGATGTGCGAGGCTAAATGGAAAGCTTCCAAGTGCCAAGTTAAAGTTCTTATCCGACTCGACAATTTGATATCGAATAAATGAAGAAATCCTATTGAAATTAGAATATTAATGTCAAATATGGCTTTTTCAAGAATTCACCCATGAGGAGAAGGTTTTTACTACTCCAACTTCAACAAGAATTAGGAATATAGTAACTTACAAAACCGCAAAAAGCAATCGGGAAAATCACCTTCCGTGCCGGTCTGATGGTCTCTGCGCCCCTGCTTAAGCACCTGGGGCAGTAATCGGTATGGCACGATCCTTGATATGTTCATGCTGATGTTGCATGAAGGAGACAAACATCCCGATGATACCGAGCACTTGCGTAAAGACCGGGGGTTGATGACCTTCCGGGAATGCGGAGGATAACCCACTCAAGTACCTTGGACAACTGGGTTTAGGCCGCAAGAAAATTGGTCGTATTCGGAGTTGCAAACACTGTCTGGCTACATGAGTTGGCACTGACTGACAAGGGCAATGGCTGCATCTTGCTCTCTCGGAATGCAACTGATCGTCAGACATTCTTGCAGAGTCCAGATTCAACTCTCACCCGGTCGGTTTGTCAAAAGACTGATCAAGGAGGAGCTACTCGCCCCCCTACGAAGTCGATTGGTACTTTTTGGGGAAACCGGATCGGTATTTGTAGGGGGGAGTACTCCCATTCAACTATGAAGTGCAACACCCGGTGTTGAGGGGTGTTGTTTCGGTCATTGACCATGGAGCTGTTGCAAAGAGCCAGCGGGTGGTAGACCATCTCGGTTTTGAAAATCTCATGGAGAGTGGTCATGTCGGACGACTGTCGCCAGCTGGCGTATGGCGAACGATGCCCGATTCAGGTGCTGTTGTCCAGTGGAAAATCGCAGCGTGAGACGGCGAAGATTCTGAATCGGAGTGCCAGCACCATCAGTCGGGAGGTGGCCCGGAGCCGGAGTCAGCGCGGGTATCGGCACCGGCAGGCCGAGCACAAGACCGCCTGTCACCGTCGGAAAGTCTCAAGCGTTCCCCGCAAGATGACGCCTGACAGGTGGTAGGTGGTTGAAGACCGGCTTCGGGAGGGCTGGAGTCCGGAACCGATTGCGGGTCGTGCTCACGCGCAGGGTAAGGAGATGGCGAGTCACGAATGGATGTACCGGCATGTGCGCCGTAGCCGCAAGGAGGGGGGGGGGGGTTGTACCCTATCATCAATCCACACTTGACTTCGTGAATTAAGGATGTCGGGAAAATTGGCATGATTGATTCTCCCAATCCTCAAGTAAAATCAGGAAAGCATCTCCGGAGCTCCAGGCATCGTGGTTTTGAAGGGGTCGGCGTTTTGCCCGGCGGGTGATTGCGGTTGCAGAGTTGAAACCCGCGACAGATATGGGCTTGTACCCGCCGCAGGACACTCTGTTTGGTAGTTTAGGGAATGTACGAAGTCAAGTGTGGGGGGATGATAGGGTTGTACCGGCTGCTCAGACGGCGGGGCAAGAACCGGAACAGGCGGGGTGGACGGCATGCGGAGCATGGTCACATTCCGGCTCGCGTGGACCTCTCGGAGCGTCCGCAGGTGGTTGAGGAAAGGTCCGCATTGGCGACCGGGAGCTGGACACCATCATTGATGCAAGGCACCGCGGGGCACTGTTGTCCCCGGTCGACCGGGCTTCCCGATACACCGTACTCGAATGGCTGGAGGGCAGGACCTCGAAGGCGGTCAGCGAGGCACGGAACTGAGCACCATCCAGACGCCTTGGCCGATGCGGGACAGGCCTGACCGTGTCATCCGGCATTCCGGTTTCTTTTCCTTTCCTGTCAACAGGTTACCCAATGGGAAGGCAAGCGACCCCGTCGACTCTCGCTGTTCATGAAAGGAACCGGGAATCACTGCTGGTCACCTGATTTCAGTCAGGGCAGAGGCGATCGGGTGGCCTTTTGCCGGGTCTTGCACAGCCCGACAATCCCGTATAGGATTCCACTCATGGTAAGATGGTCATTACCACTGACCAGCATGGTCAGATACCGGTGCTCATTTTGCATTCGCAACCATACACCACCGATACAACACTGTTCATGGGTTGGCAATCGGGGGGCAGTGTTGCATTTCGGACTTGAACTGGGGTGTAGTTTGTACTTGCAGGTATGATTTTGAGAAATTATAAAAGTGGTGAGTAGTATCGATGAATCCTGAACAGAAAAGAAAGCTGGAGTTTTTCCTTGACTTGACGGAAGGTGCACCTCCGCCAGTGTTTGTTGGAAGGGATGAAGTGCTAGACGACATTGCCAAGGCTACTAGACAGGTATGGATGGGTATAGGAACCAACCAGCATGGCGCCCCGAAACCGACACGAATTATTCAAGGTGCACCCGGAGCAGGCAAGAGTTCGATCATGCATGAAATTGCCCAGGATCCCGAGAGGCTGTATACGGAGGAGGTTGGCAAGCCTCCGTTGGTGGTGACGCTTGAGTCTGGTGATATTCGGGGGCCGGTCGATATTCTCAAGCCGCTGGCCGAGAAGATCAATCCTTCAAAAGCCCGGGAATTGATGGCAAGGATCAGCAAAAACACGGGTAGCGAGGCTGGTTTTGGATTTGGACCGTTCCGATTCGGCCACAAAAAGGAAACCGGTATTGAAGGTACGGAACCGGACGCAAACTGGGACACTTTTGGGACCTGGGTCAAGCGTCACGGCGGGTTTGACCGGCCGGTCGTGCTGGTCATTGACGAGGCACAGCGCTTTCAACGTGATTCCGAAGATCCCCTCTCTAAACTATTCCAAAGCCTTCATGGTGGTTGTGGCCTGCCGATTGCATTGGTACTGGCCGGGCTCAGCGATACCGAATACTCGACAGACCAGATGGATCTGACTCTTATACCTCCTGAGCAGAAACACAATATTGGTTGTTTTTCGGAATCTGAAGCTCAGGAGTTCATGGCAAGATCCTGTGCGCATTTTGGAATCGACGTTGTCGGATTCGATGATGAAGTGGAGCGATTAGCCGAGCCTTGCGATGGCTGGCCTCGCCATCTGCATATTGTTCTCAAGGCATTGGGGCGAGAATCGCTGAGAACGAATGGTGATCTCAGTCAGGCAGAATGGGAAAGGATACGCGCCGAAATCAAAACCTTAACAGACGGCTATTACCACAATCAATATTCGCGTGAGATGGATATCTCCAGAAATCTAACCGCCAAAGTGATGGAGGCACTGGATAGTTGTAGCAGTCTTACCAAAATTCAGAATTTGATGGACGAGTTATATGAGTCGGATCCTCGTAAATATCGCTTGCCAGCAGGCATGGATGTAGACTCATTCTTCATTCACCTGGTGCACAAGGGGGCTTTACACAAGGAATCGGTTGATCGATTTGTTTGTCCGATTCCGTCTTTTCGGACTTTTCTGCTAGATCGGGGCAGGATTATGGAAAACTCAACTCAAACATCAGATGCTGTTGACAGCAACGACTCTTCTCCACCTGTCTAATCTCTTCTTGGTTTTCCAATCGGTTCGTTTCCAAAATGAGTCAACATCTCTGGATGGTTTCATATTTAAATTAGAAAACGGGATATTTGATTACTACAGTAGGATTATTTTCAAGCAAGTCCGTAATGAGCCAGCCCAATTACGACGCCTGAAGTTTCAATTTGGGGGTAGAACTCAATCACGATCAGACTCCTGCAAAGTGGAGTTAAACACAGTTTCTCAGTACTGATCATGAGATACATACAACACAGATGCTTGAGGTGTAGGTTATGCGGTGAGCGATAGAAGGAAAAATGAACTCCGAAACATGAGTTATCTGTTAACGAGCACCGATGTCGCGTTAGCGGTTTATGATGACCGACTGGAAATCATATCGCTAGGACATCTCCCAAATGGCATAACGCCGGAACGCATGCGACTTGGGGGGCGCGCTACACGAAATGAGTTGCTGAAAGATGTGATGCGCGACTATCGGTATTTAGAACATATGGGAATGGGAATTTCCCGAAAAGTCATCAGGGGTATGCAGGAACACAACAACACCGAACCTGAACTAATCGAATTAGGCGAGCGCTTTCTTGTTCGGATTTTTGCATAAGAACGAAATTTACCTGTATCAAAGCTCCTGATTTAAAAATGAAAAAGGACTTTCAAATATTTTGGTCCTGTTTAATCTGAAGTTCTGAGGGATTTTGAATAGTAATCCCACCCCAGTTCAAGTCCGAAGTGCAACACTGCTCAAGATTACAACTTGCTTCGTGTAGATCAATCGCCGTGATCCCGGCAAAACAGGATGCTAGCTCCGCTTGCAGGTGATGATCGTACTCGGGGAGAATATTTCATGGAAGGTAACTGCTCGACCAGTAGCAAAATGACGGAAAGGTTCAGTGTCACAAACAACTCTATTGGTTTTACAACAATTTTTATTCCTTGCCATTTAGATAAATTGCGATGATTTATCTTGGCTTGGGGGGTACAGAGGTGACCCCATACTCAAAGATTATCGATTGATTGATCGAATAAATTCTTCGTTGGTTTTGGTTGCCTTTAATTTGTCAATCAAAAATTCTACCGCTTGCAAATCATCCATGGGATGCAATAGCTTGCGAAGCAACCAAATCCTCTGCAATTCTGCAGGATCGGTCAGCAGTTCCTCACGACGCGTACCAGAGCGATTAATGACAATAGCAGGATAAACACGTTTTTCAGCAATTCTGCGATCCAGGTGGATTTCCATATTGCCCGTGCCCTTGAACTCCTCATAGATTACATCATCCATTTTTGATCCAGTATCAATCAGGGCAGTTGCCAAGATCGTCAGACTACCCCCCTCTTCAATATTTCGGGCTGCCCCGAAAAATCGCTTCGGTCGTTGCAACGCATTTGCATCAACTCCGCCCGTTAACACTTTGCCGGATGCGGGAGCGACTGTATTGTATGCTCGAGCAAGTCGGGTGATCGAATCAAGCAAGATCACCACATCTTTCTTGTGTTCAACCAACCGTTTGGCCTTCTCAATCACCATCTCAGCCACCTGAACATGCCTTGATGCCGGCTCATCAAAAGTCGAGGAGATTACTTCCCCTCGCACCGTACGTTGCATGTCGGTCACTTCCTCTGGTCGCTCATCAATCAAGAGCACCATAACTACGGTTTCCGGATGTAATGAAGTGATCGATTGCGCAATCTGCTGAAGCATGACGGTCTTGCCAGTTTTTGGTGCAGAAACCAAAAGCCCCCTTTGGCCCTTGCCAATGGGTGCAATTAAATCAATCACTCGACCTGCCAGGTCTTCTGCTGAGCCATTCTCCCTCTCTAGACGCATCCGTTCATCAGGGTGCAAGGGGGTCAGGTTTTCAAACAGAATTTTCTTTTTGGCATCTTCAGGTGGTTGGAAGTTGATCTCCTCAATCTTCAGCAACGCAAAATATCGTTCAGACTCCTTGGGAGGTCGTATTTGTCCGAAGACTGTATCACCAGTCCTCAGCCCAAAACGTCGAATCTGACTAGGTGACATGTAAATGTCATCCGGACCAGCAAGATAGGAAGAAGTAGCAGATCGCAAGAATCCGAAACCATCCTGAAGGATTTCGACCACCCCACCGCCAACTATTTTTTCTCCTCGCTTAGCCTGGGCCTTGAGGATCGAGAATATTTGATCCTGCTTGCGCAGACGCCCGATATTTTCGATCTTGAGAGATTGGGAGATTTCGGCGATTTCGGTCGGTGATTTCGACTTTAATTCACTGATATTGATAGGCATAGTGAAATACAAGATGGGAGAAGAGTGAAAGCCAGTCTGTGGGCTGGCCAAGAATGTCAAAACCTCTGAAGAAAAATCAAGGTTCTGCCGTTATCAAAGAAGACTACAACGGTAAAATTAAATTTAACAGGAACTAGTAACTGGGTTCAATGTCAAGCTTGCATCCGCATAGGTACAAAAGGCTAATTTTGGTTAACCTTCTCGATCGGGTAAGATCAGATTGTTGCAATTATAAACCGAAACCAGCAGCTCGACACAACATCCCTTAATTATTCGAAATCAGCAACCAATTCGAAAAATTAGATATGGCTGTCAATAAAGCTTGCGAGTTGGGATTTTGAAACAGCTCCCACTTTCATCGCCTCAACTTTACCTTGCTTGAAGATCATCAAGGTCGGAATACTTCGAATGTTATATTTCGGCGGCGTTCCGGGATTTTCATCAATGTTCAACTTGGCAAACCGAACACGTTCATCGTATTCAACGGCTAGTTCATCAACAATTGGCGAAATCATTTTGCAAGGACCACACCACTCAGCCCAATAGTCTACCAGAACCGGTATTTCTGAGTTCAGTACATCCTCCTCGAAAGAAGAGTCGGAAACATGTAAAATTTTTTTCGACATTGGCTGATACAATACTAATAATGATTTGAATGAAGACGTAAGAAATACGAGTGCCTAATTTGGCAATGCACCGCTATTTTACCCCATATTCCATTTATGAATGAAGAAAAATTACCTGACTGAAAAAAAATTTATCGATTTTGAACTGCATGAGAGCTTGAAACTTGGACTGAATGAAGCAGGATTCGAATTTTGCACTCCCATTCAGGCAGCTTCTTTGCCCATTGCACTCCAGGGGCTGGATGTTGCGGGCCAAGCCCAAACCGGCACCGGAAAAACCTTTGCCTTTCTCCTCGCTTGTTCTGATCACCTGTTGCGACAAAATGCTGATCCGCAAAGGAGAGTCAAGGACGTACTCGCATTGATCCTGGCCCCAACTCGAGAGCTAGCTGTCCAAATTCATCGGGATGCCGAGATCTTGTTGAAACATACCGGTCTTCGAATCGGATTAATTTATGGTGGCAAGAAATACGATGAACAAAAGGCACAACTGGAAAGTGGCATCGATCTTTTGATCGGTACACCCGGTAGACTAATTGACTTGTTCAATCAGAAGCTGTACACGCTCAAGCGTGCCAAGGTGCTCGTTATTGATGAAGCTGACCGGATGTTCGACATGGGATTCATTCAGGACATCCGATTTCTGATCAGACGCATGCCCCCGGCTGAAAGAAGACTGAATCTGCTTTATTCAGCCACCCTGTCATATCGCGTCATGGAACTCGCTTATGAGCATATGAACGACCCGAAAGAAGTAAAGATTGATTATCAGATTAAAGTGGCCAGCGGAATCCGGGAACAATGTTATTGCCCTGCGACAGAAGAGAAGCCATTATTGCTGATCAATCTTCTTCACAAATTCGCCCCCACCCGGGTTCTGGTCTTTGCGAATACCCGAATTGCGGTCGATAATATCTCCAACTTGTTTAGAAGAAATCGGATTAGCCATGGGATACTGGCTGGCCATGCTCCCCAGATCAGTCGGGAAAAACAACTGGAGCGATTCAAGCAAGGCAAGATTCAGGCTCTGGTGGCAACCGATGTTGCAGCTCGCGGCCTTCACATTCCAGAAGTAAGCCATGTGTTTAATTATGACTTGCCGCAAGACCCTGAAAGTTACATTCATCGAGTCGGACGCACCGCTCGAGCCGGATTCGAGGGCATGGCGATCAGTTTCTTGTGCGACAAATATGCCTTTGCGATTGAGGGCATCGAATCACTAATCGATCACGAGATACCAAAACATGAAATCGAGCCATGGATGCTGGAAGCTCACAAATCAAGCTTGAACGAAGATGAAGTCGATTCCTGGAATCCCGAACCGGACTCCAATAGTGAGGAAGATTTGCCAACAGATCCAGAGCAGAAAACACAAGCTGATACACTTTCTGATCTAGCGCAACACTCAGAAAAAACTGAAGTATCATCCGATGAAACAATCGCCAGGAAAAGTCCCGCTGGTGAGGCACCGGAGCATGAACCAAAACCTCGCCCATCTCTTAAGTTCGAAACCTTCAAAGGACCAAAGAGACGATTCAGCAAACGCTTTGGGGAAATACCGATGATCGGATAGCAACACTGATGTTTGTACAATTTTTGGTAGTGCCTCAGTTGGAAAATCACCCCATTCTTCCGTTTGAAACGGGTATAATGACCGGAATATCAATCTACTTTGGAGAGAAAGATGAAACATTACCGTAACTCACCCCCCCCCCCTCGCTAAGCTAGCGACCTTCCTGTTGCTGGCGATGCTGGCCGTGCCGACGATGGCACAGGTGGACTGGTCCATTTTGGGCGATACAGGGTCCAGTGCCTGCCCAAGCGGTCAGAACGAATTGAATGCAACGATTGCAACCGCCGGATCCCTGAAGAAAGATTCGGTCCAGATTTCGACAATAAGGCTGACTTCTGCGACCGTTGGTAATTATATAGGAGGGAATATCGGCGGCGGCCGCACTATTTATCTTGATGTGAAGAGGCCGAATGGACAGAGAGTTGGCGATCGGACAACACTCGGCAATGTACGGGTATTACCTGCCGAAACGGTGGTAGCCAAAACCACAACTGTCTCCAGCCTGACACCGAATACACCCTATATCGTAGAAGTTCGGGCCGCCAATACATTGATCGGAAGATCCTGCTTCCGGACGGCGTTTGATCTGGAGATCCCCCTTGGCTCGGGTCGCGGCGGCGACGGTCCCGGCGATTCGTGGTCAAGCGGGTGCTACGCCTTCAGCAAGGACGTGAATCAGATCCGGGCTTGCTTCTGCGGAGCCAGGAACTCGTCGGGCAGCTGGGCGCGCACAGATGCCGAGGACGGCTACGAATATATGATGGACACCACCTGGAGACAGAACGTGGGATGCACGACCAACTGACGGGCCCGAGGCGGCGTCCGCATGAACGCCCGACCGGCCGCGGCGATCCTCGGACTCGTCCGAAAAACCCGGGATAGGGGGCGGCCTGCGGGCCGCCTTCTTCCCGGTCGGGCCCTGCAATGTTCAAACCGGGCCACTATCCAATTTTTGTTGCTTACAGAATGTCGGTAATCGTCAAACGTAAGTTATATCGGGGCTCAGAACTTTCTTGAACCTTCCAGAGTGATTAAGGAATTACTCTCATCAGATAAACCATGTTCAATATCTTCCTGGGATATTGCCAAGCCGAATTCGGTCTTCGGCCACGGACTCCATGTATATTCAAGATGCAGGGTATCGATTGTTTGCCCCGTGTTTTCAGGATCATCCCCTTGACGATCAGTCAGTTGACGTCCCAGCACCATGTGAAATTTTGATTTGTCGTTCAATGTATAGTACAGGCTCGGTTGAAGTCCATAAGAGGCTGATGAATCATCTCCTTGTGCCGTCACGAACAGGTCTTTGCCATTTCTCCTGAGAATGTAGCTATCTATACCCTTGCCATAGGTAGCCGATAGAGCTGCCACAAGATCCCCGACCTGCCAATTTCCCTGCAAGTTGAGCCCCCAACCGGTTGCACTATTACCAATCAGACCTGTTCTTCCAGAACTCAGGTTCAATCGAGTTCCGATGGCTGATATACGATAATCCCCGGCATTGCCATTTTGATCTGGCTGCCAAGAGAGTATTACGCTGGTAGAATTATCAATCTGATCACTGATTCCCGTTTGGCTGAACCTGCTGAATGCCGGGCTTGCCGTTGCTTCAAGAGCAACCGAAAATCCATTTGGCGTTAGCCAGTAGAATTTGCTCTCGATATTCTGACTATCCCTTTCCAAACCGATATGTTCAAATTCTGGCAAATATTCATTGATACTCGACCAATCTTGACCTCCGCCCAAGGCATCAATCTCTCCTTCATCTACCGAGGTCAATCCTTCAATATTCAAGCCTTGAGAGCCCTCTGTTTCAACGGTCAACCTGTTGGATGACCCATCGGGAAACCGGGAGTTGGATACACTCGACAAATCATCTTGAATTGACAGATTCTGCTTAGGGGATATGAGTCTTCCCGAACTGGCTTCGATGACAAGACTATCTCCATTTGCCAATTCTGGGGTTGTCAAGCGTGCACTGTCGGCATGGGAATGGACCATTATGAGCAATCCCAGAAACAAGTACAGAACTAGCCAAGGAGAGCCTTTCCCCTCAACTACCGGAAACTGGGCATTCGACAAACACTCTGAAATCGAAGTGTATTTGAATGTTGACAACATGACACCAACCATAAAAAACCATTCAGCAAGCGGTTTTTTCACGACTTGCCTTTGGGAACATTGATTCTAAAGAATTTGAATAGGCATCTCAAACATTAAACTGATCAACATTTTTCTACAGCGAACAATTCCCTGATTCACGAAAACTAGTCTACCAGTTATCCAATCAAGACAACCCGGTCGACAGCAGACAAATGAATCCGGGTTCTTCACCATACACCAAGATTGAGATTGATTCTACTTAATCTGGAACTGCCTGCCAGCCACAAGTCGAAAATAGAAGAGCGACGACAACTGCTTCATTGGGTTACTTCCGATCAACTACCCACTCGATTGACAAACTTCAGATCGTTATCGGATGTTAATCGCTCAAGATTCCTGACCATTTGAACATAACTGGACTGATTTTCCACAAACCCACTTAACACTACACGACCAAGTCCGAATTCCAAAGTAAGATTTTGAACTTCCACTACCTGTTCCAGTGTCGGCTCCATGATTTCGTACCAGAATGTCTCAGAAACATTTAAATTTGCATTTAGATTTTCGACCAGCTCGACACCGGGCATGATCCGAGAGACCGCACCTAAAATGCCATCAATTTCACTTTGTTGCGATAGCTCACCCTCCACACGAACTTGATTTTTGTTCTCTTTGACAATTTTGAGATAAGGAATCCGCTCTGGTGACATGGCTATGTCATATTTTGTCGAACGAATGCCTTCAAGCGTTGACACATTCTGCATCAATTGATTCATGACCGTTTTGTTGGGAACACTGCCATAAACGACAAGGTCTCTTCCCTCAACTTCGAATTTCACTGTTTCCAGTGCAGGTATCGCTACTCGCTGCGAAACTCTCTCATGAAGCATGGACTCAATACGTTCGACTTCAAGGTCGGCTGCCACAAATAGAAGAAAAAATGACGATATCACGACCAGCACAAGCGGGGCTCGATTCAGCAATAGAAAAGCCGTAAATCTATCAGGGATGTTTTGCTTCATTTTTCGACTTGACTACGTTTGGCACTGATTGCAATAAAAGCTTGAACGTTGTGCAATAACTTGACTAGAGATTATACGACCGCAATAATCACAGGGTTCACCAACACGTCCATAGACCTGGAGCTGTTGTTCAAAATACCCTGGACGGCCATCTGTATCTGCGAAATTCTGAATTGTGGTACCGCCCATATCGATAGATTTGGTTAAGATATGCTGAATTGCATTTGCGAGTTTGCGGTATCGAAACATCGATATCCGGGAACATTTTCTTATCGGATGGATCCCTGACATGAACAGCGATTCACTTGCATAAATGTTCCCGACCCCGACCACAACAGACTGGTCCATTATAAATGCTTTAACGGCTATCTTTCGAGCCCGACTCATCTGATAGAGGTGTGTTCCAGTAAAGTCTGCCTCAAGTGGTTCTGGACCCAACTTGCTCAAAAGCTCGTGCTGGAAAGGATTTTCTTCACAATAAAGCAAACTCCCGAAGCGTCTTGGATCTCGGTATCGGATGACGTCCCCAGCATCCGTTATAAAATCAAAATGATCATGCCTTTCAGGGATTGTCTGGTCAGTGGCAATGCGAAAGGAACCTGTCATGCCAAGGTGAATGATCAATCCGCCACGATCGAGAACTACTACAATATATTTTGCACGGCGTCGAATATCAAGAACTTTACAGCCCTGTATCTGCCGCTTTAGATCAGCCCTTATGGGCCAACGTAATCTCCGCTCGCGAATCACCAGATCAGCAATCACCGCTCCTTGCAAAAAGGGACGAATTCCGTTGATTGTGGTAGCGACCTCTGGTAACTCAGGCATCCATTGACATAGGGAAGATTAGTGGCTATAAGCCTATCATTCTTGTTGTGAATGTCAAATTTTTGTCTTGTCGAATTACCAATACTCGCAATAACACTTCGTTTGAATGCGAGAATGACGAATCGGTGATTGATGCTGCCTTGCGTGATCAGCGGATCTACCCGTATGGTTGCCGGAATGGCTCCTGTGGAGCCTGCAAGACTAAATTGATAAGTGGAGAAGTAGATTATGGAAATTATGCAGAACATGCCCTGACGAAAAACGAGAAACAGCAAGGGATGGTGCTCCTGTGTCAGGCTCGTCCGCTATGCGATATCAAGATTGATGTCGAGGAAATAAGATCCGCAACCGATATTCGAATCAAAATGATGCCCTGTCGAATCACGCGTCTCGACCGGGTGGCTCAAGATGTGATGTTGATGTCCTTGGCAATGCCCAAAGGACAGGAGTTCAACTACCTGCCGGGTCAATACATTGATATCGTCTTGAGAGACGGCCAACGAAGAAGTTTCTCTATTTCCAATCTGCCCCATGAGGCGGTAGAGACTGGTCTTGAGTTACATGTGAGGAGGGTGCCTAATGGCCGCTTTACCTCTCGTGTCTTCAAAGGTTTTCGCCTTCGAGATCTGTTGAGATTCGAAGGTCCATTCGGCACCTATTTCTTGAACAGTGAACCCGATAAAAATTTGCTAATGATTGCAGGTGGTACTGGATTTTCACCCATAATGGCACTGATCAAGCAAGCATGGCAAAATCATCCTGATGCTTCTATTCACCTGTTCTGGGGCGCACGGGATGAACAGGACCTGTATATGAACGACTGGATTTTGAATCGGTTGCAAAAGCATTCGGGATTCAGGTATACGCCTGTACTATCTGATCATTGGCCTGAAAACTGGCAAGGTGAAACCGGGCTTGTGCACGAAGCTGTATGCCGTCATTACGACAACGTTTCAAAATTTGATATTTATGTCAGTGGTCCCCCGATTATGGTCGACTGCGTCCGTGACAATCTACTGGGTCGGGGTCTGAATCCGGAACACTTCTATTTCGATTCATTCGAATTCGCACCTCATAATATCGAATTCAGCATGAACAAAGCCAAACCGTAGATTTGCACTTGTATCGCTGTTGATGATGGATTGCTATAAGTTTCTTTTTTCAGAACTCATTGCGATATCGGCACAACTTGACTTCTTGAGGACAAGGATAAGAATCTGACAGGTCCGAACAGACATGTCTGGTTACTTCCTCGGCCTTCTGATCAGTCTCGGTTGTGCGAAAGCGCAGGTTCGGCAAACTCGCATGCCAGGACTCATAATTACCTGGCTTTGCATGGTCACATCATGTGTAAGGAAATTCTGAGAGCAAGTTCTCGATCTTTTCATTGAACCCAATAAAGTCGCCCGCCACCAATCAACCCTTGATTTACCGAATCTTATTAACTTGGTAGTAACCCTCCAAACGAAGAATTGAAATGTCTGAACCCGATGGATAGAGGACGCAGTCCTTGGAACTTGCCAGATTCAAGGTGTGATCGCCTTAACTTGGTGGGAGCGAGTCGTTGCCCTCACGGAAAAATCTCCACCTCACTATAACGATCAGTACAGTCTCAGATATTCCTGAACTTCCCAGTCCGTAACGGTCTGATGATATCGATTCCACTCATCTAGTTTGTATTGGACATATGAATTCAGCATCGCTTTGCCCATCACGTCTTTTGCAAAATCACTTTTTGCCAGTTCATTGACCGCTTCATACAGATTGAGTGGCAGGGCTTTCAGTTTGTGCTTGGCTTTCTCATCATCCGACATCACATACAAATCTCTGTCTAACGAGGGACCGGCATCAATCTTGTTGACGATTCCATCTACCGAAGCTGACAAGGTCATTGCGAGTGCGATATAGACATTCATACACATGTCAGCGGCCCGATTCTCGATAGCATATCGACTTTGCGGCAACCGCAACATTGCAGAACGGTTATTGGATCCATAGGCCATATGGGTTGGCGCCCAGGTATAGCACCCTCCTTCCAATCCGCTGACCTGAGAGACCAGACCGTTGTAAGAGTTGACCGTCGAACATGCAATTGCGGTAATTGCTGCGCCATGATGCAGGATTCCACCTACAGCATTCAATGCTTGCTGGCTCCACCCATCCGTTGAATTCCCGTAAAGATTGACTCCAGGTGCATCAATACGCTGCATGGACGTATTCAGATGAGCCCCAGATCGCCAATCACCCGTCGTGGGTTTCGGCATAAAAGTCGCAAACATGCCGTGCCTCTTTGAAATTTCCTTGAGTATGGCTCGCAAAAAAACGAAGCGGTCTGCCATGGCCAATGCGTCCGTATAGTGAAAATCGAGTTCAAATTGGGAATATGCACCTTCAGCGACTACATCATGAAGATTCCAGCCGAGTCCTTCGATAATATCAATCAATTCACCTAGAAACCCCATTGCATCAATCGAATATTCAAGGTCATATCCAAACGCCTGCCGTCTAGGCCTTAGGCCCTTACCTGGCGGTGGATCGTTATCAAACGCCTTGACTGGCATGCCGTTCTGATCCCATTTCATGGTGATGAACTCGGGTTCAATGCCGGCATGCATCGCCAGCCCCTGCTCCGCTGCCTTGGATATGGCCCGTTTAAGCACATTGCGTGGGCACAAGTTATAGGGCTTTCCTTTCCAGAACAGGTCCGATATCACCCAAGCACATGAAGAATCCCACGGACATATTTCAAGAGTATTCAAATCCGGTACCGGAATCTGGTCCGGGTCATGTGGTCCCAGCTCAGGAACAAACGATACAGAGTGAACCGCGAATTGCGGGCCTTTACCAGCACATAGCAGCTCAAAATCACTCATTGGAACAGGTTTTGTTTTGGGTATGCCGAGCAAATCAATCCAACAGGACAAGATGTATTTGACACCAGCCGCCTCCAAGCGTATTCTCTCGTCATCAACCCGTGCCGGATCTGGCAAGGATTCTTCTAGGGTCTCAGGAAATAATGAAATCATCGTTAATTATCCGATCTTTGATTTGGGGAGTTACGTAAAAGCAATGGTTCTTATATCGGACCGTGAGTTGACCAGTTTCCCCGCGAACTCGGAATCTCGTCTCGACTGTGCTGCATCCGATGTTGTAGAAGACATTACACATGAATGATGCCACATTTTGATGTATTTTTGTGATCTCCGCTCTCCCTAATCCTTAAATAGAACGAATTTTATCCGTTTCGGGTCGGGATTCGTTCAATCAATCGGAAAAAGGGACGAGAAAAGTTTGAAAAATTGGGTTTAATGAGTGAATGATTCTCATTTGAATTCAGGATCGTCGCATTGGAGTGGATTTTTAGCTTCGGAGCAAATTCTGGGCGAGCGAATTCCTGACCATTTACGGTCATTTTTTTATTTTTTATTTCCCCCATTCAACTATGAAGTGCAACATCCTGTGTTGCGGAGTGTAGCTCCCGGATCCATAATCCATCACTCAACAGGCATTTGACACGAATGCGAATGATCATGCAGATGGCTTTCAGCACAGATTTAGAGACCTTGAATGGAATGGTACGGACTGATGGAACATTTAGGTCGGACTGCAACAATCATACAATTGACCGAAACAGTGCATGCAGGACCAGTATCGGAATCTCATGCCAGAGACAAATTGACTTTAGAAATGTTGCGCTATACTAGGCATCTTGAACACAAAAAATCTTAGGTTTTGAGCCCGATTTTCAATATGTCGAGAACTTTATTTCCAGTCCGAGATTTTGTCTGCAAAATCCAGTCGACCACAGACCTTTGCGATGGGCTCTGGTTTGGTTTTTAACATCTGCAACTGCCCGGTCTAGGATGCGACTTCAGACCTGGGTGAGAGACTATTTGTAGTCGTGATCGAAAGTAGGTCAGTTCACATCACTCATCGGCATGAGGTTTTGCCTTATTTCGAATTTCTTCAACATTCTTGTTAGTGCCGAAATGGATAACATGCTTCCCAAAGTAAAGAATCAGTTGCTAACGCTGTTTACCCCAGGTGATGGCGCTGGAATTCCTCCATATCTAGCCGGACGCGAAAAGGAGAAACAGTTTTTCGAACTAGCGATCTATTCTTTGATGGAAAAACATCAAGGACACCAGAACATGATCGTTTATGGTCCGCGGGGAAATGGCAAGACCTCCCTACTCGAAAAACTTTCGGAATGTACAAGAAGTGAATACGGAGACAATCTTGAACTATTGTGGGCCACTCCCTCAGAAATAAGAACATCGGAGAAGCTGGAACACTGGATTAGGTCTGAAGGAAAACCGGCAACACCGGTAGTTCAGGACATACGGGGCAAGGCAGGAGCCTGGGTATTGGAAGGGTCTGCAAACCTGAAAATCCAGCGTCCCGATGGCATAAAAGCTGCAATCAGGGAACGTTGTGCTGCCAATCCTCTAGTTCTGATTGTGGATGAAGCACATCGATTGGACAAACAGGTAGCTGAAGTCCTGCTAAATGCCAGCCAGACAGTGCGGCGTGAAAAAATTCCGTTCTTTCTGGTTTTGGCTGGTACACCAGGCTTGATTGCCGCCCTGGAACAGGCAGAAGCATCTTTCTGGGATCGTGGTCAAGTATTTCCATTGGGCCGATTATCGTTGCAGGAATCAATTGAAGCCTTGTGCAAACCACTTGCTCCTTTTGGCATCCAAATTGCCAAAGAATTAGCCGAAGAAATAGCTACCAAAGCACACTGCTACCCGTTCTTCATCCAGTTCTGGGGCAAGTCCCTAATGGAACAACTCGTGGATAGCGGGCAAATGAGTATTGATCGAGATGCAGTCATTAATGCAGAATCCCAAGTTATAACACGCCGAAATCAGATTTATGCAAAACGGTTCTCTGAGCTTAATGACCGAAAATTGTTACATATTGCCCGAGACGTTGCCCGAGCTTTTATTTCCAACAACAATAAACCAATACCCGTTCTCGAGATTTGTAGTTTGGTTGGCGAAATGGAAAACATAAAGACACTGGAGTCGCTAGGCTATATCTGGCAGGTGACACCTGATCAGGATGATACGCTAAGCTATGAGCCGGGCATTCCAAGCCTGATGGGATATATTAACAAGCAAACATCGGGATTATCCGTACCAAATTAACGTCATGTTCGTAATTCTGGCAGTTCTTTTGCAGCATTGACATTCATGGGATCCGATTTATTCCTTGCGGAGAGTTCCGATGTCAGAGCCTCATGACCCGGATTATAACCGCAACCGAGTGGTCAACCGCCACCAGGATGACATTGCGGGCGTCATCGGTTGCTTCGATAGCCTGATGATCAAGGGCACGCCCAGCAAGATGGGCCATGACCGTGCGATGGAGAACCACCGGAACCGGACTGGAGTCCCATCCCAGGAGTATCGACAGTGGGCAAGGAGATCATCCCGGACGGATGCATGTATTCTGGCCAGGGAGCCGTGTCAGTCGGATCAAGGGTATTCCGGCCAGCAGGCGCGACAGACTCGCTTGAAGCCGGCTTCCGGTCGTTGTTCACACGACTGCTTCTGCTTCATTGATGAGACCGATGGCCTGCGCCATGTCCGAGTACCGACCCAGGCCCCTTTCATGCTGCCGATCTGCCGGAATGGTCATCCGTGGCTCGAACGTCAATTGGAGAAACGGGTCTTGACTGTCAACGGATCGATCATGCGCGCATGCCGAGCGGAGATTTCGAGCAGGCACAGCCGTGTGTCAGCCATTTCGATGTCCGTCGCTTGGAACGGCACCTGAAGCGCTGGGCACAGCGATATTGCCCGGCGAGCATCAAGATGCACGACAAGGCGGGACTCATGATTCGAGTCGAGTGCACCACTTGCGAGGTGCCGTTCTTTCCACTTCACCGCCTGCTGAACAAGCGCCATGGAAGCCGGCCATGGCAGCTGGCTCCCTGGCCCAAGAACATCTGCAGCTTGCGCGACCCGGGATGCTTGACGAGTGCTGCTGCGAGGAGAATGGCTGATCAGCGGATTTCGCAACCGGGACCTGAGGGAACATCCACCCGCATGAACCCGGTGGCGAGCCTTGTGCCTGCTACGCAGACTTCGCAACCACGGAATCATTAGGAAAGCGGCGAATCGACATGCATGCTGCCTGCCCAGAATGGGACAGCGAGCACTCGCCAATGAGCCGGTAGGTGATGTTGCGGTATGCTGTACAATCGCTCATGCGGTTCAACCTTATTCTCGTTAAGTGTTGATTTGGATATGGGGCTGAGAATCCCATATCATGCATTATGGCAGAACGCAAGAATCAGTCCTAATCCTTAAATAGAAAATTTGAAAGCACTTCCAACGCCTTGTGTGGGGTGGTTTTCGAACGGGTTGGCTTGTCCCCAATGGATGATTCTGATTCCAGCCCAAAATCCACGGTCCATCATGCTCTGTGCCAAATAAAGCAATTTCTATTTAAGGATTAGGGAGAATTCAAACGCAATTTTACTACTTCAACCTTTATTTATAATTGCCTAATTTTGCAATTGCAAACTTGCGGTATAAATCCCAAAAATATCCTATTGATTCGATTATGGCGTCGAATATCTCGAACTTCCTCCAACAGGAAACAGGATTCTTTACAATTGGGGTGCTTGGTGATTTTCGAACAAATGGAATCCAAATCGAAACAATGCCAGATGCTCGTAATTGAAGAGAATTGTCAATATCAAATCTAAACATCGGCCGCTATACATCCGGGGATTTTGGCTAGGTTTTGGGCTATGACCAGTTTCAACCCAGGTTGGAAACCTGAAAGCGGAATATCGACAATGGAAATAGAGACCCTCAAAATTCTCAGATTGAAGAGAGAAAACAAAACTTGCACGATCAAGTCCGGTTTAAAAGCAGTTTCCATGCCATGCAACAAGATTAATCATGTTCACACAAAATAAGTGAATGGTTCGAATAAAAAGACTCGATGCACATCGCAATGAAAAGATCTTTTTGATCACGAAATAGTTGAATTGGATGCGAAAATGTCAATCTTGGGGAATATGCCTTACAAAATGTTGATTCTGATCATGACAGGGATCATGGCCGCGTTATCGTTTAGTAGTGATTATGTCCATGCCGAATTGAAATATCGGGGGATCAAGATTGCGCCCGAGCATCGTTGTAGTCCCTATGATAGAGAAAACTATCCGTACCCTCAATCCGTCGAACTGGACATTATCGAGAATCTCGAAGGGTTGATTTATGGTCCTTATTCAGGCACCTGTTTCCACAGCCGGTATGAGACGGATATCGAACATATCATTTCACTGTCCGAGGCACACGATAGCGGCTTGTGCGCGATGGGACCCGATATTCAGCAGCAATTTGCGAGCGACCCGTTGAATTTGACCCTAGCCAGCCGTCAGGTAAATCGCCACCAAAAATCGGCCAAGGACTTGAGCGAGTGGCTACCGACCATGAATGCTTGCTGGTATGCGGAACGGACTCTACAAGTTCGACGTAAATACGGTCTAACTATAGACTTTAACGAAGCAAATGCCATCGAACGGGTATTATCGGCATGCGAATCAACTGCTATGGTTGTAGAATGTAAAGTCCGCACTGAACCAAAGCCGAAAACGAATTCAGACAATGCTATCCTTGTCCAATATGATGATGATGGCAATGGTCGTATTACATGCCGCGAAGCGATCCGTCATGACATTGCACCAGTTCATAAATCGCATCCGGCCTATGCATTTATGCTAGACGGAGATGACGACGGGACAGTGTGTGAATAACCTCGATCGAAGTTCAAATATGCAACTTTGTTACTTTTATAACACCAAGTCTCCAATAATTGCAGAATTGAACACGGGCTTGGCTATACTTGCAAAATAAATGGACATTATCGTCCGCTTTCGAAGGACCGGGGCTTTGGTACTCTGGTATAACCTTTCGGTAGTGGCTCAGTTTGAAAATTTTGCAAAAAACCACATATGCAATGTCAGACTGAAAATAAAAACAATACTTAACCACTATAATGCCCTAATCCTCAAATAGAAAATTTGAAAGCACTTCCAACGCCTTGTGTGGTGTGGTTTTCGAACGGGTTGGCTTGTCACCCAATGGATGATTCTGATTCCAGCCCAAAATCCACAGTCCATCATGCCTTGTGCCAAATAAAGCAATTTCTATTTAAGGATTAGAGAAATGTGGAGACTATACGGTGACGCGGCCAAGAGACACAAACCAGCTTGCAAAAGCGGTGGTTGAAATAGCTGCTGTCAAGCAGAGAACACGAAACACTGGACTACTGCAAAAAGAGCAAATGGCGGTCATGTCAAGCCAAGTTCCATATCTTCCAGACGCCATCAAGATATTGCCAGAGCTACGACCTCAGTGCGTTGGGAATCATGACAATGAATAGTACTCCCCCCTCAACCTCCTTTCCGTGATGGCCAGATACTCGGACTGGAACAGCAGTGCCCGCAGCTGATCGTGTCCAGTTCGAATTTCGAAACCAGGTCTGCGCTCACTACCCGTTTTTCCAGCTACATGGGGCTGACCTTGTTATCCACAATAGTCGACAGCGGTAACCCGATTTTTCGTATTTGAGCCAGTTAGCCTGTGGAATTTGCACTTCTGGAACAGGTAGAGAATGTCATGTGGTGTGATAGAGCCTCTCCTCGCTGAGCCGGCTGTAGCCGTTGGATTACCTGCGGTTTTCATCCCGGCCAAGCCCATCCGGTTCCAAGATGGATACGGTAATTCTCAATATAGACATTTATTTTGACCAGTCATATAATATGTCCATATTAGTTATAGAGCGGAATAATGAAAACAATCGGTGCAGCAAAGTTCAAGGAACATTGCCTGGCATTGCTAGATAGTCTCGATGAGGATGGCCTGGTTGTCACCAAGCGTGGCAAGCCCGTAGCGCGAATTCTCCCTTACTGCTATCAGCATGGTGAACTGATTGGCAGTTTGCATCATAAAGTGAAAATTCAAGGCGGACTCCTGTCAACAGATATTGATTGGGATGCTGAATCTTGACACCCATGTACTGATCTTTGCCGTGGACGGTGATCTCCACTCGGCAGAGAGGAGGCTGTTGTCGAGCAACAGGTGGTCGGTTTCGGCGATTGTATTATGGGAGCTTGCCAAGCTAGTCCAACTTGGCCGGATAGACATGAACCTCGGGGACCGCGATGTTAAGCATGTGCTGGCTCGACTTCACGTCTGGCCCATTGACCTGGAAATCGCCAAGACATCTACTAGTCTTGACTTCAGGGGAGACCCTGCGGATGAAATCATCGCTGCCACCAGCATCGTACATGGTATTCCCCTTCTTACTCGCGACCGCATAATTCTCGGGTCGAACCTTGTCCCTCTGGCAACTCCGGTCAGATAATAAAAGGAAAGCTATAAAATCACTGCAACGTTCGTAATTGAACGAATCAACACCTATTCACTCACTATTTCGTTTGATGGGGGGAGTAGTTACCTACTAAGATCATATACGCCATGACCTCGGTCGATGTCGAACAGGCGGACCCAAAACAACTCCTGAGCTGGAACCGAGGCCATTGGGGAGTCGAAGTCAGTCATCACATCCGTGATCGGAGTCTCGGTGAAGACGCCTGCAGAATGCGGACCAACAACAGGCCGAGCAACCGTGCACAGTGTCGCAACATTGCACTTGCCCTGATTGCCTTCAGCAAACCCTGTTTCGATTCGATCCCACAAATGCTCAATCACTACAACCTCAATCGCAGAGAAGCCTTCCAGTCCCCATTTGCAGAGATTCGGAACACCGCCTGAGTCCGAGACTCCAGGCCGAATTGCGCCCAAATGCTACCGGGCAAGCCAGTTCACCCCTCAAAACATCCATTTCGGCCTGACCGATGAGCCGACGGTTACATAATCGAACCCCATTCTATATCAAAAAGAACCATAAATAGACCATTTTCGGATAGAGAGGGACGGCCTTATGGCTGTCAAAAACCCCGTGCCGCGTGGACACCGTCACCGAAGAAACTGAGGTTATGAGGAATTATTATTTTTACGATGATTGATCCAGTATTGTATCTTCTACGACCAGGTTTTGCGGCGATTTTGGAGAGTTTTTTCCCAAATTCTGATCAAATAATTTATCTATAATTCAATTGGTTAACGGCAGTCCCGATACCGGTCAACCGAATCAGGGGGCCAGTATCGTGAATCGCAGTCGATATAGCGTTTGTTTTTGTGCGAGAGGCTTCACCGAATTCACGCCCTGAACATGCAGCTCGCCCGGGGATTAGGGGACATGTGAGAGTTTTCATGACATAGTCCGAAGGATAATTACTACGAATAAGGTCTTATCATGCAATCAAAAAAATTCGGTTGTCTTCTGGTCGCACTGGCAGCAGTGCTGGTATTGCGGCCCGGATCAGCACAAGCCAATGAAATACCCATGTGTCAATACATCCTTGGCCATGCCGAGCAGCATTGTGAACAGGCATATTTTGACAGTCCTGCCGGTTCACAGTGTTTTTTCAATTCGAGCAAGCTGACCGACTTCGGAAAACGATATTTCAAGCACCCCAACATGCGTCAAGTGGCCAATCGGAGTTGCCAATGCGATGTTAAATTCATATGCAGACGCCCGATTACCTATTTAGGCTACTCAGGAAAGAGGCATGTTATCGGGCATGCGCCTGTTCCTTTCCATTGCAAAGGAACGACCCTGGAAAAAGTCCGGAAATTAAAGTTCAACGGTGACAGGGCATTATCGTCCGGTTGTAAATAAGGACCTGAAAGGGTCGGTCCAATGTCTGGGAACCGATGACATAATGACATTGCCAAAACACCGATGATTCGCGCCACGATTAAAGATGTCGAGTCATCGGCTTCCTTGATTCGACGGTGAACTGTTGCAGATGATTGCGAAGCCACGGATGCACTGGGCAGGGCGAGTAGGCAAGGGTGGATTCAGGTAACGCTGGATAACTACTCTTGGGTGATTTGTATTCTCTCGACAACGCGGATGGGGAAAATAGATCGCAATGGGTTGCCCGAAAATAACGAATGGCAAATTTCGAGGTCTCATCATTGTTGCCGAACGCCTGTGAAAGATCGACAACAGTTGCCGTGGGAATCTCTTCATTCTGTGCGACTGGCTTTCGGTGAAAGTAGCGAAGACAAGAAAAGTCCAGTTCATGAGTAATATGTGATGAGTGAGTACTAACGATCATCTGCGCACTAAGGAGTTGGCGCAAAAATAACTTGTTAGTTTTGGGTTATATTTCTCGATAATCCGGTCGAGTCCTGCCGGTTCTGGATATTCGTATCTCTCCAATTTCCTTGATTTCAACCTTGTTTCACCGATAACCCCTGCCATTATTGTATCCGCATCGCCGGTTCCGATTCTATTATGTCATAATAGATACATTACATATATTCTTTTATGACATATGAAGCAACCCTGAAAACCGCTATCTTCAGCGCCGAACCCGTCCTGCAGTTGTTGCACAAATACACTGTAGTCTCCCTTGCGGATATTGCCGATGTCCTTGACTCGCTCAGCCATCGTACCGCCTGCCGCAAGCTGGTACAGGTCGGTTGCCGGTCCAGTTATTCCCATTGCGGGCGTTTCTACACACTTGATGAACTGGCGTATTGCAGGACCCCATTTTTGAGGATTGGTGAATGTGTGAAGTCAAGTGTGGGGGTATGATAGGACTATGGCCCGCCCTCCGGAAACTCGGCCTGCGCCCTGGAATTTCTCGTGATGCAGTGCATAACAAGCCGGAAAATGGCCGGCTCCGCGCCGGATTCCGCATCATTCCATTTCGCCGTCGGCTACACTCCGCCTCTCAACAGCCGAAAAACAGGGGTTTGCTGGCAGACACTATTTAGCAAAAGGGAGAGGAATAACTTGTTTCATGGTCATGTCTCCAAGTTTGATACATCCAATGTAGTGATCATGTCGGTTTCACTCGCCAAATACAAGGGATTTTTAAAACTGAGACACTACCAACCTTTCTGTTTGTTCACATCACAACAGAATTCTAGATTCCAAGATTTGACGAATCAGTTTGGTTTATTCTGCCAATATGGCCTGACCTCATAACCCGATTCCTCCGGTTCATCATCAATTATTTCGGAGGGGAAACCAGGAGCGGTTATATCCAGGCCACTTACTTCTTCCAGTCTTTTGATTATATTTGGAGAGTGTTCCCGTGCTCCGTATTTGTCCATTGCTTCCTTGAAAATCTTGACCATGAGTGGTGAAAAGTCGAGCGGAATTCCAGCATCTTTTGCTATCTCATCGAAAAGCGTGATGTCCTTGCAGACCAAATCCATCGTGAATTGAATATCACGACTGCCATTCAATATGATTTGACTTTCGGTTTCGTGAACAAATGAATGACCCGATGAAATGCGTATCGCCTCATAAGCAATTCCGAGGTCCATGCCAACCGCCTTGGAGGTTGCCAAGGCTTCACAAAGCGTCATTAGATTGGCGGTGGCCAGGTAATTGGTTACAACCTTGAGAATCGAAGCTGAACCCAGCCGGCCAGTATGCAATATTCTTCGCCCCATGGCAGTCAATACGGGTAGCATATGTTCAAATGCCTGTCTTTCACATCCTGCAAATATGGAGATATTTCCAGTTGCCGCCCGATGACAGCCGCCTGAAACAGGACAATCTACAGGTACACCACCCTGAGACTTGACCAGCGCACCAAGACGGACCACTTCGCGTTCATCGGTGGTGCTCATCTCGGCCCAAATCTTGCCATCTCGTATTGCTGAAAGCGCTCCATCCTGGTCCTCCAGTACTCTAGCACTGGCAGCTGGGTCGGGTAGACATGTAATTAACAGGTCTGCAACTTGAGTCATTTTGAACGGACTCTCGCCAAAGGTTGCTCCAGCATTTAGCAATGGTCGGGCAACTTCTTCATTCAGATCACGCACGATCAGTTTAAAGCCGTTTCGTAGCAGACTGCCGGCAAGCTTTGATCCGACATTTCCAAGTCCAATGAACGCGATTGTCTGGATTGGTTTCATGATTTTTGAACGTAGAATCGGAACTGCAATTTTAGCGGTAATATCCGAAAGGCGATGACAATTATTTCGAATTCGTATTTACTTGATTGTTCACTCCAGGCTCAACCTGTTCTCGCAAGTACAAAACCAGGAAATTGCATGCAATAGCGTGGGCTAGTGCCAGTTCCTCATGAAGAGTGCGAAACCGGACTGAAAAGAAGACTGCCCGAAGACATCCAAAGGATTATGCCGGTCAGTCCGCGCCAGGATGTTGCAGGAGTCCTGAACCATATGCACAAAATGCTGAAATCTCGTTGTTGATCAAAACAGCCCCCCTCCCGAAAAGGGTTCGTTGCAATGGATCCAGCCGGGAATACATTGTCGGATTCCATTTTCGGCCAGAATGCTTGCCGTGGTTGTAGACGACGGGGTTTTCATCTATATCCGGAACATGCTTAATGCCCTGAACATGTCCATTATGTTTATGTCTCTCATCACATGACCCTGAAATCAGAAGTTGACGTGCTTGAGAATTCCTCAAGCACGAAACCTTGCATGGCTCGAATCAGCTCGACATCATTGAAGCAATTCTCGCCCTCGGCAATTTGAGTGCTTGGAGCACTTTAGTCGAAATCCTGTATGGCTTCATCTATCATATAATCAAATGGGAGAGACAGTCCTTCATGGTTTCTCGATCTCAGACATGGATAGCATAGCGAATTGGGATTTCTACGGGAGAGAATGAGAATGTTGCGGATATGGTGAAAACAACTACAGTCAAGAGCGTTTGCGTCTATTGCGGATCCAGATTCGGAAAAAATCCGGCATACTCCAAAGCTGCATTCGAGCTCGGCCTTGCCATAGGCAAGCGAAAGATGGATTTGATCTATGGTGGATCCAGCATGGGCTTGATGGGAACGGTCGCCGATGCCGTGCTTCAGGCAGGAGGAAAAGTTACCGGCGTAATCCCCGATATGCTATTTGATCATGAACATGATCACCCCGGAATCACTGAACTCATCTCGGTCAAAAACATGCATCAGCGAAAAGAGGTCATGTCCTCTCTTGCGGATGCATTCATCGCATTGCCTGGGGGATTTGGAACATTCGAGGAGTTGCTGGAGGCAATCACATGGTCACAACTGAAAATCCATGACAAGCCAATCGGAATATTGAATGTCGAAGGATATTATGAATTTCTGGTTGCATTGATCGAACAAGCCACTGATATTGGATTCATTAACCCCAAATATCGCCATTTGTACTGCATCGATACATCAGTTGATCATTTACTGGACGAAATCGAAAGCCGGTATCTCGCCAGTAACACCGAATAATCAGACTCAGAGGGCAGACCATTGCTTCATGTCTGATGCAAAATGCTTGTTTTGGACAAGTTCATGACAAATGAACGAATCCTGTGGCATGCCTCTGCAAATAGCGCGTCTTCAACCCCGAGACTCATGCGAACCAATCCCTCAACAGATTCGCCCGAGCCATCACACGGTAGCAGGCTCACCTGCTTTTGATCCAGTAACTGGCGCGTGAATTCCATGCTGCTAATTCCAGTTTTTCGAACGTCCAGTACAACAAACATGCCACCAGAAGCTTCCAGCATCTTGACGCCAGGAAGATTCGATAAGCAATCCATGGCAATTTTGCGGCGCCGGCCCATGTTCGCACGAATAGATTCAGCGACCTTTGTATCCAATGTTAACGCAACGGCTGCAGCATCCATGATAAATGTTGGCAATCCATAAAACATGCACAATGACAGATTGTACATATGCTCAATCAATGTTGTGGGCCCAACTGCCCACCCGAATCGCCAACCCGTCATTCGATGCGATTTTGACAGACTAGAGACGGTTATGCAAACCTCGTCGGCACCCGCCATGGCAGCTGGACTTACACGATCTTTCGGTGCCAGCATTTCGAGATAAACTTCATCACTGATCAACCAAATCTTTCTGTCAACACATTCTCTGACAATAGGGGCATATTGCTCTTTGGTATAGACTGAGCCCATTGGGTTATTTGGTGAATTGACAACAATGGCACGGGTATTGTCCGTGATTGCATCAATCACGGCTTGTGGTTCCATCTGCATGCCATTTGCCGGACTAACCGGAACGGACACAAGTGTCGCACCACCGCTTGAGAAAGTCGCCGGATAGGTAGAATAATACGGCTCAGTCAATATCACTTCATCACCGTGGTCGAGCACACATTGGGATACCGAAAACAAGGCATTTTGCGCTCCTGAAAAAACCGCACACTGGTTCTCGCTGACAGATTGTCCAGTCAACTCGAAATGCCGCGCAGCAATCTTCTTGCGAAGATCAAAATCACCCTGAATGGGTCCATAATGATGCCGGCCTGAGCGCAAACTCTGAACTGCAGCCTCAACAATTTCAGGATCGGTCAGCTGGTCCGATTCCTGCCCGACACTCAACAGGATGATATCTTGACCGGCTCGAATTCTTTCAACAGCTTCATAATGAGTTTCCCAAACATCAGTACTCTTGCCCGCAACGCGCTTGACCAATGTTGAAAACTTCATTTGCTGACAGTCCAATCTTCCAAGCAAACGATTAGTCCGACACAATGAAGAAAATCCAATTCAACATGTTGAACATTGGTCGATGCATTCCAATACGCATTGGAATGCTGACATGAACTTGTATGAACTGATAGTTTTTCTGATTTCATATGAAATGGGGGTTCATCAGGAACCAATGTTACCAACCGTCACGAACCGCGCATTGTGTAACACAGAAACGATAACATGCTCGCAGATTGCTTCATCGATAAGGCTCATTGCCCATTAGCGCGACTCTCGGAACAATTTCCCAAAAAAACCATTATTCGTATACATAAAACATCCGAATGAATATATAATCGGCATACCGCTTGATTCATGAGATTGACAATTGCTTATATTGTTGACTGGTCAGCCCAAAAATTCAATACGAGAATCCACGCCACTTTCATGACTGTACAAAACAAGATTCGGATTGATCGAAAATCCATACTGGTACCAAGCAACCGATCCTTAACCACATCTGTTTATCTGTTTCATTCTCCGAAACCAAACTAGATTTTATCGATTACGCTTCCAAAACTTGTAAATTAGACACGATTAAGATTACTTGATATGTTTTTTGGTTTTGCATCCCGAACCGCATTGGTTATGGTACCGATTCTGATTGTTGGTATTGCCATTACTAGTGTCCTTAGTCTCCATAAATTCAGCCAGACATTCTCAGATCTGATCAATTCGAGATTTGAATTCGTAATCGGAGAGATCAGAGACAGCATCCAGACGCAACTGGACCTCGGGTTGCTGCTGGAAAATCTCGAAATCACCCAGATACTCGAAGAATATCAAATTTCAGATGACCAGATTCTCTCAATTGAAGTATTTGATGGTCGGGGTGTAGTTCTGCACAGTTCCGATTCGAGTTCCGTATCGGATCTGGTGTCTGAGGAATGGATTAATCGATGGCGACTGAATTCAGCCGGTTCATCTTGGTCGCTTCGTGAGCGAAATGCCGGAGTGGTGGGCGTACCCATCCGGAACAACCTCGGCCAGGACCTCGGCTCTGTAGTACTTCGGTACTCTGGCGAATTGCTGGATCAAAATGTAAGAAACCAGGCACAATTTCTTGTTACCTTCAATTTCATCGCAACCCTGGTCACAATCCTCGTTGCCTTTTTCTCGGCGATGATCATTCTCAGCCGGCTCTGCAACGAATTTCGGTCAATGGGAAAAATCATGGACATAGTCAGGCTTAAAAAGAAAATCGAGAATGAGGATATCCAGCGAGATGGTAACATTCGCAGTCCCATTTTTCATAATTTCATCGCGAAGATTGTGTCAGCAAACAAGGAAATGGACCTGACCATCATGCAAGCCCGATCTCTGGATGAAGGTAAAGAAAATTGAATCAAAACAGCACAGTTTCTGATCCTGCTGAACAGACCGAGTCACCTATCCCGTCTCATCAAAAGGGATTTTTCATGCGTCTTCTCTTGCTGGGAGGCGCAATCATGTTGCTCAGTCAAATCGTAACTTCATGGTTCGCTCTGGATCGATTCGAACAGGCTTTAAGCCCTCAGCTAAACCAAAAAGCCCTTGCCGTAGGAACAGCGATCAGTTCGCAAATCTCCTATGCGAGCGAGGAACTAGGCATTCCGATCAATGAACTGGTCGGTGTCAATGAGTTTTTTCAATCCATCGTCACTTCAAATCCGGATCTGCAATACCTGAGTATTGTTGATCGTGATGCCGGAATCCTGTTCCAACATAATACGCCAGAAAATGTGGTCAGAGCCCTTACTGGTGAATCAACGCAACCACTCGAAGGCCAGAATTTGTATTATGAGGCGGATCAAATCCAGGATACGGTTGCGGGCATGTTCAAAGGCCAAAGTACAAATTTTACAGAGGAAATTGCCGGGTATCTGGACAGTCGTTTCCCCATTTTCGCCGAGGATGGATCGGTTGTCTACCTGCATATTGGTGTCAGTAGTGAAAATGTTCGCAGGCAGCTGTTCACGATCGTATTCGAGATTATTTCAGTTATCCTGGTTTCAATGGTGGTCACCATTGAAATCCTGAATCTATTCATGAGTCGGAATATCCTGGCACCCACTGGTCTTGTACAGAAAGTCTTCGAATCCGGGTCCGAAGGACAGTTCACACCTAGACTGGCCATGCGTGCCCGCAATGAATTTGGCATCATGGTTTCAAGCCTGAACCGCCTTCTCTACGAATTGCAGCAGCGATATCAGGATTTTCAGTTTGAGTTGCTCGAACTAAGAGATGCACAAATTGACCCAAGAGTCACGAAAAAAATCTCGGGCTTCATAAACCAGACCAGCAAACGTTTCGGATTTTCTGATCAGATTTCCACCTTGGAGAAATCTGCCACACAGATTCGCATGCCATTTTTCCTGTTTATTTTCTCAGAGGAAATGTCACGATCTTTCTTTCCGCTGTTTGTGGTCGGATTCATCCCAATAGAGCCCACTCTTTCTCATGAATTGATGATCTCATTGCCGATTACCCTATTCATGGTCGCAACTTTTCTGGCAACCCTGGTTGCAGGAAACTGGACTCATCGCATGGGTTGCTCGCGACTTTTCCTTGTGGGGATCGTTTTCTCCTTCGTTGGGTATTGCGGAACCTTCTACGCCGCCAGCTATACGGAATTAATTCTCTGGAGGTGCCTGAATGGAATCGGTTATGGGCTAATTTTTAATGCCTGCGAGACCTGGATTGCCTTGCATTCGAAAGAATCAAATCGTGCTCATGGAGCATCCGCGTATGTTGGGGCAATCTTTGCGGGATATATCTGCGGACCCTCTTTAGGGGGCATGCTGGCAGAATATCTGGGGCAGGACACTACCTTCCTGATCTCGGCCTTGTTGGCCATCATTTCAGGATTTGCAGCTCACCGCTTGCTGGCAGCTTCTGCCTCCCCTAAAATCGCCGATTCCGATTCGAGTGCTTCGATCAAACAGAAAGGAATTGAACCGTGGAAAACCTTGTTTTGCAACTCTCGCTTCGTCGGGCTGGTATTTACCGCAGTTGCAACAAGAACCACTCTTTCTGCGTTTTTGTTCTTCCTGATTCCTCTATACCTGAATGAACTCGGGCACAGCACCACTGAAATCGGACAGATGATGATGCTCTACGGCGGGATCATTGTCATTGGTACCCCGTGGATTTCTCGATTCTGTGACCGAATCAAACGCTATTTTCCAATGACTTTGGCCGGAGCCCTGACCAGTGGATTCGGGTTGTTGTTCGTGCTTACAAGTGGCATGGTCGGAGAATCGCGAGCAGTACTTGTTTCAATTGTGGCCGTTGGGCTTGGACATTGTTTGATCTTGGCACCACAATATGCAATGATGCAACAAATTGTTCACGAGCATCATCAGCAAATCGAATATTCGGTGTCGATCAGCATCTATCGGTTTGTTGACCGAATTGGCCTGATCATTGGACCATTACTGGCCGCCTTGTTAATCCAGAGAACATCCTATCCCAATGCCATTGCTGCCATTGGAGTGATTGTGTTGATTTCGCTGTTGTTTTCGGTGGCATTCTATAACAAGAAAAGAGATCAAATTCAATCAGTTGTGAAAGCATGAAAGCCATGAAACATTTGCGTAGGATTCTATGGACTTTGTCATTTAGTCTGCTGTTCATTCCTTGTTTTGCCAATGCACAAACCAACCAGGAACCATTTGAGATATTTGCCGTTCTCTGGCGTGGTGAAACAGCGGTTGAAGAAGGGTTTCGGGATTATCTGGATCAGAACAACATTCCTTATCGGTTGACTGTTCGCAGTCTCAATCTGGATCGAGGCAATGCCCCTGCACTGGTTGAGGAAATTCGTTATTCACAACCGGATCTGGTTTACACATGGGGTACTGGGTCAACCCTTGGTATTGTTGGAAGTTATGATTCGGAAACACCGGAAAAGTTCATCCGAGATATCCCTGCAATATTCGTGTTGGTCGCCTATCCGAAAATAGCCAAGATTGTCGAGTCGTATGAAGAAACTGGGCGAGCTGTTTCAGGCGTAGTGTTCCTGACTCCGCTTGATGCACAGATGAACGCAATTCGGAGCTATCGACCGTTCAAGAAACTGGCCTCGATCTATGACAGCACCTCAAGCAATGTTCGAATAAATGTTGAGCTTCTGAAAGAGGCCGTACCCAAGGCAGGGATGGAATTTGTTCCGATTCCAGTCGGTCTCAATGAGGAAGGAAAATCGGATCCGGAATCCCTGCAGGGCCTCGTTCGTGAAGCAAAGGCCCAAGGAGTAGACATACTCTATATTGGCCCAGATTCATTCTTTGCTCGGCACGGGGATTTATTCAACAAAATCGCGATTGAAGAGGGTATTCCAACCTTTGCTGCGACCGAATTTCCGGTCAAGCGGTCACATAGTCTGTTCGGGCTCATCTCCGATTACTATACTGTTGGCAAGCTAGCCGGTCTTCAGGCCGAAAAGATTCTGGTTGAAGGAGTCCATCCAAAAGATCTGCCTCTTGCCCAACTTGAACGTCATAAATTGTGGATCAATGTGGATGTAGCACGCGCCTTGAACTTGTATCCGCCCATGAACATGGTCTCTATTGCCGATTTCAATGACAGCGGTTATCAATAAGCAGATGCGCCGCTTAAATTACGAGTAATTTGCCATGCTGCTTCGTACAAGAATCAGTTTCATTGTGACCCTCACCATCGGTTTAATCTGTGCGAGTGTGGTTTTTGTGGGACTTGAACGCGAGCAATTAATCAAAAATCAATATGGTATTGAGTCAGCGAATGATCAGGCGACCCTCTGGTCCAAGATCACAATCGGCATTGTTAACGAAATGGAGGACAATGAATCGCTGATTTTGGAAAACGAATCCTTGATTGATGCCGTTAAATCCCGAAATTCTGCACTGATACAGGAGTTAGGGAGAACGATGCTAGCGGAATTGATCCGCACGCAAACTGTTGATCGCCTCGATATCGTCTATCCGGACGGATCGATCGCCTTTTCTTCAATGCCCAGTGTATTCCAAAGCGCACCAATCTCGCCAGCATTGGCTGAATCATTCATGCGCAACGGTTCCGTCGCAACCGGTATTGGTAATGACATGGATCGGAATACCTATTTGGTTTATGGGTTTCCAATCTTGTCTGATGAAAGTTCCCAGCCGGTGGGCATGGCCATTTTTTCAACCAACATTCTCACAGCGATTTCTGAAATGGAGGATATCACGGGCTCCCTGGTGATCTTTGTCAACCGACGGGGACGTTTGATCTCGGCTGTGGACAGCGAGCAATGGAGGAGTTTCTATAACCAGATAGATTTGGATTACCTGAATAATATCCAGGCCGTCAACATTGAAGACAGGCACTTTTCAATTACCGTTCTCGAACAGGAAGCCGAGTTGTCCGGACTAATCGGCCGGATCATTTTTGCAAAAGACATTTCCGATCTGATCGCGAACCAAGAAGCGATCAGTCGACCCTCGGCAGTAATTATCTCAGGCCTGATTTTTCTATTTCTAGTCGGCTTGTATCTATACATGTCGCGAGCTTTTGCACCACTATCCGAGAGTGTTAATGTGCTGGATGCACTGTCAAAGGGAGACTTGCAGGCACAGACCGAGGAAATCAACACCGACAACGAAGTGGGCCAAATTTCGGGGGCCATCAATGTGTTTCGAGACAACCTGCTCGCACTGAACCGACACCGAAGATTGCGTGAACGTCAACAAGCTCGACAGAAACGTTTCATCATCAAGGAAATGACCCGTCTCTCTGATACTCTGGAAGAAGATGAACGGGATGAAATTATTCAGCAACTGGAGAAAATACGAAATATTGTTCATGAAGACCCGGTTGCGGCAGATCATCAACAAAAAATAATACAAAATATCAGGAACCCGGAAGATCAAGATGCCAAAACTGGGCCAGATAGTCTGGCGATGATGGCAATTGCTTTTCAACATATGTCTGGGCGAGTTCAAGATGCAATGCACACCAAGGAGGAGTTGTCATCCATTCAGAAAGAGTTGGATATCGCAACCCGAGTCCAGCAATCATTGGTACCAGAAAACCTGGATATTTCCCATCAGTTCAATGCAGCCGGCTTCATGACACCTGCCAAGGAAGTGGGTGGAGATTTTTACGACATGTTTCGGCTTGATGAAAATCGAATTGGTGTTGCAATTGCGGATGTATCAGGGAAAGGAGTTCCAGCGGCACTGTTCATGGTAATGGCTAGAACATTGCTCAGAAGCAAGGTCTTTCATATCGAATCTCCTGCAACTGTACTTGAACATATGAATGACTATCTTGTACAAAATAACAATGAACAACTATTCGTAACCCTTTTCTATGGAATTCTTGATGAAGAGCATGGAACCCTGACCTATTCAACGGGGGGACATAACCCGCCAATTGTCTCGGACAAGAATGGAACGAGAGTACTTGAACAGACTGAAGGTGCTGTCTTGGCCTTAATTGATGACATTGACTTCAAAGAAAAATGCGTTCCTCTTGAGGACAATTCCCGTATTGTATTCATGACTGATGGAGTTCCGGAATCCTTTAACAAAAATGGTGAGGCTTATGGTGATGACAGAACGCTTGAAACCATCAATAACCTAAAGCCGGGGCAAACACCCAAAGAAGACATAAAACAGTTGATTGATAGTGTAGAATCCTTCGTCAAGGAAGCACCTCAATTTGATGATATAACCTGCGTCATCCTTCATTACACGAAAGGCAAACAGAAAATGGTTGGAGGTCATGATGACTGAACAAAACAAACTGAGCTTTACTCTTAAAAATGAGTTATCGGAGATACCGCATATAGCGGAAGAGATCACACGACATGGACGAATCAATAATTGGCCTTCCATCTGGATATCAAACGCGAACCTGGTGCTTGATGAATTGATTACCAATACCATTTCCTATGGCAATTTAAATGATGAGAACAACACAATCCGTATCGATTTGATTTCTGAGGACAGCCAGCTTGTGATTACCCTGGAAGATAATGGGGTAGAGTTCGATCCATTTGAAGAGGTCATTGAACCTGACCTGGATGCTGATCTTGGTGATCGGCTTATTGGCGGGTTGGGTGTTTATTTTGTCAAGATTTTGACTAGTGAATACTCATATGAGCGGGTCGATAACACCAATCGTATTCGCCTTGTTTTGGAAACAACGGAAGACTAACAGAAGATATGCATTATTGCGCGCACGAGATAGAAGACATTGGGTATAGATTCTGCAAAAATTGCTGATACAGCCCTACGAGAATGGTTTCAAGAACGAGGCAAGCCTGAACTCAGTACATTAACATGGGGTGATTACCATGTCATGCTTGATCTGATAACGCGAAGTTTTCAGTATTTGCCGGAAAAATCCGGCTTTCAATATATCCACCCTGTTCACTTGCAGGATTCCGAGCTCGGTATTGGAAAACCCTATCATGCTCCTGTTTCCTATTCAGACACAAAGAACGGTGCCGAACCGGTCATTGCTATTGGCGGATTAATCAACACGAAGCATCGATTCGACTTTTTAGCGAATGATGTCCATCAGGACCTCCGGATCATCGCCCTTGATCTGTGCGGGCGGGGTGATAGTGGCTGGCTGGCAGAACAAACCGATTATTCAATCGATACTCATGTTGAGCAACTGCGACAGTTCATGGATCACCTTGGATTGCCTTCCTGCTGCTTGCTGGGTTCTTCACTTGGCGGGTCAATAGCAATCCGATTTGCTAGCCAATTCCCAGATCGAGTCAAACAGATTATTCTGAACGACAGTGGTCCTTACATACCCAAAAAAAGACGTCGTCGTCGTTCGATTGCGATAGCGAGGCACTATGCCTTTAGAACCCCAGCGGAAATGCTCAGAAAAACTGCCATCTCCATGCGACATTCAGGTGCAACGCATGATTCGAGCCTGTTCTACAATCAGCATTACAAGACGCGTTGGTCTGAAGAAGAGAGTGGACGAATCTATCGGCATGACATTCGGGCGATGTTGACTTATCGGGCTACGGCGACCAAAAGCCTTAATCAATGGAAATATTGGAACCATATAAAATGTCCAGTTTTACTGTTACATGGACTTGAAAGTGATGCACTCTCAGACAAGACGATCAATGTTATGCGAGCTAATCCCTTGTTATCGGTGATTCATGTACATGGGGCTGGCCACACACCCAGTCTGAGTGATGGAGAATTGAATCAGTGGATAGCGGACTGGGTACTTGACGATCAACCTTATAATAGCGATCGTTACTATCAAAATCCCGAGCGTCCGCAAAGTATCTTTTACAATTTCTGAATCCTTTAATTCCTGCCTGCTTGCTTACTGGACAGACTATTGAACCAGGCAACGATTGGCATGAAAGAATCATTGTTGGACCACTCGCTCTCGGATCTACAAAAACAGTGATCCGAGAGCGGTAAAGAAAGAGGTGATGATCATCAAGACCATTCCGATTCAGCCAAGCATACGAATATTTTTTTGATGGATGCTCTTCAAGTCGAATCAGGAGTCCCATGCGGGTTTTATTTTGCACGCCATGCCGAGTCCATCTATAACCGGCGCGGAATCAGCTCTGGCGGCGACTCAAATCCAGAACTGACCCAAACCGGTATTGAGCAGTCCGAGAGCATCGCTAGAACACTGAAGAATGTACCCGTGCTGCCGGGCTTGGTGATTACGCCTCCATCGAACCGTAATGTCGAGACCGCGCGCATCATCTCTCGGGAGCTTGGTCTGGAAATACGCATTGAAAGCGCACTCACGGAACGCTTTTTGGGTGAATGGAATGGTCAATCGAGTGAACTGACAGCTTCCTTGCTGAAACAAGGAATGACGCCGCCACAAGGTGAGAGCGCCCCGCATTTTCGCAAAAGGATTCTTGGTTCATTCCGAGCGTTGTCGAGATTTTTCGGAAATTGGCCATTAATTATCGGTAGCCGAGGTTCCTCCAGGATTCTGCTTCAGGAATTCGCCGAATGCAATCAAACCCATCTGGATAATGGTCAAATTGTATTGGTTCGCGTGTTTTCTTCAAATGAATTTCGTATCTCGAAATTGCAGAAGACTGGTTCATCTTTGTAATAATCTGCCCCAACTTCAATTTTCAGAGGGTCTCCGTACCGCTTGCAAAGAATGGCTAGCAGTAATGGCAGAATTAGGAAATCCAGTATTGCACAATTGGTCCAGGATACAAATGATTGCACTGGTTTCCTGGGATTTGAGTTATTGCGGTACCTTATAACTGCCAGTCCTACTAAGCTGAAGTTCTGAGCGTGCATTGAACAAGTTATCATGCATAATCATACACCTATTGCAAGAATCGGTCGAAGTTTTTTTGACAGTTAATGCCTATGCGGGCAACCTCATGCGAAGATCCTTGATCTGGTCCAGCAACGAGAGCGCAGATTGCTGCAAGGTATTGGCTTGAGTATTCATATCGAAAGTAACCGGGGTACCGGGTACCTGACACCGGTTCTGCATGAGGGTCCCGAGATGCTGCATCAGTGTATCGAAACCATGCACCACCGTGCCATCTTCCAGCAACCGGGTCTGTGCCTTGTTCTCGGCCGACCGGGATCGTCTTGCCGGGGCGACGGGATCCCTCTTTGGTGCCTCGTCCCGTAGCTCGGTATCGGCAAAGGTGAGGGGTCGCCATGCCTCACGCATATGCCACTCGACATGACAGGCAAGCATGCAGATGAACAGATGACTGCGGACCCGATCCTCCAGTCGATGGTGAATCGGACGAACCCTCGGATGGGTGGTCTTGAGCGTCCGGAAGGCCCGTTCTACCGAACATGACGACTTGTATCCACGAATGCAGTCCTCGGCACTCATCTGCTGCCCGGTGAGCGAGGTCCGGATCACGTAGATGCCGTCCAGCTGCTGTTCCTCGAGAATGGAGGTCGGGTTGCGCTGAAAGGAGAAGGACTGATCGGTGATGTCGAGGAGGAAGTGTTTCTTCATCTTGTGGCGATTGATGCAGTTGCCAACCCGCAGCCCAATCGCAGCTGCGCCCTGAAGCGCATGCTCGAGTACCGCGGTTCGTACCTGCTCGAGCAGGGCTTCGGTAGCCTGAAGCAAGTCCTCGCGTACCTGCGCCCGGCGCCGGGCGAGAGGGCGGTTGTGGCACACCAGCAGCCGTTCACCGGGAAACTCGGGATGGGTCAGCTCAATCCGGTTGCCATGATCATCCGGATGCAGGCACCGGTCCCGCTGCAGCCTTCGGATCGTGCTGCTTTTCAGCGCGGTAATCCAGCCGAAATCGGCATGCTTGCGCAAGGCATCAACATGGGCTTGGGCGATCATTCCACGATCGCCCACCAGCACCACCCGGGACAGCGAGAACTGCTGTTGCAGCCGCCGCATCTCGGCCATCAGGGTCTGCGAGTCGGAGACATTGCCCGGATGCACCGAGATGGATACCGGTCGACCCAGACGATCGCACAACAGGCCAAAGTTCAACTGGAGCTTGCCCCGCTTGCGGTCCCGACTGCAGCCGAACTGGGCCAGTGCACAACCCGTTCCCTCGAACCAGGTGGAACTCAGGTCATACAGTACCGTATCCCCATCGGCCAGCAGTCGCCTGGCCAGTTTGCCCTGAATCCGGTTCTGACGCTTGCTCAGCCAGTCCATGGCGGCATGCAGTTCATCCACTTCGGCATCGGTCACGGCATAGTGCTCGGCCAGGGTCGAGGTATGCCACCAGCGGGTGGTGGCCAGCTTGGTGTGGGGCTGGATGATGCGTCCCGCGATCAGGGCACAGACCAGATCGCGTTCCCGACTGGCCGTGGAGCTGATCAGGCGGGGTATATCCAGCAGTTCAAAGGCCCGGAGCACCGCCAGTACCGGTCCATGGCTGCGACTGCGGTTGATGCGGAAGGTCTGGTCCACGGTGACCAGGGTCTGTCCGTCAAGATGTCTGCGAATCAGGTCGATGGCCTGATCATCCAGGGGACTGAGCTTGGTGAGCGTTCTCTTTTGTACCTTGCCGTTGTGATCGATATAGGACTCGCGCAGCAGGTGACAATGGTAGGTTTTGCCGTTGGCGGTGGTTTTGGTGGTGGAAACGTGCATGTCCGAATATTGTTAGTGCCTATATGTTGAATGGGATTGTAGCACAATATTCGGTCGAAAAAAAGTATATCAAAGTTATATGGATTATATCGAATGAATCCAATAAGCTGCACATGCTCATTCCGCATTCAACGAATATATTAGTGCCTATATGTTTAAAATCTTTTTCGGCTTGAAACAGAAGGAAAACACCACAATTCAGTGGCTTGGAGGGAAATTAGAGTAAAATAAGGCCCAGAACTTCAGTTTAAGCCCAACCCTGTTCGAGAGAATATCATTACATCAATTGCTTACGGAAACCGAATACATAGCGAACCGGACGATATTCCTATCCAGTTGAATTTTTTCGATACAACGTTGGGGCAGTAGTGATCTATCAACATGATCCCATGCTCAAAAGCGTTTCACAGAGGACGAAAACACCTCAATAAGGTAATCGCGAAAACCTCGCAGAAGGCCTCTTGTGTAAGTATCACTAAATCTAACGATGAGTGCATGGGCATGGTCCCATTCTCTTGGAGGGTTATTGTCTGCTATAGGGTCTGAAAAAATTTCGAATGCTTGTTTTGACCCATCATACTCAATTTTGATTGATCTAATATGTCTTACCTTTCCCAAACAATAACCATATGGATGTCGGTCGCCTTCAGGGTTGGCGTTCTCGTGGGCTTTGATACGCAATAAAGTCTCATAATTCTTCAACATCGCGCAACGGTCTACAGAGGCTCCCCTTTTGTTTTTGATCGCCAATAATTCGTCCATTGGAAAAACAGTTTGTCTGAGTTGCCCGTTAAAAGAATCCACCATCTGGGGGAAAAACAACAGCCGGGCAACCTCTTCGTCATTATGAACTTGGGTCAATTCGTTTCTCGCTACAGAAGATTTTGCCTTAAAGCGCTGATTGCATCACAAAGAGGTTGCGGCAAGAAATTGTAATCCCACCTATGATCGTCATATTTTGAATTCGTGGGTTCGAGATCGTTACGAATATGATAGGAGAGTTCTCTTTCACCTCTTACACCAATGTCGACATAACCGGCACTTGATTTGTGACTGAATGTAATCTCACCATAAGGATCAACACGGATGTCAGGATATATTTCCGAGTCAAATAGCCCACTCTTTGCTAAAATAAGTGCTTCACGAATAGCATGTTCCAATTGGTTGCGATCTAGGTCCTGAAAATTCGTGCGAGCAAACGATCCAACCTGATGTATTTTACTCGTCAATTCATGATATATGCCGTGTTGCAAATCTGGGTCACAGTAGGTCTGATTCGAACTGCTAGCGGCAATATTAGTGCTTGGAAGCACAATACGGCGCGGAAGTTTTCCGTTAACATTCGTCACGGTCCGACCATCACTTTCCTGATCTTCTCGAGTCCTCACACTTGGAAAAACAACATCATATGGAAGCTGCCCATTTCCAGCTACTTGATTTGAGAGGTCATATTGAACGCTTGTAGATTCAAACACTGCTATTCTCCCAAACCCATCCTATTAAGCAAACCATCTACTAGCAATTTCCTTAACAAATCTTTATTTTGGTCATGAAATCGTTCAAATACTTGATCAATTACGGAACTGCCATCCGCAGAGTCTAGTAAATCCTTAACGGCGATTCTTGTACCAGGGCGTTGTGAATACAGGTTTACGATGCTGGCAATCACAACATCATTCTCAATTCCTCCCTGGCCCTCTATACGCATAAGAATTTGATCTTGAGTTGTTGGGTTTTCGAACCACCCCTGACTAAAATCCCATCTGCTATCTTTTGATTCTAGTATGTATTTTGCGATAAATTCATTGTCCTTGAATAAATTGGATGGTACGAGAGATTTATCAATGCTCTTGGCATTGAAAGTGTCCGTTACACTGTAATCTATGGAGAATATGTTCTTATACTGATCTACACATCCAAGTAGCAAACCCAATCGTTTTTTTGCAGCCGGCCAGACACTCTCCCAACTATCATAGAAATGGCATGAAACCAAAATTCGGTTTTCACCGAATGAGCCCGTCCAGTCCGGCCTGCCATCAGACCGGTAATGGCTGAGTTGTTTTACCGGAACCGGCGTCGTCGATGAACTGTCTTGTCTCTGGTTGCCTATTCTGATGTGGAGCATATCAGGACTACTGATAGCGGGATACAGGTTCTTAATATCATTTTCATAACTCTCGTCAAACCGACGATTATCTGCGTGATCTATAGGGCTGTCCAAGTAAACGCAGAAATTTGCCACCTCAATAGCGTTTGATTCGGCAAAAAGATTAATACATTTTATATTTTCATCCATTTATTTTTTCGCAGCAATTCCAAAAAGGCAATTAGTCCCTACTGGCAAATAAGTTGTGCAAAATGCATCTAGAAAATAACTGGTTTGGTTATTTTAATGGATATCAGCGCATTACAGGCAATGGCTGATAGTATCGAACTCTTAGTAACTGATGCCAGCGCATAATACACAACAATAAATAGGTTGTAAACAAGGAGGGTAACTACTCTCCCCATAAAAAACCGATGTAGTGGGTTGAGTGTTTCTCCACTGGTTTGAAGTGTTGCTGTATTTTACAGTTTTTCTTCGAGTATTCTGACCGCGTCTCCTTTGAGTTATGGTCGAAAGTAGTGCGGAACGAAAAAGGGCGGAATTCCTCTTTAAATTCCGCCCAGTCATTATTCAGGATGGCACTACTCGGTTCCGAGACAGTCGGTCAGTGAATCAGCGAGTCCTTGCATAATCATGAACCAGGCATCCTGTCCTGGTTCTATTCCAGCACCAAGCGGATCCAAAACACCAGTTTTCACCTCGGTCTGCTCAACTACAGTTTCGACAAGATCGGGTTTGAATTGTGGTTCAGCAAATACGCATGTCACATCGTGGTGATTGACGGCCTCCCTCAGTTCCTTCATTCTCTTGGCGCTTGGTAGGCGGGTTGGTTCAACGGTGAACGAACCGAATGCCTCAATTCCGAATGCCTCTTCAAAATACCGGTAGGCATCATGAAAAACAATAAAGCGTCTCGAACCAATCGAAGAGAGTTGTTGTTGGATTGATGCTGCGGTCTCATCGATTCGGTCAATTGTCTTGTTGGCGTTTTGTCTGTAAATGTCGGCATGTCCAGGATTTAGGGTGCCAAGCTCATCCACTAGAATTTCAACAATCCGACGGGCATTGTCCGGATCAAGCCAAATGTGCACATCGAATTCACCGTGATCGTGATGATCATGTCCTTCATGTTCACTGTGGTCATGATCGTGATCACCCTGTTCTTTTGCAGCATGTTCGTGCTCACTGTGTCCATGTTCGTCGTGCTCATGATCGTGTTCATGACCATGAGCATCTGAATGGGACTTTTCTTCATCATGGTCATGATGCTCATCATGATCGTGGTCGCCTTCGATTCCCCAGATTCCACCTTCACGAAAAGGGAGTTTATGCATTCCCTGCCCTTCCAATAGAGTAAGTACATGAGCATCTGAACTCAAGTTTTCAACAGCACGATCCAAAAAGTTTTCCATGTACTTGCCAATCCAAATCACCATGTGTGCATCCTGCAATGACTTGGCTTGTGATGGTCGTAGTTGGTATGTATGCGGGGATGCATTCGATTCCAACAGCAATTGCGGGCTTGCAGTATCGCCCATAACTCCGGCAACTAGCGAATGAATGGGCTTAATACTGACAACAATGTTTGATGAATTGTCAGCCCACAACGAATTGCCCATAGTGGTCATTAGAACCAAACAGTACATCAAGAATTTTAACATTAAGGATTTCAAAAGTTTCATGATTTAAAAAATTATTCCTTTTTCGTCCGAGGAGGATCTTTCGGCATGGCTTTACGAATTCGACGACCCATAAGCCAAGCAGATTTGACAGTAATACCTAATTTTTGATGAAGTTTGCTGGCGCTGATCTTTTTGTTGCTAACACACAACAAATGAATCGCACGCAACCACAAATGAAGTTCAATGTGGCTGGATTCAAACATCGTACCGATTCGAATGGTAAATTGTTTGCCACAATCCTTACACTTTTTCAGACCATGACGAATTTTTCCATTGGGAAATTTCTTCGAAGGTTTTGTGCGAACGCCTTGCAAAGTATATGCATTATCTGCAACACCGCAATTTGGACAAACGGGACCAGCTGGCCAAATAATGTCTTCCAGAAATTCAAATGCAGCTTTTTCATCCTGCATATATTTCATATCAAACTGAGCCACAGTGAAACCCCTTTTCGTCTATACTGATATTTTTCACCAATCAATTTGGTTTGTCAAGTATAATATATTTTTTGTCAAAATTGGCCAAGGAAAGCACTTTATTGCCAATACCAGCATACTCAGTCTCCAAAGCTGATTTGGACGATCTGAATATCATGGAATCCATGTAGTCTACCGTGGCAAGACTGGCTCGCAAAATCGACCACCAAAATGCTCAGTAAACCAAAAGTATAGTCTTTGAAGAATATGGATCAACGCGAACTCCTAGTCCAAGCCGAGTCTGTGAGCTATGGAATCGGAACTTATCAGATTCTCGACTCGGTTGACATTTCAATTTATCGTGGTGATATCGTCACGCTGATTGGTACCAATGGAGCCGGCAAATCGACCCTCGTTCGAATTCTCCTGCAATTAATCAAACCCGATCAAGGCAAGGTTACTCAACGTTCAAATTTACGCATTGGTTATACACCACAATATGTTCATCGGGCTCCCATACTCCCACTATCGGTCAAACACTTTCTGACTTTGGGTAAATCCACCTCTATTGAAAGAACACAGGAGTTGCTGGAAGAAGTCGGGGCCGGGGATATCCTCAATTCACCTTTAACTGAAATTTCAGGTGGTGAGCTACATCGGGTAATGCTGGCTAGAGCGCTACTTCGCAAGCCCGACCTACTCGTTCTTGATGAGCCAATGGCGGGGGTCGATGTTGCTAGCCAGAACAAACTCTACAAACTGATCGGAGATATACGTGATCGATATGGTTGCGGTATTTTACTAGTCTCACATGATTTGTATATCGTGATGGCAGCTACCAACATGGTCGTGTGTCTAAATCATCATGTCTGTTGTACCGGTCCCCCACAAACCGTGATAACACATCCTGGCTTTATCTCAATGTTTGGTCAAGACTTATCCGATACCCTTGCGGTCTACTCGCATAAGCACAACCATGATCACTCAAGGTATCCCGATGAACCAGGAATCCCCTAGCAAGGTCTCTTAGTGGAAGACTTTTTTCTACGGGCGATCGTCGGTGGGGTTGGTTTTGCGTTTGCAGCCGGACCAGTTGGCTGTTTTGTTGTATGGCGGAGCATGGCTTATCTGGGTGAAACGATCGCGCATGCGACCTTGCTCGGTATAGCTCTAGGGCTCTTGTTCGCCATTCAACCAATCATCACTGTCCTTGCAATTTGTCTGCTCTTTGCATTCGTTTTGATGAGGTTTGAGCATGACAAAACAATATCAACCGATGCCATCCTCGCGTCCATATCTCATTTTTCTTTATCGCTTGGTCTAGTAGCTCTGGCGTTCATGGAACATATTCGGGTTGATCTCATTTCATTTCTGTTTGGAGATATTTTAGCCATTGACTCATTCGAGCTAGTGATGGTATATACCATTTCAATTGTCGCTTGCAGTCTAATCAAATGGCAATGGAGAAACCTGTTGTCAATAACAGTCAATCAAGATTTGGCCGCAGTTGAAGGAGTGCCAGTCAATAGAACTCGTTTGTTATTGATCATCACTCTCTCTATGGTCATTGCCATAGGCATGACCATTGTAGGCATACTTTTGGTAGTTTCGATGGTAGTGATTCCAGCTACAGCTGCTCGTCGCCTGGCACGGACTCCAGGGCAAATGATCATCATCGCTATAGTGATTGGTTGTTTTGCGGTAATTTCAGGTTTGTACAGTTCCTTGACTTTGGACATTCCTGCTGGCCCTGCTATTGTTGTTGGAGCCGGACTGATCTTTTTCCTTGTTCACCTGATGCCTTCGAAAAAGTAATCAGGCCCGATTCAACCGATGTCGAGCAGGTGAGGCATCCAGCTTCGCCCCACCCGATTGACTGAACGCCACTGATGGATTCGCTTCTTTATCCGAAAAATTTGGGGGCTTATGAAGAATGGTTGACAAACAGTTTACGGCATCACTTGACATCCTGGTTTTGGCTATTGGTCTGCGATGATTGAGGGATGCAAGACGATTTGGCATGGAAGAGATACCGCCCGCCTGCCGCGGCCATCTGTAAAATTCAGCGGCAGGACTGGCAATACCCGGTTCACGGCAACACTTGTCAATCATTCTTCATGGCCCCTGTTTTTTTGCACTGGAAATGTGCACCCGCCATTTGTGATCATTATGGAAATACCTGTAACTGCTTGTTTTGCTTCCACCCGCAACAGACGATGCTACCCTTCTTGAAGCAGAATTTATCAGGACAGCATTCCAGACAAGCCAGCCAGTCTGGATGCGTCTCTTCCGGTGTAGCAGCAACCCTCGAACCCAGTGCTACCTTCCCTGATGGCCTATCATCAATCCACACTTGACTTCGTGAATTAAGGATGTCGGGAAAATGGGCATGATTGATTCTCCCAATCCTCAAGTAAAATCAGGAAAGCATCTCCGGAGCTCCAGGCATCGTGGTTTTGAAAGGGTCAACGTTTTGCCCGGCGGGTGATTGCGGTTGCAGAGTTGAAACCCGCGACAGATATGGGTTTGTCCCATCGCAGGACACTCTGTTTGGTAGTTTAGGGAATGTACGAAGTCAAGTGTGGGGGAATGATAGCCTGATGGCGCCCATCCTGAAACTGCCCCCAGGGAAATGGCAACGCACCTGAGGTCACGCAAGCCTGCATCCGAAGGTCTTAGGGATTCCACTCAGGGATCCAGCTGTTCCTGCAAGTCCCTAACCGCCTGGGCGACGTCATCAATTGTTATCGTATTTTTGGACGGGTTGATCTTCTTGCATGTTCAATATCCAGTCATGAAAGTTATTATCCGGGATTCGTTTGGCGTCCCCCAATGCATTAACGTAATTTAAATGGTATAGTATTGGCGCAAACCAGTTGGTAATGGCTGTCATAACCTGCTGATATTCATTCATTTACAGTTTCCGCAGTATTTCTCGACCTAACGTGTTTACATTCAAGTTTCATTCCGGCATGATGATCCGTCTCTACTCGTGCAGTCGGGGCCATTGAATTCAACGCAAAAACCTTGCAAGTTAATCACCTTCCTCAGCCGTTGACTTTCTTTGATAAGCATCTTGGCGATCGCATTGCAAAAATCTGCAAGATGCTGGCTGAATCGATATGTCGGGAGCGACCCGACCGCTCCTACAAGCGTCTATGCAAAAACCTGCGGGAAAGTGGAAACCGTGTAAGGATTGATATTTTGTAACAATATCATGATTTCAATTGAAGGGTAGCTGGAAGACCGTTAAGTTAACACGTCTTGTCACCTAAGTTAATAACATTGCCCGCTCATTCGCGCGGGCTTTGATCAGGGCGAAGAACCGAGAAGGTGGGGTGGGGGGTTCAGGGATACAATGGCATTCACTTAAGCGTTCTCACTCTCTAAATGACTCGAAATTTCATGATCTTCAGAGAATCTGGGCGACTTTTTCGGCCACTTCCGGCATTTTTCCGCCTGAAACATTGCTTAACGCACAGCTTCATTCCTTAAGTGAATGCCATTGTTCAGGGGCGGGGTCATCACCCGGCAACCGAAACGCGCTTACAAGTCCTCTCCTTGCCCCGGATTCGGCTTTTGAGCCAATTTCAGGGGTTTTTGGGGGTTGGGATACAGGGCAGAGATAAGGCAACCTGTTTTCAAAATGGAACCTCCCCGCCTCGCCCATCTCTGTGGCAGGCGGGGAATGAGGGGGACGGCAGGAGCATATCCGGTAAAAGCCAGAGAGCGAAGACTCGAACAAACCTAGCAGGGGCAAGTCGGGTTCAACCGCCCCCGAAAAATCGCTCACGGAGGCTCTCCTTGCCCCCGGATTTGGCGGTTTTAGGCGTTTTGCCGGCTTTCTGGACGGCGAGCTACGTTATCACCTATTGCTGCCCGTAGCCGCCGCAAGTTCCAATCGCTCCCTGCCCCAAGCTCTGGTACTGGTTGACCTTGATCTCGGGGGTGTCAATCTCAACCCACAGTTCGTTCATGCGTTTGTAACCTTTTGGATGCATCGCCTTGAACGTACCTGTGCCCGTGGTCGAACTCGTCGACGTCCAGTATACATTCCCAATATGGTCCTCGCCATCCTCAACAGTGACGCCACGGAAGACGTTGGTATTATTTCCATTGAAGTCCTTGTATCTCATGCCCGGGTATCCCGCGGTGTCTTTGACAATCAACCATGTGTTAATGTTTTCTGTTCCAGACACGGCTACGTCAGGAGTATTAGGATCATTATCATCATCTCTTAAAGTTGTTGTACCATACCCGACAGATGCGGTACCAGTCATCCCGTCTGCGTTCAGAGTAACCGAGATACAGACGCGCTGGCCCCACCTGTCTATCGCCTGCGATTCGTTCCTGGCCACCGCGGTGGTATCAACATTTTTAGAAAAATCCAAAGCCGTTTGCGCCATTACTGAAGCTAGCGGAAACAGCGTCAGGGCCGCAAGCACGATGGCGAGAGCCGTCAGTCGTTTAATTCGGGGGGGGGGTAATTTGCTTGTTGTGTTCATTGTTTTTCCGAAGTTAATTAATTATCAGTGATCATTATATCTGAATTTATTGATGATGCTGAATTTATTGATGATGGTCTCGGCCGTATTTTGCCCCGGCAATTCTAATTTTGGAAAAGGCTTTCCGTTTGCTGGCTACATGCCGGACAACCCGAACAGGTCAGTTCCTCCAAAACCGAATGCAGCCGCAACCATCATCACGCTTTTTAATTTGCTTTATATGGTAGTATCCTATTGATTAGAGATTGACCGTGAATATAGTATAAACCGGAACTATACGGAAAACAAGGGGGTGTGCGGGTTCACCACATATGAGACTGAGGGGTTCGGTTATGCCCATTGCTGAACATACTCCATTGGGGTCATGAGTTCAAGGGTGCAGTGCGGCCTCATGCAGTTGTAGAAGTGCTGATAGTCGGCCAGCGCGGCCTGCGCCTCCCGGACACTGAACTCGCCGGCATACTGGCTCCGGAACTCGACCCGGGAGCTGTCGTTGGCCGGTTCCACGACTCCGTTCAGCCTGGGGCTTTTCGGGGGCAGGACGAACCGCGGGATGCCGAGAGCCTTACAGGCGTCCTCGAACCCGGCTCGGAATTCGCTGCCGCCGTCGACCTGGATCGACTTGAGCGGTATGGCAGGTCCTCGATGACGGCCTCCAGGAACCGCTGCGCATGGCCGGTGCTGAAGTCCCGGCGCTTGCGGGGCTTGACGCGTCCGCGGCAGAACCGGCAGGGCTTGACCCGGTTCAGGCTGACCAGCTTCCGCAGGATGCGCCCGATGGTGGACTCCGAGAGGCGCCGGCCGTCACGCTCCAGCATGACCTTGAGCCGCCGCTTGCCGAAGAAGGGGTACTTCTCGCGCATCCTGCGCACGGCCGCCTCGTCGGCAGGCGTCCAGCGGGCGGTCGAGACGCGATGCGGGTGGCGGCTTTTCGACTCCAGTCCCTGCACGCCCCGCCGCCGATAGCACTTTCGCCACCGGCAGCAGGTGGCCCGGGACCAGCCGAGCACGGACAGGGCGGTGGCCGGGCGGCAGCCTTCTGCCAGGAGCTTCTCAAGGCTCTCGAGCTTCCGGAGTCGTTCGACAGCCTCTCTTGACAGGCCTTCAGCGACTTTCCAGCTGCGGAATGACCGGGTTCCTGGGATATAATCTGCATGGGCTCGGCTCCATAAAGTTGTTGACAAAACGACAGGATAACCGAACCCGCTCCCCGGCGCATGCCGGGGGGCATGTTCGCAAGGCAGCCTCCTGCCGCCGGATCTCCCCCTCTCTGCGGCGGTCGCTACGCTCCCTCCGCAGAGAGGGGACATCACCCTGTTTTCATGCCTCGGATCCGTCTCGCCTTATTGGCCGGAAAAGTCTCACATGTCTCTGAACCTATACAGGGCTTGTAAACATGACTTGACAAGGATGAAATCGTGTTGGTCAGGCAACCTCAGCCAGCGTGAAGTGGGGAACGATGCCAGGCTGATTGCCCATGATGCTCCCTATTGTGGGGAGGATTGACCTGTGTCAAGGTATCTTTGCAATTCCAGAATTTGCGCTATCAGGATAATCCGTAAATCCATGACATGCTTGGCGAATATCTATTAGGCACAACCTCAAACCGGAATCATGGTCATGTACTCATGACTCTTACTCAACTGATGACCGCCTCAATAATCGGTAGTGATCAATCGGTCTTGTTGACGAATGAATGGCTTGCTCATAATGCTGGTGCAAGAGGTACATGTTGACGAAACATGCAAACTTTAACTCATGATCTAGATCATGACAGCTCAAAATTCCGAATGTATTCCCCTTCTTTTATGTACATTTATTCGCAAGCTCTTGCTGCTTGGGAGATTGCACCTTCGAGTGCATGTCTGCATTCCAGTACAGGATTATCCATAGTGTGTACCGAAAGGAAGCAGTGTTGCAGTGCTTGCATTGTTTGCAACATTACACTTTGGGCTTGAAACGGGCCGGATACAAAATCACCCTTGTTAACTCGGGGCTACCCGGACACAATTCGGTTTGATAAACAAACTGTATGGTATGACAGATTCAGCCTCGCCGTTAAGGTAATGGGAATTAACCGCTGGCGCTCAGAGCACTTGCCCGATCGTCATAGGTAGGAATGATTGCGCTAAATCCACTTATTGTAAACACATCTTTGACTGGCCCGGAAACCGAACACATCGAAAGTTTGCCTTTCTTTCCCTTCAAGTTTTTAGCCAACAATAAAATCACACGCAACCCGGCACTACTGATGTAATCCAGCCCGTTCAAATCAAGAATCACGGCACTCGCTTCCTGTGGAAGAGAGTCTTGAATTTTGGACTGAAACTCTGTCGCATTGCTCCCGTCAATTCGTCCAGAGACCTTCAATATGTAAGCATTTTGCTCTTGTTCCAATTCCAACATGATTATTATCTCTAATATTTTCTCGTTTTCACTTGTTCATGATTGCCCGAAAGACAACCGAAAGTTATTTGAGTTGATCATTGTCCGGCATGACCACAAATTCTGGGTAAGCTTCAATACCTAGCTCAGCCACATCCTGACCCAGCTCTTCGACATTTGGCGAGACTCGACACCCCATGACTTTCTCCAAAATCATCCAGGCAACATAGGAACTGAAAAAGACGAATACTCCAACGGCCAAGATTCCAATGAGCTGAACAAAAATATCTGCGCCAGAAGCGATACAAGCGGCTATTGTACCCCAAATTCCTGCAAATAAATGTGCCGGCACTGCACCGACTACATCATCAATTTTCAATTTCTCCAGCATGCGTATACCGAGCGAGCAAACCAGTCCGCCAACACCACCGATCAAAATTGCCCAGCCATGCGCAACCATATCCGGTCCTGCAGTAATTGCAACCAGACCACCAATGGCACCATTTAAAACGCTGAGAAGGTCCACCCGACCAAAAAGCGGTCGGGAAATTATAAGCGCAACCAGCACGCCCGCAGCAGCGGCAAGGTTGGTATTTACCAACACGATACTCATCGCGACAGCATCAGCGGCACTGCCTAGGGCCAACTGTGATCCCCCGTTGAATCCAAACCACCCTAGCCACAAGATGAAAACTCCAAGTGTTACCACCGGAACATTGGAGGGTGGGGTCGGTTTCACCGTTCCGTCTTCACGAAACTTACCCGTTCTTGCACCAACAACCAGAGCACCGGCTAGAGCCGCCCAACCGCCTGTCGAGTGAACGATGGTTGATCCGGCGAAGTCCTGAAAACCCATATTGCTCAGCCATCCACCTCCCCAAGTCCAGGCACCAACGATCGGATAGATGAAAGCGGTCAGCACAATAATGAAGAGAAAAAATGCCCATAGTTTCACTCGCTCAGCCAAGGCGCCGGAGACGATTGATGCCGTGGTTGCCACAAATACCATCTGGAAAAACCAGTCAGACATCGTGGAATAACCGGAACTCGCAACGGCTTCTGCCAATGCTTCGTTCCCTGTTAACAACATGAGTTCCTCAGAAGATGAACCATAAAACAGGTTAAAGCTGCCAATGAAACCATTGACATCGACATACATCAGGTTATAGCCAATCAAGAAAAATGTGATGCTCGCTATCGCATAAAGCCCGATATTTTTGAGACAGATTACCGAAGCGTTTCGGGTCCGAACGGATCCTGATTCAAGCATGGTAAAGCCTGCACACATCCACATTACCAGAGCTCCCCAAATCAAAAACGAAAAGGTATTGAAGACAAACTGGGATTCTGTACTTACCGCGGCAAGTGCATCATTGGGTAATAAAACAATGCTTGGTATCGCCAAGAGCAAGAATCGAAATATTGATGGGATTTTCAGCATATTGGTTGGATTTTGAGTAGATTTGATTTATAGCAAGGTTTGAATAAGTGCGCTCAGGTAATGATGAATTCAATTGTCGAGAATCTCGGGAACCGGAACCCTATTCTTTCAATTATATCATTCTCAGGTTGAATAGCGTTAAAAATATCAGGATGTTCCCACGTTAACATTTCGAACATGAATCCATTGAAAAGAACGACAAATGACAGGACTTTGGTATTGTCATGGCATATATTCTTGCATGTTTTTACAGCTTGGGACAATAATCCAGGAAATACGTTAGCGCGGGAAACTCCTGTCAAAATATTTTTCATTCAACAAACTTCGAAAAGCGATCTGGTGAACAGGATTGCCCAAGCATCAAGACGGATCGTTCAGATATTTCAGAATAGTAGCACGGTCTCCATCACACACTGGAATGGCACCCCGAGTATCGGGATCCTGGTAGTCGGAGAATTTTATCGGGTTACCCGACATGCGAAATACCAGTCCTCGTTCACCATTTGCTGTTACGATCATGTTTCTGGAAAGTATCTGAGGATCTTTGACTACGTCTTCTACGTTGTTGATTGGCCCGCATGGAATGCCATTTTGATTGAACAACTCAATCCACTCAGTGGACGATTTAACCTCCAGAGCACGCTCAAGTTCACGATATAGACTCTCATGGTGCTCTGTTCGACTGGCATTAGTAGCATATCGCTCATCGCTCAAAAGTTCTTTTCGATCAAGTAGTTCACAAAGACGAGCAAACAAATTGTCGTTACCAACAGCTAGCACCAAATACTCGCCATGTTGTGCCTGCAAACCAGAAAATGGCGTGATGGATGGATGACGCATGCCGATTGGGCCGGGTATTTGACCATCTGCGAAATACCGTCCGATCGCATTTTCCAGAATCGCAACCTGGCAATCCAGCATAGCGACATCTACTTTGGTTCCATGGCCAGTGATTCCACGATCATACAACGCCGCCAACACTCCGGAGAGGCCAAACAGTGCTGCCGTAATATCACCTAATGAGGTGCCGACTCGCACTGGACGTTCACCGGCATTTCCAGTCAAGCTCATGATACCACCCATTGCCTGTGCGACAAGATCGTAGGCAGGGCGGTTTTTATAGGGACCAGTATGGCCAAATCCCGACACTGCAGCATAGATCAATCGGGTGTTCTCCTGACTGAGACCTTTCCAGCCGAAACCAAGTTTCTCCATCGTGCCCGGTTTGAAATTTTCGACTAGAACATCCGCTTTTTTCAGAAGTTTTCGGAAAATCTTCCGATCATCTTCGTTCTTGAAATCGAGTGCAATACTCTCCTTGCCTCGGTTAATATTGGCAAAATAAGCCGATTGGCCTTCAACGAAAGGACCAAAATGTCGGGCATCATCGCCGAGGCCCGGTCTTTCGACCTTGATCACCCTCGCTCCCATTTCAGCCAGCATCATGGTCAGATAGGGACCCGCCAGAACCCTTGTCAGATCAACGACAACAACTCCTTGCAAAGGGTTTAGACGATCTGGATTTCTTTGCACAGGCTCATGCATCTTCTAAAGCCCTACGCACGCAAGACTGAAAAAACACCGTTCCAGGCTCGCACTCGGTAGAAAGTACTCCATGTTCATAATACCCTGCCTGGAGATTTTCCTGAACCCGCGTACAAATCTCAATATCTTCTTGCATAACCTGATTTGAGAATCGGACAGTCTGAGCTCGTTGCTCGTCATCAACTTCTGGTCGAAACCAGAACCAGCGATCGGTTTGCGATTGATTGACATCACGTGACCGAATACGTTCTATATTAAAACTGTTCTTCCCGAAATGCATCAGCAAACCGGGAAATTTATATAGCCAGTAACCCGGACTCCCATGTTTGCGATCAACTACCTCAAATCCTACATATTTTCCATCCTGATGAGCAGTAATTCGAATATTCGGCCTCAATGAATGATGCAAATCCCGGTGTATCGTTGCAAGATGATATCCTTCAACTGAGTTATCACTGTAATTCTTCCAGTTTGCGTTAAATGTATTGGACAACCGAACATGAAACTCCATGTCCTTGACTTGTGGAAATTGACCTGTCAGTCTTACGATTCCGCCGAGCCATTCATTCAACCCCTGACAATCGTTATCGAGGCAAGCAAACACGAGGGAATTCCATGTTTCGACCCGAATCGGATTTAGGCTGAGTTTTTTCTTGTCGAGCTCTCGGTCAAAACCGGGCGCATTCAAGAGTTGTCCGTCCAGATCATAACTCCATGCATGATAGGGACAAATAAAATGCGATATCTTTCCGGCAGGCTTGATGCAAACAGGTGATGCCCGATGACGACACAGGTTCAGATAACCTCGGAGATGATTGCCTTGATCTCGACAAATCACGATGGATTGATCAGAGATTTCCGAGGTTACATATTGACCGACTTCGTCGAGCTCTGCTTCAGAACAGATAAAGCACCAATTGCTCCTGAATATTCGGTCTTTCTCCTTGCGAAATATTTCAGGATCGAAGTACCAGTTGGCGGGCAGTGATTCGACCGAGTTTGTCAAATTCAAACCTCCTACAATCAATTGGCGATTCGTTTCTTGGAAAGGCAGGATATGAACTCCAGCGATATTTGGGAAATTGCAAGCAAAACGCAAGATGAATCGTTCAATTTGCCATGCAGTGAGCGCCGCAGTCCCTCAACACCGAAAAAGTGGCGCGACAAATACGGTCGCATTTCTACATTCAGGATTCGAGAGCATTGGTTAGCTCTGGAATTGCGGCAAACAAATCCGCATTCCAGCCATAGTCTGATACCTGAAAAATCGGTGCATCTTCATCGGTATTGATAGCGACAATGATTTTCGAGTCCTTCATGCCGGCCAGATGCTGAATTGCCCCCGAAATACCTACAGCAATATATAAGTCCGGCGCAACTACCTTGCCGGTTTGACCGACCTGATAGTCATTCGGGACAAACCCGGCATCAACCGCGGCCCTTGAAGCTCCTACTGCACCCCCCAACTTATCGGCCAAAGACTCGAGCATCGTGAAATTTTCGCCATCTTTCATGCCGCGTCCGCCTGAAACCACCACTTTCGCCGAAGTTAATTCCGGGCGCTCACTCTGGCTCAGCATTTGCTCGATGAATCGGAGATTTTCATTCGTGCTGGTAGCTTGAACACCTTCAACTGCTGCATTTCCACCCTCTGGCATCGCTGCTTCAAAGGATGTTGCACGGACTGTTATCATTTTGATCGAATCGGTGGATTTTACGGTAGCTAGTGCATTTCCGGCATAGATCGGTCGCACGAAAGTATCGACCTCAACGATCTCGCTAATATCCGAGATGGCCTGTACGTCGCAAAGTGCTGCAACATAAGGAATCAATGCCTTGCCGAAAGTGGTAGCCGCTGCCATGACATGCGAATAATTTCCAGAGATCGACTGGATCAGAACTGCCAGGTTTTCGGTGATGTGATGTTCAAAATCCGGGTGTTCACAACAAAGAACTTTTGCTATGCCGACCACTTTGGATAACGAATCGGCAGGTGATGAGCAGTCATGTCCTGCAATCAGGACATCAATTTCACAGCCAATCTGCCGGGCTGCAGTAATGGTGTTCAGAGTTGCCGGTACCAATACACCTTTTTCGCATTCTGCTATAACGAGAACTCGCATTTATATCACCTTTGCTTCATTCTTTAGTTTATCAACCAACTCGGATGCATTCGAGACCATGATTCCGGCTTCCCGCTCTGGTGGATCATGGACTTCCAGTGTCTGCACACGAGGAGTGATGTCGACCTCTAGATCACTCGGAGTCAGTTCTTCGACGGGCTTCTTCTTCGCTTGCATAATATTTGGCAAGGAAGCATAGCGCGGTTCATTGAGTCGGAGGTCTGCGGTCATCACTGCAGGGGCGGTAAGTTGCAATTTTTCCAGGCCAGAATCAATCTCCCGAACAATTTCAAATCCACTCTCGTTGACAGCAATGCTGGATATATAACTGCCTAGCGGCCAACCCAACAGTGCTGCCAGCATCTGGCCGGTCTGGTTGTTATCATCATCAATTGACTGTTTGCCCAATAGGACCAGTCCCACCGATTCCCTTTCCACGATCTGTTTGAGGATCTTTGCCAGAGCAAGAGGTTCTGGTGAGGCATCACAAAGAACATGGATACCTCGGTCCGCTCCCATGGCGAGGCCATTGCGAATGGTCTCGACACATTTTGTCGGTCCGACTGAGACAACAACAATTTCTTCCGCATTGCCGGCTTCTTTCAGTCGCAATGCTTCTTCGACAGCAATCTCGCAAAAGGGGTTTATTGCCATCTTGATGTTGGCTGTTTCGACCCCCGAGTGGTCATCCTTGACACGAACTCGAATATTCGCATCAATAACTCGTTTGACTGGCACAAGAATTTTCATAGTCAGGTCTGGTGAATGTCAATATAAGTAGGTCAATCTAGGAGGAGCGAATTCTACAGGAAACCGCAGCAGGAATATACATGATGAAGACAGAAATTGTCCATTCGCGCATTCGAAAAACCACGGAAACCACAGTTTCGCAATTCATTTATGGCAGAGGCCGATCGCTGCAGGAGTTCGCGATGTCAACCAACATCCATTGTTCCAGGAGTGGAAAGGCGGACCAAGCGCCTATCAAGCATATGCTCGTTCTGCCGGATCTCGCCTAGCCCACTTTCAATTTCTCCAAGTTCTCATGGAATATCATTGAGACCTGCATTCATCATCCCGTACAACAATCCTGCAACCGCACCAGCAAACTTGCAAGATTCTAACCAATTTCATAGTAATTGCCAGACCGGTCATGAGCAGAATAAAAAGATGCAATAATCAGGATTTGATTTTTTCGACCCTGACCTGCTTCAGCTGGGAGCGTCAATCTGTTCAGGAGTTGCGTCGATCTTGGCCTCTTCACGCAGTTCGTCCACGTGCAGTTTGTGGCTGAACGATTTGACTGCAATGGTTGACCTGTCCGTCATTTTCGGACTGATATTCATGTTACTCCTCAGGAATAATTGATGATTTTTGTGTTAAATCAGGTACAACATGCTGTAACAAAAAAATTTCCTAATTCGCAAGCAGAATGGTTAGTGTCAAGCGCAAAGCATTTCACCTTGTGGGTTTCTACTCCAGATTTGGGGACATCCTGTTGGGTAAAACGAAAGGCTCTCGGAAACCATACTACACAAGACTTTGGGAGGGGGGCTTTCATGTTATCCATTTATGGATTAGAGTCATCGCTTATAATCCCCATCATTACTAAGTCGCATATAGCTACTACCATTCCTTTCAAAAAAATTATTCTCGTTCGCTTATGGTCGATGACTTGACTGACTCATACCTCAAATATCTGGAGACAGCAACACTCGTCGCGAACAAGGCGCGCGAGATCATTAGACAGAGATTTCGAACTCGTTCTGAAATTGACATTAAGTCAGATGGGTCACCCGTTACTCCCGCCGATCTCGAGGTTGAAAACATCGCCCGGGGGGTGATTCTGGATACCCATCCAGAGCATGAATTCTTTGGCGAGGAAACCGGACATACCGGACATTCCAATGAATGGTTGTGGGTCATTGATCCAATTGATGGAACCCGAAGCTATGCCTCGGGCAGACCCACTTTTGGAACCTTGATCGCACTTCTACACCGAGGACTTCCGGTGATTGGGATTCTTGATCAGCCTATCCTGTCAGAACGCTGGATCGGGGTTGTCGGTCGCACAACTACCCTGAATGGCAGTCCCTGCATACCAAGTTCCGTTCAGAGTATTGCCAGAACCCGACTCTCCATTACCTCGCCCGACATGTTCGACAATACGCAAAGAGTCAAGGTCGATGCCTTGACTGAACAGTGCGGCTTTCGCTCGTTTGGAGGCGATTGCTATAATTATGGCCTTCTTGCTTCAGGATACTGTGAACTGGTCTGCGAGGCAAGTCTGAAACCCTATGATTACTGTGCTCTGGTTCCGATTATCGAAGGAGCTGGTGGCGCAATCAGTGACTGGCATGGACAGGCTCTGGATATCAATTCATGCGGCGAAGTTCTGGCTGCCGCCAACTCCCAACTTCTTGAACAGGGTCTTCTAACCTTGCAATAGACACTCTTTCGACCACCCCTTATTCCCGCATGCATATCATCATCAAGGAGCTATCAATTGCCTGAATATGTTTTCACCCTGAACCGGGTTGGCAAGTCCGTCCCTCCCAATCGATGGATTCTCAAGGATATTTGCCTGAGCTTTTTTCCCGGAGCGAAAATCGGCGTGCTGGGCTATAACGGTGCCGGCAAATCTACGCTACTGAAAATCATGGCTGGGGTCGAAAAGGATATTGTTGGAGAAGCAAGACCTCAACCGGGTCTCAAAATCGGTTATCTGGCACAAGAGCCAGAACTCGATCATCAAAAAAATGTTCGCGAGGCTATAGAAGAGAGCCATGCTGATATCAAGTCAACCGAGAACAGACTTCAGGAAGTCTATGCGGCATATGCCGATCCTGGTGCAGATTTTGATGCTCTTGCCAAAGAACAGGCCCAACTTGAAAGCATCGTTCAAGCAGCAGATGCCTATAATCTAAATCACCGCCTGGAGATTGCTGCCGATGCACTCAGACTACCTCCATGGGGCACCATGATCTCGACACTCTCTGGCGGTGAACGGCGGCGGGTTGACCTTTGTCGTCTGTTACTCGCAAACCCAGACATGCTCATTCTGGACGAACCCACCAACCATTTAGATGCCGAATCCGTAGCATGGCTCGAGCATTTTCTGCATCACTTTTCCGGAACGGTAGTTGCGGTGACCCATGATCGATATTTCCTGGATAATGTGGCAGGCTGGATACTCGAACTCGATCGAGGCCAGGGCATTCCATGGAAAGGCAACTACTCCTCCTGGCTAGAGCAAAAGGAAAAGAGGCTTGAGTTGGAGCAAAAGGCTGAGTCTGCGCGGATCAAAAGCATGCAAAGTGAACTCGAGTGGGTGCGAGCAAACCCAAAAGGACGCCAAAGCAAGAGCAAGGCTCGCATCAAGCGATTTGAGGAATTGGGTTCAAGCGATTACCAAAAACGCGCCCAGACCAATGAAATTTACATTCCTCCAGGCCCCCGTCTTGGAGATGTAGTCATTGAAGCCAAGAATGTCTGTATGTCATTCGATGGGAAATTGCTCTATGAGAACCTGAATTTCAGTCTACCTAAAGGCGGGATTGTTGGAATCATTGGACCGAATGGCGCTGGCAAGACCACTCTACTTCAGTTAATGACCGGCAAGCTTCAGCCGACTTCGGGTACTTTTCAGATTGGCGATACCGTGGTTGTTGGCCATGTTGACCAGTCTCGTGAATTGCTCAACGACAAAAACACGGTCTTTGAGGAAATTACCGGCGGGCAGGACCTAATGATGGTCAACGGTTTCGAGGTGCAATCACGTCGCTACGTCGGACGCTTCAATTTCAAGGGATCCGATCAGCAAAAATTTGTTGGAACACTCTCAGGAGGTGAACGAAATCGAGTTCATCTTGCAAAACTACTGGCTAGCGGAGCAAATCTGTTGATGCTTGATGAACCGACCAACGATCTTGATGTTGAAACGCTACGTGCTCTGGAAGAAGCCATCCTGGATTTTCCCGGTTGTGCGGTTGTGGTCTCACACGACCGTTGGTTTCTGGATCGAATTGCTACACATATACTAGCCTTTGAAGGCAATTCGGAAATAATCTGGTTTGACGGAAACTACTCGGAATATGAACAGGACTACAAGCGACGCTATGGCGAGGAAATCAAACCAAGCCGTATTCGCTATCGACCACTCAAATCATAGATTCTGTAGTTCGTTCGAGTTGCAGAAACTTTCAACGTGAATTCATCCATGCATATTTTGCTTGTTGATAACGATCCAGAGCCCTTTGCCGGGTTTGCTTGAGATCGATGACAGGCAAAAGATAATTCAACTGATTCGGTGAATGCTTCCACTCAGGCCAAGTCCAAGGTTCATGTATATATTGGGTTGGCACTTCGTTCAATTCCGGCACCCACCGCCGGATATATTCCCCTTCCGGATCAAATCTCTGGCCCTGACTTTTTGGTGAAAATATCCGAAAGTAGGGAGCCGCATCAGGGCCACAGCCAGCAACCCATTGCCAGCCCATGGAATTATTAGCAAGATCAGCATCGACCAAGGTATCCCAAAACCAGCGTGCACCCTTCAGCCAGTGAACCAATCCGTTTTTACACAATAGAGAGGCCGTAATCATGCGCACCCGATTGTGCATCCATCCGGTCTGCCATAACTGTCGCATACCGGCATCAACCAGTGGAATTCCAGTCTGCCCAGTTTGCCATTTTCGAAATAGTTCCAGATTGTCATCCCAAATGAAGGTTTCATACATGGGATCGAGTGGGAGATCGCTCATGTTCGGGTGATCATGAAGGAGGTGATGGGCAAAATCCCGCCAGATCAATTGACGTAAATATGGCCAGAATGAACTCTGGTCGGGGGGATCATGCTGGTGACTTTCATTGCTTCGAATATGTAACCAAACCTGTCTGGGAGAAACCTCTCCAAAATGCAGATGTGGAGAGAGTCTCGATACCCCTTCAAGATTCGGGATATCCCGGTCGTGTCCATAGCTTCGAACGGCAAGTTCGGAAAATGATTGAAGTCGATGTTGGGCTCCGATTTCACCCGGTTGCCAGTCGCTGGCAAATTCTGAATACCATTGGATTCGATCGATGAGTTCGAGCTCTTCGATCCGAACGGACTTTGGAATCGGATTGAGCAACGGCAGTTGATCGGGTTCATCGAGCGACAAATCTGGTGGTGCCAGTGAAGCATGTCGCTTGCTGAAGGGGGTATATACTCGATACGGCTCACCACCTTCCTTGACAACTTCACCCGGCTCTCGCAATAGAGCGCCGGGGAAATCTACCGGCCTGATCCCGACTTTCGACAATTCATTTTTAATGATTCGATCACGCTTGATAAAGGATGGTTCATAGAGTCGATTCCAACACACAGTTGTTGCGCCAGTTTCTGTACACGTTTCCATCAGAGATTTCAGGCTATCACCCTTTCGAATAATAAAATCACCCTTTTTTTTTCGTACTTGTTCCGTAAATGCACACAAACTTTGGTGTAACCACCAATTACTCGCTGCCCCGGGTTGCCAAGGCTGTTCCTCATGGGGTGCATGGATGTACAGCAAGATCACTTGATCGGAATGATCAATCGCATAGCGGATCGCTGGATTATCACGAAGTCTGAAATCTCTCCTCAACCAGACTACAGTTTTGGTCATGTTTATATTTTCACAATGTTAACGTTCAAGGGGAATTGCATTTTTTCCATTGGTATGAATCCCGACATGCTGATAGGAAATATTACTTCCCAGTCTAATGTTACATTTAACCAAATTAGGTCAGATATTGAGGTTGTATTGAACTCGGAAAATCTCTGGTAAATATCGCAGATTTCAACCACTAGCTACATGATGTTGAGCAGTCTTTCCGCAAGAGTCTTACTGCAATATCTCTTGTTCCCGGTTCAAAACTAGAGTTTACAGCCTGATATACAATACTGAATGGCTATTCTATCAATTATTGGTAGTCAATCATCTGTAGCGGCACTTCGGACTTGAATTGGGGGCACATGAACAACTGGTAGTGGCCCTGTTTCAAGATTTTCTCTTCCCTTGAAGAAGAAGGGAACTATACCGAAAGTTTGCAATTGCAAAATGAAGCAATTGAAAAAGAAAGGTTGACACGGTATTCATAATCAATCATGATAATCAAGTGTGCAATATGCCAGGCGTACCGGCCTCCGGGATTGGGGCTGCTGCACGGCGAGAGGCGTTCTCATTGGAGACCTCGCGAATCCGTGAAAAGATACCGGAAGTGGCTAAATGCAAATTCTTGGTATAATTCCCAAGAAAAAAATCAGTATAATTACAGGAATTATCAATTTCTCAATTCAACCACGAGAAAAACATCATGAAACAATTTAATACATTACCCCCCCCCCCCTCACTAAATTAACAGCACTGATCGCTGCCCTGGTGGCGATGACGGCATCACCCGCATTCGCCAATCCGGCCAACGGAATGATTGATGGCAACTACGCCAGGTCAATGCCGTCCTACTATCTTCAAAAGCACCTGCGGCCGGGTGTGGCGAGAGTCTGCGTCCAGATAACCAGCAACGGTACCGACAGGCTGACAGGAACCGTCAAGACTCGGGATCATTCCGGCACCTGGACGCTCCGGCGCACCGTTTCGCTTGAGCCGGATTCGGGGTCTATTAAAAGGGGCGGACTGGAGAACTGCGAATTCTACAATCAAAAATACATAGATAGTGATGACGTTATACACAATCGACCCGGCGATGGACGCACCCAGCTAACGTCACCAAATACAAACTTCTGTGGCGAACGGCGCTCCATAAAGCCGGCGCACGGCTGGACAGGAAAACTGATATCGAATTCGTCGGAGCTGCGCGTCCAGGCGCGGGACCACATCCTGAACATGCCGGGGCAAGTCGGCTTGCGACACGGTTCCACCTGCCCCCAGTGATGGACTGAACCGCCCGGACCGGCACACGCAGGAGCGGCCTGCAGGTGGACCTTCCCGTCCTGCATGCAGTGGTCTGCCAGAAAACCCGAAATCAAGCCACTACACATGGATATCATGTGCTGTGGCGACGCCTTCATCAATTGAAGAATTGCGATGCATGGCGATTGCGGCCGATTCTTCCCGAGTTCCGGGAAAAACCAGCGGTTGTAGTAGATATTCAGGTACTGTCTCACTTTGAAATTCGTGAGTGTAGTCAGTCCGCTTTCAAGGTCGTCGCACCGGCCCGCAGACCGCCCCTCGAATGTGTCCGATCGGACGCGGTCAGCGGATGCGTTCCCCCGTTCTCGTACACATGCCCGTGCGGCTCGTTGTAGCCGTAGGGCATCGTGAGCGTCACGACAATCCGGGCGGGCGAGGCGTCATCGCCGCATCCGGCATGCAGATAGCCATTCATAATCTGAAATTCCATACTGCATGTCTCCGGGGTGCATCGCTTCACCGGGGCGGCTACGGGCAGGGCGAGGGTGAGGCCACCAGGGCGGCGGCGAGCGTCGTCAGGCGCTTAAGTTGTGCGATGCCGCACGGGGGCTGTTTGATGGTCATGTCTCTAGGGTTGAAGTTGTCCGTTCAGCGACTGTGCCGGTTTCACCCGCAAAATGCAAGGGAAATTTCAAGCGGGCCACTGCCGAAACTCTCCGTCTTCTCTTTAACGGCCGGGCCGGGCACGCCAATCTTGATCCTTTCCTTCCTCTCGGCCCTGGTCGGCTGGCAGCCGATCCGGCTGTTTCATTACTTTCGTATGTAATTCCCTTTCAATATCCACATTCACAACCTTTTTGATCCCCCCAGTTAAAAATACTCAGCAAGCACGCCTCTTTGTTCCTTGGTGCCAAGTGAGTAGTGGAAAATTATGCAGGCGATCTGCTCCGAGCTACAGTAGTAATAACCTGGACTAGGATCCTTGCACTTTCTGCAGGGAAGGATTGATGATCTGTATCAGCAAGGAATACCGACTACTGCAGTATCTCCCGTCATACAAGGTTCCTGTATACCGGGTCGGGTACAAAACCCACATCAGGGTGGAGAGAGAACTTCGTCTACAACGATTTTCCAATCAATTCACTTTAGAGGGGAAGAATATAGCTCAACAGAAATGCTACTCATGATTGATCCAGTTTCCGTAAAAATTACCCTGTCTTGAGAACGAGATTAGTGGTGTCAATTATTGAAATAACCAGGTGGCCTCGCACGGAGTCACCTGGAGTAAACACTGATTTCGGATCAAGACTGTCACTTGAAACCGGTTTGCTATCGGTATAGATCCGATCAGCTCATCATGTCATTATTGTTCGAAAACAATTCGATAATGAAAAATTCCCAGAAACTGCGAGGCGATTGGATTTTGAGTTATCCGCATCCGTACGATTTTCGTACTGCTTTACTGCATTACTGTTCTTCCTTGCCTATTCTGACAAACTGGATCAGTTATCCGATTTTCCATTTGCCCAAAATCCTGTCAAACCGGGAACTCGCACTCATGCAAATCTTCAATGAAAAGGTAAGGCCTAACCATTTTTGGATACAACATATGGATGTAGAATATTCCTTCTTGCTGATACTGCCACAAGATGTCTTTAAACTGAATCATGCAGGCCGTGCAGAATCGCAACTAAAGCCGGTCGAACCACTCTCGGTTCAACGATACATCGGTAATCAATGAGACATATCTGGTGCAATGCGATAACGTGCTAGTTAGCTTGTTTCTACTTCAGTTCTGGATGCCCTCCTGTATTACAGACTTTCCAGAGTCATCGACTGAATTTCGGAATGATTGTATCGAGAATTTTCATGTCGAAAAATTTACGGGTTGATAAAATAACTTTATATGTATCTAATCGTCCCCAATTTGGACGAATTAGATACTATGGTGACATGGTTATCTGGAGTTTCGGGCTTCAGTTCCCGAACCAATAGTCCAACCGGTATATCCTCCATGAAGTCTCCCATGAGGGAAAGCTTTCCGAGTTCAACCAATCGATCAGAAATGAAGACAGCTTGATCGATTGGCTCGGGTTGTCATGACAGGGTGAAAGCGGGCGAGCGTTTCATTTGCAGTGGCATGGTGATAGACTGCAAGCTTGCAGTTGTCCATGCCGTTTTCCTTTGCAGACTTGGAAAATGTACGTGAACAAGCATGAAAAAGTGGATACCGCAGATCACAATGACCGGTTTCAGATCTCGGGTACAGCGAACAGGATGCCGATTTCCCCTAATCCATAAATAGAGAACACAAGAGTACCCCGGGGGCTTGCGTGGCGTGATTTTCGAGAGGCCTGCAGGATCACCCATTGGGTGAATTCAGGTCGAAGGCTGAAACCCGCATCACACATGTCTTTTTGCCTAATACCGAGAACTCTATTTAAGGAGTTGGGGTTTCAGGCAATGATTATTTTGCCTGTGTACTTGCGTGGTTTTCGGTTATCCGTTTTATTCTGTATACTATGTCTGCATGCATTCAGTAATCATGCCCGTGGCGAGGTGTAGCGATGAATCCCGATCAGAAAAGAAAGCTGGAGTCCTTTCTCAAGCGAACGGAAGGAGAACCGCCTCTGGTGTTTGTTGGACGGTCCGAAGTGCTCGATGACATTGCGCTTGCAGCCGAGCAGGTCTGGGAGGGCTCGGGAACCGATCAGCATGGCGCAGGGAAAGCGACGCGCATTATCCAGGGCGCGCCGGGGGCGGGCAAGAGCTCGATCGTGCACGAGATCAGGCACAATCCGGAAAGACTGCATACGGAGAGTGTCGGCAAGGCTCCGCTGGTGGTCGCACTGGAGTCCGCGAATATCCGCAAGCCGATCAGCATTCTCAAGCCGCTGGCCGAGAAGATCCATCCGTCGAAAGCCCAGGAGTTCATGGCCAGCATTAGTCAGGACACCGGCAGTCAGGCCGGCCTTGATTTTGGACTGTTCCGGTTCACCCGCAAAAAGGAAACCGGCATCAGGCATCAGGAACCAGAAGCAGACTGGGACACTTTCGGGACCTGGGCTGAACAGCATGGCGGGTTTGACCGGCCGATCGTGCTGGCCATCGACGAGGCGCAAAGGCTGGACCATGACCAAAAACATCCTGTCTCGAAGCTGTTTCAGAGCCTCCATGACGGTTGCGGCCTGCCGATTGCGCTGGTGCTGGCGGGTCTCAGCGATACCGAATACTCGGCCCGCAAGATGGGCCTGACCCGCATGCCGCACAGGCAGAAACACAACATCGGGCGTTTCCCGGATCATGAAGTTCAGGAACTCATGGAAAGGTCCTGTGCGCATTTCGGCATTGATTCTGCCGGACATGACGATGAGATCGATCGGCTGCTTCAGCCTTGTGACGGCTGGCCCCGGCATCTGCATATAGTCTTGCAGGCACTGGGCGCAGAAGCCTTGAGAACGGAGGGCGATCTCGGCAGGGCGGCCTGGGAGAGGATACAGGCCGAGATCAAAACCGGAAGGGACGGGTATTACGACGGTCAGTTTTCAAACGAGATGAAAGATGCCATGGAGCTGACGGCCGGAGTGATGACTGCCATGGACAGCAATCAGGGCTCTTCCCGGATCAAGCGCTTGATGGAAGACCTTCATGAGGCGGATCCTCGGAAATATCGCTTGCCGGCAGGCATGGATGCAGACGCCTTCTTCATTCACCTCGTGCACCAGGGGGCCTTGCACGAGGAATCGGCCAATCGATATGCATGTCCGATCCCGTCTTTCCGGACCTATCTGCTCGAGCACGGCGGGATCGTGGAGAACTCGAACTTGCAACCTCAAGCCACATGATCGGATACTGGCCGATTGGTGGTGAATCAACTCTCGCTGGATGCTTTTCTCTCATGTACAATCAAGTGGGCGAGTAGTTACCTTTATATAATGCAAAAAATCCAGCAATCTGGAATATAATTGACCTATCGCATTCGGGATGACTCCTGAAAATTTGCATGAATATGTTATTAGACCTAATCATTTTCTTGTCATCTCTGCTGCTTGGTTCAATGGTTTTTTTCAGTGCCATAGTAATGCCAGCAGTTTTTCGGGCATTGGACAAACAACCAGCGCTAGTTCTTGCGCAACAATTATTTCCGCGCTATTACCTGTGGTGCATTGTGTTGTGCGGCTTATTGACAATTATTGCCGCGTTCGAATATCATTCGCTGACCGTACTGCTATTGGTCATTCTGTCCGGATTTGTCTATGCACGGCAATATCTTCTCAACAAGCACAATCAGGCTCGAGAAAAGTGGCTTGAAACCGACTCTCCACAAGACAAGTCCCGGTACAAGTCATTACATCGACAGAGTGTCATCATCAATGCCTTTCAAATGATTGCACTTCTACTGATTGCAGTGGCAAACGGATTCTTCTACCCTGTTCTCTCTCAGTAGAGCATGTCTGTGACAACTCGAGCTCGTCGCAGCAATCGTCGAAGAGGTGTGGGTTCAAGACGTAGCTTTGATCACTCTGTACCTTCCCCCTGCCTTTCGGTATGCACCTTTAATGGCCAGCCGTATTGCCGAGGATGTTACCGTAATGCAGACGAAATCCGTAACTGGATGATTCTGTCGAGACAACAGAAATTAGACATACTTGCACAACTCGACATCAGGCGCAAACAGGATAACGCCAAAAAAACGGTTTGCATACCGAGTTGAATAGCCAAAGCAATTCATGTTTGGCCTTGGTTAGCACTTTCTTACTGATAACCAAGACCCGATTGGGTATCATCCAAGATCATGCTGATTACCTCGGACAATGCTTCAGGATGGCTTTTGCCATCTAGTTTTTCCGCCCGATAACGGTCGATCTGTCGATCCGCACCAGTCCCTTCACTGATAATTTTGGTGCAACGATATAACTCTTCAACACAATTAAGAGCATGAGCATCGTCGATTAATTGATCTTGAAGTGCTTTTGTATATTCATAAATATCTACGCGCCCACTATCTTCTTGATGGTCACCAAAGAAGGAAACTACTCCATAACGCTGAGCGATCCAGCGATTTTCCATGATGAATTCAGTCAATGGCTCTGGTATCAATTCGCCTTTTTGTTCGGTACGCATCAACCAGCGAACGAGGCAGGCATACAATGCAACAATGGACATCGCATCTTCAATACGAGTACATACATCACAGATGCGCATCTCGATTGTTGGAAACTTGTGTGAGGGTCGTATATCCCACCACAATTCGCTGCCGTCTCTGACAAAATTCATCGCTTGGTAGGACTGCAATAATTCATCATATTCAGCATGGGAATATAATGGATTGGGTATACCGGTTCGTGGCAAGCCCCCGATTAATGTCAATCGATAGGACTTGAATCCGGTTTCATTACCCGCTGCAAACGGAGATGATGTTGACAAAGCATGCAACAAGGGAAGATACCGACGCAGCGCTGTCATCACCCTGATCCGAATGTCTCGATCTCCAAAACCGGCATGAATATGCATTCCGCTGATAAAGAAACGCCTGACACTATCCTGATAGGTTTCGGTGAATCGTTCATATCGTTCCATGGCAGTGGTGATTTGCGATTGCCATGATCCTGTCGGATGCGTGGAAGCAGCTAGAATCGTTGCCCCATATTTATCGGCAATTTCAAGCAGTGTATTTCGGCTCTCAACCAAATATTGGCGAACTTCATCCATTGAGTTGCAAACGCGGCTATTGCTTTCAATTTGCGAGCGGAACAGTTCGTGGACGTACTGATGTGGACCCCCAAAATTTTCGCAGTCACTGAAAAAACCCGGGTTGGGATCGACAACGAGATCGCAAGTCTCAGGGTCAACCAGAAAAAGTTCTTCCTCGACCCCGAGAGTGATCGGGAATTGGTCCTGATTCACCACGATATTCATTCTTTCACATTCCCCAAATGAGTCAAGGCTACCTGCTCAATCAGCATGCAGAATATGCGAACATGGAACACTGATTCCTCGGGTCTCGTGAAAGCCATCAATAACCGAAAACAACTAGGTGACATGGTCTTGGAATAGTATCACTATCCACTCGAAAAGCGAAATCAAATCAAGGCAAATGGTTTCGCAATATCCACTGAAGCGATTAACCAACATTTACTGGATCAACACCATCAAGATGAGGTTCCCAAGCGTTTGTATAAGCGGATTATCCGACTTCTGAACATTTTCGGCAATCGACCATCAATAAACAGCAGACCCAGACCAATAATTGCAGCACCGACCAGTTCATGTATATAAAGCGGCTCATCGAGAAACAGATTGCCCAACATTATCGCAGAGACCGGGATTAATAGGGTAACCAGCATGACATTTGAGCCTTCAGTTGATGCGAGCAAACGAAAATATACAAGATATGCGAGTGCTGTTCCAAACACGGCAAGAGCAGCAAGTGCAAACCATGTCTGGATACTTGGAAGAGGCAGATCCCGTGGTTCTTCCAGCAACAATACCAAAAATAGCATGATGAGTGTGGATGACAACAATTGACAAGTCGCATTCACAAGCGGAGGATGTTGCATCAGATATCGACGGCCCCAGAGTGCTGCAAATGCATAACTGAGTGACCCTGCCATGCAAAGTCCGATACCCACAATACGCGTACTGCCGTAAGCAAGGTCAGGTAGCGAAATCTGGACTACGCCAAGTACCCCAAACAAAACCCCAATCAAGCGATAAACGGTCAAACGCTCCTCCTTGAAGGATGCCATGACCAATGCCGTGAACAAGGGTGTAATGGCATTGATGATCGAGACCAAACCAACACTAACTATGGTTTGCCCCATATTCAGAAAACTGAAGGGTAGTGCATTGTTCAGAAGTCCCATAACCAAAAATGGAATCCATGCTGATAATCCGTTTGGCAACGAATATCCGAGAAACAGGATTACGGGAAGAAGCATTACACCCGCTAACCCGACTCGAACCAGAACAATTGTCAAGGGCGGTAATTCGGTTATAGCAACCCCAACAAAAAAGAAGGCGCTTCCCCATAAGATCGAGAGCAGCACCAACAATCCCCAATTGGCGAGATTCATTGGTTTGGGCTGGGCGGGGGAAGATATGGATTGATTTTGAGTGCTTGGCACGAATTACGATTCACCGATCAGTACATGAGTCTTGGCATGATTTTTATCGAGTAATGTACACCAGATTCACTCATTTCAGCAGCACAGCAGGAATTATTCGAGTAGAGTCCGAATGATTGAGAATATCTACAAAAAAGACCTGACCTCCACCAAAGGGAGATCAGGTCGAAAGGAGGGATGTTAGACTGTCTTGGTAAATTCTGGATAAGCTTCCATACCACAGTCTGCTAAATCCATGCCATCGTATTCCTGCTCTTCAGAAACACGAATTCCAACGGTTATCTGGAGAATTTTCCAGACAATAAAACTGACCACGCCAACCCATACGATAATGGTTAGAGCGCCAACGATCTGACCGATAAAGGTCGCATTGCCATTTGTGAATGGAACAAGCAATAAACCCAAAATCCCGCAGGTACCATGTACTGAAATCGCACCGAGCGGATCATCAATCTTGAGCTTGTCGAGTGCCATGATGCTGAAGACTGTCAAGACGCCTCCAGCCGCGCCAAAGATAACAGCCAGGATTGGAGTAGGGGCCAGCGGTTCTGCGGTTATCGCAACAAGACCACCCAAGGCTCCACTTAGCATCATCGTCAAATCCGCCTTTTTGAACTTTAGTTGGGCAGTAATCAATGCTGCAATAGCACCACCAGCAGCAGCCGCATTGGTATTCAGAAACACCATGGCAACCGCATGGGCATTTGCAATATCACCGAGTTTGAGTACTGACCCACCGTTGAATCCAAACCAGCCCATCCAGAGAATCAGCGTACCAAGAGTTGCAAGCGGCATGTTTGCGCCGGGAATTGCATTCACTCGGCCGTCCTTGCCGTATTTTCCCTTGCGAGGTCCCAGCAAGATTACCCCGACCAAAGCAGCGACTGCGCCGGCAAGATGCACAATACCCGAACCAGCAAAATCACTGAAACCGAGATCGCCGAGGTTATACAGTCCGAAAACGCTTGCTCCACCCCAGGTCCAACTTCCTTCCATTGGGTAAATGAACGCAGTCATGACAACTGCAAAGGCTAGAAATGCCCACAGCTTCATTCTCTCTGCAACGGCACCAGATACGATGGACATTGCTGTAGCAACAAAAACCACCTGAAAGAAGAAGTCGGAAGCGCCCGAGTATATTGATCCACCTTCCATACCCCCTTCCCTGACCTGGAAATCATTCAATACTGAGCCCGTATCAAGATCACCCATGCCAGCCAAAAACCACCCACCGCCATACATCAGTTGATAGCCACAAACCAGATAGGCAATGCTTGCAATCGCATACAAGGCCACGTTCTTGGAAAGAATTTCTGCAGTGTTCTTGGAGCGGACCATTCCTGCTTCCAACATGGAAAAACCTGCAGCCATCCACATGACCAGGACACCACATATCAGGAAGTAGAATGTATCGAGCGCGTACTGGAGGTGAAAGATACCATCCATCATATTCATATCAGCCATTTGTATATCTCATTTGAATTCATCATATGAAAAGTGGTGCGACTGCTAAATTGCAGTTGCACCCATTTCTCCAGTTCGGATTCGAACCACTTTTTCGATTTCGTAAACAAAAATTTTGCCGTCTCCGACCTTTCCAGTATTGGCAACCGAGGCGATCGTATCGACAACTCGATCAGCCAATTCACTGTCAACAGCAATCTCGAGCTTGGTTTTTGGCAAAAAATCGACAACATATTCCGCACCGCGGTACAGTTCGGTATGACCTTGTTGGCGGCCGGCTCCCTTGACTTCAGTTACCGTCATACCACCGACGCCGACTTCAGACAATGCATTTCTGATTTCATCGAGCATGAATGGCTTGATAATTGCAACTACTAGTTTCATTGTGTATTCCTAGTCTTATTTCAATAATACTGAATGCTCCAATTCCGAGAACCTGACAGATGTCCGTTCATTGTGTACTGCAACATTCCTGCTTGGTTATAAATTTATAAATATTGTTTGTTGAATAACAGTAAAAATATTTTATTGTTAGTATTCATATTTTATATTGCACTGCAACAAAACCGGGATCTGGTCATCACACCAAACGTGCTTCAATAGACGTAATCGCGCCAGAAAACATTCGGAAATCCGCAAAATAAATTGTTGAACTTCTGAAAAGTCATGTGGCAGACTTGCGTCTAATCGGGAAGCAACACAGAACCTTGCAAATTGCGATCCATCTGCAACCCCTCTCTGGAGGGGAAGACAGTACCCTCGAGATCGTAAGCCTCAGGCTTGTTGCTTCATACAAATACGGGTTAACCCCAATCTCCCCACGAAGAGGCCGGGCAAACTTCCGCTCTCGGGAGAGTTGGTCCCATCATCCGAAAGTCTGCATCGGACTAACCGTTTCCAAATTTAGCGAAACGGACAACCGAGTTATGGTCGAAAGTAGTGCGTGGGCGGAAAGGGGGGTTGAAAAAAGCGGCGTAACCGGATTAACTAACAAATTTCAAAAACCGTTAACCAAGAGGTACGCCACTATGAGAGATGATAACATTATTGACTATTCAAAAATCGGCAAGTTCAAGGATGAATTGACCGCGATTCTGCGCGAGGGTGCCCGTCGGCTGCTGCAGGTGGCAGTGGAAGCCGAGCTGGGCGAATTCCTGAAGCAGTATGAAGACCGCCGCACCGAACAGAACCTCCGGCTGGTGGTGCGCAGTGGCCATCATCCGGAGCGCTCGATCCAGACCGGGATCGGCTCGGTCCCGGTGCGGATTCCGAAGGTTCGTTCCAACGACGGCAAGCCGGTGACCTTCCGCTCGTCGGTGGTTCCGCCGTATGTGCGCAAGAGTCGCACGCTGGAGGCCTGGGTGCCCTGGCTGTACCTGAAGGGGGTCAGCACCGGCGAGATGGCCGGCGTGCTGTCCGGGCTGCTGGGGAAGCAAGCGAAGGGGTTCTCGCCGTCAGTGGTCAAGCGTCTCAAGCGGGTCTGGCTGGACGAGAGGAAGGAGTGGACGCAGCGTGACCTGAGCCAGGACCGGTGGGTGTACGTCTGGGCGGACGGGGTGTACAGCGGTCTCCGCAACGAGGAGACGAAGCTCTGCTGCCTGGTGGTGATTGGCGTGGACGACCAGGGCCGGAAGTCGATTCTGGCCATCGAGGACGGGGTGCGCGAGTCCACCCTCAGCTGGCAGGACGTGCTGCTGGACCTGAAGAGCCGGGGCATGAACGCTCCGAAACTGGCGATCGGGGACGGTGCCATGGGGTTCTGGTCGGCACTCGACCGGGTCTATCCGGAGGCCCGGCACCAGCGTTGCTGGGTGCACAAGACCGCCAACGTGCTGGCCGCCATGCCGAAGGCCATCCATCCCAAGGTGAAGTCGGCACTGCAACAGATCTGGATGGCGGAGACCCGGAACCATGCCGACCGGGCCTTCGACCGTTTCCTGGCCCGCTACCAGGACAAGTATCCCAAGGCCGCAGTGAAGCTGATCGAGGATCGCAAGGAGCTGATGAACTTCTTCGACTTCCCGGCCGAGCACTGGCAGAGCATTCGCACCACCAACCCGATCGAGTCGACCTTTGCCACGATCCGCCACCGGACCCGGACGACACGGGGCTGCCTGAGCCGCGACACCATGCTCGACATGATGTTCAAGCTCGGGCAGTGCGCGGAATCCCGCTGGCGAAGGCTGCGCGGGTTCCGCAGGCTGGGACAGGTCATCGAGGGAGTGCAGTTCAAGGATGGAATTGAGGTACAATCAGACCAGAAAACGGTAGCCGCTGGATGAACCCTTTTCCGCCCCGCGCACTACTTTCGACCATAACTCCGGACAACCACAGTACCTGCATAACAAACTGTTCGAATTGATTTGGTTGAAATCGCAACAGCAATCGACATCATCTAGTCATCAGAATTTTCAAGATTCTCATGATTCATGGCTTCCAGGCACCGTCCGTCAATCGAGAACCGAACCATGGGTCAGGAAGACTGGACTTCATGGCAAATGACATAGAAAACCATTGCTAATCTATGCATTACACACTACAACCATGCAATGAGCATGTCCGAAGAGAGAAATGGAATCACTAGCCAAAACTGGCGGTAAACTATACCATTCAGAATCACTGCTGACCCCAGCATGGTGATACATTACCCTGGTAAATGCAACAACATCTACAGCCTACCCCCTGAACTATTGTGAATAAACCTGTAATTGACCTTCGTAGCGATACCGTAACTCAGCCCTGTGCGAACATGATGCAGGCCATGCAGCAAGCAAGGGTGGGAGACGATGTCTACGGAGAAGATCCTACCGTCGTTGAACTGCAATCAAAAGTTGCTCAGCTCAGCGGACAGCAAGATGCTCTTTTCTTTCCGTCAGGCACCCAGAGTAATCTGGTTGCATTGCTCACGCACTGCAACCGCGGAGACGAATACATTGTTGCTCAGACTGCGCACACATACATGTACGAAGGTGGCGGAGCAGCTGCACTCGGCGGAATCCAGCCTCAGCCTATGGAAAGAAATCCAGACGGTACACTCGATCTGGAACGGATCATGAAGCTGATTAAGGCAGACGACTTCCACTTTGCCAAAACCAAATTGATTGCTCTCGAAAACACGACCACTGACGGGATGGCGATATCTGCATCCTACTGCCAAGAAGTCCGACAACTCTGTGATCACCAGGGGTTGCTGTTGCATCTAGATGGTGCCCGGGTTTTCAATGCTGCCGCAAAACTCAATGTTGATGTTCAAGAACTGACCCAACATTTTGACAGCGTATCCATCTGCTTGTCGAAGGGTCTAGGTGCACCAATCGGATCGGTACTGGCGGGAAGTCATGATTTTATCGCCAGGGCCAGACGCTGGAGAAAAGTTGTCGGCGGGGGAATGCGTCAAGTCGGAATCGTCGCCGCTGCGGGCATTTATGCGCTTAATCACAATGTATCAAGATTGGACGAAGACCATGCCAATGCGGAATATCTGGCAAATCGACTTTCCACAATCGATGAAATCATGATTGATTTTGGCGGAGCTTGCACAAACATGGTATTTTTTCGCTTGAAAAATGGCGACCATGATGAGTTTGCCAAGTATGCCAAATCAAAAGGCGTACTGTTCACCGGCCGCAATCCAATTCGGTTTGTTACCCACAAAGATCTTTCCCAATCCGACATTGACATTGCCGTAGATCGTCTGAGCGATTACTTCGCATAGCGGTTCCTTTTCGACTCAATCCAATTTGCACGATCCTGTGAGCAAGGAGATTTTCGGCCCGAATACTATTCGTTCCATACCTCGGATGAAAGAACAAAACCGGTTCTGTGTTTGTTGCTGTTTTCAACCACTGGCTTGAAATATTTACTCAAGGCTTGATGCTCCTGGTCAGAAATTGCCCCAATTTTCAGTAATAATTGGCCCAAAGCAACCTGACTCGCCCGGGTTGACCCATCGTCTATCTTCAATGCCAAGCCAAGTTTCCTGTCGGGGATAAATCCACAATAGACCGCTTCTGCACCGGTCTTGACCAGAACTCGACCCTTCGTTAGTTTGATGACATCGGTACAACATCGACCCGTTCCAGCAATCATCCAAGGATGAGCTGAAATTGAAGCAATGATTTTCTGCACCGCTTGTGCCCTTGCCTTCGACAACCACCTTGGATCAGCATATCTTGCACAAGCCCGAGCCAATGCAATCAATGGCATGGTAATAGCTGGAGCACCACACCCGTCTTTGCCGCAGTCCATGCTGGCCACATCAAAGCCGACAAAATCCGACATTGTCTGCATCCAAACTTGTTGGACGCCATGTTCGGGATTCGTATAACCGTGCACATCAATTCCAAGGTGCCTTGCCATTGTCAGCATGCCCGCATGTTTGCCGGAGCAGTTATGGTGGAGGCGTGTTGATTGTTCGCCAGCCCTCAATAATTCATGGAATGCCTTTGAAGAATATGGTCGCGATGCACCATTTTCCAAGTGATCAGTGTTCAGACCCAACCTCGAAAGCCAGTTTTGAACGATCAATACATGCTCGGGTTCTCCATTATGCGAGGCGCAGGCCAATGCAATTTCTCGTTCTGTCAGAGAGAAGTGCTCGACAGCACCAGATTCAAGCAACGGAATTGCCTGAAACATTTTTATGGCTGAGCGAGGAAAGATTATCCGCTCGACATCGCCTAATGCAAAAACGGTTTGCCCTTGGCTGTCGACTACCGCTGCTGCACCACGATGCCATGATTCTAAAGTGTTCTCACGAAATACTTCAGCCATGACTGGATTCATCAATTCTGTCCTTCGAGTACTCATCATTTCTTGATAACGGTTGTGGTCATCGTCCCCACCCCTTCTATATGGCACTCCAACAAGTCACCGATATTGACAGCATCCACACCTGCCGGCGTACCCGTCATAATCAAATCACCAGGTTTCAATTCAAATAAGCCGGATAACACCTCAATAATTTCCGGAACCTTCCAGATCATCTGGTTGATATTTCCCGACTGTCTGACTTCACCATTTACTTTGAGCTGAATATGGCCATCAGAGGGATAGCCGATTTCGGAAGCAGCAATCACATCACTACAGGGAGCCGAACCAGCAAAGGCTTTCCCAATTTCCCATGGTCTACCGGCTTTCTTCATTTCGCTTTGCAGATCACGTCTAGTCATATCCAGACCCACTGCATAACCCCAAACATGACCGAGGGCATGCTGGTTGGATATATCGAACCCGCCTTTTCCTATCGCAACCACCAACTCGACTTCATGATGGACTGCCTTGCTTTGTGGAGGATAGGGAAAGTCATTGTTGTTGATGACAAGATCATCGGCATTCTTCTGGAAAAAGAATGGAGTTTCCCGATTCGGATTATGCCCCATCTCAATCGCATGGTCGGCATAATTTCGACCAACGCAATAAATTCTTCTCACTGGAAAACGAGCTTTGGAATTCCTGATGGGCAAATAGGGAACGGGGGGGACCGGAATAACGTATTGACTTGTGGTTTGCATAAGCTTGAATATCGGCAACAGGCAGATAAAAGAAATTGAGCTGATTATAATAACGGACTCTTTCAAACCAATACTTATGAGTCATGCTGATCAATTTATCCGAGTTGCAAACACCAAATGTCTATTTCACCATGACCCAGACGGTGTTGCCTCGTCCAATCGCCTGGGTACTCAGCGAGAATCAAGATGGTTCATTGAATCTTGCGCCATTTTCCTATTTCAATGCGGTATGTAGCGACCCACCTCTGGTCATGATTTCTGTTGGTCTTCAGGATGATGGAACATTCAAAGACACTTTGCGAAACGCACTTGAACGACCAGAATTGGTCATACATATCGCAAGCTGTGAACAACTGGCTGATCTCAATCTCAGTTCGGCAACCTTGCCTCCCGGGGTTTCGGAGATCAAAGAGGGGAATCTCGAATTAACCGGCGTTGATCAATTCCGCTTGCCCCGCTTAACCGGTTGCAAAGTCGCTTTCATGAGCCATGTTCACAAAATTGAACAAATCGGAACTCATAACCAACAGCATTTGATCTTCGCTGAGATCGATTCTGTTTATGTCTCGGACGAATGCGTTCAACATGACCACAAGAATCGTCTTTCCATCTTGGCAGATCAGATCCAACCACTGTCCAGGCTTGGAGCAAATGCCTACGCATCATTCGGGGAAGTAATCACAGCCAATCGACCGAGTTAATTGAGGTTCAGAATCGATTTTATTGTTTGCAATGTAGGCAAATGGTTGACGTAGTTCACAGCAAGTGGAGTCAACTGATTCCCCTGTTTCATCATCATTGATGGAAAACCGGAGATACCCATTTCTCGAGACAGTCTTATTTCATCGTGCAAGGTCGTTTGCGTTTGTTGCGAGTCAAGATCATCGGTAAAACGCTCTACATCAAGACCCATGGATTTGGCAATTTCAATCAAGGTCTGATTATCGGATGGATTACGGGCCTCAAGGTAGTATGCATTCTGGATTGACTGGGTCATTTTTACGTCCCACTCAAGGCCTTGATTTCGGGCAGCGATCACGGCTCGACAAGCAGGATAAGTTGAGCGCCTTGGTATGCAATTCTTCCAGAAATCAAAATTGAATTCGGTTCCCGGGACAATATAGGTGATGTTCCGCCAGACCTCTTGTAGATGTCGGCGCATTGTCTCTGGCATGGGTTCGTTTGAATCAGGTGCCAGACCTCCCAATAACCGCATAATCCGGACATCATCGGGCAAGGAGTCCAGGAGCTGCTCCAGTTGTGGACGAAATGCCCAGCACCAACTACACATTGGATCGTGAGCATAGACCAGAACACTGATATTTTCTTTGGCTAATTGTGAAAAACCTACCACTATCATCTCCCTCCAGAACAATCAATAAAGGCTCCAGTACAGTAGGATGCTTGATTTGAGAGTAGCCATACTATTGAATTTGCAACCTCGGTGGCTGATCCAGGTCGTTTCATGGGTATATGTCTTGAGATTCTGTTGATTCGATCTGGATCGCCAGATAGTTGATGAATGTCTGTATCGATCAACCCGGGTCGGACTGCATTCACGCGAATTTGATCTTCAGACAGTTCGCTCGCCAAACCCACAGTCAGGGTATCAATCGCGCCTTTGGATGCTGCATAATCGACATATTCATTGGGACCACCCAAGCGGGCGGCGACTGAAGAGACATTAACGATCGATCCCCCTTGACCACCATGGCGAACGGACATGTATCGAACTGCTTCACGTGCACACAAAAGGCTGCCTTTGACGTTGGTCGCCAATATGCGATCAAATCGTGCTCCATCCATGTTTTCCAGTCGCATGGAGGTTTCGAGGGTACCCGCATTGTTAACCAGACCACTAATTATGGGCAGTTGTTGATTGGCAAACGAAAACAGATCTACAACCTGTGATTCATCTGCAACATCTGCCTGATAAGGTATGGCGAATCCGCCTTGATCTCGGATTTGCTCACAAACAGACTCCGCAGCCGGTCGGTTTTGGTGATAATTGATGACCACACGCCACCGGGCTTTTGCTGCGAGAAGTGCTGTTGCAGCCCCGATTCCTCGCCCTGCTCCGGTAATGATTAAGCCCGAATCCATATTCCACTGTTGGGGTAAATTGTTCTATCAAGAATATTGGTCTATAGCGGTAGCAGTAGGACGTGTAAACATTTGGTTGTTCTCGCGCCAAATTACTTCAAATCTGCAACAGTTTTAAGAGCAAATAGATTGTTCACTATTGATCATCACTCCCCCGAGGGGGAGTGTCCGCGCACGGCGGCATTTTCATAGTTTAACATGGGCTGGCCGTGGGTGTCATGGCGTGCCAGTTCCCGGGGGCCGTGATGGATCGACAGCGACCCGTCCGGGTACTCCAGAACCCGGGCCTTGACGTAGTGGTAGCGGTGCCGGATGCCGAAATGACCAAACTCTACCGAATCATGGGCATCCCGCTCCCGCCCAGGAAAATGCGGAAGACCACCTCCTGACCCTCCCCGCCGGGGAGCGCATGGCCGGATGGAAAACCTCCAGCCGGCTACATTTGTAGTGCCATACCAATTATTGTTTCATTCTGAATCAATGGATTGATGCAACAAATGTTAAACTTGGGTTCAGATTCCGCTTCGCAACGGACACCCTTGCTGTTCGGCTAACCGTCCCCCTTTCCAAACCGGTTGCAGACTTACACCGCCAAGTCATCCAACCGCCACCATGCGTATTGGAACAGCGTAAGTCAAGACTCGACCCGCTCCCCGCCATTCGGCTGGCATTGCAGGGCAGAGCTCCGGAACTGCTCGAACAAGCCACCGTAAACTAACCATCCAGCAACACCACCATGCCCGTCCCATCAGGGGGGTGCGAGTAGTCACCTTTGGTCTAGTCTTTTTCTTCCATGAAGCGTGTTTTCTTCTTGATCGGTTAGCTGGTAATCTCGGATACTGTCGAACAAGTAATCGAGTTTCTGACAATCCTGGTTTGCCGCCAAGAATTTTCGGTAGGCCGACTCTGCGTTGTTGGTCAGTTCATCATGCGTGATAACGCGGATATGCAACGGTTTCAAGGAATTCTCGTCAGCCTTTCGTGTCTCCGGATTGTCCCATTCTCTCGGCAACTTGCCGACAAGTCAGTGCCCAATTACCGGATATCTCGCCTGATCCGGATCCTTGTTGATTTCCCTATTCATTCATGTGGATAGCCGAATCAAAAATTAGCCCTTTCGTACTCGTAGAAATGAAGAATGAATACATCAACATGATGTATACCTTGATTTTTAAGGTTGAGCAGGATAAATCATGTCCACAGGGTCAGAAAAAGCGGGCATTGCAAAAAATGCCGCCGACACAATGGCAAATACCGAAAAATTCACCGTTAAACACAAGAAGGGAAGCATTGAGAGTGACGGCCTTAACCGGTCAATGAACCAGGGAGCGGATCGCAAAACCCGTAATCCCAGAACCTACGGTAGAGTGTTTGGAATTGAAAAGGAAGTATTCCGCAACTCCCTTGCATTCATCCAGAAAGTGCATCAAGGAGTGTCTGGAAATGTGTTGCGAAAGGCAGTTGAAGAAGTCGGCAACCGCGATTTTTTTCTTGTATTGATGGGTGGCAGCAACTCCAATTTCTCCAGGTTCTATAAAAAAGACCGTCTGACTCGATTGCAGACGGAGCAGATTCTGGACACGCTGCGTGTTTTCGTTCTGGCCTGTGAGGTGTTTGAGGAGAAGGATATTGCCGAGGGATGGATTTCGAGTCCAATTGCTGCACTGGGTTGCAAGCCAATCGAGCTGTGTACCACTTTCGAGGGTCGAAGACTTGTCCGCAGTACACTTGAAAAGATTGAGCGAGGTGAATTCAGCTAGTGCTGCTTTACAGAATCGCCAAGGAAAGGTATCTGGATGACTTCTCTGGTCTTGGTAAAAGTTACGAATATGGGGGTCGCTGGAACTATCCAGGTTATCCGGTCGTTTATTTTGCTGTCAGTCCGGCAATAGCACTTCTGGAGATGGGAAACTATCTTGGAAGTCCCCGTCATATCCCCAGAACGATGCGGATGGGCACTTACGAGATTGATGATCCGGTGTTTAATCCCAGAGTCATCAGCATTGAAAACCTGAATGAAGACTGGCGTGACTTTCCCTACCCAGACACGACTCGATCTCTTGGAACCAAGTGGTTGAAGTCCGATGCATCATTGTTCATGGCAGTGCCAAGCTGCGCGGTTCCTGTTTCTTCAGGTTGGGACTGTTGCGTGATGAACCCGCGACATTCTGATCGTGTCAAGATCAAGCTCGCAAGCATCACCAATGATATATACAACGATAGACTGTTTGGGGTCTTGAAGTATTTTTGATTGAACCAACTGTCTGAATAAACCGTCTCAAAAACACCAGGCTACTCGTCCCTGATAAGGAGCGAGTAGACATCTTTTCACGAAAATTGGCTTTCATTCGCCGAAAAAATAATGTACTTGGCTTACAACTACTTCTAGGTACATATGATGAACGCCCAGATTGCATTGGTTTTCAGTCGGATTCCAGCAATACTGCCAAGTCCTGGCTTGACCTGCATATAGTAGAGGCTTGTCCCCAAACGAAACAAGGCCGCTAAAAAGCGGCCTTGTTTCGTAAGGTTGTGAAGCGGCTTAGTTAATTAGAATCTTGCGCCCCTCCTCTTGTTCGCGACGAGGGATTGTGAGAGTCAATACACCGTCCTTGTAATCTGCGCTGATTGCTGAGTCATCGATCATTTTACCCAGACGCAAGCGACGAAAGTATTTTCCAGAATGACGTTCCAGGCGAATTACAGTCTCGCCATCCTTTTCGAAATTCTCGGATTTGCTTTCTGCTTCAATCGTTAGCATTCCTTCTTTGACGCTAACAGACAAATCATCTCGGTCAATGCCCGGCAAATTCGCTTTGACGACATAATCTTTCTCAGTCTCAATAATATCAAGCGGAGGCACAAAGTGTGATTTTGGAGTCTCGTATTTCGAAATCAGACCGTCAAAAAGATTATCGAAATCTCCGGCCAAATTCCAGCCCTTCAAGGGAAGTTGTGTTAAAGCATTCATAATGTTTTTCCTCATGGTTAAAAACGAACATGCTTTATTGAATAGCATCATTATTTATAATTTCAATACCTATCCTTGAAATTTTTAATACAAAGATTGAAGAGGGGTGCTGACAGCTTGCAAAGTCATGCCAGTTTTGGGGTCACTTGCGACCACCGCGAGTCCCAAGTTGGAAACATCCCAATCGGACTCGATATCGATTACTGCGCGGGTCCTGGATTGCCCAATATCGATCATGCTTGGTTGACTCCAGTAACGCACAAGAAACTCATGATATAGGGTTGCACCCCGGTTCTCACCGCCACCAATCTCTCTAATAATGCCGTTTTCATAGATTGCAATATATCCATCTGCAGGACTTCCCGAAGCATTGTCAAAGGTGATTTCTGCCTGTAGGCGATCCGGCATGCTTCGATCGACTTGGAGATGGATATTAACGTTCGCAACAGTTGCATTGTGTTTACGAATCCGGTCATAAATTTGTGCGCCGTTTCGGGTTTCCTGACCGCTGACCACCAACTCGGGTGTATAGATCGAGGCCTGTCGATTTCTGTGTGCTACCCAGCGCTGGCGTTCAGTAAACTGCTTTTTCGAGTACGGATCAGGCCAACCAAGCCGGTTCCAGTAATCAACATGAAAGGCAAGCGGTACAGCACGAAAGTCAGGGCCAATGTGGGTTCCAAGCTGCGCCAGAAACCGATCTGCAGGTGGACAGCTACTACAACCTTCCGAAGTATACAGTTCCACGACCGGAGTAATTGTTTCCGTACTGGAGACAACCAGACTTTGGTTTGCTTGTGCAACCGCTGCAATCATGCCAATAGCCAGTAACAGTGATTGAAATGAATGTTTCTTTTTCATGACTGATCCGCTTCAAACAAGTTTCTGTATTGTGCATATCCTGCCTCCTCTAGCTCATCAACCGGAATGAATCGCAAGGCTGCTGAATTTATGCAGTAGCGCAGTCCCGTTGGTGCCGGCCCATCAGAAAATACATGTCCAAGATGAGAATTGCCATGCTGACTTCTCACCTCGGTTCGTGGCAAAAACAATTTGAAATCTCGCTTCTCAACAATTGATTCCGGTTCAATTGGCTGGAAGAAACTTGGCCATCCGGTTCTGGAATCAAATTTGTGTATGGATGCAAATAACGGCTCTCCGCTGACGATGTCAACGTAAATGCCAGCTCTTTTCTCGTCATGGTACTCATTATCAAATGGTCGTTCCGTACCATCTTGTTGGGTCACCTGATATTGGATTGGAGTTAAACTTTTTCGCAATTCCTGATCACTGGGTTTTTGGTAGGTTGTCATGATTGGTTTACTCTTATTTGAATACTGGCAACGGTTCTTCATTAATTGGGGTCTCGATTGTTCAATAGCAATGATTCGAGCAACTTTGGCAACTCTTCGATACTTTGCAAGATAATATCCGCATCGTTCTCCAACTGGCTCCGATTATGGGCACCGGATAATACGGCAACTACCTTATCTGTGCGGGCTGCTCTTGCCATTTGCAAATCTTTCGGGCTATCTCCGACTACCATGATCTCACTACAGTCAAGATGACAGTCTCTGCAGAAAGCCTCAACCATTCCGGGATCCGGCTTGACGCCAAATCCACTGTCTGCACCACATGCAAAATCGAAATCACGTTGCAGATCAAATTTCTCAAGCATGGTTATTGCGCTGGATTCGTCATCCATCGTTGCAAGACCCAATACAACGCCAAAGGATTTTATTTCACGGATTATCGTACCTAGATTTTCACTGATTGGTATATGCTGAACCGAGGACAGGAAAAATTCACTTCGAATGTATTGTTGTTTATCGAGTGTTAACTTGAATCCTAATTCGCTTTCCCAAGAGCGGACTACATCATCATTACTGCCCGATGCCAGGACTGAGTCAGTTAGCCATTGTCTGGTTTTCGGATCATATCCCCCAACCAGCATTAGACGATCAGCGAGTTCTGGTTTGTCAACCTGGCTTGCAATGTAGTCGGCTGCTTTCCGATATGGCGGAATCCAGGTTTTCTCCAAATCGAGCAAGGTACCGTCCTTGTCAAACAGGATGCCTCGGATCATGATTTCAAATCCGTACTGAAGGACACCAGCAATACCCATCCGGATCAAGGATAAAGCACTCCCGCAAGCCATGTGGTTTGTCAGCCGTTTCCATTAATATCTCGTACTCTGCTTCTCTGGCTTTTTGTTCAGCTTGATCCGGATCGACATTGAACAACCTTAATTCGACACCAGCGCCTCTTGTTCCAAATTCTGGTAGCAGGGATGGCAAAGGATTTTTCGAGTAGGTATGGTCGGCATGCAGCTGAAAGAGAGTTCCTGCATGTCTCAGCAAGCAATAATCTCGATTGCAGGATGCGATCTCAAAATCAAAAACTTTTTGCAGAAAATCAGCTGACCTCTCTACATCCGAAACAAGCAGATTCACTCCAAAACCTTCCAAGGCGTGTCCGACCTGGACTGCATCTGTCGGATCATAATCGATCATTGCAACCCCCGCTACAATCTGCATAAACGATCATTGGAAATGTTGTCAATACTCATGGAGGTGAACCTCTTGGTTACAAATAGTGAATCCGGCTACGCCCTTTCTCGAACCCGTCTCCACCACGCACTGCTTTTGGGCATCATGCAAGCAGGTGTATTGGTCATTCTTTAGTTGCCTTGGATTGGAAAGTCCAGAGCACATCTTTGGAAATTGGTAACTACTCACCCCCTGTTGGAGGCGAGTAGTTACAGAAATTGATCGATTATCCGCTACAAATAAGCGATGTGCGAACTTGGATTATACCGACAATGATGGACGCTGGAATATTCGGGAAATAAAACCAGATTTACGATGCTTCTACCTTATGAGTTGGTTGGGGTCAAGGCCTCCACGCCGAATGATGTAGTTTTGAAAACTGGGAATCGGGCAACTCAAGCCGTGATTGATTGGATCTTCCTGCAGTGCACCGCAGTGAATGAGATGCGTTACGAAGCCCTGGGGCGAAAAACCGTCGGGAAGTTCACAAATCCCATGCGGACCATTCCCACTGAACATGCGGACCTTGTCCTGAATATCATCCTCCTGCAGGATTTGACCTTCAATCTGTGCTTTCCCGATCTCGAACATTATGCGGGCAACCAGTTTTCTAGAAAAGGCCATTTCATCACTAAACTGTGAACCGTAATAGCCTTGCCGTAGAACATCGCTCCTTGTCTGTATTATTGTCCAGTCCTTGATCCTGTCCAAATCGCCATCAACACCTTGTTCCAGTACGGCTTCGGCCACTGCCTGTTGGGCCCAGTGCATATGACGGGGCCAACCATTGGTAGTCTGGCTCAAGGTGCTCAGCTGATCTGCACAGCCCCCGATTCTTATGCCGAAAAAATCACAAAACCCATTCATCAGTTCGACACATTCCTCTTGAGTAAAGCAATTGATAGAGTGTGCGCGTACTCCGTGGGTCAGGCCCAGGGACCGCATGCGTGATTGAGTATCTCCTAATCCCGCTAAAACCAAGGTAATCGGCAATCTGGTCGTTGCTTCATGAATCGCACGTAAAAACCGGGCAGGCACCGAATCATGGCTATCAGGCAGGTTCTGGGCTTCATCAACGGCCACAATAACCGGCGAATCCCACTGTGATGCCGGAACTGCCTTGTGCAACGAACCAATGGTTTGGATATCACTGGACTTGAAAAGAGAAGACAAATTCAGGGAAAGCCCAGTACTCCCTAAAATATCGAGTATAGCCAAGCTTCCAAAGGCTTTAGTCGCCGTTTGTGCCATCGTTCTTAGCTTCGACTTTGGAGATGCGCCAAGAGCTCCAATCGCTTTCAAAACATCGGGAAATTCATCACAAATCTCAACACTGGAAACTTGGAGGGTTTTTGGAAAATCCGCTCGCAAGTTTTGCCTAACAAGTTCACTCAAAATTGAGCTCTTGCCGGCACCTGGGGCACCCTGAATGATACGCGTATTACCAGGGAATGCCTCTCCTTTCCGGCCACTCAATTTTGCCAACGAAAGAATATCGTTCAAAACATCCTGTCGACCAATAAAGACTGGGGGAGGCGATTTCTCACCCTCAATCACAAAATCCTGCAGTTCCTGCGTACGCAATGCAGTCACTACTCCCCCTCTTCAACCAGAAGAAAAATCACTTCAAATCCCAAGTTCCTGGACTCATGTCGCACTGATCAAACCATTCATTAATGTGCAAAACTGACTTCAATTTTGACATTTGTTTCTGTTATCGATTCATATTATCTAATCTTCCAAGAACACCCAGCAAATAGATTATACAACCAAATCAGAGCACTAAAAACCACTGATCAAATTCTGGAGGTTTGATGGAATGAATTAACTTGAAATGTACCCACACGGCATGTCGGCAGCAAGTGAATCAGCGGAATCAATACTTTTGAAGAATTCGATCGAAATAGTTGATGCAACCACTCATGATATAGCTTTTTGCTGATTTCTAAATTGGGTTATTTTGCGTATCCTCTCTTCCTGAATTCGCTTCTTAATCTGAGAACCCATATCGGACTCGGGTATAGCACTCGACTGAACTTGCATTGCTATGCCTGACTGGTCAACTGAACTTGCAATCTGAAAGTAATCATCCAGCCATTCGAGATGTGTTGCATCACTGTTTTCGTAACCGGCTCGGCCACGACTGTCAGCCAGACAACACTGTTTTAATTTTGCAATCATCTCGGGCGATCGGAATGCGTTTATGTTCTCCAGAATCTTGAGTACTTTGCCAGGCTTCATCTTTGCGATTCGATGTACTTCAAGATGATGTCGACACACCATCAGGGCAAATTGACGATAGTTGACTGGCACTTTTAGCCGCTCACATAGACCAACAATTGGATCCAGTCCCCCAATCTCATGCCCGTGATGGGAAGGCAGTATGTCATCCGGAGTCTCCCCCTTGCCAAGGTCATGCACCAAAACCGCGAATCGGACCAATGGATCATCGGAGATTTTTTCTGCCGCATCCAGACACATCAAGACATGAATCCCGGTATCGATTTCCGGATGATATTTGGCTGTTTGAGGGATACCAAAAAGCTTGTCGATTTCGGGCAGGAGGCTTTTGAGTGCCTTGCAACGTTTGAGGGTGAGTATGAACTCGGCAATATTCGTTCCAGCCAGTGCGCTGGACAATTCTTTCCAAATTCGTTCTGGAACAAGTGAATCGACCTCACCATTATCAACCATCTCCGACATCATGGCGAGTGTCTGTTCCCCTACCGAAAATCCCAACCCGCGAAATCGAGCGGCGAATCGAGCTACCCGCAGTATTCGTACTGGATCCTCTCTGAATGCATCCGAGACATGTCGAATGATTCGATTTTCAATATCTGCAACTCCGCCATAGGGATCGATCAGATTGTCTTGTTTATCAATGGCGATAGCATTCATGGTCAGGTCTCTTCTGCCCAAATCTTCTTCGACACTTACATCGGGAGCGCAATTGAAAACGAAGCCATGGTAGCCACGACCGATTTTTCTTTCGGTGCGGGCCAGCGCGTACTCTTCATGAGTATCTGGATGAAGAAATACGGGAAAATCGCTACCAATTGCTCGAAACCCCAGTTCAACCATTTGTTCTGGAGAGGATCCAACAACCATCCAATCCCTCTCACTCTCGATACCCAGACCCATGATTCGATCTCTGACTGCACCGCCAACCAGATAGACATCAAGTTCTTGCTCGGGGTTTTTCATTTGAAGGTTTCTGGACAGATGTATTTCCAGTGTTTGATTATCGCATTGATTCGTTGCTCAACGATGCAGTTTTGTGTATCTGCGGCCAGATTTCGAGAATGAATCAATATCCAACTACAGGACTCATTCACATCAAAAATGCAATCTGCTGAAATGGGTTAGAAATGACAAGAAGGGCAAACGATCATTTCATGTCCTCGGCTCATCAAATCATGAGCAGCCTGGTCTAGGCAATTGCAACGATTTTAGCAACTCGAATATGGCGTGGATCCAGCCATTTGTGACTTTGTAATCAAGATTGCATTCTTGAGAAAGCCAAAGATGATGCTCAATGTAGTCGGACATTGCATGATGGCATGTTCAATGAAGCTAGAAATCAAATTTTCCAGGCTACTGTTGAAAACGGAGTTAAGATATGCAACTTATTGCCTTTCGCTGAACAATACAGGGCCAAGACCTTCGCCAACCATACAACAACCTTGAAGACAATACCGTTCAATTCATGGACAATATCCGACACATACCGCTGAAGAAGTTCTCTTCACCGAGGCTGTAGCGGCTTGATGAAGCTGGAATTTTCGTTGAAAAATTCGGTCGTCGTTAAATGCTGATTGCTGCAGAGATCACAGTTTAATCTGAAGACTCGCTGTTTTGCTCTCTAATCGGGTTACTCAGTTCATCACCAGTCTTCGAGTGAATGATTGTTTGATCAGTGTCAATCCGTGCATTTTTAATATATCGACCGCTGTTCACCCTTCCGTTTCCGAAAATCCATGCACCATCGCGAACAACTGCATCCCCAAAAACCTCAGCGAAACCGAAGACTTTTGTGTTCTCTCCTGCCACTTTCGCCGAATCGTGTATTTTCGGTGCTTCAGAGATGTGTGCTCCATCCAGGATTTTGGCATTGCCGGAAATTCTTCCATAGAAATTCTCCACATGACTATCGAGTATTCGTACATTTCCAATGATATGCCCAAAACCATCAGCAATAGAACCACGGACAATCACATTACCGGAAATGACGACATTCGCTACCGTACTATCAATTATCCGGACATTACCGGAGATTTTAGTGCGCGTGCCACATACTGCTGATTCAGGTCCGACATAAACCGAATCATCCACCTTCGCACCAGTTACAATCCATCCACCGCCATTGGCATGAATTGAGCCCCCGCCACCGATGTGATAGTTGCTACAGTTTGCTAAGACAGGGCTGACTGATAGCATTGCGACCGAAAAAATCAAGGCGGACAGTATCGGTATTCGTTTCATTGTTATCTCTTAAAACTTCAAGGCAGAGCATCCATTATAAATTAATTTTGAATCGTTGTCATGCGGCGAATCTTGAGGATGAAAGTTTAATGAAGAACTAGTCAAATCGATTCTAGTTTGCTTAAAGCTGCATTCATGTTTTTCTCAAGTCAGTGATCTGTTTCAGCAGTTCTTGCATCAGCTGATCCTGAAGATCATTTTCATTCTATTTTATACACCCCAGTTCAAGTCCGAAGTGCAACACTACCCCCGATTGCGAACCCATGAACAGGGTTGTATCGGTGGGCATGGCTGCGAATGCAAAGTCGAACCCATATTGGCATTTGTTGTGTCATGCTCTAGAATGATCGTGTCGAATCAGAGACAGTCAAGTCCTGTAGTGATTTCCGATCCATCATGCGGGGCGGAATTGGGCATCGTGGATATACACTGTCAAGTAATCAGAGTTAGTGAAGCGGTTACATGACATAGGAGGTAACTTTCCCGCTATCCCAGAGGCTTTGTTTCCGAGCAGATACTATTTAATACGCAAGTTGGTACGAGACTACTTATGCACAACAACCATGAAGGAAAAGTATGTGATGCCGCTGTGAAGGTCATCGAAAAGCGGACAGGGAGGATACGTACTCAAGTTCGCCGTCCAGAAGTGGATCGAGTAGGTCCACCAGTCGACCTGCGTTTCAAACTGGGTGATCAGGAGTATGCAATCGAGCACACACTGGTTGAGCCATTCGAAAACCGAATCAAGATGGAAGTAATCGTCAATGAAATCCTCGACTATTTCAAGAAAAACCTTCCTGTACCATTTCCAAGTTCTGCGTACTACGAGTTGCGGTACACAATTGGCATTTCCCTACCAAACGGAAGGAACAAACGTAATCGCGCTCTGAAGAGTCTCGCAAACTGGATTTGTAAGCATGAGGTACTACTACGAGACATGATGATGCACTGGCCCATGGGACCTTATGGACCCTACCGCTCTGATCATTCGGCTTATGGAAAGCCAGACGGCTTTCAATGTGAATTTGAATTACTCTGTTGGCCATATGCAACCTTAACCGGACTACAGCCCGGTTCTCTTTGGTTAAGGGCGGCTTATCCAGAAAATATAAAACCTCTTATCAGAGAGCGACTGATGAGCGCGTTTCTTAAAAAATGCAAAAAGCTTCAGTCATGTAAATCGGAAGGAGCACGAACCGTTTTGGTGCTGGAAAGCATGGATTCCGCGCTCACACATTTCGAGTTCAGAGGTGATCTTCTTCCAGATGTACTAGCAAGGCACAGTAATGTACCGGATGAAATTTTCCTGGTCCAAACCAATTCCGATCACTGGAGAGTTGTTCCCTTGAAATATGCCGATGGTCACTGGCCTGATGTAGGAATGCCTCCCTGGGAGTATCTTATTATGATCCAAAAAACTCCGGCTTTCCAAAATGGCTGGACAGCCAGCCACAACATATTCGCGAGGGACTGCAACTGGATCAGATGCAAACTCCCTTCGATCCAGGATTTGCTATTGAATCATTCAAGGAGGATGAACTCAATGATTTGACTCAAGCGTGAAATAGGCAAGAATCAAGGCAGAGAAAGAAGGACAGAGACACCAAACCAGCACAAGAATCTGGCCAATTGCCACCCAATGTCAAAATACCGACCGTGCCAGTAGGCATCCCACTGCTTGCTTGTGGGTTCACCGTATATAAGAATGTGAGAATTGGTGTAGCAATGAGACCACCTCATTCAGACGTATGATTGATCAAGATAATAAAGGAGATAGTCTATTCATGACGACAACATATTTCTATGTGACCGTGAATAGGTCCAATGTGCTCTGGAACGAAGGATAACAGCTATGGTTAAAGGTGCAAATGATCTTATCGAAACTCAACTCAGTAACTTGATAAACACAGTCGAATCGTTGACTTCTGGCGATTGTTTATCCTATACCACCGGTCCAATTGCATTTGGAGCTGATGATGCAATTCGAGATGCAGTAGAAACGCTCAGTAATCGCTCCAAAAGACGCGGCAAGAAGATTGTAATCATTCTCGAAACAGAAGGTGGATTTGCTGAAGTCGCACGCCGTATCTCTGACACGATAAGACATCACTATACGGTAGTAGATTTTTTGATTCCAAGCCATGCAATGTCAGCAGGAACCATTTTGGCCATGTCTGGTGACTCAATTTACATGAACTACTACTCTGTACTAGGACCCATTGACCCATTGGTAGAAAGCAGGTCGGTAACAAGCTGATTCCAGCAATGGGCTATCTGATAAAATATGAAGAACTTTTGAAAAAGGCGAATGCCGGCGAAGCAGAGGCAGCCGAGATTCAAATTCTCTTGGGTTTTGATCAGGGAGAACTATATTCCTATGAACAAGCCCGCGCACTCTCAGTTTCCCTGTTGGAAGAATGGCTGGTCAAGTATAAATTCAAGAATTGGAAAATCACAGAAAAAAGAGGGGTTAAGGTCACAAAGTCAATCAAAAAGGATCGAGCACGTGAAATAGCCATGAAGCTAAATGACGCTAGGCGGTGGAATTCCCACGGTATCGGCATCAACATTGAGCGCCTTAGAAAGGATTTGAACTTAAAAATTGATGATTTCGGAGATAATGATGAACTCAGTGATTCAATAAATTCATATCACAAATTGTTGAAAGACTACATGCAAAAAATGGGACATAGGGCTATTGTTCACACTCGAAAGGATTATCAGGTACTACTATAAGATGTTAATAATGAATAAGAGTCTAAAAATGAACGATTTATCAATTAAGAAGCTCCTACAAAAAAATCCAAATGCAAAAGAAATTTTTGAGAAAAACGAAAAAAACTTGCAAATAGCCAGATAACAAATCGCAAGGAGAAAAGTTATGGCTTAGCACTCCCATATTCAGGAATGCGCCCTCCTCAGAGAAATCAAACTGGAAATAATCCACCTAGCGCCTCGACATATCAAAGGTTTTAGCTGGGATTTATGTAATCATGGAATCTCAAGCATCCCTGTTAGTTCTATGACGGATGCCTATATATCGACAATACAGAAAGACAATACATTAGCGACGCAAATCATATCGCAATACTTTTCTACAATGCCAAAACCATTCGTTATTACTGGTTCTAGTGTCATGTCGTATATGCGCTTATCGCATGTACATGTTTCAACCCCGCCTCACTCGTGTAGTACCTAGGGTTGGCGCAAAATATCTTGTTAGTTATCCGTTAAAATCTGTCATTATCCGGGGCAATCTGCCCGTTTCCCTTCCCTGTTCTGCCTGTTTTTCTCATTTCCGGCTGACTGTCGATCCAGCTATTCGCATTGCGGGTGCTACTACACCCCTAATCCTTAAATAGAGATTGCTTTATTTGGCACAAGGCATGATGGACTGTGGATTTTGGGATGGAATCAGAATCATCCATTGGGTGAAAAGCCAACCCGTTCGAAAACCACACCACACAAGGCGTTGGAAGTACTTTCAAATTTTCTATTTAAGGATTAGGGTACACGCTGAATGAACCGGCTGATTACGATGACCGTGGTTTGTGGCAGTATCACGGTATCCGTTTTCGAAATGGGGTTCCCTGGTGAACACGGCCGAGCATCTGACCTCGACCTCGGATGCCGGTTATCAGGCGAGTGAACTCACCGAACGGGTTGGAATGGATGTCTGTATTGCGCTCTACAAGCTCAAGCCGTGCCGGTCGCCTGAGCCGGGCCTGCCTGAATGGAATTCATGTGTATTGCAGTGTCGATCCGGCACAGGCAGCAATTGCGGGTATGACAGATCATGGGTTCGGACGTCTTGCCTGCGCTACCGGATGGTGAGTCGAATCGGGATTTCAACATGGCCACGGCGGCGTTGTTCAATCTGCTTGACGAGCGGCAGCGGCGGTTGTTTGCCGAACTCGAGTCGATTCTCTTCGGACATGGCGGAGACCGGAGGATTGCGAACAATCCGGATCTTTCTCCGAATACGGCGGCTACTAGCCAGCGAGCTGCATCCGCATCGGATACGACGACCGGGCGGAGGACGCAAACGGACAGAAAAAAGCCCTCGGGACTGTTCGAGCTGATCCATGCACTGTGGACCACGCTACCGCTGGATATCCAGTCAGCGGACAGTTGTGGACCCGGATGACCACAGCCCGTCTGGGTCAGAAGCTGCTTTTGGATCACGGTTCCCCGGTTTGCGCGTCACAGCGAATCTCGTGGACTGCGTCTATGAAAAAGGCATTAAAATTACTGATCGGCAACACGAGGCACTCGATTGCACCAATGATCAACAGATTCCAAAATGGAACTACTCGATCAACCCGACTTGCTGAAACATTCGAAAATCAGGACATGGAAATGAAAACTCACAAGTTATTTTTGCACCAGCCCTTACGTCCAACCGCGTCCATGCTTTCGGGAACGCAGGTTATGTATTACGCTTCTGCAGAGATGGACTAACGCTGTCTTATAGAGCAATGGAAGGTGTACTTGCTAATCATACAAACTATTCAAGAAGCAATTGGGGGGTAGTGTTGCACTTCGGATTTGAACTGTAGCAGAAAAAATAGATGTCTCATGTCCACCGGTAATCAGAATTTAAGTAGCCTCGTCTGGGCCATCGCGGAAATTTTACGTGGCGACTTCAAGCAATCTGAATATGGGAAAGTAATCCTGCCATTTGTTGTGCTTCGTCGTCTTGATTGTATCCTCGAAGGTACCAAGGATGCTGTCCTCAATGTAGCCGAGACGTTGCCTGATGGCATGTACGACGATGCTCGTGATCAGATTCTCTACGCTACTGTTGGCGACAACGCAAAGGTATACAACCTGTCTCCCTTTACTTTTGAGAAACTGAAAGGTCAGGAACCCGGCCAGCTCCATGACAACCTTGTGGACTACATCACCGGGTTCTCGGGCAATGTCCGAGACATACTGCTGGAAAAGTTCCTCTTCACTGACCAACTAAAGCGCCTTAATGAAGGTGAAGTGCTATGGAGTGTCTTCGAGCGCTTCTGCAGCATCGACCTGCACCCTGACAAGGTCTCCAACATCGACATGGGTTATCTCTTTGAAGACCTCATTCGTCGTTTCTCGGAGATCTCTAACGAGACAGCAGGAGAGCATTTCACTCCGCGCGAAGTAATTCGACTTATCGTCGATCTCCTGATCGCTAATGATGAAGAACAACTAACCAAGCCGGGCATCATTCGCCAGGTCTATGATCCAGCCTGCGGCACCGGAGGCATGCTGGCTCTGACAAAAGAGGCCCTGAAGGAATTCAATGGCGGTATTCGAGTCGAGCTTTTCGGCCAGGAGCTGAATGCCGAGTCTTTCGGGATCTGCAAGTCCGACATGCTTGTAACCGGACATGATCCTGAGCAAATCGCCTTCGGCAACACTCTGACCTCAGATGCTCATGAAGATAAAAGATTCCACTACATGCTCTCCAACCCTCCCTATGGCGTGGACTGGAAGAAATACCATGAGCCGATAAAGACCGAGGCCAAGACCATGGGTTTCGACGGGCGCTTCGGAGCGGGTACTCCGCGCATCTCGGATGGCCAGCTTCTCTTCCTGCAACACATGATCTCAAAAATGCGCGATGACGAGCACGGTTCACGCATCGGCATTGTGATGAATGGCTCTCCACTCTTTACGGGTGGTGCGGGATCAGGAGAGAGTGAAATTCGCCGCTGGGTGCTGGAAAACGACTGGGTCGAAGCCATCATTGCCCTACCTGCCGATCTATTCTACAACACGGGCATTCAAACTTATGTCTGGATTCTAGCCAACCGTAAGTCCAAGAACAGGCAGGGAAAAGTGCAATTGATTGATGCGAGTGGCGAGCAATTCTGGAAGTCCATGCGCAAGTCCTTGGGTAGCAAGAGACGTGAAATTCCTGAAGAGGCACGCTCTGAAATCGTGCGTATATATGCCAGTTTGATCGACACTAAAGGCAAGGAGGAAGATGTATCAAGAATCTTCAAGACTACTGATTTCGGTTATCGAGAAATACGGGTGGAACGTCCGTTAAGACTGAATTTTCGAGTGGATTCGGAACGACTGCATCGATTGGATGGGCAGAGGATATTTTCAAATCTTGAAGAGAGTCAGCAAATCAAAATTAGGGAAGCACTTGAAAAGATCGGAGATAAGCTTTACCTGAACCGAAAGAAATTTGACAAGCTATTGACAGACAGTCTGCACAATGCGGATATCAAGGTTGGTGCTCCATTGAAGAAGGCGATCCTGTCTGCGCTATCCGAGCAGGACGATGAGGCCGATATCTGCATTGGCAAGGGCGGCCATCCCGAACCCAATACTAACTTGCGTGATCATGAATTGGTACCACTTGCCGAAAATTGGCAGGACTTCATGAAGCGCGAAGTTCTTCCCTTTGTGCCGGACGCATGGGTCGATGATAAGTATACGGATGTCAGGGACAAGCAGGTTGGCCGGGTTGGCTATGAAATCAATTTCAATCGCTACTTCTTCAAGCCCACTCCAATGCGCACTCTTGAGGAAATAAACTCTGACATCCACAAGCTACAAACCGAAATTGAAAATCTGCTTCCTGATTTCTCTATGCGTGCAGATTCGTCAAGGCACGTATCGAAACCGATTTTTGAACACAGTGGGCACCTCCAGTATTCATCCATAGCAGAACACATAACGAAACCACGAATTTATGTGGATACATCGGTATTTGGAGGTTGCGAAGACAACGATTTTCGAAAACATTCACGCCTTCTGATCAAAGCTTTCCAGCAGGAAAAGGCGATTATGGTAATTTCCGATGTGACCCGCACAGAATTGCAGAGAGCCCCTGAAAATGTGGCTAATATACCGAACCAAGTTCCCAAAACACATTGGGAACTACTAAAAGAGACAGAACAAGCTCGCGAACTTGCACATACTTATATCTTATCTGGAGCAGTAGGTACTGCTCATTATAACGACGCACTGCATGTTGCCATCGCAAGTCTGGGTAAAGTCGATGTGATAGTCAGCTGGAATTTTAAGCACATTGTAAATTGGGAGCGTATTCAGGTGTACAATAGTGTCAATCGAAAATTTGGATATCCGAATATCGATATCCGGACTCCTGAGAACATGTACTATGAAGACTGAAGAATCGACAAAATTTGACTGTGTTAAGTTCCAACGTGAAGCACGCAGAAAGATCTATGAGGAAACCAAGCATCTTAGCGGCAAGGAATACGACGAATATTGGAGGAAGTTTCGAGAAACTGACCCTGTGTGGCAACGCTGGGAAGCCGAACAGAATGAAATTAAAAGGTTGACTCCTAAATCATGAGCATTTGCTGAACTGTGCTGACCCCGAAAATAAAGTCATCAATAATCAAATGATTGTCCGACATCTGCACTAGCCAGGGTGAAACTCCCGAACATGATTCTGGCTTGTGGAATCACGAACTTGATTGCACTTGTCGGTAATTGGCAGGACTGCATGGAGCGCGAGGTTCTGCCTTTTGTGCTGAACACATGGGTTGATGAGAAACATGTGGGGGGTCAGGAACAAGCAGGACGTTAGGGTTGGTTATAAAAATCAATTTCAATTATTGCTTCTATGGGCCCGCTCCAATGTGCACTGTGCTGGAGATTTGTTCCGATATTTTCAAACTACAAGTCAAAATGGAAGGTCTGCTGCCCGTTATCTCCCTGCATGCTTGAAAAGCGGATTACTTAGCGAATAGCGAGCAATTCAATTATGTTAATACATCGGCAATTGGAGACTATGAAGTTGATGATTTTCTCAAACACTCACACCTCCTGATTGAAGATTTTCAGCGCGAAAAGACAATCGCGGAGGATTACTGATGTGACTCGCAAAGAATTGCTAGCAGGCCTGTGAAAGTGCAGATGACTTTCCAGACCGCATTTCTACAACATAATCGGAACAACTTCAAGATGCAGAATAGGCTCTCGAACCTGTGAATATTTATTTCGCATCGTAGGCCATAGGTTCCTCTGATTACAACGGCACACTACATGTTGCCATCGCAAGTCTCAGCAAAGTCGATGTGATAGTGAGCTTGAATTTCAAGCACATTGTGAATTGGGGCCCTATTCAGGCGTACAATAGTGTCAACCGAAAACTTGGGCGTCCGGAAATCGACATCCTGGCCCCGGAGAACATGTAATATGAACACTAAAAAATCCAAAAACTTCGACTGCGTTAAGTTCACGCGAGAAGCACGCAGAAAGAACTATGAAAAAACCAAACATCTGAGCGATGAGGTATATGACGAATACCGGTGAAAGTTTCGAGTAACTAATCCTTTATGGCAAAGCTTGGTAGCTAGAGAGAATGAAATTTAAGAAGACACTCCAAGCTTATGAGCATTCGCTTAACATTATTGCCTTGTAAGAATATTGATGGAATACTCGTTACTCGCCTTTCCCAAAATGGGGCAATTTTTTCGGATGCGTTGGGAGAGGATAACGTACTCAAGATGCCTTCACCGCAATATATTGGGCATCCGGCAACATCATGCAACAACGGAATCGGATCGACATCACAGTCGGGATTGGAAGTTAAATCACACCAAACCATAATGCCAAGCGTTAATATTATTTCATAGCAGGCGGGGTGATTGAAAGGCGCACTAATAACCGTTTATCGTCAAAATAATATCCAGGATCAAGTTGTTATTTTGTGTTATCCAATTTATGGAAAGTTTTAAATGCCCATCTGAAAGGATCAGGATAGTGAAACAAATTGTGCGAGACACTGAGACATGATTTTCGAGTTTGATTTCTATCCGTTCCATGAATCCATAGGTGTCAATTGGCTAGTGATGTACGGGAAGATTATCCAGAAACAAGAAAAACGTAGGTTGATCCTCCGAGTCAGAATTACAGGATTTTTCAAGGAGGTTGTTGCATGACTCTCCTTCGCTTGAAGCATGTATTAAGTATGAATGACGGCGGTATTTGGGGAGATGATCCTGATGGAGTGTATGATTGCCTCGTATTGCGATCAACCGAGCAGTCCGTGAATGGACATTGGCAAATTAACGATCCGGCCATTCGAAGTATACCGCCAAGTGAACAATCGAAAAAACGACTGCTCATAAATGACTTGTTGATTACAAAGTCAAGCGGCAGTAGCGACCATATAGGTAAAGTTAGTCTAGTAGATGAAAAAGTCGCAGAGCTTTGCCCGGTGTTCTCAAATTTTAACCAACGTTTAAGGGCCGCCTCTGGCACCTCTTCACGATACTTGTTCTACCTCCTTAGTAGCAAGTTGGCACGTCACCATTACATCACACACGCAACCTCAACGTCTGGGCTCGGAAACCTAACAGGAGGAATCATCGGCGAAATGTCGCTGCCGATCTCCGATCTCCCAACCCAACGTCGTATCGCAGACTTTCTCGGCCATCAGACCACCCTGATTGACCGACTGATCGAGAAAAAGCAGAAGCTGATCAAACTTCTTGAGGAGTATAAACAGGCCATCATTCATCAAGCAGTCACTGGTCAGATAGATGTTCAAGCCGGCCGACCATATCCAGCCTACAAGTCATCCGGTGTCGAGTGGTTAGCGGAAGTGCCTGAGCATTGGGAGATACGAAAGCTCAAGTTCCTTGCCAAAGTCAGTAGTAGTAATGTCGATAAGACTATATCTGATGACGAAAAGCCGATTCTACTCTGCAATTACACCAACGTTTACTATAATGACTGCATCGCACCTAGCCTTAATTTCACGAAGGGTTCGGCAAAGAATGAAGAAATCGCCCAATTTCAGCTGAAGAAGGGGCAAGTCCTGATCACAAAAGATAGCGAAAGTTGGGATGATATTGGTATCCCCGCATTGGTCGCTGAAGATATGCCAAACGTTTTATGTGGTTATCACCTTGCAATAGTAGAACCACTAACTGAACTTGATGGCAGTTTTCTCGCATGGCTATGTAGATCTAAGCTGTTTAACGATCAGTTCAAACTTGCAGCGAAAGGTATAACCCGTTTTGGGATTAGTCAGCCTGCAATGAAAAACCCTCTTATCGTACTACCTCCACCTCCAACCCAGCGTCGTATCGCCCGGTTCCTAGACAATGCTATCGCAGATATAAGTAAAGTTGTTGATAACACGGAGCATCAAATCGAATTACTTCAGGAATACCGCACTCGACTGATTACAGATGCGGTCACCGGAAAGATTGATGTCCGCGAGGTAGAGGTGAGATTGCAACAAGAGAACCTCTCAAAATACGACGATGAAGCGTGCTCCCCCCTTTCGGAACATCATTCACTGAATGCCCAATACAGCCTTGAACATGGGGCACGATCATGACCAACTGGACAGAATGCAAGGCAGCGGAGTGCAATCCGAGTAAAATCAGCGGGGCCTGGGCCTTGACCGGAACGAGGGTGCCGGTTCACGCCCTGTTTGAAAGCCTCGAGAGCGGCGCGACCGTGAAGGATTTTCTGGAATGGTATCCCGAAGTCAAGGCTTGGCAGGTTGAATCAGTACTCAAGCATGAGGCTGAATACTTCAAATCCACTGCTTCATAATGAAAATTCTGTTCGACTACGGCACTCCATTTATGCTCCGACATCACCTAGTAGGACATTTGGCGAATCGATGCGCATGGAATGTCTGAGCGCTGCTGGAGAACAAAAACTGATCCAAAGGACAAAAAAGACCAGGAGTTAAAATCCATGAACTTCACCGCACGCAATCTTCACACAGAGAAGACCCTGCAAGACCACCTTGTCGATCTCCTTGTCAGCGATGAAGGCTATGTTTCGCGCAATCCCCTGACGGACTATAGCCGCTCATTGGCAATGGACAGGGATCTCCTTCTGCGCTTTGTCCAGACCTCACAGCAAGATTCATGGGACAAACTTGAAACGCATTATAAATCATCTGCCAAAGATTCTTTTTTTAGGGAACTGGAAAGATCGATCAAAGGGCACGGGCTGCTTGACGTACTTCGTCAAGGCATCAAGATCGTGCCCGGCATCAAGTTCTCACTCTGCCATTTCCGTCCCGCGAGCAGTTTGGAGCCCAGGCGCATCAAGGAATACGAGTCAAATATCCTCTCGGTCATGAAGGAGGTTGAATACAGCACAAAGTGTGAAAATCGAATCGATGCCGTACTCTTCCTGAATGGCCTGCCTGTTGTGACGATGGAGTTGAAGAACCTCCTGACCGGTACCAACTTTCGCCATGCCGAAAAACAGTATCGCACCGATCGTTCCCCGGCAGGCGAACCACTCCTGACCTTCAAGCGTGGGGCACTCGTTCACTTTGCGATTGACGAGGATAACGTCTCCATGACAACGAGGCTTATGAATGGCAAGACCCGATTCCTGCCGTTCAATCGGGGTAAGGATGGCGGCTCTGGAAATCCGGACATCAAAGACGAACATCGCATTGCCTACCTCTACAAATCAGGCTCTTGGGGCGAAGCAATCTTCTCGCGTTCAGTGCTCGTTGACGTAATTGGGCAATTTATGCATCTGGAGAAGACGGGCAAGCAAGAAACCATGATCTTTCCGCGCTTTCATCAACTTGATGCAGTTCGAAAAATCATGACACATGCGAAAGATCATGGTACCGGAAACAATTACCTGATCCAGCACTCGGCAGGCTCCGGCAAGTCCAACACAATTGGCTGGCTAGCCCATCATACAATCAACCTGCATGACAATGCCAATAATCCGGTCTTCAATACCATAATTATCGTAACGGATCGAGTCGTACTCGATAAACAGTTGCAAGGAACCGTATCGCAATTTGAGCAAACAAGTGGGGTTGTAAAAAAAATCGATGGAACATCGCGTCAATTAAAGGAAGCCATCGCTGACGGTGCCCGCATCATCGTTACCACAATTCAGAAATTCTCAACGGAACACCTGCAAGCCCTTTCAGGACAAAAAAACCGAAAATTTGCGGTCATCGTGGACGAGGCACATTCGAGTCAATCGGGCAAAAGCGCCCAGGCAATGACAGATGCACTTACACGTGAAAATGCTTCATCTGCCGAAGTTGAGGATCTGATCCTGGAGCATCAGAGATCGCGTGGCCCTCAAGCCAATATCAGCTTTCTTGCGTTCACCGCAACGCCTCGGAATGTCACTCTGGAACGCTTCGGTCAAAAAGATGAGGATGGTCTTCCACATCCATTCCATCTTTACTCGATGAGACAAGCCATCGAAGAAGAATTCATTCTCGATGTACTTCAGAACTACATGACCTACAAGGCTTACTATCAACTCGAAAAAACCATTGAAGACGATCCCCGGCTGAGTGGAAGAAAAGGACAGCGGAAGGTCGCTCGATATGCAATCTTGCACCTAACGGCCATCAGCCAGAAAGCAGCGATCATCATTGAGCATTTCCGCCGCCATGCAATGCATGAAATGGGTGGGCAGGCAAAGGCGATGGTCGTTACCCAAAGCCGGGAGCAAGCATTCAGATATTTCGAAGGCATACAGAGCTACCTGAAAGAAAATGACTATACAGACTTGAAAGCACTTGTCGCTTTCTCGGGCGAACTGGATATGAACGGAAACAAGGTAACAGAGGCAAGTCTCAACGAATTTTCCGAAACCGAACTTCCCAGCCGCTTCGACGGATCCAGGCCTGACGGAACTCCATATCCTGACACTTATCACATATTGGTCGTGGCCGAAAAATACCAGACAGGCTTTGACCAGCCAAAGCTTTGTGCCATGTATGTTGATAAAAAACTTTCTGGTCTTCAGGCAGTTCAGACACTTTCACGCCTGAACAGAAAAAGACCGGATAAAAAACGCACTTACATCCTTGATTTTCAAAACAGCATCGAAGATATCCAGACGGCTTTCAAGTCGTTTTATGAAGTTACAGCCGTTGAAGCGATGTCTGATCCCAATCAGATTTATGATCTAGAAAGGCGGCTATTTAAATTTGGCTATCTTGATAAAGAAGAAATTGAGCACTTTGCTCAGACGTATTTCAAAGGACCGCTTGATACAGCAGACAGGCCTCGTCTGGAGGGCTTGGTTCGGCAGGCCGTAACCCGCTTTGAAACGGATGATGATGAAGGAAAGCAAGAGGAATTCCGCCAGCTACTGAGGAGCTTCAATCGCTTCTATGCCTTCATCGCTCAGGTCTATCCCCTGGAAGATACGAGTCTTGAAAAACTTGCATGCTATGGCGACTGGCTTTCCCGCTTACTGCCGAACCGCGAGATTCCGCCGGAAATCGAGATCACGGATGAAATGCTCGACATGCAGGCTTTCAGGGTGGACAAGAAGGATGAGGGTAGCGGCTCTCTCTCACCGGGCGATACACAGGAACTTCCTGCCATCAAAGAATTCGGGGCTAAACCCTATACGGATGACGAGAAGAAGGAACTGTCTGAGATCGTCAAGGAATTCAACAACCGACACGGAACAGGCTTTACGGAAGAAGACATGCTTCGCTTTGAGAAGGTTAATCGTAACATAATGGATGAGAATCTGATCGAGATGTTGCGAAACAACCCCCCGGATGTGGTCTACACCGCTTTCTCGGAAGCTTTTTTGAAGGGCGTGATCCAGATGTTCCAGAGCGACAAGAACTTGCAAAACATAATCCTCACTGATTCAGATGCTCGAGAGAAGGCCACAAGACACTTTTTCAACCGCGCATTGAGAGTAGTCAATACATGAACGAAACACCATTCCCGAAACCGCTAGCAGCTAACCCAATGCCTTTGGAGAAGTGGTTACGACGTACTGATCGAGCCGAGTCCGGCCGTGAGCCATTCTTTCGAGGACGAGATGATGCATACAAGGTATTTCAAGATGCTGTAACTAGCCTAGACGATGGTTTCATAGGTGGTGGCACGATGATTTTTCATGGGGCACCGGGTGCTGGAAAAACAGCACTGTTGCAGGAGTGCATGGAAGCAGTTCGCCAACATTCAACCCACAAGAATCCATGGATAGCATTACTGATTGATCCATCAAGCCTGAAATGGCCACATACCGTTGTTCGATCCATGGTCACTGCAGCAAATGCCGAAAACGAACGGCTCTCGAAAAATGCGAACGACCGAATATCTGCCACTCTGAAAAACTCCATTGAAAAGGGCAAGCAACTTCTTGGAGAAATACCATACAGGGACATTTCAGTCAGCGGAGCATCTCTAGGAAAAAGAAAACCGGCAGAATCTCCCCAAGGGCTGTTCGAACACATACAACCACTGCTTGGCAATTATCATTTCGTCTTGTTCGTGGATGAAGCCCAGAATACAGTGAAGGATGACATGACAAAAAGCGTGATAGACTGCCTGCATCGAAATACTCACGGTATCCCACTAATAACGGCTTTCTTTGGTTTAAGCGATACCGAGGAAATCTTGAGTGACCTAGGCCTTTCGAGACCTCCTGATGATCGGGTAGTGAACCTTGGGATACTGTCGCATGAGGAGTCTTCGGAAGCAATCGGTAGCGTATTCGAAGCCTATGACTTCACAGGTTCAAGGAGGGAACGGGAAATCTGGGTGGAACGCTTGGCGGAACTTTCTCAAGGCTGGCCGCAACACATCAATCGCGTAGCCGTCGCCGCTTCTCGGATTATTGTTGAACATGGAAACGAAATCAAAAGTGATTACCTTGAACAGGCTCTTCGAAGCGCCCAGGAACGCAAGGAAGACTACTACAGGATGATCCTTCGCAGATGCCAAGGCCAATCCTGGATTTACAAGCAACTGGTGCTGGACGCAGATCAAAATAATGGCTTATTGAATTTGGATCAGATTCTCAACATTGCCCAATATGCGAAAACCAAAGAGGGAGAGCCGGTGAAGAACTTCCTGACAAATGCCTTGCATGCCGGTGTCTTGATGGAATCAATAGATAGTCCAAGTAATTACCATGTTCCAATTCCATCCTTCGGAGATTATCTGAGAAAAATTCCTGACAACCCACCACCCGATATTCGGTTAACTTGAGTATAAATATAACTATTGGGAATTATATATTTAAGTAACATCAAGCCACTTCATATATCTTTTCACGGATCAATGGAGTGCCCAACGGCAACGCTCCTCCCCGTGCAGATGCCCCAATCCCGGAGGCCAATATATTGCGGGCCGCGTTCAGGTCCGCATTTTCGGCGTGACCACAAGCCACGCACTTGAACACCGCTTGCGATGTTCGATTTTCCTTGCTGACATGACCGCAAGCGCTGCACGCCTGCGAAGTATAGGCCGGGTTGATCCTGATGACCTCCGCCTTGTATTCCAGTTTCTGCTCCAGACCATGCCAGCCCGTTTTCCGGATTTCACGATTCAGTCCCGACTTGGCTTTTACGTTCTTGCCCGGATTGTCCACCGTTCCCTTTGCCGATTTGGTCATGCCTTGCGTGTTCAAGTCTTCCAATACAACCAAACCCGATTGGTTCGCAATCTCACGGCTCACCTGATGCTGCCAGTTGTCTCTGGCATTTTTCAGATGCCGGCAGCATTTCTGCAATTTCAGGCGGGTCTTGTGCCTGCGCCTCGAACCCTTGACCTGCTCTTGCATCCTGCGCTGGTATCGTTTCAGGCGGGCTTCCTTTTTCGCCAGATCGGGCAAGTAGTGGATGGTTTCATTGCCGTTGCTGTCCACTACTGCAACCTGTCCAGCATTTCGATCAACCCCTGCGGTCACTCCGTTATCAACCTTTTCGAGTTTCTCAACCTGATAACAAACAACCGCATACCATTTACCCGCTTTCTTGGTGATGACTGCTTTTACTGGCTTTCCAGTTGGATAAGGATTTCCACCTTTGCGCTGAATTCGCAACCAACCGATCTTTTGGATGTGCAGTTTGCCGTCCTGTATCTTGATGTTTTCAGGAATCGTGAACGAAGGATCATTACCGTGTCTGGACTTGAACTTCGGAAAGCCCTTGCCTGACTGAAAACAAGCCGTCCATGCGTCTGCTTGACACTTCAAAACAGACCGAGTAATCATATAGGAATAGTCATTCAGCCAATCGATCTCCTTACGCAACTTCGTAAATTGAACACCCAACGAAAAGAAGGAGGTCTTCGGCTTGGCGGTCAACTCTGGATAACGCCGCCACAAATCCATTTGATTTTTATTCTCGCCTAAGAAGTGATTCCAGACAAAACGGCAGGCACCGGCCTGACCTACAAGCTTGCGAGCTTTCGACTCTGAACCCGGAATCAAGCGGTAGGTGATGTTTCGATATGTGATATGATCGCTCATGCGGTTCAACCTTACTTTGGTTAAGTGTTGATTTAGATATGGGACTACGAATCCCATATCACGCATTATATACAATTTTACAGGCATGGTCAAATGTTACTTATGTCCCTAATCCTTAAATAGAAACGATTTTACCCGTTATGAGCCGGTATTCGAGCAGTTGAGCGGAAAATTGATCCAGAATGGTCCGGGCGGCCGGATTCCGATCAAGAATGATGCTCATTCATTTGCCAGATCGTGGCGCGGCAGCGGGTTTTGAGCCTCCGGGCAAATTCCGGGCGTGCGAATCCATGGCTCTGTTCGGCCAGTCCTGGATGGGTCCAGAGGAATCCGGGAATCAGAACAGGCGGCAGGTGCGGATCATCCAGAGTGTTTCATCCAGCAGTTTCAGATCCACCGGGTTGACCTTCAGCACCCACTCCCGGGAGTGACGCACAATCAGACCGGCAATATCATGCAACCGGCTTCGGAACGTTCCGGCCCGATTGCCATGCCACTCGAGACCGAGTGTCATGCGCAGCAGAACCAGCAGGTTACAGGCAATCACATTCAAGTACAGATAGACCGCATTGGCTCGGAATGTGCTGCAGGGCAAGTGAGCGCCACTGAAGTCGCTGCGCAGTTCCTCGAGACGATTTTCCGAGCTGTCTGCACGCTGGTTGTACCACCACACAATCTCCGCATTGCCGAGCCCGTCCCGATCCGGATCCGTCGCGATGGCACGATGGATGAATCCGTCTTTCAGGGCACTTTCCCCATCCACCGGATTCAACTGCTGTTCCTGCATCGCAATCTCCATCTGCTCCGGCTGCGCTGGAGTATCGGGGTCCTGAGGCTTGACTTTGCGGGGCACTCGGGTTTTCTGCACCACCAGGCAAAAGGCTTCCGGAGTCTTGTCCATCGCATGCAAGGTTCGGGCGAGAAACCCGGTCTCGGAGAGAGCACCATCCTCATCGACTACCGGTTGCCACTCCGATTCCGGAATCTCCGCAATCAGGTCACGGACATTCCGGCTCATCCTGGCTCGAATGGCAAAACGGGCTCCCTGTTCCCGGCAGAGATTGATGACTGCCGCCTGACAGGAAGCGGCATCGGCTCGAAACCTGGCAACCCGAACGCCTTCTGGCAAGGCCTCGATACAGTGCTTGAAAAACTCGACATTGCGGGCCGATGGCGGTACATTGCCCTTGCGCAGTTCCGCGTGCAGCACTTGACCGGTCTCTGCAATGTGCCCGACCATCGGGGTAAATCCCCGCTTGCCTTTATACGTACGATCTGCGGTTTTCTTTTTCGCATGAATCACCGTCGCATCGATATCCAGGGTCACATGATCACGGGTGCCGAGACTCGCCTGCAACAGTTGACGATTGACCTCGGGCAAGACATTCCTTGAGGCCCGATGCTTGCCGACCGAACGCAGCCAGTTGCCCAGGGTACTGGAACAGGGGATCGACTGGAATCCCAGCAGCGTCATCAAGCCGCGGTCCTTGCGCAGGTGCACGATGTCATCGAGGTGCTTGGCGCCTTCATGCAACATCAGCATGAAGGCATGAAAGAGGGTACTGTGTCGATAGCCTCGATTGCTGCCCGGGGCAGGCATCTGTTGATCAATGATTGCCCCGAGTTTGAGACGCTCAAGCAGGGCTGCCGGGACGGTCAGTCCGGCACGGGCGGTGATGTTTCGATGGCTTTTTGCGGTTTTGCAGGGTAGAATTTTCATGATCCTTGTGAAAGTTGGAGTGGTTGTTTTTTCACCCAATGGGTGATATTTGGGAAACGCTAATTTTACCACTAATACTCTATTTTCACAAGGATTTTTCTATTTTTCCCGATTTCTAATTGTCGATTAGGGTATGTATATAATTCCCTAACTATTCCCCTCTTTGAGTCCAGTCGTTTTGACAGATGGTTTTCTATATGTCGGCATTAGGAAGAGTTCTGTCAGGCATGTGCATTCACAATCCAGCCAACAGTCGATTGCGAGCACGATTTCCCTGTGCTGTTTTTATCGATTTAGTGGTGTTGCACTTCGAACTGGAACTGGGATCTTGACCTGAATCCAAATCTGAACTTCACGGTGCAACGGTGCAATATTCTGTAATCCACACACCGCGCACAATTTATGGGATATGCTGTTATGATTTTTATCCCAAAGCTTGAAGTCCAATGGTTTTTCAGAATTCGATTCTTTCATTAATTCGTTGTCTGACAATTGTTTTTTTTGTATTGCTCACTGGATGTAGTCAGCTAGGCTACCTCTCTCAGGCAACCCGGGGGCAACTCGAGATTACTTTCTCAAGAAAACCTATTGATGAAGTACTAGCAAACAATCAGGCAAACCCTCAAACCAAACAACGCTTGGAACTTGTCAAACGTATTCGACAATTTGCAATTGATGAATTGGACCTTCCGAAGAATTCGTCATATACGACATACAGCGAGCTTGGACGACGCCATGTCATCTGGAATGTCGTTGCAGCACCACCCTACGATTTGACACTCAAAACCTGGTGCTATCCGATTACAGGTTGCATATCGTACCGGGGCTATTTCTCGGAGAAAAAAGCGAGCAGCTATCAGGAGAGCCTGATTGAAGAGGGTTACGATACCGATCTTTATGGGGTCGCCGCCTATTCCACACTCGGATGGCTGAGTGATCCCGTACTGGATACCTTCCTGTTCTACCCGGATTATGCGCTCGCTGGTCTGATATTTCACGAGCTGGCCCACCAAGTGCTTTATGTTAAGGACGATTCGGCCTTTAATGAAGCATTTGCAACCGCAGTGGAACAAGAGGGAGTAGAGCGATGGATGCGGGCCGAAGGCAATCCGGAGCAAATCTCCAAATATCGTGCTTCAAAGGAAAAAAATGCAAGAATTATCGAGCTCATACTGGATTACCGAAAACGCCTCGGCAATGCATATCAAAATTCCAGCGAAAGCAGATTATCTGAAGAAAAAGCAAGGATACTTCAGGAAATGACAACTGCCTATCAATCCTTGTCCAAATCTGGGTTGGGGACTCGATTCTGGGACCGATGGTTTGAAGAGGGAGTCAACAATGCCCGACTAGGCGGTATAGCAACCTACCACAAGCTGGTCCCGGCATTTCGAGCGGTTCTCTCTGAATCAGAATCAATGGCGATGTTCTATAAAACTGTAGCTGATCAGGGGAAACTGCCGATTGCAGAACGTCATGCCTGGCTCCGAAAACAAATCGAGGCGAACGATCCTTGAAATGATTTTTGATCGTGGCCAAGAACTAGCTCTGATTTCATCTGAATACACCAACGAGCTATTTTCATGCCGGGTTGTAGCACCTAGAATTCGAGCAAGTGCTACAACCTGCATCGCGACAGACAAAACGGTATCGAAAACCACTGAGAATGTGATCAGTAAAGTACATAGTCAACATGACTCGGACGACCCTGCTCTGTAATTGGCTTCCCCTGACCATGAATGGGATATAAACTTCCATTGGGAATTATATCGAATTGTAACCATCAAGCCACCTCCGATATCTTTTCACGGATCAATGGGGTGCCTAGCGGCAACGCCCCTCCCCGTGCAGTTGCCCCAATCCCGGAGGCCAAGATGTTGCGGGCTGCGTTCAAGTCCGCATGTTCGGCATGACCACAGGCCACGCACTTGAACACCGCTTGCGATGTTCTGTTATCCTTGCTGACATGACCGCAGGCACTGCACGCCTGCGAAGTATAGGCAGGATGAATCTTGATGACCTCTGCCTTGTAATTCAGTTTCTGTTCCAGACCATGCCAGCCCGTTTTCAGGATTTCACGATTCAATCCCGACTTGGCTTTTACATGCTTGCCCGGATTGTCCACCGTTCCCTTTGCTGACTTGGTCATGCCTTGCGTGTTCAAATCCTCAAGTACCACCAGTCCTGCATTGTTAGCAATCTTGCGACTGGCTTGATGCTGCCAGTTGTCTCTGGCATTTTTCAGATGCCGGCAGCACTTCTGCAATTTCAAGCGGGTCTTGTGCCTGCGTCTGGAACCCTTGACCTGCCCTTGCATCCTGCGCTGGTATCGTTTCAGGCGGGCTTCCTTTTTCGCCAGCTCGGGCAAGCAGTGGATGGTTTCATTGCCGTTGCTGTCCACTACTGCAACCTGTCTGACATTTCGATCTACTCCAGCGGTCACTCCGTTGTCCGTCTTTTCAGGAATCTCGACCTCATGACAGACAACGGCATACCATTTTCCTGCTTTCCTGGTGATGACTGCCTTGACGGGCTTGTCCTCCGGATAAGGATTGCCGCCCTTGCGCTGAATACGCAACCAGCCGATCTTTGGGACATGCAGCTTGCCATCCTGCATCTTGACCTGTTCAGGAATGGTAAATGAAGGATTGGAGCCATGCCTCGACTTGAACCTGGGAAAGCCCTTGCCGGCTTTGAAACAAGCCGTCCATGCGTCTGATTGATACTTCAGAATGTGCCGAGTAATTGCACATGAATACTCATTCAGCCAGTCAACCTCCTTGCGCAGTCGGGTGAACTCGACACACAGCGAGAAGAATGAAGTTGACGGCTTGTGGTGATTCTCGGGGAATACCCGATGCCGGTTCATCCGATCCCGGTTTTTACCCAGGAAGTGATTCCAGACAAAACGGCAGGCACCTGCCTGACCTGCAAGCTTGCGGGCTTTCGATTCCGATCCCGGAATCAGGCGGTAAGTGATGTTGCGGCATGTTGTACAATCGCTCATGCGGTTCAACCTTATCATCGTTAAGTGTTGATTTGGATATGGGAGCGTTAATCCCATATCACGCATTATACACAATTGACCAGTCATTTTCAATGAAAATCCCTAATCGACAATTAGAAATCGGGAAAAATAGAAAAATCCTTGTGAAAATAGAGTATTAGTGGTAAAATAGGCGTTCCATAAACATCACCCGTTGGGTGAAAAAAATCAACCACTCCATTTCACAAGGATCATGAAAATTCTACCCTACAAAACCGCGAAAAGCAATCGAAAAATCACCGCCCGTGCCGGACTGACCGTTCCAGCAGCCCTGCTTGAGCGTCTCAAACTCGGGGCAATCATTGATCAACAGATGCCTGCCCCGGGCAGCAATCGAGGCTATCGACACAGTACCCTCTTTCATATCTTCATGCTGATGTTGCATGAAGGCGCCAAGCACCTCGATGACATCGTGCACCTGCGCAAGGACCGGAGCTTGATGAAACTACTGGGATTCCAGTCGATTCCCTGTTCCAGTACCCTGGGCAACTGGCTGCGTTCGGTCGGCAAGCATCGGGCCTCAAGGAATGTCTTGCCCGAGGTCAATCGTCAACTGTTGCAGGCGAGTCTCGGCACCCGTGATCATGTGACCCTGGATATCGATGCGACGGTGATTCATGCGAAAAAGAAAACCGCAGATCGTACGTATAAAGGCAAGCGGGGATTTACCCCGATGGTCGGGCACATTGCAGAGACCGGTCAAGTGCTGCACGCGGAACTGCGCAAGGGCAATGTGCCGCCGTCGGCCCGCAATGTCGAGTTTTTCAAGCACTGTATCGAGGCCTTGCCAGAAGGCGTTCGGGTTGCCAAGTTTCGAGCCGATGCCGCTTCCTGTCAGGCGGCAGTCATCAATCTCTGCCGGGAACAGGGAGCCCGTTTTGCCATTCGGGCCAGGATGAGCCGGAATGTCCGTGCCTTGATTGCGGAGATTCCGGAATCGGAGTGGCAGCCGGTAGTCGATGAGGATGGTTCTCTCTCCGAGACCGAGTTTCTCGCCCGAACCTGGCATGCGATGGACAAGACTCCGGAAGCCTTTTGCCTGGTGGTGCAGAAAACCCGAGTGCCCGGCAAAGTCAAGCCTCAGGACCCCGATACTCCAGCGCAGCCGGAGCAGATGGAGATTGCGATGCAGGAACAGCAGTTGAATCCGGTGGATGGGGAAAGTGCCCTGAAAGACGGATTCATCTACCGTGCCATCGCGACGGATCTGGATCGGGAAGGGCTCGGCGATGCGGAGATCGTGTGGTGGTACAACCAGCGTGCAGACAGCTCGGAAAATCGTCTCAAGGAACTGCGCAGCGACTTCAGTGGTGCTCACTTGCCCTGCAGCACATTCCGAGCCAATGCGGTCTATCTGTACTTGAATGTGATTGCCTATAACCTGCTGGTTCTGCTGCGCATGACACTCGGTCTCGAGTGGCATGGCAATCGGGCCGGAACGTTCCGAAGCCGGTTGTATGATATTGCCGGTCTGATTGTGCGTCACTCCCGGGAGTGGGTGCTGAAGGTCAACCCGGTGGATCTGAAACTGCTGGATGAAGCACTCTGGATGATCCGCACCTGCCGCCTGTTCTGATTCCCTGATTCCTCTGGACCCATCCAGGACTGGCCGAACAGAGCCATGGATTCGCACGCCCGGAATTTGCTCTGAGGCTCAAAACCCGCCGCCGCGCCACGATCTGGCAAATGAATGAGAATCATTCTTGATCGGAATCCGGCCGCCCGGACCATTCTGGACCATTTTTCCGCTCAACTGCTCGAATACCGGCTCATAACGGGTAAAATCATTTCTATTTAAGGATTAGGGAAAATGTAAATCTTGGGGGAAATCAATCGAATGGTTATCATTCGATATAATTCCCAAATTTTTCATCTTTCGATTGTCAGATCAGACAAAGCCGGCTTTTGTCTTGAAGCAAGATACTCTTGCAGTTGCCGCAACGAAGCCAACTTATGACTTTCTGTCTTGTTCGGAGCAAAAATGGACATATCTTCATCAGATAAAACATCTGATATTTCATAACCATCAGGTAGCATGTCTGAAAGAAATTTGATTTCATCATTCCGAAGTACAAATTTCTCTCTTTGGATTCTTCTCTCCATCCTTCCCGCCTTTATTAGAATTCCAAAAGACTCTTACTGGAAACCCTCAGCCTTTATGTAAGCTCACTGGTGCGCTCATTGTCCCTGACCCCAGATCTGGAAAGACAGTCAGCGCACCTAACAACCTCAATTCTCTCATTTCGAGGTCAGTCGCGGTGAGAAACTGCATTGACGACTGACTCCTAAAGCGCCTCTAGAGGATGAGCCCTGACCTTTGTCGTCGAGCGAACCATCCAAATGATTCAACTGCTCTGATACAAATGGCCGCATTGCCATGAAAAAACCCTAATCCATAAATAGAGGACACAAGAGTACCCCGGGGCCATGCGCGGCGTGATTTTCGAGAGTCCTGCAGGATCATCCATCGGGTGATTTCGGGTCGAAGTCTGAAACCCGCATCACGCATGCCTTGCCGCCCAGTACCGGGAACTCGATTCATGGGACGGGGAATGATCCTGCCATTGCGCGGAGATGAACATGCTGTACAATGCCCGGATGTTGCTCACCTTTGCAGAAAAAGGTGGTACAATCCTTCATCATTATCCATAATTGGAGGTCGACATGAAAGCCTTACATAATACCCCCCCCCCCTCTCGCCAGACTGACGGCCCTCGCGGCCGCGATGACGTTCTTCCTGCTGCCGGCAGTGCCGGCACAGGCGCAAACGCCACCTGACTGCAACAACAGCATCTGCACCGCCCGGGTTGCAGGCGTCTACGGCAGCAGGGTCGTGGACGGTTGCGGCGATCATGCCATGCCGGGCCGCTTCAAGGTGATCCTCTCGAGCACCAATCCCAACGTGGAACGGTCGAGCTTCAAGACCGGTATCTCCCTGAATGTGGAAAAAGATAAAACGCACGGGAGTGCCGACATGTTCCGCGATTTCGAGTGGCGCGGCGGGGCGAGAAACAGTTGGAATGATTTGGTGCCCGGGGGTTTCGCACACATCGTATTTTATGGCGGCGATCTTGGCGAGAACATCGTGGAGGTGCGGCCCAAGGCCGGTGCCCGCATCTGGAGCAACGCAGGCGAGATGGTGATTCCGGTCATCAAGGTGCAGCGCTCGACCGGCAATAGAAACTACGCGCACACAGGCGAAGTCTACCTCATGTTCATGGGCGGCAAGGGCTGCGCTAGGGTCGGACCCGGGGGCGGGCGTCTCGGCGGCAACCAGTAGCTGGCCGCAATTCGGCCGCGGCGCCCTTGCCGGGAACGAGGGCGCCGGCGGCTCAAGGGCTTTCGCTGGCTACTGGCGGTTCGCATCTCCCCGCTGGCTAGTTCAGCCAGCAGCAGGGAAGACCCGACGCTCCGGATCTCATGCGCCACCCTGGCTGACTATTTGGGGATTGGGGGGGGGGGGCTGAAGGATTCGTTTCTCCAGTACGGCACGCTATAATAGCTCTTGGCTTGTTGGGGGATGGCCCTAGAGTCAGGGCGTGGGGGTCGAGGTCAGGATAAAGCCGAGAATCGTGATGCCGGCCACTCATGATGACCAGCACCGAATATATGAGACGATTATCCCGTTTGGCCATGTCGGTTCGCAGTCGTTCATACGATGTATTCATGCGCTCCTCCAGCACGGCATGCTGCTTTTTCAACTCGGCGACCTCTTGTGCCTGTTCGTGGTTGTTGGGTTCCGCCATGTTCCTATCCTATACGATCATCAGGCGGTTTTACAAGCTAATTTGCTCGGAAACGGCCGAGGTCGAACCAGTTAGCGGCTGGCACGAAGCACACTAGGCCGACTGCGACACCTGTCGGTATTAGCAGTCGTTCTACGCCGCAGGGATGTCGGCGATCAGCACGCCCAGCACCGCGGTGGCCACGCCGACCACCACGACCATGGTTATGAGCAGTCGGTTTTCCCGCTTTCCGGCTTCGGTATCCCGCCTGGCCATGTCTGTTTTCAAGTCGGCCATGTCGGCCCGTAGCCGATCCAGTGCCGATTCTGTTTCAGCCTGTTTCGTGTTCATTCGCTCCTCCAGAACGGAGACCCGCTCCGATAGTCATGAAGGAAGTTTGCCCTCCGGTTTCCCGGAGGGGAGGCGGCAACCCGAAGGTCCCGCAAGTGGCGCTAGTATCGCCAGTTGTTGCCTGCTTGTCAAGCGCTTGTGCGGGTTCACCACATATGAGACTGAGGGGTTCGGTTATGCACATTGCCGAATGTACTCCATTGGGGTCATGAGTTCAAGGGCGCAGTGCGGCCTCGTGCAGTTGTAGAAGTGCTGATAGCCGGCCAGCGCGGGCTGCGCCTCCCGGACCTTGAACTCGCCGGCATACTGGCTCCGGAACTCGACCCGGGAGCTGTCGTTGGCCGGTTCCACGACCCCGTTCAGCCTGGGGCTGTTCGGGGGCAGGACGAACCGCGGGATGCCGAGAGCCTCGCAGGCGTCCTCGAACCCAGCGCGGAATTCGCTGCCGCCGTTGACCGGGATCGACTGGAGCGGGTACGGCAGGTCCTCGATGACGGCCTCCAGGAACCGCTGCGCATGGCCGGTGCTGAAGTCCCGGCGCTTGCGGGGCTTGACGCGTCCGCGGCAGAACCGGCAGGGCTTGACCCGGTTCAGGCTGACCCGCTTCCGCAGGATGCGCCCGAGGGTGGATTCCGAGAGGTGCAGGCCGTCACGCTCCAGCATGACCCTCAGCCGCCGCTTGCCGAAGAAAGGGTACTTCTCGCGCATCCTGCGCACCGCGGCCTCGGCGGCGGGCGTCCAGCGGGCGGTCGAGACGCGATGCGGGCGCCGGCTTTTCGACTCCAGCCCGCGCACGCCCCGCCGCCGGTAGCGCTTTCGCCACCGGCAGCAGGTGGCCCGGGACCAGCCGATCACGGACAGGGCGGCGGCCTATCATCCCCCCACACTTGACTTCGTAGATTCCTTGAACTACCAAACAGAGTGTCCTGCGATGGGTACAAACCCATATCTGTCGCGGGTTTCAACTCTGCAACCGCAATCACCCGCCGGGCAAAACGCCGCCCCCTTCAAAACCACGATGCCTGGAGCTCCGGAGATGCTTTCCTGATTTTACTTGAGGATTGGGAGAATCAATCATGCCAATTTTCCCGACATCCTCAATTCACGAAGTCAAGTGTGGATTGATGATAGGGCGGTGGCCGGGCGGCAACCTTCTGCCCGGAGCTTCTGGTAGCTCTCGAGCTTCCCGAGGCCTTCAGCAACTTTCCAGCTGCGGAATGAATGGATTCCTGGGGATATGATCTGCATGGGCCCGGCTCCATGAAGTTGTTGACAAGACGACAGGATAACCGAACCCGCTCCCCGGCGCATGCCGGGGGGCATGTTCGCAAGGCAGCCTCCTGCCGCCGGATCTCCCCCTCTCTGCGGAGAGGGGGCATCACCCTGTTTTCATGCCTCGGATCCGTCTCGCCTTATTGGCCGGAAAAGTCTCACATGTCTCTGAACCTATACATGACTGTTGCAAGCTTGCAAGCAAATATCTCCGATCAAGTGACGGGCACCAACGATTCGGAGATAAAAAATGAAACAGTGCTTCAAGCTGTCCTTGCATCGCTTGATCGAAGCAAGAAAGCAGGATTCTCTGCCAAGAAGGCAGAGAGAATAGTGGCGGAACTTTTCGGGATCGAGAACAGCATGCAGAATCACGCGAATACCAAGTTCAACGAAATGATCGCCGAGGTGAAGAAACTGCATACGAGATCAAGGCCGAGATGGCGACCAAAACCAAGGTTGCGGCCGCGGTTTCGGAAGCCGGCAGAGCCCCGCAAAACAGTCGCAGACTTCGTTCAGGCTGTTGAATGTCAGAACCGATCTAACTTACACACAAATATCTATCGACTTCGTTAGGGAGCGAGTAGTTACCGAAAAAGTTAATCTTTTGTCATTAAGGCTGTTGTGTCCAATAAATGCGTCTTTTCCTCTGAATCAGGGCATTCCTCCACTTTTCTCATCAAAGTCGACTCATCAATATCTGGCCTTTTTCGAAAAAAGTTGGGCATCTCCTCGCCATTCAATAATACCGTCCGAGCAGACGGAATTTTTATCAGGCCCAGTCTACTCGGACATGACATCTTCGGAAATACTGCACTCTCCGGCCTTGCGATTTGCTGGGTTCGCCCGACTGTGCGGCCCGATATGCACATCTCCCCTGAGATCGGCAAGATGGGTTTGCCTTTCCCTTTCGGCATAGCGCAACCGATCTTGATCGCTTTTGTGGTCATGACATTTTGGGCAACTTACTCCCTTGGTGTATTTGTCGCTCAGCTTGTCGGATTCGCTGATCGGTCGGCGGCAGGCATGACACTGATCGTATTCTCCGCTTGCCAGGGTCTCATCCACAGTCGTGCGGTCATCAAACACGAAACATTCTCCTTCCCAACTTGATTGATCACCCGGAATTGTTTCGAGATAGTTCAGGATCCCACCCCGCAACTGGAAAACTTCCCGAAAACCGTTTTGCTTGAGATATGCTGATGCCTTTTCACAACGGATTCCCCCAGTGCAGTACATGGCAATTTTCGGGTTCTGCTCCGGATTTAGATGCTGTTTTACATAATCCGGAAAATCCCTGAAAGTAGCTGTGTCCGGGGATGTTGCTCCCTTGAAACGACCGACTTCCACTTCATAGTCATTGCGAGTATCAATGAGCAGGACTTCCGGGTCTTCAAGCAGAGCATTCCATTCATCGGGATTGACGTGTGTGCCCGTTTGCTCAACCGGATTGACTCCTTCAACTCCCAGAGTCACTAGTTCCCTTTTTATCTTGACTTTGGTTCTCTTGAATGGCGGACTCTCACACCATGACTCCCTGATTTGCAAATGCGACAAGTCGAGTTGGCTTTGCAACCACTCGAAAAACTGCAAGGTTCCGTTTTTCGGGCCCGCGACCGTACCATTAATCCCCTCCGGCGCCAGCAGGACTGTTCCACACATTTCAGCCTCAATCAAATGAGATTTGATCAACCCTTGCAAGGACTGGATATTGTCAAGATGCATAAATCGGTAGAACGCACAAACACGACAGGGCTCGGAACCATTGTCAGTTGAACAGGGAGTATTCCTAATTCCCGTCAATTTCACCTGACTATCCATTTTAAGCTCCTTGCAGGATACATCCGGCCAGTGTAACCCTGTGCATGAGCCGACGTTCGTTCGGATAGTCATTGATTGCCTTGTGCATGACTGCCCTATTGTCCCAAAAGGCAATTGTGCCGGGACTCCATCTAAAGCGCATGACGAATTGATCTTGCGTAGAATGCTGATACAGGTACTCAAGTAGAGACTGTGATTCTTGCTTGGTCCAACCCTCAAAATGTGTGGTGAATTCCGGATTTACGTACAGGGCCTTGCGACCGCTTAACGGATGCTTAATAACCACAGGGTGTATGGAACGCTGGCTTGCCAGTTCTCCGCTATGAAACCGATCTTCGTCATAATCGTCGGCCTGGATAGCTCCAGTGCTGAAGACATGTTGACTGGTATGAACCGCGCGGAGATTCTCTAGCGTGAACCTCAGTCCTTGAGACAGGGCCTCATAGGCCATGTACATGTTTGCAAATAGTGTGTCTCCACCCGCTGAAGGTACTTCCCTGGCATAGAGAATTGATCCACGAGCCGGTTCCTTGTCATACGAGTGGTCAGTATGCCAAGTTTCACCGACAACTTTCTTGTGTTTGGGTTCTTTGCGCACCACTGCAATTTGCGGATACTCTTCAACTCGTTCAAAAAAGCGATTGGTGACAATTTTTCCCCAGCGTTTTGCAAAGGCAAGATGCTGTTCAAAATCGAGTTTCTGATCACGAAAAAATACAACGCCATCCCTATTCTGGGAAATTGTTGCCTCGTCCAACTCGACATCGGACATCCGATTGACGTTAACGTCAAAGAATTCGACTCCGAATGGACCGGGTGAAGGATTAGATTTCATGCCGTCTGCGAAAATTAGTACTTGAGCCAATCATTGAAGGATTGTATGGAAATTATATCGAAAGGTAACATGTCAACTTGCAAGAATCGACAAAACCAACAGGCGGGTTATTCATCGCTACTCAGTCAAAAACACCTTCTGTATCGCATCGCCACTCCGAGCAGTTGTACTCCTTCTTGATCTCTAGCTTTTACCTGTAGGAGCAGGTCAATCGGATCAAGTATAATCAGCAACTGATTTTTTTCGATTCTTCAGGAAACTATTCAGAACAAGCCCCTAAAGAAAATCACTAGACAAGTATCACTTAACTCTCTCATTCATTCCATGGCCTCCATCGTCCCATCTGATCTATCCCAACTCTATCTGGCAGGCTTGCACAACCCGGAAATTCCCGTTTTAAAGATGCTGGGCGACGAATTACCCGATGATTATACGGTTTTCCACGGAGTGCATTGGTCACTGGAATATAAGAAATGGACACACTTTGGGGAAATCGATTTCGTTGTAGTGAATCGATCTGGCAAAGTCCTGGTGATTGAACAGAAGAACGGCCATCTTGAAGAAACCAAAGACGGACTTTTCAAACGCTACGGCGACCAGGAAAAAAATCCGGTTCAACAACTTCATCGTTCCATTAACAAAGTCCAGGAAAAATTTAAAAAATCAAACCCCCAACATTCCCGTATCGACATTGATTACCTTGTGTACTGCCCGGATTACAAGGTCAAGAATGCCAATGCTGCAGGAGTCGGCAAGAGCCGAATCGTAGATGCCAACTCAAAAAAACTACTTGCCAAAAAAATACAGGGGATTCTAGGATTAGGCGAGAATTCGACAGATGGTCAGTATGAACGAGTACGCGACTTCTTCGCGCAAACCCTGAATCTCGTACCCGACATACATAGCCATATTGAATCTCAGGAAACCGTCTTCAAACGACACATTGGTGAACACGCCAGAATTCTCATGGATCTAGAGATGCGCCCTTTTCGCTTGAAGATAACCGGTAGCGCCGGAAGTGGAAAAAGCCAATTTGCCCGAGAATATTTTGATCGGGAATTGAACAGCAATCACAACATTCTCATGCTTTGCTACAACCGACCCCTCTCCGATCAACTTAGACGAAGTATCGGAACGGCTGGCAGGGTAAATACATTTCTAGGATTTTGCCGTGACTTTATCCATTCGGTTGGTGAAACAATCGACTTCAATTGCATGAGTTCAGATCCGCTGTTCTGGAAAAAGATATTCGACCGGATCGTGAGCATTGAAATTCCTGATCAATGGAAATACGACTCATTGATCATCGATGAAGGGCAGGATTTTGAACAGGAGTGGGTCGAAATCATACAACTGTTTCTTCAAGATAATGCCAATATTCTGTGGCTGGAGGATAGAGATCAGAATCTCTATGGTAAAAGTCCGATCAAACTCAATGGTTCAATTGATGGCCAATTCGTCGGCTATCAATATCGTGTCAACTACCGCTCGCCCGAATTGATTGCGCGGTTTATTCGGCAAACTCTACCCTTTGAATTTGAGCAAGGGAGCTGCCATAATGGATTCGGCGTCAAAGTACATCCATACAGCCAGCCCGAAGAACAATCCCAGATTGTCGCAAAGATTGTTGAAGAATTGATAAAGCTTGATTTCGCCTATCATCAGATTATTGTGCTTGCATGTTGTGGACTAAAAAGTTCCACTTTCGATAATCTGGACAAAGTGGGCAATTTATCCTTGCGAAAATTCACTGGATATGATGATAACGGCCTGCAACAATATAGCTTTGGAGATCTCAATTTTGATAGCGTTTATCGCTACAAGGGTCTGGAAATGCCCGCCGTGATCTTGGTCGATGTTGATCCAGCTGAAAACCGGTTTAAGAATTTCAAGACAGTGCTCTATTGCGGAATGACTCGGGCTACCTTCCGACTGGATATGGTTGTAAAAAAACAAAACCCCTTCAACCAGCCCTTTCTGAATTGGAAAGCCTGATTGGATTTGGTTAAATTCAGATTATCAGACTACCTGACAGTAATTTTGCCATCACGAAATCGACTCAAATCGAAACAAGACCAACACGAACAACATGTCGAATAAAACCTTGCCACATCACAATCACGGCTCCAGCGACATCGAAATCAGGGTTAATCGCCTTGAAAAGCTTCTGATTGACAAGGGGTTGGTAAATCCAGATGCGATTGACGCACTGGTCGACACCTATGAAAACCAAGTCGGACCAAAGAATGGTGCACGAGTTGTAGCCAAGGCGTGGGTCGATGAAAACTACAGGAAACGACTTCTTGAGCATCCGACCGAGTCGATTATGGAACTCGGCTATCAGGGTCGACAGGGAGAACATATGCAAGTTGTCGAAAATTCCAGCAAAATCCATAACATGGTGGTTTGTACACTCTGTTCATGTTACCCATGGCCGGTACTCGGATTGCCACCAACCTGGTACAAGGCCTCAAGTTATCGGGCCCGGGCTGTCAGTGAGCCAAGAGTGGTACTCGCCGAATTTGGGGTAGAACTTGCAAAGGATGTCGAAATCAGGGTCTGGGATTCAACCGCAGAAATTCGCTATCTGGTTCTGCCACAACGACCAGCCAGAACCGAGGAGCTTAATGAAGACCAGCTGGCAAAACTGGTTACTCGAGACTCCATGATTGGTGTTGGTCTCGTCCAATCACCTCGGTCTTCATCATGAATTCAACTCACGATCTAGGCGGCACTCACGGACACGGGCCAATTGACCAAAGTCAGATTGTAGACTTCAAGGACGATTGGGAACGCAAGGTTTTTGGCATGACTCTAGCCTGTGGGATGCTGGGAAAATGGAATCTAGATGAAAGTCGTTATGCCCGTGAAACCATGCAACCTGGAGATTATCTGAACAGTACCTATTACGAGCATTGGCTCCATGGACTGGAGGTATTGCTATTGCAAAAAGGTCTGATTTCAGAGCAGGAATTAAATTCTGGCAATTCCAAGAACAGAGAGGACAACATGGCAGTCTTTGCCGATCAAATACCCAGTATTCTGGGTAAGGGAGCACCAGTAAGCATGAAGACCAATCAGAAACCGATGTTCAAGGCGAATCAGGCTGTTTTGGTCCGAAATTTCAATCCTAAATCCCACACCCGAGCACCAAGGTATATCCGAGGCCGCCAAGGGGTTGTAGTCCATCATCATGGTGCACACATTTTTGCAGATCAACATGCCAAGACAGGCGAAAAGGTTCCTGTACATCTCTACTGTGTTCGGTTTGAGGCTGAAGAAGTATGGGGAACTGAAGATGCCGAGTCCGGAGTCGCATTGCACCTTGACCTGTTCGAATCCTATCTTGATGCCGTCCAGTGACACGGATTTGTCCACTCCCCGGTCAGCCCGAGTCCGAAGGAGAACCGGTTTTTGACGCCCCCTGGCAGGCACGTGCATTCGCAATGGCCGTGCATCTGAATGAACAGGGAGTATTTTCGTGGACCGAATGGTCAGAGCGACTTGCAGGACTCATCGAAAGTTACGAAGAACAGACAACAATCCAAAATAGTGATGACTATTATCGGTTATGGCTGAAAGCACTGGAGGACATTGCAGGAGACATGAAATAGTCGAGTCTACACTGATCCATGGTTGCCAATTTATTCTGCCCACATGCATACAGCATTCAACAGAATGCCAAATCTGGAATTGTTTCGGTGTTTTTGTAATCTAGCAAAGGCAATTCCGAGGCTCTTGCCCAGAACCAGAGTCCCATTACTTGGGTCTCTTGTCCTGTCATGCATTCAGTTTTGTTTCTGAAATGCCAAGTCCGGCAATTGCACCTGCATGCAGAAAATCGAGGTCAGAAAGCGTCATTGCCATTAATCGATCAACCTCGGTAATATTCCTGTCCGTGCAGTATTTCTCGATGGAGTTTTCGATATTCTTGCCGTGCAGTCCGTCTCGAATTGCCATGCCCAGCGCCTCTTTTCGCTGCTTGCGGTACTGGATTCGAAAGACATCAATTTCCCCCTGCTCTTTTCTGAGGTGATACTGCCTACGGGAACATACATGCGCCCAGCAAAACAAGTCCAGGCATCGGTCTGATATCGTTTTTCTCGAAGACCGCCAACAATGCTGCCGTACAGTCGTTTTCTGTCACATCGGTGAAATTCAGTGGACGCAAGTTCTTTTTGACTAAAGGAATATTGCAGCTCAGTCTTGAAGTACGCATTTGAAATCAACCTTGAGCAGGAGATTCATTGACGGTCAATTTATCAAGCAGTTCCGTTCGTGCAGCCTGGTATCGCTCAATGCTGGACAGTTTGACATGGCCGAACCCTCTCACCATGTCCGGCAATTCAGCAAGTTGCCGAAGCATCTCTGGATCAGTTCCATCAGAACTGTCCAGTATCAACTGAACATCCTTTTCATACTCGCTGATCAAGGAACACTCCAACTGTCTCTCACGGGTCTTGCCAAATACATCCCAGATCGTTCCTCGCAATCCTTTTAACCTGGATAGAATCCGCAACATCACCAACAAGCCTCCAGGGAATGTTCGTTTCAGAGGATGGCCCGTATGCGGGTCACGCTTGGACAACCCCGGCGGCGCCATCAGAAAATTCACCCGAAAACTTCCCTGATAACTCTTCTTGACTTCATCCAGAAAACCAGACTCCGTGTAAAGCCGGGCGATTTCATATTCATCCTTGTATGCCAGCAGCTTGAAATAGTTCTTGACCACGGCTCTGGTGAGAGGCAATTCAGGATCCGTGCCGTTCGCCTCTTCATAATCCCGAACCTTTTGCACACGATTACGATAGCGATCTGCATATTGCTGATTCTGGTAATCGATTAAACCTCGATATCGATAATCAATCATTTCATCCAGAGTTCCAGGGATGCCATCTGCTTTATTGAGATTGGCTTTCTCTTCAACCAGATCAAGATTGATCACCGCCTGCCGACCCAGCGTGAAGGCTTGCCGATTGAGATTAACGGCAACGCCATTCAATTCGATGGCGTGAAAAATCGAGGCCTCGGAGACTGGAATCTGCCCACTCTGATAGGCATAGCCCAGCAAGAACAGATTACTCGCGATCGAGTTTCCGAGAAGGTTGCGGGCAATTTTTGTGGCATTGATGAAGTGACTCTTGCCCTCGCCAGTCTCCCGGTCAATATGCGATTTCATGGTCTCGCTTGGAAACTGATAATTTGAGTCGAGGATAAAATCAGCAGTCGGACTTTCATAGGAATTGACCACTGCTTGTGAACGACGTGGTCTCAAGCGAGCCAGGCTGTCTCGCCCCGAAGCCACCACCAGATCACAACCCAGCAGAAGATCCGTTTCACCATCCGGTATTCTGACAGCCAGAATATCATCTTGTGCATTGGCAATACGAACATGACTCACAACTGCCCCAAATTTTTGTGCAAGCCCAGTCTGATTCAAGGTCGCGCATCCCTTGCCCTCCAGATGTGCGGCCATAGCAAGAAGCGAGCCCACCGTTAGCACACCCGTTCCACCTATTCCAGCCACCAGAATATTCCAGCTTCGTTCGATAACAGGCAACTCGGGGTCTGGCAGATCAATATCAAGATCCTGATTCTGCTGATGCTTCACTGGGGCGTAATTCCCCCCAGTCACCGTTACAAAACTCGGACAAAAGCCTTTCAGGCAACTGAAGTCGTGATTACAGGCACTCTGGTCAATTTGTCGCTTGGTGCCGAGAGCCGTGTTCTTGGGTAATACAGACAGACAGTTCGACTGAACACTGCAATCTCCACAAGCCTCACACACATCCGGATGGATAAATACTCGAACTGGGCTTTGTCGCATCTCTCCGCGCCTTCTTCGTCGGCGCTTCTCTGCGGCACAGGTCTGATCAAATACAATCACACTGGTGCCTTTGACGTGCTTGATCTCTTCCTGAAGACGATCAAAGTCAGACTTCGGATGAACAGTAATACCAGAACAACCTTTTAAAGCGCGCTTCATTTCTGGATAGTTTTCCGACACTACAGCCAAACGCTTTACGCCTTCAGCCTTCAACTGGGAGACGATCTCAGGCACTCCGATGACTCCTTCTACTGGTTGACCGCCAGTCATTGCTACCGCATCGTTGTAGAGGAGTTTGTAAGTGATATTCACGCCGGAAGCGATTGATGCACGAATCGCCAGGATGCCGCTGTGGAAATAAGTTCCATCGCCAATGTTCTGAAATACATGGGGCAGTTCCGTAAATGGCGCCTGGCCAATCCAGGCAGCACCCTCCCCTCCCATCTGGGTAAAGGTTTCCGTTTTCCGATCCATCCACTTGACCATGTAGTGACATCCAATCCCCGCCATTCCAAAACTATTCTCAGGAATCTTGGTCGATGTATTGTGTGGGCATCCCGAGCAAAAGTAGGGCGTTCGCGTGATTGAACTGTCTTGGCTGGATAATCTTCGCTCCTTTGCATCCAGGAACCGGAGTCGTTCACGAATGCTCTCGCTGTCATGAAACTTGAGAATGCGAGTCCCAATCGCTCGTGCAACCATAGCTGGAGTCAACTCACTCAAGTTGGTGACCAAGTCCTTGCCATCTTCATCGAATTCTCCAACCACCGCCGGCCGGGCCGCAACCGGCCAGTTGTATAACTGACCTGTGATCTGATCTTCAAGAATGCTGCGTTTTTCCTCAACTACCAAAATCTCATTGAGTCCACGTGCAAACTCATGAGTGGAAATCGGCTCAAGCGGCCAACTCATTCCAACCTTGAACACACGAATACCGATTTGACTGGCAGTCTCTTCGTCAATCCCCAAGTCATTCATGGCCTCCATGACATCCAGATAGGATTTCCCTGAAGTTACGATACCCAGTCTCGGATTATCGGTATTCACCATGATGCGGTTCAGGCGATTGCTGTGAGCAAAAGCACGCGCCGCATAAATTCGGTAGCGATTCAATAGCCGTTCCTGTTCCAAGGGCGTGGTCGGCCACTGAGCATTCAGGCCCTCGGGAGGAATCTCACAATCCTCTGGTAGTACAATACTTACCCGGCCTTCATCAAGATCTGCCGAGACAGCCGTGTCCATATTTTCCGTGATCGCTTTCATGGCTACCCAACAGCCACTGAATCGCGACAGGCTCCAGCCAATGATTCCATAATCGAGTACATCTTGAACATTGGCGGGATTCAATACCGGAACCGATGCGCCGATAAAATTGTGCTCGCTTTGATGCGGCAGTGTGGAGGACTTGCAAGCGTGGTCGTCCCCGGCCAAAGCCAGTACTCCACCATGGCGGGTTGTACCGAATATGTTTGCATGCTTGATGACATCCATGCTGCGATCGACACCCGGCCCTTTTCCATACCACATGGAAAAAATTCCGTCGTGCCTGGCCCCCGGCAGAAGATGGGTTTGCTGGGTACCCCAAACGGCTGTAGCTGCCAAATCCTCATTGACACCCGGTTGAAACACGATGTTGTACCGATCTAACCAGGACCTGGCTTTCCAAAGAGACTGATCCAGCGTACCAAGTGGAGATCCACGATAACCGGAAATAAAGCCCGCGGTATTGAGGCCGGCTTCAAGATCACGACGGGCCTGCATCATCGGCAGTCGAACCAGTGCCTCAATTCCGGTCATAAACGCCCGCCCGGCAGTCAGTGAATACTTGTCATCCAAAGACACCTTGTCAAGATCACGTGGAATGGGCTTGTTCATAAGCCCTATGATAATACTTTTAGAGAATAATTTTGCATGAAAAAACTGCTGGCAGAATAGGCGATATCGCCAGACTTATATCCCCGAGTTGGGGATAAACATTGCCTTCATGAAGTCGGGCCAATTTCTGGTTGAGAAACTCGGGATTCAGGTTTGTCGGTACTAATGCTTACTAATGCTGGTTATTGATAAATCTCCTGGTTCATGCCTCCTTGCTGTTGGATGTCCGTCTAAATTCAAGAGACTTTCCAATATGGTATAAAAATGGATTCAGACTTGCAAATCTTTATATAACCCCGATTCCTTAAATAGAGTTCTCGGTATTGGGCGGAAAGGCATATGTGATGTGGGTTTCAGCCTTTGATCTGAGATCACCCAATGGGTGATTCTGCAGACCTCTCGAAAATCACGCCACGCAAGCCCCGGGGTACTCTTGTTTTCTCTATTTAAGGATTATGTGTTATTTTCCGCAACAAGTCAGAACTCGATTCCCAGATTAAATTGAATGGGACAGTTTGTCCCGGATTGTGCCGGGTAGTTTTGGTTTCTTTTTCCAAGTGGTGGAGATGGAGGCGATGGTAGCGGATTGGGTCCGGGGTTGAGAGATTCCCGTCGAGCCGGGCTCTGCTACCCGCTCAAGTAGTGCTTGCACAACGTGCCTGGCTCAGTTCCGACTTTCACGGCATGCAATACGTCAGCCTGACATACGGAATTCGAGCTCTCATGGGCGAAGCGTCGGCGATCATGCACCAGCGACTGCTCCGGCGAGACCAGCAGGCCTTCCTGCTCGAACAACCGGTGAATCGGGGTGCACGGCCAGTGCACCGCCGCATCGACCCGACCGGATGCATGAGCCTGCTGGATCACCATGCGGGTACTCCATTGCGGATGCTCCTGCTTGAGCGACAGCAAGATCTCGATCACCTCCAGATCGGGTTTACGAGGACGCTTGCGGTCCGAGCGGCGTTTCGGCTTGAGCACCTCACAGCCACCGGCCTGGTACTTGACCAGACTGTCATGCAATGGCATTCACTTAAGCATTTTTACTCTTCAAATGGTCCCAAATTTCATGGTTTCCATAGCATTTAATCGGCTTTTCTGACAATTTCCGTCATTGTTCAGCCTGAAATATGGCTTGATGCGGCTTCATTCCTTAAGTGGATGACATTGACTCCGGGTCGAATAACGAATGCGCTACTCCTGCTCGGCAATCTTGTGGATCTCACGAGACACGGACCCGGCTGGCTCATGCACCAACGAGGCGACGATTCCGAACCGGAACAAGGCACTTTCACGAGAGCTATCGTGGGCTTGGCCAGACATGATGCTCTCTCCGGCAAAAACATCCGATGGGGCGCCGTATCCCCCCAAATCTCGACTGCCATCGAGTGCTGGCTGGCCAAGCCCGCCTCGGTCCCATGACCGGGAAAGTGAAATCCAAGCGCAATCGACCGATTCGGCAGATGCGCTGGACCGAGCTTGCGCAACTCGCACAACACCGCTTCCGATTGCAACCAGGTGCGGGCCTCCACCACCTTGGGCGGCGTCAGACTGAGCATCAGCAAGCACCCCGCCTTCCCTCACCTTGTTGAACAAGCCATAAATTGTCTGATCGCCATTTTGTCCGAGATGCACATAGCCATCGATAATAGACTAAATCCAGGGTGTTGTCTTCGAACAAGTCAAGAGCCGCATTGAAGGACATGCGAAGCAGGACATATCGTCTCTCTTCATTTTTCCAACCCAGCCTTTTCAGTGCAGATTTATATTCATCAAGATCATGGTGATCAGCATAGATGTCAATGCCATAGAGCCATTTGAACCGTTTCATCAGGACATGGCCAACTTCGAACCCGGTTCATCAAGAATGTGAATTTCAGGGACGGTATTGAGGTATAATCCAACATGAAAACCGTGGTTGCTGGATGAAGACGCATGACCTCACGCACTACCTTTCGACCTTAACTCAGACTGAGCGACGAAACCATAAATCTCAGCATGTCAAACTCTGATATCAAAGAACTTCATCCTCATATGCCCCTTCACTATGAGATGGCAGTATCTTTTTTTGATATGGCGAAAGAAAATATTGAACAGGTTTTACAAACCATTGATGGATACCGGGCTCTGGAAATTGATCCGCAGGGTCGCCCAAATCCACCAAATCACGTTATAGATAAAATCACAAACCTGCCGCCCGGTAAGATGATTGCTTATGTTGGGAGCTGTTTATCAGCCACGACTAATCTTGGTTTGGCCTATGTGCATGTATTTCGGTTGCTGGGACTTCTAACGCGAAACAAAGATTTTTTTTCTGCTAAGACTGCAACTACAAATCTTGTCAAATTGTTTGATTCTCTTCCCGATTCTACCCAGCAAGTGCTAAACGACATTCATGGTAATGTCGAGGCGCATGACCTTGAAATGGAAATCACATCGGGGAAATTCCCTGAACAACGAGAGAATTCCAACATGAAAAGAGGTAAGAGTTTCCGTGCAACTCTTGTCTATTGGCAGTCACAAGGATTACTACCAGATAGCCATCATTCGCTTTTTAATGCTGACGGCCGATCTGTATTGCGTCTATTGATTCCGTTCGGATCCATCCTTGTTCTTGACAAAGTTATTGCAGGGCAGGTCGCTCCACAACTTGGTGCCACCTATGAAACTGTTGACCAGCGCATGAAGCGACATAAGCAAGGCCCCTCTCTCAAGTGGGACAAGGATATGATTCATATAGCATTACCGAAACGGTTGGGGCGGACCCTTGAAGCTCGTTGGAAACCTGGCATCACATCGGTTATTCGAATCAGGGAATCGGGAACAAAAAAATGGAGTCCGGGATTTGAAACACCGTTCAATCAATGTTCATTCGTCGGTTTGAAACCAGAAACTGAATATGAGGTCAAATTGACCCACAAGAATGAAGATGGTGAGAGTGATCCATTAATAGCATCAACGACAACAACTGCGAAATAAGGCAATAATGGCACCATCAACATCGCCACAGCTATCGATTGAATCCACAAGTCCGACAGCTCTATCTGTGGGTCTGCCGGATGGCTTTGATGCTGCGCTTTGCCAAAATGAATATTTGCAGTATACGACTCTTTCTTCGGGTGTACTCATCAATACTGTACCATTCAAACTCCGAATGGTTGATCTCCCTGCTCCAGATATTGACCGACGAGTCTACAAGAAACGACTTAAAGCACTTGAGGAAGCTGCTAAGGAAGAAGGAATCGAGCCTATCGGTACATCCTTGGATGAATTTTTCAAATTCATCAACATTGCACCATTCAGAATTCGGACAGCTGCTCTATTTCTCTCGGATGATGGTTCTTATGCTGCGATTTGGCGCGATGAGAAGTGGCGGCTAAATATCAAGTTTCCTGGTGATGATGTCGTGGAGTATGTTTTGTTAGACCGCGCTGTGAACTCACCAGAGGGCATGGTAGGTAGCGCCACCTTTGAAGAATTCAATAAACTGATTACCGATAAAGACCTCAAACCATTGCTTCAGGCATGAAGGGTGACCCGCTCCCAGACGGAGATAATGTCGTCCGTTATGTCGGAGGGAGCAAACTAGATGATGGGGTTGTGTTGCCAGAGGCGTTCAACGACATGCTGATTTCTGTCAATTGGCTGGAATTTCAAGACGCTAGCAAAATTGAACAGATTGCACGTGTTCGAAAAGTCTTACGGCTGAAAGTTGGAAAGACCGCAGTTTTAGCCGAATTGAAGGTTGCTGCAATTCGTGACTTGGATCTTGATGTTTTGGAAAATCCATTAGAAGCCGCGAATGAATGGCCTTCTGCCCCGTGTCATGCTGAGATTGTGGGCACTCCAGCTAATTCGGATCAAAAAATTCTTATTTTTGAAAAGCTTGCAGATGCTGTAACTACTACTTATCCGACTTATCATGAAAGCCATCAATCCAGCTAAAATATGTCCAGCTGGCCGGGTAGGTGAGGATGTTGCCATGCCTCATCCCTCACAAATCCGAGCGTGCAAGATTGATGCACTTGGTTCCTCATGGAACAGTTTCGCTTATCGAAATCCCAGTTCTAGTCCGAAATGCAACACTAGAAGCCTTGACAGAGATGTTCAAGCTTGAATACGAACCTGTCAAGTGAAAACCGTTCATCTGCCATTTCGTATGCTGCATCAACCACATATATGGTCCGCCCCTTAAATTGCAAGAAATATTTTCAGTTCGGGGAGAGTAGGTTGCTGTCATATATCCGACCTGTTGATGAGGGGCTTTGCCCTCTGGCCCTGATGGAATCCGCGCCAGTACGTCCTAATCATTCGTTCGACTTCATAATGAGCCCTTGTAGTTATCAGGTTTTCGCGCCGGCAGGGTGACCTTTTCCGCCATCACTGTTCATTTCTCTTTGCAACCCAGGTGGGTGACGATCCTTCCCAAGGAAGGGATTCTCTCGATTCGTTTCAATCAGGCCATCGCTTCCTCCGCCCGACAGGGTTGATTCGTGGTCAGTATCGCCCAGGCAATGCGCGCCATGCGGTTGGCCAGGGCCACCGCCGTCACATGGCCATGCTTGCGACTCGGCAGCTCGACGATCCACTGGCTTTGCCGGTCTGACTTCGGGTTTCCGGATCGCTGCAAAAGCACCGAACGGGCACCGTGTACTAACCGGGTTCGCAGATAGATATCGCCGCGCTTGCTGATACCGAGCAGTTGGTCCTTGCCGCCGGTTGAATGCTGACGCGGCACTAGACCCAGCCAGGCCGCGAACGCACGGCCGTTCCGGAATACTCCGGGATCACCGACCATCGCAACCAGTGCGGTCGAAGTAATCGGCCCGAAACCCGGAATCGTCATCAGCAGTTTGGCCCGCTCATCCCGAGTGGCGATCATCTGGATACGTCGGTTGAACTCTTCAATCCGTCGCTCCTTGTGTTGCAGTTCCTGATACAGATCATTGAGCGTGTCCAGAAACAGCGGATGCAAGGTAACCAAATGGGTTCCCCCATCACCCAGTATCTGCTGTACCATGGGAGCAATGTGGCTTTTCCCTTTGGCGATCTCAATCCCAAACTCAGCCAACAGACCGCGGATCTGGTTGCCCAGCGCAGTACGCTCCCCAACCGCCAGCGAACGGGCCCGGTGTAGGGCAAGATGTGACTGACTGGCCTCGCTCTTGACCCCGACAAAGCGGGTGTTCGGACGTTGTGCCGACTCACGGATCGCAGCAGCATCGGCCCGGTCGTTCTTGTTGCTCATGACATACGGCTTGACGAACTTCGGGGCGATCAACTTGGCATCATGACCCATGCGGATACCTTCCCGGCCCCAGTGATGCGCTCGTCCACAGGACTCCATTGCCACCTTGCAGGGCGGCAGATTGCCCAGATACCTCCTCAACTGGTTGATCGTCATCTTGCGGTCGACACAAGTCTCTCCGGACTCGTCAACGCCATGCACATAGACTGATCGCTTGGCCAGATCAATACCAAGACAAACTGGGGGCTTGGTGGATTTCGTGTTATGATTCGCTTTGGACATAGTTCTCTCCTCAATATTGCGTGAACTGATTGCATCGCCAGGGCTCCTGGAAGCCGAACCTGAGGAGATGAGCCATGGCTACCTCTCTCGATCCGGATCCGGTCAACCCGATCGGATTATACCGACTTGTTAACCCAGCCCGGCGGGGCGGACCATACCATTATTCGTGCACACCTTGATATCTGTTGAAAGGATTATATCGATTGCGAACAGTGTCATCGAAAATAAATTCTGTTTCTCCATCAAGGAGATATCCTCGGACCAAATGAGCCTTGTGGCAGAGCATGGGAACACTCAGGAACATCCCCTCCACCTCCAAGAGGTTGACCGATGAGGACTCATCATGGGGAGTGCTGCCTTCCTGTCAAAACATCCAGTGACATTCACTCCTGCACTCCGCAAAGTACGACAAGCTCCTGGATCCCCATCCCCGATCCATTCGAACTCGATCTCCGGACGGGAAGAATGCACACTCCGGCAAATCCTCGCGAACAATTCCGGATCTTTTTGCGGTGCAATTCTTGCATATGATTGTCATGTCTGCATCTAGCCACACCCTCCAAAACCTGTCCAAGTACCAGAATTATCAATGGCTCAGCACACATTGCTCGGTGATTCGATAGTTTCATGCCGTGTGTGGCTCTGATTTTCGAGTACACTGTGGCCGGATTGTTGGAAAACGGGCTTTTTCTGTCAAATACTACCTATATTTGGTAGTGGCTCGGTTTGAAAGTTTGTCTATTTTCAGAAAGGAAAGTACTATATAATGCAGGAAAATATTAACCATAAGGAACAAAATCATGATCCAGAAAAACCTTAATCCCCCCCCCCCCCTCGCTAAAGTAGCAACCCTGTTGCTACTGGCGGTGCTTGCGGCCCCGGTGCAGGCCCAGCAGCTGGTCATCCCGGCGACCACCGGGGCGGAGGCTTGTGCACAAGGCGGCTGGTCAGAGATAAACAGCGGGCTATTTTTACAGACTCCCACACAAAACACTCTGTCAATCACCGTGCCGAGACTGACACTTCTCGATATTAGAGGCCTTACGGGCGATAGTAGCTTAACATCAGCAACAGTTTATGTGGCGGCTCAAAAAAGCGGGGTTCGCACGGCATTGCAGGCAACAAATGTGGGCACAGCAACCCAAAGCGCCGCCACAACTTTACGCAACGTTACCTTCAACAGCTTAGAGAAGAGTACGCGCTATGTAGTCATTTTATATTTGACATTGGATTCCCCTTTCGTCCGCCATTGCTTCAAGACGCGTGGCGAGTTCACGAATGCGGAGCAGAACCTGTTTCTCGATGGCTCTGAATGGAAACCCAACCTAACCCAATATAACCGGACCGGGTGCTATGCGGTGGCCAGCACGCGGCAGGACATTCGGGACTGCTATTGCAACGGCAAGCGCAACGGAACACACATCCTCGCCGGCCAGACTGTGGCGAGCCAGGCGCAAAGGCAGTATCTCAATTGTCCGGACCTCGACAGCTGAGCCATCTGATCCATCCGGTTCTCGGGAGTGCGGGCCACGTGAGGGCGTCAATCCGGAACCGGATATCGCTGGAGGATCGCGGAACATCCCGAACACGGGGCGGCCTTGAGGCCGCCTTTTCCCCACGCAGGCTTTGCAATGTTCAAACTGAACCACTACCCTATATTTATAAATCATGCATCGAAAAGCAAAACTATTTTCGAATTCTTGCACCAACAAATGCATCCATCAAGACGGGTATCAATATATCTCATTACTTCAATCGGCATTTGTGCAACACAAAAACTGAAAGGTGCAACTTCATGGTTTGCTCGTCTTCAGATAAATTTATCGAGAGTTGAGGGTTTTTCTGTTCTGCTTCTTCGGTGGATTGGGATACAATTATCCAACATCACAAATTTTGGAATCAGTCTTATGAAAATCAGCTTTTTTGGAGCCCCCGTCATCGCGATTGGATTGCTTGCGGGGCAAACACAGGCCGAACAGTCGGCCTTGCCGCATGGTGAGTGGTCTGGTGATATCACCGCACAATGTACAGTAAACGATACGGACTCGGAGCTGAATTTTCGGTATCCTCAGATTGACGTGCAATGCTCATCTGGTCGATGTTTTGCGCAGTTGAGCTTCGAGCTCTATGAAAAAGAAACAAATGAAGTAGTGGAATTACTGATCCCAGGTCATGAGAGTTTTGGATATCGCCTAACCATTATCGGCTGGGGACCGATTGTTGGCCGGTATGTCGAAAACGGAAAGGTACAGGGCAACGATCATCAACCCGAACAGGAAGATACTACGGCATACCTGGATGGCCTGACTGTAGTGTTTTTGCCGAATGACGATCTCAGCATCAGTATTGACCATGCTCGACTGAAATGCAGCGGAATACTGCTGCCGAAACCCTAGAACCTAGCCCTTCCATTAAAACTCGCGCATGAAACGAAAGAGAGCGCGGGTTGAGGGACATGTGAAACTTTTTGCAAAACCAAGCGGAGTGTAAAATTCAGGCTCGCGTACCTGCCTTGCAGAATGATGATTTTTTTGCCCTGCATGATTCAGCCTATACTATAATTGTTCTCTCAATGGTTGAGGAACAAGTTTTCATGATTCAAATGGAGCAACGAAATGAGCAATCCTGTACGTGCAGCTGACAGCCCATTCAAGGTATCGGTCACCGAGGGCAAGACCTATTTCTGGTGTGCCTGCGGTAAAAGCCAGAAACAGCCGTTTTGCGACGGCTCGCATAAAGGCTCGGAATTCACGCCAGTCCGATTCTCTGCCGAAAAGACCAAAGATGTATGGCTATGTGGATGCAAGTCCACCGGCAATCAGCCGTTTTGCGATGGATCACACAACAATTGACGACCGCGAACGCCGCATTAGTGGGACTTATCCGTTCACCTGAAAGACGCGAACAAAGCGCATGCAGATTTGTCCAGATCAAGTGCTACGCTTGTACACAATATCTCCAGAATCAAGCACTAGAGGGGCATGGCTTGATCCCTTGTTGTTGGTAGCTGGCGGGCCGCTGTCTTTAGGCTGACCATCATCAGCAGGGGGAGCATAAGGACTGGCCTTGCAACTGATTTGCCGAAAAATATTTTATTATTGGATAATTGTGATTTACTGTATAATTGCCTTCCATTTAAAGTAATAAGCCAACTGTTATTTCCACCATGTCCGACTCTGCCTTTGTTCAATTCTCGGAAGTTCAGAAAAGTTATGATGGCGAGACACTCGTCGTAAAAAATCTGAATCTCGATATCGCACGGGGCGAATTCGTCACCATGCTTGGTCCTTCAGGTTCTGGGAAAACCACCTGTCTGATGATGCTGGCAGGATTCGAGACCGCAACCCACGGTGAAATTTATCTGGATGGAAATGGTATAAACAACGTGGCACCCCACAAGCGCGACATCGGCATGGTGTTCCAGAACTATGCGCTGTTTCCACACATGACTGTCGCCGAGAACATTGCCTTTCCACTGGAAGTTCGAAAAACCTACAGCAAGTCGGACATTCAGGACCGGGTTGCCAAGGCCCTCGAAATGGTTAAATTGCCCGAATTCGGCACTCGCAGGCCAGCACAGCTCTCGGGTGGACAGCAACAACGTGTCGCGCTCGCTCGCTCGCTGGTGTTCGAACCTAAACTCGTACTGCTGGATGAACCCCTGGGCGCTCTCGACAAGAACCTTCGAGAAGAAATGCAGTATGAGCTCAAACACATCCATGAAAACCTGGGGCTGACCATGGTCTTTGTGACTCATGATCAATCAGAAGCCCTGACCATGTCGGATCGCATTGCGGTATTTGATGACGGCATCATCCAGCAAATCGACACACCCTCCGAGCTCTACGAAAAACCAAGAAATGCGTTTGTTGCCTATTTTATTGGGGAAAACAATCGGTTTACCGGTATTGTAAAAAGTGAAGAAAACGGGCATTGCAGCGTAGAACTTGACAATCAACAGGGAGTTGTCACGGCAAAGAATGTCAATATTGAAGGCATTGGCAAGCCAACCACCCTTTCATTGCGACCGGAACGAGTCTCCCTCAATCCAGGACCAGGCACTCTTCCGAACATTTTTGACGCGAAAGTCGAAGAGCTGATTTATCTGGGAGATCATATCCGTTCCAGAGTAAACATTGCCGGAAACGATGAGTTCATCGTCAAGATTCCCAACTCCAATTTGCATGAACAATTGAACGAAGGACAGACTATATCTCTCGGATGGAGTTCGGAAGACTGTCGTGCACTTGATGCATAGTCCGACCAAGAACAGGAATTGACGCCAAGCGCTACAGGAACACAGGGGATAACTCCGGCATTTTTTGCAAGATGCATAATCAACAAGACTCTTAACTTCATGAAAAGGGAGCTGATATTCGGCGTTGTGTAGATTGCAAGGTAATGACCATTCATCGAAAACTCAATATCAACAATCTGACCATTCAGCAGTGCAGACAAAAAACAAAACTTTCTTTTTGGAATCCTGATTCTGACCAATTCGCTACTGTACCAAGCCATTATTCCAGAATTAAACAAAGAAAATTGCATTTTGCATTGATTATCGATAAGATTGCCATTATCATTGACTGTAGATGTAACGCAATATAACTTTCTTATACTGATAGTTGTTATAAACAGAAAGAAAATTGTGCAATATCGCGTTCGGATGTCATGAAACGTGAATCGAAATCCGATCTTCGGCTTTTGACCACGGATCTTTGACTGTTCTGTAACTGATTGCATCGTTATAATCAAAACATCGATTCAAATTTAACTTCAAGAGGTAACAAATGAATCATTTCAAAAAACTCACTTTGGCTATCGGCTCTGCAACTGTGCTTGGAGTTGCCGGCATGGCCAATGCTCAGGATCTGGTAATCGTTTCCTGGGGCGGCGCCTACACAGCTAGCCAGCAAAAAGCCTACCATGAACCATTCATGGAGATGAATCCAGGCGTCAACATCATCAATGACGATTCCGCGGCCGATGCCGTTGCCAAAATCCGAGCAATGAACGAGGCCGGAAACGTGACATGGGGACTTGTCGATGCCGTTGCCAGTCAGGCAATCCAGCTTTGCGAGGAGGGACTGGCCGTACCAATCGACCATGATGCCGTTTTGGCCCCTGCCCCCGATGGAACGCCACCTTCAGAGGATTTCGGCGATCTTATCGTTTCCGAGTGCTTTATTCCGAACATAGTCTATTCCACTACTTTTGCCTACCGAACTGATCTCGTCAAGGAACCTCCAACCAGCATCTTTGATGTTTTTGACCTGGAAAAAATTCCCGGCAAGCGCGCCCTCGAAAAAAGGCCAATCATGAATCTGGAGTGGGCACTGATTGCAGATGGTGTCGATCCTGATGATGTTTATGAAGTCCTCGATACCGATGAAGGCGTTGATCGTGCATTCGCCAAGCTCGATACCATCAAGGATGAAGTCGTCTGGTGGGAAAAAGGCGCGCAAACGCCCCAGCTTCTTGCCGATGGTGAAGTCGTACTAGGATCTTCCTACAATGGACGCCTGTTCTCTGTCATCGAAGAAGAAAAACAGCCAATCGCCATGATGTGGGACTGGCAGGTTTTCGACCTGGACGGATGGATCGTCCCCGTCGGTGGTCCACATCAAGAATTGGTCTTGAAATACTTGAATTTCGCCACCGATACGCAACGACTGGCAGATCAGGCCAAGTACATTTCATACGGGCCAGCTCGTAAATCTTCCGCTCCTCTGGTTGGAAAGCATGCGGAATTGGGTATCGACATGGCTCCACACATGCCAACGGCACCACAAAATGCGAAAAATACACTGCTTTACAATTATGAGTGGTGGGCCGACAACCAGGACGATCTGACTGAGCGATTCAACGCCTGGCTAGCTCAGTAACCGACTGGTATTGAGATTGTTGTGATAAGCGGAGATGCAAAACCTGCTTCTCCGCTTTTTTACATGCTCCAGAGTCAAAATACTTAGCAAGTAGTTTCCGATGGCAGAAAACGTTGCCACGACCGATATCGTCAGAACGGCAGACGGCACACCGCTCAAGGTCAGTCTTGCAAAGGCCCAGCGCAGAAGCAAGATTAGAGGAATGATGCTGGTTCTGCCCCTGTTTGCCTTTATTCTTCTCACCTTTTTCGTTCCAATTTTCGACATGCTGCTACGCAGCGTTGAAAATCATCTGGTTCCGGATGTGTTGGAGAATACCACCCGGGAGCTTGTGAATTGGGATGATCGTTCCGGTGAACTACCCCCCGAAGAAGTCTTTGCCGCAGCGAAACTGGATTTCGAAAAGGGGCATGCCGAAAGAACAATTTTGCGAGTGGGGCGTCGTCTGAATTACGAAGTACCTGGCTTTGCCAGTCTTTTTCGAAAAACGGCCAGATCAGCTGAAGACTTTGAAGCCCCCTTCAAGGACGCCTTCATTGAACGCGACAAGAAATGGGGGGATGTCGATACCTGGCGACTCATCAAGCGGGAGTCGGGGGCCTTTACGGTCTCGTATTATTTTTCTGCCATGGATCTGGAATATACTCCTGAAGGCAATGTAGAATTAAAGGATGCAGACGAACGAATCTACCTCAAGCTTTTCTGGCGAACACTTTCACTAAGCGGCCTGATTACCTTTCTTTGCCTGTTGCTGGCTTATCCCATAGCCTATCTGCTCTCTACTCTGCCTCTGCGCATCAGCAACCTGCTGATGATTCTGGTACTGTTGCCATTCTGGACCTCGCTACTGGTCAGGACAACTTCCTGGATCGCCCTCTTGCAGCAAGAAGGCGTGATCAACGACTTACTGGTTGCCCTCGGCCTGATATCCGACGATGGCAGACTAGCCATGATCCACAATGCCACGGGTACCGTTGTGGCGATGACTCACATACTATTGCCGTTCATGGTGCTTCCACTTTACAGCGTCATGAAAACAATACCGCCAACTTATATGCGGGCCGCCAAGAATTTGGGGGCAACCCCAACTGTGGCCTTTATCCGGGTGTATTTTCCAAATACCGTATCCGGAATCGGGGCCGGGTCCATCCTGGTGTTCATTATCTCGATCGGTTATTACATTACTCCTGCCTTGGTGGGTGGAACAGACGGCACTTTGATCAGCAACTTCATTGCCTACCACATGTCCTCTTCCTTAAACTGGGGCTTGGCGGCTTCACTAGGAGTGCTGTTGCTGATTCTGGTACTTATGCTGTACTATCTATACGATAGGGTGGTCGGTATTGACAAAATGAAATTTGCATAGCAATGGCTCTACCCGCATACACAACTACTGGTGAACGAATCTGGTTCTATTCCTATCGCATCTTTTGCGGTCTGGTGTTTTTCTTCCTGATTGCACCGATAATTGTGATTATCCCATTGTCCTTCAATGCGGTGCCTTTTTTCACCTTCACCGAGGAGATGCTCCGATTTGATCCAGCAGGCTATTCCCTGAAGTGGTATAACGACTTCTTCACCAATGCAAACTGGCAGGGTGCTGTTAAGAATAGCGTAATCATTGCGTTTTTCTCGACGATTCTTGCTACATTTCTCGGAACTGTGGCCGCTTTGGGACTCAGCCGGTCAGACATGCCATTCAAGTCGACGATCATGGGACTGCTGATCTCGCCAATGATCGTACCCTTGATCATCTCGGCCGCTGGAATGTATTTCTTCTACTCGCAGATCGGACTGCAAGGCACCTTTCTTGGAGTCATACTGGCACATACGGCACTTGGCACACCATTTGTCGTCATCACGGTCACGGCTACCCTGAGCGGATTTGACCAGGTACTGGTTCGTTCCGCTGCCAACTTGGGTGCCAACCCAACCACTACTTTTTTCCGAATCATCGTGCCCTTGATCCTTCCCGGAGTCATCTCGGGTGCACTGTTTGCCTTTATAACCTCATTTGACGAAGTAGTCGTCGTACTGTTCGTAGGAAGCTATGAGCAACGCACCATACCGTGGCAGATGTTCTCGGGCATTCGCGAACAAATCAGCCCGACAATTCTTGCTGTAGCAACCTTGCTGGTGTGTGTATCGATCGCTCTACTGACCGCACTTGAGTTACTTCGACGGAGATCAGAAAGATTGCGGGGGATGACTCCGCAGTAGTTCGATCTTCCAGACACCTATGTCAGAAAATGCGCAACCGTCATTGCATGACAGCGACGGAGGTCGATATTCGAGACAGATTCGTTTTTCCAGGTGCCTGAAGGCAAAACCGGTGGCTCGGAACGCTCCATGACGGCTGGGAAGGTCACGGCTTTTGCAGCATCCCGGAGAGTCAGTACATCCTGTAGACGGTGGAGCCGGAAATTTGTATACTACATGAACTTCAATAAACTGGTGAGAAAAATGAAAGACACGACAATAATCACCCCCCTCCCCCCTCGCTAAACTAGCAACCTTCTTTCTGCTTACAGTGTTGGCAACCCCGGCGGGGGCGCAGACACTACCGGAGATTAGTCTGCGGGTAGATTCGGGCCGCTACTCTGGCGTGTTAAATGAATCCCTTGTTTCGCAATGCAATCTTTCTAGCGGCGGAATGCCGGTCGAGATCAAAGCCAGCCAGGGCGCACAGGGCGTGACGGTCAACGTGATGGCGCATACCGTATCCGGCTATGACCGGTTTCGGAACCTTGGCGTGCCGGTCTACCTCAATGAAAGCGGCCTCTACCAGTACGGCGTCTACCGGCTGCGCACCGCGGCAACCTATACAACCAACTCGACGGACTGGATGGACCTGAATAGCTTCAGCAACAACAGGGGATCGCCCTGTTTCAAAAACGACAACCTCATCACCGGACCAAGCGTGATCCGTGTTGTCCTACTGCGCGGAACGGGCTACACCATCAATCCGCAAATGCGAATGGTGGAGGTCAACATCCGGGACGAACACGGCGAACAATTTTGCGGGCAGGTGACGGCCGGTCAGGATCGCTATATGCCCCATCCCCAAGGCGGCATGGCCTGGGGCGTCTGCACCTGCGCCGCGAAAAGCCGGCATCCCAGCGTCCGGCAAGCCCTGAATCGGCCGGCCACCGTCACCACACCCGGCCCTGACAGGAGATTAGGCACCGACGACGGGACAGCCTCCGTGCCCCCGCCGAGCACGGGGTTCCTGAGCAACCTGGCCAAACAGTTTCATGACCCCTCGCACCTCTACTGCGCGGACTCGCCGTACAAGGGGCTACCGTGAAGTAATTCCTGATGCAGGCGGGCTGGAATGGGCGGTACGGTTCCAGTGCGGGAAAAATTTGGAAGTCTGAATATCGCTGGCTTTCAGCCTTCCGACGGAAAGTTCGGGACATGCCCGGTGAGGGAACAGGGACGGCATGCCGAGGGATCAATCAGGCAGAATTGACCCGGGCGGGGTGAACCGGAGTTGAATCCGGAAGATCAGGTCAATCGACTTTCGCAAGGCCTTGGTTCCCTGTCACCCTCGGCTGTTTGCCAGCAATCGAACCGGCACAACACGTAGCAACCCCCGGATACTCAGATATCCAGCAATCGACACCAGCACAATACCGACGGCGATGCTGATTGACATCCAGTACCATGAAACCGCAAGCTCCATTTCAAATATTTGATCCGCCATCAGCATGCCAGTCAATAACGCCATCGTGCTGCCCAGCAAACCCGAAAATATGCCGAGCAGGGCAAACTCGCTGATTACGGCCTTGCGAATGAATGAGCGACTGGCACCCATGGATTTCAAGAGTGCAATCTGAAGTTGGCGGGTGATTTTCTGGCCCTGGAGGATACCAAAAAACACCAGTCCTGCGGCAAGCAGGGTAAACACGAACAGTGTACTGATCGCCATGCTACCCTGATCGACAATCTCCTGAAATCTCTGTAACAGGATACTGACATTGATCGCGGAGATATTCGGAAATTCACGACTCATCTGGTTTATGAACCGATTGATGTCGTCATCAACATGCACCGCAAGCATGTGGCTTACCGGCGCACCCTCAAGCAGTCCTGGAGTGGCAATGATAAAAAAGTTGGGTCGCATGTTCTCCCACACGACCTCGCGCAGATTCAGAATCGGAGCTGTATGCCTGATCCCTGCCGTATCAAGAGTGAGCGTATCGCCGAGGTCCAATCCGAGTTCACTCGCTGTTTCATCTTCGACCGACAGGCCACGCTCACTGCCCAGAAACCACTGGCCCTCGACGACTTCGTTATCCTCCGGCAATTCCGCTGTCTCGGTCAGGTTGAACACATGACTCACGCGATCTCTTGCTTCACCAGTAAAGTTGTATTCCGAGATTGGGCGACCATTGATCTCTACTACCCTTGTCCGAATAACCGAATACATGTCCGATCTGCTAACGTTCTGCCGGTCAAGAAATCCATCGAGTGGCTCAATATTGGATTCCTTGATGTTGATGGCAAATACATTTGGAGAATCATCCGGCAGGGTCTGATTCCATGATTCGAAGATGTCATATCGAAACACGGCCAAGAGTACCAGGGCAAACACGATCGCCCCGAAGGTGCTGACAATCCATGCACTCCGTGCACCATTGCTGCAAACTTCTTTCAAGGCAACATAATAGGGGGAAGTTCGAGTCCCGACCATTCTTCCGACCACATAAATCAGAAGCCGAGTCACCCCCCAGAACAAGAGTGCTGCAAGCAATAAACCGGGCAGGACAGTCAGTGCCAGCAAAATATCTCCAGCCAGAAATATCGTCAGAGCGATAATCAGCAACAATACGCTGAAAGTGGATTGCTGCTGGGTCATTGGTGGACTGCTGGATGAACGAAGCAAGATTACCGAAGGTACTTGCTGAACTGCCCTCAAAGTCGGCAAGGTAACCACGAAAAGGGCAGCAAGAGTAATGAACACAGCGCCAGCCAAAGACCAAAGCGATGGCTCAGGCAATCTCATGATGACCTGTTCCTGCACAATACGACCCACCGCATCCTGAATCGCGAAACCAATCAATGTGCCGAATATACATGCCGGTATCCCCATTGTCAGATAGCGAATTCCAAGACCCAGCATGGTTTGCTTGTTCTGCTGGCCCAGACATCGAAGTAACGCCATCTCCACAATCTGCCGACGCCACAAACCCTGTGCAGCAAGAGCCATGGCAACAACCGAGAGAATCACCGATAACAGAACCGCTAGGCGTATATAGGAGATAATCCTTCCAACCGTTGAATTCACTTCATCCCTTCGAATATCGGCAACCACCATTTCTTCATAAGATTCAAGTCTGGCCCCGACCGATTCTTGAAATGCGAGTATGGCTTCCCTGCCCCCAGCCAACAACAATCGATAACGTGCTCTGCTTGCCGGAGTCAGTAATCCAGTACTCTCCAGATCTCCCATATTCATGATCACTCTTGGTGCAAAGCGGATACGGTCGGCACCACCTTCCGGATCCAGTAAAATCTCTCCGAGAAAATTTGCCTGCATGTCGCCAATCTGCAATGTTCCCTGTTCATTTAGACCAAGATCAACCACCGCTTGTGTAGCCGCCCAAACAGCACCCTGATCCGGGGAACGCCGATATTCAACAAAGCCATCTGGGTTGGCATCGCTTTTGATGAGGATTTCACCTCGGAGTGGATAGTTGTCGGAAACTGCCCGGACATTCACCAGACGACTCTCCTGACCATTGGTCAGCATGCTCATGAAACTGATCGAATCCGCTGTTTTCAATCCCAGTTCTTCGGCTAATATCCAGTATTCCTGATCCAATGGGCGAGTAGAAGAAAGGATCGCATCGGCCCCCATAATCGCACTAGTGCGGATCTGCATGGCCTGTTCAATGCGACTGCCGAGAGCGCCAACCACAGACAATGCAATCGCGACAAAAAGGCAGGCTAACAAAAGCAGCCGAAATTCGCCAAGGCGCAAACTGCGCGCGAATCCCATGTCGAACTGGCTAAACCAGCCGTCCGGCTTCAATCCGATACTGGACATCGCAACGTTCTGCAAGTTGATGGTCGTGGGTAGCCAGAACCAATGTTGATCCCCTTTGTTCAACTAGTGAAAACATCAAATTAACAATCTGTCTGCTAGTCTGGTGATCAAGATTACCGGTCGGCTCGTCGGCAAACAGAATCGTCGGATTGACGACCATGGACCGGGCAAGAGCCACACGTTGTTGCTCTCCACCACTTAACTGTGAGGGCAAATGTGAAGCACGGTTCGACAAGCCAACCGACTTCAGCGACTGAACAGACTGCTCCTTGATATCCTGACTGCCAGGTATAACTTCAAGAGCCAATGAGATATTTTCAAGTGCAGTCAAATTCGGCAATAAGTGAAATGATTGAAACACGAATCCTACTCGTCCATTGCGCAATTTTGCCCGTTGATCCTCATCCATGGTACTGATTGTCTGGCCAAAAAGCCTGACGGATCCGGAACTGGGAAGATCGAGTCCAGCCAGAATACCCAGCAAGGTCGTTTTTCCTGAGCCGGATGGGCCAGTCATCGAAACCGTGCTACCGACCGAAATATCTATTGAAATATCCTGCAAGATATCCAAATTAGAGCCTGCATGTTCAATGGACTTGAATACCTGGCTCGCTTGCAGCACACTCTTTTCTGTAGATTTGTACTGATTGTTCATATCAAGATAACAGCACACTCAATAAATTTGTAATTCATGAAAATCCTCGTGACATTTATTCTCGGGTTTTACCTCGCCTCGACTCCAGTTTATTCCGACAACTTTACTGTTCTTATTTGGGGAGACAGTCTGAGTTCCGGATATGGTATACCCAAAGATCGCGCTTGGACCAGTCTGCTGACTGATCGTGTCAAGGACTCAGGCATTCAAATTATCAATGGCAGTATATCCGGTGAAATCACACAGGGAGGCAAAGAGCGCATTCGTGACATGCTATCCCTGTATCAACCTGATTTAGTAGTACTTGGTTTAGGTTCAAACGACGGATTGCAAGGTCTGGATACCCGCGATATGTACAACAATCTGGAATCAATGATCAATACTTCCTTTGAGGCGAATGCAGAGGTTCTGTTGCTTGGCATGAAAATCCCGCCGAACTACGGAAAAATCTATACCCGGTCATTTTACCGCGTGTTTGAGGAACTAGCCGAACAACACCCAGTCGGTTTCGTGCCATTTTTTTTGGAGCCGGTCGCACTGGATTTTGACCTGATGCAAGATGATGGCATTCATCCGACAGCGGATGCACAGATTTTGCTATTGGAACACATCTGGCCGTCATTGACTGCCTATTTTCCTGCTGAAAGTACTGCTTCCTACAATTAAATTCAATAGATTTATTTTTCGTCACATAGCCACGATGATATTACCTTGTATCCGGCCTATCATGATACCATTTAATAATGCAATTGCGCAGCGACACTAGAACTGGAATTCACTGCACGCACAAGGAATAGTCCTCCCATTCAAAGATTGCTCATTCATGATTATCGCTTTCCTGCTTCTAGGCGGCTTATTGTTGCTAATTATCGGTGGTGACCTGCTGGTCAGGGGAGCTGAATCACTGGCTATCCGGCTCGGCATGACCCAACTGGTTATCGGCCTGACAGTCGTTGCGTTCGGGACTAGCGCCCCGGAACTATTCATCAGTATTGGGGCAGCTTTGCAGGATCTTGACGATGTTGCGATTGGCAATGCAGTGGGATCAAATATTGCGAACCTGACTCTGGTACTCGGTCTCGCTGCCTGCGTTCATCCACTTCGTGTCGAAACCCAGGTATTGAAAAAGGATGTACCCATTCTGATTTTGTGTTCTTTTGCTCTTTGCATCATGCTCTATGTCAGCGGTATGCTAACCCGTGGATATGGGGCATTGATGATCATTGCTCTTGCCACCTACCTTTTCTTTTGCATCCGCTGGGGTAGAACAAGCAAATCGGAACCGGAGGATTGTAGGAATGACGCTTCAAAATCTCTTTTGCTCTCCGTTTTTCTGGTGGTAATCGGTCTGGTGATGTTGGTATATGGTGCGGACTTCTTTGTTGATGGCGCGGTACAGTTGGCCCGCATGATTGGGATCAGCGAGGCGATTATCAGCTTGACACTCATCGCGCTCGGCACTTCACTTCCCGAGATTGCTTCAACACTGATTGCATCGCTAAAGGGACGGGGTGATTTAGCGATTGGCAACGCGGTCGGCTCAAGCATCTTCAATATTCTCGCAATTCTGGGATTGACATCTCTCATTACCCCGCTTTCATTGGGTAATATTTCTTGGATTGATCTTGCATTTATGACCTTTACTGCCTTAATCGTTTTACCCATTTTCTATACTGGACAGAAAATGACTCGTCCCGAAGGCGTCTTTCTGGTGTTCTGTTATTTTGCCTATCTCTCAATTATTGCCTATCGAATTTCCTGAACTTGCACATGATCACGCCTAAACAAGTCGATTCGACTAACTTTGTATTCCCAAGCGCATTTCGGTGCGACTTTCTCGCAGCTTGGCAATCGGGAGGTAGTGTTGCACTTCGGACTTGAACTGGGGATGGCAATTGCTACCTCCCCCACTTCCCTCGATCACGAGCTTTTGCGCTGGAGAAATTTTATGTGACACCCGCTTCAGGCAGCAAGATCATGAGGCTAGCTTCCCGGCGGCACTATGCATGCGCTCTGCCCTGAATTTCATGCCGCTCATGAATCTCAGCTTCATGAAGCGGCAATCAAACGGATGGGGATGATTGAATTTTGGAATATTTGTGTCTCATATTTCCTGGCTTATGAGTCACAAATCACTTTGTGTTTCATGTGTGAGTCATAAATTCTGCATTCCCCTCCCAGCAGGCCGACCATCAACTTACTCTGTCAACCATCGATAATTTCAATCAATTTCGGAAATACATAAACTGCAGACAGACTTCCTCTTGGTTGTTGCTGCTTGACTAGTATGCCCAAATTCTCAAATGCAGATAAAACCCGGCTGGCAGATGCGCGGGGGACGCCCTGATAATTTATGAGGCTGCTTGTTGTCGATACTGGGTGATTAAATATCCAATCCAATGCTGGACTCGTATATTGGGATCGCACATTTTGCGCTACATCCCTCTTTGTTTCCTCGTATAGTTCAAGAATTCCGCGTGCTTTTTTGTAGTTGCGTTCGGCCTGTTTTCTCAGCGCTTCTAGAAAATACTTTATCCATCCGACCCAGTTTCCATCTTTCGATACTAACAAAAGCCCATCATAATAGGCGTCGCGATCCTCCTCAAAATAACTGCTGATACTAAAGACCGGCCTTTGTATAAGGTTCTGCTGCCAAAGAAATAGGGGGATCAGCATCCGTCCTAAACGCCCATTGCCATCCAAAAATGGGTGGAGTGACTCAAATTCCGCATGCAAAATGGCCAGTTGGACTAACCGGTCTGGATGCTCTTGGTGGATGTACTTTTCCCATTCGCTCATTGCATCATCAAGTTTTTGCGCTTCAATGGGCACAAACTTTGCTTCATCGATTTTGCAATTTGGCGGGCCAATCCAATTGGGCATGCGCCGGTACCGCCCCGGAGATTTACCGTGGCCACGAACACCCTGGAGCAACACAGAGTGAGTCTCTTTGATTACTCTTTGGGACAAGGGGTATTTTCCCAATAGCTCCTCGGCTATCTGCATGGCATTGATGTAGTTCCGCACTTCTTGAATATCGAGCTGTCGCTCAGCCGAGGCTGGCACTCGCCCGCCACCGCCAGACTCCAAAACTTCCAGAACTGTCGCCTGAGTTCCTTCAATTCTAGAAGAAAGAACGGCCTCCTGTATTTTTAATGGATTGAGAAGCAAAAATGGATTCGGTATCGCTTCCAAAATAGCGTCATATCGGGCAATCGCGGCGGCCGTCGGGCCAAGCTTAGGGATCAACTTCGACCATTCAAGGCGATGATCGGGTGGGAATTCTCCGCTATGATAATAAACGGTCACAGGACTAATGCAAATTCTTCAAGCGATCAAGTAGGATTGTATTCTACAGCATTTGTGACTCATATTTTCGCGTTTATGAGTCACAAATGCTGCACACGAAAGCCCTCCAGTCCTGGTCTGGCCGGACCCGCTGAAAGCGGTACGGGAAGCGGCCTCCTGGCCGCTTCCCCTTTTGGAACATGGAGAAAATCCGGGCCGAGCAACTGACGAGGGTCGCAGCTGTTCATTCAGGCTGGTCATTTCGATCAGCATGTTCAGTGTCTGCCGGAAAAGCATGAATGTGGCCAGCAGCGATGCCGCTTCCTCCTGGCTCGGACGCCTCTCCGTCCAGCCTTCACAGGCCTCTTCAAATCTCATCAGTCTGATCTCCTGTTGCCATAAGGTCCGCTTCATGAATCTCTCCAAAAAGCGGACAGTTCATGTGCTACTTGACCGGACAGCTTATTTGCTTACAACAAGTTTGCTTCTGATCTTGTTCGAGACGAAAAGCTTCCAGTTGCATTCGTCTGTAAACTACTTTCCAGATTGAAGTGCAAATGGTTTGTCAATGATAGAGTAAAACCCTAATCCTTAAATAGTGTCTGCCAGAAAAGCGTGACTGTGATACAATTATCCATTATAAACAGCGAGGTAGAAGGCAGTTTGGTCTGATCGTTCAGGTCGAAGATTGAGCGGTTTTGGCCGGAAAGTGCGAAAACCGGCCTGTTTTGCCCCATGATGACGGAATCTTCAGGAAAAGGCCATGAGAAAAGTGGAATCGGCGCAGCTGGAAATCGGCGGCACGTTCATCGAGGACATCGAGATCATCCCGAAGTCCCGGGATGCATCCCGGCCCTGCTGCTGGGCTTGCAGCATCTGTACGTGACCCCGGAGTTGCGCCGGCAGGTGTTTGCGTTGCTGGAGGTGGAGGTCAATCCGGAAGTGCGCCGTGACACCGGTCGTCCGGGCATGAACCTGTGGAGCATGCTGGTGCTGGCGGTGCTCAGGCAGGGGCTGGGCTGTGATTTCGACCGGCTCGCCCACCTGGCCAATCATGATGGCCTGGTGCGTCAGATGATGGGTCACGGATGCATGGAGCACCGGTACGAGCTGCAGACGGTGATCGACAACGTGTGCCTTCTCGGTCCGGAGCTGCTGACCGCGATCAGTGCCCTGGTGGTGCAGTCGGGGCACGCGGTGGCCGGAAAAAAGCCGGGCGAGCCGTTGCGCGGGCGAGCTGATTCCTTCTGCGTCGAGACCGATGTCCACTACCCGACCTAATGCTGAGCTCGGCATTATTGGTGATAATTGATTTCTTTTTCAACAGAACTAGTCATGACACTTGACATATGTATTGTTGATTGTCATAATAATCAACATCATTTCTGCTATTTGTAATTCATGTTGCATGCTTTTATTCCTCGCCATTTGCAAATCGAAAACGTACTTTCCAGCAAATCCTGCTTTCTCTTCGGCCCACGTCAAACCGGCAAATCTACACTGATTCGCGAGCAACTTGCGGGCTGTACTGTTTATGATCTACTCGACCAGTCCCTGTTTCTGCGCCTGTCGCGCAATCCAGCGTTAATCCGTGAAGCACTCACCCCCGAATCATCCTTGATTGTGATTGACGAAATCCAAAAACTCCCCGAGCTCCTCAACGAGGTGCATCTGATGATCGAACAACATGGAGTGCGTTTTCTCCTCACCGGCTCCAGCGCACGCAGTCTGCGTCGCAAGGGAATAAACCTGCTAGGCGGGAGGGCTCGCTCCCGTGTCTTGCACCCCCTAGTCCGTCAGGAATTGGGGGCACAATTCGATTTGAATCGCGCCTTGGAGTATGGACTACTACCTTCGATCTATTTTTCCGATAACCCAGACGAAGACCTGGCAGCCTATGCGGGCGATTATCTGAAAGAGGAAGTAGCTGCAGAGGCAGTGGTCAGGAATGTCGGGGCATTCAGCCGCTTTCTAGCAACCGCTGCTCTGGAGCATGGTCGAATGGTCAATTTTGCCCATGTTGCAAACGATGCTCAAGTTCCTGCATCAACAGTGAGAGCCTACTATGACATTCTCAAGGACACTTTCCTTGCCCGTGAGGTCCCGGCCGTCACCGAAACACGCAAGCGGAAGGCGATATCTACCTCAAAATACTATCTGTTTGACATCGGTTTGGTCAGGCACCTGCAAGGTCGCAGGGGTCTGGCTCCAGGCACCCCCGAATACGGGGAAAGTTTCGAAAGTCTCATTTATCAAGAACTCGCCGCCTATTGCAACTATAACCAACTTGACCCTCCGAGTTACTGGCGTTCGAAATCTGGCTACGAGGTGGATTTCGTTCTTCCGGGCCTTGCTGTTGAAGTGAAGGCAAAGCTGAACGTTGGCATTCGTGATATGCGTGGGCTTATGGCACTTCGGGAAGAGGGTATCACGAGACGTCATCTACTGATCTGCATGGAACCAATTCAACGTGTCATCAATGGTATTGAGGTATTTCCTTGGGAATGTTTTCTGGATGAACTGTGGCAAGGTCGTTTGATTGATAAGTGAGGATTATCTCATGAATCAAATCGTGCCATTCCATATTCGGTTAACTTTTCCCTTGAACAAGCGAAATCCTCTTGTGAGTTGTTCTGAAGTCGGGTAATGACAGATTCGACCATATCAGTTCGATTCGCAATATCGGTTTTGCTGAACATCAAGCTAAGCAAACTTCTATGAAGCCAGGGATATTCCGGTCGGAGTTGCAACACGAACCAAAACTGACATCAATTGCTGGAGAAGATGGGTTGGACGCAATTCGACAGACTGTCGGGATAGTTCCAGAAAGCCACAACCGCTCGGTGATGGGGGTTTGTCTGGAATGGTAAAGTCATCAAACCCGAGACACGTTCCATGTGAATCTCGCGATGATCGGTGTCTTGGGAAAAATGCACGAGTGTAAAATCCATAACCGAGGGAAATAATAAAGGGCGTCAGCATGGAAAAGATCCGAGCCATCATTCATGTCATCGGAATTTACTGTGATGTACCTCGGTCACTCAAGTGTTTGCGGGTCGCGCGTTGCAGTTCTCGAACAGCATGACATGCTGTAAGGGTTGATCTGCAAGGGAATTGCATGCATGATGACCCAAATCAACAACTGTCCCTCGGCAATCGAACCATGGATTCCCGGCTTTCATCCATCGAGACTGAAAACGTCAATCTCGCCGGATCGACCCTTGACGGAGAACCTGCCGACCGGGACAGGACAAAAGTCTGGACCGAGTTCCGATGCCGTTGCACCGCTTATCAGAATAGCCACCTCACTACCTGCGGGGCAGAGCGTCCTTCCGAGCTGTTCAAGACGTTGACCAATATTCACGGTATCACCGATAATCGTGTAGTTGATGCGACCGGGTGCGCCGATATTGCCGACCGTGGCGCTACCGGAATGGACGCCGATGCGGATGCCCAGCGGCACCTTGCCCGCGGTTCGTCGTCGGTCGTTCTCCTTGCGTACACTGTCAGTGATCGCCAGAGCTGCACGGCAGGCCCGTTCGGCTGTGTCTGGCTGTGCTTCGGGGGCACCCCAGAAAGCCATCACGGAATCGCCGATGAACTTGTCGACGGTCCCATCTTCAGCCTCGATGCATCCAGCAACAATTTCGAAATGTCGATTGACGAGGGCTGCTACATCCGGTGCAGACAGGTTTTCGGCGACTGACGAAAATCCTACAATATCGGTAAACATCACGGTGATCTCCCGCTCGGCGGAGGTCGTGTCTTCGATTTCTCCGTGCTTCACTAGTCGCTCCACTACCTTCCGGGGAATGTATGTCTCGAACCAGCGGAGAGCGTGTAACATTGCGTTGAAGGACTTGGCCTGCTGGTCGAGTTCACGCAAGAGACTGCCCGGCAGGTCTTGGATATCATTGATCTTGAGGTTTCGGACTTGGCCTGCCGCTCCGGAAAACTGCACTATGGGTCGGGCAATGCGCCGGCCGAGGATCAGAGCAGCGAGGATCGAAAGCACAAGGGCGCCAATACCAACCAACAGGGCATCAATCATCCGGTATATTTCGGTACCTATATCCTCGATACGATACCAAACGCCGACGATCAGAGGTTTCGGTCCGTAGCCGTATAACTGCCGATACAAAAAGAGATAATTTTCTTCATCGATTTCGATTCTGTGGCCATTGGCCTCCCGGGATAGTTCAGTGACCAGTGCATTGCTATCTTCCTGCCGCCATATTGCCGACAGAACGCGGTCGCGAAAGTCTGCAAGACTAGGCAATGGGTTCGCAAGCGAGAGGCCCGGATAGCCTTGCACCATCAGCGGATGGGCCAGAACATGGTCTCGACCATACAGGATAAACTGCGTGCCGGGACCACCTTCGCCAGCCTTGCGGACGAAAGCCGAGAGTTCTCGGATCGAGGCTGTCGCAATCGCAGACCCGACAAACCGATCGCCATGCCAGACTGGGTGAATCCGACTGAAATAAGTTCCCTCGTGCCTCTCGATCCAGTATGGCTGCACCCAGTGTGGCTCTGCGGGCATCGATGCCAGATATTCCTGGTGTCTCGGATCGTCAGCGTTATCCACTTCGCCAATTTCAATGCGACTGTCCCCATAACGAGCTGCATAGAAGGTCGGATGCCCGGGGTTAAGAAAGGATATCGACTCTATCTGAGTCACACCTGCAAGACCGCCTGTCAGCAACTGACCGAACATTGTACGATTTTCGGGATTGAATTCACCGCTCTCTATGCGCTCGGCGATAAAACGAACCTGATCCTCAGCAGGGAGTAGATGGCGTTCGATCCGGTCGACCATATTGGCAGTTCTTTGATTGGCATTGGCGCCCATCAACGCCAGCGTGTTCTTGCTCGCGAGCCACATGCCAACACCGAGAACACTGCTTGCCGATACGAGAACGAGAAGGGAAATAGCCGTAGTCAGCATTACCGTGATCGAAAGCCGCCCGTTCCATCGGGCCAGAGAGAGCCGACTGGGCATTCGAGGTTTGGCTGTCATGGTGGATAACGATGTCCGATGCGAGTGTCGGAATGTACCTCCCGAAGCTCAGTTATCGGGTACAAAAAGCGATGTTCTTCGTCTGTTTCGACCACCGAACCGAACTGGTGATCAAAAAATAGAGTCTACTCAAGATCGAAAATTCAATCAAGATGGATTTTTCTTTTCGCCCATTTCTAATTGTCGATCAGGGATCTTGGACAACACTAAAAATTTTATCTTTCATGCTACAACACTTTAAGCCATCACGTTTAACTCATGTAAATTCGCCAGCTTCGGCAACCCCTTGTGGGTCGAACTCATGGCAAGTTGACCTTGACCGCTCCGCCAATCTTCCTGTTGTTCACATAACAGCCGAGGCAACCGACCACGAGTAGTCGCGACTCGGCAATTAACAAGTCTGCGGTCTTGACACTGATTTGTCTCATTGCAATGTTCATGCCGGCTATAATGACATAAACTGGGATTGAAATGAACTTGATGGTTCCTAAGTCTCAATGACAAGGATTGAATTACTCAGCCAACATTTATGAGTCTCGCGTCAATAGAGATTGGCAAGCAAATCCTGAGCCATCATCAAACTGAGCCGCAAAGACTCACGCAAAACCCTTTCTTTCAATGGCATTGTCGCAATATACTCAACCTGGCAGATTACCCGCGAATCCGATTCTGAAGCTTGCACTGTTACAGGTTGCAATCATTGCCCTGGCAAACTATACCGTGCAATTCACCAATACCTTCCTAGGCTACCATTACAGCTACGGCATGTTCATCTTCCCGGCAGCTATTTTGGCAACCGATCTGACCATCCGCTTGTCCGGACAAACCAGTGCCCGAATAATCGTCGCCATAGCCTTTGTTCCCGCCATCCTAATTAGCATATGGTTAGCAGATTGGCGAATTGGTCTGGCAAGCGGATTCGCCTACCTTTTCGGACAACTGCTGGATATTTTTGTTTTCCAACATATACGGGAACGCTCGATTGCTTGGTGGCCAGCACCCTTGATTTCGACTTTTTTGGCCAATGTCATTGATACCTATACTTTCTACTTCACTGCATTTTATCGCTCAAGCGACCCATTTATGGCCGCCAACTGGATTGAAATCGCTACCATTGACCTTTGGTTCAAGATTGCGGTCTCTATAGTGCTGTTCCTGCCTTTCTATGGCATTCTTCTGCATCGCTTGCAGGCCAGACTGATCGGATAGTGAAACTCTCATTCAACATCAGCCTGTCAATGCAAACAGATTTGCTTTTTACTCTCCCACAAAATCCTCAAGACCGGACATCCCATAATGCTGTTAACTTGCAAACTGTATTCCAAGACCACCGACCACATCCTGTACTGCGCAGTGTTAGTCATGTAACCAGTTGTTTTAACGAGCAATATTCCCATGTGATTCTCGGATTATCGATAAAAATAATATCCAACTTGCCTGGATAAAACGCATGCGACAGTGGTAGAAATCAATCAAATCCTTTACAATTCGATTATCGAGTGAAAGAAGTCAATTTCTCTTCCAAATGATGTAAATTTGATATGAAGTTGGCGAGCACTGCGGTATTGCTCAAACCTGTAAACTGTCGATCAACTGCGCATGTTAACTGACTATCTTCCGATTCTTATGTTCATGGCTATCGGGCTTGGTATCGGCTTGGTTGCAATGGGCGCTGGATTGGCCTTGGGGCCGAATCGCCCGGACGACGAAAAGCTGTCACCCTACGAATGTGGCTTCGAAGCATTCGAAGATTCACGCATGAAATTCGATGTTCGCTACTATCTGGTCGCGATTTTGTTTATTATTTTTGACCTCGAAATTGCTTTCCTTTTTCCATGGGCCGTGGCTCTGGATTCACTCGGGGTATTCGGATTCTGGTCCATGATGATCTTTCTCGGAATCCTCGTAATCGGATTTATCTACGAATGGAAAAAAGGAGCACTAGAATGGGATTAATCAAATGTCAATAGAAGGCGTTCTCCATGAGGGCTTTGCAACAGCCCGACTCGATGAACTGATTAACTGGGCGCGCACCGGCTCGATGTGGCCAATGTCCTTTGGCCTCGCCTGCTGTGCCGTAGAAATGATGCAAGCCGGCGCAGCTCGCTATGATCTTGACCGCTTTGGAGTAATGTTCAGGCCCAGCCCACGACAATCCGATGTCATGATTGTCGCTGGTACACTCACCAACAAAATGGCCCCGGCACTGCGCAAGGTTTACGATCAGATGCCCGAACCTAGATGGGTGATTTCCATGGGTTCCTGTGCCAATGGCGGAGGTTACTATCACTACTCCTATTCAGTGGTACGCGGTTGCGACCGGATCGTGCCGGTTGATATCTATGTTCCGGGTTGTCCTCCAACTGCCGAGGCACTGATTTATGGAATTCTGCAACTTCAGAAAAAAATCAAGCGGACTTCAACCATTGCAAGGCCAGCAGTACAAACTCGGGATGCTGCATCCTGAGCACCGCATACTCAAACTAATCCATGACAACGCTTGTATCGCTAGCCGAACATGTCGATGATTTGCTAGGCACGGCCTTGCACTCAAAGCGGTTTGACCTGAATGAACTGACCCTGGAAGTTGATGGAGAGCAAATTAAGTCGGTATGCACCAAGCTGCGTGATGATCCATCCTGCGATTTCAGGCAATTGACAGACATCTGTGGTGTTGACTACTCAACCTATGGACTCGAAAAGGGTGAATCGGCTGAACAACTTCGGTTTGGCGTAGTCTACCACCTGCTATCCCTGAGACATAATCTTCGCGTGCGCGTGCGTGCATTCCTGGATCAGGAACAACCCGGCATTGATTCGGTAATTGACATCTGGCCCATTGCCGATTGGTTTGAACGCGAGGCATTTGACTTGTTCGGAATTGTGTTCAAGGGACATCCCGATTTGCGTCGCATACTCACTGACTACGGATTTATCGGACACCCGTTCAGAAAAGACTTTCCACTATCCGGACATGTAGAAATGGCCTACGACGAACACAAAGGACGAGTCGCCTATCGGCCCGTGACCGTTGAGGACCGAATTCTGGTACCACGCACCATTCGTGAAGATACCCAAACCGGACGAAGACATACCCTATCAGACTAATGGCAGAAATTCGCAGCTATACCATGAACTTTGGCCCGCAACATCCAGCGGCACACGGTGTACTCAGAGTCATTCTGGAAATGGATGGTGAAGTGATCGGGCGTTGCGATCCGCACATCGGACTGCTGCATCGAGCAACCGAAAAACTGGCCGAGTCCAAACCATTCAACCAAAGCATCGGGTATATGGATCGCCTGGATTATGTTTCCATGATGTGCAATGAACATGCCTATGTACTCGCCATCGAGAAAATGCTCGGCATTACCCCGCCAATTCGGGCACAATACATACGCGTGTTATTTGATGAGATTACACGAATCCTCAATCATTGCCTCTGGCTGGGAGCTCATGCTCTGGATGTCGGAGCGATGACGGTGTTTCTGTATTGCTTCCGGGAACGTGAGGATCTGATGGACTGTTACGAAGCAGTTTCAGGGGCAAGGATGCACGCAACCTATTACCGCCCAGGCGGGGTATATCGCGATCTGCCAGACCAGATGCCTCAATACTCCCCAACGAAACGGCATTCCGAACAGGAAACCGAACAACGAAACCTCGACCGATCTGGCTCGTTACTCGATTTCATGGAAGCATTCACCGAACGCTTTCCCGCCTATGTGGATGAATATGAAACTTTGCTCAGCGACAACCGAATCTGGAAACAGCGTACAGTTGACATTGGGGTGGTTGCACCAGAACGCGCCATCGCACTCGGATTCACCGGTCCCATGCTGAGAGGCTCAGGGGTCGAATGGGACTTGCGGAAAAAACAGCCGTATGAAGTTTACGATCAAATGAATTTTGATATCCCGGTTGGTACCAATGGCGATTGCTATGATCGCTACTTGTGCCGGGTTGAGGAGATGCGTCAGTCAAACCGCATCATCAAACAATGCATCCACTGGTTGCGCGACAACCCCGGTCCTGTAATCATTGACGATTACAAATTGATTCCGCCAAACCGGGAGAGCATGAAAGGCGATATGGAATCCTTGATCCACCATTTCAAACTCTTTACCGAAGGTTATTTTGTTCCCGAAGGTGAAGCTTATGCAGCAATTGAACACCCCAAAGGCGAGTTCGGAATTTATCTGATTTCGGACGGGGCCAACAAACCCTATCGATGCAAAATTCGAGCGCCGGGTTTTGCACATCTTGCGGCATTGCATGAGATGTGCCAGGGGCACATGCTAGCCGACATGGTCGCCATCATTGGAACACAGGATATCGTATTTGGAGAGATTGACCGATAATGAGCGATCATGGCAAAATGGAGCTGTCAGAATCTGGTATTGGTCTAATACATGACGAGCTAACCAAATATCCATCTGATCGAAGACAGTCGGCCCTCATGGCAGCACTTCGCATCGCACAAGACGAACATGGCTGGCTAAGCCCCGATTTGATTGAACAAGTGGCCGGTATTATCGGAGTGCCGGCAGTGCGAGCTTATGAAGTCGCAACATTCTATTCCATGTATGACCTTGAGCCGGTTGGCGAACACAAAATTGAAGTCTGTACCAATATTTCCTGTATGCTGAGAGGTTGTGACCGAGTCGTCGATCACCTCAAGCAGCGACTTGGAATCGACTTCAACCAAACCACCAAAGACGGCAAGTTCACCTTGCGTGAAGTTGAGTGTCTAGCCGCCTGTGCAGGTGCTCCGATGATGGCCATCGGCCACGATTACTATGAGAATCTCGACGAAGAAAAAATCGACTTGATACTGGAAGGCTTGCAATGAGTGTGCAAACAAATCGCGAGTTAATCGCTAACCGATTCGGCTCTCTGAAATATTCAAGCGGAGTGTGCCTTCCGGCTCTCGACCAACAACAGCCATGGACTCTGGATTCCTATAGAAATAACGGTGGATATCAAGCTCTGCAGAAGGTCTTGGCGGGCGAAATCGATCCCGCTGAAATCGTAGAGGTTCTCAAGATTTCCAATATCCGTGGTCGTGGAGGGGCTGGCTTTCCAGTTGGCGTCAAATGGAGCTTTATGCCACGACAGTCAGATGACCAGAAATATGTTGTCTGCAATTCGGATGAAGGAGAACCTGGTACCTGCAAGGATCGAGACATCATGCGTCTGAATCCACACGCCCTTGTTGAAGGCATGACCCTCGGCGGCTATGTAATGGGTGCATCGGTTGGCTATAACTATATCCGAGGCGAATTTCACGAGCCCTATCACTCGATGGAACAGGCAATCAAGGAGGCCCGCGATGCTGGATTTCTTGGTCGGAACATTCTCAATTCAGGCTTTGATTTCGAATTACACAACCATCTCGGCTCAGGTGCCTATATTTGCGGGGAAGAAACCGCCCTTCTCAATTCCCTGGAAGGGAAGAAGGGAGAACCTCGATTCAAACCCCCATTTCCAGCAGTCTTTGGGCTTTATGGAAAACCCACTACGATCAATAACACGGAATCGTTTGCTTCGGTACCAACGATTCTTCGTGGAAATGGCAAATGGATGGATGGTCAGTGGTTTCGGGGGCTGGGGGTTGAAAACTCCGGCGGCGTGAAAATCTTCTCGGTCACCGGACATGTCAATCATCCCGGAAACTATGAAATAAAGATGGGCACGCCATTTTCAGAGTTGCTGGAAATGGCTGGAGGAGTATGGAAAAACCGTAAACTCAAAGCCGTGATACCGGGGGGATCATCGGTTCCTGTTATGCCAGCCGAAGCGATACTTGCTGCAAACATGGATTATACATCCCTGCAGGAGAACGGTTCTGCACTCGGGGCCGGCTCCGTGATCATCATGGATGAGACGACCGACATGGTGAATGTGCTGGAGCGACTCTCGAAATTCTATTATGAGGAGTCCTGCGGACAATGCACACCGTGCCGGGAAGGTACCGGTTGGCTTTTTCGAATTATCCAGCGAATCAACCGCGGACAAGGCAGCATCGAAGACCTTGATACCCTGCTTGACGTCGCAAATCGTATCGAAGGACGCACGATTTGCGCCTTGGGTGATGCAGCAGCTTGGCCAGTACAGAGTTTTCTGAAGCATTTTCGTCATGAGTTTGAAGCCAAGATCAAACCGGTCCACTCGGATGCAGCATGAGTAATGTAGAGATCGAAATCGACGGAAAAACCTATCATGCAGAAATGGGTGAGATGCTGATCGAAGTCACCGACCGAAACGGTATCTACATTCCCCGATTCTGCTATCACGAAAAACTGTCAGTGGCTGCCAATTGTCGCATGTGCCTGATTGAGGTTGAACGTGCACCCAAGCCGCTGCCAGCCTGCGCCACGCCAGTAACCAGCGGAATGAAGGTGCATACTCGATCGGAACTCGCGGTTGAAGCACAACAGGGCACCATGGAATTCTTGCTGATAAATCACCCGCTCGATTGTCCCGTCTGTGATCAGGGGGGTGAATGCCCTCTTCAGGATCAGGCACTTGGATACGGCAAGGACAATTCACGCTTTATGGAACGAAAGCGTTCGGTCCCAAGTCATGACATAGGACCTCTCATCGCTACCGAGATGACTCGTTGCATTCATTGTACGCGTTGTGTGCGCTTTGGAGAGGAAATCGCAGGCGTGATGGAAATGGGAGCACCGGGTAGAGGTGAACACATGCGAATAAGCACTTTTCTGGACCAAACCATCGATTCGGAAGTCTCGGGCAACATGATTGATCTTTGCCCAGTTGGTGCCTTGACCTCCAAACCGTTCCGATTTGCTGCCCGTTCCTGGGAACTGACCGATCATCAAAGTATAAGCCCGCATGACTGTTTGGGGTCAAATATGCTGATCCAGACCTTGCGAAATCGTGTCGAACGTGTCGTACCAAAAGAAAATCACAAGATCAATGAATGCTGGCTCGCCGACCGAGACCGCTTCAGTTACCAATCTATTCACAGCGAGAACCGTTTAACCAAACCGATGATCCGGCAAGATGGATCATGGCAGGAAGTGGACTGGGAAACAGCCCTGACTTATACCGCAGATGGTCTAAAGTCAATCATCGGACAAGACAAGGCAAATCAAATTGGCGGACTTGCCCACCCCATGTCCACTCTGGAAGAGTTTCACCTGTTCCAAAAGCTGATCCGATCCTTGGGTAGCGAGAATGTTGATTACCGACTCCAACAGAATGACTTTCGAGATGATGATGTTTCACCTCGCTTTCCAGCCAGCGAATTGCCGATCGAGGACTACGGAAAGCAAAGCTCGATCTTGCTCATCGGCTCCAATATTCGAAAGGAACAACCATTACTCTCGCTCCGTATCAGGCAAGGATGGCGAGAAGGAAAAACCAGGATCTCTGCCATCAATCCAGTTGAATTTGATTTGAATTTTGAGTGTGTAGCGAATGAAATCGCTCCTGGCTATGCAATGCTAGGCCGGACTGCAGCCCTTGCAAACGCGATCGCCGATCTGGCGGGCACCACTGTTCCAGATGAAATTTCGGCTTTGGCAGACGACAGTGATATGGCATTGATCGCTAGGCAACTAATCGATGCGGCCCAGGAAGGCACCATCGTTCTTGGTGCTTTTGCGCAACAACATCTCGACTCTAGCCTGCTCAAGACGATATCTGGATGGATTGCCGAAATTACCGGCAATCGCTTGGCTGTTCTTGCACCCGGAAACAGCTCTGGAGGAGCTCTGGCAAATTGCCTGCCTGGCAAAAATGGCCTCAACAAGCAAGCCATGTTCGCTTCAGACATGTCTGGTTTTGTATTGCTAGGCAGCCAGGTTGAACTCGATTGTCTGGATGCATATGCCGCTTCCAAAGCACTGGAAAATGCAGATTTCGTGGCGCAGCTGACTGCATTCAAGCCTGATTCCCATGAGCAGAATATCCATGTTGTTCTGCCAATTTGTTCCTTTGCGGAAACAGCCGGAAACTATGTAAATTGCGAAGGCAAGATACAGCAAACAGAGGTTGCAATTGCGCCAATCGGTGAATCCAAACCTGCTTGGAAAATCCTCCGCGTATTGGGTAATTTCCTGAATCAGGATGGATTTGATCAGATCACTCTGGACGATGTTACCCAAGAAGTGCTGAAGGCCATGAATTCCGCGAATCGGAAGCCGAGCTGCCGAACAAGCGAATTTCGCATGCACTCGCCGGTCACGCCCATCAATGAAGAACTCACGCCGATCACCTATATGCCGATGTATCGGGGTGATGCATTCGTTCGCAATGCCTCCGCCTTGCAAAGTGCTACGGATAATCCCGGACCACTTGTAAGCTTGCATCCTGACACGATACAGGAACATGCTCTCGAGGATGGAGATTGGGTAGAAATCGGCAATGAAGATGCTTTTGCATGCCTCCAAGTAATCGCAGAGCCTCAGGTACCGAAGGATTGTGTGCTTATTCCTGCAGGATATATTGAAACGGTGAATGCTCGGGCTCCAGGCACACTCCGTATCAGCAAGGCCGTTCAAGTAAAGTCATGATTTACGATTCTTTCGTGTATCTAACCGGGTGGCTACCCGAGCCCGTGCAGACAATCTTCTGGATCGTAGTCAAAATTTTTGCGATTATCGCCCCGTTGATGGCTTTCGTTGCCTATTTCACATTTGCCGAACGCAAGTTCATCGGCTACTTTCAAACCCGGGTCGGACCAAATCGAGTGGGGCCCAAGGGCTGGTTTCAGCCGATAGCGGATGCCATGAAGCTGATGTTCAAGGAACTGGTGGTTCCGGCCCGCTCCAATCGGTATCTATTTCTGTTTGCTCCGGTTCTCTCGCTAGCACCAGCATTGGCGGCATGGGCAGTAGTACCGTTCAGTGAAACTCTGGTACTTGCCAATATTGATGCCGGGTTGTTGTACATTCTGGCATTGACCTCAATGGGCGTGTACGGGGTCATTCTGGCCGGCTGGGCTTCCAATTCAAAATACGCCTTTTTGGGAGCAATGCGCTCGGCAGCTCAAATCGTTGCTTATGAAATTGCCATGGGTTTTGCGCTAGTTGGTGTGCTGATGGTTGCCGGCAGCCTCAACCTGCATCAAATTGTGACGCGACAGTCCGGGGGATTTTGGGAGTGGTACTGGCTTCCTCTATTGCCCTTGATGCTGGTGTATTTCATATCCGGGGTAGCCGAAACCAACCGATCCCCGTTTGATGTCGCTGAAGGCGAATCAGAAATTGTTGCTGGATTTCATGTCGAATACTCTGGCATGGGCTTTGCGGTATTTTTTCTTGCCGAGTATGCCAATATTCTCCTGATCGGGGCCTTGATGGTGCTGATGTTTTTTGGAGGTTGGCTGCCGCCGCTTGATATTGCTCCATTTACCTGGTTGCCTGGTTTGTTCTGGTTTGGCATCAAGACATTTTTCGTGTGTTTTCTGTTCTTGTGGCTCAGAGCTACCTTTCCTCGTTACCGTTACGATCAGATCATGCGACTCGGCTGGAAAGTGCTAATTCCGGTCACCCTGGTCTGGATCGTGGTCATAGGATTCGGCAAATTCTATACACCTATCGGATTCATTTTTTCGTAATGCAACATGGCTTCTAAATTACAACAACTTTACAAAACGTTCAGCCTTCAGGAACTTCGCAAGGGCATGGGGGTCACTGGACGCCAGTTCTTCAATAAAAAAACCACTATCATGTACCCCGAGGAGAAAACCCCAAAATCTCCACGCTTTCGGGGACTCCATGCTTTGCGTCGCTACCCGAACGGCGAAGAAAGATGTATTGCCTGCAAGTTGTGTGAGGCGGTATGCCCAGCACTAGCCATCACCATTGATTCTGAAGAACGTGAGGATGGTACCCGTCGAACCACCCGCTACGATATTGATTTATTCAAATGCATTTACTGTGGATTTTGTGAAGAGGCCTGTCCAGTTGATTCGATTGTGCTCACCGACATTCACGAATTCCATATGGAAGAAAATGCGGAACGTCTGATTGACAAAAAGCGTCTACTGGAAATCGGCGACAAGCATGAAGCCGACATTGCCAATGCCCGCAAACAGGATGCCCCTTATCGTTAACTCGCATGACTTTCCTGCAATTCGTCTTCTACCTGTTCGGTGCCATTTTGGTCTTCGCTGCCATGATGGTCGTAACCGTTCGCAATCCGGTCAAATCTGCGCTGTTTCTGGTGCTGGCGTTCTTCAGTGCTGCCTGCATCTGGATGATTCTGCTTGCGGAGTTCCTGGCGATCGTATTGGTCTTGGTATATGTAGGAGCAGTCATGGTGCTGTTCCTGTTTGTCGTTATGATGTTGGACATTGACCTTGCTCGTCTGCGGGCCGGATTTACCCGCTATCTACCCGTCGGTGGCCTGGTGGCCGTTCTAATGGCAATCGAAATCGCACTGGCACTATATATCGGATTTAATGCCGAACCAGCGCAAGTGACCACAGCACTTGGTTCGGATATCAGCAATACGAAAATCCTCGCATCTGTCCTGTATACAGAGTATGTATATGCACTGGAAATTGCCGCACTGATTCTTCTTGCGGCGATTATTGCTGCTATCGTCCTGACCATGCGCAAGCGGAGTGATCACAAGTATGCAGACCCGGGGCATCAAGTCTCTGTCAAGCGCGAAGACCGCCTGAAAATTATCAAGATGGACAGCGAGCAGCCTCAATCGGTGAACTCGGCAAAATGATACCATTATCACATGCTCTGATTCTTGGTGCGGTGCTGTTTTCCATTAGCGTGGTGGGCATTTTCCTGAATCGAAAAAATCTGGTAATCCTGCTGATGGCCATTGAGCTGTTACTGCTCGCCGTGAATATCAATTTCATTTCCTTCTCATACCACCTCGGTGACGTAGCAGGACAAGTTTTTGTATTCTTTATCCTGACTGTTGCAGCGGCTGAATCAGCGATCGGTTTGGCGATCCTGATTGTGCTGTTTCGAACCAGGCGCACCATCAATGTCGATGACATTGACATGCTAAAAGGTTAGTCATGATTTACCCGACTATCCCGCTCATTTGCCTGATCGCAGCGATCATTGCCGGTTTGTTCGGCCGTAAAATCGGTCGGAATGGTGCTCATGCAGTAACAATCGTAGCGGTTGCGATCGCACTCATTCTATCGATCATGGCATATATGGATGTTAGCCAAGGTGGTGGAGGAAATTTCACGCTGTATACCTGGGCGATCAGCGAGGGCATGCGTTTTGAAATCGGATTTCTGATTGATCCGTTAAGTGCCATGATGATGGTGGTCGTTACCTTTGTGTCGTTGATGGTGCACATTTATACCATCGGTTACATGCAGGAAGATCCGGGCTATCAGCGTTTTTTCTGTTATATCTCGCTGTTTACGTTTGCGATGTTGATGCTCGTGATGTCCAACAATTTCCTGCAGCTGTTTTTTGGCTGGGAAGCCGTGGGCGTAGTTTCCTATCTTCTGATTGGTTTCTGGTACGACCGTGATACGGCAATTTTTGCAAATCTCAAAGCCTTTCTGGTCAATCGGGTTGGGGATTTTGGGTTTTTGCTTGGTATTGCAGCGATTGCATATCTGTTCGGTTCACTCGATTATGCAACTGTATTTGCAACGGCCGGGACCGTTGCCGATGAAACCGTGTCCACTCCCTTTGGCAACTGGATGTGGATCACGGTTATTTGCATCCTGTTATTTATCGGCGCCATGGGGAAATCTGCACAAGTCCCTTTACATGTATGGCTTCCGGATTCCATGGAAGGCCCAACCCCGATCTCCGCGCTGATTCATGCTGCGACCATGGTTACTGCCGGCATTTTCATGGTTGCTCGAATGTCGCCCCTGTTCGAATTGAGTGAGACGGCTCTTACCACTGTCCTCATCATTGGTGCAACAACCGCAATCTTCATGGCACTGGTCGGACTCGTTCAAAATGACATCAAGCGAGTAGTCGCTTATTCTACATTGTCCCAACTTGGCTACATGACTGTAGCACTTGGTGTTTCAGCTTATGAACTTGCCATTTTTCATCTTGGTACACATGCATTCTTCAAGGCATTGTTGTTTCTGGCAGCCGGATCGGTAATCATTGCCCTGCATCACCAGCAGGACATGCGCAAGATGGGGGGCTTGAAATCAATCATGCCGATAACCTATGCAACTGCGGTCATTGGCTCTCTTGCGCTGGCTGGGATTCCTCCCTTTGCCGGATTCTTTTCGAAAGATGCCATCATTGAAGCTGTGCATCGTAGCCAAATCGCAGGTTCCGGATATGCCTATCTTGCGGTACTGTCTGGCGTCTTTGTTACCGCATTTTATTCTTTCCGATTGCTGTTTCTGACTTTTCATGGACAAGCCAGAATGTCCGAAGAAACCTTGCATCATGCACAAGAGTCTCCTCGGGTGGTTACAGGCCCCCTGATTGCTCTGGCCATACCGTCGGTTATTGCTGGATTTCTGTTCTTTGAACCGGTGCTTTCCGGGAGTTTCTTCGGGTCTTCGATTTTTGTATTGGAAGAGCATGATGTGACCAGTGCACTGCATGAGTCCTACCATGGAAAAACCGGATTTGGATTGATTATGGCTTCGATTCTGCATGGGCTTGCGACACCGCCATTCTGGCTGGCTGCCGGAGGAATTGCCTTCGCATGGTACTGTTATTGCCATCGTACCGATCTACCAAGTCGAATTGCTCAACGATTCTCCCTGATCTACCAAATTCTGGATAGGAAATACGGCTTTGACGAGTTTTACCAGACGGTTTTTGCTCGCGGTTCGGTTCGCTTGGGCAAACTGCTCCATCGCAGGGCCGATGCTGGATTGATTGACGGCATGATGGTCAATGGTACGGCAAGGTCGATTGGTCGAATCTCGACTCGACTAAGACAGATTCAAACTGGTTTTACCTATCACTATGCATTCGCAATGATCATCGGGCTATTCAGTCTGATTTCTCTGTTTGTATGGTTGTAGGAACGCTCGAACAACGGAAATCATGGAAACGCCTTTACTCAGCATTCTGATCTGGTTCCCGATCATTGGGGGAATCATGGTCCTTGCGGTGGGTCTGGGTCAGGGTCCACAACATGATCAATTGGCACGAAAGCTGGCTTTGGGGTTTTCAATTGCCATATTCCTGTCCAGCATTCCGCTCTATACTGGATTTGATCGAACCTCTGCCGAGATGCAATTCACGGAATTCCACTCCTGGATTCCCATTTTCAACATCAACTATGCATTGGGAGTTGATGGCTTTTCGGCACCCCTGATTTTGCTGACTACCTTGCTCACCGTGATTGTAATCGTGGCCGGCTGGCAGGTTATTCAGGATAAGGTCGCCCAGTATATGGCTGCCTTTCTGATTATGGAAGGCATCATGATCGGCGTGTTTTCAGCACTGGATGCGATGCTGTTCTACGTGCTGTGGGAGGCGATGCTCATCCCGATGTTTCTGATCATCGGTCTTTGGGGAGGACCCAACCGAATCTACGCCACGATCAAATTTTTCCTGTATACGTTGCTCGGTTCGCTGTTAATGCTCGTTGCCTTGCTTTACTTATACAACAAGTCCAACGGTTCGTTCAGTATTCTTGACTATCACGCACTCCCGATTAGTCTAGGCGCGCAGATTTTTCTGTTTCTGGCTTTTCTCGCTGCTTTTGCGGTCAAAGTTCCAATGTTTCCAGTGCACACTTGGTTACCGGATGCCCATGTTGAAGCTCCGACCGGAGGTTCAGTAATTCTGGCTGCCATCATGCTGAAGATGGGCGGTTACGGGTTGATTCGTTTCAGCATGCCGATTGCCCCGGATGCGAGCCATGAACTGGCGTGGCTGATGATTACGCTCTCTCTAATCGCGATCGTCTACATTGCACTGGTTGCGCTGGTTCAGTCTGACATGAAAAAGCTGATTGCCTATTCATCGATTTCGCACATGGGTTTTGTAACGCTTGGGTTTTTCATGTTTAACGGACAGGGACTTGAAGGCGGGATGGTACAAATGATCTCGCATGGATTTATCTCCGGGGCGTTGTTCCTGTGTGTGGGCGTTTTGTATGACCGCATGCATTCCAGAGAGATTGCCACCTATCAAGGTATTGCAACACCGATGCCGATCTTCGCTTCTTTTATGGTTTTGTTTGCCATGGCCAACAGTGGATTGCCGGGAACTTCCGGGTTCGTTGGTGAATTCCTGGTCATACTGGGAGCTTTCAAGGTCAATGCCTGGTTTGCGATTCTAGCTGCACTCACGCTTGTCTTTGGAGCAGCCTATACGCTTTGGATGGTCAAGCGGGTGGTCTATGGAAAAGTCCTTGATGACAATGTAGCCAATCTTGGTGACTTGTCCTCGCGTGAATTCGCAATGCTTTCGATTCTCGCTGGCATGGTCCTCTTGTTTGGAATTTGGCCAAACCCGCTACTTGAATTGATGCACGCATCTTCCGAGAATTTGTTGGCTCATCTTGAGATCAGCAAATGCTCATATGGCTGTCGATAACTGAACTAGCACGAGTAACTGATCGATGAATCTTGCATCACTCTCAGTAAATTTGGCCATTCCCGAGATCCTCATTGCCACGATGGCATGTCTGATTCTGGTTGTTGGATTGTTTGGCAATCCAGAGCGCTCCCGGCTACTTTGTTATCGTTTATCCATCGCAACGCTGTTGGTTACTGCAATCCTGACGTTCGTCGGCATCAGCAGTGACTCACAGCTTGCATTTGGTGGCTTGTTTGTTGATGACCCACTCTCTGAACTTCTGAAATCGAGCATTTGCCTGTTGAGTGCAGCGGTGTTCCTCTATGGGCGAAAATACAATGAGGATCGTGATCTATTTCATGTCGAATATTATGTTCTCGGCCTGTTAGCCATCTGCGGAATGATGGTCATGGTCTCGGCCAACCATCTGCTCGTCCTGTATCTAGGGCTGGAGCTGATGTCCTTATGCCTGTATTCCATGATCGCTTTCTATCGGGAAGACAAATTGGCAGTCGAGTCAGCAATGAAATATTTCGTGCTGGGTGCGCTGGCATCAAGCATCCTGCTTTATGGCCTCTCACTGTTGTATGGACTGACCGGTTCACTGCACTTGCCAGAAATTCGGGATACGATTGCCAGCATGGACCACACCAACCCCGCACTGTTATTGGGCGTGGTGCTGATTGTGACCGGCTTGGGCTTCAAGTTGGGTGTCGTCCCTTTCCATATGTGGGTCCCGGATGTCTATCAAGGTGCTCCAACCTCAACCACAGCCTTTATCGGCTCCGCTCCGAAAATTGCGGCATTTGCACTAGTCATACGATTGCTGTCGGGTGGACTACAAGATTTGCACGACATCTGGTATCAGATGTTGATTATTCTGGCTCTGCTCTCGGTACTCGCTGGCAATGTAATTGCGATTGCGCAAGATAATCTCAAACGAATGCTGGCCTATTCAACCATTTCGCATATGGGATTTTTTCTGTTTGGAATATTGGCTGGCAATCAGGCCGGGTACAGTGCTGCATTGTTTTATGTACTCATCTACGCAATCATGAGTTGCGGCGCTTTTGGTTTGATACTGATACTCTCGAACAAAGGTTTTGAGTCGGATCTTCTGGAAGATTTGAAAGGGCTTGATCGAAAAAGCCCCTGGATTGCAGTCCTGTTTTTGGTATTGATGCTCTCAATGGCTGGAATTCCACCGATGGCAGGCTTCTTTGCGAAACTGGCAGTCATTCGCTCTCTGGTAGAACAGGATCTGGTATGGGTTGCTGTATTTGCAGTGTTGCTAGCGGTAGTTGGGGCATACTATTACTTGCGAATTATTAAACTGGTCTATTTTGATCCGCCCACTGCTTCCGGATCGGTCACGGTCAAGCCAATGAATTGGGTTTTGATCGTTGCAAATATCGGGTTTTTGATCGTTGTGCTACCCTGGATCGGTGCCTTGCTTGAATTGTGTAATTATGTCATTCGGGCCATTTTGTAATTCAGCCCACTTGAGCTGGATATGAACTTCTTGTGGGGTTATATCGGTACTGACACAAGCATCCCCGTAGAGTGCCTGGACATCAATGACCTGAGCGAATTCCGGCCTGTCGGCATACCCCACAAAACAGTCGCAGACATCGTTCAGCCCATTGAACAGACATATCGGATAGGAAGGCTATCAAGAGAATAGATTTCTCAAAATAGACGCTTTTTCAAATGACAATCACAAAATGAGAGCTGGTGGTGCTCCCCATCTTCCCAACTCATCTATTCTGTTACAGGAAATCATCTATAATTACACTCTCTGATGTTGCACTGCTTCTGGAGGTAAGGTCATGGACTGCTCTCTCGCATCGTTAGAACAGTGCGGCTGAATTGATCTTTCGCTCCGCGAATCTTACAAAGCCTTGGGTATTAATGACAGACATGCTCAACTTAGCCATTCTGTTCGGTGGACGCTCATGCGAACACGAAGTTTCTGTCATCTCAGCGCGATCCATTTCACAGGCCATCAACACTAATCGATATCATGTCTGGATGATTGGTATCGATAAACAGGGACATTGGCATCTTGGCCAGAATCTGGAAGAGATTGCAAACAAGTCAGTTTCTTGTTCAGTAGAGCGTCCTAACCGCCAAGACCAAATTACACTCGACCTTCATGAACATGCAAACCTGCGTGCTCTCAATCCGACTCTGGAAGTGCCACATATCGATGTGGTTTTTCCGACTTTGCATGGCACATTTGGTGAGGACGGTACCATTCAGGGATTGTTTGAGATGGTCGGTATTCCGTATGTCGGTTGTGGCGTATCTGCCTCAGCTATTGCCATGGACAAGGCGCACTCGAAGAAGATGTTTTCTGCGGCTGGGCTTCCGCAAACATCTTATCGAATCCTTGAATATTTCGGGTACCAGAACAATCCGGGAGACATCAATTGTCAAATTGAGGAATTGGGTTATCCGGCATTTGTAAAACCAGCAAATCTTGGTTCGAGCGTGGGTATTAGCAAAGTACATAACAACGATCATCTAGAGGGTGCACTTGAACATGCATTTCAGTTCGATAACAAGGTTGTGGTTGAAAAGTCGGTTGAAAATTGTCATGAAATAGAGTGTTCGGTGCTCGGGAATCATGAGGTCGAGACCTCGATTCTGGGGGAGATTATTCCGGGAGCGGAATTCTATAACTACGAGACAAAATATCTGGACAACCAGACCGATTATGAGATTCCCGCCCCCCTTGATTCAACAACAACCGAGCGTGTGCAAAAGCTTGCCATTGAAGCCTTCCGTACCATTGGCGGCAAGGGTCTGGCACGAATTGATTTCTTTGTTGAACGAGACTCGGGAAATATCCTGCTAAATGAAGTCAACACCATGCCCGGATTCACCCCGATCAGCATGTATCCCAGATTATGGGCCGAGAGCGGATTGGCTTATGCCGAATTAATTGACCGGCTAATTGATCTCGCTCTTGAAAACCATGCATCCAAGCAACGACTGAATTACTCTCTTGAAATCTAAAACAGACATGGGATACTGCGATTGCTTTTCTGCATCCCCAATTCATCGAGGGTTATTGAATCTTTCAGAATGGAAACTGATAGTTTGTATTGTTCCGAATTGAACAAAAATACCATGGCCACTTTTGTAGAGCGTAGATTCTGGACAACTGCATCGATAGAAAATCACTTCAATCTTCTCATGAAATAATCTTCATTCAAATCTCTCCCTTGTCAGGGGTTGACGGTGTCAACGATTGAGAGATTTCGGTTTATATAGCAAGATTGTCAGAAAAGTGTTATCCAGTCTCAAATCTTGTCATTAATCGGGGTTTGGCTGAAAGGTCTCAATTGCTTCCAACAAGTCATTGATTCTTCCTCTTTCACCAGATTTTGCAAGATAGCAAAATTCAGACGGCTGGAATTAACAAAGACCTGAACGACTTAGAAATCAACCGACTTGAAAAATCCTTGCCGTTCAGCAGACACAGAATTTCCTATCAGGCATCCTCGATGAAGATTCGTTCCAGTACCTCTGATTCAATATTTTCAGGTTTCGATGGTATTCATGAATCAAGCAGCAACATACCAGTTACCGTCGAGTCGAATTTGCATAAAGGGACGGGGTGTCTTACTGCCGAGCCCACTCCAGCGCATGAATGGGTATAGCGTTGTTATTGTCTTGTATTTTACCTTTCGTATTGGCTGACAGCTTGGATATCCAGAATCAGGTTTTCCGCAGTACAGGAAGACGCCGCTATCTGTGAGAGACAGTTACAAATTGCAGGCTAAAAATCTGCAGCTGTTCTGACTTTGATCGCAAGGCACGCACTTTGCCCTGGATCTCTATTATCTTGCCCGCGGTCAGTGGCTCCGAATGAACATGTGCACCCATACATGCAATTTTCATGGTAATGCGAAAAAATGGAAAATACATCCGCAAGTAACGAATTAACCGGATCGGCTACCAGCCGACCAGGGGCGAGATGAAGGAAAGGATCAAGATAGACATGTCCGGCAAGACCATTAAACAGAAGATGGAGAATTTTGGTAGCGGCTCAGCTTGAAAGCTTGAAATCCCCCTTTTGCCGGGTCTTGCACAGCCCGACAATCCCGTATATGATTCCACTCATGGTGAGATTGCCACCGCCATTGACCAGCATGGTCAGATACAGGTGCTCATCTTGCACTCGCAGCCATGCACACCGATACAATCCTGTTCATGAGTTCGCAGGCGGAGGGCAGTGTTGCACTTCGGAGTGGAACTGGGGCAATGACTTCGAGACTGCTGCATTTCGACTTGCTCCGATAATGACAGCGTGAACGATTGCCATCATGAAAGTCGTGACTTACAATATCCGCTTCGGCCTAGGAGTCGATCATAAAATCGATTTGCGGCGTATCACAGATAAAATCTGTGATGCAGATATCATTGCGTTGCAGGAAGTTGAACGTTTCTGGCGCCGGAGCAAACTGATCGATCAACCTGAACAGATCGGTGAATTGCTGCCGGATCACTTCTGGACATACTTCCCTGCCCTGGATCTTGATGCCAGCACTGTCCATCATCAAGGCAAAGCCAAGAACCGACGAAGACAGTTCGGGGTTATGGTGCTTTCTAAATGGCCAATACTTTCTTCCCGCTCCTTGCTTCTGCCTCAGATACCGACTTTTTCCGTTACCGGCATCCCGACAGGCGCTCTCGAGTGTGTCATCAAGACTCCCGATATCCCACTTCGAGTCTACTGCATTCATCTTTCGTCGGCTTCAGTTGCTGAACGATTGGAACAGGTAGAAGCATTGAAGAAAATGCATGAAATGATTGAACGCTGCGGGCGGGCAGTCACGGCTGACTTTGTACACAGCAACCTGAGTGAGGCAAAAAATTCAGCGCTGATGGATTGGGACAATGGCGAAAAACCCATTCCTGTTCCAGATCATGCATTGCTGCTTGGCGACTTCAACTTTACCTATGACAGTGCCGAATACCGCCGCCTGCTCGGTGAACCGGATCCGTCATATGGATTTGGCGTCAATCAGGGAAGTTTCGTTGACAGCTGGCTGGTCGCGGGGCAAGCAAGCAAGGATTCGTTGACCTGGTGGCCGGATCCACCGGACTGCCAGCCCGGCCGGCCACTCCGGATCGATTACTGCTTTGTCAACACGGAATTGGCCTCGTCCATTGTCCGGGCATGGGTCGATGTCGGTGCTGAAGGCTCAGACCATCGCCCATACTGGCTTGAACTGGATCTCGAGCACTGAAGTGTTCTGTTCACGAAACCGTCACACTCCGGCAATGCAAGTTTCACAATGCCCGGCAAAAATCGCGTATACTGGTTTTCAGGGAGTATTGAAAAAACGGACACTGGCGTAATTGTGTTTGTACAGGTGGCGCATGGTTCTTGCACTACCATCCTGATAAGCGAGCGGCCGATGGCTTGAACGGTCAGACGTACTAGCCGCATTACTATTACCACTGTTTGCGAATGAGGACAGATTGATGAAAATGAAAGATGAAGATTTGACAACAACACACGATTTAATCAGGTTTGAAAATCTGGATAGAACTGATCAGGCCCGCGTGGAGCGGTCAGTAAGAGCCGGATTTGATCGGCGAGATGCGCTGAAGTTGATGATGACGACGGGTATCACCATGACCGGAGCCTACAATCTACTCCTAACTGGCAAACAGGCGGTTGCTTCAACACCAAAACCCGGCGGGGCACTAAGGGCTGCGGTCGCCGTACATGGCCCGGCCGATACTCTGGACCCCAATCTGTTCACTTCCCAGATCGATTACTCAAGAGGCCGGGCACATTACAATGCGCTTTGCCAGCTTGACGAAAATCTAGCCCCGCAACCGGAACTGGCTGTGTCCTGGGGAGCCAGTAGCGATGCCAAAGAATGGACTTTCCAGATACGCAAGGATGTCCGCTTCCATGACGGCACGCCGCTTAGCGCCGATGATGTTGTGTGGAGCATAAATCGGCATCTGGGAGATGACTCGACTTCGGCAATCAAGGACACGCTTTCATTCATCAACGAATGGAGGAAAGTCGGGCCACATGAAGTCAAGGCTGAACTGAACACTCCCAATGCCGACTTGCCCATTCTGCTAGGCGGTCTCTATGCACTGAAAGTGGTTAAAAATGGCAGCACCGGAGATGGAATTGGCACTGGACCATTTGTGTTGCAGGAATTCAGTCCCGGCATTCGGTCATTGAGTACCCGAAACGAAAACTACTGGCGCAACCCGGCGCATCTCGACGCAATCGAGATTTTCGCAATCACGGATCCCTTGGTTCGTGTCAATGCGATAGTCAGTGGCGATATCCATCTGGCTGCTGAAATTGAACCGAAGTCCATCGAGCAAGTCGAAGACGCCCCCAATGTATCAATCATATCAATCCCAACCGGTGCCTGGAACGGCATCTGCGCATTGAAGAACTCCGAGCCCGGAAGCAGTGATGATTTTGTCAGGGCCATGCAACTTATCCAAGATCGTGAGCGGATCGTGAAGCGCATTCTCAAGGGGCACGGCTCGGTGGGCAATGATCATCCGATCAGCGCTGCCTATGGAGCAGATCACTGCCATGAGCTTCCAATCCGTGAGTTTGATCCCGACAAGGCCAAGTTCCATCTGAACAAGTCAGGGATTGAATCTGCTACCCTGTACGTGGCCCCAGTCGGTGCCGGCATAGAGGAAGTCTGCCTGCTCATGCAAGTGAACCTGGCGAAAATCGGTTTTGACCTGAACATCAAAAGAATACCCAATGACGGCTATTGGAGTGCCGTATGGCGAGTGGAACCGATGAACGTTACCAGCTGGAGCATGCGCCCGACTGCCAATGCGATGCTGTCGCAGGCTTTGGCCCCCGGTGCCCCTTGGAATGACAGCTACTGGGACAATCCCAGGATGGGTGAACTACTGAAACTGTCCCTGGCGGAACTGGATCCTGACAAGCGTCACGCGATGTACTGTGAAATGCAGACACTGGTTCACAATGAAAGCGGCATGATCATTCCAATGCACTTGAATATCATAGATGCCAAACGCGATAGCGTTTACGGGTTGCCCAGCAATCCACTCGGTAATCTTGGAGCATCCGAGTATCCGGAGTTTGTGTGGCTTGATGAATGAACCTCATGGCATCGCCATCGGTACGCCAGTTCGTGCCGATGGAGTGATGCCAGTCTGAATTGAGCTCCAAATCCTGCACAGGGGAGAGCGAATAGCAATGGTAAAACCCGGACTGTGCCTCTCAAGCATGAATTCGATTGACTTCTGGTTCCAGGGAGTGATTGCTGGCGAGTCATTGACTTTCCATTGATGGCAGACATGATTCGCCGAGGCTGGGCTTGATCCGGCAGGCTTGCTGTGCGGCCGTCTCAAGGGATCATATCATGCACAGAATTCCAGCTTAGCCCTCCCGCCATTTGCGAAAGGCCAAAGAGCAGTTAGTGCCTCCAAAGCCAAAGCTATTGCTCATCGCAATGTCAAGATTCGGATGGTCTTTTCTTGAAATAACAGTCGGGAAATCCCGAGCTGCTTCATCGATATTTTCGATGTTTGCCGAGCCGCAGATGAAGCCCGATTCCATCATCAGGATCGTATAATTCCCTATTTTTACTTGGGAGTTCAATAACTCCCCCATTCAAGTGGGGCGGCCTCCGGTCCGCTCCTTGGCGTGTGTCCCGGTGTACGCAGTCAGAAGGATGGTGCGGGAGGTCCCGTGAAGATTGCGTACCCCAGAGGCCTTTTTCCAATAGAAAATGCAAGGGAAATTTCAAACTCAGCCACTGACGTTTATTACTTGTCCTTGAATTAGCAATTCCAGTTCAGAGTGGGTCGCCGTATCACTTTTTCGGGGCAGGCTTACCTTCCTCAACGATATCCCTAATCGACAATTAGAAATCGGGAAAAATAGAAAAATCCTTGTGAAAATAGAGTATTAGTGGTAAAATTAGCGTTTCCTAAACATCACCCGTTGGGTGAAAAAATCAACCACTCCAACTTTCACAAGGATCATGAAAATTCTACCCTGCAAAACCGCGAAAAGCAATCGAAAAATCACCGCCCGTGCCGGACTGACCGTTCCAGCAGCCCTGCCTGAGCGCCTGAAACTCGGGGCAATCATTGATCAACGGATGCCTGCCCCGGGCAGCAATCGAGGCTATCGGCACAGCACGCTCTTCCATGCCTTCATCCTGATGCTGCATGAAGGCGCCAAGCACCTCGATGACATCGTGCACCTGCGCAAGGACCGGGGCTTGATGACGCTGCCGGGATTCCAGTCGATCCCCTGCTCAAGCACCCTGGGCAACTGGCTGCGTTCGGTCGGCAGGCATCGGGCCTCGAGGAATGTCTTGCCCGAGGTCAATCGTCAACTGTTGCAGGCGAGTTTCGGTAGCCGTGATCATGTGACCCTGGATATCGATGCGACGGTGATTCATGCGAAAAGGAAAACCGCAGATCGTACGTATAAAGGCAAGCGGGGATTTACCCCGATGGTCGGGCACATTGCAGAGACCGGTCAAGTGCTGCATGTCGAATTACGCAAGGGCAATGTACCGCCGTCGGCCCGCAATGTCGAGTTTTTCAATCACTGTATCGAGGCCTTGCCAGAAGGCGTCCGGGTTGCCAGGTTTCGAGCCGATGCCGCTTCCTGTCAGGCGGCAATCATCAATCTCTGCCGGGAACAGGGAGCCCGTTTTGCCATTCGCGCCAGGATGAGCCGGAATGTCCGTGACCTGATTGCCGAGATTCCGGAATCGGAGTGGCAGCCGGTAGTCGATGAGGATGGTGCTCTCTCCGAGACCGAGTTTCTCGCCCGAACCTTGCACGCGATGGACAAGACTCCGGAAGCCTTTTGCCTGGTGGTGCAGAAAACCCGAGTGCCCCGCAAAGTCAAGCCTCAGGACCCCGATACTCCAGCGCAGCCGGAGCAGATGGAGATTGCGATGCAGGAACAGCAGTTGAACCCGGTGGATGGGGAAAGTGCCCTGAAAGACGGATTCATCTACCGTGCCATTGCGACGGATCTGGATCGGGACGGGCTCGGCAATGCGGAGATTGTGTGGTGGTACAACCAGCGTGCAGACAGCTCGGAAAATCGTCTCGAGGAACTGCGCAGCGACTTCAGTGGCGCTCACTTGCCCTGCAGCACATTCCGAGCCAATGCGGTCTATCTGTACCTGAATGTGATTGCCTGTAACCTGCTCGTTCTCCTGCGCATGAAACTCGGTCTCGAGTGGCATGGCAATCGGGCCGGAACCTTCCGAAGCCGGTTGCATGACATGGCCGGTCTGATTGTGCGTCACTCCCGGGAGTGGGTGCTGAAGGTCAACCCGGTGGATCTGAAACTGCTGGATGAAGCACTCTGGATGATCCGCACCTGCCGCCTGTTCCAATCCCCGGATTCCTCTGGACCCATACAGGACTGGTCGAACAGAGCCATGGATTCGCACGCCCGGAACTTGCTCTGAGGCTCAAAACCCGTTGCCGCGCCACGATCTGGCAAGTGAATGAGAATCATTCTTGATCGGAATCCGGCCGCCCGGACCATTCCGGATCAATTTTCCCCTCAACTGCTCGAATACCGGCTCGTGACGGGTAAAATCGTTTCTATTTAAGGATTAGGGGTCATTCACATGCAAGGGCGTTACGCGGTGTTGGTGATCGGTTGTTGCAGGTCGCTGTCAAGATGCTGGAACGGCAATGTGCATTCGATCCACAATACCGTTCCTGTCGGCAAGTCGCTTGAGTGGATCCGAGAAACAGAGGAACCGCAAGCGGGGCTTGTTGATCCTGAGTGATACTTGTTTCAAGCCGAATACTCTGCCCAGTTTGGATGATCGGCCGATTACCCGGTTTGGCTGGAGCAACTCACAACGAGAGCACAGCCTGCCACGGGCCATTGACAATCCAAATTAAGAGTCTGTTAAAGGAGCAAATTACAGTGTTTGAAAAAAGGCGAAAAAAGTCCTGAAAAAGACTTGCTAACTGGTGGGTAGTCCCCCCCTCGCTAGATTAACAGCCCTCCTCGCTGCGCTGGCAGTGTTGCTGGGGCTGCCCGCGGCCGCGACAGCGACATCCACTTGCACGGCACCATACCAGTACAAGGGCAAGCCAAATGATCTAACATCCGCCGAGAGCGAGTTCCTGGAGGGCGCCGCCCGGTATATCGTCAACCCGACATACCCGCACACGCCCTGCGCGCGTCTCTGCCAGTACATCACCCCGGTCCCGGGACAAGTCTGTACGCAAAGACTATGGGCCAATCGTGATGACCCTTATCCCCGAACTACCTACTGTTCGTCCGACCCGCAATGCGAGGGGTTACTGACCAGCCAGCAGGCGAGCGAGCGCGGCTGCGATCCTCTGGAGGATGTCTGGGAGGAGGGTCTTGTTGCGGACCTTGAGGAAAACGCCGAACTCATCACCATGAACCTCCAGCACTGGCAGAAGGACCTGAACCTTGCCGGGACGCGCTATGGCTGCCTGCTCGGCGAGACGGGGCTGCGATGAACGGCTTGGCGTGTCTCCGGGACGGCGGCCCCAGCCTGCCCTTTCCCCATGCGGACAGGCATGATCTTCCAGCAGAAACACTGCCAAAATTTCAAACTGAGACACCACCCCCTATTCGTCGGTAGTAGATCAGTTTGAACATTGCAAAACCTGTGTAGGGAAAAGGCGGCCAGGAGGCCGCCCCGTGTTCGGGATGTTCCGCGATACTCCAGCGATATCCGGTTCCGGATTGACGCCCTCACGTGGCCCGCACTCCCGAGAACCGGATGGATCAGATGGCTCAGCTGTCGAGGTCCGGACAATTGAGATACTGCCTTTGCGCCTGGCTCGCCACAGTCTGGCCGGCGAGGATGTGTGTTCCGTTGCGCGTGCCGTTGCAATAGCAGTCCCGAATGTCCTGCCGCGTGCTGGCCACCGCATAGCACCCGGTCCGGTTATATCGGGCTAGGTTGGGTTGCCACTCAAAGCCATCGAAATACAGGTTCTGCTCCGCATTCGTGAACTCGCCCCGGGTCTTGAAGCAGAGCCTTATGTACGGGCTTGAGGCATTTGATGAAAACTGATTTGTATAAACAACGGCAACGTAACGTGTATTCTTCTTCAGGTTGGAAAAGGTCACATCCTGTGCTGTCAATGGACTCCCAGATGTGACATCCCCAAGAGATTGATCGCCAATCAAAGCCGTCGATCCACCGTTTTCCATCACTGCCACTCGCAACGCCGCGTACGAATTGAGCTGAAGACGCCAATCAGACATTTGGGAATTTGTAATCTGAAGTGTGGAAAGCGTTGCAGAGGTTGTGTTGATGCTTCCAACAGAAGCGGCTGCCGTGCGGACTTGCGATAGGCCACTTTGGGTGCAAGCATCCTCACCGGTGGTGGCCGGAATAACCAGCTGCGCCGCACTGGGCCCGGCCAGCGCCGCCAGCAATAGGAAGGTCGCTAGTTTAGCGAGGGGGGGGGGGTAAATTAAGGTAATCTTTCATTTTCTTCTCCAGAGTGAAATAATGCTTGACCGATTATACCCATTTCGACCGGCAAAAAGGGGTGATTTTCAAACTGAGCCACTGCCCAAAATCCCCTAATCGACAATTAGAAATCGGTATAAATGGAAAAATCCTTGTAAAAATAGAGTATTAGTGGTAAAATACGCATTCTAAAAACATCACCCATTGGGTGAAAAAATTAACCACTCTGACTTTCACAAGGATTATGAAAATTCAGCCGCTGCAAAACCGGTCAGGAGGGCCGCTCTCGGACAGTGTGAACGCTGTCGTCCAGCATCTTGACAATGCGAGCCGCCAATACCGCCTTGGCCTGTTTCAGGGCCGCGTCCGGGTCGCCCAGATCGCGAAACACGTTTCCGCTTCCCTCAATCAGTTCAAGTTTCTGATCGTTCATCATGTTACCTCTTGCTTCAATCGAGCCAGACGGCTCGAAACCAGGTCCAAGTCCTGCTTCGCTGTCTTGATCCCCGTTCTTGACTTTTTCTGGAATGCGTGAAGCACGCATAAACTGCCCGCACACTCCACTACGAACCGGTGGGCGGATGGCCAGCGGCAGTCGCAGTAGGGGATGGTCCTTAGCCTGTGATGGCGGGGACGCTCGGCCACCGGATGATGACGCCGAGAATGACGACCGCCGCCAGCCACAGCCCGATCTGCCAGCGCAGGTTGTCCTTGTCGCGCTGGGCCATGTCGGTCTTCCAGTCAGCCATGTCGGCCCGTAGCCGATCCAGTGCCGATTCTGTTTCAGCTTGTTTCGTGTTCATTCGCTCCTCCAGAACGGCGATCCGTTCCGATAGTTCGTGGTTTGTAGGTTCTGCCATGTCCCCATTCTATGCGATCATCAGCCGGTTTTCAAGACGACTGTGCAGATCGGGTGTACGACATTTTTGTGAGAAAGCGCAAATATTGGTTACATTGCACCGACCTGTCGCTCCCGGAAGTCGTCAAAGCGGTTGCTTTCCACGCAACAGCGCAAGGCGATGATGGCATTCGCGCCTTCGACAGTCCAATGCATGCCCCCCAGTTTGAGACGGTTGCCCACGATCGATTTGCATGCGCCTTCCAGGACTCCGGAGGATACGCAAATCCCCTGTGCTCTGAACTCCGAGTATCGCATGCGCTTGCGGTTGTTGGTAAAGTATTTCACCTCAGACCGTACAACCTTGCCATGGCTTCGCAGCTCTTTCACGAGTCGTTTCACTCCGCCAGGCTGGTCGAGTTCATCTCGCCATCTCCGACTCCAGGCTTTACCGAGGTCGGCGTGATCGCCAAAGATCGCCCGAGCCGCATCACCGACATGCTCCTTGGCATGATGGATATCGACCACCTGAATGGCATCCGGTACCTGCTCATCTGTCCAGATCCAGATCCAGACTGCCCCATCAGCCACCACGACACGACGCGCAACATTGCGAAAACCTCGACGCTCGAGTTCGCGCTCTACACGACGGGAAAATGCCGCCGGCTCGGTGTCGGTATCGAGACTCGCAATCGACTCGATGGCTGCGCTACAAGTCACCGCACCGGGATCCCGCTGGGGGTTGCCGGTTTTCTGATTCACCGACTCGGCTGACCAGACACAGGCAAGCTTGACCTCACGGGTCTTCGCACGGCCATCCGCTTGTTTCCCCTTGCGTCCAGCGGTTTCGGATTTCCGCACCGGGATCCCCGTGCCGTCCATGCCCAGATACAAGGTCCCGACTTGCGATGGTTCCACTTCAATCCAGTCTGCTTCATCACCGGCAATGCGACGGCCCAGTGACTCGGCATGACGCTCGACCGTCTTTGCGCTGACGGTCAGGCCTGCGAGTGCCCGGATCAGGTCCGAACTGCGCTCGAAACTGATCTGGCCAGCGGTAATGCCCACCATCCGAGTGACCGCCGGAGACAGCGAGCCGGGCTGCAGATGGAGCTGGTGATCGCGTGGCGCAAACCCGGAATGGCAATGAGAACAGTGATGCCAGGCACGCTCCAGGGTCATGGTCCCGAGCGCCGTGGTCAGCGTGCGCTTCCTGCGCCCGGCATGACGGGCCATTTGCTGACAGTCGGGACAGGGCGTTTCAGGCCCCGGACAATCACCGGTATCGGCATTCATGCAGGATTCAACCAGGTGACACACCAACGACAGGCCGAGGGTGCGGGCCGCCTGCTCCATGGCCTCAAAGTCTCGTTCGTGAACCAGGGCACGTTGACACAACGACTCCACTTCATCGGCCAGTGCTGGCGCAGCCAGTGTATCCCATGCCGCATCGACCGGATCAGCGCTTGATGCAGCGTTTTTTTTTACTCGACTGTGCTCGCTTTCGCTCCCGCCGTGCATTCGACAACTCCTCGCTGGCCTTGAGAAACTCAGCACTGACTTGCCTGAACAGCTGGTATTCGTCCAGCAACGTACGGGCCTCATCGATCTCGTCCGCGTGCAGGCGCAGGGAACGACGGTTTCCTTCGATCGAGCAGTTGATCAGGTAATGTGGTCCGTGGCGTGCCCGGTCGTCGGTTGCGCAGGCGCAATTTGGTTTTCCACAACGGGTGTAGTTTTCCTGCAGGGTTCCGGGTTGGAGATCGCCAATCCGTGCGAAACGGGCTCGTGCCCGATTTCGACGTTGGATCAGTTTTGCAATGGTGTTGTTCATGAGTTTGCCGGTGTGGCTTGATGCTTCAGCCAATCGTGATATTGGCATATCTTGTATTTATATTATACAAGATATGCAAACGAAGACAACATCTACCTTGATTTCTGATGTTTTATTATAAAATTGTCGTACACTCGGCGGTGATGTTGCGGTTGCTTTTTGCGGTTTTGCAGGGTAGAATTTTCATGATCCTTGTGAAATGGAGTGGTTGATTTTTTCACCCGATGGGTGATATTTAGGAAACGCTAATTTTATACCACTAATGCTCTATTTTCACAAGGATTTTTCCATCTATACCGATTTCTAATTGTCGATTAGGGATTCCGGTTCAATGCGGTGAAACAATCGAAAGATTTCGCAACCAGCGAAACTTCAATGAGATGACAGAATACTGATCAATTGTGAGGAGCGCTCTATGCTCCAGTAAGAAGCGATACTAATACAAGGGAGTGCAATGGCCCAATAAAGTGGAATGAGTGCACGCTGATTAATTCGGGCGATCAACCACAACAGCGACCAAACTGCCGCAACGATCATGACTTGACCAATCTCTACGCCAATATTGAAAGCAATCAGGGATTTCCAGAGATGAGCTCCGTCAGGTAATAGCAATTCATGGAGCACGAATGAAAAGCCAAGTCCATGGATAAGTCCGATACCGATCGTAATTGCGTAGGAAATGAAGGAGTCTGCCAGCTTGTGTTTCGACAATATAACCAGACCGGCCGCGTAAATAATAGTCAGTGCAATGGCAGTCTCGATTGCGGGTACAAACCAAATCCCGCTCGGCACATAACCGAAAAATCCCAGGATGAGGGTAATTGTATGCCCGATCGTGAAGCCTGTGATTCGCCATAACAATGCAATGAGCCCTGTGGCACCAATCGTCAGACATAAAATGAACAGGACATGGTCAAGTCCCTCAAGAATATGAATAATACCTTGTTTGATAAATGTGGAAACGGCAGCCCATTCCGAGTTTCGGATTTGTACGGGTTCATTCAAAAGGCCCGTCAATCGATGGATTCGGACATTACCTGGAAAATGGTCAAGAATCAGGTTTGCAGTATTCTCCTGACCTTCCAATCCCGGATTGAACAGACTTTGCAATGTGTAAGAATCAACCGGACTGTCATACCGATAATGAAGCAGCAGATCGGTTACGGTGGCGCCCACGTATATTTCAGGATATCCATAGGGAAATATATCTCCTTCGAAAGATTGTTTTGCCTCTCTAAGGGTTGCAAATGGTGGTTGTTCGAGACCAGGATGTAAGCCAACATCGACAATTTCAGCATTTAACTTTGTGCCATTGACCGAAAAAACGATTCCGCTTTCAGCCAATGAGGCGAAAGCAACAGGGGATTCTCGAATGGATGCCAAATCCAGGTAGTGCATCAGGCCCCCGGATTCGGTTCGGTTATAGGTAAAGGGCGCGGGCTCCAGAATGTCCAATTCATCCTCCAGCACGAGACCAGCTAGAAATATGGGAGTTGGCAATCGCAGGTAAACTTCAAGCCCTTGATGGGTGTGAACAACATGGATCGTGCGAATATTCAGATCCAGATTGAAGTGCGCTGACGCGAATGGTGAAGCGAATAAGAGAAAAAACGTTAGCAGAAGTCGGGTCAGTTTCGGCTTAGTTGAGAGTGCTATCTCGCAAAATGCTGATCTCATGACACTCTTAAGTTGAAAAAGATAACGAAGAAACCACGATGAATGTTCAAGAAATTCCAGCGAATCCAAGAACGGTTAAGCAGATGGATTTGCCGGTAAACCCGGTTTGTCATTTCGGTTTGGAAAGTTAGGGGGAAGAGTTATCCCCCAACTTGCCAAAAGCGTCGGATTTGTTGGCTGGTCTAGCCAGAACCACCTTCTGCAGTCACCATATTGTGAGAACCGAAGTACATCACATGCCCTTTCATATCGGCGATACCAGCCGCACTCAGCTGAACGGATGGTGCATCTAGTATCGTGTTTGGATGTCGCTCGGTCCATTCAAGAGCATCCATCAGAGTGGAAGTTACAAAGGTTGTCTCCGGCACCAGATAGTGATGAGGAATAGCCACTTTTGCACCGGTCATCTTGACCACATTATCGGCTTGTTCATAGTCGAGAATATGTCGTGATCCGTCTACTGGCACGAACACTACGTCTACTGTTCCGATTTTTTCCATGACTTCAGCTGGCGGGTCGGCTCGATTATCTCCCCACATTAGAAGGCGTAGATTCCCTGTTTCAATTATGAAGAGATTATTATCCAGGTGTCTCATGTTGGTCGGTGGGCAAGGATCGTCTCGTCCTTCAAATTGCTTGACAGCGTCAGTCCAAGGAATGATGCCTGGGGCGACACAGACATGTTTGTCGGCAATTCCGGTGATCTTTACATCGCCGAGTTCAAAGATGCCGCCCATGCGATCGAGCAACATGTTCGCATCAAGCCGATCCAGAGCGTCATGGTCAAAATGCGCATGGGTAGAAAGACCGATATCAACCTCGGTCATCGGAAATTCCATGCGATACCAAAGACCCCATGCTCCAGAAGGGTCATTTCGCCAAGGATCAACCATCATGGTTATACCCTTGGGAGAGGTAATCTTGAACGACGAATTGCTGTAGTAAGCAACTTCAACCATTTCGGATGAATCCCGAACACCTCCTTCATTTTGTATTTGAACAATCCGATTATGATTTTTATTTGACATCCAGGCATTCATTTGACTGACTGCCTCATCACTGATTGTTGCGATTCCTCCAATTGCGATCGCAATCGCGAAGGCAAGTATCTTTGTTTTATTCATGGTCACTATAAATTCAGAATGATGTTAAGGATAGATTACTACATCAACGATGATAAAAGCAAGAATTTGCAGTCTAACTGGCATTTTTGGTCGAGTTGATTGATTTCGCTTCCCCAGTTCAAGTCCGAAGTGCAACACTACCCCCGATTGCGAACCCATGAACGGAGTGATATCGATGGGCATGGCTGCGAGTGCAAGATGAGCACCTGTATCTGATCATGCCGGTTAGTGGTGGTGGCCATCTCACCATGACTGGAATCATGTACGGGATTGCCGAGCTGTGCAAGACCCGGCAAAAGGCCGTCCGACTGCTTCTGTCCTGGCTGAAATCAGGCGGCCAGCGGTGATGCCCGATTCTCTTCACCAACAGCGAGAGTCGACGGGATCGCTTGCCGTCCAATTGGGCAACCGGTTGACAGGAAAGGAAAAGTAACCGGAATGCCGGATGACACGGTCAGGTCTGTTCCGCATCGGCCAAGGCATCTGGAGATTTCTCTCCCTGGTCGACTGGCGCGAAGTGCCCCGTTCGGCCCTTGTGGCAGAACGCCGGCACCGGCACCGAGCGAGGCCGCTTCGGAGTGGCGAACCCATCGAAGAGCACGAGATGGCGAATGGCTGTTCGTTCAGGCGGTCATCGTCAGTCCGCGGGGGGTTCGTTGCCGGTTCGCTCCCGGTCTTTCACTCAAGCGACATCCAGCCCATGGAAGACTGCATGCGGGGTCCGGTAGCCAAGGCACTTGCGCAGGCGATGATGGAGACGGTCTTCCACGGCCTGGACCGGTTGCGGCCGCATGGCGCTTGTCATTCAATGTCCTCTTTTTGAAAATTTTCAATCTCCAGATGAGAAAATGGATCATAATTGTCGATCTAAGAGAATTTCAATATGCTAGATCCAGTATGTAAATTGCTATCCGCAATAGCTAATTTGCGGCAAAATAACGCAGTTGAGTTTGTTGTCTGTACTTAGCTTGAGCTTTATTGTTAAAACACAAGTTAATGTACGCCGAATTCAGGATACCGGGATGAATTTAGTAGAACATTGAACATGGTAAACTCCCTGTTATTTGACCGTAAAGTACTCTCATGGGCCTTGTATGATTGGGCAAATTCGGCTTTTGCTACAACCGTAGTCGCTGGCTTTTTTCCCGTCCTCTATAGCCACATGACCCGTGACCTGTCGACTCAGGATGCACAGATCTGGCTCAATATCACAATTGCAGCAGGCAGTATCGTGGTTGGCATCAGTTCACCAATTTTGGGAGCAATCGCAGATTCTGGCAATCAGCGTAAAACTTTTCTCGCAGGATTTACCCTGCTCGGCATTATCATGTGTCTGGGTCTTGGCTGGGCTGCGTCCGGCCTGTGGTGGATGGCATTGATCCTGTATGGAATTGGATTGGTTGGATTCAATGGAGCGATTACTTTTTACAACTCCCTTCTGGTCCTGATCTCACCGATTGATCAGGTAGATATCGTATCCGGTTTCGGCTATGCACTCGGTTATATTGGAGGCGGGCTTTTATTTCTGATCAATGTCTTGATGGTGACCAATCCGCACTGGTTTGGGTTCGATTCAACCTCAGTTGCTCTCTCGGTTTCCTTTGTTTCGGTTGGGATCTGGTGGTTAATTTTCAGCCTGCCCCTATTTCTTTTTGTCACAGAGCCAAGTACTACGCAAGAACGAAATATAGGATCGACAGTTCGTGAAGGATGGTATCGGTTTACGTCGACCTTTCGGGAAATCCGGGTACTTCGAGCAGCATCACTCTTTCTTGTTGGTTATTGGTTGTACATTGATGGTGTTGCAACCATCTTCAAAATGGCCGTTTTTTTTGCAGATCGAATTCTAGGACTGCCATCTGACAGCTTGATCAAGGCATTGTTGCTCACCCAATTCATTGCATTTCCAGCTGCCCTGTTTTTTGGGTGGCTCGGCAAGAAGATTGGGCCAAAGCCCGGTATATTTATCTGTATTGCGGTATATGCGATTGTGATCACTTATGCTTGGAAGTGGCTTCGTTCTGCTCAGGACTTTTATTTCCTGGCGGCGACTATCGGTCTGGTACAGGGAGGAATTCAGGGGCTGAGTCGATCCCTCTTTGCAAGACTGATTCCGAAAACCAAAGTTGCAGAGTTTTTCGGCTTTTTCAACCTGGTTGGGAGATTCTCGAGTATTTTGGGACCGTTACTGATGATAGTCGTTCCCCTAGTCGTTATTGGGGCTGATGAGAGAGATAGCATTCTGGCGTTGCTGGTTCTGTTTGCGGGCGGTGCATTCTTCTTGTCCAAGGTAGACATCGCCTCAGGCGTGGCTGAGGCGAAGCAGCTTGATGAATCGTCCCGTTCAAAATGTTGAGAGAAATCGTCCGAACAGACAGGGTTTTGGCAAGATCCGTCTGCCGGACAGCAAATGATGAAAACTCTATCGTGGGTTCCAACCAATGCCATTCGGTAATCCAGTACACTAATAACCAAGGTTGTTCCGTTTACATTTCGATCAAACCGAGATCATTTTTTCAAATTTCAAAACCATATTTTCTAGCAACTTGGATACCTACCTAAAACAACTCGCATGTTCCAGAGAATTTATTGACCTGAAATTCTGGAAAAACCCCCATGGGGTCCCGGTTCCGGATGATGAGTTAAACTTTCTGCTAATTCCAGATTCGGTTGAGTCTGCAGCCTGCTTGGATCTTGCACAACAGGTACATCGTTGGCAGTCGGAACAGGAGGATACTACCGAATGCATCACTCGGGCCTTGATGGTCACCATGGGGGGCTTGCTGCCCAGTGTATTGCTCTATGATCATCTGGTTGAAGGCCGATTGAATAGTTCACCAAAGATCGAATTTGGTACACTTGGTGTTTCTCTGTACAAAGGGCCGGGCCAGCGCTATAAAAATCCCAGAGTTCAGCATGGTATATCAATCCCGATTAGTAGTCAGACGGTGTTAGTAATTGACGATCTGGGTGATGGTGGCGGGACTCTGCAATTCCTGAACCAATACATACGGGATAGTGGTGCTCGCAGAGTACTGACTTTGGTGATGTATATGAAACCCAAAGCCAAGAACGTTTGTGATGCAGACTTTTCATTTGGTGAAACCCCACAAGATACATGGATCATTACACCGCGAGAGAGAATTGAAACGCTGATGAAACGGGTTCCTGTGTGGAAGCAAAGAGGCGCCTCGATGAAAGAATGTCGGAGACGACTGATTGACCTGATTGGCTATACCAAAACGGAAGTGGATTATTATCTCGAGCGAGCCTACATTCGATCATGAAGAATTACCGGGAATTAGATCAGTAGCTTCTGCAGAGACACAATCTTTCCCGGTTCAGGGCTTCGCCAGCCGATCTCGACAAATCCTCTCTTTTCATGGAAAAACAGTGATTCCTCATTTTTCGGTATTCTGTTTATCTCTGCAACTACCGAAACGAATGATTTCTTTTTCGCCCAGATTATGGTCTGATCATAAAGTTGTTTGCCAACACCCAGACCACGGTAGCGAGAAGAGACCGCAACACGGTCGATGTATAGAAACTGCTCTTCATTCTCATTGAACCACTGGTAATTCGTGCTGTCGTATTCGGCACCGCTTTCGAAACCTAAGAGGAAACCACCGATCCCTTGCGGTGTCTGACAAACCAGAAGTAAACTGGATAATTTTCTAAGCAGGTGAAAGCGTTTTTCATCCATGGGACTCAACATCTGGACTGATTCCTGATTGATATCAAGAATCTCTCGCGTGTCTGTAATCGTGAAGTCTCTAATCGTTGTTTTCATGTTACTGCCTCGAAAAAGCCTTGTATTCGATCTGCAATCGTAACTATCCATTTTTGCGTCTTAATCTGCGAACCAGGCTACGGGCAGGATGGATAGTTCGTATCAGAGATGCCTGGATCGGCAGTGGTTCGTCTGCAATCCAAGATGCAAGAAATTCACCTCCTAACGCGGCTCCGGTCATGCCATGCGAACCCCAGGCCGCAGAAATGTACAGATTTGGTTGATAGACAGACTCAATGTTTGATATCGGATAATTCCTTCTTTGCATGGATTGAAATTGATTGATAAAGCGATCCTGTTTGGGAACTCTACCAACAAGGGGGAGTCGATTTTCGCTGACCATGCGTACCCCATGATGTGCGCTCTGGATATGCTTGTCGGGGTTGCGATTTCGGTCGATCAGATGGGGCAGATTTTTCGCCAGCAAATTGAAGTTTTCAAGGTCGGACTTGGGATTTGGACTGTTCGAATTCCTGCTGTTTTCATAGGTAGCCCCAATCAAATGATGACCAGCGGAGGCGGGTAGCAGATAACCACCATAGCGCAGAATGCACTTCGGTGACTGGAGTAGGAGGCCGACATCAATGTAGGTGCTTTGACCCGATACCGGTGTGAACGGTATCCAGTTCAGCTCAGGCCATGCCATTTCATGTCCAGATGCAAGGATCAATACAGCAGCGTCAGAGAGATTTTTTTGATTTGAATCCATGATGCTCACACCATGTTTGCTGAGCGAGATGCCGAAGGCCTTTTTCTCCAAGCGTACATCAATGTTTTGGTGGCTGAGTAAATGCTGAATCCACTTGTTCGAATTCACGAAACCAGCATTTGCATAAAACAGTCCAGCAGAGGGACATTCAACACCGCTTCGTGATTCTGCCTGTTCCCGAGCGATCGGACTGACCAGCCAATCTGGAAGAGAACGAGCAGAAATTTTCTGCTGACGCAACCTCTGTTTTTTCTGTATCGCGAACTCAAGCAGGCCACATTTATTGTGAAATGACTGTTTTGGATCTGATTGATTGAGTTGATTGACGAGGTATACGAAGCTTTGCAGAGAGAGTCGTTCTTCGAGTGAGGGACTGGCAGTAAAATAAGGCGAATAAACTGCCGCAGGATTGCCGCTTGCCCGCATTGCAACACAGGATTCCTGTTCCAGAACGGTAACTTGCCATCCTCTCCTAGCCAGATGAAAAGCGCTTTGGGCACCGGCAATGCCCGCACCAATCACGGTAGCGGTTTTTGATGAGTGATTGACATGATCGGGGAAATACCATGGTTGCTTGATGCGGATCTTTGGTTTTGATTGCATTGTTCCGGTCAGCATTTCCCGTTTCTTTCCAAAGCCTGGGCGCTTGAAAATCTGAAACCCTTGCTTGAGTAATAATTGCCGGATAGTCCCGGCAACGGTAAACGTTGCTATGGTAGTTCCAACGTCGCTTAGCCTTGCGATTTCACGAAACACGGACGATGTCCATATTTCGGGATTTTTGGCCGGTGAAAACCCATCTAGATACCAGCAATCAACTTTTGCGACGAGTTCACTTAATTCATGGTGTGCTTCCCCATGACACAGGGTCAGGGTAACGCGACCATTATCAAGCACACACCGATGGAAACCGGCAAGAGTTCCTGGCCATTGACGGCAGAGTTCCCTGGAAAGAGAGTCAAGCTCGGGGAACAGCGCATGACAGTATCGAAGTGTCTTGGCATCGAGCGGGTGCTTTTCTACGGAAATGAAATGCAGTCTTGAGCAGGCGCTCGGATACTGACGCCACAATTGCCATGTAGCCAGGAAATTCAAGCCCGTCCCAAATCCGGTTTCAGCAATCGTAAAACTCGCCTCGTCGCTCCAACGATCCGGCAGATTGTTTCCTTTGATGAACACATGCCGAGACTCTTCCAGTCCGCTTTCGCGTGAGAAATAGATATCCTGGTAAATATTTGAGTAAGGTGTTTGATCGATTAATTCAAGGTTCACTTCAAGAAGTCTTGTTGTCTATTGAGAGACGGTGGTTTCTGATCACAATGTTATATGATTGACAAGAATCATAAAGTTGCAATCTTGTCGCGATCATCATTTTGGAGGGTAATCGTATAGAATCAGTATCTCGGTTTGCGTGGTCCAAGGTCTGAGAGCGTTATCCATCCCTGACAAGAACGCAAGATCACGTGAATTGATTGCCTCAATCACAATCTACCATATTCAAGACATTAACATGCAAAGAAATTTTGAACATATCTCTGTTGAAGATGCGAAGACCCTGATGGCTGAGGGACCAGTGCAACTGATCGATATCCGAGATCCAGACTCGCATGCGCAAAACCATATCGTGGGTTCAATCCGCGTTGATAACCAGAATCTCGGTGAATTTCTCGATCAGGCGAATCGAAAGGTCCCGCTGATTGTGTATTGTTATCATGGAAACGCGAGTCAGGGTGCCGCAGAATTCATGGGGCAACAGGGCTTTGAAAGGACCTACAGTCTCGATGGGGGATTCAAGCGCTGGCATGATCTGGCTCAAACGGAGAATCCTGGGTAGAGAATGACCCTAACCCAGGCAACAGGACTAATGACCAATTTTGACTGCCAGCTCATCGGCAATCTTCGAATCTGACCATACCCATGATTGAAAACGTACTTAGCGCGATTTCCGAACACGGCACAATCGTCAAGTTGTGTATAACATTTTTTGTTATCGTGATTCTGGACATTGTGAGTCGATTAATCATCGGGAAAATGACCGCGCTGTCCAAAAAGAGCAAAACGACGTGGGATGATGCGCTGATCAATTCGGTTGGCGCTCCGGTTCGATGGTTGATTTGGCTGGTCGGAGTTACGGTGGCTATAGAAGTATCGGCAATCGTACCACGGGATGTGCTCGGCATGCTGCACACCGGTCGTGTTCTCATTATCGTTGTATTGTTCGCCTGGTTTCTGTTTCGCTTGATTGACTCGTTGGGCATGAGTCTGGTCGGCAAGACCACGTTCGGCGGTGCGACTATTGACCAAGCCCTGATTGACATTGTTGGCAAGTTATCCAAGTTGATTGTGATAATTCTTACCGTTCTGGTAACCATGCAAACCCTCGGATTTAGCCTGACTGGTCTACTCGCTTTTGGTGGGATCGGCGGTCTTGCAGTAGGATTGGCCGCCAAGGACATGCTTGCCAACTTCTTTGGCGGATTCATGATTTATTTCGACCGTCCATTCAGGGTTGGGGACTGGGTACGTTCACCTGATCGCGAAATCGAAGGAATTGTTGAAAAAATCGGATGGCGAGTAACTTTGATACGTAATTTTGACAGTCGACCTCTGTATGTTCCGAATTCGAGCTTTTCCTGCATTACTATCGAAAACGTCACGCGAATGAGTAACCGCCGGATCTACGAGTTGGTTGGCATTCGTTATCAGGATGCGGGAGTCATGAATCAGATAGTTGACGATGTCCGCTCCTATTTGCAATCTCATTCAGAAATTGATCAGGAGCGCACCTTGATGGTGGGATTTACCGCCTTTTCGGCATCCTCCCTGGATTTCTTTATTTACTGTTTTACGCGCACCCAATCCGGCCCTGAATACTACCAGGTCAAGCAGGACATTCTTCTGAAGACTCTGGATATCGTTGAGAGTCATGGCGCCTCTTGCGCATTCCCAACCACTACTCTGGAAATTCCCGATCCGATCAATGTGGTCAATTCCACTGAACCGAATTGATTGCAGTGAAGCAGGTTGTTATCTATGGTACGGAGATTACGCGAATCAGGTTTGTGCTCCCGGCCTGACTGGAACTGCCGGCAATCAGAATTACTTTGTCACTCGACTGTACGAGACCGAGTTGCTTGCCCCGTTCGGTAGCAAACAAAAGACGCTCTTCATCGGATCCACCTCCCAAATACAGAATTCCCAATACACCCCAGTTCATCGCTAGTCGATTGACAACTTTGGGTGAGGAGGTGATCGCCAGGATTGGGCAAGTCGGTCGGTATTTTGATACTTGGCGGGCAGTTACACCGGTCTCGGTGAGGGCAATAATGGCACTGGCGTCGAGTTGATTGGATATCGCAATTGCCGCGAGTGCGACAGCATCGGTTACTTTGCGGGACTGATGTGGTTCGTTTGTTTCAATTCTCTGCAAGTGACCGAAGTAGTCGATTGAAGACTCCGCTTCTTTGGCCAGGTCGTCCATCATGGCCACTGCTTCGACAGGATGTCGACCTACTGCAGTCTCTCCAGAGAGCATGACTGCTGAACTGCCGTCAAATATGGCATTTGCCACATCGCTTACCTCAGCTCGGGTCGGACGAGGATTACGTTCCATTGAATCGAGCATTTGGGTGGCTGTTATTACTGGCTTTCCCTGCGAGACTGTTGCTCGTATGATGCGCTTTTGCACAATTGGGCCTTCTCCCGGTTCCAGCTCAACACCGAGATCCCCTCGGGCGACCATGATGCCGTTTGCAGTCGCGATGATCTGGTCAATGTTCTTGACTCCTTCGCGATTTTCAATCTTGGCGATAATGGGTATGGTTCCTTTGCGATCCTTGATCATCTTGCGCAACCGCTCGAGGTCTTCGGCATTTTGCACAAAGGATGCAGCAAGATACTCAACATCGTTATCGACCGCAAATTTGATCTCGTAATCCGAATTGTCAGCAACCGCTTCGAAAGCCTCGGGGCTGTCTGGCAAATTTACCCCCTTGCCGCTTCTGAGAACACCTCCACAAATTATCTGAGTCTGGATTTGCGAATCCTTTACACCGCTAACAATCAATTCGATTTGACCATCATCAATCAAAATGCGATGTCCTGTCTTGATGAACTGGTGTAGACTTGGATGTGTGGTCGACACACCATGCACATTGCCGACGTGTGGGTCGCTATAAATGGAAAATTGCTGGCCCCTTTTCAGCAATATACTGCCTTCCTTGAGAGGCCCGGATCGGATTTCCCGTCCACGAGTATCGACCATGCAGGCAATGGTTAATCCAGTCTGACGACTGGCTTCACGAATCAAGTTGAGAATGCGACGATGCTCGGCTTCGTCGCTATGCGACATATTCAGTCGGGCTACATTCATGCCAGCCTGCGCCAAGGCCTTCAGACCATCCAGCGAATCACAGGCAGGCCCAATAGTAGCGATAACCTTGGTCTTTCGGAATTTGGATTTTGTGTTCAGGGTTCTTGTTTTGCAGAGTGGTTTGTGGAATTATAATTGCAACAGGTTAGACCCATAGAGGTAAATATAGATATTCAATACATTGACACGCACTTTCATGAACGCCTCAATCAAGTACTTCACTACATCCCATCCGTTAGCACTTTGCATCTTGATGGTTACACCTTACGGGGTCTACAAACTGACCGCATTTGGAAGCAATCATCCGGTTGAATGGGCAATCCTGGTGATTGTTTTCCTGTGTGCCATGCTCGGTTGGATCCATAGTATCTGTCATGCGGCAAATATCCGACTACAACCCGAGTATCAGCTTTCCCCGTTACGACTCCAGTTGATGAACATTTCTTTCATCATGCCATTTGCAGGGCTCGTCATCTATGTTTCACAAGTTCTGATACCTCTTCATCACGGTGTACTTGACACACTCCCCGGATGGATGATTTACGTCCACTTTACAGTACTTGGTTGTATTGCCTATTCCGTCTGGACGGCTGCTACTCAACTGATGACCTTGAAACACGGACGCCATACTATTTTTCTTGATATTTATGGTCCGGTCTTTGCCATGTGGTTTTGTTTTATTGGCGTTTGGTTTCTTCAGAAAACGGTTATTCAAGAGCTTTCCGATTGACCAGTCAAACTGCAAGTCAAGACACTGCCAATCGAATTTACATGCGACTCGAATAAATCATGGGGAGGGTTTTTTTCTGTTTGGCAGCCTATCTGGTTTTTGCCTATCCGTGGCTTCGCTACATTGATTGGACAACCAGTAATGCCAGTCTAGCCATTGGTGTTTCAACCGCTCTGTGGATATTGGGCATGGCAGGCATGCGTTATTCATTCATTGGCCCGAATCAAAAAATCCGATATCTCGTTGTCCATTGGGTAGGTGCCGGCTTCATACTCGCATCGGCAACATTCATCGCTGAATTTGTTCGCTTGCTCACGAATTATCCTGATCCGTCTATTGCAACCTGGACTCTCATCCTAGGTGGACTTCTGATGATTATCGCGAACCTGTTCTCGCACCACATCACGATTCGCAAGATGATCATATCCAGTCACAAGGTATCCCGAACATGGCGAGTTATTCAATTGTCGGATGTACATGTTGGTTCCCGGCAAACCGGCTATTTCGCAAGGGTTATTCGAAAAGTGCAAAAACTGAAACCGGATCTGGTTGTGATTACCGGTGACTTGATCGACTGTAGCGCAGTTGGCGTCGAATCCTTGCGGCCTCTGACCTGGTTGGGGGTGCCGGTATTCTTCTCAATCGGAAACCACGAACTCTATGCCGATATGGACAAGGTGATGGACATGTCAGGCAAATTGGGTCTAAGGACGCTACGACAGCAGTCCGACGAATTTGAGGAATTTTGCATTACCGGTATTGACGATGATCCTGACCCGGATCAGGTTTCGAAAAAGCTGCCCAAAGTCAGCCGTAATTCGGATAAATTCAATATTCTTCTTTATCATCGACCACAGGGATGGGAGTCTGCAATTGATCATGGCATTGATCTGATGCTGAGTGGTCATACTCACAAAGGCCAGATTTTCCCGTTTAATTTCGTAGTCCAGAAATATTTCAGGCGAATTCATGGATTCCACAGTCATGAGGGCCGTCATTTCTATATTTCCCCTGGCACCGGCACATGGGGACCTTTGATGAGATTGGGATCGTTCAATGAAATCAGCATGTTTACCATCAAGCCGGAAAATGAAACTCTCGCCCCTAATCCATAAACAGGAAATCATGAACTACCCCCAAAGTCTCATATGGTGAGGTCTTTGGGAAGACTGGCCTTTCACTTGATGGATGATTCCGAATCCAGAATTGAAACTCATGGCGCATAATGGTTTTGCAACTGATATGGACCGCTCTATTCAGGATCAGGATATATTGATGTTTTGCAGATGGCTGATTATCCATTAGATAGGCTTGCATGCGACTGAAAATCAGAAGAAATGCGATGGGCCAAATCAGTCGAGTGAGCGAGTGTAAAATCCCGGTGGCAAATGATCAGCGAATTGGCGAAGTGAACATGTAACAAAGTTGCATTGATAATGATCCTGCCGGTTTTCATCAGTCAGTCTGGGAAAGGGACAAAGTCCAATACGGACATTATTTCGGCATGTTCAAGCATGAACCTGATCTTGATCGCGAACTTTACAGAATGATGTCACGTTCTCAGAAGAAATTGAGTATTGTGGAACGGCACAAAAAATGGCCTCCAGCAATGCATCGACCAGTTATACGGAACATGAAAGCGAAACGTGGATTCGTCTGCAGAATATGTTGTTTCCTCGTGGGGGATGCCAGGATCGGACTGGGGCTTGCTGGCGAGGGGCTGACAGTTCTTGGGTTTCGCCCGAAAACCATCCCGTTGTCGAAAGTTGCCGGGTTGTCGAGTGTCCATGTCAAAGCCTTTCGAAGAGGCGTGGTTGAAATCCCGTTAACGGATCAGGACAAGTTAGTGTTTTCTTGTCTGCCAGCAGGCGAGGCGGAGTCATTCGTTCATGCTCTGAATGAGGCATTGCAGGAGATATGGCATCGTAAGGTTGAACCTCATTTCAATACCATTGAGTTGCTTGCAGACGTTGTCGACAGACTCGAATCCCCGAGAAATTACCCGGCGGCCTGTCTCGTGGAGCCATTCTGGCAGAAGGCAGATAAGATTTTTCGACATCTCCCTGATGATTTGCCAGCTTCCCTATTACCTCTGGAAATACGGAATTCTTTCAAGAAAGTCGTTGAGTTTCATAAATTACCAGATCGCATTCGAGACAGTGCCATTGAGCGGTACATGGAGACAGAAATGCTGGAGATGGTTGATTTCTTCAACAGAATTGAACAAGATTCCCTGACTCGGGAACAGAGGCAGGCCGTGATTTGTGATGAGGATGCCACACTTGTACTAGCGGGTGCCGGGTCGGGGAAGACCAGCGTGATCACGGCCAAGGCCGCATACCTGATCGGCCGCGGGATTCGAAAGCCCAAAGAGATTCTTCTGATGGCTTTTGGAAGCAATGCGGCGAAAGAGATGTCCGAACGTATCCGTCAACACTGTGATTCCAAGGTTGAGGCAATGACGTTTCACAAACTGGCCTATGACATTATTGCTGAGGTTGAGGGTCGGAAGCCTCCGCTTGCCACGCATGCCACCGATGAAAAGGAATTCAAGGTTCTTCTCAAGGATATCCTGTTTGAACTGGCCAGCAATGACAGAAAGATCGGCACCCTGCTGCTTCGCTGGTTCGGCGAATTCTTCATTCCCGCCAAGAGTGAATGGGATTTCGAGAATCTGCATGAATATTTCAGTTATGTCGAAAGCCATGAATTGAGAACCCTTCAAGGTGAACGGGTACGCAGTTTCGAGGAGCTGGAGATCGCCAACTGGCTGTGCATGAGCGGCATTGCCTACGAGTACGAACCTGTCTATGAGCATGAACTGCTCGCCGATGGTCGGAAGGACTACACGCCGGATTTTCGACTGACGGAAAGCGGTGTCTATATCGAACACTTTGGAGTAAGGAGGGAGAAAGACGGAAACGGAAACTTGCGACTGACAACGGCACCCTATGTCGATCGGGAGGAATACCTGGCGGGAATGGAATGGAAGCGGAAGTTACATGCACGGCACGGCACGATTCTGGTGGAGACCTTCAGTTACGAGAAATCCGAGGGAAAACTTCTGAGCGCCCTTGGGGAGAAGCTATCTTCCTACGTGATCCCGAATCCCATGTCGACACAGGAAATCCTATCTCGACTCGAAAATATGGGACAGTTTGACGACTTTTCCGCAACCCTCGGCACATTTCTTCGGCACTTCAAGGGATCCGGTTCGACACTGGAAAAATGTCGCAACAAGGCAATCGGCTTGCCGGATAGCAGACGTGGGGTGGCTTTTCTGGAAATCTTTGAACCCGTATACGAAACATACCAGGATCGTCTTGGGAGATACATCGATTTCGATGACATGATTTCCCAGGCCACGAAACATGTCAAGGAGAACAGCTATAAGAGCCCGTATCGGCATCTGCTGGTGGACGAGTTCCAGGACATGTCGAGAGGACGTGCCGATCTTTTAATTGCGCTTAGAAATCAGAACGCGGCTTGCCGCATTTTTGCCGTGGGCGACGACTGGCAGTCGATCTATAGGTTCTCCGGTTCAGATATTCACTTGATGCGGGATTTTGGGCATGTCTTCGGTGGTACCTTCGGAAATAGCAAAGCCATTCATCAGACTGTGGATCTCGGACGAACCTTTCGTAGCGTAGACAAAATCGCATACCCGGCGCGCCGATTCATTTTGCAAAATCCTTTTCAGATCAAAAAGGAGGTAATCCCAGCAGATACTTCCAGTACACCTGCCATCCAGGTGCTCTGGAGTGGAGCAGACCGAACAGGTCATTCTGTCGACAAGGTCCTGTCTCAAATTCTGAAATGGTCAAATGGAGAGAGGACCACAGTGCTTCTGATTGGACGTTACAGCCGCCTGCGTCCAGTCGAGTTTTCACGCTTATCCAAAAGTTATCCGAGCCTATCTCTGTCCTTCAAGACCATTCATGCTTCCAAGGGACTTGAGGCAGATCATGTAGTCATACTTGGTGCCAATAGCGGGCGTCTGGGATTGCCCTCGGAAATTCTCGACGATCCATTGCTTGACCTCGTATTTCCTGAGCCGGATTCATATGAGCATGCCGAAGAGCGGAGAGTGTTCTATGTGGCTCTGACCCGAGCCCGAAAATCGGTTACGATCATCGCCCGTGAGGATCAGCCGTCCAGCTTCGTGAACGAACTACTTGAAGATAATGAATATGGTGTAGTAGAAATTGGTAAGCTGGGGCAGTCAGGATGTCACAGGTATCCCTGCTCAAGGTGCGGAGGACACTTGTTTCTGGACAGTAAGTCCAGGTATTTGTGCGAACATCGAAAAAACTGTGGTGCAATCCTTCCGGCATGCTCCGAATGCGGTATCGGGCTACCGCTACGGAACAGACATTCGCCTGAATTCAGTCGGTGCGAATGTGGGGCTAAATTTCCGACTTGTTCGGCATGCATGGACGGATGGCTAGTTGAGCGACGAGGAAAGTATGGTCCGTTTCTTGGATGCGTGAGATACCCTTCATGTAAGGGACGAAAGTCGGCATGATGCAAAGCGGGCCTACCGTTGCGGTCGCTATCGCAGGAAATCGTAACGCTCTATATGAGGGCGCGACACGGGCAATAAAGGGGTGTTGCGGATTCGTATTGGTGCCGGTTTCATGCTACCAATACCTCGGATAATCTTGTGTACACGATTACCAAAGGTGCCCAGATAACATTTATGCAAACAGACTCACCAGCAAACGGTGGTTGGTTTGAAAAGGGATGATTCGTCGTATACACAGATAAATTGATACAGTCACATACTCCATTGCAGACGCGGTACCGACGTTCTTCTTCAACCATGGACAGGTTGTGCAATGATCACCAACTGCCATTACTGGCAATCCTGGCTCACGACCGGTGTACATGTTCTTGCTGAGCTGGAGACCAACCCCGACTCCGCCTCTTTTCTTCTTGTTCCTAATCCTGAAATAGAAAATATGAAGCTACTCCCAAATTCTTGCATGAGATGGTTTTCGATGGGTTGGCGTCTCGCTGGCGGTAGATTCCAGAACCCGAGTTGAAACCCACAATGCACAATGCTTTTCGCCTGATACAGACCACTCAATTTCAGGATTATGGGTATAATAGGTAAGCAGGTCAATTGGCGAATCTCCTTATCCACGCGAGCACTTCTCAATTTGTCTCACCTTTGAACTGCTCTGTGCAAATTTACTATCACTTAGACCAATTGCCAACGTGATTCGCTTATTGACGCAACATCAACCTCTTTTATTGTTTTATTTGACCTCAGAGGCAAGGTCCTACTATTATTTCTAGTGGGACTGCATGAAAGATAAAATGCAGGAAATACATGAAGACTCACCTTAAAAAAGAACTGATTGGATTTGACTCAGAAACTCTGGCTGATGCGCTCGTGAGGCTTTCAATAATTTCCCGAGATGCTAATGAAGTGATCAATGAATTGATTGCCAAACCAGAGAGAAGAGAGCAGCTGTTAAGAGAGAAGCTTGCAAAGCTGCAGTCAGGTCAACAAATGGATGATGAGGAAACATCTCAATTTGCTTATGGACTGCAAAAACTGCTACTTGACATTAAAGCTGGGATTGATGATCCGCATATCGGGCTAGAGATGATTACGACCTTCTATGAGGCAGCTGAAAACATATTTGGGAGATGTCGTTCGAATGGACATGTCAGCAATATCTACTATAGTGATGCCAAGGAACTTTTTGTGCACTTTGCTTCCCTTTATCCAGACAAGCAAAAAGTCGCAGACATCGTTTTACAGTTGTGTCAACCGGAAAGCCGAGGTAACCGCTATAGACTAGTTGCATGTGCTGGCGAGTATCTGCCGGAAGAGATTATTCGCAACATGATTGACAAGATTCAAAAGAAGGTTGATCGGGAAACAGATATAGACGGTAAACGATATCAACTGGGTTTGATCGAAGGACTGGCACGGGAGATCAAGGAGGCTAAACTGTTTGAAGAGGCTCGCATTGCTGCCGAACCAAAACTTTTCACAGAATCGCGGGTTGACATTGCCCGTGTGTATCTGGAAAGCGGTGATCTGGAAGCCGCCCGTTCTTGGCTGAGCGCTCCAGATGATGCCGGTTGGCCACCTCAGCGAGATGATCTGCTTGAGGAAGTCTATCGCAAACAGGGCGATTTAGAAAGTCTGGAGAAACACCTGTTTAAGGAATTCCGGTATATTCCTACCGCTGATACTCTCCAGGCACTGCTAGATGTAATTGGTCATGAAAAACGCGATAATGTTATCAGTGATCAAATTAAGTACATACAAAAAAACGAACATCACTGGGAGACAGGTGCTGAATTCATGATTGCTGTTGGCAAGATAGATGAAGCTGCAACCTATATTCTCATGAAGGTGCGGGCTGACCAGATTGAAGTCACCAATTACAGCAGACAGGCCTCTATAGCGGAAGTGATGGCGGAGAGCGACAGGCCTCTTTTGGCCTACCTTTTATACCGTATAGTTTTTATCAAGCTTATGGACGTGGGAGAACATTATCTTGCGGCCCGTTACCTTGTAAGACTTGGGCAACTGTCTGATCGGGTAACCGACTGGGAAGATTTTGATCATCACGATGCATTTCGAGAGCGGATCGACAGAGTATATGGAGGATATGCTTACCTTCGATTCTGGACGAATTATAAGGAAGAGAAATCCATGGCAAACAGATGAATGAGAGGCTTTGTCTCCTAAGAATATGCAACTACTGGATGTAGAACCAGCCATCTGGCATCGTTTTGCTGTATTCGCCAGTATTACATTGGACCGGTTCGATGATCTTGTCAAGAGAAACGATCGTGCTGTTCTCATGCTTGCGATTTTGGACGCGATTGGCCACATGAACTGGTTCTTGAGGATAGTCGCTATCTTGACTGGAATTTGGAAACCTTCCCAACTTGGCTTCAAGGAGAACGGGCCTGTCCATCAGAGGATTTGAATCCGATCACCAGTTCCACTGAATTTTTTCAGGCTCTTATGGATCCGAACCATGAAAAGCATGAGTTGTGCAAGAAATGGAAACCTGAGGATTTCAATTCGGAAATATTTGATACTGCGGCAGTGAATAAGCAGCTAATGAATTACATCCACTGGTCTCGGCACAGACATCAAGACTGGGGGATTTGAACGTCAGCCCAAATGAATAAGCGAGACGACAGTCAGGCCATTAAACTACTTTCGTTTTGTGACGAAGACAGAGAACTGTGTTCCAGGATGAGAAAGTATTCGAATCTGTTATCAATATCTGACCGTTATTGCGATGTCCGATGATGGGAATGTCGAGTCGGTTCCTGCAGTAGAAAATCATTCGCTAATGACCGGAGAGGATTTTCCAAAGGCGCGAGCTGGAAATTTGATGCCGGCGTTCTGTGGAATTTTCCTGACAAACAAGATGGCTCAATTGGAGCAAATAGCTTGGTGTACAATGGAATTGTTTCAACTTTGAAGTCCGTGAGCGTTGTTTCAGTGAAAAACCTGGCTCATGACCGGGCTTGTTCAATCAACTATTTTTACAGGTATACGATATGAAAGTGCTTGCAGATGTATGCGTCATTCCTATGGGTGTCGGTCTTTCGGTATCAGAGCATGTGGCAACTTGCCAGAAAATATTCAAGGCTGCTGACCTGAATTATTCAATGCATTCCTATGGTACCAATGTCGAGGGTGAGTGGGACCAGGTCATGGATGCAATCAAATCCTGCCACGAAGCCATACATGGTGCTGGAGCTCCAAGAATCAGCACCACCATTCGTTTGGGAACGAGAACCGACCGGGACCAAACCATGCAGGACAAGATCGATAGCGTTAATGAAAAACTGGGTTAGACAGACTGTATCCAGGATCATCTGATCCTGGGCCGATTTCAATCGGGCCCGCAAACAAGGCTGCAAGTTTCAAACTACAGGAGTTTGCTGCTCTTGAACGACTTTGTGCTGCAACCAGCGATCAACTGCATCAATGGTGGAGAATAAGCGAGTGCTGTCAAAGTCAAAGGTCTCGTGCATGTATTCACCACAATGGTTTTTGCGATATTTGGATTGATAATGTTGCTTGTTTTCGACTATCTCTTCTAAAGCATCCGCCAGAATTTCGATATCCTCGGTCGTATTGTAAATTCCAAAACTGCATCTGACCATACCGCGATGCAATTCGGCCAGAGCTTCCAGTTCTTCGTTGGTTAGTCCTTCCATCTGCTCACCGAGATCGTCCGAAATCATCTCTCGAACGTAGGGGTGCGCACAAAAACAGGCATTTCGAACCGCAATATTGAAATAGTCATTCAGTATTGCTGCAGTTAGCGAGTGATGCAGATCCCGGATATTGATTGATAAGGCTCCTGCTCGTTGATACTGCTCTGTATTATGATGACCATAAATAACGATATCATCAATTTTTTTCAAGCGGTCAATGGCATATTGAATGATCTCTGCTTCATGTTCACTGATTTTATCCATGCCAATTGATCGAAGCGTATACAGCGAGGTAGCAAGTGCGATTGCTCCGACAATGTTCGGAGTGCCGGCTTCCTCTCGATCCGGGAAATTTCCAGTGTACAAGTAATCTTCAGTGAATACATCGTCAACCATTCCACCACCAACTTCGTCTGGTTCAACATCACTGAACAATTCTTTTTTGGTTATGACAACACCCGGTGAGGAAGGCGCATAAATCTTGTGTCCGGACATGGCCAACAGGTCGATATCGTGCATCGGATTCGCATGACCAGAAATCTTGATGGGCAGGTGAGCCGCCATTTGTGCAGCATCGACCAGAATCAAGGCACCGCATTGATGTGCCATTTCTGCAATTTCATGGATAGGGTTCACAATACCGGTCACATTGGATACACCCGTTACTGCCACATAATTCACCCGCTTTCCATATCGTTCCAGCGCTTTTTTCAGGGCATTCAAATCAATCCCCCCCATACCCTGTTCCGTGACTACTACAGGAACATGAACCACCTTGTTGAAATGTTTCCGATGAGGGAGATCGTTGGAATGATGTTCCATAATTGAACTAATGACAATATCCCGTTCAGGACGCTTGATAGAGAGGGTTCTTGCAATGCGATTAATGCCACCAGTGGTACCGCTGCCAACAAAAAAACAACCATATGTTTCTGGATCAGCGTTGGTAAATTTCAGACACTCCTGATGCGCCCAGTGATATTCATGAGTGGAGAGTTTGGCGTTGAAGTGGACCGTGGTGTGGGTATTTGCATAATACGGAGTGTACTGCTCGATGATGTCACGAACCACTCCAATTTGCAGAGTGCTGGCCGTGCTATCGAGATAAATACGACGAGACTTCTCCCCATTTGCGAGTTGATGCTCCATGTCAATGCCGACAGTGGTGCGTCGGATTTTGTCAATCCAGTCTCTAGATTGGCATGAACTTGTATCGGACATCAATTTGGAAGCAGGTTGGTTTGCTGAGTTGTCGATTCGCTTATTCTTGACTGATTCGTATCTGCAAGTGTACCGAAGGTAGAGTCATATGTCAGCAACTTTGTCTCGTGAAAGACTTAACAGAAGGCCTGCAGTCCAGTTTGGGCACGACCGAGAATCAAAGCATGGATGTCATGGGTCCCTTCGTAGGTATTGACTGATTCGAGATTACACATGTGTCGCATGACATGATATTCATCCGATACGCCATTGCCGCCATGCATATCTCGAGCTAAACGGGCAATGTCGAGAGCCTTGCCACAGTTGTTTCGTTTCATCATGGAGACGCATTCAACCGGACATGCGCCTTCATCCATTAAACGGCCTAGTCGCAATGCACCTTGCAGACCTAGCGTGATTTCCGTTTGCATGTCGACCAGTTTCCTCTGAATCAATTGATTCTGTGCAATCGGTCTTCCAAATTGTACTCTCTCCAATGCATAACTACGTGCGGCATGCCAGCAAAATTCGGCTGCACCCATCACTCCCCAGGAGATTCCATAACGAGCCTTGTTCAAGCAACCAAATGGTCCTTTTAGTCCCTCCACGCCCGGCAAGAGGTTTTCTTCAGGTACCCGCAAACTGGTCATGACGATTTCACCAGTTGTCGATGCTCGCAAACTCATTTTGCCCGTAATTCCCGGCGTTTCAAACCCGCCCATGCCACGTTCAATGATAAAGCCACGAATCACTCCGTCCAGTTTGGCCCAGACTACGGCTATATCGGCAATCGGAGCATTGCTGATCCAGGCTTTCGATCCATTCAACACATAACCATCAGCAGTCCTTTCCGCCCGTGACTGCATGCTGCCCGGATCTGACCCATGATCAGGTTCGGTCAGTCCAAAACAGCCGATGGATGAGCCCTCAGACAAAGCAGCAAGGTATTTCTTTTTTTGGGCTTCTGATCCGTAGGCAAAGATCGGATACATGACCAGCGAGGATTGAACACTCATGGCGGATCGATATCCACTATCGATTCGCTCTACCTCACGGGCAATCAAACCATAACTTACGTGATTCAGATCGCTGCCTCCATACTCAATCGGAAGTGTTGATCCCAACATGCCCAACTCGCCGAAGCGGCGCATGATTTCCGGGTCAAAATGTTCGTTGCGGTTGGCTTCGGTAATGTTGGGCATTAGCACATCATTACAGAATTTGCGGGCATTGTCGCGGACCAAACGTTCCTCTGCGGTGAGTTGCGAGTCCAGATCAAAAGGGTCATCCCATTGAAATGCAGGCGTAGTCATCAGTAGTCTCTCCGATTCAAGGTGTTCTATTCCCGCGGTCGTTTCAGGCTGATTGCCAAAAATATAACCACGATGCTGATCAACAATGCAATTCCTCCCCATGTTGTATCCACGATGGTAGTGAAAAAATTCGGGAACAAGGACAAGAAAGCAATGATGAACAAGCCAAAGGCAATCATCACTATTGCACGATACATCTGTTGTACCGACCGATTCAGATTTCGAATTTCTTTATCCTGAGTATTGACTGTCATCTGATCATTCTTGAACTTGTAGAGCAATTGATGCAATAAACCCGGAATTTCGGGGGCATGACTGACCAGATAGGGCAACTCTCGTCGCATGGTTTTCAGCAGTGATTTTGGGCCAATCTGCTCTGCTGTCCATTCTTCAAGAAATGGTTTGGCTGTGGTCCACAGATTGAGATCCGGATACAGCTGTCGCCCCAGACCTTCAATGTTGAAAATGGTCTTCTGCAACAAAATCAGTTGCGGTTGAAGCGGCATTTCAAAGCGACGAGCCACACGAAGAAGGTCCAGAAAAAACGCGCCAAACGAAATCTCGCTGATGGGCTTGGCAAATATCGGTTCACAAACGGTACGGATGGCTGACTCGAAAAGTTCAACATTGGTATCAGACGGTACCCAGCCGGCCATGATATGGGCTTCGGCAACTCGTCGGTAATCGCGATTGAAGAACGCGAGCAGATTCTCGGCAAGATAACGCTTGTCCGAGATACTCAAGGTACCCATAATTCCAAAATCAACCGCACAGTATCGTCCATCTTCCAGGACGAAGATATTTCCAGGGTGCATGTCTGCATGAAAAAATCCATGAGTCAGCGCCTGCGTGAAGAAGATTTCGACACCTCGTTCGGCAAGTTCCTGCAGATTGATCCCGGACTCGATCAATTTATCGATGTCGCGAATTGGAATACCATTAATTCGTTCCATGACCATCACTTCATGAGTAGTCAAATCCCAGAAAATTTTTGGAACATACAACTCGGTCGAATCCTTGAAGTTGATGCTGAACTGACTGGTGCTGGCAGCTTCTCTCATCAGATCAAGCTCATCATAAATGGTTTGCTGATAATCGGCGACAATTTCCATAGGCTTGAAGCGTTTTGCTCCGGGCCAGTAGATTTCTGCGATTTTGGCGATAATCCACATCAAGGCCAAATCCCTGTCGATGGTTTTTTTGATCTCGGGACGGACCAGCTTGACTACTACATCAGTATCATCATGAAGTGTTGCAAAGTGTACCTGAGCAACGGATGCTGCTGCAGCTGATTCTCGTTCAAAACTCTTGAAGTGCTTGTCAATCGGTGCTCCAAAAGCTGATTCAACGATTGAAATTGCCTGTTCTGTGGGGAAGGGCTCAACCCGATCTTGCAGTTCTGCCAGATGCTTTGATATGTCTTCCGGAATCAGGTCGGGTCTAGTCGATAACACTTGCCCGAACTTGATGAAAACTGGACCGAGTTCCTTCAGAGCCCGGGTCAGGCGTTCTCCCCGAGATAACTCGCGACCGCTTTTTTTGGGCAAAATCCGAAACAGAAATGCATACGGGCGCAAGGGCTGTAGAGCATGTACAAATTCATAGAGTCCATGTCTTGTACAAATTCGTACAATGTGCAATACACGATACAGATTTTTAATGGTGATTCGAACTCGCATGCTTAATCTGTGTCCCTGGCTGGATTGACTGCCGCACTCTTTTCAAGGTTTGAAACACGGAGTTCTGCACGATCTATACGGGATCGTAATGCATCGACTTGATGAACATGTCGTCGCATCGCAGCCTGGCTGACCAGTATTTGTTTCTCCTCCTGCAAGTATTCGGTCAGATTTTTTTGCGCCAGAAGAGCAGAATCGCCGCACATCTGAATCATCGATTCCATGAAAACATTTAGTTTTCGGGCTGGGGTATCCCCGATTACGCTGGCGAGCAACTCCTCTCGATCCAAATCAACTTTGGCAAGAATACGCTGGAAGGTCTGAGCCAATTCAAGGTCGCCTTGTATGGAGACCGGCTCTTTCGAATCGATATGCATTCCAAGGCCACCGAGACCATATCCAGCAAAGGCAACGAACGAGCCGCTCAAGGTTACATCGGCAGTGTGTGCGGATCCAGGTTGGAAAAGCAGACCCTGGGGTGTGGATACAACAAACAGATTGATATTCGGACTATGAATGATGATATGAAAAACCTTGCCTTCCAGTTGTTGAAGTCGCGAGCCCGTACTTGGGTCCACTTTAGCAAGCTTTTCACTGGCCAGGGTTAGCAATTTACACAGAGTATCCATTATTTCCTAACTGTACCGAGTTGCAGTATGAAGGGCTACAATACCGCCCGCAAGATTATGGATACGCACGGAGTCAAGACCCGTATTCATCATCATGGATTTCAGCGATGTTTGATTTGGGTGGCGGCGGATTGATTCGACCAGATAGCGATAACTCGGGGCGTCGTTCGCAACCCATCGTCCAATATTGGGTATGATCTTGAATGAATACTGGTCATAGAGATGTCTCAATTTCAAGTTTGCAGGCTCGGAAAACTCCAGAATCATTAATTTGCCTCCCGGCTTTAACACGCGTCGCATCGATTTGAGGGCCTGTTCCTTCCGGGTAATGTTTCTCAAGCCAAACGAGATGGAGACACAGTCGAAGTACTTATTTTCAAAGGGCAGGTTTTCGGCATCTGCGAGTACATAGCGTGCATTCTTGAGATACCCGTGATTGACCATATTCCGACGACCGAGTTCAAGCATGTCCTGATTGATATCGGTCAGTATGACTTCACCTTCCGTGCCAACCTGCCTCACAAAATGGATGGCCAGATCACCACTTCCAGCCGCTACATCAAGAGCACGATCGCCCATTCCAAGCCCGCTTTGCTGAGCAGTAAAATGTTTCCAGATGCGATGCAATCCGAATGACATCAGGTCATTCATCAAATCATATCGTTCAGCGACAGAAGAGAAGACTTCACCGACAAGACGAGTTTTTTCAGATTCGCTAACGGATCGAAAACCAAAGTGAGCTTGTTTGTTGCTTTCTCCTTGCATTGGGTTGAGTTAAGGGTGCTCTTGATCAAGAGTCCAGTTTGCGCTCGTACCCGGCCTCGGCGAGCCTTGACAAATAGTGCTCCCAGTTCTCTCTCTGATATTTACCCAAATGGTACAAGGTATCCCACGAATATATACCGGTATCGTGACCATCATCGAAGACCGGTTTGATTGCATAGTTTCCCATTTGCTGGATCGAACTGATATTCACGTTCTCCTTGTTGACTTGCAGCACTTCTTGACCCGGTCCATGACCCTGCACTTCGGCCGAGGGTGAGAACACTCGAAGATATTCGCAACTCATCTCGAATTTCTCTTCGCCATAAGAGACAGTGAGGATTCGAGTGTGTTGGTTGAGGTGAATTTCGGTTGGCGTATACTTGCTCATTATCGAGTTGCATGGACGATTAAACTGGTGAACATTGTACTCGAAATTCATTGATCCGATAATGAGTATCAGGTGCGAGATCGGGGGTATTTTCTGTTTGGCTGGATGCGGACACTCTCGATCGTTCAATGACTCCGCCTTTAATGGAACAATTGTCCTGTCATTGGTTTGGCTACTGGCTTGCGTGAGTGCTTGTTGAAGCGAAGGAAAAATTGTGGTTTTGTGCGAATGAATCACCGGAAATGTCAGAAACTGCATCTTTTATACTGCCTTGGTTAGCCACCCCCGTCTGTATCCTGAAAACATGAACATCGACATTGAAGCATGTTGTTTATGGAAGACGATATCGTGATCATGCTGTCATTAAGCTTGATGCGAGCAGATATTGGCAATGACATGGGTTATCAGGCCAATTTCGTCAAGATGATTTCAGCACCATGTTCTTGGCCAGTTTGTCAGGAATTTTCGCAAATATTTGGCCAATCCTCTGTGTGTTCCTGTCATTGTATCTGAAGGATCGTTCTAAAGTCGGATTGCAGAGGATACAACCAGATTTGCTTGACGGGCAGGGTTGGCTTGTTTGAGGTTGAGCATTTGCCGCGTCCACGAGTTTCTCCGGCGTGGATCCAGTTTGCGGCACGATGCCGATTCGGCTTTGTCGACAAATTTTTCGAATGCATTTTAGCGCTTTACCTCTTTAGTACGTTCTCGGTGTGTGAGGGGCTCGCTCGATACCAAAAAGATGTAATATACAGGGCCAGACGGATCTGGTTCGCTGTTAGGCTTGAACACTTTATGGTGTATGGAAGAACTATCCTCCAATAAGTGAGCCCGGTCATTCTTGATGCCAAACAAGAATTCATTTTCCAGATAAATTTGTATCCAGCAGAATTCTCACTCATTGCAAAATACAGGCCAAGCGAAGATGATAAACACTTGCGGGCAGAAAATTAAGAGCTGCTGGAAGACTTATGGAAACCAATCAAAGACCTGGATGGTCGTTTTGCCAGTCGCGGGTGCGCCGGACTTTGGGGCTGTATCTCCTGACAGCATTATTGAGAATCCGTTCAAGCGATTAGAAATTCTCGCTATACTTGCTTCATCGCAAATTTGATCAAGATCATTCTCACATAGCCCAGACTGATTATTCATGACCATGAAATTCAAAACCCGCAAGGACGGCGTGATCCGGGGAAATGTCTATTTGGCGGAATTGAACCGATTGCAAGTGGAATTGGTAAAACTTCAAGAATGGGTGGTTGAGACTGGAGTAAAGGCAGTGGTCATTTTCGAAGGACGTGATGCAGCAGGAAAAGGAGGGGTGATCAAACGCATCACGGAAGTCATGAATCCTCGAGTCTGCAGCGTGGTTGCTCTGGCGGCGCCAACGGATCATGAACGAACCCAGTGGTACTTTCAACGTTATACAGAGCATCTTCCCGCAGCCGGCCAGATCCGGTTATTTGACCGAAGCTGGTACAATCGTGCAGGGGTAGAACGAGTCATGGGATTTTGCTCGGATGAAGAATACATGGAGTTCCTTCGCTCCTGTCCTGAATATGAGCAATTGCTTATCCGTAGCGGTATAAACCTCATCAAGTACTGGTTTTCAGTCAGCGATGATGAACAGGAAAAGCGTTTTCAGGCAAGACTCAAGAATCCGCTAAAGCGTTGGAAGTTAAGCCCCATGGATATTGCTGCGCGAGATCGATGGGTTGATTATTCAAAAGCCAAGGATGCCATGTTTGCTCACACAGACACTTCCTTCTCTCCCTGGTATGTTGTCGATTCAGACATCAAGAAGCATGCGCGTCTAAATTGCATTCACCACTTGCTTAGTTGTTTCGACTACGAAAAAACACTAAATCCACCACCTGAACTGCCGCCGCGTCGATTGGTTACGGGTATGAACATACGCCCTGAAATGGAATCACAGACATTTATTCCGAATGTATATCCCTGACTTGTTGATGCCGATCTGCCCCAATTTTGGGATTTCTGACGATTCGTTGACATTTTCCTGATTCATCATGATTGACAATACCAGTGACTGCCTGATTATTATTGATGTACAGAATGATTTCTGTTCAGGTGGAGCCCTTGAGGTTCCGGCCGGTGAGGAAGTCGTGCCCATTATCAACCAGCTCAATGACAAATTCTCCCATCGCATCTTGACTCAGGATTGGCATCCCGTTGGGCATCATTCATTTGCCTCTGCTCATTTCGGCAAATCTCCATTTGAAGCGGTTGAACTGGATTACGGAACACAGGTTTTGTGGCCGGATCATTGCATTCAGGGAAGTAATGGAGCCGAGTTTCATGCTGATTTGGAGGTCATCGGCGCCGAGCTGATTCTTCGAAAAGGATACAGGCTTGATATTGACTCGTATTCTGCCTTTAAAGAAAATGATCAAGTCACACCCACTGGCTTGTCGGGTTATTTGTCAAATCGGCAGTTTCGCCGACTGTTTTTAACCGGACTGGCTACCGATTACTGTGTTTTATGGTCAGCTCTTGATGCTCGACGTGAAGGTTTTGAAGTGGTATTGATCGAAGATGCCTGTCGAGCCATTGATATTGATGGTTCTAAACACAGTGCGATTGCCCAGATGGAGGCAGCTGGGGTTGTTCGGGTTTCTGCAACTGACCTGTAAACCAATATCCATGAACGATGCAGCCACAGAGTCGAAGGATTCAGGGGGCTTTCAAGAACTGAAGCCGAGGTCTTTCATCTATCAGTACCGGCAGGCGTTAGACCCCCTGATCTGCAAGGAGATGATTGATCGGTTTGAAGCCAGTCCGGATCATCAGGTTCAGGGCCGTATCGGTCAGGGTGCCAGTATTGAGCCGCATATAAAACGCTCGACAGATATGCGAATCAGTGGCAGGGAAAGTTGGCAAGATATTGATGATGCACTCAGGCAATCCCTAACCCTAGGGTTGTCGGCCATTGCCGGTCTGCATCCTTTCTTTGGAGCAAATCGCTTTCATGATATCGGATACAACTTGCAAAAAACCGATGCTGGTGAGTTTTACCATTGGCACGTTGATAGCGGTCCTGGTGAATTTGCCAAGCGTCAACTGGTTGCAATCTGGTATTTGAATGACTGCCAAGGACCGGGAGGTGAAACGGAATTTTATTTTCAGGATGTCTCCATGCGGCCAGAGCAAGGTACCTTGCTCATGTTCCCACCCTTTTGGACGCACCTTCATCGGGGCAAAAGACTTGAGTCGGGTGTCAAATATATTGCCACCACCTGGATTTGTTGTGATTAGAACACGGTTTTTAATGGGGCGAGTAGTTACCCCAAATCAAAGGAGCAGATCTCGCACACGAACTGATCGACCGAATTATTGATACTGGTATTGAACCAGCCAAACCACCTGAACCATTATCCAATATAAATGATGAAGATATTAGATGAATGTGCTGGGCAGGAATTGAAGCCGAAAGTATTCATTAATCTGGTAAAATCTACATTCGAACAACGGAAATCGGAATTAAAAATTCTATTCAGAAAAGAAGCAGAATCCCGTATTTCGACACTCCACATTCTTCCATAATCAAGGTATCGACCATGAAATCAACTTCTCAAGAAAGAACCGATCATGTTGCAACGATAAAGATCACATCTGAGGAGCCACGCATGCTCAATGAACCGGAAGATCTTACCGAGCGAGTCAAGGCAATTTTGGCCGCTGAACTTGAGGCGGGAGGAACGCTTTATGGAATTCGAGCGGATGGGTGCTACATTGCACGAACAAAAGACGGTGATGAGATATTGAAACGGCCTACCAAATTCGATCCTGCATAAAAATCTCAATGTTTACACTCCATGCCTATTCTTTATGGGTGTGGTAAATCAACCCTGACTCGCACAAGATATTTTGGTAACATAGCCATTATTGATCCTGATGATGCAATTGCTCTTCACCAATCAGATGACCAGCGTATTCAGACGCAAGCACGAATAGCGTTAACACTAAGACGCGAGGCTCTGGAATCAGGCCAAACCCATTTGATTGAAACCACACTCAGTGGCAAGGGAATTTTCAGACATGTCGAATCTGCACGAAAAAAGGAGTATTTGATTTCCCTACACTATATTTGTTTAGAATCGGTTGAGATCGCGCTTGCTCGAATCCGAAATCGCGTTAAGCTTGGTGGACACGATGTCAAACAAGAGGATGTTGTGCGTCGCTTTGTGCGTTCATATGACAATCTGCCGATCATGATCGCCCAATCTGATGAGGCATGTCTTTACGATAATTCAGATCCTGATCAACCTCTCCAAAGGATTGCTAAATTGAAACACGAAACCTGGTGGAATGAACTTCCTAGTTGGGCAGTCAAAGCAATGCAAAAGTCAAATCAAATCAATCAACATTAACCGCCATCCTCTTGATCTGCAATCAGCTTTTACTTTATGCCGTGTTATCTCTTTCAAGCATAATCTCTCGATTCGTCCGATTTATCACCAGACTGAAAAACGCATTGAGGCGCATGTCTTTCTGTCCTTCATCGCCTACTGCCTGCATGTGACCTTGAAGAATCAGGCCAAACGTCAAGCCTCTGGGCTGACTCCTCGGGAAATCATCGAGAAGTTCGCCATCATGCAAATGGTGGACGTGCATCTGCCCACTTCCGATGGACGATGCTTGGTGATGTCTCGTTATACACAACCCAATCCGGATCATCAGCGATTGCTGTATCAACTGGGCCTGAAATTACCCGATCAACCTCGACCCAGGTTTCAGATCTGACCTCGCTAGACCCCCCCAATATTATAGGCTGTGTTGCCGACCTATGAGGGTACTATTGAATAAAACCAATGACTTGATTATTTCAATAATGACCTTCTTTCGAAGGACGGGTTAGGTCATTGACGCTGAACGATTTGGTAGATCCAGAATGACGGCAAAATCTTCCAATAAGCGAACCTTCAGCAACCAGAAGCTTTGCGAATCAACTGCATTGCCCATTCTCATGCTTGCAGGATTTTTGGATTTCAGAACAGGGAGTCCAATTTTTCTCTTCGAGAATCGGGAAAATAAACGCAGTCACCCAGATTGATGGCCGTGTTCGATCGGTGTAGAAGTGGAATTTCCCCATTCTGACCAGGAACCATGATAAGCACGAACACGAGGATAACCCAGCCATTTGAGAACATGAAACATGTGAGCAGAGCGACGATGAGATTGGCAGTAGGGAATTATCTCCTGGTTCGGGTCAACCCCAGCTTCGAGCAGTTCTGCCCGAATTTCATCTGGATTTCTTAGTTGATGAAGATCGTCCAGTACATTGTCCCATTCGTAGATTATGGCTGATGGGATATGGCCGCCCCGCTTTGCACGGACATCAGTCCCGGTATATTCTTCATAGCTACGGACATCGAGAAGACAGCGATCACTCCTGTGAAGAGAGTCCATGACGTAATCCATTTCTGCAACTGTCGACCCATCAATTCTGCATGGGTACGGTTTTGGGGTCGGTATGTCCGGGGTCGGTTGAACTGGTAGCCCGGCTTTTTTCCACGCCTTCATGCCACCGTCCAGTAATGCCACATCATGATGGCGGCAGACGTAGAGCGTCCACAACAGTCGAGTAGCTCGAATGCCCGAATGCTCATCATAGGCAACGACCCGGGTATCAGGAGTAATGCCAAGATCGCTAATGAGTGCTGTTAGAGCCTCTGGATCGGGCAACATGCCTTCGACAAGTCCGGCTTTTTTGATAAGTTGTCCATAATCGAGCCTGGTCGCGCCCGGAATGAATTCTTGATTGACCGCAGAATCAGGCCGTAAATCGACAATTCGTGTGCGATCATCCAAGATCTTGACTAATTCTTGGGCACGAATCACGAACTCGGGTCGAATGGTGTTTCCACAAAATGGATCGTTCATGTTCTTTGTATTTCGTTTGTTGGATTAGTTTCAACCTCATTTAAAATAGCGCAATTAATGAGATTTCGTCTAGGTGCCTTTACATGTATCACGGTAGTTGTCTTTGTGAAAAAATATCATGGGAAGTAGACCCGATCACAGTTCCGGTCTACCACTGCCATTGCTCCATGTGCCGAAAGATGCACGGTGCTGCATTTGGTACCTATGCCTATACCCCCGCCGAACATTTCCAATGGTCGGGAAACACCAATACGATCAAAAACTATCGTTCATCGCCAGTACTAGTTCGCTCGTTTTGCAGTACATGCGGATCGGTCGTTCCCAATCGAGATGAGGATAAACCTTTCTATTTTATCCCAATTGGTTCTCAGGACGAGGGTCCGAAAGTAGATTCCCATATCTTCACTGGCTCGAAGGCATCATGGCTTACCGTCAATGACCAGTTGCCGAAACACGATGGATTTCCACCGGAGATGAATTCACCAACTTTCCCATCGCCAGCTGAAATGTCCATCGATTCCAGTAGTCTGCAGGGAAGTTGTCTGTGTCAGCGCATTCGCTTCAAGGTCATGCAACCATTCCTGAAAATTTACAATTGCCACTGTCGTCGTTGTCGTCGGGCCCGTTCTGCGGCATTCACGACCAATGGCTTCACGGCGGACAACAAAATAACCTTTACTCAGGGCGAAGAACATCTGAAATCCTATAAACTTCCCAGTGCAAGATATTTTACCCAGGTATTCTGCGAGTATTGCGGGTCGAGTATGCCCCGAATCAGTCCGGACAGAAAGATTGCAGTTACCCCTTTGGGTGCACTTGATGATGATCCGGATCAAGTAGCGGACTGCAACATCTGGTTCGATTCGAGAGCCAGCTGGTACAACCCTGTTAATGACCTAGCCACTTATCCGGAGGAGCCGCCAGCATGAGTGAAAACGGGAAATGGTGTCCTGATAGTTGGCGAAATTTTCCGGCATGTCAGATTCCTGAATATCCGGATCCAGAGCAGCTCAACAAGGTTGAAAAGCAAATATCGGGTTGGCCGGCATTGGTGTTTGCCGGAGAGGCAAGAGCCCTCAAAAGTCGCTTGGCTGAGGTTTGTGAAGGGCGAGGATTTCTGTTGCAGGGTGGTGATTGCTCAGAGAGCTTTGCCGAACATAACAGTACCAATATACGAGACTACTTTCGAGTCATGTTGCAGATGGCGATACTGCTGATCTATGGATCATCTTGTCCGGTGGTCAAGGTTGGTCGGGTCAGCGGTCAGTTTGCAAAGCCCCGATCCTCGGATACGGAAACTCGCAATGGGGTTACCTTGCCATCCTACAGAGGCGATATCATTAATGGCATTGATTTCAATGCCGAGGCGCGAGTACCCGATCCTGAAAGACAGAAGATGGCCTATCGCCAATCGGCTGCTACCTTGAACTTGATTCGAGCGTTTTCCCACGGCGGTTTTTCGACACTTGAGAATGTACACAACTGGATGCTTGCTTTTGTCGCTGATTCACCTCAGGGCAGACAATATGAAGAAGTGGCAGAGCGGATCAGTGAAACCATGGCGTTCATGAAGGCCATTGGAATTACTACGGATGCCAATCACCAGTTGCGACAAACCAGTTTTTATACCAGCCATGAAGCCCTTCTATTGGGCTATGAAGAAGCTTTGACAAGGATTGATTCGATTAGCGGAGACTGGTATTCAACCTCAGGTCATATGCTTTGGATTGGGGATCGAACCCGGCAACCCGATCATGCCCATGTCGAGTATTGTCGAGGCATCAAGAACCCCATTGGAATCAAGTGTGGACCGAGTTTGGATCCACTGGAATTGGTTCGTTTGACTGAAATACTGAATGTTGATAACGAGCCGGGACGACTGACCCTGATCGCACGTTTTGGACATGGTCAGATTGCAGACGGGTTACCGCCCTTGATTCGAGCGATTGAAGAACATGGCAGAAAGGTTGTGTGGTCATGCGATCCGATGCATGGCAATACCATAGTCAGCAATGGTTACAAGACTCGGCCATTCGAGAATATATTGTCGGAGGTTCAGAGTTTTTTTGAAATTCATCGAGCCGAAGGCACCTGTCCTGGAGGTATTCATGTCGAGATGACGGGTCAAGATGTGACAGAATGTACCGGTGGTGCAAGGGCTATTTCAGAACAGAATTTGTCAGACCGATACCATACACATTGTGATCCCAGGTTAAATGCGGAGCAGTCTGTAGAACTTGCATTTCTGGTGAGCGAATTGTTGAAGAATACCCGTAAATAGTTCAGGTATTCGCATTTTCAATTTCGTCTTTAATGGTCATTCTGCCCCGATCCGGAAAAATTCTGGCATGCAGGTTCTCGTACATGAGGAGTAGCGATGGTACCAGACACAACACAAGAAATGTTGCGAATGCCAGTCCAAAGGCCAGTGTGATAGCCATTGGAATCAGGAACTGCGCTTGGATTGATGTTTCAAACAGTAACGGAGTCAGTCCACCAATGGTGGTTAGTGAAGTCAGCATGACCGCCCTTAGACGGCTACAGGTTGCTTCAACAATTGCTTCAAAGGAAGGCATCCCGCTTTTTCGAAACCATTGGTAGAAGACCAGCAGGATGATTGAGTTGTTGACCACAATACCGGACAAACCAAAAAAACCGAAAAGGGATAATATGGTGATGTCCTTGTCCATGAGAACGTGTCCCCACAACCCGCCGATGAATCCGAATGGAATAATTGCCATAACGACCAATGGCCAGCCGTAGGAACCAAAAGCCCAGGACAGGACCAGATAGATTAACGCCAAGGCAATGATTCCACCGAGTCGCATGTCATCGAGCGTTTCCTGCTGATCGCTCTGATCACCTTCGAATGAGTAGGTCACTCCATACTCGGCAACCAGCGGAGGAAGTATGTCGGATTCCAGCTTTTCGACAATTTGGTTCGCATTGCTGATGTCATAATCGACATCTGCCTTGATGCTGATGGCAAGACGTCCCATGGAATGTCGAATGGTTTCAAAGCCACGTTTAGTGGAAATATTGACCAGAGAAGACATCGACTCTGTCCGGCCATTCGGCAACAGGATATCGATACCGGAAATGCTTGCCAGTGCGTCTCGTTCTCGTTCGGGGATGAGGATTACAACATCCAGATCTTCAAAACCATCTGATATTTCCTGTACCAGAAAGCCATCATAAGCAGCCCTTAGCTGTCGGGAAATGGAATCAATGGTCAAACCCAGAGCTTCGGCTGAGGGAGTTAGCGATAGGACCAGTTGTTCTCTACCGTAAGGTATGTCGTCACTGATACCGCTGAGGCCGGATATCTCTGACAGGACATTCTTTATGGATTCCGAAACCTGTTTTATCTGGTCAACTTCCTGTCCATAGATTTTCAGATCAATGTCCGATGATCCCGGCCCTGCACGTTGGTCAATCAAGGTCAGGGTTTCAACACCGGGCTCTCGGTTCAGCCTGCTTCGCCAGGTTCGCATGATTTCACTATTTCGAGTGGATCGTTGATCTGGCGGGAGTAAATCGACCCTGATTCCGCCCAGGTGATCTCCGCGCTGGGTTGTTCGTTGCCGCCCTTCGGTGGCTCCATACCGCATCATCACTATTGAAATCAGCTGTTCACCAGATTCTTCTTCGATTTGATAGAGAATATCCTCGGCGTCATTTAGATAGTCTCTTACTTGATCTGTAGAAGTGCCCGATACAAAGCCCACGTTGAGAAACATCGTGTCCCCCTCGGTAGATGGAAAGAAAGTGAAGTTGATGCGGCCACTTTGTACCCAAGCAACCGTCAGTAACATCAATGAGAGAGCGACGGCTAGCGTACTCCAGCGGTTGGAAATTACGAAATGAACAAAAGGTCTGAACAGCTTTTCCCGGAAATGGAAATATCGATTGTCAATAGCTAGACGAATACGGGTTGGATTGTATGGACCCATACGACGAAACGAGTGTGTCAGATGACCGGGCAGAATGAGAAAGCATTCAACCAGTGAGGCAATAATGACGCATACAACAACCAGTGGTATGGTTTGCATTATGGTGCCAACATTGCCGCTCACCAAGAACAGAGGCATGAAAGCTGCGATGGTCGTCAGTGATGAGCAAAAGACTGGTGATAACATTCTTCTAGCAGCCAAGAGGGAGGCAAGACTCGGCTTTACCCCGGAGGCATAGCGTGACATCGCATCCTCCCCAACGACAATCGAATCATCAACAATGATACCGAGAGTCATGATTAGGGCAAACATGCTTACCATGTTCAGGCTACCGCCCCATAAATAGAGGATAAACAGTGCAGCCATGAAGGAGACGGGTATGCCTACCGCTGTCCAGAAGGCTATTCGGGATGCCATGAACAGGTAGAGAATCATGACCACGAGAATCAGTCCCGAGAGGCCATTTTCGACCAGTATGTTGATTCGGCCCTGAATCAATTCCCAGACCTGGTTGAAGGTGACCAATTCAACCCCTTCAGGCAATAGAGGACGGGTTTCCTCTACCCAGTTTGAAAGGATTCTGGCCGATTCAAGGCTGTCGGCTTTCTCTGTGCGCATGACGACTAGTTCAATGGCAGGATGTCCCTTGTAAAAGATGCTCTCCTGATCCGGTTTCGGTTTGCGCGAGATTTCAGCGATATCGCCCAGAGTCAACAGGCTACCCTGTTGATCTGCAATGATGGGTATTTCCTCAAATGCGGCTGCGGTTTCGCGACGTTCCTGAAAGCGCAGCTGGCGGGATGTTTGATTTCGGCCAATGATTCCCATTGGCACATCTCTTGACCAGGCTGAGACTCGCTGTCCTAACTCATCAAGGGATAAACTGAGACGTTTCAATTCATAAGATGGAACTTCGATGGCAATTTGTTCCTGGGGCAGGCCATGAATATTGATTTTTGCGATGCCAAGATCCAGAAGCTCGCTTTCGAATTGATAAGCCAGTCCACGTAATTCATCGACACTGCTCGGGCCAGGACCGGTTAGAAGCAGGCGCCCGACCTCTTCATAAAATGTATTTTTCGATACTTCAGGTGTTTCAGACTCAGCAGGCAATCCGCTTGTAATGCTGACACGTTCCTTGACCTTGTCTGCCGCCTCTCCCATGTCCGTACCTTCATCAAACTCAAGAGTAATGGAAGATACCCCTTCAGCTGACGTAGACGTCATCTCCTTGAGGTTGTCCACATCGCGCAGATCCTGTTCCAGTGGAATGGTGATGAGTTCACGAATATCCTCAGCGCTGGCGCCGCTCCAAAGTACTCGAACACGGACATTTTCATTCTCGAAACTGGGTAGAAACTGGGTATTCAGTTGTTGCATTGCCCAGATCCCCGAGATCAGCATAACGGCCATGAGTAGATTGGCTGCAACCGGATGGTTGCAGAAAATCCCGATTAGCCCCCCCTGAATACCTGACTGGCTACTGGTTTCTTGATCCATGTTTACTCTTGTTCAAGGATTCGAACCCGCATGCCGCTCACAGCTCGGGGTAAGCGGGAGATGAGGATATTTTCATCACCGGAAAAACCTGTACCCTCGAGAATAATGGCTTGCGATCCGTTTTCCTTGATGCGCATGCCGACTTGAGCAACTTCTCTTGGCACTAATCGGTTGTCAGCGACAAGATAAATCCGGTTTCCGTTGTAAAGTGCATCGGGTGGGACAACGACGACATTCTGCAGCGTTGGCATGTCAACCAGAATATCGAGTGTAGATCCGAGGGCAGGCAACTGGATTGATGTAGTACGAAAAAAGGCATCGATGCCAGCCTGGCCCTGTTCAATTAGTGCAGTTAGTCGATGCAGGATCAGATTGATTCGTTGATTTTCGTAGACGGCTTGGGCACGGACTTGCTGATTGGCGTTGATGGCCTGCTGCATTCTTGCAGCAGAAGTGAACGGGACTTGTGTTCGAACTTCAAATTCGGATTCATTATAAATATTGAGAAGTTTTCCGCCGCGTGGCACCCGATCTCCCGCTGTGACCATGACTTCGGCGATTCTGCCATCGAATGGGGCTTCGATACTTGTTCGTTCGAGATCTCGTCGAGCCCTTCCAAGAGCGGCTCTTGCGTTGTCGGCGCGCGCATTAAGCTGTTTCTGACGAATTGGAAAATCGCTGATTGACTGTTCACGCTGGATGATTGCCAGTTGTTGGCGTGCCTGATTCTGTAATGCTTCATCAAGAGTGGCCTGACTGCCGGCATTGTTTTGCACGAGACGTTTAGCCCGTTCAACGGCATTGCTAGTCAGTTTGAGCAGATTCTTCTCTGTTTCCAGAGCGCTTTTGTCAGCAGAGTGTCGAATACGGTCGCTTGCGATGAGTGCTTCAATCTCCAGTAGTTCGGCTTGACGTTGCTGGACATCCAGTTCGATGTCCTGGCGGTTCAGGGTAATCAGCAAGTCTCCGCGTTTTACACTCTCGCCTTCCAGTACCGAAACCAGTTCTACATCGGCTTCAATAGCAGTACTCAGTGATGCGAAGCTGGGAGTCTCGACTATGCCAAACAGGCGGATATTGGGAATTTCGTCAATTTTGTCGGCTTTTTTGACAAAAACAAATTGTTCAGGAGCGTTGCGAATCAGTTGAGGAGATTCTTCCTGATTCCCGGTAATAAACTGAAATCCGGCAAAACCCAGTGCCAGCAAGACAATGGGGGACAGAAACTTGACCAATTTCTTCATGGATTGTTCTGTTCAGTTGCGCGTGTAGAAATGTGGTCAGTATTTTACAAACTCTCTGTCCTCATGTGGCTTGAGGAATGCGTTGCAGATCATGCGTCAAAAACTCTCGGGCAACTGACAGACATGGCTGAATTTTCATTCTGTCGCACAAGCCAGAACCGGTGCAGTCGGTGAATTTGAGCTGCTTGTCGGGATCAGTGGGGAATGAGGTCCATGCCTGCTTCTCGGCCCGCAAGACTCACGGACAGCAGTGGCAGCTTTCAGGGGGGCATTTTGATCGACCAGGGCTGACCAGGACCCTTTGTCTGCAGGTACTGGCTTCAATCCGAGGCTCCGTAAGGTATGCGACTGTAGTTTCGGTTGATCACTTCGCTGGTTCCGGTGTCAATTCGGGTGATGTCATTCCAGCGATTCATTCCGGTTATCATCCTTGCCCTTGAGGTGTGTATGCGCACGAGGCCTGATCAGCGAGGAAGCGCTGATACCTGTTCGCTTTGCCTCCAGGCCTGAAGAGCGATACTGTTTTTCCCGAAGCAGGATTTGCGTTCTGTGCAAAGCCCCTCCTAAAAATACCCTGGAAATCTGATAAGACTGAATCATACATCATGAAAATGCCGATGTATACATGTCTTTGGGAATTGTATGTCCAGGTGACTGGATCCATCCTTACTTCTCAATGGGTACCTAACGGCAACGCATCTCCTCGTGCAGATACCCCAATTCCGGAGGTCATGATGTTGCGGGCTACCTGCAAGTTGGCCTAATCCGATTGAGTACAAGCCAAGTACCTGAAAATCGTACTACGCGATCATTGATTGGCTGGAATTCCGGTAGCGTAAAGCGAATTTGCACTTGTTTGTCGAGCATGCTCGATACTTGATTCTGTCTTGGATTCAATGCATGAATATAGTCCCACCCGCTCGTGAGAATCGCTTTTTTGGAAACCGGTTTCGTGCCGTAAACTGCATTCATGTCGGAGAAACTCGTGGACACGGCAAATGCTCAACCTCTCACATGCCAACCTGGCCAATCAAGCAAATCTGGTTGTATCCTCTACAATCGGCCTTCAGAAACACTGATTCGAACAAACAGAGGATTGGCCGAATATTTACCAGCGAAGCAGTATAAAATACTGTTTGTGGTCTGTAGTGTACAGACGCGTTATGATCTACTGGCTAGACTTGATGGTTGGATAGAAGTGGAGCCAAAGGTGCAACAGGTCAAAGGAGCTGGAGTTCGTTGTCTGCAACTGGTTTTTCGCAGTATAAAGCGTCTTGTCGAAGTCAAGATTGATGTTGCATCGGTTGATGGTCGAACTGGCCAACCCAGTCGTGTACCTGAGTACCTGAAACTGTTCTCAAAGACCACATTTTGGAGTACGATGAACTTGCACAGTTACCTGATGAGATCGCTCACCTAAGCAAATCACTTTTCGATAACAAGTCGATGGACATTCAACTGCCTAACCATCAGGATTATTCGATCCTGGATTTAATTTTGGCTGCCAGCATTCCCGTGCAATTGGTGATGCTGATTCTCTTGACCGTTTCAGTCATGTCGTGGTACATGATCGATCGTAAATTTGCCTCTTTTCGCAGATGGAACAAGGTAGCAGACCTGTTTGAAGATCAATTCTGGTCAGGTGGCGAAGTCAGTCGCATTTACCAGCAATGGAATGAAATGTCCAATGAGCCGGAGGGAATTGTCAATATCTTTCTGGCGGGGTACAGTGAATTTGGGCGACTCGCAAAAAATCCCGATATAGAGCGAACGCAACTGCTTGATGGAGTTAACCGGGCCATGCGCGTGGCATTGAGCCGAGAAGTGGTGAAGGTTGAACATCACCTGCCGTTTTTAGCCACGGTCGGTTCGACAAGTCCCTATGTCGGCCTGTTTGGTACTGTATGGGGGATTATGCATTCTTTTCAGGCAATTAGCGGTATGCAGCAAATCACCATTGCTACTGTTGCACCGGGCATTGCCGAAGCCCTCATTGCAACAGCGATGGGGTTGTTCGCAGCTATTCCTGCAGTGATGGCATATAACAAGTTTGCCAATACTGCTGAGCGTTTGAATGGTCGATATGAGGTGTTCATGGAGGAATTCCTGAGCATTATCGCAAGACAAGTCCGAAGTAGCAGTTGAGTATCGGTTCAGCGTTATGAAAAGAGGGTCAGGCAAACTGCTGATGAGCGAGATCAATGTAGTTCCATACATTGACGTGATGCTGGTTCTATTGATCATTTTCATGGTAACGGCGCCTCTTCTGACGGCCGGGGTGCAAGTCGAATTGCCGAATGCACCTGCTGATCCCATATCCGACGAAACGGAACCCTTTGTGGTTTCCATTGACAATAATGGCGATTATTATTTTGATAGCGAAACTGACAAACCTACAAGTGCGGAAGAAATTCAAAGGAGGGCTCGAGTAGTAATTGAGAGAAATGAGGACATACCCTTTTTGGTACGCGGTGATCGCAATGTTGCCTACGGAGAAGTGATTGACCTTATGGTTTTGCTGCAGCAGGCGGGGGCCGATTCTGTCGGTCTCGTTACTGATTCGTCCGGGATCTGAGATGGCATGTGGGAAGGATTGAGGCGCTCTCTTGGTTATACGAGGTCCGTTTTTTTCAGTTTGGCAGTACACAGCCTGATCGTGGCGTTATTGATTGCAGAAGTATGGTGGCCTTTCTACAGAACTCCCGAGGTGGTTGAACGAGCCCCTATCATAGAGGCTACTGCAGTGAGTCTGGAAGATATACAGAAACAACGGGAGCAGCAAGCATTAATTCGGGAGCGGGAAGAGCAGCGACTTCGGGAGATTGAAGAGCAAAAAAAACGTGAAGCAGAGGCAGAGAGGTTAGCAAAAGAAGAAGAGCTCCGGCGAATTGAGGAGGCAGAACGGCAACGTGCTGAACAGGAGCGCCGTGAACAGGAAGAAGCTCGCATGATAGCCGAGCAGGAGGAGCAAAGGCGATTGACAGCTGAACGAGAAAAAGCCGAAGAGGCAGAACGAAAACGCTTGGAAGACGAGGCCCGAAAGAAGGCGGAAGAAGAAGAGAGAATTCGCAAACAAGAGGAAGAACGCGAAAAAGCTGAGCAAGAGCGAAAGCGCAAGGAAGAAGAGGCCAGAAAGAAAGCAGAGGAGGCAGAACGAAAACGCAAGGAAGAGGAAGAACGCAAAAAAGCGGAAGAAGCCCGAAAAAAAGCAGAGGAAGAAAGAAAGCGCAAGGAACTGGAAGCAGAGAAAAAACGTCTTGAGGAAGAAAGAAAAAGAGCAGAGGAGGAGAAATTGCTCAAGGAACTGGAGGAAGAGGCACTGAGATCACAGGCGATTCGAGCCTTGACGAGTCTGCGAGATCTTATTGCCGAAGATATTGAAAACAACTGGCGAAGGCCTTCGGAAGAGACACAGGGACTGGAAGCGACGATCAAGGTCAGGGTTTCCATCAATGGCGAAGTGCTCTCGGCCGAAATCACCAAAAGTAGCGGAGATTTGAAATTTGACCAATCAGCAATAGTAGCCACCAAGAAAGCCTCTCCGTTACCTTTTCCATCAAATCCGAAATACTATGACAACATCAAGGAATTTAACTTACGCTTCAATCCAGATGGTTAAGCCAGCCAAACCACCGTATGTACAACCAGTCATTGCCTTGGTTTTGGTGATTGCATTGTTGTTGCTTCGGCTGGCGCCAGCCGAAGCACAAGGCGTGACCATTGAGGTAACAGGCGGCACCTATTCTGGCATACCCATCTCTATTGTTCCTTTTTCTATCAACGGAGCACCCAATCCAAATCTGCAGCCGGCCGAGATTGTCGAGGAGAATCTGCGTGGCAGCGGACGCTTTGAAGTCATTCCCGAAGAACAGCATTTGTCCAGACCGGATTCTCTGGACAAGGTGAATTACAGAGACTGGAGGTTGATCAAGTCAGAGCTGCTGGTCATAGGCAAAATCATCAATCTTGGCAACGATCGCTATGAGGTTCGCTTCCGATTGCTGGATGTGTTTGGCGAAACTCAACTTGTCGGCAAGAAATTTGTGGTTCCGTCAAATAACATGCGCCAGGCCGCACATCAGATTTCAGATGCAATTTATGAGCAAATGATTGGGCGACCCGGAGGTTTTGACAATGCGATTGCATATGTTCATGTCCGATCCACGGAAGAAGGAAAAACTTACCGGTTGCAAATTGCTGATTCTGACGGCTGGAACCCGAAAACCATTCTCGAATCTCCGCATGCGATACTGTCGCCAAGTTGGTCGCCCGATGCCACCAGGATAGCCTATGTCTCCTTTGAAGATGACAAAACCCGTATTTTCATCCAGAATGTCTGGACCGGTGAAAGAATTGCAATTGATGGGTTTGAAGGGCTGAATACCGCACCATCATGGTCGCCAGATGGGGCAAAGCTGGCCTTGACTCTCTCCCGTGATGGGAACTCGGAAATTTATGTTTATGATATCGCAACGAACGTAGCAAGGAGAATCACTCGACATACCGCCATTGATACGGAATCGGCCTGGTCTCCTGACGGCAATACCTTGATTTTCACTTCCGGTCGGGCAGGAAGGCCGCACATTTACAGCGTGTCTGTTGACGGTGGCAGACCCACAAGGCTGACTAGGGACGGAAGTTACAATGCGGGAGCCACTTTTTCGCCTGATGGGCAACAAATTGCAATGATTACAAATCAGGGCAATGGGTACAAAATTGGGTTATACTCTGTTGGAGACTCAATTGGAACAGTCACAGAATTGTCAACAGCGGGTCAAAACGAGTTCGTTCGCTTTTCACCGAGTGGGGATATTCTTGTTTTTGCTACAATTATCGGAAGCCAGTATAGATTATCAACGATTTCAATAAATGGTCAGGTACAGCGTTTTTTGAAATTTGAGGATGGTGCATACAGAGAACCGGCTTGGTCACCTATTTCACTTAACCAATAAAAAAATAACATGCGACTAAACAATACAAATTTAATTCTTGTGCTGGCGAGTGCAATGTTCATCGCCGCGTGTTCAACACCCCAGAAACCGACTGAGGACACTACAACAGACGCAACAGACGCAACCGAGGTGTCTGTCGAGGACCAAAGCGCGGATAGCGCAACCACATCGGGTATTGGTTCCGGAGAATCAGGGAGCAGTGATTTGCAAGGTGGACAATCCGACGATCAGGCGGCCAACATTCCGCGGGTTGTCTATTTCGAGTACGACAGCAGTGATTTGAGCGAAGACGTTCAATCGATTATTGCCGCACATGCTGTGATACTCAGTCAAAATCAGAACTGGAACATTGTGCTTGAAGGACATGCCGATGAGCGAGGGACTCGAGAATACAATCTGGCACTGGGTCAGGAACGTGCTCAAGCTGTTTCCGATCTATTGCAAATATACAATATTCCCAGAAATCGAATTCAATTGGTTTCCTATGGTGAAGAAGAACCAGCTGTGCTCGAGAGCAATGAAGGGGCTTGGGCCATGAATCGCCGAGTAGAAATTCTGTATTGATTAGTCGCATGATCGCGGTCATCCGCATGAACAATGCCTGGCGACCATTTGCGAATCGCCAGGCAAACCGGATTCTGGCTATCTGTTGTACCCTGCTGGGCTTGGGGCTTGTGCCGCTGGCATTTGCACAAACAGTTGTTGATCAGACGAGTGTTGTACAAACACCTGGCCCTTCAGCAAATCAGTCCAGCTCATCAAACACCACTTATGAACTATTGCATATCCTCAATCAACTCAATGAAATCAAGGCGGAACTCAAACTGCTGAGAAACACAGTTGAGGAAATGGAATTCGAAAACCAGAAATCACAACGTCGGCAGTCGGATTTATTTTTGGATATCGATAGACGTTTGACTGAACTTGAAAGCATTCCGGTTGCTGATCTCAAGATGGCATCAACTTTGGAGAATAGGCAACAAACTCTTGATACAGGAAGTCTTGCGACTGAAGCCATGCAGGTTCTGGTTGTTCCTGATGGTTCCATGCTATCAGATTCAACGAAAACCGACAGCTCTGGTGAAACAGAAACATCCACATCGATCGCGGATACAGAAAAGACTATCGATCAGTCCAGCATTACAAATGTGGTAAGTCTTCAAGAGCAGGATCTCTATGATCAAGCGATTGAACAATTGAAACAGAGCAGATATGAGGAGGCAATCAAGGGGTTTCAGCAACTTGCCGAGTCCTGGCCCTCCAGTCAGCTTGCAGACAATGCCTATTTTTGGATGTCGGAGGCTCTCTATCTGAACCGGGAATTTGAGCAGGCTCTTGCTGGTTTCAAACTGATTACCGAGAACTATCCGGACAGTGATCGGCTACCCGATGCGATGTTGAAGATTGGTTATGTCTATTATGATGTTGGAGAATATACCAATGCAGCGAATACCTTCCGAAGTGTACTTGAACGTTTTCCAAACCATCAGGTTAGCGTATCTGCACAAACTCGGTTAAGACGGATTGAGCAATCAATCCAGTAGCTCTCTCATGATGCGGATGGTTCCGTCAAGGGCGATAGCAATACCTGCCGGGCTGCCGATGTAATTGAATTGGCATGAGCCTATCGTAAAGTGCCAACCTGCTATCAGGCTCTATAATGAGCTTGTAACTACTTGTCCCGGTTATGGTAAGTTGACCGCATCATGCCTGCCGCAATTCATGCACGACATCGTTCTCTGCCGATTTGAGACAAGAATATCGATTATAAAATATGGTAACTACTCGCCCACTTGATTGCACATGAGGAAAAAATATCAAGCGAGAGCTGTTTCAACGCAGACCCGCCAGTATCCGATCATGTGGTTTGAGGTCGCAAATTCGAGTTCTCCACGATCCCGCCCTGCTTAAGCAGATAGGCCCGAAAAGACGGGATCGGGCACACAAATTGCACTACATTGTAGTCAGATTGAATTTACTCACTTTCATGGTATTTGCCCGTTGGTTCAAATGAGCGTCGAATAGGTATAATCCGTATCCGACCTAGACTGTATACATACTTCTGTCCAGCAATCTTAACCGAGGTTATTATCCGGACCCCCTCATACCATTGCTTTGAACTACGGCAAGACGTTTGAACGAGTCAACCTGACATGCAGATCCTAAATCAAGTCCAATCCCTGACTAGCCGATACGGCCTTTTCGTTCGTGGTGCGTTTGCGGTTCAGGGTGAAGACAACGTCCCGCCAATCCATGCTCAAAACCCAGCTCGAACCTTGATAATGGTCGGCAACATCGGCTCATCTTTATGGAAAAATTTTTCTGCATCGGAAGAACATAACGACGGCAAGCCCGATGCGCTGGATCGCTGGAGTCAGCGAATAGGGGCAATTTTAGCTAGTCAACTTGAAGCGAGAGCTTTGTTTCCATTTGGTGGACCGCCCCATCACCCATTTCTCAAGTGGGCAAAAAAAGCAGAGTCTTTGGCAAACTCTCGCTTAGGCATGTTAATTCATCCAAAATATGGACTATGGCATGCCTACCGGTTTGCCCTGGCTTTGCCATTTGATCTTGAAATCGCAACTGGGAATCCGATTGATACCTGTGCTGCATGTCCGGACCAGCCTTGTATTAGGGCCTGTCCAGTCAATGCCTTTGAGATCGAGCTGGAATTTGATGTCAAAGCTTGCTATACCCATCTCAAGGAACAGCATAATTCCGCTTGCAGATCCGGCTGTCAGGCTCGACTTTCTTGTCCGCATGCCAGCATGTTTAGATATCATTCAGATCAGATGAAATTTCATATGGACGCTTATTTCAAGAATTTGTCCAATCAGGTTTGATACCGTTGTTCTTGACATCCACGAACGTTGCGAACATTTAGCATTAGACTTTTTGAGAACACAAATCACTGCTGGGAATCACATGACCTATCAACTCGGAATCGATACAGGAGGAACCTATACCGATGCAGTGATTGTCGATACTGCAAAACAGATTATTGCCAAATGCAAAAGTCTGACCACACCGTTCGATCTGACTGAAGGCATCGAACAAGCACTTGATGGTCTGGTTGGAATCAACCTTCAAGATATTGGTCTGGTCGCCCTGTCAACAACTCTGTCAACCAACTCTGTAGTCGAGGGCCGAGGCTCACCAATCGGTGTCATTCTAGCTGGCTATACGCCACAGCAAATAAAGAAAAGTGGATTAACAGAAATTCTTGAAGACAAAATGATTTCGATCATTGACGGCGGACATGGTGCGACTGGTGAAGAGCTGGTTCCACTTGATGAAACCAAACTGGAAAACCTGATACTGGGCTATCAGAACAAGGTTTCCGCATTTGCCGTTTCTTCAATATTTTCCATTCGAAATCCCGATCATGAAAGAAAGATTCGGGAGAAAATCTATTGTATCTCGGGGAAGCCCGTGGCATGTGGACATGAACTATCAAGCAGTCTCGGTGCGCCGAGACGGGCTTTGACTACAGCCATGAACGCTCGGATGCTGCTGTATATTCAAGAGTTGATTGATTCCGTTGAAAACATACTGATCAAGAAATCCATTCGTGCGCCACTGATGATTGTCAAGGGCGATGGGTCCTTGATCAATGCTCAGATCGCTCGAAAATTTCCAGTTTCAACAGTCTTGTCTGGACCGGCTGCTAGCGTGATAGGAGCATGTGCACTGAGTGGACAAAAAGATGCCATCGTTGTCGATATGGGTGGCACTACAACCGATATTTGTGTGGTCTCGAATGGTCGCCCCGATCTATGTCATGATGGTGCAAAGATTGGCGACTGGTATCCAATGGTTGAAGCCATACGAGTAATCTCGATTGGACTTGGTGGAGATAGCGAGTTGAGATTCAAGGCTGGGCTGGATATTTCCGAGCGAAGAATTGTACCGATTAGCCTATTAGCCTATCAATATCCTCAGGTTCGCGAAAAATTATATGCCCAATATCGTGAAGGCCCGACTCCTCGGAACAATAAATTCGCACTTCAGCTCCAGATGAACAGGGTTCTAATCGATAATCTTGATCCTGTGGAGAAGGATGTTTGGGAGTCACTTGCAGAGGGGCCGATTGAATTGGATCACTTGGCAATTGCTGATCGCATTCGATTGCGAGCACTGGCTCGTCTCGAACGATTGGGGTTGGTTGTGTACAGTGGATTCACTCCTTCGGATGCCACTCATGTATTAGGTATGAGTCAGCACTGGGATCGTGAGGCCGCCACCATCGGTGCCAAAATCTGGGCACGACAGATGCGACATCTTTATGGATTTGGAAATTGGGCTGATGATGATGCAGACTCTCCGTGTCAACAAATATTTGATACTGTTATACATAAAATTAGCCAGAAACTGATTGAAGCCGGATTACATCAGCTGGAAAAACTGTCCGAAGTACAAACCGCCAAATTAACCAATATCCTGGCTGATATCTTGTTGAACCCTCAGTTTCAAGAATCTGAAAAGCCGTTGTTTGAACTGAGTTTCTCTCAAAATCATTCGGTGATTGCAGTCGGGGGTCCAGCCAAGGATTATTTTCCAGCAGTCTCTAGGCAATTGGGAGTGAGTCTGCAATTGCCAGAGCATGGCGAGGTTGCAAATGCAGTCGGCGCGGCATTAGGTGCAGTGGTACAGACCGCAAAAATCAATGTAACTCAACCCGAATTCGGAATATTCTATCTTTTTTACAAAGGCCAGCCGATGCGATTTTCCAACTTGCAGGAAGCCGTGAGTATCGCTGAAAAAATGGCTAGAGAAGAAGCAGAAAATCTTGCGATTGCAGCAGGAGCAACCGGAATAGAAACCAGTGTTGAACATGATGCCAATCATATTAGGCATGATATAGATGGCGAGTTATTTGTTAGCACCATGATCACGGCGACCGCGACTGGGTACCCGAAATTGATTCAGGCAGAGACAGCAACCGGTTTGGATTGATGGTTACGAGAGCGCTGCAAGCGTACAGTATTCGGCCAATCCCATGTATGAAACGTTCATTCCTGGCATCTTAATCGCCCCGCCGCCGATGGAATGCATGGAATGTAATTGACTCGACAACTGCATCATCCATGGAGGTTGAGTCGAGAGTGTAAAATTGCGGGATAGTTGTCCAAAAAACCATCTGGAATGGAAAAGGTCGCAACCGTTTGTACAAGCTCGGGAAGCAGTGTTTCTGCAGGGAGGATCTTTTGTTAGAACATCGACAAATCACTCAAATATTGCAAGACTAATAACAGGCAACCGCTCGCCCAAGCATGTTAAGATGATCACATCATGGGTGAACAATCACCCGCAGATCGCCGTCCGTTACCCATCGGTATCCAAACATTTCGCCGGATTCGGGAAACGGGTTGCTACTATGTAGACAAGACGCCTTTGATCCGGCAGATGATCGATGAGGGGAGAGTACTACTTTGTGTCTCGCCCCCGCCTTTCATCAACGTCTTTGCCAGCTGCTCCGGTGTTGCATTGATCTTGAAATCATTGACCCGCCTTGAACATTGCGGAGTTGGTCCAGGTTGTTTTTTGGCTTGTTCATTTAGTATTGGTTCCTATCAAGTTCTTTTCGCAAAATAGGCTTTTCATTTACGTCCTCGCCATGCTGGAAAGTACGTTGGATTTCTTCAGCTCCTTGTAGTCAAGGTGCTTGCCTTCCCATCCCCGGACAATGCTTCCCATCTGCGCAAGAGTATCGTCACACCGAATGTTGTGCTTGCCTGCAAACTCGAGAACATGACGGTTCAGATGCTTCGGGCTGATTTTGTGGAAGGTGCCCTTGTGAACCCGCTTGAGTCCAGACCAGAAGGATTCAACGCCGTTGGCATGTGCCATATTCCGAACATGCTCGCTGACCGAGTGTTTTACACTTTCATGATCGAAAGGCAGGGAGTCATATACGCTGGCATTATCTGTATAAATCGTTGCGTCCGTGTCAACATTGTCCTTGATGAAGGGATGCAGGGTTCTAGCATCGGTGCCGTCAACTACTTTTGCCCAGACTTCATTGGTTATCGATTCTTGATGCCTACAACCGCGGTCTTGCCGACCGCTCCCCGACCCGCTTCTTTCAGTTCCTTGCGCTTGCTGTTGCTCATGTTGGAACGCTTGCCACCGATATATGTTTCATTGACTTCAACCGGACCAACGAACTTGTCATCGCTACCGCATTCAAATGTTTCACGAATCCTATGTGCCAGGTGCCATGCGGTTTTCTGCGTGATGTCCAGGTCGCGATGCAGTTTCATGCTGGACACCGATTTCAGGGAAGTTGTCATCAGGTATATTGCCACAACCCAGGTTTGGTAGTCCAGTTTCGACTGGTAAAGCGGAGTGCCGACTTTGGCGCTGAAGCGCTTTCGACATCCGTCGCTTTTGCAACGCCATGGCTGGGTCCTGCTCTTGTCGGGCCGGACATTGAACGATCCGCAATGCGGACACCAGGGGTCATCTCCCCAGCGCTGTTTCTCCGAACCATGCCTGTGCAGTATCGTTGTCAGGGAACATTCTGAACAGTTCCGGCAACGATATGCCTTTCCCGTAGTGTTTTCCGGATGCTTTTTCTGTCATCTGGTACAATCTCTCTAATTTGCTGATTCAGATTGAATTATACCATAAATTGGCTGTCAGGTATATAATTCCAAAAGAAAAATAAGGAGGGTAGACGGGTTTTTTGTCAAGCCCAGTACTCTCCTATTTGCCTTAGATTTGACGCACACTCGGAGGAGCGTTATAGCAAATATCCCTTTGATCGTGAAATGATAGTTCGGATTGTTTGATGCAATGTCAATATATAATTCCCAATGAATGGCACTTGATGATGAATTTGGGCCAAAATATTGCCATCATTCGGACCTCGTTTGTCATTTTTCTGTTACAATCCCCATTATTGAGGTTGATTACCGGTTCGAAACATGAAGAGCCTAATTGCATCAAGCATAGAATTCTTCAACTATCCAAGATGGCATGCCTGATAGACTGGTAATGCCTGCAAATGCGAGCATCAAACAACCGCAAAACTCAAATTATTTTTTCGAATGCTCATGTCTGTCATTGACGATCGTGCACCGGAAAGGAACAGTATATTAAAGTTATAGGAGTCCCAATTCATGAAGCGAATAATGATGATATTTACCGCCTCTGTGACGGCATTGATACTGACAACGCCCGCACAGGCGACATTTCAGGCTGGGCCGGGTGCATGCTATTCAACGCAGAACGGAGTGCATACATTCGAAAATCACGAGAAGCGTTCCTGTTCCCCAGATTGTCTGGTTAGTCTAACTAGCCCGAAGCCCGATTCCTTGAAAGTCAGTATTTATGATTTTCATCTCCGAGGTGCTCAATTCTGGGAAGATGAAAGTTTCTGGAACCCTAATGGAGGATGGGAGAAGAGTGGATATTGTAAAAGCAAATCATTACAAGAAAAATATGGAGATTGTGGGACTGTTGAAGATGGTGACACACATACTATAAATTTGGGTGGGGGTTCTTATGTAATTGCCGGCAAGTATACCAGTACAACGACCCAAGGAGACATAGATTTAAGGGTTGGGGTAATGTCGAATGATACTCGTGCATTTTCGGCATATCCAATAAGTAGTCAGCCACTTGGTACTATAAGTAGAGATGGTTCAGTTAGCAAAGGAGGCATTGTACTCGGCGGACTCAAGCCAAACCATTACTATACACTCATCGTTTACAGTCCGGAACTAAATGGCAAGATGCAAATAGGGAGTGGACCCGTCACTAAAAGAGGAGGCCATCGCACTCCTTTTATGCGTATATGCTTCAGGTCGGGCTCCTAACCGAGACTCCCAACTCTTGCATTAAATTCGCGAAGATATGAAGAACATCGAATCGCGTTAGTGACCGATCAAGACCCAGCAAAAGTTGATTAATCTAACCTTTGCTGGGTCTTGGCTATGTTATGCATTCGGTATTTAGTCCCTTACCCATAAGAGTTTGTAAAAAAAGCACGTTAATGCTCGTCCACTGTTGGAGGCGAGTAGTAACGTACCGGAGATATGGCTGAAAGTAGTGCGTCAGAGATGAGGGGGGCATCTTGCGGCTACCGTTTTCTGATCTGATTGTACTTCAATTCCATCCTTGAATTTTACCCCTTCGATGACCTGAGCGAGATTCTGGTACCCGCGCAATTTTCGCCATCGGTTTTCGGCACACTGAGCGAATTTAAACATCATCGAGAGCATGGAGTTGCGGCTCAGGTAGCCCCGGGTCCGGTGGCTATCATCAATCCACACTTGACTTCGTGAATTGAGGATGTCGGGAAAATTGGCATGATTGATTCTCCCAATCCTCAAGTAAAATCAGGAAAGCATCTCCGGAGCTCCAGGCATCGTGGTTTTGAAGGGGTCGGCGTTTTGCCCGGTGCATGATTGCGGTTGCAGAGTTGAAACCCGCGACAGATATGAGCTTGTACCCATCGCAGGACACTCTGTTTGGAGTTTAGGGAATGTATGAAGTCAAGCGTGGATTGATGATAGGGCCGGTGGCGGATCGTAGCAAAGGTCACTTCAATCGGATTGGTCGTCTGGATGCTCTGCCAGTGCTCGGCCGGGAAATCAAGGGAGTTTATCAGGTCCTCGCGGTCCTCCGCCAGTTTCCGTGTGGCTTTTGGATACTTGGCTTCATAACTGGCCAGGAAATGGTCAGAGGCCGGATTGGCATCGTGACGGGTCTCCGCCATCCGGATTCATGAAGTTAAATGTGTCAGATGATAGTTGCGGTGCCTGTCTACAGCAGTAGTCTGTCTTACGCCGCAGGGATGCCTGAGATCAGCGCGCCCAGGATTGCGGTGGCCACTGCGATCCCGCCGAGAATCGCGATAAGTGATCGATTTTCCCGCTTCCCGGCCTCGATATCCCGCCTGGCCATGTCGGTTTTCATGTCGGTTTTCCAGTTGGCCATGTCGGCCCGGAAACGCTCGAGCGTTCCCTGAAGGTCGGACTGCAGTGTCTTCATTCGTTCCTCCAGCACGGCGTGCTGTTTCTTCAACTCGGCAAGGTCTTTTGCCTGTTCATGACTCGTGGATTCTTCCATGTCCTCATTCTATACGATTGACGACCAATTTTTCAAGTGTTGTGTGTTGTTAATGTTGTTAACAAATAAACTGTCCGGTTAAGCAGCACATGAACTGTCCGCTTTTTGGAGAGGTTCACGAAGCGGACCTGATGGTAGCAGGAGACCAGACTGATGAGATTTGAAGAGGCCCATGAAGGCTGGACGGAGAGGCGTCTGAGCCATGAGGAAGCGGCATCGCCGCTGGCCACATTCATGCTTTTCCGGCAGACACTGAACATGCTGATCGAAATGACCAGCCTGAATGAACAGCCGCGGCCTGCCTATTAGCCACAAGTTTTGTCTGAACGTAAATTCGGATACAGGCATTCCGGATCCAGGCGCTTGAACAATTCATGAGCTCGGCCGTAGGCGCCGAGTTCGACATAGCCGGTCCAGATCACCTTGTGTCCCGGCGGCGGGTCGTTTTTCCGAGCCAGATAGCCACCAAGCATGGCCATGGTCAATACCGCTCTACCCAAATTCGAAGGCGCTGGGCGTTTGCGGTCGAGGGCAACCAGTTCCAGCATGCGGATTTCCAGATTGGAAAACAGCACCTCGGCCGGCAACTCCGGCGTGTCCCGTCCCAGCAGCACCATGGCATGCAGGCGCCAGGCAATCACCGCCTTGATCGCAATCGCCCGTTCCAGTCGATCGGCCGTTTGCAGATTCAGAAATTCGGCCTTGCAACCGGATTTCAGGATGCGGTGCCAGTCCTCAATCCGCCAGCGCAAGCGGTAGCAGTCCAGCAGCTGCTCGGCAGCCTCGGCATGCTCGACCGGCAGCGAGGTCAGCAGAAACCATTCCAGCGGATCACTGCCATCACGGGGAACCGAGGTCTCCTGGACATGCACCAGGTTCAAGGGCACGCCGGTCGAGCGGGAGGAGGAAGGGTTGGCATGGATCGTCACTTCCTGCCAACGCAATTCGCACGCGGCCAGTCGGGCTTCCCGCAACGCTTTCTCCCGCTGTCCACGGGCCGACCGGCGGGCCGAACTCCGCATCACCTCAATTTCCACTCGGGCCTGGACTGGAGCCTGACGAATCCGGTCAAACAGATGGGCACCCTGCGCACCCAACACTCGATTATGCTTCGCCCGAACAAGCAAATCCAAATGCTCCAACTGCCGGCAGTGCTGGAATATCTCATGGGCATCTCCTTCCCGGTCCATGACCGCAATGCAGGACACATCCGGCACCCCTTGCGCCGCTTGAGCACTGTCCTGCAAACCGCGAATCCAGCGCTGGGTCTTGTTCCTTGCGTCTTCTTCCGATGGCGCTTGCGGAGACTTTGGGGCATCAAGCTCCAGATGCATCACCCCCAACGGCACGCCGCTCGCAGACACCGCCAGCGTGCTGTGCAGATGCAACCCCAGACTGCCTTCGCTGGACCGGTTCCTGCCAATCAGGCCGAGACCCTCACAGGCACCGTGGGTGGCAAAGTTCAGATCGGTTCCATCCTGGATCAGCAACACCGAAGACTGATTCGCAATCCGCTCCATGGTCCGCTCACGATGCACCGCCAGAATGTTCTCAACCGTCACCTCCGACTCCTCCGGCTGTTCCATCATGCGGTAAAAGCCGGCCACACTTGCCGCATCCCCTTTGGCCGCCGCTGGAAACGAATCCATGGGCGATTCCGCCATCATGTGCGCACTCTTGACCAGTCGTCTGCTCAATCATCTGTCTCCCAGCGGCGCACCGCCAAATTCCTGTTCGCTCCAACTCCACCGATCCAGACCCTCGGCCATGTCCCGCTTGACGACCTCGGGTGGGCAAACACCCAAAGCCGCTCGCCAGTCAGCACTCAGTGGACAACACCAGATGGCCCGTTTCGGCACCCGTTGTCCGGCCGGCGAGAAACGTCCCCGACCGGCCGTTTCACCGACATGAGTCCAGCCCGCTGCCAGCAACGAAACTCCGGTGTACTGCCCTGCATTCACAAAGGTCTCGGCCAGCACCGGACGATAGCCGTAGTGTCGCATGAAATCTTCCCCGAGTCTACCCAGCGTCCGGGCCAATGCCCACGAGGCCAGGTTTTGACAATGCACCTCGGGACGAATCAGAAAGCGGCTGAGACCGGTCACCAGATGCCGAGGCGGATGCTCGGTATCCCAGCCAATCCACTGATCCCGGGCCTGCAAGCGATAAGCCGAGGCGGAAAATCCCAAGCCGCCCAGCCAGCCGTGATCCGAGCCGATCAGATAGCGCATTTGGGCTCCGGCTTGAAACACGCTCCCGAGCGGGTGTTCCCGGGCCATCAGTTCGTTGAAGATGCGCTGATGGTGATCATCGCAGACCCGAGATACATGCAACCCGGCAATCCGATCCACCCGATCGGGCACCTCGAGCGGACTCGCAACCGCCTCCTCCAGCCTTTTCGGATGACCACGAGCCCCGCTGCCGGTCGGACTGACCGGCAGGGAGATCTTGCCCGACGCCTCGAGTTTTGCCAAGGCTGCACTGCAACTGCTGATTCGGGGCAATCCCCGGGCATCCTGAAAATCAAGCTGCTCGCACAGGGCCCGGGCCACTTGACGACGACTGGTACAGGTCTCCGACTCCAATAGGAGTTATGGTCGAAAGTAGTGCGTGGGCGGAAAGGGGGGTTGAAAAAAGCGGCGTAACCGGATTAACTAACAAATTTCAAAAACCGTTAACCAAGAGGTACGCCACTATGAGAGATGATAACATTATTGACTATTCAAAAATCGGCAAGTTCAAGGATGAATTGACCGCGATTCTGCGCGAGGGTGCCCGTCGGCTGCTGCAGGTGGCAGTGGAAGCCGAGCTGGGCGAGTTCCTGAAGCAGTATGAAGACCGCCGCACCGAACAGAACCTCCGGCTGGTGGTGCGCAGTGGCCATCATCCGGAGCGCTCGATCCAGACCGGGATCGGCTCGGTCCCGGTGCGGATTCCGAAGGTTCGTTCCAACGACGGCAAGCCGGTGACCTTCCGCTCGTCGGTGGTTCCGCCGTATGTGCGCAAGAGTCGCACGCTGGAGGCCTGGGTGCCCTGGCTGTACCTGAAGGGGGTCAGCACCGGCGAGATGGCCGGCGTGCTGTCCGGGCTGCTGGGGAAGCAGGCGAAGGGGTTCTCGCCGTCAGTGGTCAAGCGTCTCAAGCGGGTCTGGCTGGACGAGAGGAAGGAGTGGACGCAGCGTGACCTGAGCCAGGACCGGTGGGTGTACGTCTGGGCGGACGGGGTGTACAGCGGTCTCCGCAACGAGGAGACGAAGCTCTGCTGCCTGGTGGTGATCGGCGTGGACGACCAGGGCCGGAAGTCGATTCTGGCCATCGAGGACGGGGTGCGCGAATCCACCCTGAGCTGGCAGGACGTGCTGCTGGACCTGAAGAGCCGGGGCATGAACGCTCCGAAACTGGCGATCGGGGACGGTGCCATGGGGTTCTGGTCGGCACTCGACCGGGTCTATCCGGAGGCCCGGCACCAGCGTTGCTGGGTGCACAAGACCGCCAACGTGCTGGCCGCCATGCCGAAGGCCATCCATCCCAAGGTGAAGTCGGCACTGCAGCAGATCTGGATGGCGGAGACCCGGAACCATGCCGACCGGGCCTTCGACCGTTTCCTGGCCCGCTACCAGGACAAGTATCCCAAGGCCGCAGTGAAGCTGATCGAGGATCGCAAGGAGCTGATGAACTTCTTCGACTTCCCGGCCGAGCACTGGCAGAGCATTCGCACCACCAACCCGATCGAGTCGACCTTTGCCACGATCCGCCACCGGACCCGGACGACACGGGGCTGCCTGAGCCGCGACACCATGCTCGACATGATGTTCAAGCTCGGGCAGTGCGCGGAATCCCGCTGGCGAAGGCTGCGCGGGTTCCGCAGGCTGGGACAGGTCATCGAGGGAGTGCAGTTCAAGGATGGAATTGAGGTACAATCAGACCAGAAAACGGTAGCCGCTGGATGAACCCCTTTCCGCCCCGCGCACTACTTTCGACCATAACTCCTCCAATAGTGCCAACAGCCAAGACCATGGTTCTGGCTCTAACAGGGTTTCGCGAATTGGGGTCAGTGCGTCCATGCACCGGAATATGGCCCTTCCGGTGAGTTATGTCAAGAACTTATTTGTGTAGAAGAGGCAGGCTGCGACCCTCGGCAGTTGCTTAGTCCGGATTTTCTCCATGTTCCAAAAGGGGAAGCGGCCAGGAGGCCGTCTCCCGTGCCGCTTTCAGCGGGTCCGGTCGGACCGGGACTGCCTGGCCTTCATGCGAAGGATCAGCTGTCGAGGTCCGGACAATTGAGATACTGCCTTTGCGCCTGGCTCGCCACAGTCTGGCCGGCGAGGATGTGTGTTCCGTTGCGCGTGCCGTTGCAATAGCAGTCCCGAATGTCCTGCCGCGTGCTGGCCACCGCATAGCACCCGGTCCGGTTATATCGGGTTAGGTTGGGTTGCCACTCAAAGCCATCGAAATACAGGTTCTGCTCCGCATTCGTGAACTCGCCACGGGTCTTGAAGCAGCGGCGGTAGATGGGGGTTGCCGCGTCCTCGTAAATGATGGCGACATAACGCGTGTTTTTTTCCAAACTCGAAAATGTGTAATTCCCGTCACTGCTAGGGTTATCCCCATCTACTGTGCCAATGTCCGTCGCGTTAATGAGATCGCCGCTCGGGTTTTTTCGCACCGCTATGTTTAGCGCATAGCTATCTTTATTTGTACTTGTTAGTTGTTGTAAAGAAAGTCGATCAATTCTCGCCACTGTAAGGACTATACTGTTTGATGTTGGGGTACTATTATAAGTCAACACCTGATTAGCTCGCAACTCCTGCGAGCCGCCCTCTGTGCAGGCTACCGCGCCAGTGGTTGCTGGGACGACCAGCTGTGCCTGTACTGGCCCGGCTAGCAACGCCAGTAGCAGGAGGGGCGCTAAATTAGCGAGGGGGAGGGGGGGGGGGGTGAAATATGGAATTGTTTCATCGTGTTTTCCTCTTGGTTGAAGTATTCGTTCAGCGATTATGCTGGTTTCGCCCGCAAAATGCAAGGGAAATTTCAAGCGGGCCGCTACCGAAACTCTCCATCTTCTCTTTAACGGCCGGGCCGGGCACGTCAATCTTGATCCTTTCCTTCATCCCGGCCCTGGTCGGCTGGCAGCCGATCCGACTGTTTCGTTACTTTCGTATGTAATTCCCTATTTTAAGGGGTTGACCGAATAGTTACCTACAAGTAGCACGGTAGACAATAATTCAGACATGGGAGATGTTTTCGTTGGGAGTGTCCGTTTCTCCAGGTTTGGTTGCCAGGAACGAAAAAAGGGAGAACTGATCGTCAGTGTTGAAAAGAAAGGCTTGGCTTGCAACAACTGTTGCTGTTTTGCATTTGGGAAAAGTGAATGCATGACTCGTAGCTGGTAAAACACCTGCTATCTCGGTCTTTGACATTTCGTGTTCATGAACTTGGTTCGTAGAACGTTGATTTTTGCTTGGCTTTCCCAGAGACAATGAACAAACTGATATAATCTTGGTATCTCGGCATAACTCAGTGGATGTGAACGATGACGATATCTGGAAGCATGGCGCGAAAATCCTTGTCGAAGTTTCTACCGGATGCCGAGAGAACGGATTATGCTACATTATTGGCCGAAGGGAAAACCAGTATTGGACCGGCCCTCAAGTCCGTCCATGTCAATAGGACACTCTGCGACTTGACATGCTCAGACTCTAAATTTCCGTGTATTCACGGCGATAAGGTACCTCATCTATATCGATCTTTTCATTGAAGTTACGCGCATACAAATGCCCGGAGTATACCGCTGCTGCAATAGTCGATGGGGCTAGACAATCGCCGATTCGCATGACAGAACATATGCCAGTTTGTTGAATGGCCCCGGGATCTTCTGTCAAGTCAAAATACAGTTGATCATTTGGTTTTCTAGCCGTAACCAAAATCAGATTATGGATGAGCAGACTTCGTTGTTCTTGACTAACCACATGCTGGATTAAGGCTTTTTCTTGTTTCACTGAAATGAGGGCATGTTTTTCAATCAATTGAATATCAAGATCATGCAGACGTTTTTCAATCAAAGTCTGTTCAAGGGTATTTTGGGTCCAGGCAGAAACATTGGCTTCAGGCGTGATCAGAGTAACTTGACATCCTTCTAATGCCAGTTTTTCCGCAATCACACCGCCCATATAGTAGTGATCATCGTCGAAGATTAGAACAGAACCGGAAACTTCCCGACCGTCCAGAATCTGATCGGGGGTCAGTCTGGTCACACTGTCATCAATTTCAATGGGTATGCGATGTGTGCGACCGATACCCTCGGCATTCCATGCGGATCCATTTGCACAGAGAACATGCTGAAATTTCAACTCTTCAGACAAATCAAGAACCTGTTGCTTATCAAGCTTGCTCTCAAAATACATCTCAACATTTTTCATGCGCTGGATTTGCGCCAGTCTATAATCAATCACCCTTCGCCATTCGGAAAGACCAGGCAGACGGGATTCCCGAGTGACCCGCCCGCCCGCATGTCGGGATGCCTCAGCAAGCACTACTCGGTACCCCCGCTTGCCAAGCGACATTGTCGCTTCCAGCCCGGCCGGCCCGGCCCCAATTACCAAAATCGAATCTTCCGAACTTTTAGGGGCAATCTCTTCAGGATGCCAGTTTTTGCGGTACTCTTCACCCATGGTCGGATTTTGGGTACAACGAATGGGTGACATTGTCATATCTCCCGATACACAGATATTGCAACCGATGCATTCACGAATATCTTCCAGCCTGCCTTGGCGAATTTTCTCTGGCAGAAAGGGATCGGCGATTGAAGGTCGAGCCGACCCAATCATATCGAGCACTCCGCGCTTGATTTGATCGACCATGGTCTCAGGGGATGTAAAACGGCCAACTCCAACCACCGGCTTGCCGGTTGCCTGTTTTACAAAAGCAATATATGATTCCTGATTGCCCTCACTTGAGAAGCGAGAAGACTTGGAGTCATGCATCCAGTCTGAAACGTTGACATCCCAGATGTCCGGCAAATCGGCGAGCATCTCCACGACATCTCGGGTCTCATCTTCACATAGAGAATTCGGACCCAAAAACTCCCGGACCGCAAGTCTGATAGCAATCCCGCATTGATCGCCAACTGCATCACGGGTATCCTCGAGGACTTCACGAAGCAGGCGAGTCCGGTTTTCGAGAGACCCACCATACTCATCGGTCCGATTATTGAATTCGCGCGAAAGAAAATGTGCCAACAGGGAGAGACTGTGCGCGGCATATACATAGACGATATCAAAGCCAATGTCCCTTGCGCGAATGGCAGCAAGTCGATGCCATCGTCGGTAGTTGGCAATATCTTCGCGCGTCATCTTGTATGCCTGTACAGGATCCAGATTGGCTGCTGAAAACATCTCATCGACGGCCATCAGCGGTAGACGACTGTATCGATTGCTTGCCTCATGTCCATTATGTGAAATTTCGATGGCCGCAAGTGAGTCGTACTGATGAATCGCATCCACGGTCAAGGCGAGTCGATGCATGTCCTTGTTATCCCAAAGCCGCCCCTCTATGTACGGAGAAAAATCGGTGCTCGGATGAATATCGACTTCCTGAGTGGATACGACCGCCCAACCACCTTGAGCCTTCATACCACGCATTGCGGCTTCGGCTTTCGGAAACACATGACCTAATCCATTGCAATGAGGGACTTGGTAGAACCGGTTGCGTGCCGTAACCGGACCGATTTGAACCGGTTCGAACAGAATGTCGTAGCGAGTGTTTTTCATATCTTCAAAATGGCCAGATTCAGGCATACCACAAACTCTCCTTGATTCCACGAACCTTGAAAGAAGCATATTCCTCAAGCTTGCAGACCGTATAAACCTTTATATAATGCTCTCCGAAATAATCAGCCAGAAACTGACTGTTTTGGGTCATGTTCATCGCTTCCATAATTTCGGTTGGTATTGTCTTGCTTTGACTGGGTATTGCGTTACCGATGGTTGGTGCACCTGGTTCGATTTTTTGTTGAATGCCGTAATGGATACCGGCCAATATCGTTGCTAGCAGGAGATAGGGGTTTGCATCAGCGCCAGCGACCCGATGCTCGATCCGTCGTGCCTGGGAATCACTCTTTGGAATACGCAAGGCAACGAGCCGGTTTTCGAATCCCCAGTTATCGTGGATCGGGGCATAGGAATCCGGTTTGAAACGCTGATAGGCGTTCACATTGGGAGCAATGATCCCCATGCTCTCGGACATTGTCTGCAAAATGCCACCTAAAGAATAACGCATCAAATTACTAATTGAGTCCATTTCTCCATATTGCCCACCTCCCGCAAACACATTCCTCCCATTCTGATCCAGCAAGCTGACATGTACGTGCAAACCGCTACCAGATTGCTCGGGGAAAGGCTTTGCCATAAAGGTAGTGCGTATATTATGCGTGCGGGCTACACCCTGAATGGTTCTTCGTAACATAACATACTGATCGGCTGCTAACAATGCATCATCGACGTGATGCATGTTCAATTCAAACTGTGCGGGTGAATATTCTTTGGAGATCGCGCTGATTCGAATATCCTGATCCTTGCAAACGGAAACCACCTGATCAAAATAGCAGCTAAATTCCTCGACATCGTCAATGCTGTAGACTTGAGTAGTGGTTGGTCGCTTGCCGGTTGATGGCAAGTGAGCAGGTACTGGACCGGTTTCATCATCGATAACAGGCTCCAGCAGATAGAACTCCGGCTCGAAAGCCACAACTGGGCGCAAGCCAAGTGAGTCAAACCGATCAAGCACTCGCTTTAGTACATTGCGTGGTTCATAGTAGTAAGGCGTACCATCAAGTCCTACCAGGGTCAACATTACCTGCGCTGTGGGCAACTTGGTCCATGCACATGGAGCAAGCGTTTCAACAATCGGCATTCCAACCTCATCAGGATCGCCATCCGAATATCCGAGATTTTCGGGATCCTGCGAATCACCACTAATGGTCAATAGAAAAGTTGAGCCGGGTAGCATCATTCCATCATCAAACAGTTTACCCGCCTCTTCAATCGGATATCGTTTACCACGGATTATGCAACTCAAGTCTGATATATATGCGTCCAGATATTGCGTCTGGGGATATTGTTTCAGATATTGCTCAAGTACTGATTCTGGTTGATTAGACATACCGATTACTCAGTATTGGATATACATGTTCGACTCGAAGTCAACGGAGACGAAAGAAGATTCCTGATTCCTAAATGCGATAATGATTTCTTCTCTGTCATTAAAACTGAAAAGGTTAATTCATCATAAACGTCTATAGCTTTTCTAGAAGATTGAGGTGGGTATTACTGAGAGCTACTTTAATCCTTCAGATCAAGTTATCCCTGTTCAATCAGAAAACTACGAAATGAAGGGATTGGGCTGTAAAATTTGCCGCCCTCTGTTTCTTGGAGGACACCTTGGTGTATGAGGTGGCTAATGAACTCAGATTCATCCCTCGTTCCTCCCAAGAATGGATCATTTAAATCGAACCCGTTTTCGGTGCCTGCATTGTCCTTGATTAGTTTTCTGATCTCACCCAGTGTCATTCCTGCACTAAACTTTGACATTACAGTAGCTGTCAATCTATGCAATGAACGCAAGGGTTTGCTTTGCTGACTTTGATAGTACCTTATCCGGCTTTTGCTGAATTCTTGATCTAGAAAATCCCAGTCTAGGGTCTGCATGTCGCCATCAGTCTTGAGCAGTTCCTGCCCCAATACAGACTGTGCAAAATGAAGATGGCGAGGCCAGCCTTCGGATGGCTTCGCATAGGCCGCTAGGCGGTCTTCAAATTCCTCCGCATTCACCCCAAATGTCCGGCAGAAACCCTGCATCACTTGTTGCGTTTCTATAAATGACAGGCAGCCAACTTCGTGTAGCCTAGTACCTCTTGTTAGTTGCATATTTCGGGACTTTTCTGGGGTATCACCAAGTCCTGCAAGGACTAGGGTAAGCGGAAGGTTCCACGAATTGTCATGCAAAGCTTGAAGAACTTGCGCAACTGGAGAGTCTGCATCATGATTGAATCGCTGTGCTTCGTCTATTGCGACTATGATTGGGGCCTTAAGGCGGCTGAGTTTGGGAAGGGAATCGATCCAGTTCTCGAAATCCACGATACCCGTTAGGGAATGGGCCTGATTTGATTTGGTTTGTTTCTGCATATTAACCTCAACACCACCAAGGTTTACACCGAGAGACAGGCGACGTTCATATTGATCGACAAAGTCTGGTGTTTTCCTCTTACATACTAGGGTTGCCAGAGGTTTGAGTATGTCAAGGGGGCTGGCAATTTGCGCTGAATTCAGTAATAGGACTCTCGGCTTGATTTTGGGTAACCCAGCTGCCACTGATGGCGTCATTTCCCAGTCCCCGAGTTTCCTCAGTATGGAGCTTTTGCCCGCCCCTGGTGCTCCATGCACGATGCGTGTGTTACCCGCTATGCCGTGGCTACTTTCGTGTGACCATGTACTCGGTTTCCAAGATTCCTTTGATACAGTCAGAATGTCATCCAAGATAGGGGTCCGCCCGATAAAGACCGGTGGGGGCATCTTTTCACCCTCGTTAATAAATCGTCTTAATGCTCTTGGATTGAACTTGCGCATTTCCTGGTCTTGGTTATAACGAACACTTGATTTATTTTGATAAAAATGCCGAATTTTGTCAAATTCATTTCCGGTTGACAGGAACAATTTTGAATGTATCTGAACAAGGCATTCTACAATTGCTTGCACTCTCTGCATTGATCACCCGAGGCAGGCAATCGCCGAAATCAAATAGTGAGTATGCATATTGCCTTTCAGTCGTTAAGCGAAAAAATGAGTCGTTGCTTGGATGCATGATTTTCAAGAGCGAGATCAATCAGCCGGTTAATCAAGTTGGGGTAAGTTAATCCACTCTTTGCCCACAATCTAGGATACATGCTGATCGGGGTGAATCCAGGCATAGTGTTAACTTCATTTAGTACGACACTCTTTGAGTCTCGAGTAACAAAGAAATCAATCCTTGCCAGACCTCTTCCGCCAAGCACGCGGAAGGCTTCCATTGCTAGTTGTTGTACCTGATTGGTTGTCGTTGAATCAAGGGGAGCGGGAATCACATAGTCAGTTTTGTCATCCAGATATTTTGTTTCGTAGTTATAGAACTCTGCGCCCGGAATGATTTCCCCTAAAATAGAGACTTCAACTTCATCATTACCCAGTACTGAACACTCTATCTCGTGACAATTTTCCACCGACTTTTCTACCACAACCTTGTTATCAAACTGAAACGCATGTTCAAGTGTCTCCATCAGTTGATCGGGATCATGCACTTTGTTTATACCCACACTTGAGCCAAGATTTGCCGGTTTGACGAACACCGGATAGCCCAGTTCTTCGATTTGTATCTTTACTTCTCTTCGGTTGTTTTGATATCCAAAATACTCAAAGATTTGATAGGGAATTATATACATGATAGCCAAAAACCTGTATAATTCACAGACCTTGCCAAGGTTTTAGTTCTACTTCTTCGGCTTCCGCGTTTCCGGGTGCGGAGCCGCTCCACCCTTCATCAACACCCTCCCAACTTGCTCCGGCGTTGCGTTGATCCGAAAGTCGGTAACGCGGCTTGATAATTGGGGGGCTGGTGTTGGTTTCTTGTTGGGTTTGTTCATGTTGTTACTCCGCCGTATTCTTCCCGAAGATTGTTTATCTGATCTTGGGCTAACCACTTTCCCCTAATAATAGACTCTACTTCTTGCGATATTCGTTCAATGTCTTTTTTATTCCGGTGAATCGGTAGTACCAAGTGTTTCCACCTATCCCCTATGGTTGGCAATGTGGTATCAACACAAACTAGATTTGAAATCTGATTTTGAACCGATTTTGACGAAAGTGTGGCTAAAAGATAAAAAGGCGTGATCCCGTATTTATTTTCTAGGTCCATTACCCGAAATCCACACTTCAGATTACAAATTCCCAAATGTCTGATTGGCGTCTTCAGCTCAATTCGTACGCGGCGTTGCGAGTGGCAGTGATGGAAAACGGTGGATCGACGGCTTTGATTGGCGATCAATCTCTTGGGGATGTCACATCTGGGAGTCCATTGACAGCACAGGATGTGACCTTTTCCAACCTGAAGAAGAATACACGTTACGTTGCCGTTGTTTATACAAATCAGTTTTCATCAAATGCCTCAAGCCCGTACATCCGCCGCTGCTTCAAGACCCGTGGCGAGTTCACGAATGCGGAGCAGAACCTGCAGCCTGACGGCTCGGCCGATCTAACGAAATTCGGCCGGACCGGGTGCTTTGCGGTGGCCCGCACGCGGCAGGACATTGCGGACTGCATGTGCAACGGCACGCGCGGCGGAACCCGGATCCTCGCTGGCCAGACTACGGGGAGCCAGGAGGCCAGGCGACATTGGAGGTGCCCGAACCTCGACAGCTGAGACATCTGATCCATCCGGTTATCGGGAGTTCGGGCCACGTGAGGGCGTCAATCCGGAACTGGATATCGCTGGAGGATCGCGGAACATCCCGAACACGGGGCGGCCTCCTGGCCGCCTTTTCCCCACGCAGGCTTTGCAATGTTCAAACTGATCTACTACCGACGAATAGGGGGTGGTGTCTCAGTTTGAAATTTTGGCAGTGTTTCTGCTGGAAGATCATGCCTGTCCGCATGGGGAAAGGGCAGGCTGGTGCCGCCGCCCCGGAGACGCGCCAGGCCGTTCATCGCAGCCCCGTCTCGCCGAGCTGGCAGACATAGCGCGTCCCGGCAAGGTTCAGGTCCTTCTGCCAGTGCTGGAGGTTCATGGTGATGAGCTCACTGTTTTCCTCAAGGTCCGCAACAAGACCCTCCTCCCAGGCATCCTCCAGAGGATCGCAGCCGCGCTCGCTCACCAGCTGACTGTTCAGGAACCCTTTGCATTGCGGGTTGGACGAACAGTAGACAGCTCGGGGGAAAGGGTCATCACGATTGACCCATTCTCCTTGCGGACAGACTTGTCCCGGGACCGGGGTGATGTACTGGCAGAGACGCGCGCAGGGCGTGTGCGGGTATGTCGGGTTGACGATATACCGGGCGGCACCCTCCAGGAACTCGCTCTCGGCGGATGTTAGCTCATTTAACTGGCCCTTGTACTGGTATGGTGCCGTGCAAGTGGATGTCGCTGTCGCGGCCGCGGGCAACCCCAGCAACACTGCCAGCGCAGCGAGGAGGGCTGTTAATCTAGCGAGGGGGGGGGGGTGAATTATGGAATGACTTCATGGTTCTTTCCTTCCTATTAATTGATGTTCCGGTCATTATACCCGATTCAACCGGCAGAATGGGGTGATTTTCAAACTGAGGCACTGCCGCAATGTTCAAAATGAGCCACTACCGAATAGGGAATAAGTTTGTTCATATCGGCCAAGACATGATATGCTATAAGCGTGTTTAACTCATGAAAGGAGGTGGTCCTATGTCTAGTATTTTGTATTTGGTCGGTTCATTCATGGTGTCAACAATAAAGCTAACACCTTTATTGATCTGAACACCTCAAACTGGCTGAATCGGTCAGCCAAAATACGGGGCTGCAATTTGCAGCCCTTTTTTGTTGGGTAATTACAATGGGGCTTATAAAGACCTGTGCAAATTATTCAATCGCGAATATGCACAGTGGCAGAAAAGCCATAACGTTTAAGAAGTGTGGCTGGTTGAGAACAAACTTGTTCACTGGTTTTGTGCGTGCTACTTGGAGTAGTATAAGGAATCTCCAAGTTAACATAGAATCGCTCAAATCTCTCAGATTGATCGTCTGCCGTGATTGGAATTGAAATAGTTTGTCTAGGAGAATTTTTGTCAAATGTTAGGGTCCCTTCTCTGGATTGATAGTCAACTCCTTCACTAGCCCCGCCTTGACCTGAGAGACCTGAATGAGATTGGCCTTGCCACTTCATTACATCGTCTGTACTGAAATTAACATCTAGAGTGTAATTATCATCAAGAGGTCCGCTGAAGTCTGTCTGGACAGTTAAAGTTGCCTCACTGCCTTCGAACACAACATAACTACCTCTCTCGAAACCAACCAAAACCTCGCAACGTTCGGTCGATTGAGCAACCAATGGGTTCAGCCCGAAAGCCAGACTAAGAACTATGACTGAAAACAGGGCATTAAACGGGGGGGGGGGGGAGATATATTTTATTAATCTTTTCATTTTTTACAATTTTTTACATAATCCCTAATCCTTAAATAGAAATTGCTTTATTTGGCGCAAGGCATGATGGACTGTGGATTTTGGGCTGGAATCAGAATCATCCATTGGGTGAAAAGCCAACCCGTTCGAAAACCACACTACACAAGGCGTTGAAAGTACTTTCAAATTTTCTATTTAAGGATTAGGGATAATTTTGTTAAAAGAAGCATGTATTATAGTGGGTTTTATTTCTCAAAGTAAAGTGATTTTGGCAAATTTCAGCAATTCTAATTTTTGGATTTTTGATTTTACATGGGTCTGATTTGAGTTGAAAAAAATTGAGGGTGATCTGCTTCTTGATCGGAAGCAGCGGTTATCCGGCTTAGGGGCCTTGAGCTTTTCGCAGGTGTGAGAGACGACCTGGGTCAACAGGAAATGCCAGCTATTGAAGTACTGCCAGGCAATGATGGTGTCGAGAGTGAGGAAGAACCGGATTCTTCTTCCGCACTTTTCGCGGGCCTCGATCCAGAGTTTACAGACTTGATCACAGATGCTGTGGAAGAAGAAGGCCAGCAGGTTAAGGGTCAGCAATACATTCGACAAGACCCTGTTTGCCGTGCTCGAAGTTGTGTTCGACATGGTAGCCCTGATTCTTGAGCAGATTGAAGGTTTCGTTTTCCATTTTCCACCGGGTTCGGCCGCACTGGATGAGCGTCTTGATATGATCGGCATCGGGCTGCAATGAGGTGATCAAGCGGAAGCATGCGGCGGGTTTTTTGTATCCGACCTGATGTGTTTTTCGTTCGATGTAGTAAGCCTGTTGCGGCTACTTGTCGGCCGTCAGTGGCAACGGGTGTTCGCTCCATGTGAAAGGTATGAATGCGGTTCGGGTTTCCCCATACCGAGGTTTTCTCAAGCTGTTTTTTGGTCGGGCATTTGAGTCCATGGAGGTAGTCGAACAGGGTGGTGTGATCGTCGGTTTTGACGCGCAAGATAAAGTCGGCACCGTGCTCCAGCATCTTGCGACACATCGGTCGCTTGGCATACAGGTCGTCGCCCAGATAGATCGGTTTTAGCGAGGCATAACGCTGTGCCGAGTTGTCCAGCCAGCGGCAGGCGGCCTTGGTCCCGCAATCCTGTTTCTTGTCCCCGTCCTGCGGGGTGATGAATTCCGGTCTCAGGGGTAAGGCATGACGATATCCGGAAACCGCCAGTGCACGGTGGTAATACTCGATATGCTCATGGTCCTTGCCGCGGTTTCTGACCCGGGTTTGACACATCGGACCATGCACCTTGCGAGAGTGATGGAATTCGCTGCCACCCAGCGCAACCAGGACCCGGTCTCCGAGAACCAGATCGTCCTTGAGTGCGTTGAGGGCGATATCGAAGCCCGCTGATAAATCGGCACGGTCGATGCAGTCGAGTTGCTTACGAATATGATTGTCGGTAGGGAGTGGATCAACACCGAACAGGGCACTGCAGGCATGCTTGCCATAGGCCTCGACCGCCATGCGCTATGTTCCAGAAACGAGGGTGACTGCATGAAGAACACCGAGAATGCGCTCATCACAATATCGTCAAACGCATACTGCTTGTTGGCACCATTGCGGGGGTCCCGGATAGCCGGAAAGAGACTGCGTAGCTAACCGATCAGATCATCAACCAGCGTCTTCATGAGGATGCGACTCCCGATTCGGTCTCGACAGCCATGAGCCCGGACAACACAGCCATTTGTCATGATTGGGTGTTGATCGAAAAATAGCGCATCGATTCAAGAGAGCGTTTGCCCCAAAGGGCATACTCCTTAAAGGCCATTACATAAAACTGAACCATCCACTAATTCGTCAAGTGGAGCAGTGCGATCACTCCAAAACCGCATAAGTTGAACCTCTCTATCTCCAAGCCTTTTCGAATCCATCGGAGGCCTGAGGGTTATGGTTGAAAGTAGCGCCATACCGATTACTTGTTCATTCGGAATGAATGACTTGCTGCAACAATTGTTAAACTTGAGTCATGTACATTATTTGACTCTTGAAATCAAGATTGCTCATGATATTTTATATTGCGACGCACCAAGAAGATCGTGCTTGACCAAAATCCTGGAGATGCATTGGTCCTGACAAAGATGTCCATGTTCAAGTCAAAGGGGATATTTCAAGCCGAAAGCCGAAACGATGAAACACTCATCCCGTCTGTACAGGTATTCGGTTTCACCACAGAACAGCCAATGCTGGTCGAGTGAACCTACTGCCTTGATCACTGACAACCATTCTGAATTCCTGAACTTGAATGGCAGGCGAGTAGTCCAGCCTTGACAGCCAGGAGTTCTCTCTCAACACCATATTCCAATTAACGATTCGAGATTGGATTCAAATCAAATGACACAATCAATATCCGTCTTTGATTTCGCGAACCCAGCTATCCACACTTGCTCTCCCCACAATTCAAGCAAACCATGCACCCGTCCATCATCACCACCGCCATCACATAACATTTTTGGCAAAGAGTCGCTCCAATCGGAAAGTCACCCGACGACCCCAATGGGAATGTACCTTTCATGTTGGTCTGTTGCATTTTCTCGAATTGCTTGCGTTTCTCCTCAATCATTGCCTGTCTCGATTGACTCTGTTCCTCTTCAATAATCATGCCAATCATTTTGAGATGGGCTTCTACTACATTACCGATTTCTGAAACCAGAGACGGTACATATTGACCATGCGTACCAGGCTTGATATATCCACCCTTCGGATCAAATACACCCTGCAATTCATCAACCATGAATGTGACATCACCACCCTTGCGAAATACTGCTGAAATAATCAGAGTCAAAGCAGTAATCCACTGATAGTGCTCCATGTTTTTCGAGTTTACGAAAATTTCAAAAGGGCGACGTTTTTCATAGGGAGTACCGGGATTGAGCACAATATCATTGATGGTAATGTAAAACGCATGTTCAGTCACAGGCGTCTTGATCTTGTATGTACTGCCAGTAAGAGACTCGGGGCGTGCGACATTCTCATGCATGCGCACAATATTGTCCTCGGGATGTCTTTCGACAGGGACTGCCGGTACAACCTCTGCTTCAGCCTCTTCGCCTTGTTGCTTGATTACGTTGTAACCAACAATTTTATGTTCAATTTTTCTGGTCATGAAAATTCATCAATCGTTCGTTCGGTGTCGTCGTTATCAAAAAACCTCTCAAATCGATACCGCTCTACTTCTGGAATAATCGTCTGCACGGCATGATTTTGATCCAAGGTCAATCCAGTGTACATGGCAAACTGAATTCTACGTTTGGCTTTCTGATGTTTGACGCTGAGTCTCTTGGGCTTTTGCATTGCATTCGTCTACAGTTGCCGATGGTCATCTCCGAATCAGGAGGATAACCTAGAACCGCCCATAATAGCCTTCCTTCAATGCATCGAACAAATTGGCGGCACTATGCTGTTCTCCGTCATACTCGATCATCTCATTTCCCTTGGCCTCGACAACTTCTCCATTTTCGAGGGTAAATTGATAAACCGTATTTTCCAAATCCTCTTCCTTGACCAATACGCCCTGAAAGGCTTCTGGATTGAAACGGAAAGTTGTGCAACCCTTGAGCCCCTGTTTCCACGCATACATGTAAATATCCTTGAATTCATCGAAATCAAAGTCGGTGGGGATATTCGCAGTTTTGGAAATCGAAGAATCAATCCATTTCTGTGCAGCCGCCTGAATTTCAACATGCTGTTGCGGTGTGACATCGTCAGCAGCAACAAAATAATCCGGGAGCTGATTCTTCTCATTCTTTGCTCCCGGCTCCGCTTGCGGATTGACAAAATGCCGATAGGCAAGGAGCTCGTAAGAAAACACATCAACACTTTCTTTTGTTTTCTTGCCTTCTCGTATCACATTCCGCGTGTACTTGTGTGCGAAACTCGGCTCAATACCATTGCTGGCATTGTTCGCTAGAGACAGACTAATCGTGCCGGTTGGTGCAATTGAAGTATGGTGCGTATACCGACAGCCTTTTTCGACAATCTCATCTTGCAAGGATTGTGGGAATTTCTGCATGTAGCGGCTGTAATGGCCCATCAGTTCCCGGCCCTTGATTTTATCGCCCTCTCGATAGCCATTATCCTCCATCTCAGGGCGTTGCCGCAACATCTCCCGTGTCACTGAAAAATCCTCATCGAGAACCGGTGCCATCCCTTTCTCTTCGGCCAACTCAATACCAACCCGCCAGCCAATCTCGGCCATCTCTCTCGCAACCTGTTCCGTAAACTCCAGTGATTCAGGCTCCCCGTATTTCATTCTCAGCATGGTCAGGGTTGAACCAAGTCCCAAAAACCCCATTCCATGACGTCGCTTTCTATGGATTTCATCGCCCTGCGAATCCAGTGGAAGACCATGAATTTCAACTACATTGTCAAGCATGCGTGTGAATACTGCAACCAGCTCCCGATATTTCTTCCAGTCAAAACTAGCCTTGCTGGTAAATGGATGCTTGACACATTTGGTCAAATTTACTGAACCCAGCAGGCACGCTCCATACGGAGGCAATGGCTGTTCGCCACAAGGATTGGTCGCTCGGATTGTTTCACAGAACCAGTTGTTATTCATCTCGTTGATGCGATCGACCAGAATAAATCCGGGCTCTGCATAATCGTAGGTGGAATTCATGATTTGATTCCACAAACGCTGGGCGGGGACCTTGCCATATACTCGACACGCAACGCGTCCCTGTTCATCCTTGATGTATCGATCATCATGCTCCCAGTCGCGGTAAATGATTTCATGCTCACCGGACTCGAATTCATGCTGCTTGGCCGGGAAATACAAACACCAGTCTGAACCCTCCTCAACCGCCTGCATGAATTCATCGGTAATCAAACAGGAAAGATTGAACTGCCGCAGCCGGCCGTCTTCCCGCTTGGCGCGAATGAAATCACTGATATCCGGATGAGAAATATCAAAGGTTGCCATCTGCGCTCCACGACGTCCACCGGCTGAAGAAACGGTAAAACACATCGCATCGAAAATATCCATAAATGAAAGCGGACCCGAAGTCTGTGCGCCAGCGCCAGAAACCAGGGCGCCTTTCGGCCGCAAGGTCGAAAATTCGTATCCAATACCACACCCGGCCTTTAGGGTGAGACCTGCTTCACGAACGGATTCCAGAATTCCTGCCATGGAGTCTGGGACGGTACAGGAGACCGTGCAGTTAATGGTACTCGTCGCCGGCTTGTGCTCTAGCGCCCCCGCATTCGAGACAATGCGCCCAGCCGGGATTGCGCCGTTTTGCAAAGCCCAGATAAATTTTTCACGCCAGTATTGCTTCAGGTTATCTCTCTCACTGCTGATCAATGCCTCGGCAACTCTTGCATAGGTATCTTGGATGTCCTGGTCGACAGGTTCTCCATCTTTGGTTTTCAGCCGGTATTTTGTGTCCCAGATATCCAGTGAGGTGTTCTGCATGGGGACCGATTCAAACTCGGGATCTTGTAAGTCGTTCTTACCCTCTATCAATTCAAGGCGTGTTGTTTCTTGCATGCCAATTCATTCTGTTCTCTTGTAGGTTATCAAATTGTGACGATCGCTCAACTCTCTTCCAGGATGTAAAGTGTTCCACAGTAAGGACATCGTTCTCGCCCGGTTTCTTCAATTGGCAAAAATACTCTTGGGTGTGAATCCCAAAGTCGCATGTTCGGCATCGGACAGTGAAGCGGCAAATCATTTCTCGTGACTCGGATAACTCGGTGTGCATTTGGCACATCCGATGCCTGCTCGGTACTGATCGTGGCTTGTATTTCAGACATAGGTCAACCAGTCGCTATACTCCGGGATCCTGCCATAACAGGCATCAAAGTATCGGGATTGAATCCGTTCGGTAATCGGGCCTCTTTGACCATTGCCAATCTGCTTGTTATCCAGTTCGCGAATGGGCGTCACCTCTGCTGCTGTCCCCGTAAAAAAAGCCTCATCAGCAATATAAACCTCATCTCTGGTTATCCGTTTTTCGACAAGTTGATACCCCTCATCACCAATAATCCTGAACACGGACTTGCGCGTGATTCCATCCAGGGCTGAAGCCAAGTCTGGTGTATAGATCACGCCATCTCGAACCATGAAGAGATTCTCACCCGTGCCTTCCATGACATATCCATTGGTATCGAGCATCAATGCCTCATGATAGCCATCCCGCAAAGCCTCCTGTAACGCAAGAGTGGAATTGACATAATGACCATTGGCTTTGGCTCGACACATGCTCACATTGACATGATGTCGGTTGATCGAAGAAACTTTCACCCGAATACCATTATTGAGACTTTCTTCACCCAGGTAAGTGCCCCATTCCCATGCAGCCACTATGACATGAACCTTCAGATTATCAGCCCGCAAACCCATGCCTTCCGCACCATAGAAGATCATCGGCCGGACATAACATGCCTCAAGTCCATTTTGGCGTATTGATTCAATTTGGGCATCCTGTATCGTTTGACGATCAAAAGGAATGTCCATGCCCAGTATGTGGGCTGATTCAAACAGACGCCGCGTATGCGCTTGGAGATGGAATATTGCAGTCCCACGATCGGTCTTGTACGCTCTGACACCTTCAAATGCACCCAATCCATAATGCAGTGTATGGGTCAAGACGTGTGTGGTAGCCTCTCTCCATGGCACCATTTTGCCATCCATCCAGATGACTCCGTCACGATCACTAAACGACATGTATTTTGCTCCAGTTGAAGCAGAAGATTATAAGACAAAATTTTGCAGGCGTTGCAGAAATTGCAACAGAAACTTTAAAAATTTTCTTTCTGGCCTCAAGGTCAAGTGCTGGGTGCCAAAAATCAACAAGCCGCCTTTTGCGAGTATCCGGCAGAAATTGAGCATGACAAGATCGGTGATCATGGTGAAGATGCTCACGCCATGCCTCAGGACATATACTATAACCAAATCTGTAAAGCGGTAGGAATACCGATCACAAACTGAAATTGCATGCATATCTGGATAAAATTAGCTGTTCCTGGATCCGTACTGATTGATCTCCAAATTTCCCGATCCATTCACTTTGACCAAGCATGAGCAAGCAGGCAGCAAAACACAAGACGCAGGAATTGGCGGTGCAAGTCCATGCAGGCATTGATGAGATCCCGTCCGAAAAATGGGACTGCTTGCTGAGAAACGATTATCCATTTCTCAAACACTGCTATCTGTCAGCCATCGAACGTCACGAATGCGTTGGTGAAGGGGTCGGCTGGATTCCACGACATGTTGCGATCTACGAGCGGTCTGAGCTTATCGCTGCGATGCCGTTGTATGAGAAACACAATTCCTGGGGAGAATTCGTATTTGACCATGTTTGGGTTGACGCCTACCATCGTCATGGACAACACTATTATCCAAAACTGGTGAATGCAATTCCATTTACGCCGGCAACCGGGCCAAGAATGATCAGCCACAAGGACAGAGGTTCCAAAGATGTGCCCATTCTCATTCAGTCGATCAAGTCAATCATGGATCGTTACGGGTATAGTTCACTGCATTGTCTGTTTCCAGATCAGACAGATCAACAGCAACTGAAAATCGATGATGCGTTGGTTCGTAGCGACTGCCATTTCCAGTGGCATAATCATGATTACTCCTCGTTTGAGCATTTTCTTCAGGGCCTCAAATCCAAGAAACGAAAAAATATCCGACAAGAGCGGAGAAAGGTTTCGGAAGCCGGTATCACCATTCGCTGGCTAGCCGGTCATCAGACCACGAACCAGGATTGGCAAGATTTTTTTGAAGTCTACAATCTGATCTATCAGCGCAAGTACGGCATGCCCGCGTTCAACCTTGAGTTTTTTCTGGAAATTGCTGACACCATGTCCGATCAGGTCATTCTGGCATTGGCTGACTACCAGAAATCGGTCATAGCCGGTGCTCTGTTGTACCGTGATGAGCAAACACTTTATGGCAGAATCTGGGGAACCAGCCGGAGAATAGACTCGCTGCATTTCGAACTGTGTTATTACGCGGGAATTGACTACTGCATTCGTGAAGGTTTAGCGAGATTTGACCCCGGAGTCCAGGGTGAACACAAAATTGCCAGGGGATTTGTCCCGACCGAAACTCATTCCCTCCACTGGATTGCCAGTCAGCCATTCCGACGAGCAATACGCGAATTTCTTGAGCGAGAACATGATGGGGTTCAAAGCTACATGGACAGAATTGAGGAACGCACTGCCTATGGAGCCCCAATCTCATGAGTGATCCTTATGCTTCTCGCGGACCATTCATGCCAATTGCTGGAAGGCCGAAACCGGAGACTGGCCAAACCCTGCATTATTTACCCGCGATCTTCCTGTTGCTTTTGATTCTGAGTATCGTAGTTTTCAAGTCAAACAGCATACCCGCCAGAATTTCCAATGAGGTCAGTCAGCAATTGAAGCAATATCCGAGACTGGCATCTGTTGCTGATGTTCGTGGCCGGACTCTGGTACTGGAAGGTCCAATCGAACCCTTTCCGGGGATGGAGGAAGCGATTAGCCAACTCACCACCATCAATGGCTTGCGACGCCTGGACGATCGGCTGATCCGACTCAATCTTGCTCCACCCTACCTTCATTTAAAACAAAACGAAGACTCGATTATCCTGACTGGCACCTTGAACCAGGAAGATTTCGATTCCGTGATGGCGCAAATTCAAGCAGCTTTTCCATATTTGACCATTCGGCATTGGATTCAAATCGAAGATACAGTCGGGTCGCCATTGTGGCTAGAAGGTCTGGCAAAGGGTCTCAACTCACTGGACTCTGTTGCGGACCTCGAACTGAGGGGATGGAGAAATCGGTTGCAAGTCAACGGCAACATTCCGAACGATGGTAGTTTGACGCTGATTAGGACCATGGCGGCCTCATTCATCCACCGCATCGAGATTGAAAACCGGATTGTCGAGCAATTATCAACCGACCAGGCTACGAGGTTATCACTACGTGCAAATCAAGACGGTTTAGAGTTGTATGTAACCGTAAAGGATCGAGAACTGGCTACGCAAATTCAAAATGCCGCTGAAAATGTGTTTGGACTGGTTGTCGGGAGAATCGAACTCAACCCGAATCTCGAAAATGACTCGGAGCTATTGTCGATATTGCCGTTGCTGCCTGATCTGGCATTTGTGAAAGACTTGCGCTTGATGAGCGATGGGGACAAATATGTAGTCTGGGGTGAAGTATCCAGCTCCAATCGCCTTGATACAATTGACCGGCGCATCCGCGAGTTGGGATTGACGAGCAATATCAAGAATCACATTCATATCTACACAAGCAACACGCCGGCCGTGCTGACAATGCTCCGTTACGACAAGCAGATTACCCTGTCTGGAAAACTTCCGAGTTCATTTGTACGCAATCAGTTACTCCAGTCAACTCAGGATGTCTTTGATACCAAAATCATCGAGTACTCTCTGGACATTGAACAGCAGATTGATTATTCCTCCTGGATTGAAATATGGCCTGAAGTGATAAAATCCATACCGCTTGAGGTTTTTGGTATCGCGGTTGACAGTTCTCAGGTCGTCCTGACCGGCATGCCGGAATCAGAGGAACAGAGTCGGTCTATAGCGCTTCGAATTGGTGAATTACTTCCAGATTATCAGGTCCAGAACTGGATGCGTATATCCGAGCTCTGATCCTGGACTTCACAGCAATCTGCAGTTCTTGTTTTAACCAAGCAAATCGCTGTTCAGTTTCACCGATTTTCATTATCAACCAGCGAATTTGCACAATCGAATGATCTTTTCATGAACGAACCGAAGATTCAAAGCATGACCGGATTTGCACGCAGTTGCGCTGAATCCTCCGATCAGGATTTTGTCTGGGAAATCCGAAGCGTCAACCATCGCTATCTCAATTTTTCTTTCAAGCTGCCGCCTGAAATGCACCATATTGAATCGCGTATCCGCGACAGGATACAAGCAGTGATCCACCGTGGCCATATCGAAATTTCCTTGCGGGTAAAGAGTGCTTTTCGTGACAATCTCGATGGCCTGAATCAGGACAACCTGGACGCGTTGGCCAAACTCATGCTTGGTGTACATGAGAGACATCCCAATTTGTTGCCCAGTAGTGTTTCCGAGTTATTGATGTGGCCGGGCATTCTGCCCGAACAACTGATTAGCGACGACATCGAGTCCCTTCCGGGGTTTCAGGGAGGTCTCGATCAATTGGTTCACAGCCGTTTGAAAGAGGGTATTCGACTATCCCGGATCCTTCGGAAAAAACTGGAACATTGCCTGTCTGTAATCGATCGTCTTCAAGAGGAACTGCCTGATATCGAGAACCGTGCCAAACAAAAACTGTTGCAACGCATTGATGAAATGAAATGTGGGGTTGAGTCTGAACGCATCGCACACGAAATAGCCCTGTTACTGATCAAAAATGATGTCACAGAGGAGTTGGACCGTCTGCAGTCGCATCTTGCAGAATCAATATCCCTGTTGGATGAAGGGGGGCCGGTAGGACGTCGACTTGACTTCTTGATGCAGGAGCTAAATCGAGAAGCCAATACATTGGGAGCCAAGTCCATGAGCAAGAGCATGACCAGAGCCTCAATCGATCTCAAATTGCTAATCGAGCAAACCCGAGAGCAGGTACAGAACCTCGAGTAGCCGTTACTTCTCCTGACCCTTTCATGCCTGAGCAAGAAAACGAACCAAAAATTCTAATCCTATCTGCACCTTCTGGAGGTGGCAAGACCAGTCTTGCACGGGCGCTTGTCGAGGGCCGGAGTGATGCAGAGATTGTCGTATCCCATACGACCAGAGAGGCACGTCCTGGAGAAACAGATGGTGTTCACTACCAGTTTGTGGATTCCGCCACCTTTCGGAAGTTGATTCAAGAAGATTCGTTCATTGAACATGCTTCTGTATATGGAAATCTGTATGGAACATCGCGTGAAGCGGTCAATCGCCTACTGGCATCCGGCAAACACGCAATTCTGGATATCGATTGGCAGGGTGCACGTGCTGTGCGAGAGTACTACCCACAAGCAGTTTCGGTTTTCATCTTGCCGCCTTCCATTGATGAACTCGAGCAGAGACTGAGAGAACGCAACCAGGATAGCGAATCGGTGATTCGCCAGCGCATGGACAAGGCCATGGAAGAATTAAGTCACCAGGATGAATTTCAGGTATTGTTGGTCAATGAGAATTTTTCTGAATCCGTTTCAAGATTAAACAAAATGCTCGACTCGCCTGATTGCAAACAACCCAAATCCTGAAACAGATTGGTCTTTATCGTCAGCAGAGCATGTTGCACTGTGGTCTCCAGCTCCAGATCATCCAAGCATAATTGGATGGAACGCCAGACCTCGGATACTTCATGAGTCCTTGGGAATATATTCCTATCCAGAATTTTCAGATTAGGGTGTTGCAAGCAAATAAACTGCCCGCTTTGTTAAGAGATTTCTATGAAGCGGGCAGTTTATGCGCTCCTGACAATCAGCAATTCTGGGTAATTGAAATGCACTGTTTACATGTATAATCTCGGTCCTGTTTCTGAAAGTTAAATTAAAGTGGCTAGAATTACTGTTAACGATTGTCTTGAAAAAGTCGATAACCGCTTCCAACTTGTCATGATCGCTTCCAAACGAACCCGGGAGTTGATACTCGGCGCCGAACCCTTGGTCAATCCCGAAGATGACAAGCCTACCGTAATCGCATTACGGGAAATTGCCGAGGGCCTGGTTGACGCATCTATTCTCGAAAAAAGCAACACCATGCTGGATGATTTCGATCTCAATGAAGACCTGCTAGACGATGCGGAGCTTGAGAACATGGATGATACCGACGTAGAAGGTGCAATCCGACAAGCGATTCTCGAGGGCTCAGATGGCGACCAAACTGGCATTAGCACGGCGACTGAAGAAGAATCTCAGTGAGCTGCTGGAATCTTCAACTTCCAGCGTACCTAGATCCGAATACGAAACACTCTTCGCAGACCTCAACGAAACCCTTGAAGAATATCTGGATCCGCAATCCATCTCCGATATTTTCAAGGCAACCATTTTTGGTGCCAATGCTCACAAGGGCCAGAAACGCAAGAGCGGAGAAGATTTCATCTATCATCCCATGGCAGTCGCCAATATTCTTGGCGAAATGCGCATGGATAGCCGTACCATCATTGCAGCCATATTGCACGATGTCATTGAAGATACCGCTACCACCCTCAAACAGCTAGAAAAAAAATTCGGACGGGAAATTGCCCACCTCGTCAACGGAGTTAGCAAAGTCAGCCACCTAGAGGAGCAAACATCTCGCAAGCACGCCGAGGCAGTATCGTTTGGCAAGATGTTTGTGGCCACTGCCGATGATATCCGTGTGATCATCATCAAGCTTGCTGATCGACTGCACAACATGACCACGCTGAATTCGCTGGATCGCGATCGACAAAATCGCATTGCTCGTCAAACTCTTGAAATTTATGCACCGGTCGCCTATCGACTCGGAATGTATGATCTCGCTCTCAAGCTTGAAGATCTCGGATTTGAACGACTGTATCCTTGGCGATACAAAACCCTCGGTCGGGCAGTACAGTCCACCTCTAGTGCCCGCAAGAAAATGGTCCGACGGGCCAGCAAGCAAATTGCCGATGCACTCGGCAGCGATGATATTGAAGTTGGCATTGTCAGCAAATCCCTCTACAACATCTATCGGGCCATGGAAAAAAGCGGCATTACACTGAATGATATCAAGGACATTTACTCAATACGCATCATTACGGATACCCGCAAGCAATGCTATGAGGCCATCGGCGTAGCCCATGAGGTATTTCGTCCATTACCGGGAAACTTCAAAGATTTCATCGCCATCCCGAAGACCAATGGTTATCAGTCCCTGCATACCATGATTATTGGCCCAAATGGTCAGGCAATCGAGATTCAGGTGCAGACTCGGGCCATGCATATCGTGGCAAAATCCGGCGTGGCCGCACTGAACATGCCCGATGAAATAGTCAATGATGAGGGGTTGTCCACCAAGCATCTAGCCCATGAATGGGTAAGCAGCGTAGTGGAGTCGCATGAACTATCGAGCACTTCGGGCGAGTTTATGGAACATTTGAAAACCGCCTTGTTCCCGGATGAGGTTTATGTATTCACCCCAAAAGGTGACATCAAGCGCTTGCCGGTCAATGCTACCGCACTGGATTTTGCCTATTCGGTACATACCGATATCGGCAACGAAAGTATTGGTGCCATTGTCAACGACCAGCCTGTGCCACTGCATGAAGTGCTGAACAACGGAGACCGAATCGAAATCAAGACCCGCAAACCAGCAAATCCGAATATCTCGTGGCTGGATTTCGTAACTACTTCCAGAGCAAAAACCGCAATACGTCAGCATTTCAACACCCATAGAAAACAACAGGCCCAGCAATTTGGCAAAAAATTGCTGTTTACGGCTCTGCACAACGCAGGATACAGACGACGTCGCATCTTGGAGACGGAAAAAAACCGCTTGCTCAAAGAACTCAAGATCGATACTTGGAACCAGCTACTTTCTGATATCGGATCCGGATCGCGACTCCCGCTACTGGTCGCCCGTCAACTGCTCAACCTTTCATCGGAAAACGCCCAAGTGCTGGTTTCTCCAACCGCAGCAAACTTGACAATTGAAGGCACGGAAAATCTGGTTGTAACCCATGCCAAGTGCTGCTACCCTGTTCCGGGCGACAAAATCTATGGCATTTATTATGCCGGCAAAGGATTGGTAGTCCATCGCAATCAGTGTTCCAATGCGAATGTAAGATCGCAACCACTTGAAAACTGTGTTCACCTGAACTGGTCAAAGAATATCGTAGGATCCTATGAAACTAGCCTGATTGCCGAAATTGCTGACGCCCCCGGAATGCTATGGAAAGTTGCCGGAATCATCGCCAATCACGACTCCAATATCAACGGTATCACAATGAATGCTGAACCTTCAGGTACAGCACGTCTGTCCATTTTGCTACTGGTCCATAACAGTCAACACCTCACTAAGATTATTCGAGATCTGGAGTCTGAGTCGACCGTGTACAAGGTATACAGGCCATGAGAGTTCTTTTTGTGTGTCTGGGCAATATCTGCCGCTCTCCAAGTGCTGAAGGGATTTTTCGAAAAATTGTTCGGGAGAAAGGATTCGAAAAGGCCATTGAAATTGATTCTGCAGGAACCGGCGATTGGCACATCGGCCATACTCCGGATCACCGAGCACAACAAGCGGCTTCTCGTCGCGGTGTCAACTTGTCTGACTTGAGGGCACGGCAGTTAAGCATTGAAGATATAGCATACCATGACCTAATACTGGTTATGGATCGTCGAAACCGAACAGATGTCATTTCCATGGCAGAACCCGAACATGAGCATAAAATCCGTTATTTGCTGGAATACAGCGAGCAATACGACGAACTCGAAATACCGGACCCATACTATGGAAGTACGCATGGTTTTGACCTGGTGCTGGACATGATTGAAGAGTCCTGCGAACGGCTACTTGATTCGATCATCAAGCCATGAATCATGATGCAAATATCGAGGTCAATCTCTCAGACCAAACCTTGACTGTTTACCATGCTGAGGGGATAGCTTCACGAACCTATCTGGTCTCGACAGCAAAAAAAGGGCCGGGGCAAGTCATCAACAGTAATTGCACTCCGCTTGGTTATCACATCATTCGTGCAAAGGTTGGTGATGGACAACCGACCAATACCGTGTTTCGAGGACGTCGACCGACTGGGGAAATATATCAATTCGGCATGCAACAAGCTGAGCCGGGAAGAGACTGGATACTGACACGCATTCTCTGGCTCAGCGGTCTTGAAATTGGCCATAACCGATTGGGCAACGTCGACACGATGCGACGCTATATCTATATCCACGGCTGTCCGGATGAGGTCGAGCTCGGCCAACCCGGCTCCCGTGGCTGCATTCGAATGAGCAACGCCGATGTGGTTGATTTATTTGACTCTACACCAATTGGAACGCCAGTACTGATCCATGCCTGACTTGCCACTTGGACCTTTGATAGTTGATATCTCTGGTGAGACTCTCACTGCACAAGATATCGCTCTGCTCAAATCCTCAGCAATCGGCGGCATTATCCTGTTCTCGAGAAACTTCAGTTCGCCCCAGCAACTGACCGAACTGACCCGGGAAATTCGGGGTTTGCGGTCACCGCCTCTGCTGATTTTTGTTGATCAGGAAGGTGGTCGGGTGCAACGCTTTCAGAATGGGTTTTTTCGCCTGCCGGCAGCTAGGGAAATCGGACTGAAATACCAGCAAGACATGCAACATGGACTGCAACTCGCCCGAAAGCTGGGCATGATCATGGCTGCAGAGCTGATTATGACCGGCGTGGACATTAGCTTTGCACCGGTTCTGGATTGTGAGCATCCAGAGAGTCGGGTGATTGGAGACCGGAGCTTCAGTTCTGATCCAAATGTGGTTGCGACATTAGCGGGAGAGTTTGTTCGAGGCATGCGCCAAGCCGGTATGGCAGCAACCGGCAAACATTATCCGGGTCATGGCGGTGTGAAGGAGGATTCACATGAAATACAGCCTGTGGACGAACGCGATTTCAGCGCACTATTTGAGCGGGATCTTTTACCGTTTCGAAAATTGACAGGACATTTGTCTGGAATCATGACGGCACATGTCCAGTATCCCAGAATCGATACCGTCATTCCCAGTTTTTCGTCTTATTGGCTTGACACGGTTTTGCGTCAACGACTCGGATTTACTGGCATTATCTTCAGTGATGATCTAACAATGGGTGGTGCAGAGCAAGGTGGCAAGCCGGTCGAGCGTGCTCTTATGGCATTGGAAGCGGGATGTGACATGATCCTGGTATGTAATGACCGAACGGGAGTACTTGAAATTGCCAGCCAGCTGGAAAACCATAACCCAGACCCTCGCAAACTCAACCGTCTTTATGCAAAACAGGAACTGTCTAAACTTGATCTGACCCTGACCCTATCTTCACTTGCAAAAGCCATCAGCCAACTCTGAGTCTCGGAAAACCATTATGCAGTAGCCGATCAAGATCGACCGAGAATGTTTGTTTCAAAAAACGTCGGATGCGCTGAATATTCCGAAATGGGGGCTGGGACGCACACCCTGGTTTCGACTCCGTAGAAGATGTAACACCCTGAAAGCATAATATGCCGATGCACGGTATATACCAACGTTATGAGTCATTTTAGACATTGCTGAAAAGAGGCTATCCTGGCACCTGTGACCAAATGTCACTGAATTTTCCATACGACATAACATCAGACCTAACGATGCGGTGGTGGTTCATTTTGAACATTGCGGTAGTGCCTCAGTTGGAAAATGACCCCATTCTTCCGGTTGAAACGGGTATAATGACTGGAATATCAATCCACTTTGGAGAAAAAGATGAAACATTATCGTAACTCACCCCCCCCCCCCTCGCTAAACTAGCGACCTTCTTGTTGCTGGCGACGCTGTCCGCACCGGCTATAGCGCAGGTGGATTACGGATTATTAGATGGTGGAACTGGCGCTGATACATGCACAATCCAGAAGCAGATAAACATAGGTTCTGACTTGATTACGGACTTATCACCATTGACAAAAAACTCGACCACAGTTTCTATAAACCAAATTACCAGAGAAAAAGTCACCGGAGATCTACCTCTTACAATTTATCTGACTGTAATGGAAAATTCATCAGGGTCATCCCCTATTAACCCACAAATGATAGGAACAATTACAGGGGAAGGCGGTACCCTGGCTAGAACACAAAGGCCTTTTACTGGCCTGAAACAGAATACAGCCCATGTCGCTGTTCTTTATACAACTCGCCCTGAACAACCCATAGTAAGGGTCTGCTTCAAGACCGCGGCCGATCTGGAGATCCCCTTTGGCTCGGGTCGCGCCATCGACGGTACGTGGTCGAGCGGGTGCTACGCCTTCAGCAAGGACGTGAATCAGATCCTGGCGTGCTTCTGCGGAGCCCGGAACTCGTCGGGCAGCTGGGCGCGCACGGATGCCGAAGACGGCTACGAATATATGATGGACGCCGCCTGGAGAACCAGAGTGGGCTGCACGACCAACTGACGAAACCGGAGCGGCCACCGCCGTACCGGCTTGCGGCCTTGTCCGGAAACCCGGGACAGGGACGGCCTGTGGGCCGTCTCTTCCCGGCCAGGTCCTGCAATGTTCAAACTGGGCCACTACCAACGATGCCATTGGCCAGTTAATAGTATGGACGGCAACCGATCTGGCTCAAGACATAGTGAAGGATGTCATGTGCGAGGCGCCAGAAGCGATGGTTATGACTGTTCTCCTCGATTAATGGCAAGAGGGAAATTTCAAGTCTCTTCCCGGGTGTATCTATAGGCGGAAAAACAGTTAACAACTGCATGATCCTATGTGAATCCTAGTCTAAACTGTTGATTGGATATGTTATAATTCCCTAACTATAATCTGATGATTTGCTGGATAGAGCGATTCTGGAGTGGTTGGCCCGATGATCGCATGAAAACTGGTATTTTTTGCAAATCTTCCCCTTATTGAGTGATCAAACATGAGAACAGCTAAGCATGTGCGATGGAAATCGGTGAAGCAGGGATCGAAGACATTGATCTGAATCCAAAATCGCGAGATGACATACCGGCTCTGCTGATGGGGCTACAGCATCTGTATCGGAATGAAGAGACGCGTGAAGCATTGTTTGTCCTGCTGGATCAGCATGTGTTGCCGAACAAGGATCTGCAGAACCGTCATTCGCGTATGAAGTTATGGAAGATTCTGGTCATGGGAGTACTCAAGCAGGGTCTCGGTTGCGACTATGACCACTTGCATGAGCTAGTCAACGAACACAAGACGTTGCAAAAGTTTCTAGGTAATTCGAGCATTGATGAAAATGTGCAGTATCAGCGGCAGACGGTGATTGACAATATCAAGTTGCTGGGTCCGGAATTGCTGGTCGAGGTCAACCGACTGCTAGTTGAGAGTGGTCATAGGGTAGCCAGAAAAAAAGCCTGGCGTGCCGTTGCAAAGTCGCTGTGATTCGTTCTGCGTCAAAACTGACACCCATTATCTGACCGATGTCAATATTGGCCGCGAGGATTCGGTGATTGTTGGCTACCCGGATGCAGAATCCATACATAAGCAATGTCTGGCTTGTTAGTTGAAATTCGCGAGATGTAGAAACTGGAAACCAACATCTGGACAGGCAATGAACGAACGTGCTTGCTTAACCCGTCTTTAACATCCGTCAAGGCAGCTTTTGCTTTTTTGGTCTCCTGGTGTGGGCGATTTTTGATCAAGCACCATACATTTTGCGAATGTACCCAGCCAAAAACCGGATTCACCACATGAGAGTTCCCAAAGTTCCTCGCTACGTCTTTGCTCGAATACCATGGGGTAATCCAAGCCAGATTCAATGAAAAATCACTTGAAGTCGTGACAATAATCACGGCAGGTTCTTTCCTTACGACTTTTGCATCGAGCCTGTAAAATCCATGTCCGCTCCCAAATTGCTCTTTCGATGATAAAATGGCTTTATTATCCATATTTTCAATTATTTATTTGTGGCCGATAAACCTCAACCTCCCAGATATCAAAACCCCAACATATTCACTTTCAAATCAACTGCCGATTTTTGTTATACTCTCCCAATCAATTGAATAATCATCAGCAGACATTGATGATTGGCATGAACAGGAACTGACCGATTCGATATGGCAAAAGTAACATGGAAAAAGAATCTGCAAAAACAACCAATACATCATCTGCTCCGGTACTGGTAACGGGAGCAGGTGGGCATCTAGGCGCTAACCTTGTGCATCGACTTCTTGATGATGGCGTCAAGGTCAGAGTACTGGTGCGTGCAGAGAGCAAAAATGAAGCCATTCAAGGTCTCGATGTCGAGCGCTTTTATGGCGACCTCCGGCAAAAGGAAAGCCTGAGACCAGCTCTCGAAGGATGCCAAGGTGTCTATCATGTTGCAGCAAGGATTGCCACGATCACGGGGAACAAACAGTTCCGACGCGAGTTATACGAATGCAATGTTGTCGGCACCCGTAACCTGCTTGAAGTTGCTCGTGAATGTGAGGCCGGACGTGTGGTTGTGACCGGATCATTCAGTGCCGTGGGATATGACCTGGACAATCCTTCCTTGCCCAGTGATGAGACTATGCAGTTTTATCCACTGGCTCGGACCATGCCCTACGAGCGAACCAAGTCATTTGTGGAACATGAGTGCTGGCGAGCAGCCGCCAAGGGTCAGGAAGTGATCGTTGCTACCTGCTGTGCGTTAATCGGTGGTTGGGACTACGGTCCATCCAGACTGGGACGAACACTGGTTGACTATGCTAATGGAAAACTTCGCGCATATGTCGATGGAGGCTTTGAATTCGTGGCCGCAAAGGACATTGTAGAAGGCCACGTCCTGTGCATGAACAAAGGCCGTTCAGGAGAAAAATACATCTTCAGCACTGAATACAAGACCATCTCGGAAATTCTGGATATTTTCGAAGAAGTGACCGGCATACCCCGCCCCGCTAAACGCGTACCCGCGAAATTGATGGAAATATTTGCGGAAGTGGCCAGTTTCTATCTCAGCCATTTTCATCCATCCTACCCGCAGCGATTTACGCCGGGAGCCATTCGTCTTCTTCAGCTATGTCGGCATGCAAACACTCAGAAAGCCCAACAGGAACTTGGGTTCAAGCCATCCACAATTCGAGAAGCTGTTAAAGACTCGTATCAATTTCATTATAATCACCGCAAGGCGATTAACAACCGGGATGCGAAACTTCCGGAACAATAGAATTTACCAGACGAAAAATAGTTCTGTCTTTTCAATATACTTGTATTATAGAGAGGTAAGTTACAATGAATTTGCAAGCAACTTTCGAGGCCCCGCCTGGATTTTATGAGTCAACCAACCTGCGCCAGAAAGTCCGTGCTACAGGTCTGGATCCGAATTACTGGTATCCCGTTGAAGAGGTTCAGAATGTGAAACCGGGCTCGGTTACCGAAGTGATTTTCTGGAAACAGTCGATTGCCCTGTATCGAACCAAGAAGGGGGACTTTCATGCACTTGAGAATCGATGTGCACACCGGCAGATCAAACTCTCGCTGGGAGATGTTGATGGCTGTACTTTGGTTTGCCCCTACCATGGCTGGTCTTACGACAACTGTGGACGCCGTGCCGATAACCGCAAGGAAGGAGATAGTCCCGAAACAATACGACCGTCAATCGCCAGTTATCCTGTAAAAATTCGATACGGTCTTGTCTGGTTATTTCCGGGCGATCCGGAACGGGCTTCGGAGCAGGAAATTCCGGATATCCCTGAACTGGAAGGGAATGATCGCTGGGCATGTGTACCGCTCAATTTCACGTGGTCTGCACACCACTCGATGGTGATTGATAACGTGAGCGATTTCACACACGCTCACCTGCATCGAAAATACCGACCTTTTGAAGGCGCGACACTGACAAAATTCGAGACGGTTGGGGACGATGTTCATCTTTCCTATGACACTCATGTCGGTCGCGGCCGGATTTCAGGATTGTTCGTTGATCATAAAAAGCTGAACACCAATCAAATGGATCTTTGTTACAAGTATCCCTATCAATGGTCGAACACAGATAATGCAATCAAGCACTGGTTGTTCGTTTTACCGATCAACGAGAGAACTACTCGAGTTTTCTTTCTGTTTTATTTTAAATCGCTAAAATTCCCTTATCTGCCCATTCGTATCCCTCGCACCTTGATGGATTTTCTTATGCGCATTTCTAGTCGCTGGCTAATCGCACCGCTACTGGATCAGGACCGGTATGCGATTGAGGCTGAACAAGAAGGTTATGAGAACTTCTGGGATGCACGTCCAGTTGAATTCAACCCTGTAGTCAAGGCATTCCAGGAAGTAACTGTCCGCAAGTGGCAGGAGTTCCTGGAATCCAAACAAGTGGAAGGACAGTCGCCGAGTCATTCAACCGGTTAAAGCTTCGTGTTTGAACTTTCGCTCTCAGGATCAGCCCTGCTGGAAGCAACCGCGTTGCTGATCAGCTTCTGCGGCCTGTTGTTCGTGGGTTCGATCATCGTCCCCGGACCGAAAATTGAAACTACGCGTTCTGACGGTACGAATTTCATCTATAAGCTAAATGGGCTAAGCCTGTTTTTATTGACGACTGTGGTGATGGTTCTGGCACACTACTTTGGCTGGTTTTCACTCTCCATATTGGTAACGCACTTTCTGGAACTCTTTATCGTAACCAACATATTTGCATTTGCAGTGTCTTTCTGGCTGTATCTAGAAGGCAAGAAATCGCAAACTGAAGCGGTTGGTTTCCTGAAAGGCTATTACTATGGAGTCACCTTGAATCCGACGCTGTGTGGGGTTGACCTGAAGCTGTACAGTTATCGGCCTTCACTGATTGGTCTGGCTCTATTCAACGCTTCATTTGCAGTGGTGCAATATGAAACCTATGGTTCTCTGACCTTGGCGATGATCATCTATCAGGTTTTTACGTTTGTGTACATACTGAATTATTTTCACTTCGAAAACGGGATGATCTTTACCTGGGATATTGTCAGCGAGAAGTTTGGTTGGATGCTGGTATGGGGGGATTTTGTGCTGGTGCCTTTCTTTTATTGCATCTGTGGCTGGTATCTTGTGCATGCACCTGATTTGCTCTCGCCACTCGCTGCTACATTGCTGGTCATGCTCTATATTCTCGGATTCTGGATGTTTCGAGGAACCAATAACCAGAAACATCGTTTCAAGTCCAACCCAAACATCAAGATTTGGGGGCGATCTGCCGAAGCACTTGACGGTCGTCTACTGGTCTCGGGATTTTGGGGCTTGGGCAGACACATGAATTACACTGGTGAAATTATGGTGTATTTCTCGTTTTTTCTGACCACCTGTTTTGTATCGTGGGTACCACTTTTATTGCCACTCTGGCTTACCGGCTTGTTAATTCATCGCTCCAGGCGTGATGAGCAGCGCTGTTATGCTAAATACGGTGAATTATGGGAGCGTTACAAGCAACGTGTTCGATATACCATGTTTCCACCAATCTACTAGAAAAATCTGACATGTCACAAACAGCTGAAAGCGTAAATGGTTCCGGGCCGTTGATGCCTATGCCGACAATGAGTGGGGGATGGCCGTTGCTTGGTCATCTGCCCGGCTTTCTGAAAGATCCCGTTTCATTGTTAACCCGCGGGTGGAACGATGAGGGTGATCTTTTCCGCTTCAAGATTGGGCTCAGCAACTTTGCCCTGTTCACGGGGCCTGAAGCACATGATTTCTACTTCCGGGCGGGTCAGGATGAGCTGAGTGCGAAAGCTTGCTATCAGTTTACAGTGCCTATTTTTGGTAAAGGGGTAGCCTACGATGTTGCGCCTGAAGTTATGGCTGAACAACTGGGCTTTCTATTTCCGGCGCTACGCGATAGCGCGATGCGCCGATATGCCAAGATTATGTATGATGAGGCCTGCTTGTATGCAGATTCGCTTGGTGAAGAAGGTCAGATAGACCTCCCGGCAGCGCTGAATGAACTGACGGTTAGAAATGCAAGTCATAGCCTCATTGGCAAGGAAGTTCGACATGAAGCAAGCAGTGAATTTGCTGCGGCCTATCATGAGTTGCAAAACGGGATTAACACTATTGGGTTCTTCTTGCCCAATTTGCCTACCTCTGCACATCGTTCCCGTGACCGGGCGCGGCAACAAATTCACCAGCTTTTCAGCCGTATCATGGAGAAACGCCGACGCGAAGGATCGGATCAACAGGACTTCATGCAAACCCTGATGGAAGCCCGATACAAGGATGGTCGAGCGCTGACCGATGCCGAGATTTCCGGCCTTCTGATTACGGTTTTGTTTGCAGGTCAGCATACCAGTGCTGTTTTGGGCACTTGGACGATTCTGGAACTGATGCGAGATACTGCTTATCTGGCGCGGGTACGGGATGAGACTGAGAAGCTGTATTCGGATACTGGTGTCATGGAGCTGGACTCTCTCAAGAAACAGAGTATTCTTGAATACGCAATTCGCGAAGGCGAGCGGTTGCATCCGCCACTGATCCTGTTAATTCGCAAGGTCCTAAAGTCCATGTCCTATAACGGCTATCAAATACCTGTGGGTACCTTGGCCATGGTCTCGCCCGCGGTTTCGCATCGGCTGGAGCATGTTTTTTCTGATCCAGAACGATTCAATCCTGATCGTTATGCAGAACCAGCAAGAGAGGACAAACAACATCACTATACCCTGATCGGTTTTGGAGGCGGTAAACACCGATGTATGGGCAAGGCCTTTGCAATTCTGCAACTGAAAATCGTATTAGCGGTATTATTTGATCGCTTTGATTTCAGTTTTGACTCGTCTTTCCCGCTTCCCAACTATCGAAGTTGGGTAACCGGACCAAAGGAGCCCTGTCGAGTCAATTACAAACGACGAATGGAAGCCAGCATCCTCAAAACAGAAGTAACATGACTTCAAAATACGATGTCGCAATAGTTGGCGGCGGGCCTGTTGGTAGTGTCTGTGCCCTGGCGCATGCTCAAAAGGGTTCTCGCGTGGTCATGCTCGAGGCAAATCCGAAGTCCGCCTATCGATTGGCGGGAGAATGGCTGCATCCACCTGCTGTCCGGATTCTGGAGGAGTTGGGTGTTCAGTTAGACATTGAGTGTGAAGAGCCAATCGGCAAGGGGTTTGCAATTTTTCCGGAGGATGGAACAGAGGCAATTCGCTTTCCCTATTCCAAAGAGGTTCGTGGTTTCTCTTGTGAGCATTCGACGCTTGTTGCCTCGATCCGCAAAACGGTCACAAACCAGTCGAACATTGACTTTTTGGTGGATGCTCGTGCTGTAACCGTTGAAGACGGTCGTATCGAGTACACTTATCAAGGCGCAAATGAAACGATCCATGCATCTCGAATTATTGGTGCAGATGGGCAGGCTTCCATTGTTCGTCAGTCTCTAGGGCTATCGGTTAGCCCAAAAATCATCTCCCAAACTGTTGGCATCATCTTGAATGATGTTGAATTGCCACTTGAGGGTTATGGGCATGTTTTCCTTGGTGGACCTGGCCCGATTTTGATTTACCGCTTGTCTGAGGGACAGGTCAGACTGATTTCCGACATTCCACAAGATCGCACCTCTCCAAGTGACCGCATTTCATTTTTACTAGATTCATACACGGATATTTTACCTGATACGATCAAGCCTTCTTTCATGGAAGCGCTGCGAACGAAGAAATTTCAGATTGCGATAAACAAGGTTAGACCGCACGTTACTTACGGGAGTTCCAAACGAATTCTGATTGGCGATGCCGCTGGACATTATCATCCAATGACGGCCATGGGCATGACTTTCGGATTTGGAGATGCTGTCGCGCTCGCTGAGCATGAAGATTTCAAGATCTTTACCCGCAAACGTTTTCGGGAAACGCACACGCCATCGTTTTTGGCTATGGGTCTGTATGAGGTGTTCGCTGATTATCATTCAGAGGCAGTTGCCATTCGACATGCAATCTATAGCAGAGCCCGATCAAGTGCGGGTTTTCGGAGTCGAACCATTCGGCTGCTGGCCTGTGATGACACTTCAGCAATACGTATGAACATTGCTTTTTTTGGCACGGTTGTTCAGGCAGTTTGCAATCTGATCCCCTTCTCTCTGAACAAGCTGGCCTGGAAAAAATCCTATGCAACCTCTCAGGCCTTGTGTAGCCGGTTGTGGTGGCTCCTGATGACCATCAAGCAGCTGTACAAGGTCAAATATCGAGGGGAGGATATGGATGATCGGGCGTGGAACATGCTCTCCGGGGTGTTCAAGTTTTCGGTACCATTCCAGAAAAACAAGGACAAGCATGCTCAACTTAAGAATAAAGCATCACCCGATGCAAGCCCGGCATTGCATTCAGCGATCGCCCAATTAGCGAACTTGCAGCACCAAGATGGCTCGTGGGAAGGCGAGATGGTGTGGTGCCCGATGCTCACAGCTCAATATGCATTATTGCATCATGTTGTTGGCAAGCCGCTGAGTGCGAAACGACGCAAAAATATCCTGCGTTCTTTTGTGAAAACCCGCTTCGATGATGGCACATGGGGCATGCATGATCACTCTGAACCCCATTTGTTTGTAACCACTCTGGTATACATTGCCAGCCGTTTGTTAGGTATTGAACGCGATGATCCGATGTTGAAGCCCGCCCAGGAATTCATTGAAGCTGAAGGTGTTGTCAACATTCCGAGTTGGGGCAAATTCTGGTTAGCAGTACTCAATCTCTATGAATGGGAGGGTGTGAATGCCGTATTACCTGAACTTTGGGTTTTGCCTCGCTGGTTACCCATCCATCCATCGAAATGGTATTGCCACACCCGACTCATCTATATGGCAATGTCCGTGATTTATGGACATCGATTCCAGACACCGTTAAGTCCAGTGATCGAATCGCTTCGTGAGGAGTTATATCCAAACGGGTTTGATCAGATTGATTTTGCAAAAACCAGAAACCTGTTACGTCAAGGCGATTTATTCGCTCGCCCCAATATTCTGTTACGGGCGGCAAATGAGTTGACAAAGTTTTATGAACTGCGACATCACAAGGCGATCCGAAAGCGATCAATGGATTCGATGAGCGAGAAAATCAAGTGGGAATTGCAGACCACCGACCACACCAGCATTTCTCCGGTCAGCGGCACACTCAATATTCTCGCCTTATGGTTGCAGAATCACGAAGACCCGGATGCGAAACGTGGCCTTGAGCAACTCGAAGGCTGGGTATGGGAAGACAAGGAGGATGGAGCGAGAGTAACCGGTGCCAGAAGTGGTTCCTGGGATACTGGATTCGCGCTTCAGGCACTAGAGCCCGTTTCAAATTACGGTCAAACCGCAAGAATCATGAAATCTGGAGCTCGGTTTTTGACTGAGAACCAGATCAGAACCAGTTTTGAGGGTTATTCCGAGTCTTATCGCAATGATCCGAGAGGTGGCTGGTGTTTTGCTGGGGGATGGCATGGATGGCCAGTTTCTGACTGTACGGCTGAAGCGGTACTAGGTTTGATCGCTTTTCACGGCAAGGCTGCAGATAAATCTGCAATCAAGGATGCAATTGAATTTATGTTGCGGGCACAGAACCGTAATGGCAGTTTTGGCAGTTATGAGTCCATCCGTTCCAGAATTGGGCTTGAGTGGCTAAATCCGGCTGAGATGTTTGGTGAATCAATGACTGAAGGCGCCTATGTCGAATGTACTGCTTCCTGCCTTGAAGCATTCAGTGCCTGCAAGGAGCATTTTCCGGATCTCGTAAATACCCAAGTTATGAGAGCAATCATCAAGGCTGATGCGTGGCTTCGCAAAAATCAGCGAGCCGATGGATCATGGCGAGGTGTTTGGGGAATTCAGTATATTTATGGCACCTTGTTCGGTATTCGGGGTCTGATGGCTGCTGGCGCAAAGCCGAGTGATCCAGCGCTAAGATTAGCTTGCCGGTGGCTATTGGATCGCCAGCATGATGATGGTGGATGGGGTGAGCATCATAGTGGTTGCATGAGTGGTAAATATGTTGACCATGAAGAGAGTCAGGTTATTCAGAGTGCTTGGGCCTTGATTGCCCTGCAGGTTGCAAGAGATGCAAGTTGGAATGCCATTTCCAAGGGTGCACAATATCTTCTCGACATGCAAAGGGAAGATGGCTCGTGGCCAAAACAAGACATGGCCGGCGTATTTTTCCGGACAGCCTTATTGGATTATGTCTTGTATCGACAGTATTTTCCGGTTCATGCACTTGGACTGTATGAGAAAAATCGTCATGCTCGAATGAATCTGACCACATCTGTAATACCCAAGCAGCAGATTTCAGCCGATAAGAAAGCGGAAGAAGAAACATTGAATCCTCCGATCAATCAACCCAATTCTGCAACGGACCAAGATCCATCTGTTGTATCTACTGCAAAATAGACGGCAACCACTCACCTCACCATGTCGCGCTGATCGACAGAACGCTGTCCGCTACCACTTGGCCTCGAATCATTTCTCAGACTTCAAGAGAGGCGCTGTTATTATGTCGATGTGGGTGGTTGTAATTTGGAGTTGATTTTGTATAGGAGCTCACCGGAAGATCAATCGGGTTCAGAATCCACCGGTACATGACCAGTCGTCACATACTGGCGTGCTGTATCACAATGCACTTGTTGATTGTCGAAAAAGATATCTGCTCCAAAGCATTTTAGAAATATTCCTTTCTCCATCCCTCCTAGAAAAAAACTCTCATCAATTCGGATGTCCCAAGCTCGTAAGGTTTTAATCACTCTTTCATGGGCTGGTGCAGACCGTGAGGTCACCAACGCCGTTCGAATCGGTGAGTCAATGTGTTCCTTTTGAATGCGATGCAGAGTCGCCAGAAAATTCTTGAATGGACCTCCGGGAAGAGGGTGATTTGCATTTTTTTTCTCGTGTTTTGCAAATCCATCAATTCCTTCCTCACGATAGATTTTGTCAGATTCATCCGAAAAGAGCACAGAATCTCCATCAAAAGCGATGCGAAGTAAATCATCTGGATCATCTCTAGCCTGTGATGGAAGGATGGTCGCGGCGGCATGTCCATTCAATAATGCCTGACTGACATCTTGAGGATCGGCTGAGAGGAATAAATCCGCACCAAACGGCGACACGTATTTGTAAGGAATTCCACCGGATGTAAAGGCCGCTCGGGTAATATCCAATTTATAGTATTCGATGGAATGGAAAATTCTAAGACCTGTGTCAGCGCTGTTTCGAGAGATCAGGACTATTTCCACGGAGGGATATTGCTGTTTCTTCTTCGCCTGATTGAGTGCCAGAAATTTCTGAACCATGGGAAATGCCACTCCGGGTTCAAGAATTTCGTTTTCGTGTTTGATTTGATATTCACAGTAGGCATCGACACCTTCTTTAGAATAGACTTTATGACTGTCCGATAGATCGAAAAGTGCCCGAGATGAGATTGCAATGACCAGTGGTTTTTCAAGAATTTCTGACATCATGAATGTAAGTATTCGGTCAACCGTGTAAAAAACATGAAAAAGCGCTGTTGGCTCGGCCAAGATCGCATGCCCCGAACTTTTTTGTTTTATGCGGCTACTCGTCCTCTTTGAGTTCAGTAGTTTTGATAAGTGGTTTTCTTTTCGTCGATGTTCGCAGGGGCCTCGCTCTGCATATGCATCCACAGTTTAATTTGCAGATGAGTGGAAATGAAAACGGACGAGCTTCGCTCAAGGTCAGAATTTCTCCACGCGAATATCCCGCAGGTTTCGTTTTGTCTTGTCAAACACCATGCCAATCAGGTGAATCGATTCTCCGCGGTCCCGATACTTGTCGGCGTAGCCTTTGGTACGAATTTGTTTGATGGCACCGACAAGAGTTTCCTCAACCGTCCTGTCGAAGGTCAGAAAATGACTGGTAGCCAAGCGGTAGCGGATGGCGATCAGCTCGTGTTTTTTCACTCACTATGTGATCATCTTAACATGGTTGGGGCGAGTAGTTGCATTTTATTTGTCTTGTGGTATTTTAGTGACTTGTCTATGTTCTTACAAAAGAACCTCCCTAAAGAAACACTGCTTCCTGAGCTTGCGCAGACAACTGCGATTCTTTCCATTCCAAGTGGTTTTTTTGGACAACTATCCCGCAATTTTGGTCTCGCCCCACCTTGATCGGTGATACATCGATTTAATTATTATTTGGGTATTTCATGGCAAGCAGGGTGATCGAAATGACAATAACAAACTTGTCTACGTGGGAATGACTGATACTTACTGATGAATTTTGCTAATCAGTTCAATGACCGGTTTGGTTTGCGGGTTTATCCCGTGCCACAAGTGAAAAGAAGCAGCTGCCTGTTCGACCAACATGCCCAAGCCATCATGGACTGCATAGGCCCCATTGTCCAGTGCCCATTCCATAAATGGCGTAATCTGCAAGCCATAGACCATATCATAAGCTAGAGTAGTTGAACGGATGCTATTTGGTTTCAGTTCCGGCAATTGTCCATGCAAACCCGCGGCCGTACCATTGACGATCAAATCATATTCTCTCCGGCCGGCTTCCTCTATGGTTACAGGGCTGACTTTCTCACCGAACAACTCAGCCAAGTCCGAGGCTTTACTCATAGTCCTATTGGTTATTTCAATACGTTTTGGACAACATTCAAGCAACGGTCCAAGGACGCCTCGTACTGCTCCACCAGCACCAACCAGCAATAGCGATGATCCTTTTATGGGAAAACCGATATTCTGCTGCAGGTCTGTAACCAACCCGATACCATCGGTATTGTCTCCAAAGATGATGCCTTTTTCCTGAAAATGAAGGGTATTGACCGCCCTGGCAATGTCAGCCCTTGTGCTGAGCAGATTGCCTGTACGTGTACAGAGTTTCCACGCTTCAACTTTGAATGGAACCGTAATGTTCAACCCAGCCCCATTACTGGCTTGAAAATGGCTGACAGCCTGGATAAATCCACCATCGACCCGGATTCGGCCATATTCCAGATTTATGCCGGTTTGTAGCGCAAATTCACTATGAATCTCTGGAGAGCGGCTATGTTCGATTGGATTTCCCATGACAGCGAATCTGGTGGGTTTTGGCTTGAATTCGAATAGATCACTCATGATCGCTATATCCTTTACTGGGATTCAGGAGTATTTTCATAGATAACAAAAACCGGGGATTCATTATGCAAGTAGATTTCACCGTGACCGACGTTACTCAAGCCTAGCGAGTCTAATACATGAAACTTAGTTCGGTTCTCGCACCGATATCGGCATTTACCTCGCAAGGTTAGCCATGTATCCTTGAGACTGAGAATACTGAATAGTCCATTTCTGTGAAAGTCCCATGTCCCCGGGGAATAACCGATGATTTCCTTTTCGAAGTGAATTGTTGAGGGTTGGCTGCGATTTTCGAGAAATCGGTATGCTGCACCGAGATTGAATAATTCGTGATCGCGGCGCTCTCCCAGAAATCCATACAGATAGACTTTAGAGAAATGAGACGGAATAGAAGAAAGAGCATAGGCGAGATCCGAGTAATCCTTGTCAGTTGACAGAGGGATATCCATAGGGAGTTCGGACGAGTCGCCATCACCCACTGATAGGCCGGCATTATTGATACGGTGATTGCTCCCGCCATCAATGAAAAAAATGGGTTCTTGCATCGGTCCAGAGCGATATAATGGTCCGATAATACTGATTGGGGAAACGGAGGTAAAGTTGCTGAGATACTCGCTTATTTTCATGTTATGCAGAGTCAAAAGACTGGCAAATCCAAACGGAATTTACAGCTCAATTTATCGAGGTTGATGACATATGCTTATCACCTGTATTTGGCTGTCAATATGATCTCGACTCAACCCGATTGTTAGGGTGCACATAGCCAATCCTTTGGATTGGTGAATGTTGGTCTGAAATAACAGATCATCCTGCCATCCTGACTGGCGGTAGCAGTTTCACCCCATGGGGCAATGCCATGCAAGGCCAGACGATGAACAAGGACACACTCGCCACGTTTCAACTCAAGCTGTATGCGGGGACATTTTTCGAAGATTTCCTTGCGCAGGTTATGATAGATATCGGTGATGTCGATATCTGCCCAATGTTCCTGGGGAATATCAGAAAAGGCTTCGCTGAATGCGGTACGAACGAGCTTATGCGAAGATTGCCAAATAATCGGAGGTGCGGCATCGACGTTAAAATCAGTCATTGGAATTCCGAGTATGTATGCATGGGGTTCTTTCAGATATCGTCGGCGGTTTTTCCCGATAGCAAGCAGACCGTCAAGATGTGCGCCATCACGATTAAGGCGGTAACGATGCAAGGAATCTGATTCAGTTATAGAAGGTTTGGGGTATCCGGGATAACAAACCGATATCTGCGCCTTGTCCAGGTGCAATCCCGCAACCGAAGAATTTTGCTTAAGGAACGAAATTGCTTGACCACCAATTGCATCTGAATTCCCGACTCGGCCATGTGAGTCGTTAGGTAGCAAGTTCACTCCAACAAACCAAGTTCCGTCACATCGTAACCATTCGCTATTTTCAGGTGCAGTTACTGCTGCCTTTGCATAGGGCATTACACAATCAACCCACTTGAGAAGGGCAGGATCAAATTTGAAATGAAGCCACCCGAAATCCTGAAATTGCTCGGATGAATTAACACCACTGGTAATTGCCTGGAGAGAAGAGCTACACACGAATTCTGTCCATATTTGGAGGAACTGCAGAAAATGCATTATACTTGAATGCTAAAGTTTGGTTACACATAAGCAAATTTTCCAGCAATTCCAATACTGAGAAATTTTTTCCTAGATTAATGTCAATTTCTGCAATTTTGAGAGTTTTTAAGATACCCTCATTCACGCATTCTGATACAATTTTTAGGAAATTACATACGAAAGTAACGAAACAGCCGAATCTGCTACCAGCCGACCAGGGCCGGGATGAAGGAAAGGATCAAGATTGGCGTGCCCGGCCAGGCCGTCAAAGAGAAGATGGAGAATTTCGGTAGTGTCTCACTGTGAAATTCACACTTGTCTTTCGGTAGCAAATCCCATAGAATGATACAATCAACACAATTACAATTGGAGACGACCCCCATGAACCACTTCACTTCACCCCCCCCCCCTCGGTAAATTAACAACACTAATCGTCGCCGCGCTGGTGGCCCTGGCACTGGCCGCTCCCGCGACGGCGCAGACGACCGTCACCAGCAACGGCCGAATTGGTGACACGGCGTGCCTGGATAAAAAGCAGCACCAGTCCGACATTCTCCCCATCACGAACGTGGCCCAGACCAGCGCAAATTTCACGATCCCGGCGATCACATGGGGCCAGTATACCGGGCGGCTTGGCGATATGACTGCACCTGCAGAAATCACTTTGCGTGCCGGCGTTTTTAACGCCCGCGACGATACATTTGCGAACGGAGGGAAACTTGCAACGATCAGCAGTGGAACGCCGAATTATGCAGGCCAAAGTGGTAACCTCTCAGCTGGCCTGCTTGCGAAGACCAACTATTATGTGGAAGTTTATACCAATGCGTCAGGATCTATCCCAAGACAGGTGTTCGCCCGAAGCTGCTTCATGACCGGCGGCACCTACACCATGAATGTAGACCCTGATAGTACGCAAGGCCGGAACAGCGGGTGCTTCACGATCAGCCCCCTGACCATTCAGCATGTCCGCAACTGCTGGTGCGGGCGCAAGACCACCTTGCCCCTGTTCAGATCAACCCAGGACAACACCGATTGGCACAACATGTGGGGATGCCGATAGCGGAGGGAGAGCCTGCACAGGGCCGAGGAAGGAAAAGGGACTTCCCTTTCCTCCACGTTGCTGAACGCCCTGGAACAGCTGGAGGACCTGGAGCGGCGGCCGAGATTGACGCACCGGACTGGCGGATGACTGTTTCGTTGCTTTCGCATGTAACTCCAAATTTTTAGCCGTATGACGGTGATCGGAGAGCGGTCTTGCACTTCATTCTTTAATCGGGTGTATTCGAGCCAGACTTGAATCTTCGAAAAACCGCATTGTGACCTCCCAAATCTCGATATCCGGCGAATCAAGGCAGGGTACTCTCTCCTTTCATCAGAGCATCGATGTCTTCCTTTTCTCGAACTACCTGAAATTGCTTTCCGTCAACCATGACTTCGGCCGGCCTCGACCGACTGTTGTAGTTCGATCCAAGAACGGATCCGTACGCACCAACTGTCCTTACTGCCAGAAGTGCCCCGGGGCCTGAACGAGCACACCAACGGGCTGGTTCGCCAGTACTTTCCCAAAGGCGCGGATCTGAGCGCCATCCGGCCGCAACCGGTCCAGGCCGTGGAAGACCGTCTCCATCACCGCCTGCGCAAGCACCTGGGCTACCGGACCCCGCATGCAGTCTTCCATGGGCTGGATGTCGCGTGAGTGAAAGCCCGGGAGCGAACCACCCGCGGACTGACGATGACCGCCTGAACGAACAGCCATTCGCCATCTCGTGCTCTTTGACGGGTTCGCCACTCCGAAGCGGCCTCGCTCGTTGCCGGTGCTGGCGTTCTGCCACAAGGGCAGAACCGGGCGCTTCGCGCCAGTCGACAAAAGAGAGAAATCTCCAGATGCCTTGGCCGATGCGGGACAGACCTGACCGCGTCATCCGGCATTCCGTTCCTGTTCCTTTCATGTCAACAGGTTGCCCAACGGGACGGCAAGCGATCCCGTCGACTCTCGCTGTTGGTGAAGAGAATCGGGCATCACCGCTGATCGCCTGATTTCAGCCAGGACAGAAGCAATCGGGAGTGGCCTTTTGCCGGGTCTTGCACAGCTCGGCAATCCCGTATATGATTGCACTAATGGTGAGATGGTCACCACCACTGACCAGAATGGCCAGATATCGGTGCTCGTCTTGCACTCGCAGCCATGCCCACCGTTACAACTCCGTTCATGGGTTCGCAATCGGGGGGTAGTGTTGCACTTCGGACTTGAACTGGGGTTTGTTTTGATCGGAGTGAAATCGTGAAAGTCGAATTGGAGTATTAAAGGGCGTTCACGAGCAATCGATTTGGTCTTGAAAGGAAATGACTCTCAAGATAGCCACAAAATTGCGGTTGAGATGAAATGCTACCGAAAAACTGCTTCGCCAGGCAAACCTCGTGGGGCAATGGATATTTTCATGAGGGATGTCTATGTCGATCTGGAATCGCTTGAAGATTATTGCGAGCAGGCAGGGTTAAATAGAGGGGTATTCTTGGTCATGGCCGATTTGGAAAGCTTTGTGAACCCCTGAGTAGAAACTCAAAATGTTGGGACTATGGCATTTCACAAGGAAACAAAAACATTGTAAATGGTGCGCACTTGACGACTCAGATCGGTGGCTAAGAGGTCGATATCACGCTCAATAAATCAAATGAATTCAACTGGATTCAATGCGATGATTTATGGTTTATAGAAATCGAAGGGCGTTGAATTTGCAACAAGCAACTGGCAAAGCCAAGCCCTCGAGCTTGCAAGGCTTTACTATATCGTGGGCAGGATATATTCGCTTGAGTAACAAGGGATCATCTGCTTGGGAAGAGACCCTAAACAAATCAGACAGTAAAGGCATGAGGGGTTGATGACAGTCAACAGAGACAAGCCGGATCGCTGGAAATCAGATATCGTCAGATCGGTGGATATGTACAACGACTGGTTCATGAACTTTGCACCGGAGGCTTACCGAACCGTGCGAGTACAAACAACAAAGGATGTCGAGAAGGCACTCAGAGCCACGAATAACCTGACGAACATAGGGATCGATCTACTGAAGAAAAAGCCTGCAATCCTGCCAACACTTCGAATGTCCACTTGTCCACCCTTGGCGGTAGATCGCCTGATCGGTCTTGCTGGCGTGTCTGCAAACCTTGTCAAGAACATGGAGAAGAAACACAGGATGCCGCCACAAATGGGAAGTCATGACCCTGTTGGAGGCCGAGACCTTGACCGTGATCTCGAAAAAATCAGCTCAGTCATCAGCCGAATGATAGATCCAGACATTTTTGTTTGGTTAAAGCGCGGTGATAGTCCTTCCGAGAGGGAACTATATCGCGCTTCGACGATCGTCGCGGATCGCTTGTGCGGGGCTGTCGCCAATCCGATTCTACGCAATGCTCAGGAAAAGCGCCAGTTGGTAGCCATCGGCGAATGGTTGACGGCTTCGGGCTATGAGAATCGGACTGCCGACAGAGGTGTTGAATTTGGTCAGTTATTGCCGGGCACCTACTCCTTCCAATTCAACATGCCTATTGAGCAGGAAGGTAGCGGCAGACCGGTGAATATTCCTGTAGATGTAGCAATCATGCCAATATCAGCGAAATACGATGAGCTTCCCTTGTTGATCGAGGCAAAGTCGGCTGGAGATTTCGCAAATGTCAACAAAAGGCGAAAGGAAGAGGCTGTCAAGGTAAATCAGCTACGCCAGACCTATGGACAAAAGGTGCGCTTTATACTTTTCCTTTGCGGATATTTTGATAGTGGCTATCTCGGATATGAGGCCGCAGAAGGCATTGACTGGGTCTGGGAGCATCGTATCGATGATCTCGAACAGTTCGGGTTATAGATGATCAGGAAAATGATTGCGGAACTGGAGTCAGATCGGTTGACGCTTCAAGGCAGGCTTGATGCACAGAAGAGTGCGAGCGAACGGAATCGAATGGGCCAGTTTGCGACTCCGACAGTGTTGGCTGTCGAGATGCTGCGTTGTGCCAAGGCACTGCTCTGTGAGAGAAAGAGTGTTCGCTTTATGGATCCAGCCATCGGGACGGGTTCGTTTTATTCCGCGTTGCTGAATGTCTTTCCAGATTCCATTATTGACTGCGCTGTCGGATATGAGATCGACCCACATTATGGCAAACCGGCAGCCGGGCTGTGGAACACCATCGGGCTGGATATGCGGTTGGAAGATTTTACGCAAGCCAAGGCACCGGATTCACCCGGCAAGTTCGACCTGCTTGTCTGCAACCCACCTTATGTACGCCATCACCACATCCCCAGCGGTTGGAAAAAGCAGTTGCAAGAGCGTGCATTCATTGCATCAGGTATGGAAATAAATGGACTGGCCGGGCTGTACTGTTACTTTCTGGGTCTGAGTCATGCATGGATGACGAGAGGAGGACTGGCAGGATGGCTGATTCCGAGCGAATTTATGGATGTAAATTATGGGAAAACTGTGAAACGCTACCTACTCGACAAAGTGTCGTTGCTGCATGTTCATCGTTTCGACCCAAACGATGTGCAATTTAGCGATGCACTTGTATCATCGGCCGTGGTTTGGCTGCGCAACGACATTCCCAAGGGTGGGCATGAGGTGAGATTTACCTATGGCGGCACCCTGGAGCAGCCTGCGCTGGATCGTCTTGTACCGGCCGATACCCTGCGCCAGGATCCAAAATGGACACACTATCCCATGAAGAAAAACCATAAAGCAAGCAACGGACCGGTGCTGGGGGATATTTTCCGGATCAAGAGGGGGCTAGTCACAGGAAACAATGACTATTTCATACTGTCTGATCGGGAGATCATGCAGCGTGAATTGCCTATGGAGGCATTCAGGCCGATACTGCCCAGTCCGCGATATGTGCAGGTTGACGAGATCCAGGGGGACAGGATTGGAAATCCAATGCTTGAGCGGCGTCTGTTTCTTCTCGACCCGCCATGGAATGAAGATGAGATCATGGAGCGTTACCCGAGTCTGTGGGCCTATCTGGAGGAAGGCAGGGCACAAGGCATCAATGATCGTTACATCTGCCGGCACCGAAAACTGTGGTATGCACAGGAAATAAGACCGCCGGCGCCATTCGTCTGCACCTATCTTGGCCGAAGCGACCGGAAAAACAGCCGGCCCTTTCGCTTCATATTGAACAACTCCAAAGCTACGGCCGCAAACGTGTATCTAATGCTGTATCCTAAAGAATCTGTCAGATATGCGCTGCAGGACAATCCCTTGCTGAAGCGTCAGGTATGGCAAATGCTGAATAAAATCAGCCCCCAGGCAATGCTAGGTGAGGGGCGGGTTTATGGCGGAGGTCTTCACAAACTGGAGCCGAAGGAACTCGGCAACGTCTCGGCAAAAGCGGTTGTCGGGCTGTTTGACTGAATTTTCAAACGATACAGGGAAAATAACAGGCAACAGGCGCAGTAGATTCATGCAAAAGGCCGCGCGTAGTAACTCATAGCCGCCGCGGAGCACCTCGGTCAAGACTTCCTCGAATTTCCCGGTTCCAGGAAGCTCAATAATGTTACCATTGCTCATAGTGGCGTACCTCTTGGTTAACTTTTTTTGTCAATGTAATAGTTAATCCGGCTACGCCGCCTTTTTCAATTCCCCTTCCACCCCGTGCACTACTTTCAGCCATAACTCACCATGAAGAACCGAGTGCATCAATCGTGCACGCTCGGATCTGTGAGGGGTGGGGCATGGTAACATCCCCACCTACTCGGCCAGTGCACAATACCCGAAATCCGGCATCTTGATGCCTCTTCCAGCTTCGTTTTTCGAATATGCTTACGGATGGATTGCCGGAAAAACGGGATTTTCTGGCAGACACTATGTAAATTCCCAAAAATCAGCCTGGCGCTCATTTTGCATTCCCATTCACGCATTCCGATACAGTTTTAGCCGTATGACGGTGATCGGAGAGCGGTCTTGCACTTCATTCTTTAATCGGGTGTATTCGAGCCAGACTTGAATCTTCGAAAAACCGCATTGTGACCTCCCAAATCTCGATATCCGGCGAATCAAGGCAGGGTACTCTCTCCTTTCATCAGAGCATCGATGTCTTCCTTTTCTCGAACTACCTGAAATTGCTTTCCGTCAACCATGACTTCGGCCGGCCTCGACCGACTGTTGTAGTTCGATCCAAGAACGGATCCGTACGCACCAACTGTCCTTACTGCCAGAAGTGCCCCGGGGCACACCGCAAGATCTCGGTCCTTGCCAAGGAAATCTGCGCTCTCACAAACTGGACCAACCACATCATATCTTTTTCGCTCACCTTCGCCATTTTCCGCCACTTCCAGGATTTCGTGATAGGCCTGGTAGAGTGCGGGACGGAGCAAGTCGTTCATCGCCGCATCGACAATACAAAATGCCGATTGCTCATTATTCTTCAGGCTGTGTACCCGAGTGATCAGCAAGACTGCATTGCCAGCAATTGCCCATTTCTGATAATCCAGTTTTGATCCTCCCATAACCGTTCCAGTCTTGACTGAAAACTTTTTGCCGCAAACCTTTCCCCTACATCGGCACTTCATTGTGCTATGATTGCAATTCGCCTAAACGTTAACAGAGGCGCATTGAGGGCATTTCGGTTGATTGCCCCATCGCTGTTTGGCAAACCATGCTCCCGCAGTTTTGGAGCCTGAGAACATGGAACCTGAAGACATCTTGAATATCTTGATGAGAGATATGCCCTATCGATAGTGTTTGCCTGTTGCTGAATCAGCCATATCATTATCTTAATTGTCTGTTAATGATGATATAATTTTTCACAATGTGGCAGTTATATGTCAAGCGTATTTTAATTTGTGTCTATATTATTTGTTATGAAACAGCCTCTTGAAAAATCAATTAAGACATTTAGGGAAAGGCAACAGGAATTTGCAGATAACCACTACGAAATGTATGTGGTTATTTATGAAGGTGAAGTAATGGGTTTTTACGAAGATATTGGATCGGCTTATATGGCAGGAAAAGAAAAATACGATCAAGAACCATTTCTGGTAAAGCAGTGCTTGACTGTTGATGAAGAAAAAAACAACGAACCTGTTTTTCATTCAAGAGTTGCGTAAATGCCCAATAAAAAGAATGATAAACATGCATTTACCGTACGTTATCCTGGAATACAGAGAGTTCCTTATACAGAAATACATATTTGTGAACCTTCTGAAATGGAAAGAATTGGCCATGATAGAGCGATGGTTAAATTCAAAGCAATTTGGGATACTGGGGCATCACGTTCTGTAATTACTCAACCTGTAATAGAGAAACTTGGTTTAATTCCAAGAGACAGGATAGTTTCATACACAGCTAACGGGCAAAGAGATTCGCTTGTTTACATTGTGAATTTTCTTCTCCCGAATAGAGTTATATTTCCATTTGTTCAAGTTATTGATGGAGATGTGTTGAATTTCGATGCTTTGATTGGAATGGATATAATTTGTCAGGGAGATTTTGCAATAACTAACAAGGACATGCAAACCGTAATGAGTTTTCAATCTCCGTCAACTCATTGTTATGATTTTGTAAGACAAATAGACCAGTCACACAAAACAAAGATCAAATCATCCGACGAAAAAAAGCAAAACGCGCCGCTAAAATGAACTTTCGCCAGTTTCCTATGTAAAATTCCCAAAAATCAGCCTGGCGCTCATTTTGCATTCCCATTCACGCATTCCGATACAGTTTTAGCCGTATGACGGTGATCGGAGAGCGGTCTTGCACTTCATTCTTTAATCGGGTGTATTCGAGCCGGACTTCAATCTTCGAAAAACCGCATTGTGACCTCCCAAATCTCGATATCCAGGGAATCAAGGCAGGGTACTCTCTCCTTTCATCAGAGCATCGATGTCTTCCTTTTCTCGAACTACCTGAAATTGCTTTCCGTCAACCATGACTTCGGCCGGCCTCGACCGACTGTTGTAGTTCGATCCAAGAACGGATCCGTACGCACCAACTGTCCTTACTGCCAGAAGTGCCCCGGGGCACACCGCAAGATCTCGGTCCTTGCCAAGGAAATCTGCGCTCTCACAAACTGGACCAACCACATCATATCTTTTTCGCTCACCTTCGCCATTTTCCGCCACTTCCAGGATTTCGTGATAGGCCTGGTAGAGTGCGGGACGGAGCAAGTCGTTCATCGCCGCATCGACAATACAAAATGCCGATTGCTCATTATTCTTCAGGCTGTGCACCCGAGTGATCAGCAAGCCTGCATTGCCAGCAATTGCTCGACCGGGTTCAATCGAAATCGGAATCTTTAAACCACGGCTTAGCATTTGTTCAGTAATCTGTTTGGCATATTCTTGTGGAGATGGAGGAGATTCTTCCTTGTATCGAACACCCAGACCACCACCAAAATCGATCTCCTCGACTTCAATAGCCTGGACTGCTAATCGCTCGACAAAATCGAGGATTTTTTCGAGCGCATCCCGGTAGGGCTGCAATTCGATAATTTGTGAGCCGATATGACAAGCCACCCCTCGAATATGAATTCCTGAGGTTTCCCTTGCCTGCATATAAATTTCCATCGCACGCTCTTCCGATAGACCGAATTTGTTTTTTTTCAATCCTGTCGAAATATAAGGGTGAGTCCGAGCATCGACATCTGGATTTACCCTGACTGATATGGCTGCCTCAATCTTGAGTCTGTTCGCGATCTTGGAAATGGATTCAAGCTCTCCCTCTGATTCAATGTTGAATGCACCAATCCCCGATTGAAGAGCCTCGGCAATTTCCCAGTCCTGCTTGCAAACACCCGAAAAGATCGTTTGCGAAGGATCACCGCCGGCTCGGATTACACGAGCCAACTCACCGCCCGATACAATATCAAAACCGGAACCAATTCGGGCCAGTATATTGAGAACTGCAAGATTGGAATTGGCTTTGACCGCATAATGGATGCGATGCGGATAATCTCCAAAAGCATGATCAAATGCGTACCAGTGACGTTCAAGTGTTGCTCTCGAATACACGTAGCATGGCGTACCGACATCCGCAACGATATCACTTATCGGCACCTCCTCAGCGTACAACAAAGAATTTTTGAAATGAAAGTGATCCATAAATCTGGATGCCAGAAAACATCAAGTCCAGGGCGGATGCGATCCCAATTTTCAGCGAATCTTTCGCAATAAAAGATGGTCAATCAGATGCGGAAACTGTTTTCTCACCCTCTTCGGAATCCTCTTTCAGATTCGTCTCTGACTCGGAAACATCGACCACTCGATCCGGCAAATACAAAGGCCCTTTCTGTCCACAACCACTGAACAAAAAAACACAAGCCACGCCAATCAGAATACACCTTGAAAGAGTGAGATTGATAACTGAGACTACTGATCGATAACAGTTCAAGCGGATCGACCTCTTATTTTTCTTGCGGCCTGTTTAGCTGCTTTTCGAACTTGAGCCGGAGCCGTGCCCCCAATGTGATCCCGCCTCGAAAGAGAACCATCCAGTGTGATGATCTGAAACACGTCTGATTCGATTTTTTCGCTGAACTCCCTCAGTTTCTTGAGAGGAATATCATGCAAATAAGTATTGTTACGGACCGTATACGCAACAATACGACCGACAATTTGATAAGCATCACGAAATGGAATCTTTTTATCAACAAGATAGTCAGCAAGATCCGTCGCTGTCTGATGACCAACCGAAGCCATTTTCGCCATGTTCTCCGGAAACAATTCGATTCCCGGCAACATGGACAGAAAAACCTTAAGACAGGATTTGACGGTATCTACTTGATCAAAGAGCGGTTCCTTGTCCTCCTGATTGTCTCGGTTGTAAGCCAACGGTTGAGCCTTCATGATCATCAGCAAGGTAACCAGATTCCCCGTTGCTCGACCCGATTTTCCACGAATCAATTCAGCGACATCCGGGTTTTTTTTCTGTGGCATTATGCTGGATCCGGTACAAAAATTCTCGCCAATGTCGATGTATTCAAGTGATGGCATCGACCATAGGACAAGTTCTTCCGCAATCCGTGAAAGATGTATCATCAATATCGCTGAGCAGGAAGCAAACTCAATCGCGAAATCCCTATCCGATACCGCATCCAGTGAATTTACCATCACTTTGCCAAAGCCCAACTGCGATGCGGTCATCTCACGGTCAATTGGATAACCCGAACCTGCGAGCGCCGCTGAACCCAATGGGCACTCATTCGTGCGTTCATAACAATCTCTGAACCTTCGATAATCACGATCCAGCATCTCATTCCAGGCTAACAGGTGATGACCGAATGTTACCGGTTGGGCGGGTTGCATGTGAGTCCATCCAGACATAATTGTCCCTGATTCCTTTCCTGCCCTGCTGGTCAATTCCATCTGAATTCCGGTTAGGAGTTCGCATATGCAATCAATCTCCTCCATCAGGTATAAACGAATATCCGTCGAAATCTGATCATTTCGTGAACGACCAGTGTGTAGCTTTTTTCCCGTTTCTCCAATTTTCTCAATCAAGGCAGACTCGATGTTCATGTGCACATCTTCCTGCTCTACCGACCAGAGAAATTTACCCGACTCAATCTCGGCCTGAATTTCTTCAAGCGCTTTTCTGATTTTTTTCGACTCTGCTTCATCAATAATTCCTTTGACAGAGAGCATTTCAACATGTGCAATTGAGCCGAAGATATCATGCTTGTAAAGCCGCTTGTCAAAGCTGACTGACTGGGAGAATTTCTCCATCAGATCGCTCGGGCTCTCGGAAAATCGACCAGACCAAAGTTTGGCTTTCTTACTCATTACTTTGTGTTTACGCTTGAATCAGACAAACAATTTCCAGATGCCTTATCACAAAACATCTCGCTTAGTGTACCTGTTTTCCGTTATTGATTTTATCCGGAATAACGGATTAAGTGTATCGACTCTAACCAATCCGAGACAGTTTGAGGAGTTTTTTCAGGTCCTTGAGCAATAACTTAGGGGGCAAATCACTCGGAATGGCCATCATGACATTTCCGAGCGGGTCAATCAACAAGGCATGTTTTGAACCCGGTTCAAGCGTCTTGAAAACTGCCTGCAATTGGTCTTCTATGCCTTTTTCCGTATCCATAACCAATATTGCGTCCGGATGTTCAAGCTGGAACCAATCTACCGATTCAAAATCCTCAATCATGATCAATCTTGCAATTCGATGTGCATCCCTGCCCGTAGCAAGGCGTACTTGCCGGGTGTTGTAGAGAAAAGTCTCACAGCCCTCATTGCAAGCCTCACCAACGATGTGGACGATTGTCCATTTTCGTTTCAAGTCAGCTAACGTAAACGGTACATCTCCGTGTTTCGGATTCGCGAACTCTTCAAGTGTGATTGGAGGATCAACTAGGGGAGAGTTATTGATCTGATCCGGGATCAGTTTCGCATTCAATCCGTAATACCATAGAAATGCACCAAACAGCGGTCCGAGAAAAAGCATGATCAGGATCATCGCTTTGACTCTTGACAAACCTCTGTTTGCTGTCTTTAACGACTCGTTTTTGACTTTATCTATCACGTTATTTTTTTATTCTGAATTTCCAGATCCATCCAAATACAAGCAGGACCAGTGCGAGCCCCCACCACTGCACGGCATAACCATAATGTCGAATGGGACCCATCACATAGGGCTGCCAAATTCTTTGATAAGCATAATCACTAGTTGAGTCCAGCACCACGACTACCGGTGCAAGCGCGATTTCCAAGTCCTCCGATAGGCTTGGAATATCGAGATACGCGATCACTCGGGGCCACTGGTCTTTCGACAATATGGTGTCAACCAGCTTCAGGCCAGTTTTCGGCAAATATAATTGTCCTGCGACCTGTATATCTTCAGTTATGGCTTCATCTTCAAGCTCATAAGCCTGCTCTCTAGATACCCATCCTCGATTAAGCAAAATCACTGCACTTTGATCTTGAAGCACAAACGGCACAATCACTTCATATCCAACCTGTCCATTGTATATCCGGTTATCCAGTAGCATCATTCCAGCAACATCTGGTTTACCTATCAGTCTAACCGCTCTATAATTCAGATCATTCCAATCCATCGGCGCGTTCTGCAAATCCATCGTTCTATCCGTGAATATCTCTATCCTGTTTTCCAGCTCAGATTTATACAGGCCTCTGGTCAACTGCCATGTTCCAAGCGATATCAGTATCATGACTGCGATAACATAAACGCTTGTAACGCACAATTGTACTGATCTGTTTTGAGAGCCAGAATTCATATAATGATAACGATTACTTGGAAGAAATCCTGATGCTGTTCAAGATTGTTGTTGTTTCGTTACTGCTGTTTGTAATTGTTAGCCTGTTCACAGGCTTTTATTTTCTAATTCGGGATCCTTCCGGTTCTCAGCGTGTCATAAAAGCATTGTTTCTGCGCGTTGGTATATCGCTCTTCATCATGCTGTTTCTGGCGATCGGCATCCATTTTGGCTGGGTTTTACCGCATGGTTTTGGGCAATAAAACTCAAGTCAATTATTCGAAGACGGTCAAACCGCATCTTCTTCAATACGAATTCCTCCTGATTTTTGCCTTTCTGTGAAGTTTAGCCTGAATTCCTTTGCCATTTCACTTTCTCGACCGGGAACCAGGCGGCATCAATCAGATTCGCAACATGCAAGAACCGTTCCCGTCATGGTCGCAATGAATTCCAGGCAATGGAGAAAACTGGATAATCTGGCACCAGAATCAAAACTGCAACCCGATTGCAAAAGGGCAACCAGTTCACCCTCAATCAGAGTCTTTGCAGTGCTTCAGTAATGTATACGGCACCGAGAAAAGCCCTTTGTTATCACAATTAATTTTGGCACGCTTGGGATTCATGCGCATGATTCGCCCAACAAATATCTTATCTTTAGAACAAAAAGACACGATATCTCCCGTTCGAAATCTACTTTTGGCATGCAGAAGGGACTTCATATCCGCGTCACGCTTATCTTTTTCATATGCTCTAGCCTTGGGAGTTGCGCCAATGCGACGTGCGATCTCCTTCCATTTGGGCCCATGCCCTGCTTCCAAACCTGCCAATGCATGTGCAATCTCATGCAGGATCGTGTCATCGACTTGCATCGGCTCATAATAGACCGCATGATACCTGCTAATATAGATGGACTTCTCCCTGAACGCGCATTTTCCAAGCATGCGACGTGCTTGACTGAAATACAAGTACCAGGATTTTAGTCCATGTTCATCCATCATCTGTCTTGCACGAATGGCTACATCAAGCAATCGCTTCGCACGATGTGCCCGCTGATCAAACAAAGATTGATCAACATGAACGAGAAGCAGATAAGGTACTGACCAAACTTGATGGTCCTTTGCTAACACAGAACATGTTTTCGAACTCAGTTTTTCGATAGTACCGAAAAGTCTTTCATCCATGCTTTTCTGAAACCAGACCGAATCACCAACCTCAAAAAAGACTTGAGTATCGTGTGTTTTTAGTATTTTCTCCTCGCGAATTCGCTGGTTCGAAAATAACAAGTCTGTAATATGCTTATTGGGCACTTGCATAAAGAGGTCGAATCCTTTTGAGATATTGGATTACAATGGGATTGATCCGAAAGGCCGAGTCATTTACTGATCCATGAATGGCCCAGATTGCCTGCAATGATTCATCCGTTGGCTCATTTCGAAAGGGGATTATATACATAAGCAACATCAAGCCACTTCAGATATCTTGTCACGGCTCAACGGGGCGCCTAACGACCACGCCCCTCCGCGTGCAACTGTCCCAATCCCGGAGGCCAGGATATTGCGGGCTGCATTGAGGTCCGCATTCTCGGCATGACCACAGGCCACACGCTTGAAAACCGCTTGCGATGTTCCATTTTCTTTACTGATATGGCCGCAGGCACTGCACGCCTGCGAAATGTAGGCAGGATTGATCTTCACTACCCCTGCCTTGTAATTCGGTTTCTGCTCCAGTCCATATCAACCCGTTTTCTGTATTTCACGATTCAAGCCAGGCTTCGCTGTTACATTCCGGCCCGGATTTTCAACGGTTCCCTTTGCCGATTTGGTCATGCCTGTGTTCAAGTCTTCCAGCACAGCTACACTGGCCTGACCGGCAATCTTGCGGCTGTCTAATGTTGCCAGTTACCGCGAATGCTGGATATATTTCGATGCGCCTTATTAATTTTCAGTTTGGTCTTGTATCTGCGGTTTGAACCCTTGACCTGCCTTTGCAGCTTGCGCTGGTATCGTTTTAACCCGGCTTCTTTTTTAGCAAGGTCTGGCATGTAGTGAATGTTGTTATTACCGTTGCTGTCCACCACCGCAACTTATCCAACATTTCGATCAACTCTAGCGGTAACCCCGTTATCAGTCTTTTCGAGTTTCTCAACCTGACAACAAACAACGGCATACCACTTGCCCGCTTGCCTGGTAAACTAAAGTACCATTGTTAGGCCATTAACGATCCATGCTGGCGTACTCGCATCTGGAAATTAGTGTGGCATCCTAGGATTGCTCCTTGTGCAATTACGAAAAAGCATTATAATCCGCATACCTCTATCCATATTGCTGGAACAATGCCGGGAGGTGCTTTTGTGCGCTTCCTGTTCAGGTTTTCATGGATACAGGACCAAAACACAACCGAAATTGGAGAAACATCAATGAAAAATATCTGTATTAAGGCATTTGCCATACTGGCACTCGCAACTGCAATTGCTCTTCCTGCTGGAGCGGGAATAACTGGACCAAATGCGTGCAAATCGTGGCTACCCGGAGTGAGTACGCTGGATGGAGCTTTCAAGCCCAAGGGCTGCGGTGCAACATCATGGAAAGATTTGGACACTGCGTGTCTTACCAGTTTGAGTTCGAACCATAACTCCGCGAAACTTTCGGTCATTGACTTCAGGGAGCGTGGTTTCTCCGGATCAGTAAGGGTAGCCTTGCAACCGAATGATTCCCGATTGCGGTCAGAAAGTATCCAGGACAGGAATCTGGGTCATCTTTCAGGCGATGACGATAGACTCAACAGCGGGTATATTCGCTTCTACGATCTCCAGCCGAGACACTATTATGCAGTGGTGATTTACAGTCCTGATGACGGATATGGCATATCCAAGCCTTTTTGGCGCCAATGCTTCCTCACGAACCGCGATCCGAGTACCTGCACTCCCCTTCCGGGCTTCAGCAAGTGCTGAGTAACAATCAATGACAGTCGATACAAGAGCATGATGACGCGGTACGGGATTCCGGGTTTTCTGTTATCTGAGTGTTATTTCATGACTAGGCAGGTTGATCGGATGCTTCCGAATTAGGATGATCCCACGCTAATTTCCAGATGCGAGTACGCCAGCATGGATCGTTAATGGCCTAACAATGGACTTTAGCGGTATGTATTTTTCTCGTGTTTTCGTGAATCAGGATGACAATCCCGAGAATTAAGATAGCGTGGGGTCATCCTGCATTTTCAATGAAAAATGATACTTTTGTAGTGTCTACTCGCCCCGCATTCATTATGCCTATATTAGTTCATCGTCCTCGACGTTGGACAGCACAGCCTTGCGTTTATCCCAGGCTCGATGCGGGCAGGCGAACAGCCTTGATTTGTCAGATGCTGGCTTTTCCAGCATCTGACGTTCCCGAATCAATTCACGAAGGACTCCGACAATTCTACATTACAACCGTGATCCGGTTTCGATGCCGAACGCTCGCCGGGTTCTCCACATCGCCGTGATGGCTGCAAAAGTTCAGAGGAAAAAAGGTTCTCAAGGAGCCGGCACTGCGGCCTCATGTACGGTGGATGTGCACACAAACAATCTTGTGCTTGTCTGAAAAACGATCATTGTGCCAATTCTCTCCACAACGCCCGTATCAGCGATAGCCCGAACCAAGTTTCCTGATACTGGTCACGATACATGATGCAGGCACGCCTTCGGAGGCCCGGAAGTTTTGACTGCCGGAAATTGAAACTGCTGCAGGGAATCATGCCCAGTCTCTGGACTAGTAATTCATGAATTACTGATTTCGACTTCATGTAATCAGCTCCCATTCACACTACTCGAGCTGAAAAATGAACGCTAAATCTCCGGAAGACAGCATGAACCTGATCCGCATTTGCGAACAATATTGCCGGGAAAGCCCCCCCCCCGCGACGCAATTCGTGTACAGGCAATTGGTCAAGCGTTTTGTACGAGATACTGCCATACAGCAAGTCAACGATATCACCGATGAGGCAATCCTCGCCTGGCGCGACCAAGTCGTCGGGCACAGCACGACGACAACCTTCAACAACTACCATCGCCACCTTCGTGCCCTTCTCAATTTCTGCATTGAAAAAACCTCATCCCGGAAAACCCGCTGAACAGGATCAAGCAGTTTCCCCGCACCAACAAGAGAAGGAAGGAATGCTCAATGGAGGATCTGGAAAAGTTGTGCAACTTCCTTGAAAAAGGTCCTCGGCCGTTGTCGTGGATTATTCTGAACATGGTGCAAACGCTCTTCTATACGGGCATGCGCCGATCCCAGCTGTGCGGCTTGATTTGGAGCGACATGGACTTTCAGGAAAACACCTTGCTGCTCAGAAAACGGCATTCAAGGAATGGGCGAGAGTGACGCATTACCCTGCATGACGTCCTGCGATCAAAACTACTCGAAATGAAGGAAAACGCAATGTCGCGCTTTCCGGACTTCAGCGAAAATGATCAGGTATTCTGGATTCAAAGATACAGCAAGGACTTTGCGGGCGACAAACTCAAGCCAGACCAGTTTGCAGGAATCCTGAAGCGGGCATCCCGCCGAAGCGACACCGCAATCAGCGCTCACAAGATCCACCATCTCGTCGCGACCATGCTGGCGAACAAGGACACCAGCGAGTTTCATGAGACCGGCTCTGTTCCGTATACGTTAAACAGGATCAAGGATTTTCTTAGGCATGAGAACGCGACGACCGTAGGCTACATTGAACCCAAGATCTCGATTCAAAGAAAGGTCATCACAGGGCTGGAAATGAAAAACTGAAAAGGAAAGGACCTGCCCTAAAGTGCATGTGTGTTTCCAAATCGCTGAACGATTCGGATAACGGTCAAATAAAAGGCCATTATCGTGCCTTTCAAGCACCCGCCTGACATGAAACATTCACGGCTTGACCTTGGGGCTGGCGAAAAAACAGCCTGTCATTTTTTCGCCAGCCCCAAGTCGCTCGACTCCCGCCACCGGTTCCACTCGAAATCCTTGCCGGAAAATTGCCGGGCGAAGGAAAATCAGGACTTTTACACAAGCCTGGGTTGAAAGGCGGTTACCTCGACAGCTACCCGGTCAATAGCGAACGCCTGAGCATTCGCCGCAGAAACGCATTGATTCGAACACCTGTGGAAAGGGACTTGCCAATGCCGGGGTTTCAATTCCGTCTGCAGAAATGCGTCAAGGATCGCCAGCCAGCATCAGGAATCACTTCATGGTAGCCCCTTGTACGGCGATTCCGCACAGTAGAGGTAAGAGGGATCGTGGAACTGCGCGGCCAGGCTGCTCAGGAACCCCGAACTCGGTCCGGGCCCATCGGTGGTCCCGTCATCGTCGGTGCCGTATCTCCCATCCGCGCCGGGCGTAGGGATTTTGCGGTTCATGGGATTCAGGGCCCGGCGGACGCTGCTATGCCGGCTCTCCGTGGCACAGGTGCAGGTCCGCCCGCTGCTGTCCATCTTGTAGACCACGCCGCCGGGGGTGCGGGCCGGATTGGCGCAATCGTCATTGTCCCGGATGGTGAAGGTGTGTCTGCTGCGCTCGGGGTCGACGGTGTAGCCGGGACCATTGGCGATGACGAGCATCACCTCCGTGTCGCCGGTGTCCAGATTGTCATCGCCCCAGCAGATGGCCCGACCTTGCGGAGTCCCCGGTTGCATGTTGCCGACCTCTCTGGCCGCCCACATCGCCAAGCCGTCGCCGGCGATCTTGTCATTCTTCGCGGCAATCAATCCGGTGCCATCGGCCTTCTTGAGGAACTTGCCGCCGTGGCGGTCCGAAAAGCGGTTGTGACCGGATAGCACGACGGCAATAACCCGAGCACTTACGGCTGATGTAAATTGTGTGCTTGGATCGGCCTGTCCGACAGTGATCTGGATGCCATTGGAATTGCCTAAAACGCAGTCACCATTCTCCATAGTATTTTCATCGAGTCCCAGTGTTATGCGGAATCCGATTTCTGGCACCTGTGCAAGGGCCGGGCCGGCGGCCAGCGCCATCATTGCCGCCAGCACGATGGCGAGAACCGTCAGTCGTTCATGGGATAGGGGGGGGGGGTGAATTAAGTAAAGTGTTCATCTTTCTACCCAAAGCTGTATTAGTGAATGAGATCCAGGCATTATACCCGTTTCACCCGGAAAAAGGGCGGATTTTCAAACTGAGCCACTACCAAAATTTCCATCCAGGGTAAAACAACTCGCCATAGCAGAAACTACTTCCTGTGCTACTGGAGTTGATGCAGCATAGTCCACATAAATATCTTTCATTCACTCATACTAAAATTATAGTATTGTTATAAGCATTAATTTTTCATGTTTTCAGTATCTTATTGCATCTGATAACTTTTACAGATTTTTACTAAACATATGATGACAAAATGAAATTTGCGACATGCTCAATCAGTATACTTCGGTACTTGCTTTTCTGAATAACCCGAGAGTGCTGACCTCAACGGCTGGAGAAATTACAGGATATAAACAAAGATAAACAGCCCCAGCCAGACTACGTCAACAAAGTGCCAGTACCACGCTGCTGCTTCAAATGCAAAATGGCGTTGCCCCGTAAAATGACCGAGCATTGCCCGGATCAGCATCACCAGCAGAATGATTGCCCCCAGAGTAACATGCAAGCCGTGAAAGCCTGTCAACATGAAAAATGTCGAACCGTAGATTCCGCTGGTCAATTTCATGCCTTGATCATAGGCATACACGTATTCCCACCCTTGCAGGCCAACGAATATGAACCCCAGCAGAACTGTCAGAAACAACCCGTAGATAAACTGTTTTCGATTCTCGATCTTGATTGCATGGTGTGCCCAGGTCACAGTCAATCCAGAAGTCAAAAGGATAACCGTGTTAATAAACGGCAATGGCCACCAACCCATGTGATAGTCGCTTCCACCCAAATCATCGGGGCCGTTGGTGGGCCAGATCTCGGAATATCCAGGCCACAACAGATTATGGGTTGGCAAGCCATCACCCTCACCAAGTAACCACGGAACCGAAAACTCTCGAGCATAGTAGAGTGCACCGAAGAATGCCGCAAAAAACATCACTTCGGAAAATATGAACCAGCACATGCCCATCCGGAATGACATATCTTCCCATTTACGATAGGTACCGGCCTCGCTCTCATTGACGACTTGGCCAAACCATCCGAACAACATGATAACAAACAGGATAAAGCCCACTACCATGAAGGTAGGACCCAATAGGCTCCCATTAAGGTATGAAGCAAAACCGCAAAACAAAATAGTCAGCGAGATCGAGCCCACTAATGGCCACTTGGCGGCCTCTGGAACAAAGTATTTATCCTGGATAGCTTGGGACATAATGAATACTCAAGTGATTCAGTTAATTCTGCTATTTACATCAAAGAATGTGTATGAAAGCGTTAATGTATTGATGTCATCTGGCAGCTTGGGGTCTACCACAAATACCAGCGGCATTTGCCGAGATTCATGTGGCTCAAACGACTGTTGCACAAAGCAGAAACATTCGGTCTTGTTGAAATAAGTCGCTGCCTGAGCAGGTGCCACACTGGGTACAGCCTGACCCACCATATTCTGATCAAGACGGTTGGTTGCAGTATACGTGGTGGTATAGGACTTGCCCGGGGTTATTTTCATGCTCTTTACATCAGGATAAAAATCCCATTGTGCATTCTGGTTCAGAGCACTGATAAACTCGACTCGCACTCGGCGATTTTGGTCTTCCTCAAGTGTATTTACTTCTGCCTGACTGATACTTCCAGTCTTGCCATTCAAACCCGTAATGTCACAAAAGATGTCGTAAATTGGCACCATCAGATAACCGAAACCAAACATGGCTACCGGGATGACAAAGAGATGAAACTGTTTAAATCGCCGCATCTTTTTTCACAACGAGTTGGTGACTGCCATCAAAATGAAACCGGCATAAAACAGTATGGCGACCAGGGCTAGAATGAACACCGTCCGTTTGACCCCCTTTTTCATGAACGATCACGAGACCACTCGAGAGCCGGTTATTTGACAACGGGTTGGGGTGAAAAGGTATGATAGGGTGCTGGAGAAGCAACACTCCATTCCAGTCCATGAGCACCATCCCATACCCGATCTGTCGCTTTTGCTCCACCGCGGATGCATTTGATCACGACCACTAGCAACAAGATTTGTGCAAATCCAAAACCAAATGCACCAATCGTTGCAATCTGATTAAAATCTGTAAATTGAACCGCATAATCGGGAATTCGACGGGGCATGCCAGCCAAGCCGACAAAATGCATTGGAAAAAACAGTATGTTCACAAAAATGGTCGAGAGCCAGAAATGAGCTTTACCGAGTTTTTCGTCATACATGTTCCCAGTCCACTTCGGCAGCCAGTAGTAGACAGCGCCGACGATCGCAAATATAGCGCCCGGTACAAGTACATAGTGGAAGTGAGCAACCACAAAATAGGTGTCATGGTACTGAAAATCGATTGGCGTCATCGCCAGCATCAAGCCCGAAAATCCGCCAATCGTGAACATGATCACGAATCCGATGGCAAAAAGCATCGGTGTCTCAAAGGTCATCGCTCCACGCCACATGGTCGAGATCCAGTTAAACACCTTGACTCCGGTCGGTACCGCTATCAACATGGTTGTGGACATGAAGAAGATTTCACCCGCCAACGGCATGCCTACCGTGAACATGTGATGCGCCCACACGATGAAGGATAAAAATGCGATGGATGCTGTGGCATAAACCATCGATGAATAACCAAACAGCTTCTTTCTCGAGAAGGTTGGGATGATTTCTGAAACAATGCCAAATGCTGGCAGTATCAGGATATAGACTTCAGGGTGTCCGAAGAACCAGAATATATGCTGAAACATGACTGGATCACCACCGCCGGCTGCATCAAAGAAACTGGTTCCGAAAAACTTGTCAGTGAGCAACATGGTAACTGCACCGGCGAGAACCGGCATGACGGCAATCAGAAGGTAGGCCGTAATAAACCAGGTCCAAACAAACAAGGGCATCTTCATGTAAGTCATGCCTGGTGCTCGCATATTCATGATGGTAGCCACAATATTGATGGCACCCATGATTGACGAGACACCGAGAATGTGGATTGAGAAAATCAGAAAAGGCAACGCATCACCGGTCTGTAATACCAGAGGTGGGTAGATTGTCCATCCCGAAGCGGGGCCACCGCCCTCCATAAACAGGGTGGAGAGCATCATCGCAAACCCGAATGGCAGAATCCAGAAACTCCAGTTATTCATTCTCGGCAGTGCCATATCTGGTGCGCCGACCATCATCGGCAACATCCAGTTGGCGAGGCCAACAAAAGCCGGCATGACAACCCCGAAGATCATCACCAAAGCATGCATGGTGGTCATTTGATTAAAGAAATGCGGGTCAACAATCTGCAAGCCTGGCTGGAAGAGCTCGGAACGGATAATCAGGGCCATGAAGCCGCCAATAAAGAACATGATCAACGAAAACCACAGGTACAGAGTACCGATATCCTTGTGGTTAGTCGTGGTTACCCAACGCATCAAGCCCGGAGGGGGGCCATGATCGTGGTGGTCATCGTGGCTGTGTTCAACTGAATATGCGTTCATGTCTAATCCTGTTTCTTCTCAATATCGTGGTTATTGTATCCGTGATGTCAAAATTCGAACAACTGGTTTGCAGGCATCTGCTATTGCACTCGCATGTCTTTGATTTTCGCTGGCTGTACGACATCGCCAGTATCGTTTCCCCATGCATTACGTTCATAGGTGACAACTGCCGCAATATCTGCATCATTCAGGGTTGTAGAGAAGGCCTGCATTGAAGTGCCTTCGACCCCGTTCAATATGACATTGATATGTCCATCAACATCATTCAGCACCAAATCGGTTCCGACCAAGCCAGGAAATACCCCCGGTATTCCTTGACCATTCATTTGATGGCAGGCTACACAATAGGTTCCATAGACCCCCTCACCGCGCTCCATCAACTCATCCATCGCCCATTCCCGATCTGCAGATTGAGCTTCGGCTTCAGCAGTGGCCAGTTGTGCCTGAATCCAATCTTGGTATTCGGACTCGGAAGTTGCATGGACCACGATTGGCATAAAACCATGATCACGTCCACATAGTTCTGCACACTGTCCGCGGTAGATTCCCTCTTCATCAATCTTCGTCCACATGTCGTTGATAAATCCGGGTATGGCATCTTTCTTGATCGCGAATGCCGGCACCCACCAAGCATGAAGAACATCACTTGCGGTAAGTACAAAACGGATTTTCTTGTCTACCGGAAGTACCAGAGGGTTGTCGACTTCCAACAGGTAGTTATCGACAGAGTTCGGATCAATGCCCGAATTCAAGGCAGCCGCCTGACGGCTGTCTGGGTCAAGAGAACTGATAATTCGAACCCCGGAATCCAGATATTCGTATTCCCATTTCCATTGATGGCCCGTGATTTTTACGGTGATTTCGGAATCTGAGGTATCCTCCATGCGAACCAAGGTGTGAGCGGCCGGCACGGCCATAACGACCAGAATACCAAATGGGATAACAGTCCAGATTACTTCTGCCAGAGTACTGTGAGAGAATTTGGCCGGTTCAACACCCTTGGATTTGCGATGCTTGATCATGCTGTAGGTCATAGCGCCGAACACCACCACGCCAATCCATACGCAGATCCAAAGCACAAACATGTGCATATCGTAGACTTCGCGACTGATATCGGTTACGCCTTGAGTTAAATTGAGTTCCCAATCCGCCCATGCGGAATTACTCGTGGTGAAAGCCAATAGTCCGATCAGACCGAACTTTGTTTTATGCAAAGTATTCATTCGTTATTTTCGAATCCCGAATTCAATAATTGGAGCATACCCCAACAAAAGACCCAAAGGTACGAGTTACCAGCGGAGTGTTTTGCATGTGAGTTTGCAAAATAGCCATGACCGTTCAATATTCATTCACGATAACAGCAGATTTCTATAGTCAGGAATGATAGCCAATTCCCTTTTCAGATACAAGTTGGCACGCTAATCGTTTTGAATTTTTTCTGAGAATTTTTGGTAATCACGATTCAAGAAAAAACGCCCGAATAAAGATCCGTGCATAGTGATCCAGAAGCAAAAACGCAAACAGGGCGCTGAGATAGAAAATCGAATAACCGAAAGTCTTCATGGCATAACCATCGCCATCGGTGACATAGAGTTTCACCGAGTAAAAAACGAAACCCGCTCCAAGTGCTATCGCTCCGGCTAGATAGATCGTACCACTCATCAATACCAAAAATGGCATTAGGGTCACCACCACCAATAAAACTGTATATAGCAATACATGCAATTTGGTGAATGCGATACCGTGGGTAACCGGAAGCATTGGTACATCTGCGTTGGCATATTCATCAACGCGCTTGATAGCCAATGCCCAGAAATGCGGTGGAGTCCAGATAAAAATAATCAAAAACAGAAGTAGTGCTTCGCTGTGTAATTCACCGGTGACGGCCACCCAACCCAAAACCGGTGGTGTTGCCCCTGCCGCACCCCCAAGTACGATATTTTGGGGTGTCGAGCGTTTCAAAAACATGGAATAGATAATTGCGTAACCGACCATGGAGGCCAGAGTGAGTACTGCGGTTAGCAAATTAACAAACGCAGATAATATGGCCATGGAAAGCACCACCAAAACCAAGGCAAAAACCACCGCCTGACTACCGTTGATTTGGCCCTGGGGAATCGGGCGACCACGAGTACGTTCCATTCTGTTGTCAATTTCCTCATCAACCCAGTGATTGAGGGCAGCTCCCGCCGATGCGGCAAGGCCAATGCCAATCAGTCCCCAGAACCATGCGGCAAATGGAATGGGTCCTTCGGTCGACAATGACATGCCAACCAAAGCTGTGAACAGGATCAGCAACACAACCTTCGGCTTGCACAAATTCAGGTATTCGCGCCATGGAAAGAGGGTTTGTATCGCCGTGGTCATGGTTTATTTCGATGCATCATGTAACTGTTGAAGACTGTCTTCCGATCTCGGCTTGTATGGCCTTGGCAAGTGACTCTCTTTCTTCTTGATTAAGACACCGCCCTATTTCCACCCATTTTCCTTTTGATCCCAGTAACAGACGAGGGAGATACCACCGGTAAACTGGTGGTTCAAGACGGATTTGTGTCCAATGGACGGGGAAACTCCAAACCTGCCGGTTGTTCTTTTCAACATGTCGAATCACTACGTAATCACGATTAACAATAATCCTTTCTCGATATGCAGCATTTCGGGTTATTAGATAAAGAACCAGGCCCACACCAGCCATATCAAGCACAGCGAATGGCAAAACCATCCAATACCCGAGGAAAGCCAAGCGCAATGCAATGCCCATACAGATTACAACCAGAAGCACATACAGAATAGGCTGGTGCTGACGGTTCAGGGCACTGTTTGGCTGGATAACAAATTGAGCTGGAAGCAAGAGATCGTGTTCCATTCAAGAAGATCGCGAAATTGTACCAAAAATTACTGCACATAGCGGATAACTGAATCTTGCTTCCACCGTACTTCAGTAATAAGGCAGTATGCCCAGCTATACATGACATCTCAGATGCGAATAAAGAATCTGCAACCCATAATGGAATACCCTGAGATTCATGTACCGAAATTCCAGCATGTATAAATCTATCTCCGCTATGGCTGGAAATGTCCCGATTCAGAATATCTTGAAAAAATAAAGATACTATTTGTAATTTATAAAGTTGAAACTTATTATTGCAAGCATGATCAAGAAAGTGACCCGAAAACTCTCGAAAAATGTGCTTTTCGCCTTAAAGCATGTACCAGTGGTATTTGTCAACGGCCCGCGTCAAGCCGAAAAAGCACGATGGTGCAAATGCATGCAAAAAAGGATTTCCAGGCAGAGTACATCCCCTTTGATAATGTCACACTGATGGCGGTGACATCTTCGCCATACAGCTTCCTGAAAGAATATTGAAGGGCTGGCCATTCTGGATAAGGTGCAGATGGTGCCGGAAATATTCCGCACCCTGAAAATCATGGTCGATAAATTGCGCCTGAAAGACGGCAAATCAAGAAATGGAAATTATATACAATAGTAACGAAAGGGACTTATAAAGAAAGGTTGACAAACAGTTTACGGCATCACTTGACATCCTGGTTTTGGCTATTGGTCTGCGATTATTAGAGGGCTGCAGACGATTTGGCATGGAAGAGATACCGCCTGCCGCGGCCATCTGCAAAATTCAGCGGCAGAACTGGCAATACCCGATTCACAGCAACACTTGTCAACCATTCTTTATAAGCCCCTAACGAAAACCCCGCCACCATTGCGCACAAAAGCAGTCAACCCCCTATTTCCCATCCCGATACTGAATATCCACTGGTTGCATTAGTGCGTCGGCCAGTGCCTCCAGTTTTTCTTCAACTGTCTTGCCCGGCACTTTGATCTTGATCCGCTGTTGTAGCTCGGCTTTCTTTGGTTGATAACTTGGATGCGGTAGAGTCGCTGTGCGTTTCGGTTTCATTTTACTTCACCTTGTAGTTCTTCATTTCCTCTTTTATGTCCTTCAATTCTGCCTGTACCCATTCGTGCCTGTTGGGAAACACTTTATGGATGTATTTTTCCAGCTCCCGAAAATCAGGGGTTTCAAGCTTGAACTCAATCTCGTATTCCCGTTTGGGATCGGAAGTCTGATAGGCTCCAAGTCGTTTCCTGACATCCTTCGCAATGCCTACCTTGAACTCGCCTGAATAATTTGGATGCGAGATGACGTATACAAACTTCTTCTCTCGGTAGTCAACATCCTGGTCTGTTCGTATCGGTGGACGGGTATCTGCAAACACTTCCCTGTTGTACTGCATGATGTCTCCGGGATTGGCAACCTCATTGATTAACCTCTCCTTGACCAATTCATATGCCTTGAACGAGATGTCTATGCCAATCCACTGACGATCCAGCATTTCAGCAGCGACACAGGTCGTGGCACATCCGCAGAAGGGGTCTAGAACGATATCGCCCTCGTTGCTGGAGGCTCTGATGATGCGGTCAAGTAGTTTCAGGGGTTTTTGTGTTGGATAGCCTGTTCTCTCTTTTGATGACGGCATAATGGGCTGCATTTCCCACCAGTCCTCCGGGTGTTTCCCTTTGGGATTGGGCTTGTACTGATCATAAACCCTGTTTGGCCTGAACGAACGTGCCATATACTCAAGTCTATGGGTTGTTTCTTCTGAATATGGTATGCGCACATCATCAACATTGAAAACCACTGACTTACTTTTGGAGTAACGAAAAATCAAGTCGTGTTTTTTGGCAAAATCATTTTTGGGAACACCACCACCTCGATAACACCAGACAACTTCATTGCGGAAATTGTCTTCCCCAAATATGCAGTCCATTGTCGTTTTCAGGTAGTGCGACATGGTCGGATCGCAGTGCAGGTAGATTGACCCTTCCTTCTTCAATATCCTTCGACATTCGATCAACCGGATCGCCATATATGCGAGAAAGGCAAAATTGTAGGGTTTCCCAACTCCCCTGATGCCGTTGAGGTAGGTATAAAGTTCTGGTTCATCCTCTTCAATCGTAACCAGCCATTCATCTTTGACATCCTCTTCCCGGAATATGTCCGAAAACTCTGCCCCCTCTGCACTGCTTCCGATGGGTGCGGTGAACTTCTTGTTCTTGTTGAACGGGGGATCCAGATAGATCAGGTCGATGCATTCGGAATTGATGCCTTTCAGAACATCCAGATTGTCTCGGCAGAAAATTGTCCGGTTCTTTACATTACACTCGGTCATTTCGTTCATTGCTTGTATGGCAGTATTTTACCTTCCATGTTTACAGCCATTTTCTCCAACTGGTCAAGAGTATCATCACTTCGAAAGTTATGACGACCGGCAAATTCGTTGACATATCGGTTCAGATGCTTTCTAGACATCTTGTGATAGGTTCCGTGATAGCCCCGCTTGAGCATTGCCCAGAAACTTTCAATGCCATCGGTGTAGACCAGTGTATCTTCATCCGTGTTTTCAGTAACGAACCCTTGCAGTGTATCGGCATCAATATCATTAACAACAGTAGCGGTAACCTCGTTGGTTTCCAGATCCTTAATGCCTACAACAGCGGTCTTTCCAACAGCTCCGCGGCCTGTATCCTTAAGCGCCTTCCTTTTGGCATTGCTCATATTGGATCGTTTGCTACCGATATAGGTTTCATCGACTTCTACTGAACCGCCATAAGGATTGTCTCCGGGTATCAAACCCTCACGGATTCGATGGGCAAGATGCCAAGCAGATTTTTGAGTTACTTCTAGATCCCGATGCAACTTCATTGATGATATGCCCTTGATATTCGTAACCATCAAATACATTGCAATTGCCCAAGTCTGATAATCAATGTTTGAACCTTGCATAAAAGTGCCCGTCTTAACCGAAAACTGTTTGCAACAACCTTTTTCTCGGCATCGATAAGGCATAATCGGATGTTTTGACCCCGACTGAACATTGATTGAATCACATTTAGGACAGGTCGGTGTGCCTTTCCATCGGCGCTCCACAAACCATTTTTCAGCGGTTTCATTGTCCGGAAACATTTTGAAAATCTTGGTGAGTGAAATACCTTTTCGGTAGTGCTTGCCTGGTGCTGAAATTGCCATATTTATAACTTCATATATTTGTTTAATATGCAGTTATTCTACACAAAAGTAACGAAAATGTCAAGTGTTTTTTGAATTGTTTTTGATTTCAGCGATACGATTACCAGTCACTTCTGCGGCATACGTTTTTGATACTTCGATCTTGATCGGTTTTGGCGAAACAATCTCTCCTTTACCATCAAAGTGTATGTGGTAATTCCCACTTTCGCTACGAAAATCATCGTAAGTTGCACCTGGTTGCGCAATGATTATAGTTTGTAACGCACCTGATTGATCGTCAATAAGATATTCAGGTATAGCAAAAGGTTCTTCACCAGGAATCTTAAGAGTAATATATCCAACTGGGTCTTTTGATTTGGGATAATTGGAAGATTTTGAAATTTCATCTAAGTGTGCCTTTACTTGAGCAATTTTTGATGAATCCATTGCACCTTTTGATTCTAATCGATCTATTTTTTCTTGGAATTTGTTCTGAATGTTTTTCTCAATAAACCACCTCCAAGCTATCCCTAACACGATAACCACCGATATTTCAATCCAGCGTTCAGAAACAAGGGACTCCACATAGTTTCCGACACAGGAAGGGATAGCCGATATACATTCTTGAAATTTTTCCATCCACGCATTTACCAGACCTACCCATTTTTCGTTACTATTGTATATAATTTCCCAAGAAATGGATGCTATCTGCTAACTGTCTCGGCCAACACCATGGCTTTGCCCAAACTTTCTGACCCATTGGTCGGGCGTGTGAGCATCAAAACGCTCTATCCATTTAGCGCGTGCGAATTTCTGGACGGTGAAGGAAACTTTCTCGATAGGCTGTTTTCCTGCGATTTTTCAAAACCCGGTTTGGTGCAAATATCCGTGAATGAAGCATTGCGCCTGGCAACTTTCCCTGAGATTTCCGACAAGAACTTCAAAACAAGAGAAGAATGGTTCGACACTATCTGATGACAATCCTGCATCGCGACGTGCGCATGATTTCTGAATTGGAAAAATCTCTCTGCTTCCAACAACATTACGGGCTATGGCAACTCGGGCCGGAGAATTGCTGAATGATGCGGACATTTCCCTCGATATGGAGCTGAACGCAGTAACCAGCAGGAGTTACCTATGCATTCTGCAGGCGATGTTTCTTACTTTCAGCATTCGGCCATGGTATCGCAACATCGGAAAAGGCTTGTAAAGTCTCCGAAAAGCTATTTGACCGACACTTTATTGCTCTGTCATTTGCTGGATTGGCGATTGGAAGATTTGAGCAAACGCAAGCCTGATCTATACGGACGCATGATTGAAAATTTTGTGGCTTCCGAACTGTTCAAAATGCTGTCATTCAGCAATGGTCGGGTACAGCTTCTGCACTTTCGAACGAGTGACAACAAAGAAGTTGATTTTGTACTGGAGCGTCCGGATGGATCGCTGGCAGCAATAAAAGTAAAGACTTCTGATACCATAACCCCCTCTGACTTCCGAGGACTGAGAGTTTTGCGCAATGTTGCACCGAATGACTTCAAATGTGGAATCGTGCTTTATTCAGGCAGGGAAGCTGTGTCTTTTGGAGACTTGCTTTTCGCCGTGCCGATTGACCGGCTATGGCATTGACCTGTCTCACAACCCTTGACAAGAAATGACCGAAGTACTTGCCATAAAAGCTGATTTTGAGCGCTTTGACGAATGGGTCGATGCCTTCAAGAAAAGTGATCTGGAACTCGTCCGTTGGGAAGATCTAGCTCAGGGCCAGATCATAGACTATGTACTAGCATGGCAACCAACGCCCGGCATGTTTGATCGACACCCCGAAATCAAGATCATATTTTCGATCGGTGCGGGAGTAGATCATATGTCTGGAAAGAATATCTTGCCAAAAGGTGTTCCGGTGGTGCGCATGGTCGAGACCAATCTAACCTTGGGAATGACCGAATATGTAACCTATCAAATCTTGCGACATCATCGGTTCATGCCACGTTATGAACAGTTTCAACGAGACCGGAACTGGCAAGAAATCATGCAGGTTCCGGCCAATCGTCGGAATGTCGGAATCCTGGGTATGGGGGTATTGGGAACAGCTTGTGCCCAAGTCCTGAAATCTTTTGGATTTCGCCTGTCTGGCTGGAGTCGCTCGGAAAAAAACATCGAGGGCATTGATCATTATCATGGACTTGAGCAACTTCACCCCATGCTTTCACATTGCAATTTTCTGGTTTGTTTGCTCCCGCATACTCGGGAAACCCACCACATTCTCTGTGCAGAACATTTGACCCATCTTCCCAAACAGGCTGTACTCATTAATGTTGGGCGTGGCAGTTTGCTGGTAGAAAATGATCTGGTTGCACTTCTTGATAATGGTCATCTAAGTGCGGCTGTACTCGATGTGTTCGAAGAGGAGCCCTTGCCTGTCCATAGTCCACTCTGGAATCACCCTGGAATCACGATCACGCCTCATATTGCCAGCATGACGGTGCCGGAAACCAGCGCCGAACACATTTGGACTAACATCAAGCTTTACCGTCTTGGCCATCCATTGACTCATGTTGCGGATATGCAACGAGGATATTGAAACATGATAATGTCAGCAATCCGTGAAAATCTGGCAATTATTTTGCTCAGTGAACGATCTGCATACGCCTTGGCATCTTGAATTTTATTCATTTGAACATTATATTTTTCGATATTCTACAGTGTCGATCTGTAGAATAAAGTCAAAGCGAACTGAGTTGATTCGTCAAATTAAAAACGGAGGCATTCATCATGAACCCACTAAAATCCATTACCGGCACGATCATTTCGGGGTTTGTTCTCGCAATCATCATCGCCCTTTTGCTGTAACTTCAGCGAAATATTCTCAAGAACCTAACATCAACCCTATTTCTGGAGATATCGAATCATGAATACTTGGTCGCTTGTCGTTTGGCTACATGTACTGGCTGGTATTACCTGGATCGGCCTACTGTACTACTTCAATTTTGTTCAGGTGCCGGCATTGGCTCAGGCTGCGGATGACAAAGAAGGTCCGGGGCCAGCGGGTATTTCAAAATATGTTGCACCTCGTGCCTTGCTCTGGTTTCGTTGGGGAGCTGTTGCCACCTGGTTAACCGGTGCTGCTGCGCTGGAATATATCGGCGGTTTCACTACTCACTTTTTTGCTACTGGAGGGGTTACTGCAATCGGCGTCGGAGCCTGGCTCGGAACCATCATGCTGTTCAATGTATGGGGGCTCATCTGGCCTAACCAGAAAAAGGTACTCGGACTGACTGAGGCTACTCCTGAAGAGGTTGCCAAGGCGAAAAATACTGCTCTTTTGGCCTCCCGAACAAATACTATGCTCTCGATACCCATGCTCATGTGCATGGTTGCATACGGACACGGGTTGCCATTTTAAGACACCTGATTGCTTGGTCAGGTTTCGAGAGAGCCCTGCAATGGCCCCAGTCTAGCCTGTAGACAACAAACAAGCGAAATCCAGGAGATTCAAGTAGCATGTACAGTATTTTCAAAACTACCAAGATGCCCCGACCTGATCGTGCATTGCCTGACCGGAATGAGCCCATCCAAATCGTTAACCGACATTTTGTGAACGGAAATCCAGTCAAGGGACCATTCCCATCGCACATGGAAACGGCACAATTTGGTCTGGGATGTTTCTGGGGGGCAGAGCGCAAATTCTGGACGATCAAGGGTGTCTATACAACAGCCGTCGGTTATGCCGGTGGCTACACGCGAAATCCAACCTATCAGGACGTATGTTCTGGGTATAGTGGTCATACGGAAGTTGTACTTGTGGTATACGATCCTTCCGAAGTTGAATTCAGCACACTGTTAGGAGTATTCTGGGAATCTCATGATCCAACGCAAGGTATGCGTCAGGGAAATGATGTAGGCACTCAGTATCGCTCGGCAATCTATACCGACAATGAAGATCAACTCCGATCGGCGAACGAGAGTCGCGACCACTATGCAAAAGAACTGGCACAAGCCGGTTTCGGTGAAATTACCACCGAAATAGCAACTGACAGGGAGTTCTTCTACGCTGAAGACTATCATCAGCAATACCTCGCCAAAAATCCGAATGGATATTGCGGTCTAAGCGGCACAGGTGTGAAATGCGCCTGATTTTTGGTCGTGATAACCCAATTCAACGGTCGTTTGACCCTTGCCTTTCGAAACAGGCTTGAAGGGGTGAAAAAATTTAACCGCTACTGATCCGTTGAAGATTATGCTTGTCTACAGCTTACGACATCTATTTTGACAGCACCGATGGCCAGTTCGCATCTCCCCGCCTGATATTTCCCGGAATATCCCGACTCCAGGATGTACGGACGCTTTTGCTGTAGTTCAGATACAACCGACCATCAACAATTGACCACGCATCCGGGTCGGTACTTGCGGTGTAATTGTTGGACACTGCCCAAGCACAATATCCCCCATATTGAGGAGCCCATCGCTCCGGGTCTTTGGTGAATTGGTCGCGGTTGTCTTCCGATGCAAACCGCCATGTTGCCCCATTCCACTTGGCAGTATAATTATCGGTTCCCTTAATCGGTTTTTTTTCCAGATGGTAGGCGACCGGATCAAATCCTCGAATTGCATAGTTATCCTGACCCGATACAAATACGGGAGAGTTCTCGGCTATCGCTGGTCCGATACCGATCAAGAACCATAAAGCAATCCAGAACGAAACCTGTTTTTTGAACATTTGATTTTCCTGGTTAATTCGAGTGGAGAAGTTGATCCTGTCTAACCCCTTTCGATTCGTTGTTATCACTGATTCAGTTCGGCAGTTCTGGTTTCAATGGAGGCATCGGAAAAATTTTGACATTGGTTTGCCCGTCAACATCATCAATGATTTTGTTAACTCCCTCTTTTTTAACCACATCGATACGAACCACCGCATGTAATGGAATATAGGTTCGTTCAACCTGACCAAATTCCTGTTTCAGGCGTTCTTCCGAGGGGTCAACCACCACTTTGGACTTTTCACCAAATATGATCTTGCCTACTTCAACAAAAGCGTACATGTTACTTTGTGACACATCATGGGCATAAAGTTCATAGAGTTTCCCAAGATGATGAAATAGGATCCGATAAATTGTCTTTTTCGCCGGCATTACAAAATTCATAACGATGAAGGGAAAGATTATATCACTGCTTCAATCTCTGATGCTCTTCCTTGCCCAAAAGTGTTTGCCGGTTTGGTTGATGGTTGTCATCGTTCCGGCATCAATATATGCAGACACTGTTCCATTATCAATTTCACAAATGTTAAAACGTTACGGTATACCAACCAGCGATATCAGCATCGAAATTCGAAATATTGCAAACAACCAGTCTGTTTTGAGTGTAAATAGCGATGTGCCACGCAATCCGGCATCGGTCATCAAGCTATTTACCACGCTGTCCGCCCTTGAACTGTTTGGCCCTCAACATCAGTGGAAAACCAGATACTACGCAGATGGCCGCATACAAGGCGACATACTGATTGGCAATTTGGTCATGCAAGGTGGCGGCGACCCATTCTTGACAGTCGATAAGCTCTGGTTGCATGTGATAACACTGCGATCCCTTGGAATTCGCTCGATTAGCGGCAATCTGATTATTGATAACTCTTTGTATGACATCCCGGAACATGACCGCTCGGCATTTGATGGTGCTTCGAGTCGTTTATATAACGTGGGTCCTGATGCGGCACTGGTTAACTTCTCTGCAACGCGTCTAGTTATCCAGCCTCTGGATGGACAAATTTACCTTCGTAACGAGCCCCCACTAAAAGGCCTTAAGCTGATCAACAATCTGAAACCGAAATCTGGAAAGTGTGCGGGAAAAACCAAGGGATGGAATTATCGAATTGATCGTAAACACGACACTGTCGAAGTCCGTTTTGACGGAAACTACTCGATACGCTGCGGTCTTTATTCAATTTCCAGATCCCTCTTTTCGAACAACGAATACACCTATCGATTATTCAAGCGTCTCTGGATGCAAAGTGGCGGGGTGATCAAGGGGTCATACCGGATTGCCCCTGTACCCGATCATTCTCAATTGTTGTCGACACATTCCTCAGTACCTCTGTCGGATATTATTAAATCCATCAACAAATTCAGCAATAACGTCATGGCAAGAATGCTGTTTTTGAATCTGGATGCTGAAAGTGAAGATAGCCAAGCAACACTTGCAGGCGCAAGAACCAGGCTCTCGAACTGGCTATTATCAAAAAACATCGAGATACCAAACCATTACGTAGATAACGGCTCTGGATTATCTCGAACCACGCGAACTACAGCCGAAGTAATCGCGAAATTGCTTGATCTAGCGTGGCAGAGTCTTTACCGTCCCGAGTTCCTGTCATCATTGCCACTTGCTGCGTTAGACGGAACCATGAGAAGGCGCCTTGGCGACAGTCCATTAGTTGGACATGCTCGAATGAAGACTGGTTCCGTCAAGGGGGTGCGAAGTATGGCTGGATATGTAGTCGCAAGTGATGGCGAGCCTTATTCAGTAACCGTCCTAATCCAATCAAGCAAGGTCACATTCCAAAGTGGTAACGAGGTACAGGACGCTGTACTAAAATGGATTTACTCCAGATAAAGCCGATTACAGTCAGCAGGTCAATTTTTATACGGTTTAGGACTGGATATGCTACTCGTGAGTGATGGCATGACTAATCAAGTTATTGTTCCATACTGTCAGGTTGAGTTACCTGCTATGCGAATAATCGTAAATACTCGGCCAACGCGGTAAAAAACATCCCCCATTCAACCATGAAGTGCAACACCCGGTGTTGAAGGGTGTTGTTTCGGTCATTGCCTATGGAGCTGTTGCAAAGGGCCAGCGGGTGGTAGACAATCCCGGTTTTGAAAACTTCATGGAGAATGGTCATGTCGAACGACTGCCACCAGCTAGCGTATAGCGAACGATGCCAGATTCAGGTGCTACTGTCCAGTGGAAAATCGTAGCGTGAGACAGCGAAGATTCTAAATCGGAGTGCCAGCACCATCAGTCGGGAGGTGGCCCGGAACCGGGGTCAGCGCGGGTATCGGCACCGGCAGGCCGAGCACAAGGCCGCCTGCCGCCGCCGGGAAGTCTCGAGCGTTCCCCACAAGATGACGCCGGACAGGTGGCAGGCGGTTGAAGACTGCCTTCGGGAGGGCTGGAGTCCGGAACAGATTGCGGGTCGTGCTCACGCACAGGGCGAAGAGATGGCGAGTTACGAATGGATTTACCAGCATGTGCGCCGAAAGCCGCTGGCGAAGGCTGTGCGGGTTCCGCAGGCTTGGACAGGTCATCGAGGGAGTGCAGTTCAAGGACGGAATTGAGGTACAATTAGACCAGAAAATGGTAGCCGCTGGATAAACCTCCTTCCGCCCACGCACTACTTTCAGCCATAACTCGTTTGAAAATCATCGAATCCTAATGATTGAAGCTGATATAATACTAAGAAATATTATTTCATCTTGGAAGAAAAAAATGAAAAATCTAACCAAATCACCCCCCCCCCCCCCTCACTAAATTAACAGCACTGATCGCTGCCCTGGTGGCGATGACGGCATCACCCGCATTCGCCAATCCGGCCAACGGAATGATTGATGGCAACTACGCCAGGTCAATGCCGTCCTACTATCTTCAAAAGCACCTGCGGCCGGGTGTGGCGAGAGTCTGCGTCCAGATAACCAGCAACGGTACCGACAGGCTGACAGGAACCGTCAAGACTCGGGATCATTCCGGCACCTGGACGCTCCGGCGCACCGTTTCGCTTGAGCCGGATTCGGGGGCTATTCCTGAAAGCAACAGGGACCGAGAGGGCAACTTCGTTGCGCGTGGCGGCCTGGAAGCATGCGGTTTCCCCTGGGCTTCGGGCACCCGGCCAACCAACTGGTGCGGCGCACGGCGCTCCATAAAGCCGGCGCACGGCTGGACAGGAAAACTGATATCGAATTCGTCGGAGCTGCGCGTCCAGGCGCGGGACCACATCCTGAACATGCCGGGGCAAGTCGGCTTGACATACAATTCCACCTGCCCCCAGTGATGGACTGAACCGCCCGGACCGGAACACGCAGGAGCGGCCTGCAGGTGGACCTTCCCGTCCTGCATGCAGTGGTCTGCCAGAAAACCCGAAATCAAGCCACTACACATGGATATCATGTGCTGTGGCCACGACTTCATGAACTGAAAAATTGCGATGCATGTTTCGGGTTTTCAGTCAAACATTATATAGCTGGATAAGAAACATTTTTTCAGTAAAAATGTCTGTTGTGCAAACAGATACTTATTTCTAAATTGCCAGATGCGGTTGATGCTTGCTTGTAAAATCAAGCCCAATGCTTTTCTAGTTACGTGATGCGTTCATTGCCTGACAATAAACGAAATCAATGTGCTTATTGGCTCAAGAATGACGATGGCGTTCCAGTTATCAATGAAAAGCATCGCTGGTCATTTTCTACCCGCCGCCTTTTTCTGTATCCCTAATCCATAATTAGAATTGCTGTCGAAAAAGAGAGAAAATCAATTAGTTTTCAAAAACATGTTATATTTGGATATCATACGTCATTCCAAATGAGAGCAGATGTTATGATGACCGTGATTGTCCGCCAATCAGGTGGATCTGAGATTATGAGCACTCCCATGCCATCGGAAAAATCCTTGGCCTGTTCCGGGCAAGGAGTTGAATCTATCGATAATCGACAACAAGCTTGTACTTGATCCAATTGTGGAGAACTTGCCTTTGGAAGAGTTGCCAGCTGATAGTCCTCGTGACAGTTTCTACATTCTGGACGAGGGTCGCGAGTGGCTTGATGCCAAACCTGCCGGCAGAGAAATTTGATGTATGTGCCGAACCGTGAAGATATTGTCTGGCTCGACTTCGAGCCAAGCACAGGCAAGGAAATAACGGCCGGTATTCATTATTTCAAGAGAAGTTTTTCATCGGGTCACTGGATTTGCTATCGTTGCACCCATTACAAGCACCAAGCGCGGCAGTCGTCTTGAAGTTGAACTGGAAGGGGTTAGAACCCAAGGATCAGTGCTGGTTTATCAGATGAAGTCGCTAGACTTTGAAGCCCGACAACTCCAGTTAATTGAACATGCATTGCCAGCCACAACCACCAGGGTTGTCCAACTGGCACGGTTGCTTGTCAATACATGAACGTAGCAACCGCTTCAGCGGCTGGAACTTTTTCACTCGTAGCCATACACACCGATACAACTCTGTTCATGGGTTCGCAATCGGGGAGTAGTGTTGCACTTCGGACTTGAAACAGGAGGGGGGGGGGGGTAATAACATGCTGTCGTGAAGTTCAGCTCAAAAATGAACTCTCTTTCAACGCACTATTGTGTGCTTGCATAACCCACCTTGTGAGCACACCGAGATCAAAAAAATCACCGCCTCACTTGATGATCATCTCGGAGAAGCACGATCATCACAGGCATATCCTACAAAGGATTCCTGCAACAACGGGAATCGTATCTATCCGAACTCGCACTAGATCATGGTGTTACACCATCAAGAAACTGCTTGATCTCGAAGGCCACAATATCAGGATTATCAAGATGGACGTGATGCCCGCCCGGCACTGTTTTCCTTGTCAAATCACGAATCGCAGCTATCCTCTCATGAGTTGTGGAACGTTCCAGTATCAGCCCACTCTCTGCCATGACCAGTAGCGTCCGAGCTTCAATTCCCCTCAATATGGACACCACCCTTTGCTGGCTCATGTAAAGTGGTGAACGTTGCTTGAGACGTTCATCGCTCAGCACTGTTGCTCCATCTCCCTGACGCACCGTACCACGTTCAAGCAGAATTTCGACTGCTTTTCTTGAAATATTGCCCGCATCAAGTCTACGCTTGACAAGCTGTTCCCATGACGGATAAAACCGTGGACCTGTCTTCCTCGTCTCTCCAAGAAAATCCAAGGATTCCCGAAGCTGACGCAAACTATCCTTGGATTCGCGGTGGGATAGAGGGCCGATCCCGTCAATCAATACTAGCTGGTTAACCATTTCCGGAAATGCCGCCGCATAGACCGCCACAATACCCGCACCAAGCGAATGACCAACCAGCGTGCAATTTGTACACTCCAGAGATTCAAGTACTCGGTAAAGGTCTCCGAGATAATCGACATAATGATAAATGGCACCCGGTGGGCGATACGCAGATTTGCCATGTCCAGGCAAATCAATACATACCCACTGATATTGAGGCAATGCTTCAGCCAACGGCATGAAAGATGCTGCATTATCGAGCCATCCATGAACACAAACCAGCAAACTGCCTTCGGTTGATCCTGCTGCAATTCCAGACAAGGAACCAGTTAACCCTTCTAGGGTAATCTCATTCACCATCATACAAAATCGTCATCGGGGGCAGCATTAGCTGTTAATGATTGGGTGACTCCATGTCCAGCTAGTTCACAACTCGCCATGCTTGGATAGCACAACTTGGATAGGTGTAGAAATCCAGAACGCTACCAAGCTCTGCTGAACCAATGACCTCCAGACCCTGCCCGATCCTGATTTTCCTTATCATGGTAGCTGTTCAGATTCGAGCAGTCGGAGCACGGGAGAGAACTGGCCTCGCACGAAATCAGTTTGGAGAGATGCCATGATAAAAGCACCGGTTCTGCCGGCTTCCCATTCGGGAGTGGATTTGGTTCAGTCTGCATTTGGGCCTGTTTTATCCATGTGAATTATAATGTGAATGGGAAATTTAGTGCAAGTAGCAGGTTGCCTAATGCAGTAAGCTTCGCAATGAAGATTTGCTAAAGGAATCAATATCGATTATCGTATAGTACTTCCCGAGCTTGTGATAGATTGATGCGGGTTTGCAGCAGATAATTGCCTTCACACTGCCTGTTAGTATCTGCATTTTCATTTCGATATGGAGTAAAAACTGTGAATAAAACAAATGCCAAAGATAACGGATTCACTCTGACTGACAACCAGACTGGTAAAACTTGGGATTTCAATAGCCATACCGGCTCAATGGACAATCGTCTCATTGATATCCGATCCTTGTATTCCACTACTGGCCTGCTCACCTATGATCCGGGCTTCACCTCAACCGCTGCATGTAAATCAGACATCACCTACATTGACGGTGAGAAAGGCATATTGCTTCATCGCGGGTATCCAATTGAAGACCTTGCCGAACACAGCGACTATATTGAAGTCTGCTATCTGCTTCTATATGGCGATTTGCCTTCCCCGGAGCAAAAAGCCAGTTTTGATATGGAGATTCGGCATCATACCTGGTTACATGAACAGCTAGCTCGCTTCTATCAGGGATTCATGCGCAGTGCTCATCCCATGTCCATCATGGTTGGTGTCGTTGGTGCTCTGTCTGCGTTCTATCATGACAGCACCGATATCAGCGACCCGGAACAGCGACATCTCGCTGCTCATAGAATTATTGCCAAGATGCCCAATATTGGTGCCTGTGCATTCAAATACTCGCTCGGCCGCCCATTCCCTACGCCAATGAATAACCTCACCTATTCAGAGAACCTGCTACAGATGATGTTCTCCAACACCTCAGAGGAATACAAGGTCAATCCGATTCTCGCCAAAGCAGTCGATCGATTGCTCATCCTGCATGCCGACCATGAGCAAAACGCATCCACTTCAACTGTTCGACTTGCCGGATCATCTGGCGCCAACCCGTATGCCTGTATTGCTTCAGGAATCGCCTCACTATGGGGCCCCGCCCACGGCGGTGCCAACGAAGCAGTACTCAATATGCTGGATGAGATTGATACAGTCAGCAACATCAAGAAATATATCGCGAAAGCTCAAGACAGGAATGACCCCTTTCGACTCATGGGCTTCGGCCATCGCGTATACAAGAACTATGATCCTAGGGCTAAAGTCATGCAGAAATCGTGCCACGAGGTACTCTCGACACTGGGCGTGAATGATCCTCATCTGGAACTCGCGATGCGACTCGAAGAGATTGCACTGAGCGATGATTACTTTCTGGAAAAGAAGCTGTTTCCAAATGTTGATTTCTATTCCGGTATCGTCATGAAAGCCCTGGGATTTCCGACATCCATGTTTACCGTCATGTTTGCGATTGGTCGTTCAGTGGGATGGATTGCGCATTGGAAGGAAATGCTCGGAGACGGTGAACAAAAAATTGGTCGTCCTCGACAATTCTACACTGGCAATACCAAGCGCAAGTACAAACCGGTTGGAAGTCGCGGACACACCCCGAATAAAGTCTCTTGGTCCTGGCTATGGCGCGGCAACAGGAAAAACATGAAACCCAAGAATAGCAAGCAACGATCAGTAACTGCAACAAAAGAATAACTGTAACAACTCGCCCCACTATGATAAGGTGATCACATCATGAGTGAAAAAACACGAACCGATCGCCATCCGCTACCCATTGGCTACCAGTCATTTGCTGATCTAAGACAGGACGGTTGCTACTATGTTGACAAGACGCCTCTGATCCGGCAGATGATCGATGAGGGGCGGTACTACTTCCTCTCGCGTCCGCGCCGTTTCGGCAAGAGTCTGCTGGTCGATACCTTGCAGGAACTGTTCGAGGGCAATGAGTCGTTGTTCGAAGGCCTGGACATTCACCCGCACTGGGACTGGTCGGTCAGGCATCCGGTGGTTCGTCTGACCCTGGATGGGGTTGTCAGTACGCCAGAGAAGCTGGAAGATAGCGTGTCAGGCCAGTTGCACAAAATTGAAAGGAACTTCAACCTGGAACGCCCTCCGGTAAAGTATGCTGCGGAACGGCTTCGGTACATCCTTTTCGAATTGCATCAGGCGACTGGTCGGCAGGTGGTAGTGCTGGTTGATGAATATGACAAGCCGGTGCTGGATGTACTGGAAGATGACGAGAAGGCTCGAGCGAACCGGGATAGTCTTCGGGAGATCTACAGCATCCTGAAGAGTGCTCAAAAACACATCCGGTTCGTGTTCGTGACCGGCATCACGATGTTTTCCAAGAACAGCTTTTCCTCGGGTCTCAACAATCTCGATGACATCAGTCTCTACCCACCCCTGGCATCGATTTGCGGCTATACGGACCAGGATCTGGAGACCGTATTTGCTCCGGAACTGGAAGGACTGGACCGGGACAAGATTCGCGAATGGTACAACGGCTACAGCTGGCTGGGCGAGGACAAGCTCTACAATCCCCACGACATCCTTCATCTGTTCAAGAAACGCGATTTTCGATCACACTGGTTTCAATCTGGCGAACCGGGCTATCTGTACCGGTTGCTGCAGAAGAGAAAAGTCAATCCGATACAGCTGGAAAACCGGGTAGTGGATGCGGACTCTCTGACCAGGTTTGAACTGGACAGATTCACTCCCGAGGCCTTGCTGTTCCAGTCCGGCTATCTGACCATCAAGGAAAGGGAAATAAACGGGGATAACATTCTGTACCATCTGTACTATCCGAATTACGAAGTGCAGAGGAGTTTCAGCATGGGACTGGCCGAACACTTGACCAAGCGGGGCAAGCAGGTAGCAGTTCTGGGCAGGGAACTGATTCAGGCTCTGGCAGAGAACGACTACTCGGCGTTTCAGGTGAAGATCAAGGCCATGCTCTCGGGAATTCCCCATGCCTGGCCGGACAGCGGCAGCCTGGATCATCATGAATCCTGGTTCGCAAGCTTGCTGTACCTGAGCTTCCGGACCACCACGGTTGACCTGAAGGCCGAGGAGATGACCGGCCATGGCCGCTCGGACCTGGTGGTGCTGCATGAGAATCAGGTGTTCGTGTTCGAGTTCAAGGTGCTGGAAGGCAGCGAAAACATGGAAGAAAGGACGAAAGAAGAGCTGGACAAGGCGATCGAGCAGATTCGTGCAAAAAAGCATGCCGACAAGTATCTTGACCGCGGGGAACCGATTCACCTGATCGGTATGGCATTTGGCGAGAAAGCTCGAAACCTGCTGGATATCCGGGTGGAGAAGCTCTGACCTTGCATGCATCTCCTCCATATCAATTGCCGCTTATCTGCAAATTGGATTGTCAATGCACAGTCTGGCAGAACGCCTCCAATGTCGAAGAAAAGAAAATCATCGATCAAAACAACTGTACTCAAAGAGAGCGAGTAGTTACGAATAACTCACGCCAGAACGATGAACAAGTTGAATCGAGGATAACTTAAGATTGCTATTTCCATGCTGGTCTGGGTTTACAAAAGTAGTCGTAAGGCCAATACCTACCTCTACGTGACGAAACGCGATGATTTTACACATGTTCCCGATGGGTTGAAGGTACTGCTCGGTAACTTGACCTCTGTTCTTCAATTCGATATTGCAAAGCGGGAAAGTTTACCGAATGCAGATATCCCGACCGTTATTCAGTGTCTCAATAATAACGGCTATTATCTGCAACTTCCGCCAGGTGATCCTGAACCAGAATCTGCATGCTAACCAAAATTCTCTTCACAATCGGGGTCATACTCGTTGTTATTCTGGTTTTTCGGACCAAGGCAAATCGCTCCCAGTCAACACCGACAGACCCGGATGAGGCAATCGGTTCGCTTTCAGTCAAGGTGGTGACCATCATCGTGATCGTGCTGCTGATGGGCATCTCCTCAACGATCTTCTTTTTTCAGTATCAGGCCGATAACCGGATTGTGAATATCCGAGTCATCAGTGCCGATGGTGAAAGTACCCAGTATCAAGCTCGACAAAAATCCATCAAGGGTAGACAGTTCATGACCCTGGATGAACGCATGATTACTCTAGGTGAAAGCGACCGGATCGAAATGAACGGCCAGTGATTTCTCAACTAACGCCCGTTACGCTCATTCTGATTGCGATTTGCACCGTTGTGTACTTGCTGTCATTGTTTGGCCTGCAAGAACACATAATGCGACTGTTTTTGATTACGCAATATCTAAGCCCTCCATATACAGAAATTCGCCAAGGCGAAATATGGCGACTGATTACGCCAGTATTTCTGCATTTCGGCATCTTTCATATCGTTTTCAATTTGCTCTGGACCTGGGAATTTGGCCGAATTATTGAATGGCAACATGGAAATATTGGCATGCTCGGAATCACGCTAGTTATCGGTGTGGTCTCAAATCTTTACCAGTATCATGAAACCGGTCCCGTTTTTGGCGGGATGTCGGGAGTGATCTATGGCTATTTTGGCTTTCTTTGGGTTCAAGGACTGGTCAATCGAAACTATCCGGTAAAGCTAAATCGGAGTATTGTTATACTGCTTCTCGGGTGGTTTGCCGTATGCTGGATCGGCCTCATCGATTGGTTATTTGGAATCAGGGTTGCCAATTCTGCCCACACCGCTGGCCTGATCAGTGGAATCGTCATTGCAATTGCAATGAACCTGAATCATCTGCAAAGAAGACCATGATCGATGTTGAAGTGCCAAGTAAAAATCTGCCGAGGTTCATTTTGCTCGTTTCAGTACAGGCACTTCGTTCCGAGGATTGTTGGCCGTTGTCGAGATTTCAAATACATCTCCCAACACGGTCTTGAACATATTCTGGAATTGAGCCGAGATGATGGCTGATTTTCAGTCTGGCTCTTGAAAACCATCAATCAGGTTGGGCATGGCAACGCATGATGCGAGCAGTAATGAACATCGAATCAGACTCATTTGACTATACCATGAACTGGATATTCCATGCTTCTTGACAGATTGTTTTGACAAACGGACCCGTACGCTATTGTGTTCGAAATTCCACCCTGACCGATACTCCTGCTTGTTGTAAAATCTCATTCTCAGAAATCAGGTGGTAGTGTGCATCCTTCGATGGAAATCCTGTTGCCGAAAACTCTTGCGAATTGACCAGACAACAATAAAACACCCATGACTACCAATAATGGTTCCCTCGAAAAGGTACAGGGAAGATACAACGGACCACAACTGGAACAAGAAATTCTGGACTATTGGGAAAACAATCGAATTTTCGAAAAAAGTCTGGAATTGAGCAAGGGGCGTCCGAGATTCAGTTTTAACGAAGGACCACCGACCGCCAACGGTCAACCCGGTATTCACCATGTCCTTGCCCGCACCTTCAAGGATATATATCCGCGCTACAAAACCATGCGCGGATTCTATGCCCCACGAAAAGGGGGCTGGGATACCCATGGACTACCCGTTGAACATGAAATCGAAAAACGGCTTGGCATCTTCGACAAACAGGAAATCGAAGAAAAAGTAGGAGTTCTGGAGTTCACACGTCTTTGTCGCAACTCGGTCATGACTTATATCAACGACTGGGAGAAAATGACCCGCCGCATGGGCTACTGGGTAAATCTTGATCAAGCTTATTACACACTCGACAACCACTATATCGAATCTGTCTGGAATCTGTTACGAAGAATTTGGGACAAGAAACTGATATACAAAGGCTACAAGGTAGTCCCCTATGACCCAAGAATTGGGGCTACTTTATCCTCACACGAAGTATCGCTGGGCTACCAGGATGTGGAAGACCCATCCATTACTGTTCGCTTTCGCGTGGCGGACGCTCCCAATCTGTCTTTTCTAGTATGGACAACTACACCTTGGACACTACCCTCAAACCTGCTCCTCGCCGTAGGCAAGGATATCGAGTACTCGTATGTTGAGGTAGCCGATGAGACTCTGATCCTCGCTAGTACCCGGGTCGATACTTATTTCGCTGATCAGCCCCACAAAATCGTGAAAACCGCAACCGGTGCAGAGCTTCTGGGCATGCGCTATCACCGATTGTTCGACTGGCTTGACGTCGAGAGCGGTGATCCGTTTCGGGTTTGCGAGGGGGAGTTCGTGAACACCTTGGATGGCACAGGAGTAGTTCACATCGCGCCCGCTTATGGAATCGATGATCTCAAACTCGGACAACAGGAAGGACTTCCGGTCCTGCATGGTGTCGGCCTGGATGGCTACTTTAAGCAAGAAGCGAAGCCGGTAGCCGGTAAATTTTTCAAGAAAGCAGACCCAAAAATCTGCAAACTGCTCGAACAACAGGGATTGATGTATGAAAATGAAAAGGCCGTTCATAGCTACCCATTCGGATGGCGAACTGGGGATCCACTCATCTATTATGCCAAGGAAGCCTGGTTTATCCGGACTACCGAAATCAGAGATCGTCTGGTCGAGCTCAACAAGACCATTCGCTGGGTACCCGAAACCATTCGCGATGGCCGATTCGGAAATTGGCTTGAAAACAATATCGACTGGGCATTGTCCAGAGAACGGTTCTGGGGAACTCCGTTGCCGATCTGGACAAACGATGAAGGCGACTATGTATGTATTGGCTCTCTAGCCGAGCTCGAACAGCTTTCGGGCCAATCCATCCGGGATCTTGATCTGCACCGTCCCCATATCGATGACATTACCTTCTTTATGGATGGGCATCGCTATCACCGCGTCCCGGAGGTCATCGATTGCTGGTTCGATTCCGGAGCCATGAGCTATGCACAATGGCATTATCCTTTCGAAAACAGGGATAAATTTGAAGAGCATTTTCCAGCCGACTATATCTGTGAGGCAATCGACCAAACACGTGGCTGGTTCTACACCCTGCACGCGATCTCAACTCTGGTGGATGATTCAATCGCTTATCGCAACTGCGTGTGCTTGAGTCACATCGTTGATAAAAATGGCAAGAAAATGTCGAAATCACTCGGCAATATTGTCAATCCTTACGACGTATTCGACTCGGTTGGTGTTGACTCGCTTCGGTGGCTGTTTCTGAGTCGCACCGCACCGGATGCCCAGAAACGAATTTCGGTCGATATCGTACGTGAGGTGGCTTCCACTTTTGTCAACACGCTCTGGAATACCTATGCGTTTTTCATACTGTATGCCAAACTGGATCATTTTGATCTGTCGAAACGAATTCCAGTCGAGCAACGTCCAGAAATCGATCAATGGATTATGGCCCTGACCCATCAGACTATAAAAACGACCACTGATTCGCTCGAAAACTATGACACATGCACTGCTGGAAAAGCCATTGAAAAACTCGTTGACCAACTAAGTAACTGGTACATTCGGCGCAACCGCCGCAGATTCTGGAGAAGTGACAATGGTGATGACAAGCAGGCTGCTTACCTGACCCTGTTCGAATGTCTCGATTCCATTCAACGATTAATTGCTCCTTTCATGCCCTTTCTGGCCGAAAGCATGTATCTGAATCTGTCTAGATGCCAATCTGAGACTGCTGAAAGCATACATTTGACCGAGTGGCCGAAACATAACGAGAAATGGCTAAACAATGCACTGATATTTGAGATGGACGTAGTACAAACCGTTGTTGGTCTAGGTCGTACCGCACGTGAATCCAGCCGCATTCGGGTGCGACAACCATTACATCGTATCCTCGTTCATTGTCCCGATCCAAAAGCGCGGCAGGCCATTGTGAAACACCATGGACAACTCCAGGATGAATTGAATATCCGTGATATCGATTTTATCGACTCAAGTGCCGAAATTATTCGCCATGAAATAACACCAAATTTTCGGACACTGGGCAAGCGCTACGGCAAACTCATGCCCGCGATCAAGGCCGCCCTGAGTCAGCTGGATGCCTCCGAGATCACCGAAGTCATGACTCAGGGATCGTTCTCAAAGATAGTGGACGGTCAACCAGTCGAGTTTGACAGAGAAGATTTGCAAGTCACGACCAAATCAGCAGAGGGCTTCACATGTTCGGAAGCTGATGGATACCTAGTCGCACTTGATACCAAAATCAGCCATGAATTATTGGTTGAAGGAATTGCTCGTGAGTTGATCAGGACTGTACAGGAAGCCCGCAAGACTGCAGAACTCGAAATCGCCGATCGAATCTTTCTTTCGGTCAGTGGTTCCGAACTGATTGGCGAGGCGATGATTGCCCATCACGATCACATCATGTCTGAGACCCTTGCAATTGGGGATTGCGAGGATCATCAGGCTGAGTTTGAATTTGAGCATTCACTGGATGAGCATACATGGAAAATTCGTTTCAAAAAGGCATAAATCCCAAATCCCCTGAATCCTTGTTCTGATGCAACTTCTGATTACCGGTGCAGCCGGATTTATCGGTGCCGCACTCTGTCACAAACTGCTCGAACGTGGCGAAACCGTGCATGGACTCGACAATCTTCATGACTCTTACGACGTACAACTGAAGAAAGATCGACTCAAGCGTCTGGAAAGTTTTCGGGAGTTTCGGTTTCATCGGATTGATGTCTCCCGCAGAGACGAAGTTGAACATTTTTTTGACAATCATTCATTTGATGTTGTCATCCACCTGGCAGCACTGGCCGGAGTGAGACGATCTATCGAACATCCTCATCAGTATGTCGATGTCAATCTGACCGGGTTTGTGAATATGCTAGAAGCAAGTCGCAAGCATGAAGTGCAACACCTAATATATGCCTCAAGCAGTTCGGTCTATGGTCTGAATACCAATGAGCCATTTCGTGAAGACCAGACAGCTGACCATCCCGTTTCGCTGTATGGTGCTTCCAAAAAAGCCAACGAAGTCATTGCACATGCCTATTCCTATCTGTATCAAATGCCGGCCTCCGGTCTACGTTTTTTCACCGTATACGGTCCCTGGGGTCGCCCGGACATGGCATTTTTCAAATTTACCGATCTGATTCTTTCCGGCAAGAAAATCCCGGTTTACAACCATGGCAACATGGCCCGAGATTTCACGTATATTGATGACGTTGTGGACGGAATAGCAGGAGTACTTGATCATCCAGCCGAGCCAAATGCCAATTTTGATCCCTCACAACCATCGCCGGCCTCAAGTTCGGCACCCCATCGAATCTACAATCTAGGAAGCGGCAGCCGAATCCCTCTTATGAACTACATCCACACTATTGAAAAAGAGCTAGGGGTCAAGGGTGAATACGAATTCCTGCCAATGCAAGCTGGTGATGTCGTCTCGACCAATGCCGATCTGACGCTGACAACGGAATGGCTAGGCCAGCAGCCAAAAACGGATATACAGACGGGTATCAGACGTTTCGTCAAATGGTATCGAGAGTATTATCGAGTTTGAGCGAGTTTGCTCGACTGAGCCGCGATTTCCTCTCTTTCTTTCTGGTAGGCCGATCGTTTTTCGCGTTCCTTGTCGACCACGTTCTGTGGGGCTTTGTTTACAAAATTCGGATTGTCGAGTTTGCACTGAATACGCTGTATTTCCTTCTCGATCCGCACAAGCTCTTTCTCGAGTCGAGCCTGTTCAGCCTGCTTGTCGATCAATCCTTGCAGGGGTATCAGGAGTCTCATGGAGCCGACGATCGCTACCGAAGAATCCGGCTCGTCTTCGTCAGGTTGCAATATGTCTACAGACAATAAACGCCCGACCTTTAGTAAATACCCGAGGTTTCGATCGATCCGTGCAATATCTTCCGAAGTTGCACCCGATAACAGTAATGGTACTTGCTTACCCGGAGATATATTCATTTCGCCACGGATTCTACGCACTCCAAGAATTAATTGCATGGCCCATTCCATTTCCAGCTCAGCCTCCTGATCCACACGCAGTGCTTGATATATTGGATATGGCTCGGTCATGATGGTCTTTCCGTTCATGCCGATCTGCGGTGCTAGGCGTTGCCAGATCTCTTCGGTAATAAACGGCATAATTGGATGAGCCAGTTTCAAGATCTCCTCCAGAACCCGACACATGGTAATTTTCGTACCCTTTTTTTCCGATTCACTCACCTCATCAGAATTCAGGGTTACCTTTGAAAACTCGAGATACCAGTCACAATACCGATTCCAAACCAGGTCATGGATCTCCCGAGCGACTCTATCAAACCGATAGATCGATATCGACTCGTGCACATTTTGGATACTGTGTGTCAGTTGCGAGAGTATCCAGCGATCGGGAACGGTGAGTTGAGATTGTCCTTCGACACCATTCAGACTGCTTTGTTGCGTATTCATCAGCACGAATCGAGCTGCATTCCAAATCTTGTTACAGAAATTCCGATAACCGGCGGTTCGCTCCAGATCAAAATTGATGTCTCGGCCGGTTGAGGCCAGTGCAGCAAAGGTGAAGCGAAGAGCATCCGTTCCGAAACTCGGTATCCCTTCGGGATAATCCTGTCGGGTCTGTTTGGCTATTTTCTGTGCCAGATGAGGCTGCATCATTCCACTGGTTCGTTTTTCGACTAACTCTTCAAGATCAATGCCATCAATCAAATCGATCGGATCCAGAACATTGCCCTTGGATTTTGACATCTTTTGGCCGTGTGCATCACGAATCAAGCCATGAATATAGACTTGGTGGAAAGGTACCTGGCTCATGAAGTGTGTACCCATCATGACCATTCGAGCTACCCAGAAAAAAATAATGTCAAAACCGGTAACGAGCACGCTGGTCGGATAGAATGTCTCCAGTCGCTCATTTTGCTCCGGCCAACCCAATGTCGAAAACGGCCATAATGCCGAACTGAACCAGGTGTCTAACACATCTTCATCCTGTACGAGATGGAGATCACTGGTCATGGAGTACTTGTCGCGGACATGGTCCTCATCCAGTCCGACATAGACATTGCCTGCTTCGTCATACCATGCTGGAATCCGATGCCCCCACCAAAGTTGTCTGGATATACACCAGTCTTCAATATTCTCCAGCCACTGAAAATAAGTCCGACTCCAGTTCTCGGGTATAAACTGGATTGCTCCGCTTTTTACTGCCTCTATCGCTGGTTCGGTGATACTAGTCAGCCCGCCCGGGCGGCCGTCTGGTTGCTCGGAGCGAGTCAGGTCAACAAACCACTGATCGGTCAGAAAGGGTTCAACTATCGCTCCAGAACGATCGCCTCGGGGAATCATTGAATGATGCTCCTCAATCCGCTCCAAGAGTTCAAGTGAATCAAGGTTCTGAATTATTTTGACTCTTGCCTCAAAGCGGTCTAGCCCAACATATGCATCCGGCAAAATTGTACTATTCGGTTGCTCTGCTGTATCGGAATTGACTCGAACTTGAGCGCTTTCATTGAAGATATTGATCAATCCTGAATCCGGTTGGTTGCCAATTGCTTCATTGTCATGGTGTCGCATCCAGACCTGATAATCATGAAAATCATGGGCGGCCGTAATCTTCACACAACCTGAACCAAACTCCGGATCAACATATTCATCCACGATTATTGGTATTTGTCGACCAGTTAGCGGCAATTCACAGAATTTGCCAGCAAGATGTCGGTATCGATTGTCTTCTGGATGGACAGCAACAGCGCAATCACCGAGCATGGTCTCGGGTCGAGTAGTAGCCACTATCAAGTGTCCAGGCTCGCCAATAATCGGATATTTCAGGTGCCAGAGTGAGCCTTTTTCCTCTTGAGACAATACCTCAAGGTCTGACAGGGCGGTATGCAATACAGGATCCCAGTTTACCAGTCGTTTGCCGCGATAGATGATTCCCGCATCAAACAGGCGAACAAAAACCTCGGTTACGGCTTTGGTTAATCCGGCATCCATAGTGAATCGCTCGTGTCGCCAGTCTGGTGAAGTTCCCATTCTTCGGAGTTGCCGGGTAATGGTTCCACCTGATTTTTGTTTCCATTCCCAGACTTTTTTGATGAATTTCTCTCGTCCGTAGTCGTGTCGGGTTTTGCCTTCCTGGTTCACCAATCTCTCAACTACCATCTGGGTAGCAATGCCGGCATGATCGGTACCGGGTTGCCAGAGTGTGTTTCGTCCATTCATGCGGTGATAGCGGATTAGGGCATCCATGATGGTGTCCTGAAAGGCATGACCCATATGCAGACTTCCTGTCACATTTGGTGGGGGGATCATGATGCAATAGGGCTTGCCTTCTCCTGATGGGCTAAAGTAATCGTGTTCTTCCCAAAAGGCGTACCAGCGTGACTCGATGTCGTGAGGGTTATAGGTTTTATCCAGATTCATGATCCATATAATTCAAAGGTGGATGATGAGGCATGTGCTGAGCCGGATCGATTGATATGGTTAGTGTATCAGCACATGAACGACTTTCGAGCCAGCATTCTCAATGTTGGCGTTGTGCATTCGGTTTTCATTGACCTCATTTAACAAAGCTTTCAAGTAGTCAAATGTTGTTGGATCGCAATGCGGATAAGTTGATGCGGATTTCTTCGGGAACCTGCGACAATACTATTAAGCAAATTTGAGCAGTAATGATCAGTACAGAGCATGATGAGCCTCTACAAGTTGGGCCAAGGGTTATTCAGTTTGGAAGGCAGTGTGTATGCTGTCTTGCATCTTTCCTTCAAGTCTTCGGGACTGCCATTTTTTCGAGGGCATGTGCAACTCACCAATTGGTGATTGATCAGGTATTTCATTTCGGTGGGGTAGTATTCGACAGAATATGGATGGCTTGCGCTCCAACGAATTTGCAAGATGGAGGGAAAAGTCCGGATCAGGTTTTTGTGCTATTGGAACATAAGCTGCAATTATTTTAGTTTGGCAGATTATTTTCAGATTCAAGAAAAATATCGTTTGTACTCATTATCTCATTATTGATCTCAATCGAAGCCGGCACGATGCATCGCTGTCTCATCATGTCCAGCAGAGGTCTCAGGATCGAGTGCTCCATTACTGGAAAACCTGCCCTCATTCCACCATGAAGTGCAACAGCTCCTTTGGCAATGACCGAAACAACACCTCCTCAATACTGGGTGTTGCACTTCATGGTTGAATGGGGGTTTTCATGATACTCCCCTTTATCGTTTAACATGCAATTTTGTTTTTCAAGTTGTCATAAACAAACCCTGCTGAAATATCAACGGCTCAGTTTTTCGCAAAAACCCTGTGCTCACACCTAGCCAAGCCGAAGAATTACAACCGTTAGGTGGACTACAGTTGTTTGTTGCATATTTGATATTCGTTTTTTGCATTAGTCGCAAGCTCCAATACTTTGAGGAGGAAAGTAGTTGTTTTGTTCTGTATAATTCATTCAGTCAAGCAAATTTCCTCAAATGACTTTACCCCTTAGCACGATTCGCTTTTCTTACATCAACATCGAGTGTCTGAATTCAGTTTTATAAAGATCATATTGATGATGTCAACAAGTATTATTTATTTTAAAATGTCGCATATATAATCATGACAAATCATTATGGAAACAGCAGGCCGGAACTCGGCTATCAGGTACCGGTCGCTTTTCGTCTCGACAAGATCGCGCAGGCACAGAAAGAACGCTTGTCACACATCGATTTCAAGATCTGCTTTTTGGGTACTGTTGGTCGTTACGATCTTGTGAATCGTTTTGGCATAAAGGAAGCGGCGGCAACTCGGGATATCGCCTTGTACAGAGAATTGGCCCCGGCAAATCTGAGATACGATACCAAGGCCAAGATCTATGAATGCGCAGAGACCTTCAGGCCTCTCTTCAACTATTCAGAGAGCCAAGTGCTAGCCGCTCTTACCCATGGTTTCGGCGATGACTTTGTGGGCAAGCACAGGGGATTCATTGCCAGTGAAGTGCCCGCACAACTAAACAAGCCTTCCCTCAATATACTGTCTGTCCTGACCCGTGCCATTCACCGGGGCAAGGTGGTCAGAATCGATTATTGCTCATTAACCAGCGGCCAAACCACGCGTGAAATTGTGCCATTCGTGCTGGTCGATAACGGTTTACGATGGCATATACGAGCCTTTGACCGTCGAGAATCCAAATTTTCAGATTTTGTCATAACCCGAATCTCCAACCCAATAACCATAGACAGTAAGGTCGATGAGCATGAAACCCGGGAATCAGATATTCAATGGAACAGAATTGTGGAGCTGGAAATCATACCGCATCCGAATCTCAAACACCCGAAATCGGTAGAGGTTGATTACGCAATGGAAAACGGTGTCTTGAATGTCAAAATCCGGGCAGCTGTTGCAGGTTACATACTTCGGCGATGGAACGTTGACTGCTCTCAAGACCACCGTCTGAAGGGACCAGAATATCACCTCTGGTTGAAGAACTGGCAAGCACTTTATGGCGTAGATAATCTTGTCATAGCACCAGGTTACGGTGCCACCGAGTAGAAACGGACCTGATATATCGCTCCTCTGCTTCACATTGCAGGTTGAATGCAAGCATGGTCTTCGCTTCTCGAAAAGAAATAGGGTGGACAGTGGCATCAAGCCAGCAGGCGGGCTCTCGCAAACTGAAACCTGAGCAATACGGGGTGTGGTCTAGTCTAATGAAAAGGTGGCTTTTCTTTCACCAAGTTCGAATTTTTCACCTGGGGCGAAAGCAAACTATCCATACTGGTCTCGAACGAAATCCTGAGCACACTGATAATGCCAATTGGTGTACGATCGACCAAAACTTTTAAGTTGACAACTAGAAACATCTGGGGTTCTGCCTGCATAGTATATGGTTCTAGTGCCTAGCGCACCATTGGTGAGATTGCAAAACAACGGAATGTAATCCCGACCCCCAAAGAACACGATCGGTTCAGAAATTCCATCTGGCAACCGAATATCCGCATATTTATCCCGCGGACTGCGGCGTTTATATGGCTCGACATTTATGGCCTTGCTGAATGTGATGTCATATTTTGGTGTCAAAAAATCGGAACGAATAAGCCCCCATCCTGCTGAAAGGATATAAAGGCTTTCCTGACCGATACGGTCAGCCACTATCTGGTAGGTTGAATTCCTGTATAGATTCCATGCCGGCAGCAATCCATACGGATTGCACCTCACGTCTTGGTTATAGTCCAGAATTTCTTTTCTCCAAGATTTTCCTGAAGGAGCGAGATCATCGACTTGAGCATAGGTCAGAGTTCCACTGGGGGGAGCAAGATGAGACTTTGCAACGAACATGACTTTTCTTCCATCAGATGTTTGCATATAGCCTGCATGATCCTGTTTTCCGGCAGCACATTGTATGACGACAATCATTCTAGCTCCCTGATTTATGTATTAATGTTGCCATGGCATCCAGGAATGATGGATCATAATCTTCATCAACATGTTTTGTATTCCACAATCCTGAGGATCTCATTTTCTCTCGATTGCAGTCATGTCCCAGCCACGAAATCGATGGAGGGTCTATAGGATTTCTCAAGTGGTTGCTAAGAAGGGAAATTGCATTTCTCTCGATGAATCCGCGCATACTGCCAGGTCCGGGCTCATCCTCCACAGCAAGACAAAGGATATGCATTCTGCCGATTACCTCGGTGACCTGTCTTTCCAGAGGTTTCTCATGATCTCTTACTTCGGACGAAGGGTTGCTACGATGACCCCAGTTTGGGTAATTGAGTCCATATTTTTTGATCAGTGCCGTTCCTACCACTAATCGGAAAATCGATCCTCGGTGATTGCCACCACCCGATCGTGCTTGCCCTTTGTGTTGTTTAAGACGCCCCCATAGCGTTGACTTGGCTCCCGCTTTCAGAGCATGAGTTCCAACACGTACGATCCGTGCCCCTGATCCACTCTCTACTCGAATTTCATCTTGTTCCATGAAGAAATAAACACCGTGCTGTGGCCACCGCATTTGAGTGTGACAATCGGCCAAACGTTGAATCCCAAACGAACCTTGTTCAAGCTCTCTCAAAAGACCATAGAATCGCTTTACGTGATCGAGTCTGGACATTTCTATATCTATACATTCGAATCAAGTTGTCTAAAATCTTCCGTTCTGTTTGTTATCTCCGGCCCATCCTTTTCGATCGCTATTTCTACCTGATTTTTCATCTGTTCGCAAGGAGTCAGAAAGTCTGAAGTTATGGGAATTATATACAAAAGGGCCGAGTAGACCGGGTTGTTACCAAGCCCCGTCCCTCACCGATCCGAGCGTGCACGATTGATGCACTCGGTTCCTCATGGAACAGGTTCGCTCAGGTAGCATGAATCGACCTCACGACACGGGCTGGGGCGAGTGGATATTGGCATGACAGCATACTCATTTTCTCCCTACTTAATTTACCATCACGGCTACGACGGGACAGCGCTTTGCGCCAACCCCGAATGAACTCATCACGGAACATGAAGAGTCTCCTGGCATTGCCGGTCATGCCAGAGCATGCACAATGAACCCGAATCGCTCGCGAGAGGCGTTGCTGCTGCTCGTGGAGCAGGCGACGCCGGTTCCACTTGCACCATGGGTACACGGTTTTCACCGCACGCGCAAAACGCCTCTTTGAGGTCACTTGCCGGAGAACCGGATCGCCTTTCCGAGACGTTCCCCATACCCGGGCAAATCCCAGCAAGTCAAAGTTCCCATGCTCGGTCGTACCTTTGCCTGGTGGGGGACAAAAGTCGAGAAAACGGGTCTGGGTCGGATGTCGGGTTAACCCAGATCGACCGAACCGCTTATCCAGCACCTCCAGAACCCGTTGGGCATCCGGCTTGCACTCGAACCACAGCACCAAGTCATCCGCAGACCGGACGAGACGAGACCGTCCACGCAGTCCGGGCTTGACTTCCTGCTCATGCCCACGATCCAGCACCCGGTGCAGAGACAGATTGGATAGGCAGGGACTCAGTACTCCACCCTGTGGAGTGCCCAACTCATTCCGTTTCAGCATGCCTCGATCTAGCATTCCAGCCTTTAGCCACTTGTCAATCATGCGCCTGATTACGCCATCTTTGATCCGCAGGTCAAGAAGTTTTCGCAGTTGATCGTGCTCAATACGATCGAAATATTTTGCAATATCCGCATCAATCACATCACGACAGCATTCCGCCATGACCTATCATCCCCCCCCCCCCCACACACTTGGCTTCGCAAATTCCCGAAACTTCAAATAGAGTGTCCTGCGATGGGTACAACCCCATATCTGTCGCAGGTTTCAACTCTGGAACTGCGATCATACACTGGGCAAAACACCGACCCCCTCAGAACCACGATACCTGGAGCTCCGGAGATGCTTTCATGATTTTACTTGAGGATCAGGAGAATTCATCATGCCCATTTCACCGACATCCTTAATTCACGAAGTCAAGTGTGGATTGATGATAGACCCCGGACCAGCCCGCCAAGACGGTCTGATCCGGCAAGAGGAAGATCCTGTTGCAGGATCAGTCATCGTCCTGAATGGGGATCCTCAGGAAACGAACCGGATCGTACGCTGTCACAATGAAGTAGTTCTGCCGGTCTGCCCGAACGCTGTCGTCTTGAATGTAAACGATAAACCGTGCCGTATTCGTTATGATGGGCACGCCGCCGACCTCATGCTCATTGCCAAAGTCCGGATTGCAGATCATACGGCCGCTTTTCACCCATCTTCCTGACAGCCGTACGCCGGTGTTGCCGCGCACACTGCCCTCGCACTGGATCCCGCCCGGAGGGCATGCGGTCGTGTTCCACACGTCCAGACAGATCGTCTGAGGCTTGCGCACCGGGCAATCGGTGGGCACTGAGAATCCAATGATTGCCTGGTTGTTGGCAGTGTCACCCTCTATGAGGTCGCCGCTCGGGTAGAGCTTTTCGAGCTGGCCGTCGCTAATGTCGCATCGGGCCAGCGCTGCATTTGGCAACACGGCAGTGAGGGTTAGCAGAGCTAGCAGTAGGAGGGTGGTTAATCTAGCGAGGGGGGGGGGGGTGATTTGGTTAGATTTTTCATTTTTTTATCCGAAGATAGTGCAACATGCCTGTGATTATACTAGTTTCAACCTGTAGAATGGGACGATTTCCAAACTGAGCCGCTACCAGTTGCCTGAACTTTTTTACATATGATTCCCAAACCTGTATCGATCATCAGTTACTCCTGATTCAATTAGTTTCAAGGCACATCGAAGGTTGCCTCTCACCTCGTGAGAATCACCCTCTAGACAACGCCATTCCCATTGCCTGCACAACACATGAACAAAAGGCTATATCACGTGAAGTTTGATTGGGATTATCCTCTGATAAATCTTGCGCGCCTCATAAACCAAGCATGATCATGAGGAAATCATGCAGGCAGAATCTATTCACATCTCAATTGTCGCACTTGATCACTTCATCGACTTTGATGAGCTAGGCTATTTTCGATAAGCATATCAGGAATCATTTGATAACCACTACTCAATTGTTAATGTCCTGTGCTGTTATTCTCTCCCGATCTTGTGAGTCAGCGGCTCAATACCCTGATCACGATAATAGCGATAACGTTGCCTGCCGCGGTCTCTGTCTCCCCGATCATTGCTAACCAGTTCAACCACCCGGTCATACTTGAGATTTTGCTCACTTGCGTGATCACTTAGATTCACCAATACTTCTGCTCGGTCATGACAATGAGTGTCATGACTAATCTGTACGGGATAGTCCTCCCAGGACAACTCGCCTTCCGGAATAATTGCATGCGGTATAAAGCTATACTGCCGAAATGTCCACAACATCCGGTCCAGAGTTTGACTGTTTTCCATATCTTCAGTCCTCACCAACACCTTGAGATTCAATTCACGAACTTTTTGAACCATCCGACATGCAAATTGCAACTTTATTTTCGGACCTCCTCGATCAAGGATGTAAAAATCAACACGCGACACGAACAGCTACCCGATCTCTCATGAACAACCTGTTTCCTTGTCAAACCTCACTGCGACGGATTAAAAACTCCACCAGCAACGGAACTGGACGACCCGTTGCCCCTTTCGAGGACCCGGAACTCCAGGCTGTCCCAGCCACATCCAGATGCGCCCAGGAAAAATCTTTCGCAAACTCCTGAAGAAAGCATGCGGCAGTTACCGCTCCAGCACTTCGCCCCCCGATATTGGCAAGATCTGCAAAATTGCTCTTGAGTTGCTTGGTATAGCTTTCCCAGACCGGCATGCGCCAGGCCCGATCATTAACAGCCTCACCAGCGGCCAGCAATTCATTTGCTAGCTCGTCAGAATTGCTGAACAGACCGCTTGCGTGACTGCCGAGCGCAATAATGCAAGCACCAGTCAAGGTTGCGATATCAACCACAACATCAGGCTTGAAGCGCTTGGCATAAGTCATGGCATCACACAAGATCAGTCTGCCTTCTGCATCCGTATTCAGAATTTCGATGGTCTTGCCCAGCATGCTGGTTACGATATCGCCCGGCTTGTTTGCGGCACCGTCTGGCAGATTTTCACTGCTTGGAACTATACCAACAATATTGAGCGGCAATTCCATCTCGCTAGCTGCGATCAATGCACCAAACACACTGGCCCCGCCGCACATGTCATATTTCATTTCGTCCATGGCTGATGCCGGCTTGATCGATATCCCGCCAGCATCAAAAGTTAATCCCTTGCCAATCAGAACGACCGGTTTTTGGTTTTTTCCTGCCCCCTTGTACTCCATGATGATTAACTTTGCCGGCTCGACACTACCCCGAGAGACCGATAGCAATGAGCCCATTTTCAGTTTTTCCATGTCCTTCTCCTCAAGCACCGAGACTTTCAAGCCATGACTCTTTGCCAGCATTCGGGCACGGGCAGCGAGATAACTTGGGGTGCAAACATTGCCGGGTAAATCTGCAAGTGTCTTGGTATAGGATAAGGCATTGGCGATTGCCTGTCCTTGATCAATACCTTTTTGAACGGCAACCTTGTGTTTGCGACCAACAAGAACACCGATCTGTTTCAATTTCATCGCCGGTTTTTCGCCACTTTTCGTCTCCCAGTATCGATAGGTAACTTGATCGGTAACTTCGACAACCTGCCGAGCAAAAATTACCCTGTCTTGTTCACCCATGTCATCAAGAATCGCCAAATCGGCAGACGCGAGATTACGATCTACCAGAACTCGAAAAGCTGCCAAGATTGCTTTTCGAAAATCCTGGAGCGATATCTCATTTTGGTCACCCAGACCAATCAGCAGCACACGTTTTGCCGAGAGGCCACGAATATCGTAGAGTAGCAAAGTGGAGCCAATACTCCCATCCATATCACCGCGCTCCAGAATTTGGTGAATCTGTCCTGAGGACGCCTCATTGATTCTGTTGGCTGATGGTGTTAACTGAACATTCTTGCTCTTTTCGGATTTTTTGAAGATTCCGACGACTATGCATTCGGATTTGATCTTGAATAAATTGCCTAACTTGATCTTGAAATTCATGGAAGTTCCGTTTTGTTATGGATTTGACAATGAACGGACAATGATGTCGTTCCGAGGTTCGTCAGGAAATATTCTATCATCCTGACTTCATTTCCTGAGCATTATGACAAATAGGAAATTTCAGTGTAACTACTCGCCCCATGAAAAACCGATGTGGCGGGTGGAGTGTATATCCGCTGGTTTGAAGTATTGCCGCATCTTACAGTTTTTCTTCCAGTATTCCGACTGCGTCCCCTTTCAGCACCCATTCGATCGCAGTCAGTGGATTGTATCCGGGCAGGTTCATCGTTTGCAGGCAGCTGGTGACTCGACAACAGGCTTGCGCAATCTTCACGGAGCGGAAGGTTCCGGACATTTTCCGCTTGACCTTGCTCATTCGGTGAAATCTTTCCGCGGCGTTGTTGCTGCAGGGACAGAACGGGTTGCGGGCAAGGCGCAGGATCTCCTTTTCGCAATTGCGAAATGCCTGATGCGGGTTGTGTGCATGGGGCGCACTCCAGGCGTGGTTGCAGTGGACATGGCGCTCATATTTTGAAGGCTCGCCGTCGCCGATTGACATCTATACCTCGGCTGGCTGCGAACTCATGCCTCTAAGCAGGACAACTCCTCCAAAACCGAACGCTGCCGCAATCATCATCACCTTCATCTGCTTCATCATGGTAATCGCCTGTCGATTAGAGTTGATAGGAAGAATGTAGCATAACCGGAATTATCCGGAAAACAAGCCAGTTGCAGGTTCGCCACATATGGATGCTTTCTACGGTTACATGAGGTAGAATGCTCATGATCTTGTTATCCTAGCGCAGCTGAAGAATGCCCACACAATGGGTGAAACACGAAAAACACTACTTTATCAATAGATTTGCTAATTTAACAAGGCTTTCTGATTTTTTTACCGCTTGTCTTGAGATCAGGGATGACGGTTTAAGGAGCGATTATTTATTCTCGATCGACGGTCTTGAGAGGCATACCCGGTACAATTCCAAAAGAAAAAATTGCTTTGCCTGTGGCTGATTGACTGACAAAAAATTTCTTCTTGTCATGTCAGAGCATGTCAAGCTTGTTTCCAACACTCATCCTAGTAAATTCTCATGCGTATGCAATTCAAAAATAAAGAGTGGCATTTGCCATTATTCATCAGCAATGAATTTTTCCGCTTAAACATAGTGCTTGCCTTATCCGTATTGCTGGTAGGAACGGTGCAGTCACAAAGCGTCGAAGTTAGGCAATCATCATGGGAAGCGCACCCGATGTATAGAGCAGATTTCAACTGCAATATTCGCAACGATACCGGTCAGCCGCCATGCAAGCGCTTTAACCGCTGGACAAAGACCCTTACCATTCATTACGTGCCACAATTGCCGGGAATTAGTCAAGGTGAGCCCCTCGGATACATAGAAAAGATGTATTGCGCGGCCAACCCCGGCTATTCCTGTCGCTGCACGAATAGCTGCATGGGCGATATCAAAATTCCCGAAGATGGACCTCACTGGAATCTTACAGTGAACTTCCAGGGAGCGAATCCCAGTCCATCCACAGGCAGTTTGACTGGAATTGAAAATCGCGACTTATGGAGCGGCACAGGTGCCTATCAAGTTAATCATAGTAGCGGTAGATTGGTAAGAGGTTTAACGGATACCATCACCGGTCTGCCTTACGGAGTGGGTACTGTCCGATATTATGTTATTGCTTATGGCAAAGACGGCAATGGGAAGTTTACGGTTACGGCAGGGGGAGCAACGCCAACCACGCACGACATGAATTTGCCTGACAGTCCACCGCATTAATAGTGGACAGGCACTCATGAACTCGGCACCGTTTGAACAGATCGGGTAGAGGTGCCTCGTGAGGCTGTGGGCAGACACCGTACACGCCTAGTCAGTGCACTGGGGAGCCAATTGGATTGCCGGCGCATCGGATCACATCCAATAGGGTACAGTGTGCACTCACTGGTTGTGGCAACCCCTTGTTTGGGAAATCTAATAACAAAAAACTGCTCAACGCTACTTTCTATTTCCTAGAAATGATTTTTCACAGGGCCTGCTGAGTTATGGCTGAAAGTAGTGCGCGGGGTGACCATCAAGTGGTTTGGCCGCAACGATCCGGTTGGTTACACCAGCCAGTACTTTCGCTGGGAATATATGGAATCAAACTCACTTAACGATACATTGAAAACCTTGTCTACTACGTGTGACATGCGAATTCCACTCGCATTAACACGGCAACATGCAGAAATCATTGCAACCATCATCACCGAAGAGATCAATGGTGCAACATAGGCAATTGCAATCTGGAAGTTTCTGGATCCTGTACACTGTCATGCCGAACGCCCGAATAAGAATTTTTAAAAACAGGAATGAGTCCTGGCAAGACAAATACGGAATTTTTTCACGCTTTGAGCACATTCTTGAAATCTTTCGGGCTTTTTGGAAAGCGTCACAGCAAATCGTCAGACGACGAGTACAATCGCAATTCGTTTACAATGTGCTTCTGTAATGGCCGAGAATGCTACAATGGTTGATACTGTGTCGGACGCTGCAAATTGGCTGTATGAATCGCGTCAGAAAAGAACTGTGCACGACAATCTTCCGAATACCTGTTATCCGGAGACTGCTGAACTCGCCTACATGGTTCAGGGCCAACTGGTATCAAAACTCATTGATTGCAGGAATTCAAAAATCATCGGCTACAAGATTGGTTGTACGAATCGACAAGTCATGCAATTGCTTGGAACGGATAACCCTTTTTATGGCCGTATCCTTAGCGCTTCGACGTATGTATCAGACGTTCAACTTTGTGCTTCTGAGTTCACTCACCGCATAGTAGAAGCGGAATTCATGCTAGTCATGGATAGCGACTTGCCTCATTCCAAGACGCAGCATAGTGCTGAAACCATTAAGCCTTTCATTCACGCTCTGATACCTGCGATTGAAATAGTAGACCACCGCTTCACCGATTTCACAACAGTCGGGGCTAATGCGCTAATTGCAGATAATGGGATACATGCGGTCAGTATCCTTGGAAAACTGGATCATGATAAATGGAAGTGCATGAATCTCGCGAAACAGAAAGCCCGTTTATTCGTCAACGGCAGACTCAAGGAAACTGGCTCTGGCGCAAATGTACTGGGAAACCCTCTCAACGCCATGGCATGGCTTGGCAATCATCTGCAATCCCGAGGCAAAACCCTGCATGAAGGTGACATGGTCTCCACCGGCGCACTTTGTCCCGTCTATGACGCATTGGCTGGAGACAGAATCTCGGTCGACTTCGACGAACTGGGCAAAGTCAATCTTGCTTTCCTGCAATAACACCGATACTGAATGACAATAATTTGATTGCAACATGACAAAACTAGCATTTTTTGAAGGTGATTTTGTGCCGATTGAAGAGGCAAGGATCAGCATCACTACACATACCCTCCACTATGGAACCGGATGCTTCGCCGGGTTGCGTGCATGCTGGAATGAAACGAAACAACAAATGTATCTGTTCAGAGCCCAAGAACACTTTCAGCGCATGTTGAATAGTGCGCGGTTTCTGTACTGTGAATTGCCTCATAGCAAAGAGGAACTGGAATCCATTACCATTGAACTGTTGAGGCGTGAAAAATTCGAGGAAAATGTTTACATCCGCCCGATCGTCTATAAGGACGAAGGGGTGTTCCGAGTCTGGTTGCATGATGCACAAGACAAACTTGCGATTTTTGCCATTCCTGCGGGAGGATACTTGCGCAATTCCGAAGGAATTAGCATGTGCGTGAGTAGTTGGAGACGAGTTGATGACACTGCAATCCCTGCGCGTGGCAAAGTAAATGGTAGCTATGTCAATAGTGCTCTAGCCAAGAGTGAAGCCATGCTAAACGGATTTGATGAGGCGATCCTCCTGAATCAGGATGGTCATGTATCGGAAGCCAGTGCTGCCAATTTCATGATTGTGCGTGATGGCGTACTCATAACGCCACCCATAACTGCCAATCTGTTGGAGGGGATTGTGCGCCGCTCCATTCTGGAATTAGCCAGAACAGAGCTCAAGGTTCCCGTGCAGGAACGTGAAATTGATCGGTCTGAACTCTATGTTGCGGATGAAGCCTTTTTCTGTGGTACCGGCGTCGGAATGGCATCAATCGGGAGCATTGATCACCGAATTGTCGGCAATGGCAAGCGGGGTGAAATTACCTCTCAGCTGGATGATCTCTATCAGCAAATTCTAATCGGTGGGCATGATCGATATATGCACTGGCTAACCGCTGTCTACATCTAACTTGACCTCTCGATTCCGTCTCTTCATTCTGCCCGGTCTCCGGTCTCCAGCCAATGGCAGGCAGGCTTTCCACACTTGCGGACATGGTTCGAGATCGTGCCGGGCCGGAAATATAAAGATAGTTACTATGCCACTCGCCTGCAAGCATGCACTCAAGACCTATCTCTCTACAAGAAAATCGCCTCAGTGCAGAATAAAGCCCAGGGTGGAGTTTTATCACGCCCCAAGTTGCGGAATTTGACTGAGCCTCTGTTGCTGAATTACTCAACCTTTGGCGACTTCCTGACCAATGCCTTGCATGCCGGTGTCCTCATGGAGACACATCAACCTCCTCAACATTACCGGATTCCCATCTCTTCCTTGAGTGATTACCTGGTTGCATTGCCAGAAGATTGACCGGGCAATACCGTACAGTTCGGGTTGAAACTTTCAGGGCAACTTTACCCATTCTATTGGCGGATTTTCAGGATGTATTGCTAAAGTTCATGCTTGAAATGTTTGCTTCAGCAATTTGAGTTGACGAATCAGCCGGAAAAAATGATATAGTATTGACTTCCAACCTTTTTTAACATATGAGGAAAACAATGAACAAAAATCCCCCGATGATGCGCAGGAGATCGTTCCTGCTTGGCATGGGAGCAGCAGCGGCTGGTTTGAGTATTGGTCCGAAAGGTGCATTCGCCATGGAAGACCCAACTGTCAATTTTTACAATTGGGATACCTATATCGGTGAGACCACACTGGACGACTTCGAGAACCTGACCGGGATCAGCGTCAAACTGGATCTTTTTGCGGACAACGATGAACTGTTTGCAAAACTCAAAGGAGGTAATCCTGGCTACGACCTGATCGTGCCTACCAATGACTACACTGAGCGAATGATCGAAGCAGGCATGGTGCAAAAACTCGATCACAGCATGATTCCCAACATGGCGAATATTGATCCGGCTTTTCTGAACCCATTGCATGATCCCGGACGGCAGTATTCGATGCCATACATGTGGGGAACCATCGGCATCGGCTATCGAAAATCGGCTGTTGATGGCGTGCCTGACAGTTGGAAGTGGCTGTATGACTCCGACAAGTATTCCGGCAAGGTCTCACTCCTGGCCGATGGTCAGACCATCGTTCAAATGGGACTCAAGTACATGGGTGAGGCACTCAACGAAAGCAATCCAGCCAAGATCAAGATGGTTGAGGAAATGGTAATCCGGCAAAAACCGCACATCAAGGCATTCGCCGAAGACAATGGACAGGACTTGCTGGCGGCTGGCGATGTTGACCTGGCCATGGAATGGAATGGGGATATCCTGCAGGTTATGGACGAGGATGATGATATTGGCTATGCCGTACCGAAGGAAGGCGGCCTGCTTTGGGAAGACTCGCTGGCGATTCCGACCGGTGCTCCACACCCCAATAATGCTCATCAGCTAATCAACTATATTCTGGATGCAGAGGCAGGCGCCTTGATCGCTGACTTTATTCAATATGCGACGCCAAACAAGGCTGCCAAAGACTTGATGGATTCATCCTATACTGGCAATCCAGCCATTTTCCCTCCGCCAGAAGTGATCGAAAAGCTGGAAGTATCGGTATACAAGGGCGAAGAATATCAGCGTCTGATTGACGAGACCCTGACCCGAATTCAAGCTGCATAGCCTTGATTCAAACAATCACACGGGAACTCTGAATCCGCCTCCTGTGTGATTGTCGATCACCGGATTCATTGAACTACCGGAATCGCAAGTCGAAGACATTCTGGGTGCTTGGCATGCCGCCAGGCATCTGGCTAATGGTATTCTTCATCATCCCCCTGTCGCTAATCTGGTTATTCAGCTTTGGAGAGAAGCAGGGGCTGGTCGACATTGACGTGACCTGGACCTTGGCCAATTATGCACGGGCCATGGATCCCCTGTATTTGCAGATATTCCTGAAGTCATTCTGGTTTGCGGGCATTACTACTCTGGTCTGTCTTCTGGTTGCATTTCCAATTGCGATCGCTATCACATTTGCCCCTCCACGAATCCGGCCAATATTGCTGCTGCTGGTCATTCTTCCATTTTGGACCAATCTTCTGATTCGTACCTATGCCCTGATCGCGGTGCTGCGCACCAAGGGCTATGTGAATTTCGGTCTGGAATATCTGTGGGACGGATTGAATGCCATAATGCTATTTTTTGGAATGGACCCCTCCGGTCTCATTGGAGAGCGGTTTACGCCAGCTCCAATTCTTTACAATAACTTTGCGGTAGTCTTTGGGCTGGTCTATGTGCATCTTCCGTTCATGATCCTGCCACTTTATGCGTCTCTTGATCGTATGGACCGCTCCTATCTCGAAGCAAGTCTGGATCTGGGAGCAACCCAGCTCAGGACCTTCATGTCGATCATCGTCCCGTTGGCGATGCCGGGAATTATCTCTGGCGTGATTATCACATTCATCCCGGCCCTCGGCTCCTTCCTGACACCAGATTTGCTCGGGGGTACAGACAGTCAGATGATCGCGAATGTCATCGAACGGCAGTTCAAGTCAGCAAATGACTGGCCGTTTGGTTCGGCCCTGTCATTCATCCTGATGTACATCACGTTTTTTGTGCTTGCCGCACGAGCCCTGTTCTCAAGACGAGGGTCAGCCATGGAGGCCGGATAATGCGTGGCTTGCCTATCAAAAGAACGACTGCCGGCCCGTTGGATTACATTCATCAGGGGTGGATGAAACTCACCCTTGGATTGTCTTTTGTATTTCTGTATGCACCACTGTTGATACTGGTGATATTCAGCTTCAACGATAGTCGCCGCAATATTGTGTGGCGCGGGTTCACCACCAAGTACTACGAGAAGGCATGGAATAACGATGGTTTGATTGAGGCTTTTGCCAACTCCTTGACAATTGCCTTTTTCTGTACCATTATCAGCACCATACTTGGCGCCATGGTTGCGTTGTTGTTGTGGCGGTTCCGCTTTCCGCTCAAGGGAGCCTATGAAGGGGCCATGACTCTGCCCATCGTGATTCCCGAGATTTGCATGGGGGTTGCGATGATGGCTTTCTTCTCTCGGGTTGGCTGGCCTTCTGGACTGATCTGGCCATTTAACCTCGGTGCAATTACAATTGCGCATATTTCATTTTGCTTCCCTTTCGTAGCGGTCATCGTCCGGGCCCGGCTGGCCAATTTCAACCTGGAGCTGGAGGAGGCAGCCAAGGATCTCGGGGCCAGTGAATGGCAATTCTTTCGTGACATCATGATCCCGTTCATGAAACCCGGATTAATAGCTGGAGCATTGCTTGCCTTTACCTTGTCGCTGGATGACTTTGTGATTACATTCTTCACTTCAGGCCCGGATACAGTTACCCTGCCAGTCAAGATTTACTCGATGGTGCGCTTTTCCGTCACCCCCGAAATCAATGCCGCATCAACTGTCTTGATTGCGATTACCCTGGTATTGACTACCATCGCGTTGTGGCTACAGAGTCGTTCTGGACAAAAACTTGGCCATTGAAATGCTTTCATCATGAATCAGGCAAAACCAGTCATTGAAATCAGCAACATCAGCAAGCACTTTGGAAATGTGGTTGCCGTTGACAACAATTCCCTAACCATTCAGGAGGGTGAATTCTTTGCTCTGCTTGGTCCTTCCGGGTGCGGAAAAACCACATTGCTACGAATGCTGGCTGGACTTGAGGTACCCACTGAAGGAAGGATTCTGATTGATGGAGAGGACATGCAGGGTATTCCTCCCAATCATCGACCGATCAACATGGTTTTCCAGTCCTACGCGGTATTTCCGCACATGAATGTTTTCGATAATGTTGGCTATGGACTCAAGGTCACTGGAGTTCCGGCACCGGCTCTTAGGGAAGCAGTCATGGCTGCCTTGGACCAGGTTCAGCTTGGCGATTACCAGGACCGGATGCCCGATCAGTTATCAGGCGGGCAAAAGCAGCGGGTTGCGTTGGCCAGGGCATTGGTCAAGAAACCCAAGGTTCTGCTGCTTGACGAGCCCCTGTCAGCACTTGATGCAAAGCTACGCGAAGCCATGCAACTGGAGTTGGTCAAGTTGCAGAATACTGTCGGCATCACGTTTGTGATCGTTACTCATGACCAGGATGAGGCACTGTCCATGGCAGACCGGATAGCCGTCATCAACGAAGGCAAGATTGAGCAAATTGCCGAACCTCGAACCATCTATGAATTTCCTGCCAATCGATTCGTAGCGGACTTCATCGGCAAGATGAATGTATTTGATGCAAGAGCAAGAGAGGATGGAAACAAAATTACCATTGTGACCTCTGATGTCGGAAGTTTTACGTTCTCGCGTCGTGAAGACATAAGGCCAGACCAAATCAATGCTGTTGCCATCCGGCCAGAAAAAACACGTCTGACAGCAGAGCGTCCCGACAATTCCCTGTTCAGTACTGAAGCTCGAATCGTGAATATTGCCTACCACGGGAAGGAAACTGCGATTTTCGTGGAGATTGGCCAGAGTACAGAGCTGGCCAGCACCGTCCAAAATACCTCTCGTTCGCAACAATTGCCAGAGATTGGCGATATCTGCTGGATTAGCTGGAAGGCTGATGATGTGCTTTTGCTTGCATGATTCCTCCCAGATGCCATTGTGCCAGAACATGTTTGATCAAGGCGGCATTCTTCATATTCATCCCCGGTCTGGATACTGGGACTCGTGATCTATCCGGTTCAGGCCAGTTTGCCCGGGCTGGGCGAGTTCGATTCCCTGGAATCAGGGGTTTGCGAAATTGAAGATTTTTTGGAGAATCCGGATGCATGGCTTGCCCGCTTTGCGACAGGTCTTGCCTGGAATCGACGGATGCGCTCAAGGCATACCTTCACTTTTGGTTATGTCCATGACCCAGGTCATGGTTTGCGCTTGATCCGAAACATGCCCGGATATCTTGAACCGTTATTGGAGAGGATCCATCAGGTGTTTGGATTTTTTCCGAACAACTGTCTGGTAAACTACTATCCGGACGGTACACATTACATCGGTTTTCATGCCGATCTGGGCGAGGAAATGAAATCAGGAGCCGGCGTGGCGATTGTTTCATTGGGGGCGGTGAGAACCATGGTTATCCGTCGCATTGAAAATCCGGACAACAAGTTCTTTTATCCGCTCAAGTCGGGTTCCGTGATTTACTTGAAAGATGAAATTCAGAAGACATGGGAACATGGAATTCCAAAGCAAGCCGGGAAGGGTCCACGAATCAGTCTGTCATTCCGCCATTTGGTAAACTGATCATGTCTGCCCACGTAAAAAGGCAAAAACCAATATGACCAGTAAACGATGCAGGAAGAGGTTTGTCATTACCAAAAATACCATGCTTTACTCTTGGACAGGGTATTTGGAAATTCACATAATTTCCGTCTGAATCTGTCAGAAAGAAATAGCATATGGGAAGCAATGAGTTCGGGAAAGCATAAAATTCGGACACATGCGGAAAGACCCATTTTGACAGATTTTTGATCATTGGACTAGAGTTATGCCCTGTTTCACCCAATCTTCCCATTAATAATTTTGAGCTGTTGGACCGTTTTGTCGTATTGCGGAAAGCAGCATCCACACAACCTTTTCACTAGCCGTTATCATGAGTAAATTACGCTTGATTCAATCCGAGGTATGTCCGTATGCCCAGCGCACACATATGTGTCTGCTTGAGAAATCCCTCAAGTTCGAGGTCATCGAAATCGATCTCAGCAAAAAACCCGCATGGTTCGAGGAAATCTCCCCATACAGTAAAGTGCCGGTCCTGCAGCATGACAGCCTGAAACTCTATGAGTCATCCATCATCAACGAATATCTCGAGGAACGGTTTCGAGAACCGTCCCTGTTACCCAACCGTCCGGCCGATCGTGCCTTTGCCCGCATCTGGATTGATTTTGATAATGTCAAGTTTGTTCCCACCTTCTACCGGGTGTTACTCGAGCAGGAACCGTTAAAACAACAACGATTGATCGATGACATGATCGCCCAGTTCGAGTACATCGAAAGCGATGGATTGTCTGATAACCGAAACGGGATATACTGGTTCGGCAAAAGAATTTCACTTGTCGATATAGCAATCTATCCGCACTTTGAACGACTAAGCGTTTTGAAATACTATCGCAATATTGAAATTCCCCCATCCTGTACCAAACTGCTTGAATGGCTTGATGCGATGAGAGAAAGAACAAGCGCGCAAAAAACAGCACACGATGATGCATACCATATTCAAGCTTACCGGCGATATGCAGATGGAACAGCCGGAGGGACAACAGCGAAAGACATGAAAAACCAGCATAAATAATTCCATTCTGCATTCAAAGTACTTCTGCATCGAACGAAACCGCTATCCCAAAAACTCTCTGATGTTACGAACTCGAAACAGGAATCGTTCCTTTTCACACTATCGCTGTCAAATCAAGTGGTAGACCTGCTATCCTGTTTGAAACAGCTCTGTTCCAATATCTGCTGACTTGTTGAACTCGGTAACCGTTCTGTACCCAGTCATGGCAAAGCGCACCTGCATCACACATTGACCGATATATTCCTCCAGTTGCTACCCTTCTTTGCCTTGCTAGGCTGCGGTTATATTGCGGTATGGACTGGGCTTTTGTCCGACACGGCAATCGCCAACCTGACTCGCTTTGTATTCTATTTTGCCTTGAGTGCGATGTTGTTTGATTTCGCCTCGGACCTACCGATCAGCTATATCTTTGATCGCCAGCTGGTACTCGCTTATTCGTCTGCCACTCTGGCACTGTATTGCATTATGACTCTGATTGGCCGACTTCGGGGTTGTAATGTCGAGGAGTCTGCGATTGAGGCTCAATGCGGCGTGATTGGAAATACTGGTTTTCTGGGGCTACCCGTATTGGTATTGTTGTTTGGCGATCGTGCCGCTGCCCCGATTATGCTCACTCTCTCGGTGGATTTAGTACTGTTTGGCAGCTTGGTCGTCGCCATCATTTCGGCTAACCGGGACGGCCGTCTCGCACCGGTGGTGTTTTTAACGATCGGCAAGGGACTTCTGAAAAACCCCATGATCCTCGCTATGGTATCCGGCTTGCTCTGGTCTTTGCTTGGACTGTCAAAGCCCGGCCCAATGGGGGATTTTCTGGGCCTGCTGGGCGCAGCCGCGACGCCTTGTGCACTGTTTGCAATCGGCGGGTCGCTGGTGGCAAAAACCGCCGAAAGAGTCAGCGTGGCCAGCTGGATTTCTTTTGCAAAGCTGATCCTGCATCCGATCTTCGTGGTTATCGCCACTCTCTGGATTTTCGAGGTCGACCCGTTTCTTGCAACTATTGTGATCGCTTCATCCGCGATGCCAGTCGCCGGCAACGTTTACATACTTGCCGAACACTATCAAGTTGCCCCGCATCGGGTATCTTCCAGCATCCTTTTCTCGACCATCTTCAGCATTGCAACCTTGACCCTAGTCATTGGCTTCGTGTCGAGAATGGCCTGAAAAAGGTCGGCATCCGACCGGCAACCTTTGCCTTTTCCTTGCGATATATGTGAGGACTTCGGACTAATCAATGAAATACTTTCGATAGTTAAAACAGAGGGGCTACATCGACATCATCATGGGGCTGGTATTTTGATTGATATTGAAGCCCTTGTTGTCACGCTGGATATTGCCCGTCCAAGCTTTATCACCAATGCCTGCTCAACGTCTTTCATACAACTCTCAAACCGATTAGCCACTCATAAAACTCCAACGCTAGCAAGAGAAATTCCATCGGCAAGTCGTAGAAGAGCGCACCCAAACTCGGCAAGCATCTCAAGCAAGCATTTGAGGAAATCGATGCAACGCATAAATTTATTGTCTACACCGGTAAAAGAGAATTTCCAATCGGTGATGACATTTGGATGATTCCGTTGTCAGGACTCATGGAAAAGCTGGTTGCCAAGCAATAAAGCAAGCTGGATAGCGGGCAAAAACGAGGATCTCATGCAACCAATAGGTATTCGCATGTCTCTCCTGAAAAATCGAAAGCATTCAGACTGGATACCATTACTGACGAATAGAAGGAGAAATGCCAACCTGATCCTCGCCGGCATTCATGATCGCTTCTCGGTGAAACACATATGATCCCGAACCCACAATAATCAGAATACCGATCCAGGTCGCCCCATCCGGAAAATCTCCAAACAGCAATAAGCCCAGTATCGTTGAACCAATAATCTCTACATACTGAAAGGGTGCAAGAACACTGACTGGGGCATGTTTGAATGCATATACAACCAGAATATGGCCGATCGTAGCAATCAAGCCGAGGGCACACAATAGCCACCGCTCAGATAGTGTCGGCTGAACCATGGTTAACGAACGGATCTCCGAGCCTGATGCGCCAATCAGGATTGCAGTGCATACAATCAACCCGAATATACCTGCATAAAACTGGAGTCGTATCGGGTCCTCTTTTGCTACCAGCTTGCGAGTTAGCAAAATATAAAATGAAAAGCACCCCGCTGCAAATACCGGATACAATGCCGGCCACCCGATATCTGCAAAGGTTGGCCGAATAATCATCAGGGCTCCAAAAAAACCGACCACAATCGCGACTAGCCTCCTCCACCCAAAAGTTTCTTTCAGGATAATCGCGGAGAGAATTGTAACCATCAATGGTTCTACAAAAAATATTGCTATCGCATCGGCCAGCGGCAAGTAGATCAAGCCACTGAAGAAAAATATCGTTGCAACAGCCAGCAATGCACCTCGTAACGCATGCAACCGCAACGATGAGCTCTCCCATAATCCGCGCACCTTGAGGATGAACGGAAGCAGAAACAAAGTCTGAAACAGAAACCGGCACCAGGCGACTTGGCCCGCAGAGATGGAGCTAGACAACCATTTCGCAATTGCATCAATACCCGGCAGAATCAACATCGCCATAATCATCAAGCCAATTGCCCGGGCTGTTTGCCGATTATGCGTTAACGGAGCCCTTTTCATCGCCACAGACATCGCCCGTCCGACAGGTTTCCATGTTGATTATTTTCGCCAGTGTCCGGCATCTCCTGGTTGACCGGTCAGAACTTGGCGCTTTGCCTGACAGTCTTGCCATCGTTAATTGAGCGAGCCACCACCATGCCACAACCAATAATCAGAATTATTCCCCCTACTGAAATCCAGTCCGGCACGGTACCGAACATCACGAGTCCGATAATCACTGCAGCAATGATTTCAAAATAAGTAAATGGCGCTAGTGTTGATGCCTCGGCATGACTAAATCCATAGACCAGTAATGCCTGACTCACTGCACCGAGCAGAATCATCAATACCACAACCAAAATCAGTTCAAGTGGAATCATACTCCAGTGAAATGGAACAAAAATGCTGAGAGAGATTGTTGCTACCAGACCGCCTATAAAGGTGGTGACCATCGGATGCGATAGTGAGCCCAGTTTTCGATTGATTGCCATTTGCGAAGAAACAATCACTGCACTCAAAAACACCCATAACGCACCAATATCAACATAATCAAAATGAGGACGTATTACCAGCAAGACCCCCATAAATCCACCCGCTACTGAAATCCAGCCGGCCAACCGAACTCGCTCTTCTAGAAAGAGTACCGCAATCACCGTTAGCAAAAACGGGTAAGCATAGAGGATCGCGATGGCATCTGCGAAATCCGTGGTCCGTGCCCCAGTTACGAAAGCCAAAGTTGCACCCGACAAGGTAAGTCCTCTGACAATTTGCAATACAGGACGTTTTGGCTTGAAAGTATCTCCACCGACTATCAATAGAGTAATCGGCAAAAATAGCACAGTCTGACCCAAAAACCTCAGCCATGTAATCTGAAATACACTCATACTGTCTGTGAGGTATTTCATCAATGCCCCCACCACAGCCGCAATACACAAGCCGCATACCACATTCACTATAGCCAGCCTGATTTGCCGATCAATTTTCATTTGAGCATTCAAGTTTCATAGTTTGTATTAAACGACTTCAGTCAGGATAAGGACAGCCGTCAATGAATGCCGATTGTCGGTTGATGTGCCGGTTTGTCAAGAAGTAAATACAGACTTGGAAATTCAGATGACTTCAACCGAACAAGATTGTTAGAAAAACAGCAGAATTTTATATCAATGCATATAGCCCCTTACCCATGAAAGTTTGTACAAAAGGCACACAAAATAAATGAACGGTGTTGGCATTATCCTGAATTTCAGCCCATTGCAGGGAGTATTTGGTCATGACGAAGCTTGAACGTTGCGGCGAGTGCTCGCTGTCCCATTCTGGTCAGGTAGCATGCATGTGGATTCGCCCATTTCCTGATGATTCTGTGGTTGCGAAGTCTGCACAGCAGGTGCGAGCTGCCTATTAGCCACAAGTTTTGTCTGGACGTAAATTCGGATACAGGTATTCCGGATCCAGGCGCTTGAACAATTCATAAGCTCGGCCGTAGGCGCCGAGTTCGACATAGCCGGTCCAGATCACCTTGTGTCCGGGCGGTGGGTCGTTGTTCCGAGCCAGATAGCCACCAAGCATGGCCATGGTCAATACCGCTCTACCCAAATTCGAAGGCGGAGGGCGTTTGCGGTCGAGGGCAACCAATTCCAGCATGCGGATTTCCAGATTGGAGAACAGCACCTCGGCCGGCAACTCGGGCGTGTCCCGTCCCAACAGCACCATGGCATGCAGGCGCCAGGCAATCACCGCCTTGATCGCAATCGCACGTTCCAGTCGATCGGCCGTTTGCAGATTCAGAAATTCGGCCTTGCAGCCGGATTTCAGGATCCGGTGCCAGTCCTCAATCCGCCAGCGCAAGCGGTAGCAGTCCAGCAGCTGCTCGGCAGCCTCGGCATGCTCGACCGGCAGCGAGGTCAGCAGAAACCATTCCAGAGGATCACTGCCATCACGGGGAACCGAGGTCTCCTGGACATGCACCAGGTTCAAGGGCACGCCGGTCGAGCGGGAGGAGGAAGGGTTGGCCAAGATCGTCACTTCCTGCCAACGCAATTCGCACGCTGCCAGTCGAGCCTCCCGTAACGCTTTCTCCCGCTGTCCACGGGCCGACCGGCGGGCCGAACTCCGCATCACCTCAATTTCCACTCGGGCCTGGACTGGAGCCTGACGGATCCGGTCAAACAGACGGGCACCCTGCGCACCCAGCACGCGATCATGTCTTGCCCGAACAATCAAGTCCAAATGCTCCAGCTGCCGGCAGTGGTGGAATATCTCATGGGCATCTCCTTCCCGGTCCATGACCGCAATGCAGGACACATCCGGCACCCTTTGCGCCGCTTGAGCACTGTCCTGCAAACCGCGAATCCAACGCTGGGTCTTGTGGTTTGAGTCGCTCTTGCATGACTCGTCCCGAGTAGCCGGAGCATCAAACTCCAGCTGCATCACACCCAACGGCACGCCGCTCGCAGACACCGCCAGAGTGCTGTGCAGATGCAACCCCAGACTGCCTTCGCTGGACCGGTTCCTGCCAATCAGACCGAGACCCTCACAGGCACCGTGGGTGGCAAAGTTCAGATCGGTTCCATCCTGGATCAGCAACACCGAAGACTGCTTCGCAATCCGCTCAATGGTCCGCTCACGATGCACCGCCAGAATGTTCTCAACCGACACCTCCGACTCGGCCGGATGTTCGATCATGCGGTAAAAGCCGGCCACACTCGCCGCATCCCCTTTGGCCGCCGCCGGAAACGAGTCCATGGGCGATTCCGCCATCATGTGGGCACTCCTGACCAGTCGTCTGCTCAATCGCTTGTCTCCCAGCGGCGCACCGCCAAATTCCTGTTCGCTCCAACTCCACCGATCCAGACCCTCGGCCATGTCCCGCTTGACGACCTCGGGTGGGCAAACACCCAAAGCCGCTCGCCAGTCGGCGCTCAGTGGACGACACCAGATGGCCCGTTTCGGCACCCGTTGTCCGGCGGGCGAGAAACGCCCCCGACCGGCCGTTTCACCCACATGAGTCCAGCCGGCTGCCAGCAGCGAAACTCCGGTGTACTGCCCTGCATTCACAAAGGTCTCGACCAGCACCGGACGATAGCCGTATTGTCGCATGAAATCCTCCCCGAGTCTGCCCAGCGTCCGGGCCAATGCCCACGAGGCGAGGTTTTGACAATGCACCTCGGGACGGATCAGAAAGCGGCTGAGACTGGTCACCAGATGCCGAGGCGGATGCTCGGTATCCCAACCAATCCACTGATCCCGGGCCTTCAGTAGATAGGCGCAAGAGGAAAATCCCAACCCGCCCAGCCAGCCGTGATCCGAACCGATCAGGTAGCGCATCTGGGCTCCGGCTTGAAACACGCTCCCCATCGGGTGTTCGCGGGCCATCAGTTCGTTGAAGATGCGATGATGGTGATCATCGCAGACCCGAGATACATGCAACCCGGCAATCCGATCCACCCGATCGGGCACCTCGAGCGGACTCGGAACCGCCTTCTCCAGCCTTTTCGGATGACCACGAGCCCCGCTGCCGGTTGGACTGACCGGCAGGGAGATCTTGCCCGACGCCTCGAGTTTCGCCAAGGCGGCACTGCAACTGCTGATCCGGGGCAATCCCCGGGCATCCTGGAAATCAAACTGCTCGCACAGGGCCCGGGCCACTTGACGACGACTGGTACAGGTCTCCGACTCCAATAGCGCCAACAGCCAAGACCATGGTTCTGGCTCTAACAGGGTTTCGCGAATTGGGGTCAGTGCGTCCATGCACCGGAATATAGCCCTTCCGGTGAGTTATGTCAAGAACTTATTTGTGTAGAAGAGGCAGGGTGCGAGGCTCGCCACCGGGTTCATTGTTCCCTCAGGTCCCAGTTGCGAAATCCGCTGATCAGCCATTCTCCTCGCAGCAGCACTTGAAACAACTGGTGATCCTGTTCATCGAGCAGGTTGAAGCCACGCCAGCCGCGTCCATCCTTGCGGACGATTGGCGACTTTGCGCCTGGTTTCGAGTCCTTCTGAAGGGTCCTTGATGTTGGAGACAAAGTTCAGATAGAGATCGGTGGCAGCACTCGTCAAGCATCCCGGATCGCGCAAGCTGCAGATGTTCTTGCGCCAGGGAGCCAGCTGCCATGGCCGGCTTCCATGGCGCTTGTTCAGCAGGCGGTGAAGCTGAAAGAACGGCACATCGCAAGTGGTGCACTCGACTCGAATCATGAATCCCATCTTGTCATACATCTTGTTGCTCGCCGGGGTGTTATTTCTTTTCTAAGCCGCCTATGCGGCGGTCAACCAATAGTCAACATCAGTCGAACAGTCCTTGCTTTTCTAAGCCGCCTATGCGGCGGTCAACAAATTGAAAAAGCAATAAAAGCCCTGCGCAAATTTCTAAGCCGCCTATGCGGCGGTCAACCCGAGGCATACTTCACACGTTTCTCCGTTCTTTTTCTAAGCCGCCTATGCGGCGGTCAACCTATAACACCTACATGTCGCATGTAATCATGATTTCTAAGCCGCCTATGCGGCGGTCAACTTTCACGAATTCATGACTCAGTGCAATGATAATTTCTAAGCCGCCTATGCGGCGGTCAACTTCTTCGCCACTGGCGGCCACTTCTTTCCGATTTTCTAAGCCGCCTATGCGGCGGTCAACGAGTAGTAAATTGCATGTCGTCATTGGAATCATTTCTAAGCCGCCTATGCGGCGGTCAACAAGGAGTTTTGGAAATACGGTCATTGCAAGATTTTCTAAGCCGCCTATGCGGCGGTCAACGAGGGTTATAGGGACTATTTACAGAGTAGAGTTTTCTAAGCCGCCTATGCGGCGGTCAACCGCATTTGATTTGTCGCGGTATCGCCTTGCGCTTTCTAAGCCGCCTATGCGGCGGTCAACTGAGAGACCATCTACGGAATAGACTAGCCAAATTTCTAAGCCGCCTATGCGGCGGTCAACCCGGACTAATCTCTTTACCGCAATATCATTTATTTCTAAGCCGCCTATGCGGCGGTCAACTGGTTGCCGGCAAGAAGGTTGCGCCTCCTGAATTTCTAAGCCGCCTATGCGGCGGTCAACCCACTGATACCCTTCAGTGGCTGGTTGAGAGTTTTCTAAGCCGCCTATGCGGCGGTCAACATCGTCCGGCGTTTCGCCAGCTTCCGTTACCATTTCTAAGCCGCCTATGCGGCGGTCAACTTGACTGCTTTTGCGGTCCGGATCGCACTGCATTTCTAAGCCGCCTATGCGGCGGTCAACTCAATCTTGTCCGCGTGCGCTTTTGATTTCTTTTTCTAAGCCGCCTATGCGGCGGTCAACCGTCCCTTGAGCTCGGTGATGTACGGGATGATTTTCTAAGCCGCCTATGCGGCGGTCAACCGAATGCCCCGCAAAGAGCAACACATCAAGCATTTCTAAGCCGCCTATGCGGCGGTCAACGTCTATCTGCGATGACCGGCATCGGATTTGCTTTTCTAAGCCGCCTATGCGGCGGTCAACTGGCACGATGATTTTGAAAACAGGCCCGTTGATTTCTAAGCCGCCTATGCGGCGGTCAACCCAATGCTCTGCGTTGTGCGCGGAGAGTACATTTTCTAAGCCGCCTATGCGGCGGTCAACCAAGCATGTTCACACCATCCACGACATTAGAATTTCTAAGCCGCCTATGCGGCGGTCAACATGTATAATATCATGCGTAAGTCGGGTTAATTTTTCTAAGCCGCCTATGCGGCGGTCAACCTAATTGATTACCCTTTAATCAATTTATGAGATTTCTAAGCCGCCTATGCGGCGGTCAACTACCTCTATGTTTACAATTTGAATAATCAACTTTTCTAAGCCGCCTATGCGGCGGTCAACGCACCCCCAATGAGCTCATCTCTCTCTTTTTCTTTCTAAGCCGCCTATGCGGCGGTCAACAGCAAAACACACCGACAAGGACATCGGAACATTTTCTAAGCCGCCTATGCGGCGGTCAACAGCTGCCGATTGGATACAAATGCAGTGATGATTTTCTAAGCCGCCTATGCGGCGGTCAACCAGCTACCAACGCTGTGAGACGGCCGTGAGACTTTCTAAGCCGCCTATGCGGCGGTCAACGTCAAGCCGAATTCTTTCGAGATTTCGGAGCATTTCTAAGCCGCCTATGCGGCGGTCAACTGCCTCCAGCCGGCAGGCAAATAACCAATATTTTTCTAAGCCGCCTATGCGGCGGTCAACTCTCAATCCGATGGTCAATGTCTGGGCGTGTCTTTCTAAGCCGCCTATGCGGCGGTCAACGGTTAATGAGAACCATTCTCATTTGCGATTTGTTTCTAAGCCGCCTATGCGGCGGTCAACATGGTTACACTCTCCGGGAGTGTGACCTCTCTTTTCTAAGCCGCCTATGCGGCGGTCAACTCTCTCAGACCGTCAATTGACTTGTGGGGAGTTTTCTAAGCCGCCTATGCGGCGGTCAACCTCCAACTGCGGGAGCACCCCAGAGCTCCTGATTTCTAAGCCGCCTATGCGGCGGTCAACTAAACATATACACACCATCCACAATATCAGAATTTCTAAGCCGCCTATGCGGCGGTCAACTGCAAAAAAGCTTGACAGCACTCTGCTGTCATGTTTCTAAGCCGCCTATGCGGCGGTCAACCCTCCTGTAAGCCGTCGGTCATCCATTTTTCTTTTCTAAGCCGCCTATGCGGCGGTCAACCTACAGTTACTTAACGTATTGTCTCAGAGTTCTTTCTAAGCCGCCTATGCGGCGGTCAACGAACGAGGATTCAGTGATGAATTAGAGCGTCTTTTCTAAGCCGCCTATGCGGCGGTCAACTGGTCTCTTTGATTTTGATCCGGTTTCCAATAGTTTCTAAGCCGCCTATGCGGCGGTCAACGTTCAGAGTCCGCTTTCCTATCTGCAGTGGATTTTCTAAGCCGCCTATGCGGCGGTCAACATCAATCTCAGCTTGCTGCGCTCGTAGTGTTTTTTCTAAGCCGCCTATGCGGCGGTCAACCGGCCCGAGCGGTGCAGAAGGCAAATGCCATCTTTCTAAGCCGCCTATGCGGCGGTCAACTGGTCGAGACATGCCGACCTTGCTTTCTTTTTTTTCTAAGCCGCCTATGCGGCGGTCAACATTGTTTGATGTTTCTTGCCCCCCTAGGTCTTTTTCTAAGCCGCCTATGCGGCGGTCAACTCACTATCATACATTCCTCCAGATCGGTCATTTTTCTAAGCCGCCTATGCGGCGGTCAACGCAACCGAACGTCACGAACCGATCTTCGAATTTTTCTAAGCCGCCTATGCGGCGGTCAACGGAAGCCCGCTTCTGCAATGCCGTAAATCATTTTTCTAAGCCGCCTATGCGGCGGTCAACACTGTCCGGCGTTGCAGTGCTGAACAGGTCATTTTCTAAGCCGCCTATGCGGCGGTCAACGAGCCGTTTGCCGGTTCGCTGGCGGTCTTGCTTTTCTAAGCCGCCTATGCGGCGGTCAACAGACACGCATAAACCGCCGCCGCCGGGTTTCTTTTCTAAGCCGCCTATGCGGCGGTCAACGCTAGCTGAAATGCCAGTCGATACGCTTCAATTTTCTAAGCCGCCTATGCGGCGGTCAACTTCAGTTCACGATTGGAGCGGTGACCAGTGCATTTCTAAGCCGCCTATGCGGCGGTCAACTCTTGTTCATGTCATGTTCCGATTTAATGGTTTTTCTAAGCCGCCTATGCGGCGGTCAACGACAGGGAAAAGCTAATATTCCCTTCCCTCTTTTTCTAAGCCGCCTATGCGGCGGTCAACCTGCAGGGGTATCAGTCGCTGTGGCAAGGCCATTTCTAAGCCGCCTATGCGGCGGTCAACAAAACCGAATCACATCAAGAAAAATGGGCAAATTTCTAAGCCGCCTATGCGGCGGTCAACACGATTCGGCGAATACCCTCACCGTCGATGCTTTTCTAAGCCGCCTATGCGGCGGTCAACATCCAGGAAATGCTGGATGAGCTTTACTTGTTTTTCTAAGCCGCCTATGCGGCGGTCAACAGATACGCGATGTAATCGCGAATTTTGTTGTTTTTCTAAGCCGCCTATGCGGCGGTCAACAGTTACACCTCGCTTGCTCTCACCCATGTATCTTTCTAAGCCGCCTATGCGGCGGTCAACTTGTTGTCGTCATCGTGTACCGCCGTGATGTTTTTCTAAGCCGCCTATGCGGCGGTCAACGCGCCCCCGGTGCTGCCGGCCGTCGAGGTAATTTTCTAAGCCGCCTATGCGGCGGTCAACCGAGCCGGTCGGCATGATCGCGATGGCGTAATTTTCTAAGCCGCCTATGCGGCGGTCAACTCCGTAAACATCCGGGCAGACGGGGCGGATGTTTTCTAAGCCGCCTATGCGGCGGTCAACACCGGCAATGACCGCACCGGGCCCAGCCTGTCTTTCTAAGCCGCCTATGCGGCGGTCAACGAGATCATGGACAGCATTGGCAACGGATTCCTTTTCTAAGCCGCCTATGCGGCGGTCAACCCGTGACCAGTCTGTCGCTAAATGCCGCGACATTTCTAAGCCGCCTATGCGGCGGTCAACTGCGACAGATGGCCCAAGTTTAGGTAAGTTTCATTTCTAAGCCGCCTATGCGGCGGTCAACAGGGCGGTGTCTATTGGGGCAAATTTTCCAACTTTCTAAGCCGCCTATGCGGCGGTCAACGACGCTGAAGGCTGTTCCGTTGCCCATATCTTTTTCTAAGCCGCCTATGCGGCGGTCAACCTTGACCGAAGTTATCTTGACCGCGTTCTGGATTTCTAAGCCGCCTATGCGGCGGTCAACAAACAGAAACTTGTTGCGCTGATTCGAACGCATTTCTAAGCCGCCTATGCGGCGGTCAACTTCTGGTTTTCTGGAAGCGTAATTCCGTGAAATTTCTAAGCCGCCTATGCGGCGGTCAACGACAGGTTGCCGAGGATCACGGAGCGGCTGAATTTCTAAGCCGCCTATGCGGCGGTCAACTAGTGGGATTGCCCGGGAGATGCGGTTTTTAGTTTCTAAGCCGCCTATGCGGCGGTCAACGAATCCGGCTCATCTTGCGGGCCTGGCCGGGATTTCTAAGCCGCCTATGCGGCGGTCAACGGGACAACAACCTGGTGCGTGGACGGTACAGTTTTCTAAGCCGCCTATGCGGCGGTCAACACGGATTTCGCATGTGTCGGTGCCGTGCTGATTTTCTAAGCCGCCTATGCGGCGGTCAACGGAGCTGGAAAAAAAACAGGCAATAAGTGTTCTTTCTAAGCCGCCTATGCGGCGGTCAACAGTTGGCAACAGAACATTCAGGTGCTTAAAGTTTTCTAAGCCGCCTATGCGGCGGTCAACCAATCCGGACGATTCAAACGATTGCTGGTTTTTTTCTAAGCCGCCTATGCGGCGGTCAACTGCCAAGAACAACGCGTTCGCCAAATATTTCGTTTCTAAGCCGCCTATGCGGCGGTCAACGGGCAATGACATGATTGTGCAAGTGTCCTGGATTTCTAAGCCGCCTATGCGGCGGTCAACGAGATCCGGGACCTGATTGCCGGTTTCATTCATTTCTAAGCCGCCTATGCGGCGGTCAACGTACGCTGGGTGTTAGTGTCGCTGTCGATTGATTTCTAAGCCGCCTATGCGGCGGTCAACATTACCCATGACGATGCCGGAAACACGCTGACTTTCTAAGCCGCCTATGCGGCGGTCAACAGCTGAACGATCTGGGGCTGCGTTTCCAGCAATTTCTAAGCCGCCTATGCGGCGGTCAACACGTTTGGCCAGCATTGTTTCGGTCTTCATGTTTTCTAAGCCGCCTATGCGGCGGTCAACACCGCCTTGGTCCAGGATGCTTTGGTGTTACTTTTCTAAGCCGCCTATGCGGCGGTCAACACGTTTGGCCAGCATTGTTTCGGTCTTCATGTTTTCTAAGCCGCCTATGCGGCGGTCAACTCTGCCTGCCCGCCTGTCCGCTGAAACTCGAATTTCTAAGCCGCCTATGCGGCGGTCAACGGACATAGGTTCTGGCCAGCACGTTTTCGAGCTTTCTAAGCCGCCTATGCGGCGGTCAACTCTGGATAGTTGTGCTTGATGTAGTTGGCAAATTTCTAAGCCGCCTATGCGGCGGTCAACGAGGTAATGAAAAATGAGGTAATGAAAAATGATTTCTAAGCCGCCTATGCGGCGGTCAACTGCTCAACCGGTTTCCTCGATTCGACGTGACATTTCTAAGCCGCCTATGCGGCGGTCAACGCAGGTAAAACAGGCAAAAAAATAGTTACAACATATGCTTATCCACAAATATGGTGAAAAACCTATCGAAATAAGCTCTATTATAACTAATTGATTATAAATAATAATTAAAAAGACTTAAAATTAATGGTCAAAATTTAGGTAAAGCTGTTCCCCTACTTAGTCCATAAGTGTTAAAGCCAACCGAACATACCCCGGGGAATTTCTTTTCCTCCATTCCAATAAATAGTCGAAATGGGTGATCGTTACCCAGACTTTTCAACTGGATAAACGGAGCATCTGTCCATTGAGGCTGAAAGTCTCCCCTTTCTTGTAATGCTTGCTCGTAAGTTAAACCATGCCTTCTCATCGCCCGGCGAGCTAATCTTTCACGGCTAGACTTTGTTCGCAAACGACTGAAACAAGCATATTGCTCAATTCTTTGGGGCGTTTCTCGAACTGAAGTTATGTGTATATAATCTGCTAGTCGATCAAGCCATCGATTAAGTGACAGCTTTTCCAAATCTGAGGAGATGGGGGCGAAAAGGCGTAACTTACTACCCAGTCGGTGTTTTTCTGCATTAAATTCAGGAAAGGCGACGCCAACAGAAGAGCTACCATCGGGATTTTTGTTTTCTACAAGTGCCAAGTGTACCTGCTGAAAAACTTTCCCCCACAGAAAGTGATGCCCTATACCTACACTGGGTAATAGCGTGATATCTATATAGGCTTTCATACGGATACCTACGTATCTTTTTCGCTTTTGCCGAATACGCCGCCGCGTACCAATATGGCCATCACATAGTGTTCATCTTCCAGTCGTTCAAGTTGTCCACCACGAGCCCAACTGTCAAAGAAAAAATAAAAATCCTGCTTTTCTTTTGGCGTACGGTACGCTTTACCCAAGTTGGTTACCGCACCATAGGGTTCAATGGCAATTGGCCCCGCGGAAGTAACTGGATCATCAAAATCTGGATACCAGGTATCGATGGTACGCAAGGCATTTCCAATTTTCTGGGAATGCATTGCCGCAATGTCATTAACAGAGTATAGAATCTTGCTCTTCTTACCTTTCCCTTTGTCCAGTACTAGTTCCTCACTGGGGTATATGTCTTGTGCCTTGCCAACTTGAGCATAACAAGTGATTTCAAGCATCAGGAAATCATCGTCGCTGGATAGAGCGTTGGCGATCCGGGCTGCTAAGTCCTTGATCTGACTGTCGTCTACATCAAAGTGGCGAGTGGTGAACCTAGTTGCATCAAAGTTCCATTCCTGTTCTGCATGGCTATTGAGTGTCTTAACCTGAACCTCGATATTCTCAGCACCCACTCGATTGCGCCAAAGGAAGCGGGCATTGGCGATATTCAGAGCGTAGCGGCGTGCCAGTTCAGAAAAACCCTCTCTCTCGATATAGTCTTTGGCGGCAGCACTGAAGCTCTGCTTAAAACTTGCATTGTTACAAGCCGATGGTTGCTGGATGCCACCCAATACTTTTAGAGTAAAGTAAAATTTCAAGGTGTCCTGCTCGGTTCCAAGTGAGCAGGCATCTACGGTTTGCAGATTTGCTTTTTCTACCTCCTTATTAAGTTTGACAGGATCATTTTGAATGGCCGGTTTCTGTCGATTTGAAATTGTGCCCCGCACGGACTTCTCTTTCAGGTTTAGCGGGCTGGTCTCACTCCGGTTGTTCCACTGGGTTCCGTAGAAGTAACCATCGGAAGGTACGAGTTTCTTCTCAAATGCTAATACAGATGCAGTGTTTTCATGTTTAGCCATGTGTGTTCTCCTTAATTTAATAGACCATTAAAAGCCCATATCGTAAAGTGTTGAATCTGGTTTGGTGCCATCTCTGGTTTGCTGACACAGGTACAAGTTGTTTTTCGGATCGAAGTGATATCGCCAAAATAATTCTTCGGCGGTATCCAGTTTGTAGGGCATTTTGAATTCGCCGAGAGTAACTATGCTTTCAACGAAGCGGTGCGGAGTATCTGGGTCGCGTTGGTTCTTGGCATAGCCTAGTTCACTAATACCGTGAAAGCCTGTTGCAATGGGAACAATCCAGCCGCGCTGCCCAGCATGTCCAGTTTCTTTCCTAGTGCTTTTCCAGATCACGGTTGATTGATCGCCCTCACCTGTCATTTTGCAATGATGATGAATAGCCAGATAATCAAGCATGGCGTCCAGTGCGTCCTGGCCTCCTTCCATTGCATCAATCATTAATTCGCGACGCTCGACGATGACATACCCAGGCATGAGTTTGGTTTTTAGACGATTAAAATCTCTATGTGAAGACGGCTCTTTAAAATCAAGAATGTCGCCACCAGCTATTTTCATTCCTGATCGAAGCTGATAGTCGATTTTTGACAGTAACTCGTCTTCATGGAAAGATTTACAATCTTTGTATCGAACTACCAGACTGGCTATAAGGTGACACCGTGCTTCTTCGATAAATGCGGGACGAGAGCCGTCCTTACTAACTGGATTAGCCATGCCAATAATGGAATATTCGTAATCTCCGGGGCCTTTGTAGGTTTGCAAATCAAGCTTATGGGTAACGACACCCACGCCCTCGAATTCGATGGGGATATCCTTTGCATTCAGTTTGCGTTGCAGGGCATGGATAGCACCTAACCAAGCGGTCATGGCAGGAAAGCCAATGGTGAAAGGGCTAGACAACGCATTGGCATTTTGAATGCGTAGATGGGGAATCAGTATGTACACATCACTCATCGAAGTGCTTCCCTGTGTGTCTCAATCACTTGTTGGATGTAAGCCTTTTCAGCCTGGCCAAGAGTTATTGCCTTTTTTACGTTTTTACTATAGTTGGTAGTTATCCAATTGGTAATAGTTTTACAAAGTTGTTTCAACCATTCATCTTCCTGTTCCCGCTGAATCTCAAAACCAGGGCAAAGCCAGATTCTTTGATATGCTTCAAGCTGGTTGGTTTCTTCCCGATATTGTGCGGCCGCGACACTTCGAAGAGTCACCATGTGCAAAATAATCAAATCTAATATCTCTTCAAGGCGGTGGTCGCGTCCGGTTTCTAAGTTGCGTCTAGGGATAACGCTATCCTTTTCGCTGGTGAAAATATGGTGCAATTTCTCTAGCGACCCCCTGATATCATAGTAACGAATGGATTCTTTGAAAAAGTCATGTTTCGGAAAATGAAATTCACGCTGTTCCAATGCGGGAGGCACCGATAATAGCAGACGGGCCTTACCGCTATTCTGCTTGTTGAGTACACTTATATTTTGAGGTTTGGTGCCACCATAACCGATAGTGGTGACATCGTAGATTTCAGCAAAGCCTCGTTCGCTGAATACATTAGTACGCTTGAGCTCTCGCAGTTGTTTCTGTTCTTCTGATAAACGGAGTTGGTCAATGCGCTTGCGAAGTTCGTAGATTAACCCTGAATTACTAAGAATTGAAACTTGGTGATAATCGTCATTGACGGGGAGATATACCTGTTTAACTTTGGGGCTGGTGACCATTTCGGAATTGCTGTCGTCCATAGCCAGAAACCCTTGTTTGAGGGTTTCATAGCTTGCTGACTGTATAGATAGCAGTTCCTTAGCAAGTTCTGAATCCTGTTGAATATGCATCAGTAATGTTTTTCCGTCATGCATCTGGAGGTTTAGAAAATCATCAACATCCAATTCAGCTGCATTACCTACTGAATCTATCTCATTTGTGGCATTGCCTGTTCTGAGGTAGCCGTCAGGCCGCCTGTCTGCTTTACAAATAATGGGAGTTACATAAGTAAAATTTTCCCTGTTCTTTTTCCCTATTCCTGTACTGGGGTGGGTGAACTTACTTGGGTGTGTTGTAAAGGCTCGGCTACAAGCTCTTTTTGCTGCATCAGGCAACCAATTCTCAAACGAGAATTTTTGATCAGCCTCTGCTTCAAGCTGTTTTTTTTCTAAATCTTGCATATTCGACTTGATCTTGCTTGCAAGCCAATTTTCTTTACGCTGAGCAAAGAAAGCCTGTATTTTAGGATCTGGCATATTTTAGTTCTTTTCGTCTCGAAATAGTCCTAGCTGATCGCAGTATAGATAATCGGGGGCTAGACCGTCACCAACAGGTTCTCGGATGGTCAGTTCACCGTAGAGCAAGGCGGCACGAGCCAAACCAATGTCCCGGTTATCAGCTTCCTGTTGCAACAGTGTCATATAGTCGCGGCAAAGCCAAAGACGTTGGCTTTGGTGTTCAGTAAGTTTACAGACTTTTATATTGTATCCGACTTTCATATCTAGCCGCTCGCCTGTAACGTCGTTTTTGCAAATATCGCCTCGCTCATTTCTGCCCCAAAACACTATTTCACCCGCATCGTTTGCCCGATATATTGTAATACCTGATTCTTTGTTTCGAAACCGATTTAATACTTGGGGAAGTGCGGTCAAATACCAGTGCTGGGTCAAGTAGCCCTGGAGGGATTCCGGACCATGCGCCTGTTTGTTATTAAGCTGGTCTTCAATAACAGCATGTTCAAGACAGGCAAAACGCGGGATGCCGTCGCTTTTCTGTATGCGGGGAATAGAATCCAGCCGCTGTGCGATGGAATTAGGGTCTAACAATTCTATGAGATTGTGGGTTTCAAAGCAGGGAATGCTCCCGTTACTTAGAGTGTTTCTTGATTCGTAGCCAGGCCAGATAAAACGTGGCTTTCTAGCTTCCTCTCCCCACTTTATTGTTCGCCAGTTATATTGTAATAAACCAACATTTGACCCTATCACCTCTCCAGTTCGGTGGCGCCGGACCCGGCCAGCTAGTTGTAAGATGGAACGATAGGAAGAAGGCTCCACGATGGCCCAGTCAAAATCATGATCCCGACCCACTTCCTCAACCGGTGTTGCGACAAGAATAAACAATATATTAGCTGATGACGTTCCTTTTTTGGCAAGCTGATCCAGATGGCGACGAATAACATAATTGCCAAACGCCTTTGGCTCCTCATCTGGTTTTTCCTTGCGCTTAAGCACAGCGTCTAGGTGTTTTTCCTGTTCATGCCTCAGTAGCAATACCTGCTGGCTATGGTAGGGCATCACACGAATTTCTGTACTATCTTCAAGGCGAGGCGAGTCCAAAAAATAACGACTCAATGCGACACAGGGCTGGATATTGGCCATACGAATAACGCCAAAGGAGACCTTTAGACCTGTTCGACTATCAATTTGATGATGCAGTGTGTGTTTGACCTGAACCTCGCGTGCAATAATGTCAAACCATGTATCTTGTTTGTTTGTATCAACACCAGTTGATGTGGGCTGATCCAACACGACCTGACAATCAATAATATCTGCTTTTCGGCGTGCTGGCTGTTTGTCCAGATTATTCACACGCTTTTCGATAAAATCGTTATGATCTTTGGCGTATTGCTGGTTTGCTTGCTCAGTGTCCAGACTATTACTGATTCGGGTGTTAAATTCATCAATCCAGGCACAGCCGATCTTTGTGTTGGCATTGCGGGTTTGAGCAAACAGTGTCCAACCTTCGCGATAACAGTTGAAGTAACCTTCGGCTAGGGAAGGCGGAATAGTTGCTGATGAAATCATGACCTTTCGACCCAGCATTCCGGCCATATGGATGAGCCGACCGATGGCGATGGCATCGGACCCAGTGAAATCATCTACCTCGTCAATCACAAGGTCGGCAGACATCAGGCGTAAACTTGGCAGGATATAGCGTCCGCCGCGCGTAGTTTCTGTAGCCGCCATCATGTGGTCAATGGTACAGGCGAGAACGGGGGCGTAGAGAAATTTCCGATCTTTATCAGTTTTCAACAAGGTATCCATGCCTTGCTCGGAAATATCGCAGTCGTAAATGATTTCATCCCCTGAATCCAGCAGTTCTTCAGCAGACTCTGAGCCTTGTTTTTCCAAAAGGGTTTCTTGCTTGCGTTCTTGCGTTTCTTTTTGCTGGTGCAAGTCAGCAATAGCCTTAGAACCAATTAAAACGGCCAGGTCGCTACTATCTGATTTGTTGAAAATGCGGTCTCGGTATTCGTCACCTGTTTGCAGGGTTAAGGTGCGTAGACCCAGAGCCAATGTATAGCGCAAACTGTCATTATCCGGTGACAGAGCCAACATCATCTTGGCATTAGCAAGGGTTTTTCCACAGCCGGTACTAGCCATATTAATCGCAAAAAAACCGTACTTTTCCAAGTGACTTTCTTTGAACCACTTTTTTGTTTCAGTTACAGCTTTGTCCTGCCAGGCATAGGGCCACGGGCTCTTCTTCTTAAGCTGTGCAACATTGTCAGAAACAGGCAATTCCCGCTCAATAAGCGGTAGCTTATTCGCGTTATTCCTAGCTTGCTCATAAACCCCGATTAAATGTTGATCCAGTGCTTGCTTGGGAGATCCGTCCCTCTGCGTATTGGCAATCATGCCAGATAGATTGTTCCAATTTCCCGATTCAGCAAGTGTTAAGGACGAATAGTAATGGTCACCAAGCATCAGGCAGAGCCGGGCATGGTGCAGTATCAGGCGGTAGCTGCCGTCTTGCAAAATCTGCTCAATTTGGGGTTGTTGATTCAGCAGTTTTTTTGCCCAGCGTTTCACTGGTTTTAGCCATTGAGATGCATTGCTCAGTAGACCGTTGGGAAAGACCAAGCAGCTCTCCAGGTTGTCGGACGCAATCTGGTTGCTGTAGCCCCATTCCTTATTGATCTGACTAAATAAATCATCAATGGATTCTGCTCGCTTGCCGCGGTGTCTGTCCAGTAATTCCAGATGACGCAAATTTTGTAACGGCAACCGGTGATGAGTCAACACCAACCAAGCAACTAGCTTTGCTGTGGGTGGCAGGTCAGTGAGTGGTGCTTGAAACTTCTTGAGGTCAGTATTGTGCAATTCGTTTTCATTGATCTTACCTTCGGCTAGCTGATTTAGCCAACCAGTATCTGCACTTGAATCTGTAGTGCAAATTAATGACTTCAGTAACAGGCAGGAAACCCACTCATGCCTCAATGCGTCTCCATATTTGCCCTTGTAGTCAAGCGTCAGCTTTTCCTGGAATCGCATACTTGCTTTACCCCAATCATGAAACAAGGCAGCTAGGGCCGATAGGGACTGAATAAGCGGGAGGTAATGCCAATCATGCGAATCATCTCGAAAGGTTTTGTTGGTAGCGGTGCTATTTACAGGCACAAAACCTTGATGATTAAATTTACGCTTACTACCTACTACCCAGACCAGCTCCGACCGTGCACGGCTTCGAATCCGGTGGCAGGCAACGGCAGTATTTTTGCTGACGGTTTTGCGCAGTAGCTTTTTCACTGCCTGCAACCCCTCTTCCGTGATAACCGTTTGCCATGTGTTATCACCGATACGGTTAGCAAAGGCATCTAGCACACGGCGGGTTCGAGGAATGGCCTTCTTTTCACACTGGGAGACGAAAGTAACCATCATGACTGATTTATCCCCATTCTTTATTGAGAGCAGTATTTTTTACTTGATTAAACATGAAATCCAGAGCCTTGTGTTGGGTGAAAGCTTGCAAACACTGTTGCCGAAATTCCTGTTCGTTCATACCTTCATGTGCACAAATAAAAGCCCACGGCAAAATCAAAGCATCTTTTATGAGGTCTGCAACATCAAAAACCAAAGCACCACGACGGGTTTTACCATGCATAACAGCGAAGCCATGAGGTATACCAAGAACCCATAAGGTAGTGGCAGCCAAACCATAGGCTAAATAGTTGCCATGGTTTAAGAACAAATTCGCGTTGTCTTCAGCGTCACGACTCCGAATAAATTCGTTTTGTTCAGTTCTTTTGGCAGCAATTTTGTACAAGCGTTTAGTAAGTTCAGCCTCGGTTTGAAGTAGCTTACCGACGCTCTGTGCAGAATACGTTTTCCTGTGGAAACTATCCAAAATTTGTATAATCTCCAGATCGTCGATATAAAAACCGTAGCTTTGGAGATCACGATCTTTCGTCCAGACCTTTTTTAGAAAGGCAATGCGTGAACGTTGAAATTGACGGGCAGCAAGCAGGCGTTTTCTATCATCAAACCAAAAAGACAACCAGCCCTGTATGTATTCAGTGGGGCGATATTCGTTTTGGGGTGACAACCACTCAATTTCATTAGCCATTAATAATGGCGTACCGCCACCGCTGCAGAATCCAACCAATACCCCAGCTTGAGCCAACATACGCATCGCTGCCTGTGTGACCGATGTGCCAGTACCCAATAGCAAACAGGTGGTATTGGCGATGGGAATGTTCCAATATTGGTTCTCTTTTTTTTCTTCGGTAAGATATAGGATGCGTCCATCTTTTTGCATAACCCGGCATTTTTCCAGATAGTAAATATTGGCGCGTTTGGAATGCAGTATGGCTTTAAGGTCGGTTAACTGCTCCATTATTTCCCCTGACTTGACGGTTTGTATACGAGAAAACGAACAAATTGATATGGTGCATTATCTTATGTTCTAGAGGTTCTGTAGAAGTGTAGCTTGTCTTTGTAGATTTTTCGATATTGTGCACATGTGTGATGTTGATGAAATCTTCCTTGGCAAACAAGTTATTCTGTAGATTGACCATATTGTCGGAGAAAGAGTGTCAAAATACTGGAGTGAGTATTGATCCCTAATCGACAGTTAGGAATCGAAAAAAGAAATCCTTGTTAAATTTATTCTGGACAACAGAGACTGCTCAAGCACATCATTGAAACCGCAGTGTATGGGTCTGGATAGTGTAATGGCATTCGCTCAAGAGTTTTCGGGATATGTAACCGTAATTGCATAATTAGTGTCTGCCAGAAAACCCGAAATACGAGTATACCGCATTGATATCAATGGCTATGACTTGTCCATGTTGAACATGAAGATTTCTCCAAAGCGGAGTCCGGCAAGCGATTTACCGGACCTGCGACTGAAAATCCACCGGACCCGGAAAATCTTCAGCACCGGTATTGAGCATGGATTATCAGGTATTTTACTGTTTGTATTGAACAATTATGCCACATCCATACTTTTCTGGCAGAAACTAATTATGCTATTTTGGTATTCTTGGCGGTAGCCTTCTTTCCAGACTTCCGTTTGCTCCTCCGGAATCGGGCGAGTTGTGCTACCACTTCATGCAGGTATCTTGATTGAATCTGCGAAACTTCCAAACATTTCGAATTCCCATTCCCTCCCTAAGCGACTACCTTCGGACACTGACTGCAAAACCACCACGCCACATGGCACAGACGAGTGATAAATCATCAAATACTGTGAATTTGGCATTTCCTTTATTGCCACTTTGTGCTAAAAGATTGCCCGTATTACTTTGCATCGAATATCTATAAATTCACTAGAACAGCAAGAGAGAAAATGGCTACACCAGTATTTGCTTTTGAAGGCGTCTATACACCAATTGTTACCCCATTTCACAAGGGCGGTGAAATCGATTTCGATACCTTGGCTGAGGTCATTGAGTTCCTCATTGAACAAGGTGTACATGGATTGATTTCCGGAGGATCAACCGGCGAGAACTATGCACAGACCGTCACCGAAAGGCTCGAAATAGCAAAATTTGCCCGCCAGATAATCAAGGGACGTACTCCCCTGGTGGTCGGCACCGGTGCAATGTTGACCCCCGACTCCCTAGCGCTGGCAAGGGGCGCTAGGGAATCAGGGGCAGATGCTATCCTCCTCGCAAGTCCACCTTATGCAGTACCCACCGACCTTGAAAATGCACTCAACGCACTTGCCATTGACCAAGCCGCTAAATTGCCCATCATGCTTTACAACTATCCAGGGCGAACGGGCACCATGATGGGCAAGGAGTTTCTCGACCGAGTAGGTCGCTCCAGTAATTTTTGCGGGATCAAGGAAAGTTCCGGTGACATCAATCAATTGCATCTGCTCGCATGTGATTATCCGTATATCCAGCTAGGTTGCGGTATGGATGATCAAGTACTGGAATTCTTTGCCTGGGGTGCGCGATTCTGGGTTTGTGGCGGCTCAAATTTTCTGCCCGCCGAGCACATTGCTCTTTATGATGCTTGTGTACTACAGGGAGACTTCAACAAAGGACGCCGAATTATGTCGGCGATGATGCCGTTTATGCACCTGCTTGAGCAGGGAGGGAAGTTTGTCCAAAACATTAAATATGGGGTAAGCCTTTTTGGTATGGATGCAAGTGATGTTCGCGCCCCACTTCAAGGTCTAACAGAACAGGAACAGGACTCCTTGGAGAAAATTACCCATGATCTTCGACAGAAGATTCGCCAGATCATGAATTCTGGTTGAGCCCAGGGAATTCCAGGGAGTGAAGAGAGATTAACGATTAGGCAACCATTCAAGCCTGTAATGCATAAAATCGCCTGTCTGTGTGTTGAGTCGGACTATAGCTCGGCAAAACCATTCAAACAAATAAGGTAAGAGTATTGACGATGCGGCTTCAAACAAAACGCTTGCCAAGCCACAAAGGACTCGCTGCCTGGAGCGAAATCCTTGGACACCAACCCCACAAAGGAACTCTTGAAACCGATGAGACTGCCGATGTGGTTGTCGTGGGTGCTGGGTTCGCAGGTTTATCTGCAACTCGCCGACTTCTCGAGCTTGATCAACAACTACAGGTAAGCGTGCTGGAGGCAGGGCGTGTTGCCGAGGGTGCAGCAGGAAGAAATTCAGGTTTCATGATTGATCTGCCGCACGACCTTGCTTCAGAGGATTACTCCGGCGATAGTCTTCAGGCCGATCGAAATCAGATAGTCCTGAACAGGATGGCGATCCATTTTGCCAGCCAGTCTGTAGAAGAATACGAAATTGATGATAACTATTTCGATAAATCTGGAAAAATAAATGGAGCCGCCAGCAATCGGGCACATCAACGCAATCTCAACTATACGGAAAAATTAAGCGTATTGGATGAACCACATGAGTTTCTAGACCGAAAACAAATGCAAGAATGGACTGGTTGTAGCCACTATCAGTCAGGTCTCTACACACCGGGCACGGTAATGCTACAACCCGCTGGATATATCCGCTCTTTTGCCAGCGGCCTTGAAAAAAATGGGGTAAAAATCTTTGAGAATTCGCCGCTCCAGAACATTGAGCGCTCCGGCAATTCTTGGAAGTTGACAGCCCCCAAGGGAACCATTTCTGCAGAACGCGTCATACTAGCTGTTAACGGTCAGCTTGAAAGTTTCGGGTTGATGAGGCATCGCTTGTTGCATATCTTTCTCTATGCTTCTTTGACTGCAGAAATGGATTCACAAACGCTTCGCATACTCGGCGGAAGACCAAGATGGGGGTTGACTCCCTCAGACCCGATGGGGACTTCCGTGCGTCGGATTGATACTGCTCTGGGGGGAAACCGTATCTTGATTCGAACCTGCGCCTCGCTTCGTTCGAATATGGTCGTTAACGACCAAGATGTTGCCCGCGCAAAACAAATTCATCTGAAGAAATTTGCTCAGCGATTTCCCGAGTTAGTTGGTATTAAACAGGAATTCACATGGGCGGGTCACCTATGTCTGACCAGAAATGCGGTTGCAGTCATGCGGGAGATTGACCAGAATCTATTTGCTGCCTGTGTACAAAATGGCCTGGGTACTGTCCGAGGAACTCTTACTGGAATTGGTGCCGCAGAACTTGCATGTGGTATTTCGAGTCCAATCACCGAACATTTCACCGCAGAACCAGAGCCACTCCGACTACCACCGGAGCCATTTTCATCCTGGGGTGCAAACGCCTGGATACGCTTTCGTGAGTGGCAAGCGAGAGCTGAGTAACCATGTGATTGGCATTCGGCGTCATGATCTACTCGTGATCTTGACTGCCAGCGATTTGACCTTGAAGAAAATGGTGCCGGAAAGAGGAATCGAACCTCCGACCTGCTGTTTACGAAACAGCTGCTCTACCAACTGAGCTATTCCGGCATTTCGAGATGTGTTTGCAACAAAGGCAGTGCCTACAAACAGAAAAATTTTTCAATTTGAGATTGATCAATCAACATGTCTGACGGCTTTATGTGAGTATATCAACTTTTGTGCGGTGCGGAGCAAGCCAACGACTTTTAACCGTGTTGCAGAAATATCTTGAATTTCAACCACGGTCCAGTAGTGGTTTGGCCAAAGGCAGCAAACAATGGGACTGCTTTCGGAAATCTCAACTGCAACCAAATCTGGGGAATTATATACAATGGCGCCAAACCCTGGGTAATAGCTCAGCCTAGAAACTGCTAGACCCGGCAACGAAATCATGTGGCATGGTCAAACCCGTCTTTCGAGCGCATCTCTGGGCTTCAGAATCGGCTTTAATGCAAAAAACCGGCAAATTTGCACATGAATCATCATGACGCTATGCAAGCATATCATGACTCGGCAGGGCTAGGTCCGCCGGGATGCCGGAAATGCAGTATGGCGACCGGATGATCCTGAACCGGTACCGACTGCGCTGGCAGGCATGAAGGATTCCTTCATGCCCTGAAGCAGGGCATGCGGATCAAGGACTGGCAACTTGATGAGTCGGATGGCTTGCTCCAATAAGCTGTCTTCAATGCGGTTACCGCTTTTCGGGTCTGGGGCTTGGCCTGGCCGGGGCGAAACCGCCCCGACGAGTTGGTGAACCGGCACATGGAAAGAGATGAAGCAGAGGCGCCTCCATTGCCTGCAAAGTCCGGCAGACTGAACACGCCCCGCGGTCCGCCGACGAGGGCTGCCTTTGTGGTGTTGACCGGCAGCTTGGTCGGCTTTAATCCGAAAAAACGCCGGCCACTGCCCGGAATCAGGACATTGCGGCAGGGTCTACTTGGACCCCCATACCCGGCATATGCAACCCGGGCCTCGCGGGAAAGACCGAACGAGGATGATGAACTTGATTCGGGTGACGAAGATGCAAATCGGGGGGCTTGACTGAAACAGCCAAGACCCCCTCGAAGTCAAGTGTGGGCGATGACGGGCGGCAGACCCCGCCCGTGCCAGGCACCAGTGCTGTCTAGCAGGTCGGTTTCCATTGCGTGTATCCCATGTCGAGGTATCTCTGGGAGAGCGTATCGTCATCCGTCACCTCGATTATAAGGTCGAGTTGGTCAGTGAAATTCAGGTCGCCAGCGCCGAGGTTGATTATCCTTGTCGAGATGGTCATTCTTTGCACTGTGGCGCCCACATTGCGGCAGTTGTTGTCCTTGCTGGAGATATTGAATTCGATCTCACAGCCACTGCTCTCCAGACATTTGCCGGTCATCTCGTCTCCATCGCCAAACCCGTCACTTTCCGAATAGCCACCCCGGAAGTCTGCGGTGTCAATCCTGTGCCCGGACGGATTGATGATGCTGATCGCCGGGCGGGCCCCGGTTGACAAACTCGTACACTTGTATGTCAGCGGAAAGCTCACGAAGTGCCCCTCCTTGGGGGTCAGCTTGTTGCCCTGAAAAGAGTAAGTGCCCTCGGCTGACCAGACAGCGCCGGAGGTGATGCTGCACTCTGTCTGTGTCTGGGCCGAGGCGGGCAACGATGTCAGCAGGACCAGCAGGGCGGCGGCGATGAGGCTAATAAGGGGGGGGGGGTTAATCTGTTTCATGATCATATCTCCAAGTGTTGATAAATGTAACAAGTGGCGATTATGCCGGTTTCACCTGCAAAATGCAAGGGAAATTTCAAGCCGGCCACTACCGAAATTCTCCATCTTCTCTATAACAGCCGGGCCGGGCGCGTCAATCTCGATCCTTTCCTTCATCTCGCCCCTGGTCGGCTGGCAGCCGATCTGGCTGTTTCGTCACTTTCGTATGTAATTCCCTTTCGATAGACCAGCCTCTGGTCATTGCAATCGCTTTGATCTTGTGGTTGTCAAACTACTTGATTCGCTCAATGATTCCATCAAGTTCATCAAGAGAATGATAGTGAATAATGAGCTTCCCCTTATTTTTTCCATGCAGGATATCGACTTTAGCGCCTAATTTTGCGGACAGGCTTTCCGCTGTATTCAATATGTCCTTGCCAGGCTTGTTTGTCTTGCCCCGGTCACTTCCTCTAGCCAAGAATTGCCTGACCAAGGCTTCCGTTTGTCTAACCGACAGCCCCTTCTCAACAATCTGTAGAGCCACTTGTTGTTGCTGAGGATTCGATAATGCCAATAGGGTACGAGCATGGCCCATCTCCAACTTTCCTTCCTGAAGGAGTTCAAGAGTTTTTTTCTCAAGATTGAGCAGGCGGATCAAGTTGGTAACATGAGATCTTGAACATCCAACCACATTAGCCACTTCGTCATGGGTTAGACTGAATTCAGCAAGCAGTCGTTGAAATCCTCGAGCCATTTCCAAAACATTGAGATCCTGTCGCTGAATATTTTCAACCAGCGCTGCTGCCATCGCTGCTTGGTCATCAATCTGACGAATAACAACCGGAACTGTATCAAGTCCAGCGAGCTGTGCTCCTCTCCAGCGCCGCTCTCCAGCGACAATTTCGTACTCACTACCCGAAATTTGGCGGACCAGCAAGGGCTGCAAGACCCCTTGAACACGAATCGATTGTGCTAATTCTTCAAGCTCCTGAGCATCAAAGTTCTTGCGAGGCTGGTATTTGCCCTGTGTAAGCTGAGTGATCGGCAGTTCTCTTAGACGGTCTGACTGTACTCTCGAATCAATCGCCATTCCCTCTTGGTCTTCACCAGTTTGGGTGGTCGTTTTTATATCATCAAGCAAGGCTCCTAGGCCTCGTCCAAGGCGGCTCTTTTTCGGAGCCATCAGCCCTTGCCTCCACTCACTTCGGCCATGACTCGCGGGGACTTTCTCAATACTTCGCTGGCTAATGCCACATACGCTTTGGAGCCCGAACACTTCCGGTCGTAGTCGAGTATTGGCTGACCATAGCTTGGAGCTTCAGCCAAGCGTACATTTCTCGGAATTACGGTTCGATAAAGATTGTTTGGAAAATGCTCGCCAAGTTGTTCAGAGACTTCAATTGAGAGTCGATTGCGAACATCAAACATGGTTCGAACGAGACCGGCGATTTGTAATTCCGGGTTCAACTTCTCGCGAACCAGTTCGATCGTCTTAATCAGATTTGTAAGGCCTTCCAGTGCATAGTATTCGCACTGGACTGGCACTAGAACTTCATTCGCGGCAGCCAGTGCATTGATGGTCAGTATATTTAGCGTTGGAGCACAGTCAATGAGGATAAATGCATATTCTGTGTCCATATCACCGATTGCATTCTTTAACCGAAACTCCTTATCGGCAAAAGTTCCCAATTCGACCTGTGCACCCACTAGATCCCTGTGCGATGGTGCAACCTCAAAACCATGGTCAGTCTGGCATAACGCATCGCGAATTTTGGCCGTGCCTAACAAAACCTGGTAGATGCTAGTCTCGAGCTGATTGATCGCGATTCCGCTTCCACCAGAAGCATTGCCCTGAGGATCCATGTCCACGAGCAATACCTTGTTCCCCGCATGAGTGAGCGTGGATGCAAGATTGACTGCCGTGGTGGTTTTCCCCACACCGCCTTTCTGATTGGTAATAGCAATAATTCGCGACATAATTAGAACTGTATCACAACCAGATTTCGATCTGCATTCAAGTACGGAACCTTCAATTCTACAATGGATATTTCTCGAACACCTGCATGAACTAGATCTCGAATTTCAGCCTCCGGTTTTTTACCCTTCATTATCAAGAGACGACTACTTGGCTTGCAAAGAGGTTGAACCTGCGCGAGTATTCTCTGTATGGAACCAACCGCACGCGCGGTCAGGGTATGAATCGTCTCTAGCGGATGGTAGTTCTCAATTCTCTCATGAAGAACACGAACATTACTCAATTTAAGCTGGCTTACCACATGACCAAGAAACTCGGTTTTCTTCTTGTTGCTGTCGAGAAGCACAGTTTGAATATCGGTGCGTGTAATCGCGATAGGTATGCCGGGAAAGCCGCCTCCAGTTCCGATATCGAGTAATTGCGACCCCTGAACATAAGGAAGGATGGTGAGTGAATCCAGAATATGCCGAATCACCATTTGTTCGAAATCGACAATCGAAGTCAAATTCACTCGATTATTCCATTTAGCGATGTACTCGATGTGTCTCTCTAGTGCCCGAAACTGCTGTTTTGACAGTTCCAGACCAAGGTGTCTACAACCCCGAATAAGCATGCGTGATCCGGTTGACTGCTCTGATTTCATGCCAAAAGAGCGTGAGTTTCCACCACAAGCCTACAATACTTCATAGACATAAGCTGTAGTCAGAATCTCGGGCTCGCCTGATGGCATTGCTCGATATTCTTCCGATTGGAAAATTTGCTTCCACATCCCACTGCTTGCATATTCGCGCAAGGCCGCTGGATAAGCGGGATCAACATCGTCATCCGTTCGAATATTGACAATGATCTTGCCATGAGTTCTGGTTACCCGGATGATCTCCAGGAATGAATGAGGTGGTGCATGACCTGGAGTTATTGCACCAGTGGTAATTGCATTCGCAAATGCATTGTCAGGAAAGTCCAGGGTATGGCCTAGTATCATTGAGTAGAGTTCACTGTAGAATCCTTTTGATCTCGCTATCTCCAACATTCCTTCTGACATGTCTATTCCTACGATGTCGGAATATCCAGCTAGATGGAGCAATTCGCCCTGCAATCCAGTACCGCATCCCGCATCCAGAATTCGCCCCTGTTTCTGACCGACAAAACGCGCAAAAACAGTAGCAGCAACGAATGGAAACCGAGCTCCCCAAGACAGCACATCCTGTTCATATTGATGAGCCCATTGATCATATGCAGTTGCAGACTGTTCATTCGACGCCGCATTGTAAACGTCTTGGATAATTTTGTGATTTTTATTGGACATGCAAAAAGACGCGCTCGAATTGTTCAATGCAGACCAATTCAGCAAGACAGCGAAATAGTAGTGCAGTGATGCTATCGGTATATTTTACCAACAAGATGATGTTCTCCATTCATCAATCAATTTTAAAAATGGCGAATTACTCGTCAACTGACGCAAATTGTTGTTCGCTTCCAATTGTCCCATAAAAGGAGTTGGCAAATTGCAGAACTCATTTCCATCGGCAAAATCAGGGTCCGCATGACCAGATCCAGTTTTTCGGGATCTGTTTCGAATAATGGTTGCAGTTGAACACAAGTTTCTGCACAATTATCCAAGCTTTCAGACTGATCTTGCTCGATGGAGGCCAGAAAACAATTGCCCACCAAAACTGACCGTTTCAGCAAACCGCATGAAATTCCTGTCGATTTGTATGTTTTCCTGTAACGATCAAACAGGATATTCTGTGTCGAGGATTTAGTCGGGTCGAGACCAGGCTGCTGTACAGCGAAACCTGATCACTCATGGATTCTTGCGGTTTTGCACTTGTGTCGGCCCAGCCATCCTTGATTACAATAATTTTCAACTGTCTGAATTTGCGAATTGACGCCAGCAATTGTTGCATTATTCAGCATTTAACGAAGCATTCATTTTTTCAGTTCCGCATGGGTTTTACATCTCTTGATGAAGATGCTCTTCATTTTGGCGCAGTATTTTGGCCCACCCTGCTCTATTATTATGACTACAACAACAGATGCCTCAAAAACAATTCCTGTAGATGAATCCATGTCCACTCGTGGACTGACTCGTCAACCAATTGCCTGGAAACCGACTACACATCCAACCGCAATCGAACCAGACGAAGTCCATCTCTGGTTTGTGAATGCAAAAGAACTGTTGAACTCTTTGCCAAAGTTACATTTTGCCGAGATATTGAATCTTGGAGAACAGCAACGTGCGAATAAATTGCATAATCCAGAAAAACGATCTCTCTATATTGCGGGTCGGATCGGATTAAGAATACTCATCAATACGTATACCAGTTGTCCAATTCAACAAATCCAGCTTGAGTATGGTGAAAATGGAAAACCTTCATTGAAGAAAAACTTGGGAAAACTTCATTTCAACTATTCTGTTTCATCCAATCACGCGCTTTATGCTTTTTCAATGACCCGGGAGTTGGGCGTAGATCTTGAAATTCATCCCCGAAATATAAACGTGAAAGGTCTGTCGCAACGGATTCTGTCACCTGTTGAGAGGAGACTGTTCAATGAGCTGCAACCTGCACAGCACAATACAGCCATGCTGGATTATTGGACAAGAAAGGAAGCATATGGGAAGTTATTAGGTGTCGGCATCCGGTATAACATGAATCAGACAATTCTGATTGATGGCATCGATTCAGCATATTGGTGTACAACCATCACTGGCCTCTTTGGCCGAATGAGTCACAGAAGAGTGAATGAAAAAGTCTGCGGAATTCAAATTGGATTACCGGTACGCGGATCTGCAACACTAATGTATAACGTACCTGAAGCTGCTTGCTCCCACCCCAATCTGCATGCATATCTATGGTCTTTGAGCTGAATTGAAGTCCTTAACGGTTCTGCTAGTTGATAGCGGGCTCTCAACCCGCAATTTTGCAATCCGAAATGACTCAACACCCATTTGAAATTCGATTTGCGGGATTTGCAAAGTGAGATTTGAAGTCGCTCCTTCATGTGCTGCTGTTCTGTTTATAATTCAAGGAAATGACTGGAAAGTTTGAAAAGGATAAGATAATCAAGAAAGGCCAGGATTGTGCAAAATGGATTGTCCTGTTGGGTATGTCTTGATTCGCTCTGGCATGACAAGAACCAAATTTCTGCACCGACCTTCAATCACTGAACAGACAAGAAGCCTGTAACTGGGTTATATCTGGCCATTCTTATGCCGAGACCTGGATGAGTGATCAGTCGAACACCGGTGAACCCGTTTTCAACGGGCATTTGGCAGCAATGCTGAGGACCAAGCACCCGCTCTGGAGGAATAGTCTCGGGGTCGAGCAGACCGGTGTATTTCAGGATCACCCGCGTCTGCGACCGGACATCCTGATTCTGACTCCGAACAGGCAACCCGTGGTCGTGGAAACGGAGTTTGCTCCGGCCTCCACGGTCGAAACTGACGCAAAGGCCAGACTCGGTCTCGTGCCACTCGACTCCGAGAATCCAGTCGAACAGGCCATTGCCGTGCGCATCCCGGAGGCTCTCCGGCACGGCCAGTCCAGTCTGGCCGAGCGCATCTTGCAAGCAGAATTTGGCTATTGCGTCTTTGCAGGCGACCCGGCAACACCGCACCGCTGGCCCGAGAAGGGATGGCTCAATGGCAGCATCGATGACATTGTCCGGTGCATCAAGCATGCAATGGTTTCCCAGCGTATGGTCAATCAGGGCATTTCGATACTGGAAGACGGGGTTCGCAAGGCCGCCAAGGCGATTCAGGATGCCGTCGATCTTGGTTTCGTGGATACCGAACGCGTGGTCGGAGACGTGCTCAACCAGCACCCTGGAGAGCAGACCAACCGCATGGCCATGACAATCATTGCCAATGCCCTGACTTTCCACACCACGCTGACCGGCTTTCACGACATTCCCCCGGTCAACCGGATCCAGAACGACCCGTCCGGATCCTTTCGGATGAATATCCTGAATGTCTGGCGGAAGATCCTGCACGAGATCAACTGCTGGCCGATTTTCAAGATTGCCTCGGATCTGCTTTCTCCGATACGGGCACAAACTGCCCATCACATTCTGGACATTCTCAGCTCGGCATCCGAACGCCTTGCACATCTTGGCGTGACAACTCGACATGACCTTTCAGGACGGATGTTCCAGAAGCTGATCATGGACCGCAAATTCCTGGCCACCTTCTACACCTTGCCGACCAGTGCAGCACTGCTCGCGGAACTGGCGGTCAGCCGCATGGACAGCAACTGGAGCAATCTCGAGCAATATCCCAATCTCAGGATTGCCGATTTCTCATGTGGTACCGGAACACTCCTCTCTGCCGGCTACCGGCATGCGGGAGGTGATGACAGCCAGATCCACAAACGCATGATAGAACAGTCGGTGATTGCCGCAGACATCATGCCTGCGGCAGCACATCTTTGTGCCTCACAGCTTTCCAGTGTGCATCCGGCCGTGGTGTTCGACAATACCCGGGTCTATACCATGCCCTATGGAATCGGGTCGGCAGAGGAACCGTTCCGGGAGATTGCCATCGGCTCGCTAGACTTGATCGAGACCGGCAAGAGCCGATCACTGTTTGCAACCGGTGAAATCCAGACCAGCGAAGCCCAAGGCGATATTGAGGTTGCCGATATTGAAGTTCCGCACGAGTCGATTGATGTGGTGATCATGAATCCGCCATTCACCAGGCCGACCAACCATGAAGCGGCCGATGTACCGGTTCCTTCCTTTGCGGGCTTTCAGACTACCGAAGACGAACAGCGACTGATGTCTGCACGTCTATCGGACATCCGCAGAGGCATCAAGCACCCGGCTGGCCATGGAAATGCCGGTCTTGCATCGAGTTTTATTGACTTGGCGCATGTCAAGGTCAAACTGGGCGGCATCGTTGCGCTGGTTGTTCCGATCACCGCGATACAGGGAGCCTCTTGGGAGCCGACACGGAAACTGCTTGTCCATGCCTACGAGAACATCACAATCATTACCATTGCAAATGTCGGTGGCCATGAACTTGCATTCTCGGCTGATACCGGCATGGCCGAGGCACTGATTATTGCCACCAGGAAGCGGAATACCGCCCATTCTCATCCTGATCGGAATGCCCTCTTTGTCAATCTGCATCGGCGTCTGCCCAGCATTCTGGAAGCTGCCGAAACGGCCAGAATGGTCAATCGATTGCCGACATCGTCACAGACCGGATATATCCGAGGCGGCGAGCAGACCTTTGGCAGTTTTATCCGTGCCTCGCTGAACGACGGTGGCTGTGCCATCCTGCGTGAATCCACCTTGGCTGACGTCATGATCGCTCTGAGACAGGGAGAATTGCAGGTGCGGGAATTGACCGAAGTCAGCGAGTTACTTGGTGATGCCAGGGTGCAAGATCACCATGAGGGGTCCTCCGTTGTATCTGATTGTATCTAACACTAACAGCAAACGGAAGGGGAATACAGGGCATGTGCCATTATTGTAGAAACGCAATAATTATGACGCACGCCCTTTTGACACATGATTCATATTATGTGATAATAAGGACTTAAAGTCCGTAATTACACAAAATATTTCCCCGAATGATTCCACGATTCTTGTCTCAAGAGTTTTTGCGGCAGCTCAAAGAGTACCCGGTTATCACTCTATTGGGCCCAAGGCAAGCTGGTAAAACAACTCTGGCACGAGCGTTACTGGCTGATTATGCCTACGTGAGTCTGGAAACACCCGATGCCCTGAGATTTGCCCAGGAAGATCCGAGAGGCTTCCTGCTGGAGCATCCCGAAAAGGCCATTTTGGATGAAATCCAGCGTGCTCCCCACATTCTCAGCTATCTTCAAGGCATCGTTGATGAATCCGGAATGACTGGTCAGTATGTCTTGACGGGTTCTCATCAACTGGAATTGAAAGCTTCCATAAGTCAATCATTGGCTGGCAGAACTGGCATACTGAATTTACTGCCGTTTTCGGTGGAGGAACTGAGAGCGGCGGCAATCGCCTTTGACACTTTCCAGGAATATGTGTTCAGCGGATTTCTTCCGCGAATATATGACAAGAGGCAAAGACCGCACACGGCCCATGCCAATTACTACCGAACTTATATCGAGAGAGACATTAGCCAGATCATCCAGCTAAGGAACGCCAGTCTCTTCGACAATTTCATGCGGCTGCTTGCCGGACGAACAGGCCAATTGATGAATTATCAATCACTGGCCAGGGATGTGGGCGTGGATGCCAAAACCATCAGGGAATGGCTTTCAATACTTGAGGCATCCTTCATTGTTTTCAAGCTCACCCCTTATTACAAAAACTTTGGAAAGAGGATCAGCAAGTCTCCAAAGTACTACTTTATGGATACAGGCCTTCTGTGCTATCTGCTCGGAATCGAAAAGCCGGAACAGGTAACACGCGATCCATTGGTAGGACAATTGTTTGAAAACCTAGTCGTTCTTGAAGCACGAAAAGCCCGACATAACCAGGGGCTGTCACCAAACCTGTACTTCTATCGGGATAGTCATGGCAATGAAATCGATTTGCTCTTCGCAAGCGGACCTAACCTGATTGGCATCGAGATCAAGTCATCTGCCACATTTCATTCTGAATTCAAGAAAAACCTGCTACGATTTTCACGGAAGCAGCAGAGACTTGAAGCGAGCTATGTTGTATACAATGGAGATCCCCGCACATTCAGCGATGGCATCAAGGCCATAAACTTCAGAGATACAACATCAATTTTCAAATCGTAGCGCACGTTCTCTGAGAGGACATTGCAAGCGCGACCGTCATCCTTCGCGGCAAGATTCTGCCGGATTTTTGTGGTCATGCGATGAATTGGGTCACAACGGTCTTAAAATACCGACCTTGCAATTCATGTGTGATTGCCATTTACTGCCCAACCAAGGTAATAGTGCAAATTCTCGACAGAGCAAAGGATGGGGTTGGAGCATTGGTCATGCGAACAAAGAGGCATCATGGGGAAACAGCAACTCAAATGAACGACAATACGGGGGACACAAGACTATCATAGAAATTGCCAGCTGATTCATGAATGGCATCGGTTTCCGGTTGCTGTTTGACCCAATAACTATCGCTTGTCCAAGTAGACGGCATTGTTGCCAAGCCTCATCCCTCACAGATCCGAGTGTGCACGATTGATGCACCCGGTTCCTCATCCAACAAATTCGCTCATGTATCCATGATTCGCAGGTCAAGAAGTCCCCCACAAGTGATCGTGTGCAATACAACCGAAGTACTTCGCCATGTCCGCATTGGTCATGATTCCTCGCCTGTTATCCATTGTTGTTTCGTGTACGTGTTGGTCAATCTCCGTGTTTTTCCATCGTTTCTCACCAATGGTCCTGTTACATGACGATCTGCTTCCCTTGAACGAGCCTGTTGAACCCGATTCCCCGCCGCAAACAATACTATCCAAGCGCTTATGTGAGTTTACCGAGTTCGGTAAGCTCATGCTAAAGGTTCATGAATGTATCGACCAATCACTCAGCCAGCTAGGAGACAATTGACTCTTCATGGCTTTTGGAACTAACTTGTTTAGTCCCGATAAAGCGAGGTTGAATAAGGGTTGATGCGACCATGTTCCCGCCTCTAGGTTCATCCTGGCAGAACCAGTCAACAGGAAGCAGAAGCCTTTATTACATAGGCGGGGTGATTGAAACGCTCAATAATGACCGTTTATAGACAAAATTTTGAAAGTAAAGAAACAACATGCAATGCGGTTTATGTCTGGCGGGATACTGGGTGGAAAAAACAACATTGGTGTCGCATGTTCAAGCTTCGAGGATTCAGGACATTTGATAGGCACTATTCACGATCAACCGGATGTTTTCACCAGACCGTCTTTATGTGACATTCGCCCGATTGCCGGAATTTCTAATCGCTCTTGTTAGTTCTCCAACCGTTGTTGAAGGGTGCCCATGCAACTGCCCTTCCCTCGTTCTTTGCCGATTCAGAATGTCTGCGCGCTCCTCTGCATCTTCAATCATCGTCATCAACTGCTCATAGATCGGCTTCGCCGCCAAGTCATGTTCCGAAAGCATGTCGCGAAGTGTGCGTTTGACACGGCGGCTCTCATCTTGCCGGTCATAATCACGCATGTGCAGAATCAACCAGACCTCAAAGCACGGGTTAGACCTGGCAACGCGTATGCCATTCGTCTCACACAGCTTGACAGCTTCATCGAATCTCTCATGCTCGTCGCGGTCAACCACAACCCAAACTTGATCATGTTCTTCAAAAAGGTTCTTGCGTCTCCCTGTTCGCATTGCCACATCGACGAAGCTTCGTGCTTTTTCCGCCAGTGTAATGGGAACCCGTCCTTTCTTTTGGATACGAATTGAAATCAGGGAACTATTGTAGTGGCTTCTGAGCACACTGAAATATAGCGGCTCTGTGTTTCTGCCTTCACAAAAAAGAGTAAAACGAATCTTGGGGTGCCTCGTTGGTGCTCTTCGACCTATTTTCCCCTTCCGTCTCCTTTTCATGACATCACTTCCCTAGTAGAGAGGCTACTGGATCATCAGTTGGTATCGCCCCGTATCGCCCCTGACGATAACCCAATTCAATATTGTCATCCTTTCGTGTTCGAAAGTCTGTCAGCGGGTAGATGTCCGTGCTTCCATTCTTGTCCTTCTCGGCAAACCAGATTTGGTCCCTTCGGAGCAAGCCGGACTTTATCAGATTGGTATCATGCGTTGTCGCCAACAGTTGCGAGCCATTTTGATTCAGATCCCGGGAGCAGAATAAACGCAGTACCGCCTCGCTAGCAGCAGTGTGCAGGCTGAGATCCAGTTCATCGACGATAACCGGAAATCCCTCATCAATCGCCATGAAAACCTTGCTCAAGATCATCAACATCCTGCAGGTTCCGGAACTCTCAAGGTCTATTGGGAAGAGCACCTCCTTTCCCTCTTTTCCACGATGTGAGAGTTCAATCTCTTCCAGAATTTGTGCATCACCTGTGGCGGCAAGTTCGGGTATCGTAGCGAAGCTAGTAGCCCCCTCCGGAACGGTTGTTTGAAAAGTAATCCCCTTGCTTGAACGAAGAGTGACTGTTCTCGAGAATCCACAAACTCCCGTATCAATGGAATTCAGAAAATCAATGACTCGGCAATCAATGCCTCCCCATTCAAGGTCAATATGTGAATCGTTTATTGTTAAGGGTGCCGGCACTTCACCAGATGGCTTCGAACTTGTTCCTGTGAAAACTAGATTTTGAAAATACTCGTAGATAGGAGTCAACTGTCCATGATCGTTCTGTGCGGCAGTGGACAGGAACAAGCTGTTTGGACGTGCAAGTCCTGCAATGTTTTGGTTCTGCCCCTTGAGTTTGCGCCCAAACTCAAATTGCTGCCGATGTCTTTCGAAGAGCTTCCTGCTATGGGCGCTTGGACTTTCATACAGCCATTCCGCAATAAAGGCTCTATCCGTTGCTTCAAATCCGTAGTGGTAGCGAACACCTTCAATCATAAAATCGATTTCAAAGATTGAAGGATGTTCTGAGTAATCCGGATCGAGTCTGAAATGTTGACGCGGAACCTCCCCGCGTGGATTTCCCTTGATATGCGACCACAAAACCAGCCACTTCATTGTTTCCATCGCATTGACGATGCTCGTCTTGCCAGATGCATTGGCACCATAGATTACGGCCACGGGGACAACGGCGCGGCTCTTTACGGCATCGCAGGGGATCAGGCAATCATCCCGATCTCTGAGGCTGGAGGCCGCAAAGGACAGTTCTTGTCTGCCAGAGATTGATCGATGGTTTTCAACGGCGAATCGCAACAACACTTGATCTCACCTCTTTCATCGCATTATTTTCTAAATTATAGCAATATTCGTGAAAAATATCCCCAGTTCAAGTCCAAAGTGCAACATTGATCGCCAGACCTTAAACGGAACTCAAGTGCACAAGCTCGCGATTCTGTGTTAGTTGCAACCAAGAATGCATGAAGCATTCGAAATCCTCTCGATGCGAACCCAGATAAAAGAACTCGAATTCGAATAAACCAGATTTCCGACCAGCAGTTATCCAGCAAGTTGAGGGCCGTGCTCGATCAAGGCCCGAGTCTCGGGCAAATCCGTATACTTGCGAAAGTTCTCGATAAACAAGGCCGCCAAATTCCGAGCTTTCTGATCCCATTCTTGTGAATCCTGATAGGTATTTCTTGGATCGAGAATGAAAGGATCTACACCCTCAATATGCTCGGGGATTTGCAAATTGAAGAATGGTAAAACAGCAGTCGTCGTGTCATCGACTGCTCCCGCCAAGATAGCTGAAATGATGTTGCGAGTTGCCTTTATGGAAATTCGTTCACCAGTTCCGTTCCAGCCGGTATTTACCAGATATACGCTTGACCTGTTGAGTTCGATTTTGCGTGCCAGTTCCTGGGCGTATCGGATTGGATGCAGACTGAGAAACGCGGAGCCAAAACAGGCCGAGAATGTTGGAATCGGCTCATCAATGCCTAATTCGGTACCCGCCAGTTTTGCAGTAAAACCGGACAAAAAATGATATTTGGTCTGCTCCGGCGTCAACTTTGCAACCGGTGGCAGCACTCCAAATGCATCGGCTGACAAGAAAATGACCTGACTCGCAGGTCCGCTTTTCGACACTGGGCGCACAATATTGTCGATGTGATAGATAGGATAGGAAACTCGGGCATTCTGGGTGATCGAATCATCATCATAATCAATACTGCCGTCGCTACGAACTGTCACATTTTCCAGTAGTGCATCCCGCCTTATTGCGTTAAAGATATCCGGCTCATCCTCTTTGCTTAGACCAATGGTTTTCGCATAACACCCACCTTCAAAGTTGAACACACCTTCATCGTCCCAGCCATGCTCATCATCACCGATCAGCCTCCGGGTTGGGTCGGCTGAGAGTGTAGTCTTGCCGGTGCCCGACAATCCGAAAAAAATTGCGGTTTCACCCGTCTCAGAAGTGTTTGCAGAACAATGCATGGATGCAATTCCTTTTAGCGGCAGCAGGTAGTTCATCATCGAAAACATGCCTTTCTTCATTTCACCGCCGTACCAAGTGCCACCGATCAATTGCATTTTCTCGGCCAGGTTGAAAACAACGAAGTTTTCGGAGTTCATGCCCATTTTCTGCCAATCTGGATTAATGCATTTGGCCCCGTTCAATACCGTGAAATCCGGCTTGAAGTTCTCCAGCTCCTCATCGCTTGGACGAATAAACATATTCTTTACAAAATGGGCCTGCCAGGCAACTTCCATGATGAACCGAACTGCAAGTTGAGTATTGGGGTTCGCACCACAGAATCCATCAATGATGAATAGCCGTTTTGCTGATAGCTGCCGCCCAACCAGATTCTTCAGGCGTTGCCAGTTTTCTTGACTGAGCGGTTTGTTGTCATTCTGGCCCTGATCAGACCACCAAAATGTGTCGCGCGTGAGATCATCGCGAACAATATATTTATCATTGGGGGAACGGCCGGTAAACTTGCCGGTATAAACGCTAACCGCATTCGTGTCAGTTAATGTGCCTTTTTCATATGAATTCAGATCAGGCCGGGTTTCTTCCTCGAACAGTTGCTCGTAGCTTGGGTTGTAGATGATTTCCGTTGTGTTCTCAATCCCATAGGGAGAGAGATCAAATTGTTTACGCATAGTCTAGTCTTGATCTTTGGTATCGAGTGCAGGATTTATACGGGCGCTAGATAATGAGTTTCTAGTAGCTGTAACAATGAATAAAACTGGTTGTTAACCGTTGTGCCGTTAATGAAATCGTAATCTCAAAAGTGATTGCTTGCATCGAATACATTAACTGGTTATCCAGCATGAGATTTACCCTATCAGCAGGAAAAATGCGTTCGGCCAAAGATCCCGTGGCAGAATCCTATAGCCGCTGGGTCGATACCGACGACAACATGTTCACAGAGCTTTGAAGCAAAAGTCTCAGGGTAATTGGCAAGAAAAAACATGATCTCGGGTTAAAGAAAACTCTTTATCATGCTAGTTGATTGCTAAGGACAGCCACAATCATTTGTCGATAATTCAAATGCATATATCCACCGCAAGCGAGAAATCCAATATGAAAGAAATGAACCGAAAAAAGCTCTTTCTTTGCTTAAACATGAGAAGGACTTTGGTTATAATCCGTTTTTAAGAAAATGTAGTTTTTTATTATGTGCAGTTTTAATTACTGCGATCTCAAAAAACGGAAATTTACTACAAAACCGATCTTTTTCTGATCCGGGGTGTTAGCTCAGTTGGTAGAGCAGCTGACTTTTAATCAGCGGGTCACAGGTTCGATTCCTGTACACCCCACCAGTTTTCGGGTCGGTTTTCGGGCCAAATATCCAGTTCCGTTGATTATAGGATAATAAAACAAGAATGTAAAACCTCATGAATTTTGCTCATGTCTGTCAGTAGTACTTTTTTGTACAACTGGTGAGCGAAATGTCGATAATCAGCGTGACCAATTCGAAAGGCGGGGTCGGAAAAACCACCCTCGTCGCCAACCTGTCCGGCTATCTGGCCGACCTTGGGAAAAGAGTGCTGGCCGTCGACGCCGATATCCAGCCCACATTATCCTCCTACTATCCCCTCTCCCATCAGGCAAGGAACGGACTTCGGCATCTGGTTCTGGAAGCTGATGTAACCAGCGTGGTTTCAAGTACATCCATTCCCGGCCTGGACCTGATTTACTCCGATGATCCAAGTGGCACTCTCCAGAACTTCATACTGCACACCGCTGATGGGCGGCAACGCCTGAATTACACGCTTGGTAAGTTACGAGACCAATATGACTATATCCTGATCGACACCCAAGGTGCCGTAGGCCCCCTTCAGGAATCAGCAATCTATGCGGGTGATATCATACTTAGCCCCATCCGCCCCGACAAGGTGAGTGCCAGCGAGTTTCAACGCGGCTCAGTACGTGTCGTTTCCGAGGCCAGAACCATGGCACCTCGTATCGGCATGGCGGTTGGCCCGATGCACGGACTGTTATACGGAATAGAGCGGACCGTAGATGCCCGCACTTTTGTTGATGCCTTGACCCACATGCTCAAGGATCATCCAGAAGTCAATTTGCTTGGGACACGCATACCCGCCACAGCTGCCTACAAGAAAGCCGCATCCTTCCAGGAACCTGTGCACCGCATCGACAAAACTACGCAAGGCAAAACTCATTGTGCCCTTGATGTGATGTCTCAACTTGTCGAAGAGCTGCTGCCAGAGGTGATGAACATTGATGGAAGGGTAGCATGAAAGGCCCTGATTCCAAACAAATCTCAAAATTTTTGGAATCCGGGCATCTCAACAACTCGGAAACAAGTATTGACAGCCTCTCCGAGCCTGTAACCGAAACCATGATCAGGCTAAATCTCGACCAGTTAAACGAGTTTGACAAAAACCCGCGAAGATCCCTCAATAAGGAATATGACCTGCTGAAGGCGAGTCTTCTGAAAACCGGAGCGGACAAAGTTGTTTTGGTGGTTACCCGCAGGCTGCCTATTAGCCACAAGTTTTGTCTGGACGTAAATTCGGATACAGGTATTCGGGGTCGAGGCGCTTGAACAACTCATAAGCTCGACCGTAGGCGCCGAGTTCGACATAGCCGGTCCAGATCACCTTGTGTCCCGGCGGCGGGTCGTTTTTCCGAGCCAGATAGCCGCCGAGCATGGCCATGGTCAATACCGCTCTACCCAAATTCGAAGGCGCTGGGCGTTTGCGGTCGAGGGCAACCAGTTCCAGCAGGCGGATTTCCAGATTGGAAAACAGCACCTCGGCCGGCAACTCCGGCGTGTCCCGTCCCAGCAGCACCATGGCATGCAGGCGCCAGGCAATCACCGCCTTGATCGCAATCGCCCGTTCCAGTCGATCGGCCGTTTGCAGATTCAGGAATTCGGCCTTGCATCCGGATTTCAGGATGCGGTGCCAGTCCTCAATCCGCCAGCGCAAGCGGTAGCAGTCCAGCAGCTGCTCGGCAGCCTCGGCATGCTCGACCGGCAGCGAGGTCAGCAGAAACCATTCCAGCGGATCACTGCCATCACGGGGAACCGAGGTCTCCTGGACATGCACCAGGTTCAAGGGCACGCCGGTCGAGCGGGAGGAGGAAGGGTTGGCATGGATCGTCACTTCCTGCCAACGCAATGCGCACGCGGCCAGTCGGGCTTCCCGTAACGCTTTCTCCCGCTGTCCACGGGCCGACCGGCGGGCCGAACTCCGCATCACCTCAATTTCCACTCGGGCCTGGACTGGAGCCTGACGAATCCGGTCAAACAGACGGGCACCCTGCGCCTATCATCAATCCACACTTGACTTCGTGAATTGAGGATACCGGGAAAATTGGCATGATTGATTCTCCCAATCCTCAAGTAAAATCAGGAAAGCATCTCCGGAGCTCCAGGCATCGTGGTTTTGAAGGGGTCGGCGTTTTGCCCGGCGGGTGATTGCGGTTGCAGAGTTGAAACCCGCGACAGATATGGGTTTGTACCCATCGCAGGACACTCTGTTTGGTAGTTCAAGGAATCTACGAAGTCAAGTGTGGGGGGATGATAGACCCTGCGCACCCAGCACGCGATCATGTCTTGCCCGAACAATCAAGTCCAAATGCTCCAGCTGCCGGCAGTGGTGGAATATCTCATGGGCATCTCCTTCCCGGTCCATGACCGCAATGCAGGACACATCCGGCACCCTTTGCGCCGCTTGAGCACTGTCCTGCAAACCGCGAATCCAGCGCCGGGTCTTGTTCCTTGCGTCTTCTTCCGATGCCTCTTGCGGAGACTTTGGGGCATCAAGCTCGAGATGCATCACCCCCAACGGCACGCCGCTCGCAGACACCGCCAGAGTGCTGTGCAGATGCAACCCCAGACTGCCTTCGCTGGACCGGTTCCTGCCAATCAGGCCCAAACCCTCACAGGCACCGTGGGTGGCAAGGTTCAGATCGGTTCCATCCTGGATCAGCAACACCGAAGACTGATTCGCAATCCGCTCCATGGTCCACTCACGATGCACCGATAGCAGGTTCTCAACCGTCACCTCCGACTCCTCCGGCTGTTCCATCATGCGGTAAAATCCGGCCACACTCGCCGCATCCCCTTTGGCCGCCGCCGGAAACGAATCCATGGGCGATTCCGCCATCATGTGGGCACTCTTGACCAGTCGTTTACTCAATCGTCTGTCTCCCAGCGGCGCACCGCCAAATTCCTGTTCGCTCCAGCTCCACCGATCCAGACCCTCGGTCATGTCCCGCTTGACGACCTCGGGTGGGCAAACACCCAAAGCCGCTCGCCAGTCGGTGCTCAGTGGACGACACCAGATGGCCCGTTTCGGCACCCGTTGCCCGGCCAGCGAGAAACGTCCCCGACCGGCCGTTTCACCGACATGAGTCCAGCCCGCTGCCAGCAACGAAACTCCGGTGTACTGCCGTGCATGCACAAGGGTCTCGACCAGTACCGGACGATAGCCGTATTGTCGCATGAAATCCTCCCCGAGTCTGCCCAGCGTCCGGGCCAATGCCCACGAGGCCAGGTTTTGACAATGCACCTCGGGACGGATCAGAAAGCGGCTGAGACCGGTCACCAGATGCCGCGGCGGATGCTCGGTATCCCAGCCAATCCACTGATCCCGGGCCTGCAACCGATAAGCCGAGGCGGAAAATCCCAACCCGCCCAGCCAGCCGTGATCCGAACCGATCAGGTAGCGCATCCGGGCTCCGGCTTGAAACACGCTCCCCATCGGGTGTTCGCGGGTCACCAGCTCGTTGAAGATGCGATGATGGCGATCATCGCAGACCCGAGATACATGCAACCCGGCAATCCGATCCACCCGATCGGGCACCTCGAGCGGACTCGCAACCGCCTTCTCCAGCCTTTTCGGATGACCACGAGCCCCGCTGCCGGTTGGACTGACCGGCAGGGAGATCTTGCCCGACGCCTCGAGCTTCGCCAAGGCTGCACTGCAACTGCTGATCCGGGGCAATCCCCGGGCATCCCGGAAATCAAGCTGCTCGCACAGGGCCCGGGCCACTTGACGACGACTGGTACAGGTCTCCGACTCCAATAGTGCCAACAGCCAAGACCATGGTTCTGGCTCTAACAGGGTTTCGCGAATTGGGGTCAGTGCGTCCATGCACCGGAATATGGCCCTTCCGGTGAGTTAAGTCAAGAACTTATTTGTGTAGAAGAGGCAGGGCGTACCTCTTTGGTTAACTTTTTTCTCAATGTAATAGTTAATCCGGCTACGCCGCTTTTTTCAACCCCCTTCCACCCCGCGCACTACTTTCAGCCATAACTCCTATTGTCTGCCAAAAAACCCGAAATACGGACGTAACATTTTGATATCCTTTGCTATATCTTGTCTATATTGAACATGAAGATTTCCCTAGAACGGAGTCCGGCAAGCGATTTTCCGAGCCTGCGGTTGAAAATCGACTGGATCCGGAAAATCTTCAGTGCCGGTGTCGAGCGGGAATTATCATGTACTTGACTGTTTGCATTGAACAATTATGTCAAAACCATGCTTTTCTGGCAGACACTACCCAGGTCTTATACTGCCTCCGTCAAAGCAGCCGGCTGATGTGTCGAAGCATGCGCCGGTGGACGGCTCGCCGGAACGTTTGGAAAGCTTCGGACTCAGGGAGATGGGCTGAAGTCAGGATTAACCTGAGCAAAGTGATTCTGGAGCCCATCACGGAAACGGTGAATTCTTTGGGAATTATAACCAATCCTAACCAAAAGTAGTTGACAAATCCTAACCATATTGCTAAAATTAGTTCCAGTTCAACAGACAACCAAGCAGGAACCGACATGGCAAAAGCGCCAGGCAAACATTACCGAGATGGACTATCTCTTATTGACCTTTTCAAGATTTTCCCCGACAATGGCACCGCAGAAGAGTGGTTTATTGAAGCACGGTGGGAAGGTCAGATCAAATGTCCGACATGCGGGTCGGATAATGTCCAGAACCCAACCACTCATCCTGAAATGAGGTTCCGCTGTCGCAAGTGCAGGAAGTTCTTTTCAACAAAGACTGGAACTACAATGCAGGGGTCGAATTTTGATTACCAGACATGGGCGATTGCCATATTCCAGATGACAACGAATCTCAAAGGAGTATCCAGCATGAAACTCCACAGGGATTTGGATATTGCCCAAAAGAACGCATGGCATCTGGCGCACCGCATCAGGGAAACATTCAACGATGCGGATTTCAAGTTTTCCGGCCCTGTCGAAGTAGACGAGACCTTTGTTGGTGGAAAACGCAAGAACATGTCCAACAAGAAACGCAAAGAGCTGAAAGATACCGGACGGGGTACTGTCGGAAAGATTGCTGTTGTAGGCATCAAGGATAGGGAAACCAATAAAGTCCGGGCAAAGAGTGTCGCCGGAACGGATGCCGGCACCTTACGGGGATTTGTCAAATCCAACGCAGATCAGAAAGCCAAGGTTTATACCGATGGTGCAACTGCCTATGACAGATTGCCGTTTGACCATGAATCAGTCAATCACTCCGTTAGCGAGTATGTCAAGGGCATGGCTCATACCAATGGCATAGAGTCCTTTTGGGCGGGATTGAAGAGAGGTTACTATGGAACCTACCACAAGATGAGCGTGAAGCACCTTAACAGGTATGTTCATGAGTTTGCGGGGCGGCATAATGACCGGAGTTTCGACACAATCGAACAGATGCAACGGATTGTCCGTGGCATGGTTGGCAAACGACTTCGGTACAATGACCTTGTTGCTTAATGGCCTTCCCAGCGAGGCACGGTGATCGATGATGGTAAATCCCTCGCAATCCTGCAGACCGTTATTGAAATGGCCTGGAGGAAAGAGATCCGAGCTTCCGATGATAGTACCCAGAATTCCCGAGCATGAAAGGTATCTGGAGCCTTTTTTCGGTGGGGGGAGCGTCTATTTTGATGCCATATCAGCTGATTATTGCTTTGCTAATGATATTAACTCTGATTTGATGAGTTTTTATTCGCATGTCAAAAGCCAGCATGAAGGGTTTTTCCTGGAATTATATAAATGGATTGAACAATGGGAGCGATTCTCTCTGTCCGACCGAGAAGCCATGTACTATGAAGTGCGAGACCGCCACAACTCGAATTCCAGTTCAGAAGTGATTCGAGCAATTGATTTTTTCCTGCTTCGGGAGTTGGCTTATGGTGGCATGTTCCGAGTCAACTCCAATGGGGAATTCAATGTGCCTTTCGGAAAGTCCTACGGGCGAAAGACAGATACCCTGAGAAACAAGGTTGATCATCTCCGTTCCGAGCTGGTAATTGAAAAAATGCAGAAAATAAACCTTCATAGTTTTGATTTTCAACAATTTATAAATTCTGAAGGGGGGGGGGGGGCAAAAGGAGTTCATGTTTGTCGATCCTCCTTACGATTGTGTTTTCAGTAAGTACGGGAACAATGATTTTAATATTGTCGATCAACAACGGCTGGCGGATTGCCTCAAGTCCTATCCCGGACAATTCATGCTTGTTACAAAAGCCACATCCCTCATTGAAGAGTTGTATTTTCATTGTGATCAACTGCATGTGGAGTTTTATGACCTTCGTTATAAGTTCAATATCAAAGGTCGCTTTTCCAGGAATTCGAGACACGCTCTCATTACAAATTATGACCCGAATTTCTGAAAAGCAGCTGATTGTACCTGCGCTGTATCTGATAACTCGGTCAAGCACGCGTCTGAGTACAACGGATTTGATCCGACTCCTTCAAGAGCTTGTTAAACCCACCGGTGAAGATTTGGAAATTCTTGCAGGCAGAAACGACAGCAAGTTTTCACAAAAAGTCAGAAATCTTGTTTCACACGAAACGCTTCTCAAGCGAGATTTCGTCAAACATGTTGCATCGAAAGGCACAACCGAATTTGAAAGTACGGAAAGAGGCAGAAAATTCGTCAACAATCACATTGACCAAATCGAAACATTACTGAGTTTTGATTTGGATGAAAGTGCACCTTCTTATGCTGATATTTTCAACGAGCGTCCTGTCCAGGTTATAGATGACCGAGTCATATCCGAAGGTGAATTGAAAAAGCGCACAGTTGAATACAGAACCAGGTCAACAGAATTGCGAAATGCTGCCTATGAGCACTACAAAAAGAACGGACGCATTCTGTGTGACGCATGTGAATTCGAATTTGCGATGGCATATCCTGATTTTGGCGATGGATATATTCAGATTCACCATTTGAAACCGGTGTCGTTTCTAACCGGCGAGAGATTGAATCTTGATCAGGCAATTCAAAATGTCTGTCCTTTATGTGCAAATTGTCATCAGATGGTTCACATTGATAGTCCGCCTATTCCGATAGATCAGTTGAAAGCCAAAATGAGAGTGTCATACACTTACAATTGAAATAATGGAGAATGACATGAAGAAACTGAACAAACCTGAAGAATCGAAGTCAGTCCAATGCAAACAGTCGAAACATAACGAGCATTTTGAAAGGATCAACGCAACCCCGGAACAGGTTGCGAAAATCATCATTAACTCTCCTCCCAAGAAGTCCAGCGACTGGAAGTACAAGACAGCCGCGAAAAAAGACTGAAACCCGCTCTTGGTTAGGATTGGTTATAATTCCCTATCCTATCCCATCCTACCAATGAAATTCCCCAGAAAAAAACCGAAGTAGTTTGCTAAAATGGACTTGGTTATCATGAATTATCATGGGCAATTAAGAATGAAAACGAGAGGGAGATCATGATGGCTAATGTCCTGTTTGAGTGCGAGCTATACAGCGTGAAGCAGGGATGAGAAACCCAATCGGCCTTACAAGGAAACTGAAATGAAGATTAGAAGACAGACTGTTTTTACAGTGCTGATTGCCGTCATACTAGTCGCCGGCTGCGGCGGCGGATTACAGGGAAATGCAGTCCGGCAATCCGACCTTGACGCGTGGCGCGGAAGGCCGGTAATGGAACTTGACCTCCATCCCGTTTTTTCGGTAATGGATCTAAACCGGATCACGACCGATGAGGGCTATGAAATCAGGAACTACAAGAATGACGTATCAAGAACCGTATGCCATGCATTCGGTTGTACCGCTATAAAAGGCGGATGCAACAACCAGTTTATCGTACATGAAGGATATGTCGTCGAGTACAGACCGACGGGATATGGCGGCGCGAGATGTTGCACTGGCGAATCAACAAGGCCGGGATATTCGGGACCCGTTAACCTTCTGGGGTGTAGACGGTAAGGCGGTTCAATGAAGGCACTGCTACTAACGATCATGCTGGCTGCAATGCCGACCGGATGGGCAGATTCCGAACCGGGAATAGACGAGACCGTTGTATGGCTTAACAGAAATCTGCCGAGTGATGTTTCTCTGTATGACCTGCTTTTCACTGTACCGCAACATATTGAGGTAAATCGAAGCAGGATATTACTTTCCAGAGTCGGTCAGTATGATAAAGGCAGCTCGCGTTCATACATTTATGCAACTGTACTGTTTTCAGAATTGGTTGCAGACGCGCATATTGATGACTATGGGAGAATAGTATTATCTTGTGCAATTCCGCGTTGCGTTGAAGTTGAACGCATATCAAGGCATTATGATGAGGATCATGCCGAATGGATAGAAGTTGACAGATCCATTGCCGACTTTGATAAAAGATACCTGGAAGCGTCTTCCTATCAGAATAATCCGGAACAGGGGCAAAGGATAGTCAATGCGCTGAATCATCTAATCCTGCTGTCAGGGGGGCTGGGGCCGGTCAAGGAAGACCTGTTTTAACTGACCAAGCCAACCAGTAATGCAGCCCACCGCAAGAGGGCTTTTTTACGCCCTGCAAGGACTTTTGCGCCTGCTTTAGCCACAACCGCACAAACCCCGAAAATCCCTGAAATCGTCTCTCCTTGTGTTTATGGATGCATTCCTGGAATAAGAAAGTTTAGATCGGGAAGGGACGAGCAGATACCTCAAATTTAATATGAACTGTAGCAATCCGGTACCGATTGAGCGTCATTTTTCACCCATCCCCCAGTCCCGGAATGACTTGGACGAACCACAAAATCTCTATGGTTTCGGATATCAAGATAGTAAGAGCTGGACGGAAATAGATCAACGATATCGAACCGTAATTCTGGCTGAGGCCGGGGCAGGCAAGACTCATGAAATGCTGAACCGTGCGAAATTCATCAAAAATAATGGATGCCTTGCATTTTTTGTGCGTATTGAAGATATTGATGATAATTTTAATCTATCACTTGAAGTTGGGGATGAGGCAGGGTTTAAGCAATGGATTTCTACTACAGAGGAAGCTTGGTTTTTCCTAGACTCGGTCGATGAAGCCCGACTCTCCGATCCGAGAGATTTTGAAAAGGCAATTCGCTTCTTTGCAGATGCTATCAACAAGGGGAGACATCGGGCTCACGTCTGCATCTCCAGCCGTCCATATGCTTGGCGCCCTGAATCAGACAGCGACCTAATCAAACGCTATTTACCGTTTGAAAAGCCTGATAAGAAAACGGTTGGTTGTCAAGAGGATTCCGATGATGAATCCGTTTTATGTGAAAGTGGGCTTGAGATATTTCAGTTGAATCCTCTGGATGAAAACGATATCCGTCTTTTTGCCAAGCATCGTTCAGTGATGGATATCGATAGCCTGATTGAGGAGATTGAGCGGCTAAACATTAAGTCTCTTGCAGAACGCCCATTCGACTTAGAGGGGATTCTCAAGAAGTGGGCAGATGATAGACGCCTTGGAAGTCGGAGTGAACTGTTAAACCTCAATATTGATCGGAGGATCAATGAAACTAGGGCGTGTTAACACAATTTTCCATGAGATGTGGTATACTTGCCACCCTTGTTTTCAGTAGAAGCAATGCGGAGGAACAGGCAAGTGGAACTCACCCGGATACAGTACGAGCTCATTGCGCCGCTGCTGCCGAGGCAGCGGGGCAATGTCAGCCTCTCGAACCTGCAGGTACTCAACGCCATTCTGTACGTGGCCGAGCACGGCTGCAAGTGGCGTGGCCTGCCGGAGCACTTCGGAAACTGGCACACTGTCTACACGCGCATGAACCGGTGGTCGAAGAACGGCGTTCTGGATCGCGTGTTCGAGGCCCTGCAGCGGGAGCAGATGATCCGGGTCCGGGTCGAAGCCCTGAGCCTCGACAGCACCAGCATGAAGGTACATCCCGACGGTACGGGGGCTCGAAAAAAAACGGCCCGCAGTGCATCGGCAAGTCCCGGGGCGGATGGAACACCAAACTTCATATGGTTGCCGCGGATGCCCGGACAGCCGTTGCCTTCGCGCGCTCTCCCGGCAACGCCCATGATGCCCCACAGGGACGGCAACTCCTGAAGCGGCTGGGCCGGCCGTCGCACCGGCCGGCCCTGATCATGGACCGGGCCTACGAGGATGACGAAACCCGACAACTGGCGGTCGATCTCGGCTTCACCCCCGTGGTGCCTCCGAAGAGCAACCGCACGGCTCCCTGGAAATACGACCGGGAACTGTACAAGAGGCGCAACGAGGTCGAGCGCCTGTTCCGGCGGCTCAAGGGCTTCCGACGGGGGTTCTCGCGCTTCGAGAAACTCGATGTCATGTTCCTCGGATTCATCGTCTTCGCGCTCATCATCGATGCACTGATTAGCGTTAACACGCCCTAGTCCAGACAATATACATAGGAGGCCGTTGGAGCCAAATAAATCTTTGGAAGGTGCAACATCACTTGCAGCAGCAGTTGTTCTTTGCAACAAACCGGGAATTCAGGTTCCGGACGAAATACATGAGGAAATCGGAATCAAAGCAGATCAGGTTCTCTGCGATTGGAATCAACTTGAGATTAAAACCCTTCTTGAGCGAGGCATATTCAACGATGTGATTTACCGATCAGTCAGGTTTCGCCACCGGGAAATCCGTGAATTTTTAGCGGCAGAATGGTTTTCAAATCTTTTGGAGAAGAGGACGGCTCGGCACAAGATCGAAGCACTTTTTTTCCGCAAGCAATATGGTGAGAACATTGTTTCTCCTCGTTTGCGCTCAATATTGCCTTGGTTGATTCTGAAGGACAGGGCTATCCGAAGCAAAGTCTTGGACGAATACCCCGAAATCGCCCTGGAGGGGGAGACCCAGGATGCCTGCCATTGCCAGATCGAGAAAAAATCCTTAACGGTGTACTTGTTGGTATTGTTGAAACAGGCAATAAATATGGACAAGACAATGCGGCAGTTGCTCGGATCGCGCAACCTGACCTGTCTGATACAACCCTTTCGCTTATCAAAAAACATGTCAACCATGACGATGCCATCTTTTTCTTGGCAAGGCTGGCTTGGCAGGGAAAGATGAAGAATTGCGTGCCGCCTTTGCTCGCTATAGCCATTGACCCCAAACGTGGTATCAGTACTCGGATGGCCACCATGCGTGCGGTTGTGAGTTGCGGAACCAATGACCATAAGTCATCACTATGGAACGCTTTATTGACAGATCAGGCTGATATACCTCTAATACTGCTCGCTGATCTTCTGCCCAGTAGTATCCACGCTGATCAAGAGGGCGCCGAATATCTGTTGAAAGCCATAGAAAAATTACCTGCGCATAAGCCTTACGAAGCAACTGGACTAGGACATGCTTTGCATGCATATATTGATCGCTTGCCGATTGCAGTTTCGAATGCTGCACAACCAGTGATTAAGCTTATTGACGGGCTAAAGAAATTCCTCAGTCGCCCGCCCTATTACGAACATTCTTATTGCCATATCTCTAAAAATTTCTCCTGGCTTTTGAATTCAGTGGTTCATGCCATTGAACGGCTTGTTGAGATACGTGCTGATGTAGTTATGGAAAACAAATACTTGGATATTTTGGTTGAATATCCAGCCATATCTGATTTCAGCGACAGGCATTATGATGACTACAGGGATAAATTACGGCATTTAGTTCCAGAATGGATTGAACTGAATGATGCCTTGTTTTGGCGACAAGTAGAGATAAACAGGACCCGCATTGAAAAAGATGGAAATTGCTTGAAAAGCTTTTTTCAAGTTAGTTGGCATGGGCATTTCTGGTCTTTTGGACAGAACAGCTTCCCTCGCATTTTAACTTGGATAGAAACTCGCAAGTTAACAGATGATCAGTCGGTTGCACTTTCGCTTGCATTTAAGATTTTCTCGGATGCCGACAAGCCTAAGCAATGGCTTGGTCGGTTGCGAAAGAGTGTTAAGATCAACCCTTCAATTGTCAAGCAACTGGAGCAGCTGCTTAATCCTATAGTAACTGAACAGGAACTCGAAAGGCAACAAAAGTTACAACAATGGGAGCGTGATGACAAACGTAGACGTTCTATTGATCAGCAAAACAGGTCGAAATCGATTGAACTTCTAATAGGTAATCTAGACCTAATTCGCCATCCACCTGGATTAAAGAGTTATGGCTGAAAGTAGTGCGCGGGGCGGAAAGGGGTTCATCCAGCGGCTACCGTGTTCGTGTCTGATTGTACCTCAATTCCGTCCTGGAACCGCACTCCCTCGATGACCTGTCCCAGCCGGCGGAACCCGCGCAGCCTTCGCCAGCGGGATTCCGCGCACTGGCCGAGCTTGAACATCATGTCAAGCATGGTGTCGCGGCTCAGGCAGCCCCGGGTCGTCCGGGTCCGGTGGCGGATCGTGGCCAAGGTCGACTCGATCGGGTTGGTGGTGCGAATGCTCTGCCAGTGCTCGGCCGGGAAGTCGAAGAAGTTCATCAGTTCCTCGCGATCCCGGATCAGCTTCACCGCGGCCTTGGGATACTGGTACTGGTAGCGGGCCAGGAAACCGTCGAAGGCCCGGTCGGCCTGGTTCCGGGTCTCCGCCATCCGGATCTGCTGCAGTGCCGACTTCACCTTGGGATGGATGGCCTTCGGCATGGCGGCCAGCACGTTGGCGGTCTTGTGCACCCAGCAACGCTGGTGCCGGGCCTCCGGATAGACCCGGTCGAGTGCCGACCAGAACCCCATGGCACCGTCCCCGATCGCCAGTTTCGGAGCGTTCATGCCCCGGCTCTTCAGGTCCAGCAGCACGTCCTGCCAGCTCAGGGTGGACTCGCGCACCCCGTCCTCGATGGCCAGAATCGACTTCCGGCCCTGGTCGTCCACGCCGATCACCACCAGGCAGCAGAGCTTGGTCTCCTCGTTGCGCAACCCGCTGTACACCCCGTCCGCCCAGACGTACACCCACCGGTCCTGGCTCAGGTCACGCTGCGTCCACTCCTTCCTCTCGTCCAGCCAGACCCGCTTGAGGCGCTGGACCACCGACGGCGAGAACCCCTTCGCCTGCTTCCCCAGCAGCCCGGACAGCACGCCGGCCATCTCGCCGGTGCTGACCCCCTTCAGGTACAGCCAGGGCACCCAGGCCTTCAGCGTGCGACTCTTGCGCACATACGGCGGAACCACCGACGAGCGGAAGGTCACCGGCTTGCCGTCGTTGGAACGAACCTTCGGAATCCGCACCGGGACCGGGCCGATCCCGGTCTGGATCAGGCGCTCCGGATGATGGCCGCTGCGCACCACCAGCCGGAGGTTCTGTCCGGTGCGGCGGTCTTCATACAGCTTCAGGAACTCGCCCAGCTCCGCCTCCACCGCCTTGCACAGCAACTGCTGGGCACTGTCGTGGAGAATCCCGGTCAGGACATCTTCAAATTTTCCGATTTGCGAATAGTCAATAATGGTATCATTGCTCATGGTGGCGTACCTCTTTGGTTAATTGTTTTTGAAATTGTTAGTTAATCCGGTTACGCCGCTTTTTTCAACCCCTTTCCGCCCCGCGCACTACTTTCGACCATAACTCGGATTAAATCCTGGGACATTGAGTGCGGGTCAACAATGGCTTATGCATGAAATCATAGGAGTTGGCTTGCACACAAGCCGTACTCTTGGCGCGAACTGGGAATCACTGATCAATGAATTTGGGACAGGTGTGGCTCATGCCTATCGTGACGCTGCCATGGAATTTTGGCGAGACTATACGCCTGAATTGCCTTCAGAAGGAGCCAATTCCTCTTCAATCCCATATTCTCTCTGCTTTGCTATTTCAGGACTTGAAATTGAGTCACAACAAAATGATCAATTCCCTGATTCTCTGGAAGAATGTGAAGTGAATCACGCATTACGCTACATGACTTGGGAGATCAACGGATTTTCTGGTTGGCTAGAAGCTATACATAAAAGCAAACCACAAGCGGTAGCAAAAGCAGCATGGGCCGAAATTGCCTGGGAACTTGACAACGCTAAACCAAAGCAGCATCCGGTCGGACTCCTGCATAAAGTAACAAATCATGCTCCCTGGTTACATCAAGATATCAGCCGGCAAATCATGTCTTGGCTTGAACACAAAACCCCTCTAAATGCCGATATGCAAAGCTGCTGTCTGTATATCCTCAAAAGTGGAGGAGTGAATGCTAATGAACTTGCGGCATTGGCGAAAAGTAAGATCGCAACCAAATTGTCCGATGATCAATGTTCACAATGGCATGCTTTATGGGTCGATGCACAACCAGAAACGGGCATTATTGCCTTATCAAAACATCTTTCAAAACTGGAGGCTGAACAAGGCGAACGTTTCGCACAACTTTTCATTACTGCTTTAATGGGGAGTCGCCATCAATCCAGTACAGGACCGATAATTGGTCACTTTCGCGTGCCCCAACACCTCAAATCCCTTTATATGCTCATGCACGTATATATTCATGTGGAGGACGACATTGACCGTGCCAATAAAGGTGTCTACACGCCGGGATTGCGCGATCATTCGCAAAAAGCTCGCGACCTGATTCTCAAACAGCTTTCCGAAATTCCTGGCAAGGAAACATATATAGCCCTTAGAGAACTCGCCAATGTGCACCCCAAGCCCGAATATCGCTCATGGATGAAAGAATTGGCTTACATACGCGCAGAAAAAGACAGCGATCCTCAACCATGGACCGCAATACAAGTCGATGAGTTTGCTTCATCATTCACTATAACACCAACAACCAATCGCCAATTATTTGATCTTGCTGTCAACCAGCTTGCCGATATGAAAAACCAGCTCGAAACTGGCGATGCCAGTCCTTACAGAACGTGGCAGAAGGCTGATAATGAACTTGAAATGAGTAATTTAGTGGCAAGCTGGATTGAACAGAATGTTGGCAGTTATATCATGGTTCCCCGAGAGGTAGAGATTGCAAACCGGCAAAGAATCGACTTATTGATGCAAAACTCACATGTAGATAATTCTGTTCCTATCGAACTCAAATTGCTGGAAAAATGGTCTGGCCCAAAATTGGAAGAGCGATTGCGCAACCAACTCGTTGGAGACTACATGCGTCAAGGCACTGATCGCTATGGCGTAATGCTTCTAATCTGGCAAGGTAGCAAACCTGCCAAGAAATGGAAAGTGAATAAAAAAACAACTGATATTAAGTCTTTGGATGATGCTTTCAAGGACTATTGGAGCAGTATTTCTGGAGACTTTCCGAAAATATCAGATATAGAAGTGGTGGTGATTGATCTGACCATGCGTTCAAAAATCCCTTAAAGTGAGATTCTGCACTCTTCCACAATCTACCCGTTCACTTGTGCCCCAGCTCCTCGTCAAACACCCTATCTACGGTCGCCGCGAACAAAACCAAAAAACGGTCTGGAAGGCAATTAGTGCGCTTTATAGCGTTTTTTCTCATATCCAGCTGGATAATGATGATGACAACGAAAAATTCGACTCGCTGCGTGAATTTCTGGCGGGCTTGGTTGTACATCACACCCCAGCCAAGAGACTCAAAGCCGCTACTTGGCAAAATTAGCCGATATTGTCAGAACCCCTCTCGGCTGTAAAGAGTGTTAAACGGCCGAGTAGTGGCTCGGTTTGAAAGTTTGTCTATTTTCAGAAAGGAAAGTCTATATAATGCAGCCCCAGTTCCAGTCCGAAGTGCAACACCGCCCCTGGCGGGCGGGGCCGGTCCCCCGTGGAAGACCTCGTGCGGGGTGCGGTAGCCCAGCACCTTGCGGGGGCGGTGGTTCAGTCGGTCCTCGACCTCGCGCACCTGCTCTGCCGTGACCCGGCGGAAGTCGGTGCCCTTCGGGAAGTACTGGCGCACCAGGCCGTTGACGTGCTCGTTCAGGCCGCGTTCCCACGAATGGTACGGGGTCGCGAAGTAGAACCCCGCGTCCAGCCCGGCCGCCACTTCCTCGTGGCCGGCGAACTCCTTGCCGTTGTCCGCGGTCAGGGTGTGCACCCGGTCCCGGTGCGGCCCCAGGCGCTCCAGCAGGGCCTCGGTCACGGGTGCCGCGGCCTTGCCGGCCAGCAGCTCCAGGATGGTGAACCAGGATGCCCGATCCACCGAGGACAGCAAGGCCCCCCGGTGCCTCGCGCCGATGATCGTGTCCAGCTCCCAGTCCCCGATCCGGAGCTTCTCCACCACCGCGGGACGCTCGGCAATGTCGACCCGCCCCGGAATGTGCCCCCGACCGGCATCTATCATCAATCCACACTTGACTTCGTGAATTAAGGAAGTCGGTAAAATTGGCATGATTGATTCTCCCAATCCTCAAGTAAAATCAGGAAAGCATTTCCGGAGCTCCAGGCATCGTGGTTTTGAAGGGGTCGGCGTTTTGCCCGGTACATGATTGCGGTTGCAGAGTTGAAACCCGCGACAGATATGGGCTTGTACCCATCGCAGGACACTCTGTTTGGAGTTTAGGGAATGTACGAATCAAGTGTGGGGGGATGATAGGGCGGTAGCCCCGGTTGTTGCCCGGCTCGGGCATCAGTTCGTCGACGGCCTCTCCGAGACCCAGCCGCTCGAGGAACGTCGCTGGAAGTGAAGCTGTGGCGGCCTTTCACGGTTGAATGGTGTAGAATGTTCATCGAGTCTACAATCTACAATCCACGTATCTACTTGCCCCCCTATTGGTGACGAGTGGATATTTTGGAACCATGCTTTGCTGAAGTTTCAGAGTTCAGTTCCCGAACCAGCAGTCTAGCCAGTCCATCTGCAGTGAAGTCTCGCATGAGTGGAAAGCTTGTCGAGCTCGACCGGTCCGAAATGAAGACGGCTTGATCGATTCGTCTGGATCGTCATGACAGAGTGAAAGCGAGTGAGCGTTTCATTTGCAGCAGCATGGTGTGATAGACTATGAGCTTGGAGCAAGCCATGCCGTTTTTTTTGCAAACATGGAAAGTCCATGTGAATCAGCAACAAGAGAGTGAACGCAAGAGATCAAAACGACTGTTTTCAGATCCCGGGTACATGTTGAAGATTTCGTGATGTCTGTCAGATCGTTCAGTCCATCGTCAACTATCAGGTACATCGAACAGGATGCCGGTTTCAGGCAATGTTTTTTGCTTGTGTACTTGCGTATTCTTCGATTATCCGTTTTAATCCGTATACCATATCTGCATGCATTCAGTAATCATGCCCGTGGCGAGGTGTAGCGATGAATCCCGATCAGAAAAGAGAGTTGGAATCCTTCCTCGATCAGACGGAAGGAGCTCCTCCTCGAGTGTTTGTCGGACGGTCCGAAGTGCTCGACGACATTGCGAAAGCGGCCAGACAGGTGTGGAAGGGTTCGGGAGCCAACAAGCATGGCGCAGAGAAAACAACGCGGATAATCCAGGGGGCGCCGGGGGCGGGCAAGAGCTCGATCGTGCACCAGATCAGGCACAATCCGGAAAGACTGTATACGGAGAGCGTCGGCAAGGCTCCGCTGGTGGTCGCACTGAAGTCTGGTGATATTGGGGGAGCTGTAGACATTCTTCAACCATTAGCCCGGAGCATCAACCCGACAGCCGCCGAGGAGTTTTTATCGCATTCCGTTCGAACATCCGGCGGGGAGGCTGGGATTGGCTTGGGTCCAGTCAAGGCCTTCGGCAAGCAAGAGACCACCATGGAGCCAGCAAGACCGCGCATGCACTGGGATGTGTTCGGGAAATGGGTTGAACAGCATGGCGGGTTTGACCGGCCGATCGTGCTGGCCATCGACGAGGCGCAGCGCTTTCAACGTGATTCCGAAGATCCTCTCTCCAAGCTGTTTCAGAGTCTCCATGACGGTTGCGGGCTGCCGATTGCGCTGGTGCTGGCGGGTCTCAGCGATACCGAATACTCGGCCCGCAAGATGGGACTGACCCGTATACCACACGATCAGAAACACAACATCGGTTGTTTTCCGGATCATGAAGTCCGGGAACTCATGGAAAGGTCCTGTTCCCATTTCGAGATCGACATGACTGGATTCGAGCGTGAGATAACTCGCCTGATTCAGCCTTGTGATGGCTGGCCTCGGCATCTGCATATCGTCATGCAGGCATTGGTCGAAGAAGTTCTGAGAACGGAGGGGGATCTCGGCAAGGTGGTTTGGGAACGGATACAATCCGAGATCAAGGCTGGAAGAGACGGGTATTACGACGGTCAGTTTTCAAGCGAGATGAAAGATGCCATGGAGCTGACGGCCGGAGTGATGGCTGCAATGGACAGCAATCAGGGCTCTTCTCGGATCAAGCGCTTGATGAACGAACTGCATGACCGGAATTCCCAAACCTATTGCTTTCCGGAAATGATGAATGCGTCCTCCTTCTTCATTCACCTCGTGCACCAGGGGGCCTTGCACGAGGAATCGGCCAATCGATACGCATGTCCGATCCCGTCTTTCCGGACCTATCTGCTCGAGCACGGCGGGATCGCGGAGAACTCGAACTTGCAACCTCAAGCCACGTGATCGGATACTGGCGGTTCTGCATTGAGACAGGCGTAAAACTGAATCTGTCCGAGATCGCAGTCGAAAAAGACTTCTGGATTTGTTGGATGCTGGGCAAATTGTTCAATATGACAGAATGGGGCAACCACCTGACTTTTAAGGGCGGTACGTCGTTATCCAAATGCTGGAATCTCATTGAACGTTTTTCTGAAGATATGGATATCGTCATCAGCAGGGATGTTTTGGGGTTTGGCGGGAAAATGCCCCAGAACAAGCGCCTAGCAATAAACAAATGACCAAGCGCCTCAAGGCACTGAAAAAAGCCTGTCGGTAATGCATCAGCAATAAGATATAGTCAAAACTAATCGAATCGATCTCATCAGATCTGCCGGATACGCTCGAATGGATACTTGAAACTGACCCCAACGATCCCGATGAGCAGACCTTACTTGTTCTCTTATCCAACTGCCTTTCCAGAGCAAGCCACCTATCTTCGTCGTGAAGTAAAGATTGAAATGGGTACTTGATCAAATATTAGAGCCTGTCGCATCCGTCGTGATTACTTCTCATATAGGAAAAACCTTTCCAGAATTACTAACCCAACCAAGATCAAATGAGAGGGCAATGCGACCAGAGCGCACATTCTTGGAAAAAACAATGCTTTTACATGGGGAGACATTTCGTCCAGAAACCAAGAAAAAGCAACGGCTATCATTAGCCCGCCACTACCACGACCTCTACAAGATGATTTTGACCGGAATTGGTAACAAATCTGTCAGAGATCTCGCTCTGTTTCACCGGATTGCCACACACCGTCAGGTGTTCTTCGGTTATTCATGGGTTGACTATTCGACGCTAAGCCCGCAGGGGCTGCGGCCTCAATGGCATTCACTTAAGCACAGAGACGCATTCACTTAACAAATTTCGGAACAAGTGACGGTCATGGTTCGATTATGCCGTCTTGGTCTGGTTGGCAACAGTTGGTTTTGCAGATTTGCCTTTGCTGCTCCGGAAACGGTCGTCAGGACGTTTGGATTTCCGTGCATACGAGCGTCCGGGACGTGCCTTGGCGATGCATTCACTGAAACTTTTCAAGAGGCATGAAACGGTTTCAGCAACCATCTGGGCATGACCGAGAATCAGGGCTTCAAAACGCCGGGCGACGGTGGCCAAGGCATGCTTGAAGTTGACCTGAATCTGCGCCTCGTCCGCGACACAACCGCCGATCACTTCTTGCACCTGATTGCCGAGTGAACGAGTCAGTGCAACCACGGTAAAATGGGCAAACAGTTCCTGTCGCACACCGCGTTCGGTTTGTGCATGAAACTGTTCGACCTTGATCAGCCGCTTGGAGACCTTGTACAGCTCTTCAATGCCCCAGCGTCCCTGATAGGCTTCGCCCAAGACCGGGCTCGGAAAACTCTCGTCATCGGTCAGGGTGGTGGCAATCAGGAAGTCCTCTTTGGTGGTGGGAATACGCACACAGCGTACCGTGATCGGATGGAGAATCTCTCTCGGATGCAATTGATTCCAGCGACGTTTGGCTTGCTTTCCGGGCGTAACCTCAACGATGCGCTGCGATTCACCGCTGGCGGCAAATCGTTCGAATTCCTTGGCACTGCTACCCGGTAGACGAAACACGCAGTCGACCCCCCTACGAACATGATCATGCAGCAGTTCAAAGGAGTAGTAACCGCGATCATAAACGACCACATCGCCGGCGCGAACCTGTTGTAGATGTTGGGCCGCCATGATGCGCTCATTGCCGTGGGATGCCAGATCAAAATCGATCGGCATGCGATCATTCAGACGGTACAGACAACTGACCAATCCCTGGGGATACCAGGCCTCGGGTTGGGGGGTTTGGTAGCCCCAATTGAGCAACTGACGAGGCACATTCATCTTGCTGCCATCGACCGCATACAGACGCCGACCACACCAGCGAGGAATGGCCTCATCTCCCATCCGTTGCAGCAGGCGACGATGGACCTTCTGGAATACTCTTTCGTCGACTTTCTGGCGGGCGGTCGACATCGCTGATGCGGCCACCGGATGTGGCTGTGGCAACTCGACATCGAGTAACCGGCATTGGTCCCACAACTCATGGATGGTGATCGCATAACTTTCATGATTGTTGCTGAACACCAGACGAAACACGAACAACATCACCAGCAGGGTACCGATGGTACGCCGTCGGACCCGCCATGCTGGATCCTGCATGGCCGCCGTCTCGGTGATGATGCCCACCAAGTCCAACCACAACGAGACCAACGGTCCGTCGGCGGGGGTTGCGACCTCCAGCGCCGCATGCTTGCGTTTGCGAGTGCGCCGCTCCCCACGCAGGATCGCACAAGCATCCTTTTGCAAGGCCTTGACATAGAGGTCCTTGCGACCCGTACCGGATTTGCGATGGCCCGCACTTTGTCCAATTTTCTCCCACCCCGCGGCCCGGTAGATGGTGCCCGAGTGCATGACTCCATCGACAAACGTCTCCACCAGTACCGGACGCACCTTCCATCTTGCCTGCCAGTCCTCGGCCAACCGGAATACCACCAGCGACAGCACATGCGAAGCCAGATTGTGCACGCGCACCCAGGGCAAGATCAGAAACCGGGAATTGCACACCACCCGCTCCAGCCGCTGCTCTCGCCATCGGTCATTCCAGCCAATCCACTGCTCTCGACTCTGCAAGCTTTTCGAAGCACGTTGAAACAGCAAACAACCCAATCGCCGTCCCTGCCCATCGACCACAAAATAGCGCATGTAGCAACCCACTTGCTGACGATAGCCCAAGGCGTGATAACGATCAATCCATTCCTTGAACAAGGCAACCTCCAACTCGCCATCAACCGGCTCAAGAACAATGTTGCCCAGTGCCGACAAGTCCCCGTCGATCACCGGTCCCGGTTCACCCGCTGCGGTCCTCTCGGGCGCTTTGCGTACTCCGCGCATCTTGCTCTCATCCTTCGCCGGCAAGCTCAGAAAACCCTCTTTTTCCAGGATCTCAAGCATCGCCAATGCCGCATAGGTACTATCCTCACCCGAACTGGCATGCCAGTCAAGATGTTCACAGATCGTGTGCGCCAACTCCTGCCGGCTCAAATTCGACATCAACTCGACGGTGCGCCGAATATCCGACAGTTGCTGGCGAGAAATCGAACGGCCGAAAAATTTCCTCGGTTTGAGTTGATGAGTGCTGTCGAGCATCGAATTTCCTCGTGAAAACGGTTTATTGACCCAGTGAACAGAGTGCGATACAGAGTATTATCGGAAACGCGCATGCGTTTGTCAAGAGGTTTTTGATACTTTTTTTGAAATAAATATTTATATCCCTACTATCAATGAGTTGCCACTCGATGAAATTCGTAAATGTGTGTATTTCCTTAAACAGAATGCCATTGGCTGCGGCCTGCCCCTGTCAAGCTGCTAATGAAAATCGGAGATCGAATCATGACCTCGACAACCTGCCGGCTGTAAACTGCCGGATGGGCTATTTGACTCTCTTCTATTTCGAGAGAGGCTTGAAAGGTTTCGGTCTTGGAAAGCGGGACCGAATATCATGCTGGGTCAAATCCATGTGAGCCCTCGTGTACTCTTCGCTGGCATTCTGATACGGCGTGTAGTCCCAATCGGTTCGCTTGCCCTTGACCAGCGCCGCGTGCACCGTCCTGCGACGATTCTGGTCCTGTATGATTTCCTGCTTGAGGGCCTTGCTGTCCCAGTGATTCATCGCAAGGGATCGAAACCGTTCCATCAAGTCTCGGCTTGAAGGGCTTTCAGCGAGGTTCACCAGTTCGTCCGGATCGGACTGGACATCGAACAGAAGCTCTGGATCGGCGTCGCAGCAGATATACTTGTATCGACCCTCGCGAAGCATCAGCATGGGCGCAATGGCGCCTTCGGCAAGGTACTCGCTGACAGCAATCTTCCCATCGGCCTCTTGCCCGCCCAGGCACTGGGGCCAAAGGCTCCGACCATCAAATGGGTCGATCGGTTCTGGCTGATGGATTTCCTCGGTGCCTGCGATATCGAGGAGCGTTGGCAAGATATCGACATGGGAAGCGAGCGAATCAACCGATCCAGGGGACAACCTGCCCGGGTGATTGAAGATTAAAGGAATCCGGGCAGACCACTCTCTGAGCGACATTTTGTACCAAAGGCCGAATTCGCCCAGCATATCTCCATGATCGGAAGTGAAGACTATGAGCGTGTTTCGCTCCAGCCCGCATTCTTCGAGCGCGTCCCGAAGGCGCCCCACCCATTCGTCGATGTAGCTGACATTGCCGTAATAGGCGCGGCGGGCGTTGATGATATCCTCTTCGGTGATCGAGACCGCATCAATATCGATCACTGATTCGAGCCGGGCATTATGGGGGTCGGGCTGCGAATCCGGCCTGGGCACTTTTGGCAGGCTGATCTGCCTGTCCTCGTACAACGCCCAGTATTTCTGGCGGGTGGCATATGGATCGTGCGGATGTATGAAACTGGCAACCAGACAAAATGGCCTTGGATCGTCGGAACAGGCGTGGTCATAGATTTCCCTGACCGCCATGGCCCCGACCAGATCGTCATAGGCGAGCTGATTGGTGATTGCGGCAACCCCTGCTTGCGCAACGCTCGACATGTTGTGATACCAGAGGTCAATCCGCTCCTCTGGCCGAGTCCAGTCGGGCACCCAGCCGAATTCAGCTGGATAGATATCAGTGGTCAGGCGCGTTTCAAAGCCATGCAATTGATCCGGTCCCACAAAATGCATTTTTCCCGATAGACAGGTGTGGTATCCCATCAGCCTCAGATAGTGTGCGAATGTCGGCATGGTGGAGGGCATATAGGATGCGTTGTCATACCCTTTGCAGCGTGAGACATTCTGACCTGTCATGAAGGCATATCGCGCCGGAGTGCAAAGCGGGCTGCTAGTATAGGCATTTTCGAAATGGATTCCGGTCGCGGACAAGCGATCGATATTCGGACTGACAACCTCGGTGTTGCCGTAGCACCCCAGAGCTTTGGCTGTCAGCTGATCGGCCATGATGATGAGGATGTTTGGCTGACGCTCGGCTTGGCCCATATTGATCTCTCCAACAATGATGAAAACGCGAAACGGCTCGAACCCGAAAATTCATGCTTCGGGAATTGTAACCTTTGGGGTATCTACTCGCCCCCTATTTGGACGAATAGATACAGATACCTTTTGCGTATTACTCTGAGATACAGATTGCGGCTCAAGTTCGCAAGACATTCTGTGAGAGCAATCTATTGAGACAATTTTCAAACCGCTTTGCTTACCCTATTCGCCCATAACTGGCTTAGATGACAACAGGGTCGCACCATGTTCAATCTGGACTATCGCAGATAACATCAATCACTTTTCTTTTCCACTTGTACGGAAACCTGATCGAAAAAACGGCCTATCTGCTTTTTTGCAAAATGCCTGATCAATGTTTCCGGAAAATGGTCTAGCCAGCCATGGACGACTACTTCAGCAGAATAGTTGATGCACGTGGTCTGGTCGTAAATCGACTCGAGTCTGACATCTGCTACCGCTTCAGCACTGGTATTGAGATCTCCTTCAACCAAAACTTTCAGCTGATAATTGTCGATCGCAACACTCTCGACAATCTCGAGCTGCACTGAATAATGTCTTGTAGTCGGACCAAGCTTGATATTGAAAAAGGCAGAATATTCGCCATCTTCAGTTCGATTGACTTCGTAGCAACTATTCAGACAGTTTTGTAGAATTACGGGATCAGTAATCGCTTGCCATAGTTTGTCTGCAGATAAGGGAACCTGATGACTGGAACAAATCAGCATTCCCCTACGACTTCAGAGATTTTTTGTATTCTGACATGATTCGAACGAAAGATAGCGTTCCGAGATTCCATGATTATCGAGCACCAAAACCAGCAACTCTAACTGTCCAGCTAGATTCTGGATCGGTTATACGATGGTTTTCCAAATAAATCGAGATGAGTTGGCTGGACGAAGCAATATTTTGAAGAGCAACTGGGGATAGGGCGAACGGTCCAAACAAATGCAAAATCCACCAGTAAATTACCAGCATGCATGCTACATCCAGGCAAACAAGCGGTTCTTTGCCAGGTTCATAATAAACTTGTTTGGCCAGATTGCGGCTACGGCTACACGAGTTTCTCGTGTAGCCGTAACGTCCGATCACGCGTGCCCTAGAACCTTCCGAGGTTCATGACCTTGTCCCAGGCCTTGACGAAGTCTTGGATAAACTGCTCTTCCGCATCCGCACAGGCGTAATGTTCCGCGATTGCCCGTAGCCGGGAATTTGAACCGAAGATCAGATCAACTCGAGAGGCGGTCCACTTTACGGTGTCATTCTTCCGGTCGCGTCCCTCGAATGAATCACATTCTTTAGAAATGGGCTCCCATCTGGTGTTCATGTCGAGCAGATTGACAAAAAAGTCATTGCTCAACACTCCTGGCCGAGTTGTCAAAACGCCTTCCCGAGATTGACCTGAATTCGCATTCAGTGCTCGCATACCTCCTACAAGGACGGTCATTTCCGGGGCAGACAGGGTCATCAACTGTGCCTTGTCCACCAGCAACTCTTCTGCAGAAACGGTATGCGGTCCTTTCAGATAGTTGCGAAATCCATCTGCAGTCGGCTCAAGCACCGCAAATGATTCTACGTCTGTCTGCTCTGCAGACGCATCCATGCGTCCGGGCCTGAAAGGCACGGTTATTGAATGACCGGCCTGTTTGGCTGCATCTTCAATTGCTGTGCAACCTCCAAGAACAATCATGTCTGCCAAGGAAATCCGCTTGCCGGATGTTGCTCCGGCATTGAAATCCTGCTGCATGCTTTCGAGGGATTTCAACGTGCCTGCGAGCTTGTCTGGCTGATTCGCTTCCCATTGATTTTGCGGGGCAAGGCGAATGCGTGCACCGTTGGTACCACCGCGCATGTCAGAATTGCGATAGGTCGATGCCGAAGCCCAGGCCGCTGCAATCAGGTCAGTCATGGAAATTCCCGAATTACGAATGCTCTGCTTGATGGATGCCACATCCTGATCGTTGACCAATTCATGGTCAGCCGGCGGAACCGGATCTTGCCAAATCAGCTCCTCTTCGGGAACCTCCGGCCCCAGATACCGAGACTTGGGACCCATGTCACGGTGAGTCAGCTTGAACCACGCACGGGCAAAAGCATCGGCAAATTGGTCGGGGTTTTCATGAAAACGCCTTGAAATCGGCTCATATGCCGGATCCATCCGCATCGCCATATCTGCCGTCGTCATTATTGGCGCATGACGTCTGGACGAATCATGGGCATCCGGAACCAGATCAGAACCATCTCCATTGCTCGGTATCCACTGATTCGCACCGGCCGGACTCTTTGTCAACTCCCAGTCATACCCAAACAAGTTGTCAAAATAACCCATGTCCCATTGTGTCGGGTTGGCCGTCCATGCACCCTCGATACCGCTGGTTATCGCATCACCGCCTACACCCGAAGCGTGGTCGCTAGACCAGCCAAGCCCCTGCTGTTCAATGGCTGCGCCCTCAGGCTCGGCACCAACCAGCGCGGCATCACCCGCACCGTGACACTTGCCAAACGTGTGCCCACCGGCGGTCAAGGCCACTGTTTCCTCGTCATTCATGGCCATTCGTGCGAAAGTTTCGCGCACGTCCACTCCCGAGGCAACCGGATCGGGATGGCCATTCGGGCCCTCCGGATTCACATAGATCAAGCCCATCTGAACGGCACCTAGCGGGTGGTCCAAATCCCTCTCGCCGGTATAGCGATTGTCACCCAGCCATTCAGTTTCAGTACCCCAGAAAATGTCGTCCTCGGACTTCCAGACGTCTTCACGACCACCGCCAAACCCGAAAGTCTTGAATCCCATCGATTCCAGAGCGCAGTTTCCTGCCAGGATCAACAGGTCCGCCCAGGAAATTTTTCGTCCGTACTTCTGCTTTACTGGCCAGAGCAGGCGGCGCGCCTTGTCAAGGTTGCCATTGTCAGGCCAGCTGTTGAGCGGTGCAAAACGCTGATTGCCGGTTCCGGCACCACCCCGTCCGTCACCAATCCGATAGGTTCCGGCAGCATGCCACGCCATGCGGATGAAGAAGGGGCCGTAGTGCCCGTAGTCGGCCGGCCACCAGTCCTGGGATGCGGTCATCAGCTCGTACAGATCATTTTTCAGTTCCTGATAATCAAGACTGGCAAACTCCTGTGCATAATTGAACCCATTGTTCACCGGATTCGACTCCGGCGAATGCTGGTGGAGAATATCTAGGTTCAGTTGATTCGGCCACCATTCCCGGTTGGTTGTACCACTACTTGACCGCGCGGCAGTACTGGTATCAATCTTTCCGTCCTTCATCGGACATCTGCTCATTTCATTCATTGGATAATCTCTGTATATGTTTTGTTCTTTTCGGGTGATTTGTCAATAGAAAATTATGTAATGACTCTCCCATTATCGGGTTCGAGTAGTTTTTTTATTGGGATACTGGATTTTACTTTGAACTTGGAAGCAATTCCAGAGTTCGCCGGCAACGCAATCAGACTACAGCAATCAAGCTAACGCATAAATGATAACCAGCCGTAGATCTTTTGCCATGTGGCTACTGGTATTTTACCTTGAACAGACTTATGGTGGCGAATTTGTTGAACAATTTTTAAGATCCCGCAGGTAACTGAAACGTGCCAACTGGGGAAGACAACTGATGATCAAATTGCCCAAGGATTCCGTTGAAAGTTCCGGGTTGATCCCCTTTTTGGAGCGTTGCAGTTTCAACACGGAACCGACAGAGGATGAAATGCTATCATTCAAAATCATCGATGATGATAAAAACATCATTATTGATATTTACCCATGGATAGAGGAGAGTTGGACCGAAGATGGTGAAGGATGGCTTAGTGAATTAATGCCTTTGAGAAATGATTTGGTCGCTGGTGATCTGCGTTTTTTGTATCTCGTCTGGCTATCATGTGTTCAAAACGAGATGGTTGCAGATGATGCAAAGGAGCCAATCGTTGGGATTGGCCCTCTCAGCCCTGCTCTTGAAACTTTGGTAGATTTTTTCAAGATTGACAAAAGCTTGGTACAGGCGGCTACGGAACGGGAACCGTATCCGGAAAGTAAGCAATGATTGAGTTATGGCTGAAAGTAGTGCGCGGAATCCCGCTGGCGAAGGCTGCGCGGGTTCCACAGGCTGGGACAGGTCATCGAGGGAATGCAGTTCAAGGACGGAATTGAGGTACAATCAGACGAGAAAACGGCAGCCGCTGGATGAACCCCCTTCCGCCCCGCGCACTACTTTCAGCCATAACTCCTTTATCGGGATATTTAACTCAAAAGTCTTGAGTGAAAAATATGTTGTCAGCCGCATGTTTTATAATCCTGGGTTCAAGTCCGAAAAGCAACAACCGGTGTTGTAAGCTTTTGCAATCCATGGTCGAATTGGGAAATTGATTTAGGGGCTACACTACAAATTATGAAAAATTTCAACCCAAAAATTAGTATTGCCCTAGTTGTTCGAGATGGTGAAAAATATATTCGAGGGGCTGTGTTATCAATCCTTGAGCAGACTTACGAAAATTTTGAATTTCTGATTATAGATGATGGTTCCACCGATAATACAAAAGAAATCGTACAAAATTATCGAGATGCTCGAATCCGACTATTCGACAATCCCGGTCCATCCGGGAAACCCGGTGGGCTCAATTTCGCTTTAGAAACATCAAAAGGTGAGTACATCGCACTTATGGATGCCGATGATATTTGTTTTCCTGATCGTCTTGAGAAACAACTGAAATTCATGGAGCGAAATAACCATGTAGGGATAGTGGGGGGAGGGGCAATTTTGATTAATTCTCATGGTAAACAAATTGGCAAAATAAGCGGCCGTTCTTCAAGAGAATGCAGATACCGTCCCTTTGCTGGTTCCACATGTTTTATCAATCCGACAATTATGATCAGGAAAAGTGCTGTATATGGGTATGTCGAATATGACAAAGATTATCCTTATGCACAGGATTATAAATTTTTCTGCGATTGTTTTTTCCATACAAAATTTGACAATTTGACAGATAACCTAATTCAGTATCGAATACATGACTCCCAAATCAGCAGCAAGTATTCCGAGGAGCAGTTTCGGCTAGCTAGTTCGATCCATTGTGAATTTCTTGCAAGGTGGATGCGGGAACATCTTTGCAAGGAAGACATTGAAAAGCACCAAGCATTTTTCAGATTTATAACAAGAGAGTCGCCAGCCATTCATCTTATCAATATCGTCAGTTTTTATGGCCTGCTTAAAGCGAAGTTATGTTTGAATAGATATGAAAAGATCTATTGTGTATCACGATTTATTAAGCGGTATATCGACGATATTGAACCGAATGGCTGGACCTTGAATTATTTCGTCTATGCTATGATTTGGTTCAGATACAAGCGAAAACGAACATGATTAACTGTTTCGTAATTTCCCTTCCCGACTGTACTGACCGCCGTCAATCGATCTCCCAAACAATGGATGAGCTAGGGATTTCATTTAGCTTCATGGACGCCGTTGATGGACGTAATGGTCTTGATTCGGCTTATGAAAATCAAGTCGACCGCACAACTGCTGATCAAAAATGGGGTTTTCTGAGCGATGCGGAATTTGCTTGTGCCTTATCGCACATCAATGTATATCGCCATATGGTGGCTAAGCGTATTCCCTATGCTTTGGTGCTCGAGGACGATGCATGCCCTTTGCCTGATATATTGAAGTTCTTGAGTGGTGAATACTACTCAGATGCGGATTTGACGCAACTCGATTTGCGCTATCCGACTCTTGTCCAAAGAGGATGGCGAAGACATCTCTTTGGCGATTATTCATCATATTTGCGTATGCCGCTGATTTCCGCTCACGGTGCTGCCGCTTATGTTATTTCACAACGCTGTGCAACTTTTTTGGCCAGTAATGCTGTACCGGTGTGCCAACCAGCCGACTGGCCAGACTGCATTGAAGAACTGATCGCAACCCGGCAGTTTCGCTGTATACATCCCCCGCTTGTTAAACACGATCCTCATTATTCCCTGATTGGTCAAAGCGGACGTAAGTCTAATAAAGAAAGCCGTCGTTTCTTAGGCGTCTACATTCCCCCCTTTCGTCGTCAAGTTCGATCCTTGCGAAAAATTCCATACAAACTGCTTGCCAAACGTTTAGTGAATGAAGATTGAAAAGATATTGGAGAAAGCAATCGCTTCAGCAGCATAGCAAATTTGAAGAATTGACTATCAGTAATGTAGAAGTACTTGTTTCTATACCCGAGAGCCGAAAATATCATCAGAGTCAATGATCTGTGCGCAGTTCCAGATACAATCAGATTTTAAACTTGATCCCAGGTTACCCAATTTTTCATATTCGACCGAGCTTCTTCCCAACGATGCCTGATGTGAAAATGTGGATTGGTTTCTGGTTTGAGCAAATGCCTTATGTGGTCAAGCGGTATTATTGCTGATCGGATTTGCCTATGAATCCATGAATTTGCTCGTGCTGAATCAGCCACATGTCTGTCCCCTACCCCCAAATGTAATATGTATGGTTGGGCTAGCATGAACACGCGGTATCCGAGATTCTTATATGCATATGAAACACGTTTCTCATCCATCTTTCGACTCAAATGTTCATAAGGACCAACAATCCGGTAATCGCGCATCCTTCTCAGCCCAGGCTGGAAAGTAAAGCCAGCATATGACGAGTGGTTTCCATAAATATAAAAAGGTACATCAGAGATCACATTCGGATATGTGGAAGATGCGTGCCAGGATTGTCGGCCGAAGAGTTGCACGGTAGAACAACTATCGTATTTTCTCATCAGCAGATATGATTTTTGCAAGAATCCTGATTCAATGAACTCCCAATCGTCTTCGCAGTGGAAAACCCATTCGGTTTTGATGCGAGAATAAAGCCGATCAATTGAACGGATCTGCCCAATTTTCTCCCTGTTTACTATAGCCTCGATATGTAATCCCGACTTACCCCGAAAACGATCCAATACACCTTGAACTTCATTGTTACCACTATCTTCAATAACAAGAATCTTCTGGGGGCGTGGAGCCAAGCGTGGTATTAAGGAATCGAGTGTTTTTTCTAGCAGATCAAAACGTCCGCAGGAAGTAAGTGCGACTGTATATGGTTCCTTCATTGTCCTTTGTGGCGCATGAATTAAAAGAAGGGTAGCAAGCGATCCAACAATAAATTGTCACAAAAGGGATATAGACTCAGAGAACCCTAATCCTTAAATAGAGATTGCTTTATTTGGCACAGAGCATGATGGACTGTGGATTTTGGGCTGGAATCAGAATCATCCATTGGGTGAAAAGCCAACCCGTTCGAAAACCACACCACACAAGACGTTGGAAGTACTTTCAAATTTTCTATTTAAGGATTAGGGGAAAATCTAATGGATGGCAACAAAATAATATGGTAATTACTCGCCCCCTTGATTATACAAAAATAAAACGATCACCCTAATCGACAATTAGAAATTGGTAAAAATAGAAAAATTCTTGTAAAAATAGAGTATTAGTGGTAAAATACGCATTCGAAAAACATCGCCCGTTGGGTGAAAAAATTGTGAAAAAATTTAACCGCTCCATTTCACAAGGATTATGAATAATTCTACCCTGCAAAACCTCAAAAAGCAATTGAAACATCACCACCCGTGCCGGACTAACCGCCCCGGCAGCTCTGCTTGAGCGCCTCAAACTCGGGAAAATCATTGACCAACAGATGCCCGTCCCGGGTCTATCATCATTCCACACTTGACTTCATGAATTAAACAAGCCGGGGACCCAAGTACTTCATTCACCAAATCGATAAACAGAAAACATGAAAGCGTCCCCAGCATCCGGTGTTTCATGGTCTTCGAGGAGCCGGCGTTCCCCCCGGCGGATAATTGCGGATTCGGAGTTGAAACCCCACGGTACACATGGCTTTGTGCCTATTGCAGGACCCCATTTTTGAGGATTGGTGAATGTGTGAAGTCAAGTGGGGGGGGGGGGATGATAGGTCCCGGGTAGCCATCGAGGCGATCAACACGGTACGCTCTTTCATGCCTTCATGCTGATGTTGCATGAAGGGGCCAAACACCTCGATGACATCGTGCACCTGCGCAAAGGCCGGAGCTTGATGAAACTACTGGGATTCCAATCGATTCCCTGCTCAAGTACCTTGGGCAACTGGCTGCATTCGGTTAGCCAGCATCAAGCCTCGAGTGGTATGGCAATCGGGCCGGCACTTTCCGAACCCGCTTGCATGACATGGCCGGTCTGATTGTGCGTCACTCCCGGGAGTGGGTGCTGAAAGTCAACCCGGTGGATCGGAAACTGCTGGATGAAGCACTCCGGATGATCCGAACCTGCCGACTGTTCCAATCCCCGGATTCCGCTGGACCCATCCAGGACTGGCCGAATCAGGCCATGGATTCGCACGCCCGGAATTTGCCCTGAGGCCCAAAACCCGCTACCACACCACGATCCGGGAAGTGAACGAGAATTATTCATGACCGGAATCCGGCCGCTCGGACCATTCCGGACCATTTTTCCGCTCAACTGCTCGAATCCCGGCTCGGTACGGGTAAAATCGTTTCTATTTAAGGATTAGGGAAAATACCCGTGATTACCTACGGTAACATACATCTGCTCATAGTTCCCTGTAGAACTCCAAAAAACCAAGAACCCGAGAGTACTGACTATAGACGAAAGCAAGACAAGCAACAATTCCTAGCTCACGCAATATACTAAACTATTAATTAAGCCCCCGTCAGCAATCGACCGCCCAAAAAACTTATCCACAAAATCGGTGGAAAAAACTGTGGAAGACATCATGAAAAATACCCAAGTTACCTATCTTTCAGGTACAGTAAACATAACCTGCTTATATTTGAAGCAACTTATTTCAGAAGATTGTTTCAATCGCCCCAAATGCTGACCAAGGCCCGAACGCGAATCGCAAGGCTCAAGATAGCGTGCATGGATCTGTTTGGCGAGGATCCAACGCATATAGGGATAATCTGCACCAGCTCCCCAGCAATCCAAGCTCCGCCAGCCCAAACGAAAAGTATTTCTGAATAGGAATCTATACAATGTTAATCAACAAGAGTTGCACTTCGGACTTGAACTAGCCCTTCTCAAAAACAGAAAAGCCCAAAAACCAGCAAAATTCTTCTGTTTTCCTGTGGATAACAATTTTTATTTGGAATACAATAACAGGGTGAGGCTGATGATTTATCTCGATCTGGAAAACAAATAAATTGCAATTCAACAGTTTATTTAATCCTTTTTCTGAGATTTGGTTTTGTAAAGATGTGATTTCGCTTTAATTTTTGTTTGTGGAGAATTTTTGAATATGGATGCTTTTTGGGTAAGTTGCATGGAGAAACTCAAGGAAATTATGACCGAAAAAGAACTCGATTCATCAATATCCGTCCTCCATTACCACAAAAAAAACTCGGTGCTGAAACTGCTAGCCCCGAACCAGTATGTCCTCGATCACATTCGCAGCAACCTTTTGGATGACATTAAAAGTTGTCTGATTTCCAAAGATACCGGGTTGACAGACGTACGTCTGGATATCGGAAGTTATGAACTTGATCAAAAATCATCAATTTCAACACAACCAGTCAGCACGGAAGAAGACAACAAAACATCTGACTCTCAGGATATTTGCGACGAAATCAGCAAGCCCAATCATTTGTTTACCTTTGATAATCATATTGAAGGCAAATCCAACCAGATCGCACGTGCTGCAGCCCTGAATGTGGGCAAAGAGCCCGGCTCATACAATCCTTTGTACATCTACGGGGGAGTGGGCCTTGGCAAAACCCACCTTATGCATGCCGCAGGCAATGAAATAATCAAGAGGTTTCCTAACGCCAAGGTCTTCTACGTAACCTCTGAACGTTTTGTGATCGATCTCATCAAGGCAATCAAGGACAATCAGATTAACGAATTCAAGCAGCTGTACCGATCAGTCGATGCCTTGCTGATTGATGATATCCAGTTTTTGTCAAAAAAACAGCAGTCACAGGAAGAGTTTTTCCACACGTACAATGAATTAATAGGCGGTGGATGTCAGATCATCATTACCAGCGACCGCATCCCTGATGCAATGAACGATATCGATGACAGGCTGAAATCCAGATTCAAAGGCGGTCTGACCACTCTGATTGATGTGCCAGAACTTGAAACCAGGGTTGCCATACTCCTGAGAAAATCTGCCGATATCGACGTTCAACTACCCGATGAGGTTGCCTTTTTCATTGCCAATCTTGTGCGTTCAAATGTACGCGACCTGGAGGGTGCACTACACCAAATTGCGGCGGCGGCGCGATTTACCGAAAGCAAAATCAGTCTTGACCTCGCTCAAAAAACATTTCGCGATTTGCTGTCCCACCGACAAAAGCAGCTCACCGTTGAGAATATCCAGCAAGTGGTTGCCAAATACTTCAAGATCCGGGTCTCTGATCTATTCTCGAAAAGCCGTACACGAGATATTACAAGGCCTCGACAATTTGCGATGTATTTCTGCAAAGAGTACACTGATGCCAGCTACCCAAACATCGGCGATCAATTTGGCGGTCGAGACCATTCTACCGTCATACACGCCTGCAAGAAAATAAAGGAACTGATTAAATCCGACCATAAGGCACATGAAGATTATGAAAACCTAAATAAAATATTTGGAGGTTAAGTTGGCAATACCGCCTTTATCTGACAAAGTCGAGAATCCGGAATGGAAACCTTATAATGTGAGCATCCTGTTAACAATTTGTCGATTATTTGTGGATAAAATGGGGATAGAATTTGATAACTTTGCCATGTTGGAGCTTGTCCACAACCAAGACTGGTTATCCACTTGAATATCAACAGAATTACAAACAGAAAATTTATATTTAAATCATTGATTAATAGATATATTTATTCTTTTTCACAGTACTCACAGGGCCTACTACAACAACAAAATGAAATTTAAATTAAATAGAGAAGTATTAGTCTCTCCATTGACATTGCTAAACAGCGTAATTGAGAAGACACAAACGTTACCCATCTTGTCCAACATATATTTCAACATTGAGGATAATCTCCTCACAATGATCGGCTCGGATCTCGAAGTTGAAATTACCCAGACCATTGATAACATTGTCAGCGAGAATGGATCGTTTACCGTTGCAGGAAAAAAAATCACGGATATCGTCAGGACACTTCCCGATAGTGCGCAAATTTCATTTGAACATGATGCAGGCAATCATGATCTCGCAATTGTTTCAGGAAAAAGTCGATTCAAGCTGAAAACATTACCGGCAGAGAACTATCCGAAACTAACAACCGAAGATTGGGAAGAGCGATTCAAAATTAATTGGAAAGTGTTAAAGGAGACGATGGATAAGGTATCGTTTTCAATGGCTCTTCATGATGCTCGTTTTGCCTTGAACGGAGTATCGTTCTTGATTGAAAATAAACAGTTGATCGCAACTGCAACCGACGGCCATCGATTAGCTAGAACAAAGTTTGATCTGGAAGTCGATACAGGAAACGAAAGACAGGTGATCATTCCGCGCAAAGCAGTCGCTGAAATTGTCAGGATGCTTGAAATGGGACAATTCACCGCAGATCAACCCAAAGAGGACAAACAAAAGTTTGTCGATACTTCAATGGTTACTTTTGAGTACTCTCGTAACCATATTCGGGTTACGGCACCGGGAACAGTTCTCATTGCGAAACTGATTGATGGAAAATATCCGAAATTTGATGATGTGCTTGAAGTAGGCGACGACATGATAAAACTCAGCCTGGACCGAAGAAAATTGACCGATATTTTGTCTCGTGTCTCGGTTATCAGTGATGACAAGTTTAAAGGTGTGGGTGTTCGCTTGTCTTTGTCGGAGAAAAAATTGAAGATCAATACCAATACGACTGAAAATCAACATGCGTATGACGAAATGCCGATTGACTACGATGGTGAAGAATTGTTGTTTGGATATAATGCTACTTACATACTGGATATATGCAGGGCAATTCAGACCAGCAAGGTTAGTCTGACACTCGATAACGAAAGCAATATCTGTTATTTTCATCAACCAAAGGATGAGAAGTCCTTGTGGTTAGTCATGCCTATGAGGTTGTGAGCCCGATTGGTACAATTGGCAAAACGGTAATTCTGCAGTTTCGCCCGTCGAATCAAGGTATCCGCCAGGTTGTCTGTCATTCTGTGGATCGACTGGAAACGAGATACTCCAAGTAGATCTTTGCGGTTTTTCGATTTCAATGTTTCACGTGAAACATTTTCTAGACATTCGATGGCAAATTCAACTGGTCGGAGTCCGTTCATGTTGAGTGATCAGGATAGATGATCTGTGTTGTTCTGCTTTGCGCTGCATTCTGCTGGGTTTGGTGAATCAAGTCATAAGGAATGCAAGATTTTTAACGTAGACTTTTCAATTCTGTTCTATCGTTCAGGTATATCTACCAGAGCATCCAGATTTAACTCCTCGCCATTGACCGGGTTCAGGCGCAACCTGTAGAGCAAAACAATTTGTCAAAGAAACGCGCTATAGACCGCATGAAACCACGAAAGGCCGACTAAAGGTTCATCGGGTTGCTCGAGTACACCAGGCAGCACTTCTAATTCTGGGCTTGATATTCGAAAAAGCGGCAAATTTTTGAGAAAACCATTTTCTTGATCACCTCAGGCGCTCTCAATTTTTCAGAAATTGAATCCATTTCAGACAAGACATTCTCATAATCAGAATTACTGTACCCCGAGAAGAAACGTCGCAACTATTCCGGCTTCGCCTAACATAATGCCGATGTAATCGGTTATAATCCAGCATGTGAACTGCTTTCGATTTGTAAATAAAAAAAGTAAGCGAACCATGGCGTTTTGGAATGTTTCACGTGAAACATGATTCGATTGCTTGTCATGCCCCAGGTAGTTTCACAATGCTCAGCGGGCTACTCTTTGAGCTCCGTTCTACGAAGACCCCCCACTTATTTTTTGCTTTATGGCTGACTTAAAACCAGAAACCTATGATTCCAGTAGTATTCAGGTCTTAAAAGGCCTGGAGGCCGTGCGGAAACGACCGGGCATGTACATCGGTGATACTGACGATGGCACCGGTTTGCACCATATGGTATTTGAGGTTGTGGATAATTCAATTGATGAGGCCTTGGCTGGTTATTGCAATTTGGTCAAAGTGGAGATTCACCCCGATCAATCAATTTCCGTGACCGATAATGGCAGAGGAATTCCGACAGGGGAAATTGAAGAGGAAGGCGGGAAAAGCGCAGCCGAAATCATTATGACAGTACTGCATGCAGGAGGCAAATTTGATCAGAACTCATACAAGGTTTCCGGAGGGCTACATGGAGTGGGCGTGTCTGTGGTCAATGCACTCTCCCAGAAACTTCAGCTAGAGATCAAGCGAGATGGAAAAATCCATTTACAAGAGTATGCTGATGGTGAACCTTTGGAAGACCTTCGGGTTGTAGGAGATACAGATGAATCCGGTACACGAATCACTTTCTCTGCAAGCCCTGACGTGTTTAGTGGGATTGAATACCAATACGAAGTATTGGCGAAACGCCTGCGAGAATTATCATTTTTGAATTCCGGCATTCGTATTGAACTGATCGATCAGCGCCATAACAAGCAGGATGCTTTTGAGTATGAAGGCGGGATTTCGGCATTTGTAAGTTATCTGAATGAGAAGAAAAATCCAATTCACCCAACGGTTTTCTCAACCAGTACGCAACGGGATGAGGTACAAATCCAACTCTCCATGCAGTGGAATGATTCTTATCAGGAAAATACCTTTTGTTATACCAACAACATTCCCCAGAAAGATGGGGGAACGCACTTGGCAGGACTCCGTTCTGCGATGACCCGTACCTTGAATACTTATATCAATGAAAGCGGACTTGCCAAGAGAGAAAAAATCAACCTGAGCGGGGATGACTCTCGCGAAGGATTGACCGCGGTATTGGCGATCAAGGTTGTTGACCCCAAATTCTCATCGCAGACCAAGGATAAGCTGGTGTCCTCGGAAGTGCGCGGGGCGGTGGAATCGGCAGTCAATGAAGAGCTGGGCAATTTCCTTCTTGAGAATCCGGCAGAGGCCAAAACGATTGCCTCAAAAATTGTTGAGTCGGCAAAAGCCCGTGAGGCCGCTCGCAAGGCGCGGGAAATGACCCGCAGAAAAAATGTTCTTGATCTCGGTGGACTGCCCGGTAAATTGGCCGACTGTCAGGAAAGCGATCCTGCCCAGTGCGAGATATACCTGGTTGAGGGAGATTCAGCAGGAGGGAGCGCTAAACAAGCCAGGGACCGACGGTTTCAAGCGATATTGCCACTGAAGGGAAAAATATTGAATGTCGAGAAGGCAAGGGCTGATAAAATCTTGAGTTCTGAAGAGGTTACAACCCTAATAACGGCCCTTGGAACAGGATTTGATGAAGATTTTGATATCGATAAACTGCGCTATCACCGAGTCATAGTAATGACCGATGCTGATATTGATGGATCGCATATTCGCACCTTGCTATTGACGTTTTTCTATCGGCAGATGCGGGAGTTGATCAATCGAGGCCATGTTTATATTGCTCAACCCCCGCTGTTTAAACTCTCGAAGAAGAAAAATGAAAAATATCTCAAGGATGAGAATGAAATGCAGGAATTTCTGATCGAACTCGTGTCTGAAAATGCCATCCTGATTTCATCATCCGGCGATGAAGTCCGGGATAAGAATCTAAAAGATTTAATGGTTAGCCAACACTCAAACCAAAACCAAATCGAACGACTGTCAACCGAATATGACCGAAATGCTCTGGTCGCGCTATCACAGATTGAACCGGTTATGGAAGCTGATTTTAGTGAACCTGGACGTCTTGATCAAATCTGCATGGATTTACAACAACACTTGATTCGCATGGTTGGTGATTCGATCCGCTATGCAGTCGAGCCATCTGAGCAAAATCAAGGCATCAAGGTTACACGAAGTCAATATGCAACAGATCGTATATATTTGTTTTTAAAATCATTTTTTATAAAATCCGAATATCAAACCTTGTTGCGCCACTATGCCAAAGTTCGCGATATTTGTGATCAATCGAACCTGGTTAGTATACGGTGGGGAGATGCTGATCCAGTAAAGATGGGGTTTGATGATGCCGTAGTCTGGATGATGGAAAAAGCAAAACGAGGATTTATGATCCAACGCTATAAGGGTCTAGGTGAAATGAACCCCGAACAACTTTGGGAAACTACCATGGATCCATCTGTTCGACGCTTGTTGAAAGTTACCGTCGGAGATGCTTTTGATGCTGATGAAGTATTTACAACTTTAATGGGGGATCAGGTAGAGCCGCGTCGGGATTTCATTACCCGAAATGCGTTTTCCGTGGCTAATCTAGACGTATAGCTTGAACGAGTAAATGAAGCTCTGTCGCTTGACTTGATCTCCCGGCCTATGGCTTCACGGAGAGCTGAACTCGGGCTTTGGCTCAGAAAAAATCCGTTGAACCATTGGCTTGAAAAAATCAAGATCCCGTGATTTAAATGCAGGATCGAAGCAGTTCTGGTCATATTTATGACAGAAGTCGACACAATCCTGATACCAAACATGATTCTTTAATGCCTCTCTTGCGTTTCGGTCTTTCCCCAAGTGGTGATGATAGTAATAGGTCTGAAATAGACCATGATGCTTGATTATCCAGTACACCCGCTCTGAAACATAAGGTCGAAGAATCGCTGCGGCCATTTCGCTGTGTGCAGCTGGTGCGAGCTCATCACCAATGTCATGCAACAGGGCGGCAACCACCAATTCTTCCGGTTCACCTGCATCGTATGCGCGGGTAGCCGATTGTAATGAGTGCTCAAGTCGGGTGATGGGATAACCCGGTAGAGTTTCCTGAAGTCTAGATAATGCTTCTATCAAACGATCGGGAAGTCCACGAACATATTTTTCTTCCAGTTTTGCAAGAAGAGCATAATCCTCAGCTGTGCCATCCTCCATGCGTATAAAAGCAACTGTATTCATTGTGGATATTGTCGATAGTGAATTAACGGAAGAGATCTGAAATCAATATGCTTGAAGGTTGTTAAATAAGTCTCTAGCAGTGGCTGGCTGGGAATGAGTTGATCAATGCAATAACTAAGCCCTCTTTGAGTTCAGTTGTTGTAATAGATGATTTTCTTTTGGTCGGCATTTGAAGGGGTTCAAACCAAGCTTCCACAATCCATGCAGATAAGTGTAAATACAGGAGATTCGTGCAAGGTCATAGCCTTTCCACTCGGATATCCAGCAGGTTTCGAGCTTTCTCGCCAAATGCCATGCCGATCAGGTGAATCGGTTCTCCCCGGTCGAGATACTTGTCGGCATGCTTTTTTGTGCGAATTTGCTCGATCGCCCTGTCCAGACATTCCCTGGTCTTTCTCTCCATGTTCTTTTTGCCCTTCACCATCTTGAACTCGAACACGAACACCTGATCCCCATGCAGCAGCACCATGTCCGAGCGGCCATGGCCTGCTCATTACCCACAAATAGTGTCACAGCAAAGGGGTAGAAATTCTGCGATTTTTACCGATTTTGGGCAAAATCCAGAGCAAAAACACCCCAAGACAAAATTGAATGGAACGGCAATACCGGCCTCACTCGGTGATCATGCGAGACACTTCACTGCCAATGCCGAGGGCTTTGGCCCGTTCAATCACCTGTGCATTGCCGTACAGATAACTGTATCCCTCCCACATGATCTGACTGCCGGGAGGGGCATCATGCGGCCGGTTGAGGTAGCCACCCATCATGGCCAGGATATTGACTGCCTGTCCGAGATTCTCCGGCAGCTTCTGATTGCGGAAACGGGCAAAGTCCCGAATCACCGCCAACTCGACTTCGGAAAACAGCACCGAGGGGTCCAGTCCCGGAGTCTCCCGACCCAACAGGGTGAGGGTCGCAAGCCGCCAGGCAACCACAGCCCGCAAGGCGATTGCACGTTTCAGACGTTCTGCGGTGCGGTGGGCCAGCAATTCCACATCACAACCACTTTTCAGGATACGGTGCCAATCCTCAATGCGCCATCTCAGTTGGTAATACTGGATCACGTCCAGGGCCTGTTGGGAATTGGAAACCGGTAAGCTGGTATACAGCAGCCACTCAAGGCGTTCAGCATCACCAGCCGGTTCCTCGCTCTCCCGAACATGTACCGCATTCAATACCACCGGCTGATCACCCAGTTCCTGTTTGCGCTTCTCGGGAATGGGGATCGTAACCTCCATCCAGCGCAACTCGCAATCGGCATCCCGGGCCTCGCGCCCGAGTACCGCTTTCCGAGTACCGGTGGCACGACGCCCCGACAGCTTCGGCACCCAAATCTGCAGCCGATGACGCACCGGCTGGGCACGCATCTGGGTAAACAAGGAACCCCCTACCATGCGCCGGTCATGTTTCGCGCGCACCAGTAGCGCAAGCTCCTGGTTCAATCTGCGGTGCGCATCCAACACCTTGATATCATCCCCCTCCCGATCCAGGGTCGCAATCAGGGTCACCTGCTCCAGATCACGGGCCAGTTCCGCACTGTCCTTGAGACCTTCAATCCAGCGCAAGGTCTTCGGCTGCTCTTCCCGATGTCCCCGATCGATCTGCAGGGCGGCAACCCCAAGCGGGAGTCCTTCACCCGAAACCACGTAGGTACTGTGCAAATGCAGTCCCAGCGTGCCTTCACCATGCCTGTTCTTGCCAATCAGACCCAAACCTTCACAGCCCCGATGACTCGCAAAATTCAAGTCACTGCCATCCTGGACAATCAGGGCAACCGACTGGGCCTGCATGCGTTGTCGGGTTCGCTCCCGATGCCCAGCCAGGATGGTCCGGGCATTGATCGCCTCTTCATCCGGATGTTCAATTAAACGGTAATAGCCTGAAATCATCGCACTGTCTCCCCGCGCTGCGGTAAAAAATGTATTGGAGGGTAGCCCGGTCATGACCTCAACAATCTGGATCAATCGCTTCACTCGCCGAGCATCCCCAAGCCGGGCTCCGGCAAACTCCTGCTCCGCCCAGTTGCGGGAATCAATGCCCTCCCAGACGTGCAACGGCTTGACCTTGCTAATCCCCAGCTCGGCACGCCAGGCCGGACCCAACGGTTTCACATAAATGGCCTTCTTCGGGACCGGACGGCCGCTCCGGTCGCGACCATAGGTCTCGCCAATATTCTCCCAACCACAAGCCTGATAACTGATTCCGGAATACTCGGGGGACACGCAGGTCTCGATCAGCACCGGACGAATACCATACTTCAGATGATAGTCGGATACAACCCGACGAGACAACAGTCCGAGCGACCTGGAGGCCAGATTCGCACACCGAATGGGTGGACGAATCAGAAACCGGGCCATGCCAACGATGCGCTGCAGGTTGGCACTGCGTTCGGCTTCCGACCAGCCAATATACTGCTCACGGGTCTGCTGTACCAGGGTGGCTGAAGCGATCAGGAATCCCCCGAGCACACCGTGTTCCGAACGAATCAGATAGCGAATCTGCCAGCCGGCCCCCCGAGCACTGCCGAGCGGATGCTCCAGGGTCATTAACGATCGCCATTGTCGCCGTTCCAGATCGGTGCGAACCGGAACCACTTCGAGTTGCTCGATCGCATCCACTCGAGCGGGTACTCCCAGAGCCGGTGCAACCGGCTCATTCACCGGATTGATCTGCTTCGCAACCGGTTCCAGGGGTGGTGGCAGCGCAATCCGGCCTTGCCGCTCAAGTTGGGTCAACGCTGCCAGACAGCTGTGGCCGCGCACCTGACCCTTGGCATCGAGAAAGTCAAACTGTTCACAAACCTCCCGGCTAATCGCCCATCGGGTAGCCGAGTCCTGTTCGGTGATGATTTGCTGCACTCGCTGCAGATTCCCGGGTTCGAGCAGAGTCGCCTTGATCGGGATGGGTTGATACATGGTAGAATCGGTGTACATGGAATCGGAATGGCGATCATCCCTCATTCGATCCGATTTGTCAATACCTGTAAAGGAAAAAAATTAAAAAAATATTTATACTCGAAACTGTCAATTACATTAAGTCACCTATCCCTTTGCTGTGATGCCATTTGTGGCTAATAGGCAGGCCATGGCTGGTCATTTCCTCGACTGCCAGGCTGGCCGTTGTCGTCCGAAAGCTCGTGTACAGCATGCTCGCATGCCAGGATTCATGATGACCCAGCTTTCCGCGGTCATGCCAGGCATGCGGAAGATGCGGAAGCAATTCCCGAATTTTCTGGCTGAATGCAGAAAAGTCGTTCTCTCCCAGGGCTTCAAGCAGCTCCTTTCCCAGAACTGCTACCTGCTTGCCCTGGCTGGTCCAGTGCTCGGCTAGCCCGATGTTGAAACTCCTCTGCACCTCGTAATTCGGATAGTGCAGATGGTACAGAATGTTATCCCCGTCCATTTCGGTTTCCGTGATGGTCAGATACCCGGACTGGAACAGCAAGGCCTCAGGGCTGAATTTGCCGAGTTCGAAATTGGTCACCAAGTCTGCATCGACAACCCGATTTTCCAGCTGCATGGGACTGACCTTGTTCCTCTCCAGCATCCGGTAGAGATAACCCGGCTCCCCGGACTTGAACCAGTGTGATCGAAAATCGCGTCTTTTGAACAGGTGAAGGATGTCGTGGGGGTTGTAGAGCTTGTCCTCGCCCAGCCAGCTGTAGCCGTTGTACCATTTGCGAATCCTGTCCCGATCCAGCCCTTCCAGCTCGGGAGCAAACACCGTATCCAGATCCTGATCCGTATAGCCGCAAATCGATGCCAGGGGTGGGTAGAGACTGATATCGTCAAGATTGTTCAGACCCGAAGAAAAACTGGTCTTGGAAAACATCGTGATGCCGGTCACGAACACGAACCGAACATGGTCTTGCGCATCCTTTAGAATGCTATACAGATCACGGAGTTTATCCCTGTTCTCCTTGGCTTTCTCGTCATCTTCCAGCACATTCAGGACCGGACGGTCATATTCGTCAACCAGTACCACTGCCTGCTGGCCAGTCGCTTGATGGAGTTGCATCAAAATGTGTCGAAGTCTCTCGGAGGCGGATTTCACTGGAGGAATCTTGAGGTCAAAAGCCTTTTCGACACTGTACAGCTGACTTAATGCCGTATCTTCCAGTAGCTCGAGTGAATCGACTTCTCCCCCAAAACTCAAGCGAACCACGGGGTGCTTGACCGACCAGTCCCAGTGCGGATGAATGTCCAGACCTCGAAACAGGGGCTCATTGCCCTCGAACAGTTCCTTCAATGTACTCACCAGGAGACTCTTGCCGAAACGGCGTGGACGTGAGAGGAAGTAGTACCGCCCCTCATTGATCATCTGCCGGATCAGAAGCGTCTTGTCAACATAGTAGCAACCGTCCTGCCGAAGGTCGGAAAATGACTGGTAGCCAAGCGGTAGCGGATGGCGATCTGCTGATGATTGTTCACTCATGATGTGATCATCTTAACATGGTTGGGGCGAGTAGTTACAAAAAGCAAGTCGAGAGTCGAAATGCATTTGACTCAAGAAAATACCATTACATCAATTCGCTTACAGAAGTCGAATGTACAAGCGAATCAGGTGACATCTCGTTTCAATCGAAAGACCTTTATCGATTGCTATTGAATATTCTGGAGCATGATGAATAGGAGGTAGGTTGGGTACCTGGTACAAACGGGAGATTTATGCGATTTGCACACTCGTTACTTGCGAGTAATCCATTGTCAGAATCAATCTGCACAAAACGCAAATCACCTGTGCCCGGGTTTGTTGTACTGGTCAGATCCAAATTTCCCATCAAGGCTTCCCAGACACGCATCGCCCCGTTGGAACCAGTTAGCCCGATAGGTCGATTGTCGTCACGACCAACCCAAATCACTGCCAAGAGATTACCGCTGTATCCGGCAAACCAGCTATCCCGAAACTGGTTTGTGGTTCCTGTCTTGCCAGCAAGCTGAAGGTTTCTCGGAAACACTCCGCCCAGTCTTGAGGCAGTCCCAAACTGAACACTCTGATTGAGTACATGATGTACAAGACGTGCACTTGTTTTTGGAACCGCCTGAACCGCCTTGATCGAAAATCGTGCAATCGTGTCACCCTTCGAATTTGAGATTCGGGTTAATCCCCGAAGTGGAACCAGCAATCCGGAGTTGGCGATAGCCTGATACATCTGCGCCATTTCCAGCGGATTATGCTGACTGGAACCAAGCAGTATTGAAGGGTAAGGCTTTATATCACGAATCAGCCCCAGTTGATTCAAGGTTCGTATGATTTCATCAAGACCAACTGCCATGCCAAGATGCACAGCAGGGAGATTATAGGAATGCGCTAGAGCCTGATACAATGGAACCGAATCACGATACTCCTTCTTGTAGTTCTTCGGTGACCAACGACTACCATCCTCAAGCATCAGACTGATCGGTTTGTCCGGTAAGGGGCTCGCCAAAGTGTATCCAAGGCCCGGCTTCAAGGCAGTCAGATAAACGGCCGGTTTTACCAGTGAACCGACTTGTCTTTCAATGTCTGTTGCCCGGTTGAATCCCGAATTTTGCGCCCAGCGATCTCCGACTACTGCAAGAATGTTACCGCTTGTGGGCTCGATTACAATGACTGCGCCTTGCAATGTATCCGGCTCCATGTTTTTGTTGATTTCCAATTCATCAAGGGTTTGCGATAATGCATGTTGCGCAACATACTGGATATCCAGATCCAAAGTCGTGTATAGATCCAGACCGCTGGTGCGCAGTATTTCTTCCGAATAAAACAGCCTGAGATGTCGTTGCAGAAAATCGAAATAGGACGGAAAGGCGGTCAGTTTCTCCTGGATTCTGGAAGTCACGCCAATCGGCAGTTGCATGTAACGCATGGCTGCTTCGGGAGTTAGCGTTCCAAATTCTTCCATCCTGCTGAGCGTCAGATTTCGTCTCTGTAATGCACGCTCGGGATGACGATGGGGGTTGTAGTAGGAAGGAGCAGTGATGATTCCAACCAGTAATGCAACTTCATGCGGTCTCAAATCCCAGATTGGGCGCCCAAAATAGAATTCGCTAGCTAGTGGAAAACCGTGTATGGCACGATGCCCGGATTGCCCAAGAAAAACCTCATTCAAATAGGCTTCAAGAATTTCGGTTTTGCTATAACGCCACTCAATGACCAAAGCATATATCGCCTCCTTGATTTTTCTCTTGAACGTCTTTTCTGGACTTAGAAACAAGTTTTTTACCAGCTGCTGGGTGATCGTACTTCCCCCCTGAACAGTCTTGCCCGAAACAAGGTTTGAAACCGCTGCGCGCAAAATGGCCTTTAAATCAACACCATGATGAACGCTGAACTTACGGTCTTCCATGATTAACAGAGCATGTAGCAGAATCTCCGGCATCTGGTGCAATTTAAGTGATATACGGTCTTGATGGGGTCCGAGCTGCAGTGTCCCGATCATTGGCGATTCGAGAGTGATATTATGCAAGCTCTGACCCGTTTTTAGATTACGAATGGCAGCGACCCGGTCGCCTTGAGTCTGTATACGAACGGGTATGGCTGATTGACCAGGAATGGTTCCATTGGCAGCTTTTCGAATGAATAAATCAGCTTTCGATTCGCCAATCGAGTAGTCTCCAGGCTGGGATATCTGATGAGTTTCACGGTATCCAAACCGATCTAGCTTGCGCGCGAGACGTGCAAGCGACATTGGATCACCATTTCCAATCGTCAAGGGTCGAGCATATACATGCGAGGGTTCAGAGTGAATTTTGCCATCCATGATGACACGAACTTGGGCATCGATGTACAGCAGGGGAATTGTGCCAGACAGGATCAGCGCAAGACACAGGCTCGGAAGCACCGAGCGAATGAGACTGCCGCGACGCCTCGATCGCCCCTCGAGTGCTTTTCGCCGTTTTCGGGAATTACGTCTCAAGAAGCAAAGTCGGGCAATTGATCAAGGATGCTATGAGTTCTGCGGCAGAAGTACTGCATGACACCTCCAGCAGATCTCGAAACTGGCAGGGCTTGTCTCACCACAAGCATCGCACAGAACTTCCTCAAAAGGTGGTTGAATCACATCAAAGTTCCTTATTATTCGACACGCCCTCTCTTCGTCGAAATCACGCTTGACCCAAACCTCTGGAGGACTCACCGGCAACTCGCCAAGACCGCCTGATAAATTGCCGTTGATTAGAATTGCCGCAATATCTACATTTTCAAGCATGTCCAGAACCAGTTGCGCATCAATCAGCGAATCCGCTTCATAAACTTTTCGCATTTTCTCAAGATGCTTCTTGTTGCGGTGAGTTAGGCCAGGCAACAATGATTGCATTGACCAGAGTGGCCAGCGGAATGGCGAAAAATATCCCCCATACTCCCCACAACCCACCAAATACCAAAACCGCAACAATAATGGCAACAGGATGAAGGTTTACGGCTTCTGAAAAGAGCAAGGGTACCAGCAAATTCCCATCCAGAGCCTGAATGACCAGATAGGTAACGGTCAGGATAATCAGCTCTGAAGACCAGCCCCACTGGGCCCAGGCAAAAATCACAACCGGTATCGTGACAACCGCAGCACCAATGTAGGGTATCAATACCGAAATTCCCACCAGAAAGGATAAAAGCATGGCGTAATTGAGATCCAGGATATAAAACGCCACAAATGCAACCCCCCAGACAATCAGTATCTCCCAGAATTTGCCACGAACATAGTTTGCGATTTGAATATCAACATTCCCCCAGATCTTGGCTGCTAGCTCATGGTCTCTGGGCAAGAAACGGATTAGGTAATCCAGGATCTTTTTCTTGTCCTTGACAAAAAAGAATATCAGAATCGGTAGCAGAATCAGATAAACCATCCAAGTGATGATACTGACCGCGCTAGCTAATGAAATACTCACCAGTCGTTGTCCAAAATCAGTCAATTGTGTTCTTATGGTAGCGATGATTTCCGGAACCAGGGCGGGCGAGATCAGTTCGGGATAATAATCAGGTAGCTGAGCGAGCTCAAGTTGACCGCGGTGAAGCAGGGCCGGTATTTGTTGAACCATCTGGGTTAACTGGTTATACAGCACGGGGAACACGATAAACAGAGTGCTGATCACAAACACGACAAATCCGATATAGACAATACCGACCGCTACTGGTCTTGGTATGCCAAAAACGTTTAGACGACCTACCAGTCCTTCTAAAACATATGCGATTACGATACCGGCAATGACCGGTGCCAAAATTGCCCCGGCATAGGAAACGATCAGCGTGGTCGCCAGCAGAAACAGCGTCAGGAAAACGATTTGAGGATTGGAGATTTGCTCCTTGAGCCACTCGACAAAACTATTCATCTCGCTATTGCTCTTGATGTGCTTGATCCAGACAGATCGTTGTGCTGTGCGAAATACGCGCGGTGGACTCCAGCATTTTTCCGACTGAACAATATTTCTCTACCGAGAGTGTAACGGCACGTTGCACTTTTCGTTGATCCAGATTGACACCGTAAATGATGAAATCAAGCTGGATATTGCTGAATACGGCCGGCACTTGATCGGCCCGCTCTCCAGTGACTTTGATTTGACAGTCTGATACGTCCTGTTTCATTTTTCTCAAGGTGGACATGACATCAATGGCACTACATCCAGCGAGTGCACCCAGAACCAGCTCCATCGGCCTTGTTCCTTTGTCCTGACCACCCACAGCCCCTGATCCATCGATTTCAAATCGCTGGCCGCTCTCCGTGCATGCCGAGAAGTGAACGCCATCATTCAAGTGTAACGTAACTTTCATTGTGCCTCCCCAAAGAGCTCGCGAAACTTTGTGCCCGGATCTTGGGCGCGCATCAAGGATTCTCCGACCAGGAATGTATTGACCTGGTTGGCACGCATCAAGGCAACGTCATACTTGCTATGGATACCGCTCTCCGTAACCACAATGCGATCTTCGGGAATTGCATCTCGCAACCGGATCGTGGTTTCAAGCGTGGTTTCAAAGGTGTGCAGATTTCGGTTGTTAATGCCGACCAGTTTACAGGGCAAGGCCAGTGCCTGTTGAAGTTCTGCAGCATTGTGAACCTCGACCAGTATGTCTAGACCAATCTCATTCGCTAACTCGCTCAGTTGGCGTAGTTTTCGAGGGTCTAACGCAGCAACGATCAACAAAATGGCATCAGCTCCTAGCATCTTTGACTCATAGACTTGATAGGGATCGATGATAAATTCTTTTCTGAGCATGGGTAATGAGCAACTCGTCCTGACCGCATTGATGAAATTGTCATGGCCTTGAAAATATGTTTCGTCAGTCAGGATTGATAAACAGGCCGCACCTGCATTTTCATAACTCTTTGCAATTGTGACCGGATCAAAATCTTCACGAATAATCCCTTTGCTCGGTGATGCTTTCTTGATCTCGCAGATGACGGCAGTCTCCCCTTGCGAGAGCCGCTTGTCAATTGTCTCGACAAAGCCTCGACAAGGTGATGCGTCTTTTGTTTTCTCAACCAGCTCATCAATCGGCAACGTTTGGGTACGAGCATTGATTTCAGAGATTTTTGTTGAAATGATTTGCTTGAGGATGTCCTGCATTCAGCGATCTTGCAGTGATGGGCAATGTAAAAAATTCTCGAGTATCTGGTGACCGAAATGTGTGGCAATTGACTCGGGATGGAATTGCATGCCGAGAATTCGCAACTCCCGATGCTGAACCGCCATTATTTCCCGATCATCGGTCCATGCAGTAATTTCAAGACAGTCCGGAATGGAATCGCGATCAATAACTAGCGAGTGATATCGAGTCGCCCGAAACGGGTTATCCAAACCCTCGAAAATACCTTGGTCGGTATGGTAAATCATGGAGGTTTTGCCGTGCATGATTCGTTCTGCCTTGACTATTTTACCACCGAATGCCTGACCAATGCTTTGATGGCCAAGACAGACCCCCAGAATTGGAATCTTGCCTGCCATCTGATTCACCGCAGGGACTGAAATTCCAGCCTCGTTGGGGGTACAGGGCCCTGGAGAGATGACCAGATATTCCGGCTCCATCCGTTCAATTTCCTGTGGGGATATCTGGTCATTGCGAAAAACCTCAACATCCTCGCCGAGCTCGGCAAAATACTGCACGAGGTTGTAGGTAAACGAATCGTAGTTGTCAATGATAACGAGCATGGTTGGAGCTGCTCAGTGGCCAAAGCCGGGAAGCAAGATCGATTTGTTGCTATTCAATTGCGAATCCAGTCAACGAGCGCTTTTTCGGGATCTTCGAGTTCCCGAATTGACTCAAACCAGTAACGTTTCCAGCCCATTTCGGGGAGCGTTGCGAATAACATCAAATTGAGAGGATAGCATTCGCTGTCAGTGCAGTTGCGAAAATCGTCCCGGAACAGGAATATGGGCTTGTCCCATGCCATGGCAAGACCCAACTCGACCATGACCCCTTCATCAGGCGGGCAGCCATTGACGACAGCGAACAGGCCATCCGCATTCCGGACATCGTTCAGATCATCCTGCCCAATGCGATAAGCCCACCCCGGCTTGGCCCGGTCAATCTGATTGTTGCGCGAGAAAGGTTCCCAGACTTCAGCACCTATCGATTCCAGTGTATCGACTAAAGCGGCCAATGGACCATCCCGAAGCTGCTGGGAAAATCCGTATGCGTTGGCAAGATATAATGTCTTCTTTGGCATGGTTCTTCTATTTTAACGGTTTTTCGAGTCCTTCTCCGACCATTTCAATGGCGCGCAACACGGCACCGGCCTTGTTCATCGATTCCTGCCACTCTGCTAACGGTTGTGAGTCGGCAACAATTCCTCCACCTGCTTGGACATGGGCCTGCTGGTCCTTCACGACCGCTGTGCGGATGGCAATTGCCATATCCATGTTGCCATTCCAGCCAATATATCCGATTGCTCCAGAGTAGATTCCTCTGCGATGCGGTTCGAGTTCTTCGACAATTTCCAGCGCACGGATTTTTGGTGCGCCAGAGAGCGTTCCAGCCGGGAAAGAGGCACTCAGGACATCAATGGCATCGAGGCCCTCCTGAATCAGCCCGGTAACATTGGATACGATATGCATGACATGCGAGTATTTTTCGATCGTCATCATGTCGGTCACCGAGACCGTTCCTGTACGTGAGACTCTCCCCACATCGTTTCGACCAAGGTCAATCAACATCAAATGCTCGGCAGTCTCCTTGGGATCAGCCAGCAATTCCGCCACCAGATTTTCATCTTCTTCCTCGGTGCTCCCGCGATGACGCGTTCCGGCTATCGGACGCAAGGTTACGGTATCATTTTCAAGACGAACCAAAACCTCCGGTGATGACCCGGCAATGTGAAAATCGCCAAGATTGAAATAATACATGTAGGGAGAGGGATTGAGAGTGCGAAGTGCCCGGTATAGATCAATGGGACGTCCGGGAAAATCCAGAGCAAGACGTTGCGATAACACGATCTGGAATGCATCACCTTCATAGATGTATCGTTTGCATTGATCCACCGCATCGAGGTACTGCTCTTTCGGGAAAAAATACTGCAAATCCGATTGCCTTTGTGCGCCTAAATCGTTTGGCGGGTTCAAGCTCGTATGTGTGCGCTGCTCGCGAAGGCGATCGATTAATTGGTTTAGACGCAACTGACCCGATTCCCATGCATCCGGAGTTTCAGGATTGGCATGGATGACTAGATACATGCGTCCTCTGAGATTATCAAAAATCACCACCTCACTTGATGAGATCAACACAATATCGGGAGTGTCTGAGGGATCAGCGGTTACACAGGCATCAAGGTGCGGTTCGATATGCCGGATTGTTCCATAACCAAAATATCCCACCAGACCGCCGGTAAACCTTGGCGCATCGGCAATTTCCGGTGTTCGATAAAGGTCTTTGAACTTGCGAACTTCCTGTAATGGCTCGTCGCTGTGATATTCCCGCACCTGATCACCATGAATTATTCTGACCGTATGGCCGTTGATCTCAAGACGGTTGTTGCAGGCAAGGCCGATAATGGAATATCGCCCCCATTTTTCACCGCCTTCCACGGATTCAAGAAGATATGACCAAGGTTCATCCGCAAGCTTGAAATAAGTACTGAGCGGGGTATCCAGGTCGGCCAGCAATTCCCGGATCAAGGGAATGCTGTTATAGCCTTGTTGACCAAGGCTTTCAAATTCCGCTTGGCTAATCATGTTGTCACGATCCGAAACAGGAAACACTGCCTGGAAAATCGTTTGAGAATCGGGATAGGAATTGCCGCACAAGGCATCTCAACAGCTTGGTTCATTTACGAGATAATATCGAATTTTATCGGCATGATGGATGATTTTTACGATTTTTCGCTACAACTTAATGAAATTTATCATTGCTATAGTTATCCATATTTTCCCCGCTGCATTTGCGGCGATCTTGACTGGACTATGCTGAATCATGCGTTCTCGATCGCAGAGCGCATCTGATTGAGAACACGGTCATATCGATTTGGATCTTGATTGTTGCCGGCTCCGAATATCGCACTTCCGGCAACAAAGGTGTCAGCACCAGCACTGGCAATATCGGCAATATTATCCGGGCTCACGCCTCCATCGACTTCCAGCCGAATTGGCAGCTGGTTGTGATCAATGATGTCTCGCATTTTTGCCAGTTTCGCCAGCGTGCTCGGGATGAATTTCTGTCCGGCAAATCCAGGATTCACGGACATGAGCAAGACCATGTCGAGCTTGTCCAGAACGTAGTCGAGACAAGTCAGCGGTGTTGACGGATTCAGGACCAAACCCGATTTGCAGCCATGGTCGCGGATCAACTGCAGGGTTCGGTCTACGTGGTTGCTTGCTTCGGGATGGAAAGTGATGTAGGTGGCACCTGCATCTGCAAAATCAGGAATCAGTCGATCCACCGGTTTGGTCATCAGGTGAACATCTATGGGTGCAGTGATGCCATGGTTTCTGATGGCCTTGCAGATGATCGGACCAAAGGTCAGATTTGGCACATAATGGTTATCCATGACATCAAAGTGCACAAAGTCGGCGCCAGAAGCCAGGACATCTTCAACTTCCTGGCCCAGGTTTGCGAAATCGGCAGATAGAATCGAGGGGGCAATTGCTGGCGGTTGTCTCATCCAAAGTTCTCCATATCCAAAACTGGCTGAAAACTATCCCTGAATTCCCAGGAATAGTGGATTGCCATTACGAATTAACTGTACAAGAAGTTGTCCTCGAGCACTTTGAATGACGGTTTTGAGTTGATTGACGCTGGCGATTCTCTGGCGGTTGATGTTGACTATGATATCATCTTGTGCCAGTCCAGACCGATCTGCAGCTGATCCGGGTTCTATTTTCTCGACGATCACCACCTGACCATAATTTCCATAAGTGCCGTTTACGAATTCTGCACCTTCAAATCTTGGCAGGGTGACTTTACCAAGGCTCTGTCGGCTATCCTCTCGAACTTTGATGGTAATTTCTTCCGAATGCAGGACCCCGTCTCGAAAATATTCGATTGCGAACGGGTTGCCTGGTCGAATCAGTCCGATTGCGTTTCGAAGATCAGATGATCCTTCAATGAGATTTCCGTTCAGACGAGTGACGATATCGCCCTCTTGAAGTCCTGCTTCGTCCGCGACTGTGCCTTCCACGATGTCTACAATAATGGCGCCGGTATGTCCTTTCAGATTGAATGCTTCTGCAAGTGCCGGGGTCATGTCCTGAATTCGCACCCCGAGAATGCCCCGTTTGATATTTCCATGTTCTACTATTTGCTCCATGATACTCATTGCCATATCAATCGGGATGGATAAGCCAATTCCGATACTGCCTCCAGTCCTCGAGAAGATTGCGGTATTGATGCCGATCAATTCGCCACGCAGATTGACCAGAGCTCCTCCAGAATTGCCTGGATTGATCGAAGCATCGGTCTGAATAAAATCTTCATATCCGCCAAGCCCAAGTCCACTCCGACCGAGTCCGCTTACTATTCCCGAGGTCACGGTCTGACTTAAACCGAATGGATTGCCAATTGCAACCACGAAGTCTCCGACTCTCAAGTTTTCGGAAACACCGATCTTTATTTCGACCAAGTTGTCTGGTTCAACCTGAATTACGGCAACATCACTGGCCTGATCGGTCCCGACGACGGTTGCAGTGAATTCGCGTCCGTCTTCTGTAGTGACGAGAATTTCGTCAGCCTTGTCGATCACGTGGTGATTGGTCAGAATGTGCCCTCGATCGGCATCAACGACGACACCAGATCCGAGACTGCTTGAGCGATTCCTCTGTTCCGGAATATTGAAAAAGCGCCGAAACATTGGGTCACGCAGGATCGGATGATCATTGTAGTCAATTCGTGTCGTAGTCGAGATATTGACAATTGCTGGCTGGATGGTCTCGAGCATCGGTGCAAGGCTTGGAATTTCTCCGGAGGCAATCAGTGAAGACAATGCACCGGCGGCCCAGTTTGGGATTATCAGGGAAAGCATCAATAACAATGCAACCAAAGGACGGATTGCGCCCTTTGCTTTCCTGAACATGACAGGTTTGTAGGGACTCTGGGTCTGGAAGACTTTCATAATCATTGTTCAGTATAGGACTTTAGACAGGCAGAGCGATATCCATCATTTCGAAACAGGATAGGAAAAAAACTCTCATCCATTTCCGCACTCCCGTATTTCTTGTAGCGCCCGTAGATTGGCCCAACGTGATCCGAGTGAAAACGGCTTTCCGAAGACATGCAATGGGAGACAACAGTATGACGAGTTTGTCCAGATCGGTTATGGCCCGAACCGTGCCAAGTTTTGCCGTGATGGAATACAACATCACCAGCATTGATTTCAATCGGATCAATTGTATAAGTATCTATCCCCAGTTCTTCGGCAGTGTGTTTCAGTGCTTCATGATAATTATCGGGTGCATGAAAGGCGAATTTGCGGGTTTGCAATGGCCAGTGATTGGAATGACGTACATATTCAATCGTGCCGGCATCTATTTTGGTTGCCTCCAGCGCCATCCAGCAGGTAACCATTGAGGGAGGATCGACCCATTCCTGATAGGTGTTGTCCTGATGAAAGCCCACCGGTCTGGCACCGGGTGGTTTCCAGATCACATTATCTTGATTGATGCGAGTTCCGGGCCAAGCCATCAATTCTGCACAAAACTGACCAACCCTCTGGTCGAGCACCAGTCGTGCAATTGCACGGTCTGATTTCCAGCCATTGCATATCTGTCGTGTCAGGGTGGAATCTGATATGTTAAAACGCCAGTTCCATTCGTCAGGCTGGAGTCCGGTTTCGAACTCGCCACGAAACAATTTCTCAAATCGAATTTTTGCATCATCTATCTGCTCCTGAGAATTGAAGTTTGGTACGATCAAGTAGCCGTTTTCCTCGAAATCTGCACGTTGTTGAGCATGTAAAATCATGACCGAATATTCATTGAATGTAGTCAATGAAGTTTGCGAAATTGCCAAGGATTATATCCTGATCGACACTTGGGAATCGGTATAAAAGAAAAATCCTTGTCAAGCTAGAACCATTGAGGGATTGTTTCTTGAACCGCTCTAACTTGAACAAGGATTTAGAATATATTACTCATTATAACCGCAAAAGGCTATCGGAAAAATCGACATTGTTAAGAGCAAATGGGACTGTCCGGTTTTACCAAGCATGAGCTGTGGAGTACCAGCCGGATCGGAGCAATGGATCATGTCACGATTCTGCATCATATGATTTCGACAATACTGATATTGTCTTTTAGGTTTTTGCGCGATGAAAGACGATCCCGCTCAATCTGCATAACTTTTCACTCATTTTGCAGTGAAGCGCAGGGCAGTCGTAGTCTGGATCGCCTGATTACAGAAAATCCAGATGAATCCGATTGCTGCATTCCGAGTCATCACGGTAGGGAATCATGCGGTTCTGATCGTCACGGCCAGTCGTTTTGGGACATGCTCTCCATGAGCACCATTTTGATTCTCGAAGTTTCTTCATCGTGACTCGATAGCATATCCCTGCTTTTGCTGCTTTGATAACCTGCCCCATGGGAACAGTGCCGATATGATCCTTGATCTTTCTTGTTTGGCAATCTACGAAAACAATGAGCAGTGCATTGATATCATCGCTCACCGCTTTTTCTGAAAGGTCAACGTAGGTTGCAGAATCAGGATGTGCCCCATGCTTTTCGACTTGACCGCAATCTTCTTTCCGTCAGGGAGAATACCGCCATGTCCAGGCTGATTGGTCTTTGCCTTTTCCATGCCCAAATTGCCGATCGCCCATGCTATGGCAATTTCATTAATCCTCACTGCTGTTCCTCTTTGCCATTTATCCGATAGAATTTAGTTACAGGTGAAAGGAGTGCGTGGGGAATGAGGTTCATCCATTGGCTACCATTTTCCGGTCAAATTGTAACCAAGATGCCGTCTCTGAATTGAACACTTTCGATCATCGAGCAAAGATAGTTTTTATTGTGTCTAGTTGAAGTGCTATGGGCAGGATCAGTGTTTTCCAATCCATGCTTCACGCTGGAACTCCGCTTTTCGTTTAGGCTCATTTGTCGTTGGAAAAGACTGATTGTTTACAAGCTGAACATTATGTACAATCATTACGCCCAATGAACAATAGGCGAAGATGAAATGAGCAAGAAAACCGGACCAGAGGGAGAACTGGGGGAGTTTCCCGTGGACGAATTTATGATGCTGTTGAACCATGCTAGGAAATTCATGCACAGTCATCCCAAGGAGGCACGTGCAACGGTTGCGATCGCCTTGGAAGTAGTGGCGGTACAATCGAGTTATGCGGCCGAATTGCGAGTGCCAATGGCCTCTCAACCGGATTTTGCTGGTGCTGGAGAAGTGCCGAGTCGTTGCGGCCGTTCGGTGTTCGCCGAAGTGCCAAGGAGGAATCATTGGCGTTTCCGATGCCGCCGAGCGGCTTGATGTATCCCGCACAACGGTTTATGAGTGGGCGAGGACAAACAGGCTGATCGCATGCAGGGTCATTAAGCGAGGGTTGCGTATTCCGGCGGAACAGATCATCAGCCCAGGATGAGTTGTTTCGGACCTGAAGGATGTCGTGCAAGCAATTGGGGATCCTGGACCTTCCTGACAAAAGAATGGGCGTCTGAGAAAGAGGTTGCGTTGCCATTTGAATTGGGACTTATAAAGAATGGTTGACAAACAGTTTACGGCATCACTTGACATCCTGGTTTTGGCAATTGGTCTGCGATTATTGAGGGTTGCAGACGATTTGGCATGGAAGAGATATCGCCTGCCGCGGCCATCTGCAAAATTCAGTGGCAGAACTGGCAATACCCGATTCACAGCAACACTTGTCAACCATTCTTTATAAGCCCCTTTGAATTGCTTAAGGACGACCGTATTGACGAAGTGCTGAGTGCGGCACCGGCATTCGGCACCACGTTCACATGAGTGGTAGCGTTTATCGTGGAATTATCAACATGACAAGACAAGAGTTTGATGACTTCATCAAAGAAGCGGCGGCCAAAACCCAAAGTACGAAGGTAGACTGGCACAAGAGACGCGAAGAATGGGTAGACTATTTGCAGCGGTTCTACAATATGGTGGACGATTTTATCTCGGACTATGTAGAAACCCGCCAAATGTCCTGTATCCGAACTAGGACAACCTTGAACGAAAGGAATATTGGTTCTTACGATGTTGATGCCCTGTCGATCGAGATCAATGGCATTACGATTCGACTGATTCCTGTTGGTACACTTCTTATCGGCGGCAAGGGACGGGTTGATATGGTCGGCCCCAACGGGAAAGTGAAATTTGTGCTGGTCCCCAAAGGTAGCACAGGGCCGCGAATTCTTGTAAGGGAGGTAGAGTGTGATGCTTTCACAATCCCCCGCAATTATCCTGAGACGGATACAGAAGAATCAATCAAGGAATGGGAATGGAGAATAATGACATCTCCTCCTCAGATTCGATACTTGCCTGTCAGCGGTGATGCTTTTTACTCTGCGATGCTAGAAGTAATGAATGGCTAGCTCAATCTTGGTTTCATTTTCCGAAGAACATCTCGTTTTAGAAAATATAAGTAGGCAATACGCCCACGTCGAGAACTCGGTGATGCTGTATTTCTCCAGAGGCAACCCCCGCTTCTCAGAAATTTTTTCACTTTATTCTCCCGACGAAGTCCTTGAAGAGCGGAATGGATGTCTTGCCGAAAACAATCTTGGCGCATCCATGACTGTTCTCGCTGCAGTGGAGGCGGCTTTCAGAATTGACTTCGAGCTACGTTGTCAGAGCACGGATTCGCAATCGATTTCGAACCGGTTCAGAATAATGCGGCATGGACGAATGCAGCATTCGGTTCGCTTCACTGAGATTTTGAGTGTATGGGAGGAGGTACGCCCAAATGGTATTGATGTCATCAATGCATTGCGCGAAGCGCTCCAATTTCGCAACTGGCTTGCCCATGGTCGATATTGGGTGCCCGATACGGACAAAATTGATTATGGTGATATATACTCACTTGCGGAGAGCGCTTTTGAATTATTTCCACTGGAAGGGCTGAACTGAGCCTTGCGACATCCGAGACTGCCTCTTTCAGATAAATTTGCTTTAGCGCAACCTTACTAGGTCATTGAAGGAGTGCTGTTCTGGGACGGCATCGAGGCATAACCCAAGAACAAGACGACAACCGCTGGATGAACCTCATGCCCCACGCACTACTTTCAGCCATAACTCTTTCTTTCAATGATCCAAACGTTGGCTTTCCTTGTAGTGTTTGTGGTCAAATTTCAGGGATAAGCCGCAAAGGATTAATGGGATCAAGCGTTAAATCCAGATTCGCTGATTTCGGTGCCTATTCGTTTGCCAATCAAGTACCCATCAAGTAAAATTTCGGAACTTATCTCATTGATAATAATACCCCAGTTCAAGTCCGAAGTTCAGCACTGCTTTCCGATACGATAGCAATCTTGCCAATAAAGTTGCATTTGGAAACGTTCGTGGGAGTGCAAATTGAGTGCCTTGAAAGAGAGTTTCTCGATCTTTTTTTGTATGAACCAACGCGGTAGCGATGTTCAGCGTAACGGGGCCTTGTGCTCTCAGCACCTGACGGTTGACTTCCTGCAGGACATCCCCTGATGAATGCCTGCTTCTGCCAGCCCAGCCGTTATCCAGCCTGGTCCACAAGGAAGGGTAGCGAACACTCGGAACTCCAGCTGATCAGCGTGTGTTCTCTACGAAGATGGTGCAAAAGGATAGCCTTGATTGCGCCTAGGACGGGTATCAACCAGTCGACGCTCTCTGTGAGTCCCGGCTCGTTCAAGGAATGTTGCTAAGATCGTCGGATTGCACGAGAGGTGAATGTATGGGTGCTTTCTGCGGTTATATGGAGTAGAATCTGGAAGAGCCTCGTTATTTTGGGGGTTGGTATAAGTGTTCACCCAGTGGGTGAGGTCTCGCAACATGCTATTTACTGTAAACGACTAATCAAACGAGGCTTTCTACATTTTGCTGATTCCCGGTTTGAGATCATGGGCATTTCCTGATCGCCAGAACGCGATTCCTTTATGCAACATTTTGATGTAATCATTATCGGCAGTGGCCCTGCGGGTAAAACAGCGGCCATTCAGGCAGCTAAACTTGGCAAGCATGTCGCTGTAATTGATGGTATGGGAGGTATCGGTGGGGTATGTGTACATACGGGTACCATCCCTAGCAAAACCTTGCGTGAGACGGTGCTCAATCTGACCGGTTGGCGAGAACGTGGATTTTATGGCCGTGCTTATCGGGCAAAATCCGATATTCAGGCCTCTGATCTCATGCAAAGACTCAGCATGACACTACAAAACGAAGTTGATATTCAACAAGATCATCTGGTTCGTAATGGAGTGCAGATTGTTCAAGGGTTTGCTCATTTCATCGATCAAAAGACCATCGGTGTAGACACTTCAAATGGAGACCTGGTTTCCCTGTCGGCTGACAGCTTCATTATCGCTGTCGGCACCCAGACCTATCGACCGGATGAAATACCGTTTGATGGTGAAAAGGTCATTGATTCCGATGAGGTCACATGCATGCAGAAATTGCCACGCACATTGACCGTAATCGGTGCTGGGGTGGTCGGGGTTGAATATGCAACAATTTTCAAGACGCTGGATATTAATGTGACGCTGGTTGAACCCCGACAGAGCATGCTGGATTTCATGGATCAGGAAATCTTGATGCATTTTCGTCATGAGATTGTCGATAGCGGTCTCCGGTTGCAATTCGGGCAAGCAGTCAAGACGATTGAAGTGCGGCAGAATGGGAACTGTGTGGTGATTCTGGAAAATAATCGGGCGATTGCTTCCGATATGGTTTTGTTTGCTGCTGGCCGAGTGGGCAATACCAGCAAACTTGGACTTGAGAACATCGGCGTGGAAACCGATCATCGTGGACGTATTGCGGTCAACGATCGGTTCCAAACCTCACAGCCTACAGTGTATGCTTGCGGTGATGTGATCGGTTTTCCAAGTTTAGCCTCAACTTCGCTGGAACAGGGTCGGATTGCCGTGTTGGACGCATTGGGTGAGAAAGTCTACAAGAAACCGAAATATTTTCCTTATGGTATCTATGCGGTACCGGAAATGTCTACGGTAGGCATGTCTGAGGAGGAGGTAATCGAAAGGAAAATTCCGTATGAAACAGGACTCGCACAGCTTCGCGAGACATCCCGCGGCAAGGTTATGGGTTTGCGTTCGGGTGTTTTAAAAGCAATTTTCTCGACCAAAAGTCGCAGATTGCTTGGTGCGCATATCGTAGGGGAAGGGGCAACCGAGTTGATTCACATCGGTCAGGCGGTTCTCACCCTGAAAGGCACCATCGATTACTTCCTTGAGAATGCCTTCAATTATCCGACTCTGGCTGAAGCTTACAAGGTTGCGGCATTGCATGCTCACAACCGAATGATCGAGCTTGATCATTAGGAGTGCTGGATTGACCATGGGCTTTCTGAAAAATTTGTTTGGGCGTGAGCAACCAAAATCCGATGCAAAGGAGTCGGTAACTCACAATGGGTTTCTTATTCAACCTTGTCCGAACAAAGTGGCACATGGATGGACAACAGAAGCAGTCATCACGTTTGAGAAGGATGGGCGAGAGCAGACTCATCGATTCGTTCGAGCAGACATTTCGTTTAGTCGAGAGGATGCGGTTCAATTGACCTTGAACAAGGCGCAGACCATGATTGACCAGATGGGCGAGAAGATCTTTCACGAGTGATGAGATGCTCATGGGTTTCAATTGAAATTCATGGACGACTTATTCTTGGTATGAACATGCCCGAAATGAAACATGCGGTCGTCAAAGTCCGATTATCGGTCTAGATGACAACCATATCTCCCAGAAAGGAAAAGTCGATGTTTGGTAATCGCTTGTTATCAATTTGTTTTATAACAAGCCGTAATTTCGCATTATGATACATCTATCCCTGTAACAAGTCGACATGGTCAAAAAATGAAAAACGTTAAATTGTGTATCTTCTGTGGTATTTGTGCTTTTCTCACCGCATGCGGAAGTTCAAATGAAAATCGCATTAGCATGAAAAATAACAGCCCGCTTGAAAGCATTCTTGCAGAAGCCCAAAGCCAAAATGTTGCGGGGATCGTATCAGAATTGTCAAAATCAAGCTCCTATAAACCAACCTTTGGTAGCGTGACGCAGTCAACAGATAATGGCGCCGGGGCCAAGGTAATTTTCGATGGTGCGTCAACATCAATAGTTGTTAACAAATCTGATGGTTCTTCAATCCGATTTGGCGGATCTGCTGTCGATTCGGATCAAAAGGTAGTTAAGTACGAAAACGTAGAAGCACCTCCCGCTTTCTGGACCAAAGGACATAGTATGAACTCAACGGAAATAACCGGTCAAAAAATCCATTTTTCCAGTGTTGAAACATCTTGGGATCAAAGTGATCCAAATTCGTATGTTACTTTTGGTTTCTGGGAAGAATACAGACGGGACAGCGATCAATATCATGCTGAATCTTTTGGTGCATTTGTCGATGGTCCTGAACTTATGGATGGATTTTCATGGGGGAATTCATCCGGCACAGCGACGTATGAAGGCATGGCTAGCGGAATATATGCTTATCATGTGCCAGACAATTCAGACAGTGGGGAGGTTGGCGTTTTTCAAGCAGCTCTGACTCTGCATTTAAATCTTGATGATCGTACAATCAGGGGTGACGCTGGGCGCGATACAGGTGTGGAAGTTTTTCGATCAGGTGAAGATGATCCGGTAATTCTGCCGATTGCTGCAATGCTTAAGGAAACAAAAATTGATAATTATGGGTCTTTTTCATCAAACGAATTTGAGATTATGTCTGCTCAGCTTCCGCTGACCGGTTCTTCTGGCTATTGGGGCGGTAAGCTTTCTAGCAAGTCCAATGATGAGAACAAGCCGCGTATGGTTGCTGGGACAGCCGCTGGAACATGGACGGATATCATGGGTGGCAAAGGATCCTTGAATAGCGCATGGATTGCAGCGGCGGATGATACCAGAGGCAGTAATCGATAACAGTTAGACGGATAACAAGATCGTTGAATATGTCCACCCTGTTCTGTCGTAAATATTCCGCCAATCCCATGTAGAAACGTTCATTCTTGGTGTTTTTATCGTCCCGCGTGCCGATGAAATGCCTGGAATGGAAAGCATAGCAGTTGTCAGTGCGAGGTCGGCAAGCAATGTTTCTATGGGAAGGGACTTTTGCCAGAACATCGATAAACAACAAAAATATTGCAGGAAAGTACAAGGAAACCGCTCGCCCAAGCATGATAAGAATGCTCACATCATGGGCGAACAATCACCAGCAGATTCCTCATGCCTGGCATGACAGCGGAAAGCTGGGTCATCATGAATCCTGGCATGCGAGCATGCTGTACACGAGCTTTCGGACGACAACGGCCAGCCTGGCAGTCGAGGAACTGACCAGCCATGGCCGCTCGGACATGGTGCTGCTGCATGGGGATCAGGTGTTCGAGTTCGAGTTCAAGATGGTGAAGGGCAAAAAGAACATGGAGAGAAAGACCAGGGAATGTCTGGACAGGGCAATCGAGCAAATGCGCACAAAAAAGCATGCCGACAAGTATCTTGACCGCGGGGAACCGATTCACCTGATCGGCATGGCATTTGGCGGGAAAGCTCGAAACCTGCTGGATATCCGAGTGGAGAGGCTATGACCTTGAATGAATCTCTTGAATTGTCAATCATTGAGCCTTTCAATCACTCTGCATGCCAGGAAATAATGGACTGATCATGGATGTATCAACTGACTTGTTTGGTCCCGGTAAAGCGAGTCAGAATACGAATTGATCCAGGACAAATCATCAGGAATGGCAAAATTTTCTTTCGTCGCAGTTTGTCTGACGAACCGTATTTCATGGGCAAGGGGTTTCTTGACCCGAACATCGTGAAATCGATAACCAATAGTGCATGGCAAATATGCTTGCAATAAATTGCAAGCTGGATTGCAAATGGACATGTTTGGCAAAACCCAGCTGGATGCCAACGTAGAGAAAATCATCTTTCTGAACCATTGAACTAGAGGTAGACACGTAGCCAAATAAAACAAAAGAGTTCTGAGCATGCGAAACTGGTCGAGCGATCAACGTTTTTCATGTTTTTATAGGGTTGACCGAATATTAACGTAATTTCACAAGCTGACATCAAGTCGACTTCTTGAAGAAAGATGAATAAATACTGCTCAACAAGGTGAGCACACCTGCAATGATCAGTGTAAGCGCAATCGGCCTTGAGGTGAATCCAAGCCATTCAAAGTGAAGCATCTGCATCGCTTGCGCGAATGTCTGCTCGCCGATTCTGCCTAGAATCAGGCCGAGCACGATTCCAGCTACAGAATAACCAGATCGACGCAGAAAAAATCCGACAATTCCGGCAACAAACATCACCACAATATCAATCGGCAAACCTCTCACGGCATAGGCTCCGACGGTAGCGAGTAACAGAATTAACGGAGCGAGAAATTGAAACGGTATCCGAAGTAAATTGATGATGGTCTTGGTTTCAAGAAATCCGATCAGCAGGATTGACAGATTCGCAAAAAACATGGCAGAGAATACAACCCATACTAAATCCGAACTGTTCAAAAAAACCAATGGCCCAGGTTCCATGTCATGCATCTGAAAGACTCCAACCATCATGGCAGTGAGCGCACCACCGGGGAGTCCGAGAGCCAATAGTGGAATCATTGCAGCCCCGGTAGCGGCATTATTGGCCGTTTCCGAGGAAACCACTCCTTCCATTTTTCCGGTACCAAATTCCTTGCGATTCTTCGACCAGCGTACCGCTTCGTTATAACCCATGAACGCAGCAAGAGTTGCTCCGATACCCGGCAGAATGCCGCAGAAAAAACCAATCAAAATGGATCGAATAACCGCGATTTTCTGGGAGAACAGTTCCGCCAGACTGGGAAAATCGACACTGAGTTTTGGTGCCTGGTAGGAACCTTTGGCTTTCTTTTCGACTTGAATTAACACCTCTGAGACCGCAAAAAATCCCAGAATGGTTGGAATGAAGTGAATGCCTGCTAACAGATAAGGCATGCCAAAATCCCATCGCTCAATGCCGCCCACCGGATCTAGACCGACTACCGCAATGAGTAAGCCAAGCAGGATTGACAGCCAGCCTTTCCAGAAGGTTCTCGCCCCAACTGAAGAGGCTACCGCCAATCCGAAAAATACCAATGCAAAAATCTCGGGCGGGCCAAATGCTGATATCGCCCAACTAGCAATTGGTGCAGTAGCAATCATCATGATCACAGCCGAGACGGTGCCGCCAATCGCAGAACAGGTTACTGCAGCTCCCACAGCCTTGCCTGCCTGACCTTTTTGAGTCATGGGATAGCCATCAAACGCAGTTGGCGCATTCTCAGGCGAACCTGGAATGTTGAATAAAATCGCAGTAATCGCTCCGCCATAGACACCCGTGCAATAGATTACTGAAAACAGCATAATGCCATGCTCAGGGGAAAGATGTGCCGTAAACGGAAGCAGAATAGCCGCCAGAGTGAGCATGCTTACACCGGGAATTGCCCCAAACAGCATCCCTCCGATTACTCCTCCAAAAAATATCAGGATGCCGAGTGGATCACCAAACAGCGCGATTGTTCCATTAATGAAATTGTTCAAGGTGTCCATCGCTCAGTTATTGCAGCAGATTCACTATTGAGGTTCCAAACTCGTAGAATGGACTGATATTTCCAGTTGGAAGACCAACATAAAGCAAGCTAACAAATAGCGCAAGCAGAATACCCAGGATCAGCGCACCGATCATGAGCATGCTCTTGTAGCGCCTCTCTCCCATCAGGTACATCGTGCCCAATATGAAAAACGGTGCAGTGAAGTAAAACCCAAAATCCTGAAGAAAAGCACCGAATAGTAGAGGCAGGGTCAGCATTCCTCCAAGGTGATTACCCCGAATTCCCAACAGAAATACAACCAGCAACACAGTTGCAGTAATTAGTTTTGCCTGATTCAGTCCGGCTTTGTCCAGCGACAGCCATTCACCAGCAATTCCCGGCACATTCATATAGACGAAAGGAATCGCAATCAGCAGAAACGTCCAGGCAAGCCATTTTGGATTATTGTGATCGGTCAGTTTTGCCGCTTGTTCAGCACCATCATCAGAGGCCTTGCCGAGCATTTCTGAACTCTGCTTTTCACCTTGCAACCATTGTCCGAGCAACTGGCCGATTGCGGCGATCACAATCAATAGAAGGATTGCTCTAGGCCATGTAGACGCACCATATTTGTAAATTTCAATTTCCTGATTGAAATCAAAAGAGCTGATGAACAGCAATAATGCAAGCGAGAGCCAGATCGCCGCTTCAATGAGATGGGAGACGCGGAGATTTTTCACGCGAGACTGGAGATTGACGGGAAGGTACGCTCTGGCATCTTAGCGTGCCAGAGCACATGAAATTAGAAGAACAACCTATTTGACATCAAGGCCCATCTCCTTGTAAACCGTTCGATACTGATCAATCGTGGTGCGGATTAGGTCGCGGGCACCTTCGGTATTCCGATAGCTTTCAATCAAATGCATATACTTGCTTTTGTTGAATTCTTGATAGCTTTCCTGACAGTATGCTTTTTGAAATGCCCACTGCAACCATTCAACTCGGTCAGCAGGCGCATCCTTATGCACATAGAATCCGCGAAATCGATAGAGGGGCGCAAAATCAAGCCCGGCATCAGAAAGAGCGGGGACATCCGGGAAGGCAGACGGTGCTTCTGGAAGAATCGTAAGGATTGGCTTGAAAGTGCCAGCATCCAGAAATTTTCGGACATCGCCGGGTTGTTCAAACAGTGCATCAACCTGGCCGCCAGCCAGAGCACCGTATCGCGGCGCACCCTTGTCAAAGGAAATCTGCTGAATGCTGATACCGGTTGCGTCGGATATGGCTTTCATGGTTACCCGTTCCATAGACCCTTCCTTGGATACATTGGCGATGGTAGCCTTTCCATCTTGTGCTTTTACCCACTCCACGAAAGAGTTCCAGTCGCTATACCGGTCTTCGTTGGTTCGGATGAAGATTTGTGAAAAGGTAATTTGCGAAATAACCAGCGGAATCAGGTCAGATGCCGGATTGGGCTTGCTTGAGTCCAGCGCATGGGCGCTTGATGCATCGTCAATATGCTCAAGCACGGAGTATCCATCAGAGGGCAAGGCCATGTAGGCGGTCATGCCGACCGTTCCGGACCCGCCGGGCTTGTGGTCGCGATTGATATTGACGCCGGTCAATTCGGTCACAGCCTGAGCCATGGCCTGTGCAACCTGCCCGGAACCCCCGGCCGGGCCATAGGGCACGATCATGGTCAAGGCCCGCTCCGGAAAACCATCCGGACCTGCTAGGCTTGCTGGTAGAGAGTCGGTGGCGCATGCGGCAAACGAGGTGCTCGCAACTAGCGTCATTAGGCATGCAAGCATTCCCGAAGCGATGTATTTTGTAGTTTTCATATATTTCCTCACTCGTGGGTAAAATTGATAATGTCGAATAACGACTATCAGAAGTTATTTTCTGCCATGGATTGATGCCGGGAACCTGGCCATATAGCCTGAATTCCAAGCAGGCAACTTTAGCATTTCTCATTGAATGAGCCCTATGACTCATATACAAACATTTTACACCATGTCATTCATTTGCAACCGAAAAAGCTAGGGTCTTCCCGCGCTAATATTTCGCATATGAATCCATTGAAAAGAACGATAAATGGCAGGACTTTGGGATTGTCGCGGAATATATTTTTGAGAATTATATACATAAGTGGCGAAACCGGGATTGAGTCGGAGGCCGGTTTCGGGGGGCAGTCCTGTTTCTAAAACATGCTCACAAGTGTACCCTTAATCCATTTTGTCGCCCTTTTTAGCCTTGATATTTTATCCTTGAAATTGCCCATGCCAGTATTTCCATGTGTCAATTGGTTTCGCCACTTGTATGTAAATCATTCCTCTTAGTTGGAGGTTGAAAAATGCTTAAATCAATGTCCCCCAACTAAACTGAAAGCTTTCCTTTTGCTGGCGATGCTGGCCGGACCGGCTGTGGCAGAGCAATGCGAAGCAAAGCATGTTGAGATAGGCAACCCCTTCCCGATCGGGAGCTCTATAGCAGAAGGTGACGCAAATGGAGCTATCTTCTCGTTTACTCTGCTTGGTTGCAGTAATCTCGGCACCGCGGACACGCCTAGGGAATACCCGGTTCGCATCTGCGCCGAATTTGTTGACATCTTCTATTGCGGGGACAATTGATAATGCCTGCATGGGCTGGGCCAGAGCCATGAACCTTAAGAGTACAAACTGGAAGGGCGGGCCTTCTGGCACCACACGGTGTACCTCAATACCTGTCAATACAACGTAGTAACGGCACTGATCCAGCCTGTGTATGACAACGATAATGACAACTGGGGGAAAGATTCAGAATCCATATGAGTCGTCATCAAACGCCCGAACCGGGTCTTGAGATTGCCCATCATGGACAATGACTGACCACGGGCATTGCCAGTTGCATGGGCCTTTTGCCTGAGAGCAATATTTGGGAAACAGGTGTGTTCTGGCTAACAGACCCTAAACCCTGCTTAAACACTGTTTTCCAAGTACGCACTGACAAAAGTAAAGGGAATTATATACTTTAATCACATTCGGCAGGTGAAAATTAGTACAATGCGCGGATGCGATTTTCTGTCAAATTTCTGTTTCAGGCAATTTTTCATATAGGGTTGGCTCTTGCCAACGGGTATGTGCATTTTATGGCACCAGAAGAAATTACAAGGGCAGTATGGCCTTGGCTGGCTGGTTTCTGGTTGTTGTTGACTGGATTCACCATTCATCATACATGGATAGCCTGGTGCCATCGTCAGGACAAGAAAACACAAGAAACAGAAAAGCCAAAAAAGTCGGAAGAAACAAAAGATGAAGACGAGGATAATCAGTATAAGCCCGATACTATTATTCTTAAACAGAAAGAGATCATTTTTCAAACAACACATGGCGATCTACATTTGGACATGACAGCCCCGCATAAAAATGTGAAAAGCGTGGCGGACTGGCTAATAAAAAACGGATTTATGGAAAAGACACTTGACAGTTTTCGTAAATTTGTTATACTTTAATCACATTTCAACATAAACAAGTGATTAACAATGAGTGAAGCCCCCGGCAAGAATGACAGAGAAGGAATTAGCCTGGTTGAGCTATTTGACATGTTTCCCGATAACGAAACAGCTCGCAACTGGTTTGAAAAAGAAATGTGGCCTGATGGCCCAGCATGTCCACACTGCGGAACCAACAATGTTCAATCGAACATCAACCACAAAACCATGACGCACCGTTGCCGAGAGTGCGATGACAAGCCCATGTTCAGCGTCAAGAAGGGATCAATCATGGAAGGTTCGAACATTCCTTATCGCAAGTGGGCGATTGCTGTTTACCTGCTCACCACAAGCTTGAAAGGCGTATCCAGCATGAAGCTGCACCGAGATCTGAAAATCACCCAGAAGTCAGCCTGGTACATGATGCATCGGATTCGTGAAGTTTATGGAACAGATAATCCTTTGCATGACGGCCCGGTAGAAGTGGATGAAACCTACATGGGCGGTAAGCGTAAGAACATGTCGAACAAGAAACGCAAAGCGTTAAAAGATACAGGTAGAGGTGCTGTTGGTAAAACCGCGGTTGTGGGCATGAAAGATCGGGAAACGAATGAAGCAACCGCTGCCGTGGTTAATGATATTGATGCCGACACATTACAAGGTTTTGTTACCGATAACACCGAAAATACCGCAACCGTTTACACGGATGACGCAAGGGCTTGTATCGGCATTGAGCGACCGCATGAAAGCGTCAAGCATTCGGTATCGGAGTATGTCAAAGATCAAGCCCATACAAACGGCATTGAGTCATTCTGGGCTATGTTGAAAAGGGGCTATCACGGAACCTATCACCATATGTCAAAAAAGTACCTCAATCGCCATGTCAACGAATTTTCTGGTCGGCACAATGATCGACAATCAGATACCGTTGACCAGATGTCCAACCTAGCCAAAGGCATGGTTGGCAAACAATTAACCTACAAGGAGTTGGTGTCATGACTCAAGATGAAAAAGACAAGGAAATTTCCGCTATGGTACAGGAACGCAACAAGCTTCGCGGAGAAATTGCGTGCTTGGAGAACAAAAAAGAACGAATTCAAAAGGGATTAAGAGCGTTGTTGGAGCTGAACACGGAAAACAGGCTTGAACGCATTAGGACGGCGGAATTATGATTTCAAGAAATGACGGCACTTTTGTTCCGTCCGAATCAGAAATTATTCAGACGCATAACGACTTGTTAAGCGCAAGAATTCGATTGGAAGAATTAAAATTACGCATTGACAGCGCATGACTACATGACTAACTGTAACATCCAGAACCGCACCATTTTCTGCCATGACAATCTGGATGTCCTGCGTGGCATTAACTCCGAATGTATTGACCTGATTTATCTTGATCCGCCTTTTAACAAGAACAAGAAGTTTACGGCCCCTATTGGAAGTAGTGCAGAGGGAGCGGAGTTTTCGGATATATTCCGGGAGGAAGATGTAAAAGCAGATTGGCTGGTTGCGATAAAGGAAGACCAGCCAGAACTGTTTCACTACCTTAACGGCATTCGAGGAGTTGGCAATCCCTACAACTTTGCTTATTTGGCTTATATGGCTATTCGGTTAATTGAGTGTCAAAGAATATTAAAGAAAACCGCATCTATATACTTACACTGCGATCCGACCATGTCACACTATTTGAAAGCATTAATGGATTGTATTTTTGGGGAGAAAAACTTTATAAATGAAGTTGTCTGGTGCTACAAATCGGGTGGGGCAAGCCCAGACAGATATTTTAGTAAAAAGCATGATGTTATTTTGTTTTACGCAAAAACAAATAAATACCGGTTTACTAAACAAATTGAAAAATCATACAACAGAGAATTAAAACAATATGGATTCAAAGGAGTTAAAGAATATTTAGACAAAGTGGGATGGCACACATTAGTCGGCATGAAAGATTATTGGAATATTGACATGGTTGGCAGGACAAGCAAAGAGCGCACTGGCTACCCCACTCAAAAACCATTGGCATTGCTTGAACGCATAATCAAGGCCTCAAGCAACGATGGAGATATAGTTCTAGACCCCTTTTGTGGCTGTGCTACGACTTGCGTTTCATCAGAATATTTAAATCGAAAATGGATTGGGATTGACACGTCGTTCAAAGCATATGAATTGGTAAATGAAGGAATAAAGCAAGATAGCGTTTCGTTTAGTGACAATATTTATATGAAAACCAGCCCTCCAAAACGCACCGATCTGGACAAGGATTACCGAGAGCAAAAATTCGTCTACATCATTTCACATCCCAGTTATCCGGACGAGTACAAGGTTGGGATTGCAAGGAATGCGCAATCAAGACTGGTTGCCTACCAAACTGCCGATCCGGAGCGGGCTTACAAAATCAAATATAAATTGAAAACCCCATACTTTCGAGAAATCGAACAGCATATACATGAAATATTTCCAAATAAACATGAATGGGTACAGGGAGAATTAGACGACATAATCAAAGCAATTGAAAATTACAAAATAGAGTGAATGACAAAATGACCAAACAAGCCAAAAAAGAAGAATTGCCAGTAATCACAATCAAGCCTCACACCTATCAACCCAGCAGAAAAGAATTAAGGGAACAGGTAAAGATCAACACCACGCCAGAAAACTTGGCCAGATCAATACTGAGACAGGTCAAGGTCGTTAAATCCCAGCCCTGAAAAATGGGCAAATGTGATTAAAGTATATAATTCCCAAAGTAAACCTTTCCGTTTCCGGCGGTTTTTTGGAAAACCCCGCAATTTTGGTCCAGGCCCGACCCGGTTAGGTGATGCAGTTGTCAGGTCAATTCCCAATCGGGAGTTTCATGGTGGACGGGTACCTGAATCGGACAGTAATGACGGTCTGCATGGAACTTTCTTGATGCGAGTGCGGCAGAATCCGGTTTCTGTCATTTGCAAGGTATTGACGCAGAGCGCATGAGGTTCCGGGCCATCAGCCGTCAAAGCCTCCTGTCAACCAAAAAGCCCTCAGTACCAGTGCGCTTCGGGTTGTTTGCGTTTTAGCCTGGCCACAATGACAATCAAGGATCCACGCACAGCCGCATACACTCCTTTTTTCATTGCCTCTGCAGTCAATCAGTGATTGGTTGTATTTGACCGGTTCTCGCTCAAATGCGCTGTCATTCCGATTATCAATCATTCATTCTTGAACATGCACTGATAGCCTGTTCACTAAAATGGCTGAACTTTCCTAAAGCAGTGCTCTCCAGATCATGCTGCCACCGGAGACGATCAGCACACCGAGAATCAGGCGGTAGAAAACCGAATCCCTGACGTGTTTTCGAATTGATCGACCGAGCAGTAATCCGATCAGAAGTGGAATGACGGCTAGACCCGAAAGTAACGCAAGTCGAGCATTCATCATTCCCATGCCAAGCAGCAAAATTGTCCAAGGAACGACCGCTCCAACGTAGAGAAAGCTTATGGTATTCACAAATTTATCTTTCTCCAGCGTAGGCAAGGAAACAAGATACAGAATCATCATTGGGCCGAACATGGATGAGAGGCCACCAATCAGACCGGCGCTTCCACAGAAAGCAGCACCAGCAGATCTCTCGTAGCGAACAGGAATGAAAATTTTCCGTTTCGACCCCTGAATCAGGGTAAAGAAGATGACCATGAGACCCACGATCGTCAACAATACCTTCTCCTCTATGCCGGAGAGAATCCAGACGCCAAACCAAGTTCCAGCGAACAAAGACGTAAACGCGGGCCAGAATCGCTTTACCGTTTCAATCGGTCGTTTTGCATCATAGGCTTGCCAGAGATTGGCAACAACCACTGGGATCGCCATTATGACAACGGCTTCATGAACAGGTAGAACATATGCCATCATCGGCACGGTGAGAAGCGGTGTTCCAATTCCTAGAACCCCCTTGATCAGACCGCCACAGGCCATGGCAAGAGCACACCAGGCGAGAACCGAAGGTGCAAGATCCAGATTCATTTTGCTTGAGATTTATTGAGTTGGCTGTCTTTAAACGATACAATTCCATTTGGTATAGACATCAACCATTCCGGGTCAAAAACTTGTTGAACAAGACGGGTATTCCATGTCATCACAAAGTAAAAATAATGCAGAACGAGAAATTATAAGGGAATCAATAGCCAAGGCTCGCTCTGCGATGCAGACAATTGCCGACTATGATCAGGAACAGATCGACGAGGCAGTTACCGCAGTGGCGTGGTCATTGTATAAACCCGAAAATGCTCGCAAAATGGCCGAACTGGCCGTCCGAAGTACCGGGATTGGCAATGTCGCAGACAAGGTCAGGAAAAATCAGAGAAAAACCTTTGGTACCTTGCGAGATTTGATGCGTGTGAAGACAGTGGGGGTAATTGAGGACTCTCCGCATCTCGGGCTGGTGAAATATGCCAAGCCAGTCGGGGTGGTAGCCGCGATAACTCCATCGACCAATCCATCCGCAACACCGGTGAACAAATCCATGATGGCATTGAAAGGTGCCAATGCGATTATTCTAGCCCCTTCTCCAGCAGGCTGGAATGCTACTTCAGCGACCGCTGACCTAATGAGAAATGCGCTTGAAAAGGTTGGCGCACCTCGTGATCTTGTACAAGTGTTGCCTGCTCCCGTCTCCCGGAGTCTCACTGGGCTTTTGCTTGAGGTTGCAGATCTGGTCGTCGCTACGGGTTCTCAGACAAATGTGAAGAACGCTTATACCAGCGGCACCCCAGCAATTGGGGTTGGTTCTGGCAATGTACCAGTGATTATTGACGAAACGGCGAATCTGGAAGAAGCTGTTTGCAAGATAAAAGCCTCGAAAACGTTCGACAATGCAACCTCTTGCTCATCCGAAAATTCCCTGATTATTCTTGACGAGATTTATGACATGGCCATAGATGCCCTCATTGAAGCCGGTGCCTATCGCGTGCTCCCAGCCCAAAAAAAAGAAGTCGAGCAAACATTATGGGCAGATGGTAAATTATCACGGGATTTGATCGCACGAGACTCGGAGGTTTTTGCCCGAGGCCTCAACCTTGGTGAAGATGCGGAACACGCATCATTGTTTTTGGTTGAAGAAGAATCCTTCGACCCAAACTCGCGATTTGCCGATGAAAAGTTATCCTTGTTGCTTACCGTTTACAAGGCTGATCATTTTGATCATGCCGTCAAACTGGTCAAGAACATATTGCAGGTCAACGGTCGTGGTCATTCATGTGGAATTCATACATCCAGCAAGGAACGAGCAGCTCAACTTGCTGAAAATGTGGATGTGGTACGGGTATTGGTTAATCAAGCGCACACGTTTGGTAATGGTGGAGGTTTCGAGAATGCCCTGCCGTTTACTCTTTCTATGGGTTGCGGTACTTGGGGTGGTAACAGCATCAGTGAAAATCTGAATTATCGGCACTTCATCAATATCACGCATTTGGTTACTACTATCGAAGAAGATCGCCCCAACGAGCAGGAGCTGTTTGGAGCATATCTCGAAAAATTTGGGAACGATTGACGATCGATCAAAATGCAGACTGTTTCCTCAATCATCAACCAGCATGCCGAAAAGCAACCTGAAGCGACTTTCCTGATCCAGCCGGAGACAGATCAGTCAATTTCTTTTGCTGACCTGAAGCGAAATATTGATGATATCGCGCGACACCTTGATGGCCTAGGGATACATCAGGGTTCCAAAGTGGCATTCATGCTTGACAATGGAATCTGGTCTGCCAGCTTCTGCTTGGAATCATGGCTAGTGGTCGGGTTGTTGTGCCCTTGAATGTGGTCGCTGGACATAAACATCTTGAGCATGTCCTCCAGCATTCGGATGCCGAGGTTGTTTTTGTTCAAGAGAGTTATCAGCAACTGCTCAAGAAATTGATGTCGAACACCAGTAGCGAGGCAAGCATTATAAAGGTGGATCCTGTTAGTGGTCCTTTGTGGTCGAACGTTTCTGCCGAAGCAATCTCGGAGTCCTCGCCTCATGAAAAGGATGCTGCATTGTTGTTGTATACATCGGGCTCTACCGGTTTGCCGAAGGGTGCTTTATTGACACATCGTGCAATTGTTAGTGGCGGCACCAATGTAGTGATTGGTCATAAGCTCAAACAACGTGATCGTGCGCTTTGTGTGTTGCCGATCTATCATATTAACGGGGCTATGGTAACGATTCTAGCGCCCTTGGTCAGCGGTGGTAGCGTAGTCATACCAAGACGATTCAGCGCCACAAGTTTTTGGAAACGTATCACCGGTTATCAATGTACATGGTCGAGTATAGTTCCTACGATAATCAAATACCTGCTTGACCGTTCAGCTGATGAAGAATTCGCATTTGGCGATGACTCGAGACTCGAGTGCTTTCGATTCGCCCGTTCAGCATCAGCACCTTTGCCTGCTGTTGTCATGCGTGAGTGGGAGAGTACGTTCCATGTGCCGATGATCGAAACCCTTGGGCTGACCGAGACTGCTGGGACAGTGGCTTCCAATCCCATGCCACCGGTGCCGCGCAAACCGGGTTCGGTGGGTATCCCATTTGGCAATGACATTATGATAGTGGACGAGTCTGGCAATCAATGCCCACAGGGAACGCATGGTGAAATGGTTATACGAGGCAGCAATACCCTGGATTGCTACTACAAGAATCCAGAAGCCACATCGGCAGGATTTTTCGGTAGCTGGTTCCGAACTGGAGACATTGCCTATCAGGATGAAGATGGCTATCTGTATATTACCGGACGTATCAAGGAACTGATTATTCGGGGTGGAGAAAACATCGCCCCCCGGGAAATCGATGATGTTCTGTATCGACACGAGGCTGTACTTGAAGCAGCGGCCTTTGGTGTGCCAGATGAAAACTACGGTCAAGAAGTGGTGGCCTGCGTAGTATTGCGTGATGGACACACCTGTGGTGAGGAGGAACTACAGGATTTTTGTGAACAAGCGGTGGGTGCAGTCAAGATGCCGAAAAAAATCTATTTCATGGACGAGTTACCCAAAGGCGCGTCCGGCAAGATTTTCCGGTTGCGGCTGGTCGATCTGATTGCTTGAATTATCTGAACCAGTTTCGTAAAACAGAAAAAATCGAGGAATGCTAGATCGGGTAGCCAAATCGATTGACCATGCGCCATGACCTCGATACAACGGTTGATATAGGGCTGTTGACCCCATATCCATATTAATCACCCACCTGCGATGAAACAATTGACTGATCATGGATGTATCGATCGACTTGCCTTGTCCCAGTGAAACGAAGCAACATGTCAGTTGTTCCAAGGCTGATCCTGTTAAATGGCAGATGTCGAAGTGGTCGATGCTTGCCTGAGAATGCTCATCTCAGGGCAAGGGGTTTCTAGACCGGAACATTGCGAAATCGATAATATCAGTGCAAGGCAAGTGGATATGCAATGAATTGCAAGTTGGATTGTAAATGAACATGCTTGGCAGACCCCTGCGAATGCCGAAAAGAGAAAGCCATCTCTCAAAACCGCTGAACTCAAAGTGGATGAGCGACTACATGAACAAGAAAAAAAGGTTCTGCATCAGCGATCTTGGTCGAGTGTTCAGCGCTTTATTGCATTTTCCTTGGGTTGACCGAAAATTTACAATACCATGTCGTGTTAGGTACATGATCGTTCAAAGTCCACGCAACCGAAAGTATCATGGCAAGGTAAGTCATTCACCATGGCATTTCGTGAATAACCCTTTGCTGGCCACAAAAAATGCAGAAGACGGGATGTCCAGAATGTCAAACTCATCTCGCAACTTATGAGAATCGGATTCGATTTATGCGACAATAGAACCATCATCTGACAAGATCAGTGTAATCTATCAGATATGCGAATCTCGGCCCCATCTTTTGGTGCCATGGATTGCCAACAGTAATCAAAAACATCAATACAGGCTAGCAGAATGATAAAAAGGATTCCTGGACGTGCCTCTGCCCACCTTAAACAGCTTTTTCGGACTCTCCTGGTTTTCTCATTGGCACTGGGGTTCTCGGGATGTGCTAGTAATGGAAATCAGAATTCGAGTGAAGATCCATTAGAGTCCTATAACCGCTGGATGCATGATTTCAATATGGCGGGTGATCGAGTCTTTATCAAACCGCTTGGGCAGATGTATGATCAGGCATTGCCCGGACCTGTCAAGACAGGGGTTCGGAATTTCTATAACAACCTTCGCGAGCCTGCTACCATCATCAACAATCTTTTACAGGGAAAACCGGGTCCGGCAGCGAGTGATACGCTGAGGTTTGTCATCAATTCGACTTTTGGCATTTTGGGTTTGTTCGATATCGCAAGTTCAATCGGATTGCCTAGACATGTTGAGGATTTTGGTCAGACCATGGCGGTGTGGGGTATCCCGTCGGGGCCTTATTTTGTATTGCCATTTTTGGGCCCCAGCACCATTCGCGATTCGTTTGGAGTTGCAGTACGCTCAACGTACACGGATCTTGCCAATGAGCTCGATTCGCCAGAACAGGAGTACTCAACGGTCCTTCGTCTACTTTCAACACGAGCGGAACTTCTTCCAGCGGATAGGGTGATTGAGGCCCAGCCCGATCAATACCTGTTTGTCCGTGAAGCATGGTTACAACGAAGGAACCGCTTGATTCATGATCAAGACAATAACCCAGATGAATCCCAAAAAACCGAAGAGGCCCTGATTGACGAATTACTGGAAGAATGATGGCCAGTGCATGCGTGCAGACGAATCTCATGGCGAGACCGGGGTCTGTCAATCGCGCGAGCATGACCTGACGGTCGGGTCATCCATGCTTTGATGTTGGATTACCATGGCGATTTATGCGATCGGCGATATTCAAGGGTGTGTGATGCCTCTCGAGCAACTTCTCGAGCGGATACAATTCGACCCTGCTGGAGATCAGCTCTGGTTAACAGGTGATTTGATCAATCGAGGTCCAAATTCACTGGCGACATTACGTCTTGTACGCAGTTTTGGAGACAGCGTGGTAACGGTCATCGGCAACCATGACTTGCATTTTCTTGCGGTCGCGTCGGGTGTGCAACGTTTGCGAAGGGGCGATACATTTGCGACACTTCTCAAGTCGCCGGATTTGGGAGAAATTGTGGATTGGATACGAACACGCCCGTTCATGCATTGTGACAAGTCGATCAAGACCATTATGGTACATGCCGGACTCTATCCCGGATGGAGTCGCAAGCAGGCACAGTCTCGTGCATCTGAAATTGAATCAGCTCTGCAGAGCGATGACTATATCGATTACATTGATGACATGTATGGCAATCGACCTTCGAAGTGGAATCCGAATCTGTCTCAGAAAGAGCGGTTTCGTTTTATTGTCAATTCATTTACCCGTATGCGATATTGCGATCGAAAGGGCAATCTCTCCCTGATGCAAAAAGGGCCGCCAGGCACACAGCCAAAACGCTATCGTCCCTGGTTTGAGCATGAGGCTGTCAAATGCAACAGTTGGAGAATAGTGTTTGGACACTGGGCATCATTGGGATGTCATCAGTTTGGACGATTTATCAGTCTGGACAGTGGTTGTGTATGGGGGGGCAGACTGACCGCGGCACGTCTTGATGATCAGTTTTATGCACCGATGTGGCATATAGGATGTTCTCGGACGAACTGAGATCTTGGGCATGAGTCATTCATACGCAACACCCAATTATTGAGAATAGGGTATTCTGAATGAACATGCATGACCAGATCGAGGATCTTCTCGACTTTCTTGACAAGTCTCCAACCCCATTTCATGCTGTGGAGAATATTACCCACCGACTGGAGTCTGCGGGTTTTGAGCGGCTTGAGGAGGGGAAAGCCTGGAATACTGGGCAGCCAGGCAACTATTTTGTGACCCGAAACGACTCGTCACTGATCGCGATGCGACTGAATCAGGTCAGTGGTGACGAGGGATTTCGTATGGTTGGCGCTCATACAGATAGCCCGTGTCTCAAAGTCAAGCCTCAGGCAACGCAGTGTCGTGATGGTTACGTCATGCTGGCGGTTGAAGTCTATGGTGGAGCGCTGTTGAATCCCTGGTTTGATCGAGACCTTGGTTTAGCTGGTCGAATCAATATCAAGACTTCGTCGGGCACGATACTATCCCGGTTGGTGCGAACCAATAACCCAGTTGCGTTTATTCCATCTCTGGCAATCCATCTCGATCGGAAAGCAAACGAAGAACGAAGCATCAATCGACAGAAACATCTGCCAGCGGTTTTGATGAGAACGGATTCGGATCATCATGACTTTGGAGACTTATTAAAACAGTGGCTGATTCAGGAAGACCCGGAACTGGATATTGATGGTATTCTGTCGTTTGAGCTTTCCTTATACGATTGTCAGCCGCCCGCGGTGCTCGGTTTGAATAATGAATTTATCGCCTCTGCAAGGTTGGATAATTTGTTGAGTTGTCATGCTGCGACCGAGGCCTTGATTACTTCAACGAATGGAGTCAACAGAATGATTGTCTTGAACGACCATGAAGAAGTTGGCAGCGCTTCAACAAGTGGTGCGGCCGGTCCGTTTCTGGAGTCGGTGCTTTCGCGTGTTTGTAAAGACCATGAAATCTTGTTGCGATCTCTCCAGCATTCGATGCTGGTTTCTGCAGATAATGCACATGCGGTTCATCCAAATTATGCAGATCGACATGAGCCCGATCATCGTCCGTTAATCAATGGCGGTCCAGTCATCAAGATCAATCATAATCAAAGCTATGCAACGAATAGTGAGAGCGAGGCACTGGTCAGGTTACTTTGTGAGGCGAATGGTGTCAATGTTCAATCCTTTGTGTCGCGAAGTGATCTGGGGTGTGGAACAACCATAGGTCCGATCACGGCAACCCGCGTTGGAGTCAGGACTGTTGATATTGGAGTTCCTCAACTGGGCATGCATTCGATTCGGGAACTGGCTGGAGTTCAGGATCAGATCGACCTAGTCGATGTGCTGCGTGGATTCCTTGATTATTCTAACTGGCCCTTTTGATTGGGGAAAACAGTGCAGATTTGGCGCTGAATGATATCCTGCCAGACAAACCGATCAACCATGTTTCGGACTAAGTCAAATCGCGATCTCTAATTCGTTTGCCGCGCTTATAGTGCGTAGTAAATCTTCTAAATCCAGATGCTCAAGCAGTTCCTGACAACTCACCGGACACTCTGTTTCAATAAGTCCACAACTGGAGGCCAGTTTGCCGATCAAGTGTTCAGGCGTCCGGTTGCGCGATTTCCATGTTTCGAGTGAGTCGGATCCGTCCCGTTTAGCCATTCGCTTGCCGAATGTGTCGAGCATAAGTGGCACATGCAAAAATAGCGGACGGGAAAATCCAAGTGCATCAAACAGTGCGACTTGACGCGGCATTGAGGCACGCAGGTCAGAGCCTCTTACGATATCAGAGATCTGCATCAGTCCATCATCCACTACCGTAGCAAACTGATAGGCATACAGTCCATCCTTGCGTCTGATAACGAAATCGCCAACAGTTTTGTCGAGTTGAACAGTTGTGGGTTGTGCAAAGGTGGCTTGTGAAGTGATCGTGATATTGCGGGTCAGAAACCGCCATGAAACCGGTTTCTTGCTTGTTGCAAATTGAAGAGACGAATTTCCAGTGGGTCGGCAGGTTCCCGGATATATGGGATCATTCTGACCTGTATTGGGTGCGCTTTGCGCTTCCAGCACATCTTTTCTCGAGCAAGTGCATGGGAAAATTTGCCCCACATCTCTCAGCTGATCAAACAATCTTTCGTAGATCTCGATTCGTTCACTTTGCAGATATGGGCCGTAGCTGCCTCCGATATCCGGCCCTTCATCCCAGTCCAGTCCTAGCCATTTAAGGTCAGAGATGACCTCTTCAATCGAGCCAGGCCTGTTTCTAGGTGCGTCTAGATCGTCGATTCGTAAAATGAACTGGCCTTGTGAGAGACGTGCATGCAACCAAGCTAACAGGGCGGTTCTGAGATTTCCGAGGTGCAAGCGGCCGGTTGGGCTCGGAGCATAGCGTCCTCTATAAGTCGAATTGGTTACGGGTTCATGGCTCATGCCAAAGCATCGTCATCAACAACTGGAATGTTCTGTTTGTGCAGAGGGATTGGGATGATCACCGGATCTGGATGATTTCGAGTACAACGCGATCAGCCGCCCCCGAACCCGGAATTAGCTTGAGATGATCCCCAGGTACGCCAAATGCGGTCAGCCATTCAGCGACCGATTCAGCCCATAGGCGTCCTTCTGTTCCGCCTGGAAAACGGATTTCGATCATGTCCATATTCGATTCATTGAAGTTTTTCAGTATTTCCTGGATTTGGGTTAGTTCGATAACGTTGAGACTGGTTTGTGTTTGCGGCCATTCATCAAACAGAATGACCTCCTGACTTTCTTCGAAAGCAGATGCGTGATCGACTGTCGAGAGCATGAGGCATAGAACGAGGGTCAGTCCCAGTCCAGGTGTATTCACGTGAGAATTTGCTATTTTTCTGAATGGTTGGTAGTTTTTACGGGGGCTGAACCCATGACGAATTATTCTAGTAAATATTCGGTTAACCCTTTAAAAAATGCGAATTATGCAGGAAAGTGTCGAAACCGGGTTTCAGGATTTCCCGGATTTTTCCTGTCTGATTGTAACTGGACTACACAAGGCATCGATTGCTTCTTCAAATGTCGCAGGAACACGCAGGTCGGTTTTCAACTGCTTCCTCGAAGGCTGGTAGTCTGTATTCTTGATTGTAACTACTGGTCGCTCATCGGGCGGGATGAACGATGGGGGTTTCCTGCTTGTTTTATTTGTCATGCCAATAAAGCGTCAGTTTCTTTTTTGAAATTCATCGAAGCTGGAATAGGACAATTGACGCTCTGATGCGGTGCGCTTATAACCTCTCCAGTATTCGAGAAATTCTTGCTCAGTCTGGAATACTCCATTACCCGACCGAAAATCATCAATAGTACCGCTTATGCTCCCTATGTTGGCAGTGTTTCCGCTTCCGGCTCGATCCTCGGCAATCCTCCATTTTTCTTGCATGAACACTTCAACATCATCAAATGGAATTGGTATTTCATTTAATGAATCAAAAGAATAAACAAGTCCAGCTGCATCTCGTTTTCCTTCGAGTCTTTTATAAACAAAGCCAATCACCCAATGTTCTGCATATTGATCGTATGAAAAAACAATGTTCTTGCTAGCCGTTTCAGGACGGATGTAACTAGTGTAACTTCCTAGGGTATAACCAAAACGACGTATTCCTTTTTTCTTATATGTCGTTTTAACATCAATTGCAATTTTTTCTTGATCTTCTGCATTTTTCATAAGAATGAAATCAGGATAATGATTCTGCTTTGTTGGTTCAATCAAGTCCAACCCTGAATGTTTTGGGTAAGATGAAACCGCTTGCCGAACGACAATTTCGAATAACGTGCTGATGACTTTTGTATCAGAACCGAGAGGATAGACCCTTGCTCTACGGTCTACCACTCCACACAAGGTATAACCGTTCTGAATTTCTTCAAGAGCGTTTAGTATGAACTCTTTCATCCTAATACCAAGGCCTCTGTCATACTATTGCGTAATTTCTCGGTCGAACCTAAGTGATAGAAATGAGAAAATGTTTTTATTTCGTAGTTCGAAAATGCCTTGTGCAGCCGTTCGTTTTTTCGATATTTGTTTTCTGACCACATTGAATATAAAAATCTGCATGGCAAAGTTTTCAAAGATTCTTCCAGTAGCACTGCATCTTCTTCTGTCCAAGAATTAAAATAGTCGGTATAGCGGCCTGCATAAGGAGGGTCGCAATAAACAAAATCTTCGCTCTGTGCCTCGATGATTGTATCAGTCCAATTTGCATGCACGAATTCCCATGACTTGCCTGCCATACTGCCATAAGCCCGCTCAACTTGATTGCAGATTTTTGTGATATAAGCTTGGCGAAATCGTTCAGGTTTTCTACAAAACGGAGTATTAAAATTACCTTTTTTGTTAAAGCGCACCAAACCATTGAAACAGGATCTATTCAGAAAAAGAAAATCATGTGGATCGTGTGTTTCGTTGAAACGTTCTCGGATTCGATAATAATGGTCTTCCCCGCAATGCAAAAGTTTAGCACCCTCTTTCTCCAGGAATATTCTCACCGTGTTAGCAGTCAATGATTTTTGTTGTACTGCTTGATAAAACCGGATCAGATGCGGATTAGCATCAGCCAACAAAGCGCGTTCTGGCATAAAATTCAATGGAACTACTGCTGAACCAACAAAAGGCTCAATCCAACGTCCTGAAATATTCCATTTAATACTATCCCGAATAAAAGGAATCGCTTTGGTCTTAATGCCCTGAATCTTAATAGGAGGAACTTGAATATAATGTAAACTCATCACCCTGCCCCGTTAGACAATCCGTTTTTAGCGATAAGATCGTCATACTTAAGTCTCTTGGAGTCCATGTTAGAGACTAATTCAGTCATGATGTCCAAGGTATCCATTTCACGCATGTTATGCCGACCAGCAAACTCCTGAACATAACGATTAAGATGCTTTGGAGACACCTTGTGATAGGTGCCGTGAAAACCTCGCTTGAATAATGACCAGTGTGACTCAATTCCGTTGGTATGAACATCACCGCGAACATATTCGGAAAGACTGTGCCTCACGCTTTCGTGGTCAAACGGCAGGCCGTCATAGGCTCTGGCGTCATCGGTGTATCTGGTTGTATCCTTTTCCGCGTGTTTTCTCACGAAACCCTGCAGGGTTTCCGTATCTGTGGACTTTACCGCCTGTACCCTGACCTTGTTGGCTTCCCTGTCCCTTGTGCCAACTACAACAGCCTTGCCAACCGCACCCCGGCCAGTATCCTTCAATGCCTTGCGCTTGCTGTTGCTCATGTTCTTTCTTTTTCCACCGATAAAGGTTTCATCAACCTCAATAGGGCCTGCAAACAGTCCGCCCTTTTCGGCAAGTGCAGCTCTCAGGCGATGCCCAAGAAACCATGCACTGCGCTGGTTGATACTCCAGTTCAAGTCCGAAGTGCAACACTACCCCCGATTGCGAACCCATGAACGGAGTGGTATCGATGGGCATGGCTGCGAGCACAAAATGAGCACCTGTATCTGATCATGCCGGTCAGTGGTGGTAGCAATCTCACCATGACTGGAATCATGTACGGGATTGCCGAGCTGTGCAAGACCCGGCAAAAGGCCGTCCGATTGCTTCTGCCCTGGCTGAAATCAGGTGGCTAGAGGTGATGCCCGGTTCCTTTCACGAACAGTGGGAGTCGGCGGGGGAGAGGACCATTCTGCCTCTTTAACAGGAAATGGCCCAACTCGATGGCGTGTTGATACTAATTGGTGAAGTTGAAGCGGGTCTTCATCCGTGGGTACAGCAACTTCTCATGTTCCATTTGCAACAATTGGCACTGCGTAATAACCGGCAGATAATTCTGACATCACATAGCCCGGTCGTTTTGGACTCGGTGCCGCCAAATGGACGTATCTTTTTGGAACGTACCAAAGTGACTCGTGTTGAAGTACGTCCACTTTACCGGGACATTGTACAGAATGCATTATATGGGTGATCTGACCATGTCCTCAACCTGTTATGTGAGAATGCGGTTGCAGAAGGTGTTTTAAAGGTCTGCTAGACGTTATTCTTCCAGAACAAAATGAAGCCAGATTGCGTATGCATAGGTCGAGACACTGGTGCTGAGGAGTTCCCTACCCATGCGGTGGCATTTCGTAAATTCGGCCAGATCGGCAGTTTCATGTATGTTCTTGATAGAGACAAACGATAGAGTAACGCAGAAACCAGGTTGCGTCAACAAGCTCAAAACGATTCGGCATTTTTCCTTGCTGAAAGTACCCCGGAAATATGGACATGGAAAAATCTCAGGAATCTCGCTTCAGAAGAAGCCAGCACACATGGCTTCGGGATAAACTGGCGAGAACGCATGAATAATCTGGACTTGGTTTACGATTCCGCGTCTGAAACAACTTCACAAATAGCCAAGACCACATTAAATAATTTTGCCGAAGCACAGGGTCATCAAGGATCAGAGGTTGCCCGTATAGCTGGACGGGTTGAGGCTAATCGCAGACAAAGCGACATTCAACCATTAAAGGATGATTTGGTTAACATATTGCTTCGGGAGTACGAATCTGGAGTAGTTCCATTAGCAACACTTGTCCATGATTTTCAATGTCATTCATTATAGATCAGAGGAACGCGTTCATTAAATTTATCATGTCAGTGTTCACACAATTCGCGCCGTCTATTACCAACCGGGGTTGCAATTGTTGTGCGGGTTCGCGCTTAATGGAGAAGCAAGCCCAGGCATCCGGACATTGTTTTTTAGCAAGCAATTCCCTTTTCAGTCTCTGTGTGGATGAAATCCTGAAAATCATACAATCTCTTCCGAAAATAGCAGTTGGTTAGTCTCCCACAGCGGAAGACCAATAACTCCGGTATAACTTCCCGATAGCCGTTTCACAAAACTCCCTGCCCCACTTTGAATCCCATATCCACCTGCCTTGTCATACGGATCTTCGGTTAGACAATAACGTTCGATTTCATCAGAGCACAACGCCCGAAAAGTTACGCTCGTTTGACTCGCTAAAGATTGGCAACCATTCGAAGTGCAGAGGGCCACGGAGCTGTATACTACATGGGTATTTCCCGAGAGCTCGGTCAGCATACTGACTGCCGCATCATGACTGGCGGGTTTGCCGAGTATTTTCTTGGCGATAACGACAGTCGTATCACCACCAAGCACCCGTACATTTGGACCTCGTTGACGATAGACTGTGCTGGCTTTTTCGACAGCTAGTCGTCGCGTCATAGCCTCTGGCAGTTCATTTGTAAGGGGAGATTCGTCAATATTGGCATTGACCACTTCAAAATCCGGGACGATCAAGGCAAGCAACTTTCTCCGTTGCGGTGAACGAGAGGCCAAGATTAATGGTTTGCTCATCGATGATAGGGTAGCTTATTCAGAATTGAGTAGCCTCGATACAATTGTTCAGCAACAATTATCCTGGCTAAACCATGTGGGAAGGTTAACTCCGAAAGCGACCAGACTTCAGTGCACTTCCCGAGAAATTCTTCGCTAAATCCTTCTGGTCCGCCAATTGCCAAGGTAACGGAATCGCCCTGATCCAGCCAGTTTTGCATTTTTCGGGCAACCTGTCTGGTTGTCCAGTGCCTGCCATGTTTATCCAGTGCAATAAGATAGCTTGAGTTTGGGGCGGAGTCGAGAAGTCTGGATTCTTCCAGGTGCTTGATTTTTTCAATATCCGGGTTTTTTCCTCTGCGTAATGCAGGAATTTCAATGAGTCTAAGTCGAAATTGCCTGCTGATTCGTTTTTGGTACTCGAAAAACCCCTCATCAATCCAAGCTGGCATTCGATTGCCGACCGCGAGCACAGTAATGTTCAGCATTCGGAGCGGACCAAGATTTGCAATAAGGCTGGATTCATGTCTTGATTCATGTTGCAATATCATGGGTGCACCATTGCAACCCTTTTTTTCAATCGGTTATTGAATGTCTCGAAAAAGGACAGGGTTTGTTAATGAATATTGCCAGTCTCGACTGGTCAAATATTGGTTTTCGGGGCGGGTATATTGCAGACTGACGCCAGTTGCAATCGTCAGACACCGTGCTATTTTGTTCATGAAATCTGTGTTTCTTGCAGCGGTGATCCTTCTTGACTGAGTGAATCGTCCCAAAGTCCTTCCAGGTCGTAGTGCTTGCGAGTTTTCTCACGCATAATGTGGACGATGACGTCCACATAATCGACCAGTACCCAGTTTTTTGAGTCTTCACCCTCAACCCCGAGCGGACTGAAATTTTCTTTGTTCATGAATTCAAGCACCCGTTCCGACAAGGTTTTTACATGTCGATCGGAACTACCGGTCACAATGACCATAAAATCGGTCACATCGGTGAGTTTGCGTACATCGAGAATATTGATATTGATGCCCTTGGCTTCTTCAAGCGCAGACACAATTGCATCAGTCATTTTTTGAACATCTGCATCCTGGTTGCGGGTCCGGTTTGATGGTTTAGGGGTTTGAATCATGTTGATACAGGTTGTGGGTTTTGATGTATTGCTGAACGGCCTTCGGTACAAGCTGATCAATATCGGATTTTTTCGCCAGGCGGGCGCGAACTTGTGACGAAGAAATAGTGCATGACTGGGTCTCTGGAAAGTAAATTCGCCCGGCAACAGAATCCCGAAGGTCATCCATTGAACTTGCTCTTGCTTGCTGCCACCAATCTGGAAGTGGGTTTGGTGTCTTGAAGTCGGGACGATCCATGATGATGAGGTGTATGACAGACAGCAGTTCTGACCAGCGATACCAAGATTCAAATTCGAGCAATGCATCCAAGCCAAGGATAAAGCAAAACACGCGATCGGGGTAGTTTGAACGTAGTTTCTTCACGGTGTCGTAGGTAAAACACGCTTGTTTTTGCTCAATTTCGATACTGCTGGCATGCAATTTTGGGTAATTCGCAAGTGCCAAGTTTACCATCATGTAACGATCCCGAGCTGAAGCGAAAGGGCTTCGGCGGTGAGCTGGGATACCAGATGGTATCCAGCATACTTCCTCAAGATGGCAAACATCCAACACAGACAGTATGGTATCGAGGTGGCCATTGTGAACTGGATCAAAGGTGCCGCCATACAGGCCATGTAGTGAATGCCTCATGGTTGTGTAGATTCAATCACGGGATTGATAGCGTTGACTTCATTTCATCATTTGCAGATGACAAAACATGATGCCATGGATGTTTCTTGTCAATGAGGGCGGGCTTCCGGCCGAGGTTTGGCCGTTTGATTTACCAATCACTCCAGATAAAATCCGAGAGAGCATCACCGTAGTTTCGGATGTATTTGACAAGCTGTATCAGATTCAGAAACGAAGATGATTGTTATGCCGAGCCTCCACATTCAAGTTCGAGTTTGCGTTACTTTGAATTCCCATTCAACGGTGCCTTTAGGAGAGACCCCTTCAAACGAGACATATCTTGACAGATCTCTTGACTGGCCGGGCGGAATGACCAAATTGATACGTGCTTCTTCCTGCCCAACGACTGAACAACTGCTTCGATCGCTGGTGAGACAGTCAAACATGGTTATGCTGATTGCAGAATCTCGTAGAGTGGCCGATTCATTCTGATTGATCAGGCGGGCACTTAGTGTATAACCATTGCGGTAGCCGGGTGTCATGACCGGATTCTCGATAATGATGTCCTCTGCTGGTAATTTTGCTCGTGCATTTTCACCACGTTCGCTAGTAGTGATGATGATGAAAATGGCGCAAACAGCCAGTACGCCCAGAATGCTGAATCCGGTTTTCGGGTAGAATCTTGACAGATACAGCAAGCCAGCAACAATGATAACCAAAAGAATCCACTGCATATGATCACTCCAAGCTGATTTGATACTTGTAAAATGGAGACAATGCGATAACTTCTCAAGGTGTCAGACACGGAATTGACACTGTATTGGCAACAATTCTCGACATAAATCATGCATAATTGTTTGATCAGTAATTTTTGATGTCTAGTATATATCGAATTGCAAGATCTCTTGGAGTCATGAAATATTACGAATCAATGATCGATACCATTGGCAACACGCCTTTGGTCAAGTTGAATTCTGTCAACCATGGAATTCCGGGCACGATGCTGGCCAAGGTAGAGTATTTCAACCCCGGCAACTCGATGAAAGACCGTATGGCCATCAAGATGATTGAAGATGCTGAGGCCAGAGGTGACTTGAAACCGGGCGGCACCATTGTTGAGGGTACCTCCGGAAATACCGGTATGGGACTGGCTCTAGCTGCAATTGCGAAAGGTTATCGTTGTGTATTCACGCTGGCTGACAAGCAATCCCGAGAAAAGATTGATATTCTGCGCGCGGTCGGTGCCGAGGTAATTGTATGTCCGACTGCAGTTGCGCCAGAGGATCCCCGTTCTTATTATTCGGTGGCCCAGCGCATTACCGAAGAGACTGAAAACTCCTATTACCCGAATCAGTATGACAATCTGTCAAATACAGCAGCTCATTACGAAACTACTGGACCGGAAATATGGCGGGACACAGAAGGCAAAATCACCCACTATGTGGCTGGTGTCGGCACCGGAGGATCAATGTGTGGTGTGGCACGATACCTGAAGGAACAGAACCCGAATGTAGTAACAGTTGGTATCGACACGTATGGTTCAGTCTTTACAAAATACAAGGAGACTGGAGTGTTCGATGAGAAAGAGGTATATCCTTATCTAACGGAAGGAATTGGGGAGGATATTCTGCCAGCAAATGTTGATTTTTCGCTAATTGACCATTTTGTCAAAGTCACGGACAAAGATGCGGCAATCATGACCCGACGGTTGTCCAGAGAGGAGGGAATGTTTGTTGGCTGGTCTTGTGGCTCTGCGGTTTGGGGGGCGCTCGAATGGGCAAAACAGCATCTCGAGGATGATGATGTGATGGTCATCATTTTGCCGGATCATGGTACTCGTTATCTGGCAAAAGTTTACAATGATGACTGGATGAAAGATCATGGCTTTCTTGAAAATCGTGAATATTCGACTGCTACAACAATTATTTCGAAACAAAGTGGCGAGGATGCATTGACTACGATCCCGCAAGAGGCGACCGTAGCAGAGGCCTTGAATCTGATGACTTCTGCCAACATTTCCCAGTTGCCAGTGGTTGCTGCTGATGAGTTTGTGGGCAGTCTTAGCGATACGCAGTTGTTGTCGAACTTGATTAAAGATCCGTCGATCCGAGATATGGCGATTCAGGAAGTCATGGAGCCGCCGTTTCAGTTTGTGCCGGCTGATACGACTCTCGATGTGCTATCCTCGATGATCAATCGTGATTGTCAGGCAGTAATGGTGCGGGATAGACAGGGCTTGCCGAGAATCATCACGCAACACGATTTGCTTGAATCAATATCAGTGGCTTGACAAGAAGACAAATCGGTTGAATCAATCTTTACTCATCGTTTTTATTTTGGTGTTCCGGTAATGTCGATAAAAACCATGTTTACTAAGAATACGGTCACCGTAGTACAGCGCCAAGAAACTAACGTACTCCATCTGGTTCAAGTCCGTTATCAAAAGTGCTTATCACCATTTTAACCAACAATTCTTTGGATGAATCTGAGTTGAGGGCATGTTCGAGAGTAAAGGCCCGCTAAATATTTGGCCAGCCCACGGTGTTCCAGAATCAGTGCCTATTGAGGATATTTCTGAAGTTTGATCATCGAGCATATTAATTGGCACGGTTTCTTTGTTAGAGGTTGAGCATTTTCCGGGTCCACGAGTTTCTCCGACTTGGAGTTCAATGAAAGGCTCGATAACAGTCCCCCCCGGAGCCATTTTCGGCAAAGGTTTTGAGCAATACCGGTTCAAGAATTCGATACCGCTCGTACCACTTTTTTGGTAACTCTCGAGCGGCGGCAATTTCTGTATTGACTGCAGAGGTCATAAATCGATCAACGGCGCTTGGCCATTTGGATCTCTGTAAATCGGCATATTCGTTCCGAACCTTACGAGCACTATAGAATAAGGAGGATGAATTGGATATTGGTGATAGGGAACGGTAGAGTCGAACTGATGCTGCCCCTCAACCTGTTGGCCATTCATTCCATTGCGCCAACAGCACTGCCAACTCTGAAAGAAAACCGCTACAAGTGCGTAAGGCGAATCTGCTTGTTCCCTGCTCTCGATACCATTTTCTCCTGCCCAGAGCAGACCGTACATCATTTTTCCAAAACCGAATCAATACCCTATGGAAAGTCAACATTCAAAAATTAGAATTGCTGTTTGTAAAGTTGCATGCTTGAAGTTATTTCGATCTTCTCATACAATTACGCACTCTTGATTAGGGTCGTTGAATAACACAGTTCATGTCGGATTATCCCGAACCAGAACGACACGATCTCAATCGGGCTGTCAAGCAAATATTGCGAATACAGAGTATAGCTACCCTGGTTGTACTGATCGCTTTGTTGCTATATTACTCGTATAGCGGGTCAGGGAACATGACGACTGGAATGATCGCGGTAGTTTATGGATCCATGCTGGCTTTGACCGGGACCCTGATTAGTGCACGCAGTGCACGGCGTTCAGGCGATTTTGCAGCTACTGGTAGCAATGCGGCGATGGTGCCTATTTTCTCCGGGCTTGTGTTGAAGCTGATTGTCATGGGCGGTGGCATCGGGTTAGGGCTGATTCTATTGAATCTTGATCCGGCGCCGATGCTGATCTCTTTTGCCGTAGTCAAGATAAGTAGTGTATTTTCAATACTGGTTGAACCCGTTGGAAAAAGTTAGTGTCTCATCGAGAATAATGTACAAAAAGCAGTTGCAGAGTCTAGAATTGAATCCGCCGAGTTCCTTGATGAATCTTGGCAATGGGTCAACTTGCTGCAAATCGTACAAAGACCCTTCTTTAACCGAACAGTAAAAATATGGCAGCATCGGAAGATATCACCTCTAGCGAATTTATTCGCCACCACCTCACGAACTTGACTTTTGGCCGGCATCCAGATGGCTCATGGGGGATTGCGCATAGTGCTGCCGAGGCTGCCCAAATGGGAACCATGGCAGTGCATCTCGATAGCCTGTTCTGGTCGTTTCTACTGGGTGCCCTGTTTCTATGGATGTTTCACAGAGTTGCTTGCAAGGTGACCGCCGGCACTCCTGGGGGGCTTCAGAATTTTTGCGAGTGGTTGTGTGAATTTGTGGATGAGAACGTGCGCGGCTCCTTCACCGCAAAAAATGATCTGGTTGCACCCATGGCACTGACCCTCTTTTGCTGGATCTTTTTGATGAATCTCATGGATTTGATTCCAGTTGAACTGATCCCTCGCATGCTGCAACTGTTTGGCGTGCATTATCAGAAGATCGTGCCCACTACCGATCCAAACATCACTTTTGGATTGGCACTTAGTGTCTTTGGACTGATGGTTTACTATAGTGTCAAAGTCAAGAGCCCTCTTGGATTTGTTGCGGAGTTGACGATGCATCCATTCGAGGCCAAAAATCCATTGCTCAAGATTTTGTTCATTCCAATCAATTTCTTTCTTGAGTTTGTAAGCCTGATTTCCAAGCCCATATCGCATTCCTTGCGATTATTCGGTAATATGTATGCTGGAGAGATGATTTTTATCCTGATCTCCCTGATGTATGGAACCAATGCCATGCTTACCCTATTTGGTGGGGTCTTGCAGTTTGTCTGGGCAGTCTTTCATATACTGGTCATTACACTGCAAGCCTTTATCTTCATGGTGTTGGCAATTGTCTATATGGATATGGCTCACCAGCACCACTAATCACATAATGTCCTATTTGGTAATATTATTCTTTTCAATTTATTGACTATTCGGAGAAGTAGATGGAACAAGCACTTTTGTACATTGCCGGAGCGATCATGATGAGTTTTGGCGCAGTGGGCGCCGCCATCGGAATCGCCATACTTGGTGCACGATATTTGGATGGTGCCGCACGTCAGCCAGAGCTGATTCCAATGTTGCGTACCCAATTCTTTATCGTGATGGGCCTCGTTGATGCCGTACCCATGATTGCCGTTGGCATATCCATGTACGTGTTATTCGCAGTTGCATAGCCTGCAGGTGCCGCATCCCATGAAGCATTAGACCGAGGCTACAACCATGAATCTAAATTTGACGTTAGCATTTCAGGTGTTGTTCTTCATTATTTTTGTCTGGTTTAGCAAACGCTATGTCTGGACTCCGATTATCGGTGCTTTGAACGAACGAAAAACCAGAATTGCTGATGGTCTGGCAGCTGCCGAAAAAGGCCAGATGGCTGAACAGGAAGGACGCCAAAAGGCTGAGGAAGTGATTGGCGAGGCCAAACAGCAGGCCGGCGAAATTATCAGCAAGGCCGAAAAATACGGCAATGAACTGGTTGAGCAGGCGAAGCAAAATGCACGCGATGAAGAGGAGAAAATACTCACCGCTGCGCGAGCTGAAATCGATACCGAAATCAATCGTGCTCGTGAAAGTCTGCGACAACAGGTTGGTGAGCTGGCAGTAGCGGGCGCAAGGCAGATACTCAAGAAGGAAGTCGATGCCAGTGCACACGCGAAACTACTTGACGATCTGGCCGCCAGACTTTAACACACAGGAAGTTGATTGATAGAACATGCCGTCACAAAGCAACATCGCAAGACCCTACGCACAGGCATTGTTTCAGCTAGCTCTGGAAGAGGACAAGCTGGCTGTCTGGAATGATCAGTTGCAGAGTTTGGCCATGATCGCGGATGATCCGCAACTGCAGGAATTGGCCGCAAGACCGGACATCACTCCGCAAATGATGAGTGGTTTGATCGAGGATGTTCTCGGAGAATCTTTGGATCAGCATGGACGGAATCTGGTGCAATTGATTGTGCAAAATGACCGGCTGTCGGCGCTTCGTGAAATAGCCAGTGGTTATGCAGAATTACGAGAAGAAGCCGAAAAAACCATAACCGCCTCGATGATCACTGCAACCCTAATGGATGAGGGTCAGCGACAAAGTTTCCAGAACGCGCTCAAAAACAAGCTAGGTCGGACGGTCGAGCTGGAATTTGAGGTGGATGACAAGTTGATCGGTGGTGCAGTTATCCGGGCAGGAGACTGGGTTGTCGATGGGTCAGTCAAGACCCAGCTTGACCGGTTGGTGAATGTGATCGGTTCATGATCAACCAAGCTATAAGAATTCAGAGGAATTATTGAGATGTCGATACAGTTAAATCCATCCGAAATCAGTGAGCTGATTAAGGAGCGTATCAAGAATTTTGAATCCGGCGCAGAAGCTCGTACCGAAGGTACGGTGGTAATGCTGACCGACGGTATTGCGCGGATTCACGGGTTGAGTGAAGCCCTGCAAGGAGAGATGCTGGAATTTCCCGGAAATACTTTCGGTCTTGCTCTCAACCTTGAACAGGATTCGGTCGGGGCGGTAATTTTGGGTGATTACAAGCATCTTTCAGAAGGTGATACCGTCAAATGTACGGGCCGTATTCTGGAGGTCCCGACTGGTGATGCGATGCTAGGCAGGGTCGTCAATGCATTGGGACAGGCAATTGATGGCAAGGGCCCCATCGAATCTTCGGAAACTTCCCCCATTGAAAAAATCGCACCGGGAGTTATTGCCCGTAAATCTGTCGATCAACCGGTACAGATCGGCTTGAAATCGATCGACTCGATGGTACCAATCGGACGCGGACAACGCGAGTTGATCATTGGTGACCGGCAAACAGGCAAAACAGCTGTTGCAGTTGATGCGATCATCAATCAGAAAGGTACTGGCATTAAATGTATCTATGTGGCTATCGGTCAGAAAGCATCCAGCATCGCGGGAGTGGTTCGCAAACTTGAAGAGCACGGTGCGATGGAGCATACTATTGTGGTGGCCGCTGCAGCTTCGGATTCTGCTGCCGAACAATACATTGCCCCATATGCTGGTTGTACCATGGGTGAATTCTTTCGCGACCGGGGACAGGATGCGTTAATTATTTATGATGACCTTACCAAGCAGGCTTGGGCGTATCGACAAATTTCCCTGTTGCTGAGACGACCGCCCGGACGCGAGGCCTATCCCGGTGATGTGTTCTATCTGCATTCGCGTTTGCTTGAACGAGCCTCGCGGATCACTGTAGAAGAGGTCGAAAAACGATCGGCAGGAAATGGAACCGGAAATACCGGTTCTTTGACTGCATTGCCAATCATTGAAACTCAAGCTGGCGATGTATCGGCATTTGTTCCAACCAATGTAATTTCAATTACAGACGGGCAGATTTTTCTTGAGACGGACTTGTTCAATGCGGGTATGCGTCCGGCAATCAATGCAGGACTGTCTGTATCCCGAGTCGGTGGAGCGGCTCAGACCGGCATCATCAAGAAACTCGGTGGCGGTATTCGTCTAGCGTTGGCACAGTATCGGGAATTGGCAGCGTTTTCCCAGTTTGCTTCCGATCTCGATGAAGCAACTCGGCGCCAGCTGGAGCGTGGGGAACGGGTTATGGAGATGATGAAGCAACCACAATACCAGCCAATGTCTGTGGCAGAGATGGCATTTTCCCTGTATGCGGCCAATGAAGGCTATCTCGATGAACTGCAGGTATCTGAAGTAGTACCTTTCGAATCGGCTATGCAGGCGTACCTGAAATCCAATCACGCGGAATTGGTCGACTCAATCAACGCTGATCCGAATTACAGCGATGAAGTTGCGGGAAAAATGAGTGCTGCAATTGAGGACTTCAAGAAAAATGGAAGTTGGTAGAGCGACAGAGAAACAGAAGTAGGTTAGACCAGTCATGCCCGGCGCAAAAGAAATACGCAATCAGATTAAAAGTATTGGGAGCACCCGAAAAATCACCAAGGCCATGGAAATGGTCGCGGCCAGTAAAATGCGACGTGCTCAGGAGCGTATGCATGCTGCTCGTCCATATGCTGAAAAAATGCGTCAGGTTGTATCACACATGAGTCAGGGCAACCTTGAATACAAGCACCCTTATCTCATCACCAGGGATGAGGTCAAAAGCGTTGGCTTTATTGTCGTTTCCAGTGATCGGGGGTTGTGTGGAGGCTTGAATGTCAACGTCTTTCGCAGAGCGGTCAATGCGATGTCCGATTGGAATGATAGAGGCGTTGACGTGAAAATGGTTGTCATCGGCAAGAAGGCGAGTGCCTACTTTCACCGTTCGAATATCCAGATCGTTGGCGAAACAGTTGGGCTTGGTGATGCTCCTCATCTCGAGGTATTGATCGGGGCGATCAAGGTGGTTATGGATGCATATGTCGAAGGTGAACTTGACCAGCTGTTTATTGTCAGTAACAGCTTTGTCAATACCATGACTCAATCTCCAGAGGTAGAGCAACTGATTCCGATTGTATCGACTGCAGAGAAATCACAGCATGAGTATTGGGATTACATCTATGAACCGGATGCAAAGGAAATTGTTGATCTGTTGATGGATCGATATATTGAATCCTTGATATATCAGAAGGTCGCGGAAAATTCGGCTTGTGAGCAGGCGGCTAGAATGGTCGCCATGAAGGCTGCTACCGACAATGCTGGAAAACTGATCGATGATTTGCAGCTGGTTTACAACAAGGCCAGGCAGGCGTCGATTACCCAGGAACTCTCAGAGATTGTGGGCGGTGCCGCGGCTGTATAGTTGCAAACTTGAATCAATAAAAAACTGTATTAAGAAAAGAGGCGTTTGAACCATGAGTTCAGGAAATATCGTAGAGATCATCGGGGCAGTTGTGGATGTCCAGTTCCCAAGAGACTCCGTACCCAAAGTATATGACGCACTGAAAATTGAATCAGCGGGGTTGACCCTTGAAGTGCAGCAGCAAATGGGAGATGGCGTGGTCCGTTGTATTGCAATGGGTTCTTCCGATGGTCTTAAGCGGGGACTTGATGTCAGCAATACAGGTGCTCCGATATCGGTTCCAGTCGGTGCTGGAACGCTCGGTCGCATCATGGATGTACTGGGAGATCCGGTTGACGAGGCTGGAGAGATTAAATCCGATGTCCGTATGCCCATTCACCGGCCTTCGCCAACCTATGAAGAACAGGCGGCGAGCGTCGAATTGCTCGAAACAGGAATCAAGGTGGTTGATTTGATCATGCCAATTGCCAAAGGCGGCAAAATTGGACTGTTCGGGGGTGCTGGGGTTGGTAAAACCGTTACCTTGCTCGAGCTGATCAACAATATCGCGACCGCGCACAGTGGATTGTCGGTATTTGCTGGAGTTGGAGAACGAACCCGCGAAGGGAATGATTTCTATCATGAAATGCAGGAAGCGGGTGTTGTTAATGTTGAAAACCCGGAAGAATCCAAGGTTGCAATGGTATATGGTCAAATGAATGAACCTCCAGGCAACCGACTTCGAGTGGCATTGTCCGGATTGACCATGGCTGAATATTTTCGGGATGAAGGTCGTGACGTATTGATGTTCATCGATAATATCTACCGCTATACGCTGGCAGGGACTGAAGTCTCGGCGTTATTGGGAAGAATGCCTTCAGCGGTGGGATATCAACCGACCCTTGCTGATGAAATGGGAGCACTTCAAGAACGCATCACATCGACCAAAACAGGATCGATCACCTCGTTTCAGGCCGTGTATGTACCGGCTGATGACTTGACCGATCCATCGCCGGCTACCACCTTTGCGCACTTGGACGCAACCCTGGTATTGTCAAGACAGGTGGCCGAGCTGGGAATTTATCCTGCGGTTGACCCATTGGATTCGACCTCGCGTATTCTTGATCCGCTAGTTATTGGCAATGAACATTACGAAACGGCTAGGGCAGTACAGGGTATTCTTCAACGATATAAGGAATTGCAGGACATCATAGCGATATTGGGTATGGACGAGTTATCCGAGGAAGACAAACAGGCAGTGGGTCGTGCACGGCGCATGCAAAGATTTCTTTCGCAGCCTTTTACCGTTGCCCAGACATTTACCGGAACACCTGGAAAATACGTAAGCCTGAAAGAAACCATCAAAGGTTTTCAGGGTATTGTGGATGGTGAATATGATCATCTGCCAGAACAGGCCTTCTATATGGTTGGAGGTATAGATGAGGCGGTTGAAAAAGCCGGCACTCTGACTTAATTGACAAGATCATTCTCAGTATTTTCACATGACTACCATTCGAGTTGAAATCGTCAGTGCCGAGCAGGAGATCTGGTCGGGTGAAGGGACAATGGTTTTCGCTCCGGGCATAGCAGGTGAACTGGGGATTGCGCCGCGTCATGCCCCGCTGATCACAAGACTGACATCTGGAGATGTGCGCGTCCAGATGGAAGATGGCGAGCAGCAATTTTTCTTTATCACGGGAGGGTTGCTGGAGATACAGCCGGATCTGGTCACGGTGCTGTCCGATACTGCGATGCGTGGAGAAGAGCTGGATGAAGAAGCGGCGCAGGCTGCGATGAAGCGGGCAGAAGAGCAATTCAAGGATGCGAGTGTTGACGACCAGGACTATGCCGACATGAAGGCGGAGCTTGCCGCCTGGGCGGCCCAGATCCGTGCTATCGAGAAACTCAAGAAGATACGGGGCTGACGGAAATGCAACGGCAGGGAATATGGTATAATGCCTGAGTATCGTTCAAATTTGGAGAGAACCAAGATGAAACATTACCGTAACCCCCCCCCCTCGCTAAACTAGCACCCCTCCTGCTGCTTGCGGTCCTCGCATGGCCGGTGCAGGCCCAGCTCGTCATTCCCGCGGTCAACGGGTCGAAAGCCTGCACAGACGGTGGCTTGAGCGAGTTGAGGGATGCCGTATTCACCGTACCAAACAACGTAACAAACAGTCTCACAATAAATATTCCGTTAATTAATGCTTCCAGCTTTGCTACTTTCTTTGCTACTGCTGTTCCGACTGCAGGCATTCCGCTTTCTGTAGGAGTGATGAAAAACGAGAGCGGTGGTTCGGCTGTGGCTGATACCCGGTCGCTTGGAACGCTCAGGAGTGACAGTCCCATAGCAGCTCGGACCGTTACCTTCTCCAACCTGGATAAAAGTACCCGTTATGTTGTTGGACTTGTCAGAGAGGGTTCGTTCATAAGCCGCCGCTGCTTCAAGACCCGTGGCGAGTTCACGAATGCGGAGCAGAACCTGTATTTCGATGGCTTTGAGTGGCAACCCAACCTAACCCGATATAACCGGACCGGGTGCTATGCGGTGGCCAGCACGCGGCAGGACATTCGGGACTGCTATTGCAACGGCACGCGCAACGGAACACACATCCTCGCCGGCCAGACTGTGGCGAGCCAGGCGCAAAGGCAGTATCTCAATTGTCCGGACCTCGACAGCTGATCCTTCGCATGAAGGCCAGGCAGTCCCTGCCCGGCTGGTGACGGCACCGGCCGGGCCGTTCCGGAAAACCGTCAAGGTGGGCGGCCTCTAGGCCGCCCTTCCTGCTGGGGAATGAAGGAAACTTCAGGCTGGTCCACTGCAGGAATAGGTTATTTTTTGAGGTCCTTGCGGTACAGGCGTGTGACAAGGCTTGATGTGTCATAACGATTGCCGCCAGCAGATTGTATTTCTGCGTAATATCCATCAACAATTTCCGTGATCGGTAATTGTGAGCCGTTTTTTTTCGCCTCATCCATACAAAGACCCAAATCCTTACGCATCCAGTCAACGGCAAAACCGAACTCAAATTCATTCTTCAGCATGGTTTGATTGCGGTTGATCATTTGCCAGGAACTGGCAGCACCCTTGGATATAACTTCAAACACCTGGTTGCAATCGAGGCCCGCGTTCACCCCAAATGCCAAGCCTTCTGACAGGCCTTGTACGAGGCCCGCAATACAAATCTGATTGACCATTTTGGTCAGTTGTCCAGAGCCGCTTTTGCCCATAAGCATAGCCGACTGGGCAAAACAGTCGATCAGTGGCTTAGCCTTGTCAAAAGCAGATTGATCGCCCCCAGCCATGACTGTCAGAATTCCGTTTTCTGCACCAGCCTGCCCCCCCGAGACCGGCGCATCAAGAAAGTCGAAGCCTTGCTGTTTGGCAAATTCATGCAGTTCGGTGGCGACCGTAGCCGAAGCCGTTGTATGGTCAACGAATACAGTGCCTTGTTTCATGTTTGAGAATGCGCCTGCCTCGCCAATGGTCACGCTTCTCAAGTCATCATCGTTACCAACGCAACAGAAAACGAAATCCGCACCATCCACTGCTTCTGCCGGGGTTTTCGCATACGTTCCGGCATGTTCCTGTGTCCATTTTTTGGCTTTTGCCGTGGTCCGGTTGTAGACACATATGCAATGGCCTTTGCTTGACAGATGTCCGGCCATGGGATAACCCATGACCCCGAGGCCAATAAACGCTAACTTTGATTCACTCATATCTTTATTCTGGCTTGTGGCTACACTCTGAAACAATCGTGGTGAATAGCCGTTGGTGGATTGGATTCAATTCCGCTACGACAGCGCCTTTGTTGCAACATTGCGGACTATACACATTGTATATCCAAGTAGAGACTTGCAATTTTAGGATTTTGTAAAGGTTACCATAACCAAAAAATGAATTTTTAGGCGATGGTTATCGCACTCCGATTCTTTTTTCAGTATCCAAAATTAGAGCCGGTACATTAACAAGGTAATCAGCAACAGCAAGCTGAAAACCGGTAGACTTGCTCCAAGTGCCGGGGGAATTCCGATTGCCAGCACCGCATAGCTTAAGCCCCGATTTGCTACATAGAATGCGATACCGACCATGATTCCAAGGAACAGGTTTCGACCCAGATTTCCGGACCTCAGGTTAATGAAAACAAATGGAACGGCTAGGGCTACCATTGCGGCAATTGCCGCAGGCAGCATGATCTTGGTCCAAAGTGCCAACTCGAATCGATCTGAGTTTTGCTGATTGGTTTCAAGATGAGTTATGTATCGTCGCAGTTGGCCGAAGGACAATTGATCCGGCCGAACCAGAAATGCAGACAGGATCTCTGGCGTGATGGTGGTCATCCACGAAGTATTCGGTTCCAAGGTAATCGTTACATCCCTGTTTTCATCAAGGGTGGTGATCCGGGATTCTTCAAGTATCCAGGAATTGTGGTCGAATCGTCCTTGTTTAGCCTCAACCATGTTTCGCAAAGCACCACTGGAATCAAACACGAAAGAATGCACATCAAGCAGGGTAAGATCGGGCAGTATCTCCCGAATCATTGTGTAGGTATTCTGATCACGAATCCATATTTCCTGATCGCGTGGCTGCTCGATTTCCGTATTGAGTGCATGGGCTCGTTTGTATTCTGCATAATTTCTGGAATGTGGAGCCGCAAATTCGCCGATGATTAGACAAACTATCACGAACAGAGTTCCCACCTTGAGGGCGGATATGGTGATTTGCAGCATGGAATAACCGCTGGTGCGCATGGTTGTGAGTTCATTATTCGCAGCCATTGTGGATAGCCCGATAATGGCACCAAGCAGAGTAGACATTGGGAACAGTTCATACAAGGTACTTGGTATCATGAACACAACATAAAGAGCTGCATCAAACAGGCCAAAGCTGCCTTGTCCAATGGTCTCGATTTGATCAAGAAAATTGATAAAGGTATACAGACATAACAATATCCCGGTAGTCATCAGAGTGTTTTGCAGGATGATGCGACCCAAATATATGTCAAGGGTCTTGATCATGAGGTCTTAAAAGGCATCAGCCGCAAATTTTGCTGTCGGCTGTAGAACAAGCATGCGCCAACGATGAAAAAACTGAAATGTGTTAGCCAAAGTATGGTCTGTGGCGAGAGTAATCCCTGATTGCCCAATGCAGTTGCCGCACCAAGTATGTTTGCATACAAGAAATACAGTAGAAAAGCAAACAGCATACTGAGAAATCTGCCTTTTCGATAGGATGGAGAGCTGAATGAGAGTGCGATCAGAAGTAGTACCCCGAGCATGAATACTTTGGACAATCGCCAGTGAAGCTCTGTTTTGGCTTGTGAGCTTTGTTCCTCCAGCAAGGCCATCGTAGAACGGTTCTTGATCGGTATATGCAAGGATTCGGCGTCAGGTTTTCTCAAACGAACAGAGTAGGTTTCGAAGTTCGTGATTGCATAGGAATCATCGTCCGTGTCAAACTGATATTGGGCACCATTTTTCAGCACCAGAACATCGTCATTGATGGTCTCGTCAATCTTGACATGGCCGGTCCTGGCAGAGATGACTTCGTCATTTCTTGCACGGCTACCGTATAAAAAGATATCCGAAAATATTCCCGTATCAGGGTCTTGTCCAGCGATGAAGTAAACCCATGAACCTCCTCGGATTTGCTGAAATTCCCCGACGCTGATACCCACGATATCGGAGCGATTTCGGAAATCGCTTTCGATTGTCTCGCCAATCTGGCCTGCGAGTGGACCAAGATAGAGAGAGAACAAGCCAACGATTGCGCCAGATAGGAAAAACAGAGCAATCGCGGGTTTTAGAAAACTGGTCAATCCCATACCTGAGGTATAAAGCGCTGTCATTTCACGGTCGTTTATCCAGCGACCCAAAACCAGCAATACTGACAGGTAAAGCGAAAGCACAAGAATGACGTCAAGATAGGAGACTAGCTTCAGTGCCAACAAGACGAATATGCTTTCAATTGGGATGTTCCCATCTGCCGCAGAACCCAAAAAACCAACCAGTCGAGTCACGGTGAAGATGGCAATGATGATAATGATGACGGCTACCCAGGTATTGGTCGTTTCCCGGACAAATGCTTGTTGGATAATCACTGGTCCCTCATCCGTAAAAAGTCATGCCCAAAGCAAGTAAAAGTATTCAGCATGGGTTATTACGCTGTATGTTAGCACAATCCAAGAAGTGCCTAGTCATGGCAAAATTTGGTACGGGTTATCGTCGGTTTGAAGATTTTCAGGATTCGGTTCTTGGCGTTAAGTGGTTGCTTGTCGATTTTCCGTCATCAGAGTCTTGTTTGGTGCTATCCAATTTGCGAGCATTGTTCCATTTCATGTTTTGGCTGTATCGGTTTTCAGTTTCAATGGGTATCACTGCATGGGATTTTAATCTGCTATTTTTAAGGGAGTAAGCGTTGTTTTTGGCGATGCGCGATTTGACGATCATTGTTTAGGTTGTTGAGTGCAGGTAGCCCCATTAGCCGACAATGATATAGATTCAGGAACTTGGTGTTTTGGTTCAGATTACGCTCTTGTCGATTCTAGCTTGCAGAGACTGGCGGCATTATTTGCGTTGCCTTCCAAGCAGGCAATTAGAGCATTTCAAGTCCGCCAAGCGAAGAACAAAAATTGTAAATATCTCGTCCGATCGGATGTTCAGAAGCAGCATTTGCTACTTGAATTGAATTTGCTCATTTTTAGGTCTTGTCCATAACGAACTCCTGATTCATCTTGATGAAAATGTCTGGTTTTGAAAATTCATCCCCAATCAACCGGAATATTCCGGAGTTTTGCAATCAGGCTGTCATGCTATTGATTCGTTAGTCTCTTGATTGACCTCATGCCACAGGCCTCCGCTAGTGCTTGGATGAGTGGAGGAAAATGATGAAATGGATTCACGAACAACGAGCAAAATACTGATCAGTAGCATCGATTTCAGTATCTATTTTCTCAATACAGGAAATAAATCGCTTAAAATGGAGTCTGATCCATGAAATTCGCAACTTGAAATTGGCCGCTTAATCGAAATCATAGCCGTACGCCCAATCCTCAAATGAATTCACGATATTTTGCAAGCATATGGGGGTGGCCCAGTCATCCATCACTTTGACAATATCTGATTCGTCGTCTTCCGAATATTGTCTGGGCTTAGTGGATCTCCAAAATACAAAGAAGTTTGATTTGACAATTTAACTAGAGTAAATGCTCATGACCCAAAACAGCAGCAATTCTTTTGACACCTTCTCAACTCTCGAAGTTTCCGGGAAGACCTACGGTTATTTCAATCTTAAGTCGGAAAAAATATCAGGATTCGGCGACGTCCGTTCCCTGCCGAACTCCATCAAGGTTTTGCTCGAGAATCTGCTCAGGCATGACGACGGCTCCGAGAACTCGAGAAGAGACATTAAAGTTGTCGCAAACAGTGCGACCGACTATGTCAGCCATGAAATTGCCTATTATCCTGCTCGTGTATTAATGCAGGACTTTACCGGCGTGCCAGCGGTGGTTGATCTCGCTGCCATGCGTGATGCGCTAGTTAAGACTGGAACTGATCCGGAAAAGATAAATCCTCTGTCCCAAGTGGATTTGGTCATTGACCATTCGGTGGTAATCGACAGATTTGCCTCGAACTCGGCTTTTGCAGTGAATGTGGAGCTCGAGATGCAGAGAAATGCAGAGCGTTATGCATTCCTGAAATGGGGTCAGGGCGCCTTCAACAATTTCAGACTGGTACCCCCCGGAACCGGGATCATTCATCAGGTGAATTTGGAATATATCGCACGGGCAGTATGGACGAAAGAACAAGACGGTCACACTATTGCTTTTCCAGACACATTGGTGGGTACGGATAGTCATACCACCATGATCAATGGTCTTGGTGTTTTAGGTTGGGGAGTTGGAGGCATTGAAGCCGAAGCAGCAATGCTAGGCCAGGCGATCCCGATGCTAATCCCGGAAGTCGTTGGATTTGAATTAAGTGGAAAACTTGAAGATGGAATTACCGCAACCGATCTGGTTTTGCGCATTGTGCAAATGCTTCGCGAACATGGCGTGGTCGGAAAATTTGTCGAATTCTATGGTTCTGCTCTTGAAGACTTGCCATTAGCTGATCGGGCGACCATTGCCAATATGGCACCGGAATATGGAGCGACATGCGGATTTTTTCCAATTGACCGAAAAACCATCGAGTATCTTGAACTTAGCGGTCGGGAAAAACAGGTTACGAATCTGGTTGAAACCTATTGCAAAGCTCAGGGACTATGGCGTGATTCCGATACCCCGGATCCGAATTTCCAGTCCACGCTACATCTCGATTTGAGTGAAGTTCGACCAAATCTGTCTGGCCCGACTCGTCCACAGGATCGGGTGTCTATGCCAGAATTGCGAGAAGCGACCGAGGCCTTCATCAGCGCAAATGTTTCGGAAGACCAGCTTGATGCAGCATTTCAAAGTGAAGAAAATTTCGAGATGAAACATGGGGATGTGGTGGTTGCCGCAATCACCTCATGCACCAATACCTCGAATCCTGCGGTCATGATCGGGGCCGGCCTGGTTGCGAAAAAAGCGTCAGAACGGGGGCTCAGCCGTAAACCTTGGGTCAAGACGTCTCTAGCCCCCGGTTCCAAGGTGGTCACCGAATATCTCCAAAAAGCGGGCTTGCAAACCTATCTTGATGAAATGGGATTCAATTCCGTAGCAATTGGCTGTACGACCTGTATCGGGAATTCAGGGCCCCTGCCAGAGGCCGTTCATAATACCGTTAAGGACAATGATCTGGTGGTCTCGTCTGTACTATCCGGCAACCGGAATTTTGAAGGGAGAATCCACCCTCTGGTCAAAGCGAACTGGTTGGCTTCTCCACCTTTGGTGGTTGCTTATGCATTGGCCGGAACAACGAAAATCAACCTGGATAGTGAACCTATCGGCAAAGACCAGAACGGCAGTGATGTCATGTTGCGCGATCTCTGGCCAAGCAATGATGAGGTGGCAAACGAGATCAGCAAAATCGACAAGTCGATGTTCATCGAGAAATATGCCAAAGTATTCGAAGGAGACGACAAGTGGAAGGCGGTTCCAACCGGTTCAGGCACTACTTATTCTTTTCCTCCGGAGTCGACTTATATACAGCTCCCCCCGTTTTTTGACGATGTTTATACCAGCGGCAAGGATCAGAACATAGTTGGTGCCAGAATTCTCGCAATGTTGGGCGATTCTGTAACCACCGATCATATTTCTCCAGCAGGCTCGATAGCGCAAGGTAGTCCTGCGGCAAAATACCTGATCTCCAGAGGGGTTGATCCAAAAGATTTCAACTCCTATGGATCAAGGCGCGGCAATCATGAAGTAATGATGCGAGGTACATTTGCCAACATTCGTATCCGTAACGAACTGGTTCCCGGGGTTGAGGGAGGATACACCCGTCTGCCAGATTCCGAAGAAGTGCTCTCGATCTACGATGCAGCGATGTACTACATGGAGCACGGTATTCCTTCAGTGGTGATTGCGGGCAAGGAATACGGCACTGGATCGAGTCGGGATTGGGCCGCCAAAGGTGCATTGTTGTTGGGAGTTAAAGCTGTCATCGTAGAGAGTTATGAAAGAATTCACCGCTCGAATTTGGTTGGCATGGGAGTGTTGCCATTGCAATTCATGCCGGGTGAAGATCGCAATACTCACGGCATAAGGGGTTCGGATACCATCGACATACTCGGATTGGATGGAGAGTTGACCCCCGGCCAAGTGTTTGATGCCAATATCAATCGGGCTGATGGCTCAATTGATCGGTTTCAGCTGAAGTCTAGAATTGATACAGCAATTGAGGTTGAGTATTATCTCTCGGGCGGGGTCTTGCATTATGTTCTCAATCGGATTCGTGAACATTAATTGACGGCTTATAAAGAATGGTTGACAAGTGTTGCCGTGAATCGGGTATTGCCAGTTCTGCCGCTGAATTTTGCAGATGGCCGCGGCAGGCGGTATCTCTTCCATGCCAAATCGTCTGCAGCCCTCTAATAATCGCAGACCAATAGCCAAAACCAGGATGTCAAGTGATGCCGTAAACTGTTTGTCAACCATTCTTTATAAGTCCCATTAATTGAGATATTTTCGACATCATTTACCAGGAAAGTGTTCGACATTCAATTGACGGCATGACCGATTGCAAGGTTAAAAATCGTGCAATGTTATGCGATGAAAATCTCAATATTTTGCAAGAATTTGACTCGGAATGTATTATTCGAATCTTGTCGGATCTGACTTTCAACAACAACCTGGATCGGCTTCGATGTCCGGTTCCGTCATGAGAAATACGGGATCTCAAATGCATCCTCGCCAAAAACTGGGGAATTACATACGAAAGTGGCGAAACAGCTACTCGCCAGTCCGGTTGGGCAGGGAGAGCTATTCCGGACCAGGGTACTGGATTTTGATGGGCGGAAGGATGGTCCTTGCGAAATTCCGGGAGCGGGTCGGCTTGAACATCACCGGGCGGGGCCGGGAAAAGGGCGGCCCGCAGACCGCCCCTCCAAGATGTCCGATCGGGCAACGGTCAGTTGGTGGTGCAGCCCAGCTCGGTCCGGCGGGCGGGGGGAAGCATGTATTCGTAGCCGTCCGCGCTGTCCGTCCGGGCCCATTGGCCGGAACTGTTCCGCGCCCCGCAATGGCAGGCCAGAATCGCATTCATGCCGCCGCCCAGACGAACGCCACCAATGGCAAAGCAGCCGGTCGCTCCGAGCGGGTCCGATCCGAGGTTAAAGCCTGGCTGCTGACCGTAGTTCAGACTGGGACCCATCTGGAAGCAGATCCTTGACAAGTTTATTGATCCGCCACCTCCCGTGGTTGCCCAAAGGGATGCAGAATAGGATTCTCCCGGTTTCAGGTTGGGAACGGTGATGGTTTGCCGCTGTACACCATTGTCGGCCGTAGCCGTTCCGAGACTATTATTTGCGATTGTATTTCCTCTTCCATCGTTGACCTCAAGTCTAAGGGTGAAACTTGTATTCAGAGGCCTTGATGTCACAATACGGAGCCAGGACAGAAGATATTGATGCCCTTTTATCTCGACCGAGGTTGCACCGGGTTCCGGTCTTGTGACGGTAAATCGACTAGTCTGCATTTGCGACACGCCCGATGGGCAGGCACCGGACCCTATCTTGCCTCTAATGGGTGCGTAATCCACCTGCGCCGTTACGGGCGCGGCCAGGGTCAGGGCCGCCAGCACGGCGGCGACCAGTGCCGTCAGGCGCTTAAGTTGTGCGGTGCCGCATGGGGGGGGGGGGTAATCTGTTTCATGATCATATCTCCGAGTGTTTGTAAATGTCACGAGTAGCGATTGTGCCGGTTTCACCCGCAAAATGCAAGGGAAATTTCAAGCGGGTCGCTACCGAAACTCTCCATCTTCCTGTTATAACGGCCGGGCCGGGCACGCTAATCTTGATCCTTTCCTTCATCTCGGTCCTGGTCGGCCGGTAGCCGATCCGGCTGTTTCGTCACTTTCGCATGTAATTCCTAAAAACTGAGCCAAGCATGACCGCAACATCGCAAATCCGAAAGAATGGAACGGGTTGTTCGGCGGGAAATCTTGAAAACCTTCATAAAGGCATTATATGACTTGGAAGAGAGTAAGTTGCAGCGAGCATCAAAACTTACTTCCGAGCATTTGATCACATTACCTGAACATGATTTCATTGACGTGATCCAATTTGTTCTTGAAAGTTTATCGAGAATGCTTGCGGTGTAGTTTACGCCGTCTAGATCTCATTTGGCCTCGCTCAATCATGACTCGCCGGTTTTCAGCAAGAAGCTGATTCGAAAAGGCAGACTTTCTGACCGTTATATTTATGATTCTTCAATCGGCGAATGTCCCGGTTGTCAACAAGGCCCTATACAAGGATTAATAACAATGACTGGACAAAACCCGATATTCATCCCCGGACCTACGAATATTCCTGATCGTCTGCGCTACATGATGAGCATTCAGACAATCGATCATCGATCGTCCGAATTTGCAGAATTGTTCCTGCCGGTGCTTGAAGACATGAAAAAAGTATTCAAGACCACCGATGGACAGGTCTTGACCTATCCCTCATCTGGAACCGGTGGTTGGGAGGCGGCGATTGCCAATACGCTATCCCCGGGCGACAAGGTCCTCGCGGCACGGCACGGCATGTTTTCACACCGCTGGATAGACCTGTGTCAACGGCATGGTCTGCAAGTGGAAGTGATCGATTGCGAATGGGGTACTGGTGCTCCAGCCGATCTTTTCGAGGAGCATTTGAGCAAAGATTCCGAACAACAGATAAAAGCGGTTCTGGTGACGCATAATGAAACGGCAACCGGAGTGAAATCTGATGTCAAGGCAGTGCGCGAAGCAATGAATGCCAGCAAGCATCCTGCAATGTTGTTTGTAGATTGCGTGTCGTCTCTGGCCAGCATGGATTTTCGTATGGATGAATGGGGTGTGGACATCGCAGTCACAGGTTCGCAAAAAGGCTTGATGCTAGCTACCGGTATCGCATTGCTAGGTGTGAGTCCCAAAGCACTGGAAGCATCCAGATCGGCAACTTGCCCCAGGACGTTCTTCGATTTCAAGGACATGATGAGCACGAACAGCTCTGGAGGCTATCCCTATACTCCGCCTCTGCAACTGCTTTACGGCTTGAAAGAGAGTCTGGACATGCTGTTTGAAGAGGGGTTGGAAAATGTGTTCAATCGTCATCGTCGCATCGCGGCTGGAGTCCGAGAAGCGATCCATGCATGGGGCCTGAAACTGTGTGCAAAGTCGCCAGAGCTGTATTCCGATACTGTGAGTGCCATATGGGTGCCAGAAAGGTTTGATTCCAATGCCTTGACGGAGCGGTTGCAAAGCACCTATGCAGTGTCTTTTGGTATCGGTCTTGGACCACTGGACGGCAAGGTTTTTCGCATTGGTCACTTGGGGGCCATGACCGATATGGTCATGCTATCGGGTATTGCTGTCGCAGAAATGGCCATGGCAGATTTGGGGTATCCGATTGAACTCGGTTCAGGAACAAGTGCAGCACAGGAATATTATCGTCGTACAGCGAGTCAAAACAGTTAATAAATGTTTAGAAAGTCCAATGAACAAACAAATTGAACCATTGAGTATCCCAACCTATAACGATGTAATTGTTGCACATGAGCGCATAGCTCCATATGTGCACAAGACACCGGTCATGACCTCAACCTCGATTGATCGCATGAGTGGTGCAACGCTTTTCTTCAAGCTGGAGAGCTTGCAAAAAGCAGGTGCCTTCAAGGTGCGCGGCGCATCGAATGCGGTGTTTGGTCTGACGGAAGAGCAAGCCAAAAAAGGTGTGGCTACGCACTCCTCTGGAAATCATGCGCTATCTCTGTCCTACGCGGCTGGACGTCGTGGAATTCCCTGCCATGTAGTCATGCCCCGCACAGCACCGGAAGCCAAGAAGCAAGCTGTGATCGGTTATGGCGGAAAGATTACAGAATGTGAACCATCAACTAGCTCAAGGGAACAAGTATTCGCGGAAGTTGAGCGAGAGACAGGAGCAGAGTTCGTTCACCCGTACAATGATCCTCGGGTGATAGCTGGGCAAGGAACCTGCTCTCGTGAATTGGCCGACCAGGTTGAGGGGCTCGATGCGGTTATTGCGCCAATTGGCGGTGGTGGCATGATCTCGGGTACCTGTTTGACCCTTTCAAATATTGCCCCACACATCGATATATACGCTGCCGAGCCAGAACAGGCTGATGATGCTTGTCGCAGTCTGCGAGCGGGTCACATTATTGCAGATGATGCACCGGTCACAGTTGCTGATGGTCTCAAGGTGCCGCTTAAGGAACTGACTTGGCATTTTGTATCGAATCACGTTAAGGATATTTTGACAGTGAGTGAAGAGGAGATCATTGATGCAATGAAAATTCTATGGGTTCGGATGAAACAAATTATAGAGCCGTCCTGTGCAGTAACACTGGCAGCTATCCTGAAAAATCAGGAAATATTTGCTGGCAAACGAGTCGGCGTAATTATTACAGGTGGTAATGTCGATATCGACAAATTACCATGGTATCAGTCTTAATTGGAGAAAGTAAAATGAACAAAATGATCGAAAATCTGGAAGAACTCGAAGTTGGCTATGATGTACCGGCCGCGATTGGCATGGATGAAAGCGAGATTCAGACACCCTGTCTGATTCTGGATCTGGATGCGTTGGAGCGCAATATCACCAAGATGGGTGATTATGCGAAGAACCATGGTATGCGCCATCGTGTTCATGGCAAGATGCACAAGTCAGTTGACGTTGCAAAACTGCAGGAGCGACTCGGGGGCAGTGTCGGTGTCTGTTGCCAAAAAGTCTCCGAGGCAGAGGTTTTCGCACGGGGTGGAATTACCGATATACTGGTATCGAATCAAGTACGTGACCCCGCCAAGGTCGAACGGCTGGCACGCTTGCCCAGATACGGCGCTCGAACAATCGTTTGTGTCGATGACCTGAAAAATGTGACTGACCTGTCGGAAGCGGCTCAACGTAACAACAGTCAAATCGAGTGTTTGGTTGAAATTGATTGTGGGGCTGGTCGTTGTGGAGTGAGCAACAGCCAGGATGTAGTGACTATTGCCAAAGCCATTGATAGTGCATCAGGCCTCAAGTTTACCGGTATTCAAGCCTATCAAGGTGCCATGCAGCATATCGACAGTTATGACGAACGCAAAGAGAAAATCGATGTCGCGGTCGGTATGGTCAAGGAAGCGGTTGCAGCTCTGGAGGAATCCGGTCTCAAAGCGGAGCTCGTTACGGGCGGAGGTACCGGATCCTATTATTTCGAGACCGATTCGGGCGTCTACAACGAACTGCAATGTGGTTCATATGCTTTCATGGATGCGGACTATGGACGAATTCTAGATAAGCAGGGTAACCGTATCGATCAGGGCGAGTGGGAAAATTCCCTGTTTATTCTGACTTCGGTCATGAGTCATGCAAAATCAGACAAAGCAATTTGTGATGCGGGATTGAAAGCCCAATCCGTCGACAGTGGATTGCCGGTGATATTCGGTCGCAATGATGTCGAATACATCAAATGCTCGGATGAACATGGCGTGATATCCGATCCGGAGGGTGTTCTTGAAATTAACGAGAAGTTGCGCCTCGTACCCGGTCATTGTGATCCGACCTGTAATGTGCACGACTGGTATGTTGGCGTACGAGGTGGCAAGGTCGAAACCTTATGGCCGGTTAGCGCGAGGGGAAAAGCCTACTGATCCTTGATGGGAATCGGGACAAGCCGTCTATGAACGAATGGATTCAAGACGGCTTGCCGTTCTATTCACCACTGAATTCGGAAAATTGAAATGAAGAACAATGGCATTCTCGTCGTTACCGAAGACGACTGTAAACAGTTGATGGATTCCAGAGCGGCGTTTGATGCAGTGAAAGACATATTCGGACGCATGGCGAGTGGAGAGGCGCGTAACTTTCCTGTGGTTAGAGAGGCCATTGGGCATGCTGACGCGTTATATGGATTTAAATCTGGATTTGACAAGAATTCCATGACCCTGGGTGTCAAAGGTGGTGGGTATTGGCCAGGCAATATGGAACAGGGTCTCACGAATCACCAGTCCACCGTTTGTCTGTTCGACCCGGATACTGGGCGACTGAGTGCTCTGGTAGGTGGAAACTATTTGACCGCAATTCGAACAGCTGCGGCTTCTGCGGTTTCGATTGCCACTTTATCACGTGAAGACTCAAAGGTTTTGGGCATGATCGGAGCGGGCCATCAGGCCGGTTTTCAACTCCGTGCGGCGGCTGAACAGAGGAGCTTCGAGAAAGTCGTTGCCTGGAACTTTCATCCCGAATATTTGCCGAATCTGGGCAAGGTCGCCGAGGAGGTAGGGTTGCCTTTTGAGACCGTGGAGATTGAAGATGTCTGTGCTCAGGCTGATGTAATCATAACGATTACATCTAGTTTTTCGCCATTGCTGATGAATGACTGGATTCGACCGGGCACTCATGTTGCTTGTATGGGTACGGATACTCGCGGAAAGCAAGAGGTTGATTCAAAACTGGTCGCGAACGCGAAAGTGTTTACCGATGAAATTGACCAGTCAACATCAATTGGAGAGGCGCAGCATGCTTTTGCTGAAGGACTCATTACCAAAGATCAGATAACACCTCTTGGCGAAGTGATTAACGGTGCTCATCCGGGACGTTCGCAAGAGGAAGATATCACTTTGTTTGACAGTACGGGTGTAGGTCTTCAGGATCTTGCCGTCGCAGGCGTTGCGGCGAGAAAAGCCATTGCAACTGGAAATGTCCAAACCGTACAGCTTGGCTAGACTCATTCAGCACTTTCCAATGGCGGTATCAGTTGCCAAGCTGGAAAATGGGGAGAGAAGATGGGACAAATCAAAGGGAGCTGGGGAAAATACAAGTTTAATGAGATTCCGGCCGCATGGCCAGGATTGCCAGTAAAAAGGTAATCCCAATATTATTGAATTTTTGTATCTGCTCACCCCTTACGAATTCGATCTGTACATCTGGGAGAACCAGATCGGTACCTCCAGGGAGACCAAATCGGTAGAAATAGGGAAATTACCAAAAAGTCTTGTGTAGCATGTTATACGAGGGTTCTGTCTGAGCAGATGCATCCACAATCCAGTTTGCATATGATGGTACTGTCTCACTTTGTAATTCGTGAGTGTCAGTCCATTTTCAGGGTCGATGCTGCCGCTATCGCTCGTCGCAGCATCCCCGATCACGTCAGTCGTCGTTCCGGATCTCGAACGCCACATTCTGGTGTGGATTGACGGTCAGTGTCGTCAGGTGTTTCATGGTCTGTCTCCCTCAAATCGCACCAGAATGGCTGTACGGGGTGATGCGGCGGCGGGTCCCGTCCGGCTACTGGATGGTGCCGTCGGTCTCACCCGCGTGATTGACCCTCGCGCAGCCCTTGCCGCCCATGAAGAAGAAGTGGGTCTCGCCTACGCCCGTGACTCCTCTCGTGCCGCGGACGGTATTGGCACTGATAACCGGGATCACCATCTCGCCGGCCCTGCCCCAGATATGGGCCCCGGCCTTGGGGCGCACCTCCACGATGCTCTCACCAAGAGCTTGGGCGGAAAAGGTTATGGGTTGGAAGTTGTCTTGCACCGTATACCAAGTAGTTCCAGTCGCACCGCCGCGCCACTCCCAATCATTGAACTCGGGGTTGCCGTCACTTCGGGTCTGGCCATCCTTGTCCGTCCCGAGCGGTATCAACGTCGGAAAGCTCGCCCGCGTCACGTTGGGATTGGTGCTCGAGAGGATCACCTTGAAGCGACCTGGCGTCGCATGATCACCGCAGCCGTCCACGACGCGACTGCCGTAGACGCCTGCAACCTGGACCGTGCAGATGTTGTGGTTGCAGTCCGGCGGCGTCTGGGCGACCACGGGCGCGGCTAGCGTCAGGGCCACCAGCGCGGCGGCCAGTGTCGTCAGGTGCTTAAGGTGTATGTATGGGTGTGTGTGTGGGGGGGGGGGGTAAAGCAGATCATGAGTTAGTCTCCAATTGTTAATTGTATTTTATGTGTATTCTATAGGTTTTGCTACCAGAAGAGAAGCGTGATTTCAAAGTGAGACACTACCCATATGATTGGAAATGGATGTAGAGCAGATTCGTGCAAGGTCAAAGCTTTTCCATACCGATCAGTTGAATGGATTTCTTGGGCCTCCGTACTTATCGGCACGCCTTTGTTCCAAATCTGCTAGATCGCCTCAACAAGGCCTTCTTTCGTTCCGGTTTTATTCTCAACCATCTTGAGTTCCAGAACAAACAGAACCAAGCCCGAGTCGCCATGTCTGGTCATTTCCTTGGCCTTCAGCTCAACCTCGACTGTGCGAAAACACAGGAACTTCCGAGTTGTGCTGCTTGAATAATCTTGTGTGCTTTATGTACAAGTTTTATGGACAAGGGATGAATCAGTCGCAACCAGAATCAAACAGTGTCAATCACGTATTATCCAGATTCACTTGGAGGTTGCTTTGATTTGCGATCTGCTCAGGATTGAATTCATGCCAGGGAAGAATAGCGACATTCGAGTGCATTTGCCGTTGATTATCCTCATAAACCAGCCATGACTGTCCGGCGGTTTCACTGGCCAATTCTTGCCAGAAATCCAGTTCTTTGGAATAATCCTGGTTGACAGTTTGACCGGATTTGATTTCCAGTGATGCAAATTCTGTTCCATGGTCAACCAGCAGATCTACTTCATGTCCTGAGCGGTATCGCCAGAAGTAGAGATTTGAGCCCTTGCCTGCATTGAAACAGGCTTTCAGCAACTCACTGATCGCCCAGGATTCGAACAAGGCAACCCTTTGAGAATGGGTGACCAGTTGCTCGCAACTCTGGATGCCGAGCAACCAGATAGCAAGGCCCGTATTCATAAAATAGAGTTTGGGCATCTTGATCATACACTGGCTTGAGTCACCGTGATGCGGTAGCAAAAGATACGCCCGGACGGACTGTGTGATGACTGATCTCAATCCGAACTGCCGTGATCCGGTCAGGATGAATTCGCCGGATTGCTGTTTTTCATCGACGTGTGTTTGTATATAAGAAAACAGGGCGGGACAATGTTGTGTTTCTTCAAGAATGGTGTTTCCGCTCAGTTGGTTGAGAAAACCACGAGGATCTAACTCGGCTAATTCCCTCTGGTCGAGATCTTCAAGAGATACATAATGGTGGTCTGGAAAGGCATGTTTGACCAAGGTAGACTTGCCGGAGGAGAAATAGGGGACACGGCATATTCAAAGAAGGTTTGGCAAATCACGATTTTTGTCATGTTACACTTTGTGTCCGGACAAGCTTCACAAAAATGGCATGCAGGCTCTTGATCCAATCTCTGGTTCAAATACATCTACACTGCTCCCGAATTCCCCAAGCTACCAACGAAGTTTTCCCGAATTTTCCGCTATCCTGATAATTCTGCCCAAATTGGGTAATTCAAGTACAAGCAATCCAAACATATCATTGTGACAACATCATGTCTACCAGTAAATGATGATAACGGAGTAGGCGCAAAATGGTGAAATACCCGATCAAGCCGGTTTGCCATGAACAAGTCATTTTCGATCATTACCATCATGCAAAACCCTGATCTGCACAATGATGGCGGCAGAATATCGCTATAACTATGCTATTATCCACAGAAATAATTGCAATGACATGTGTAGGAAGTTAATCATCGTAATTGGCCGTTTCTGGCTAGCCATGAAATCGCAAGCCGATACGGCTACATGCTCTTTTTGTTCAATTATCACGTGGAAATATTGTTGATAAGCACAGTCTGCAAACAAGAAAAAATACCAACCAAATAGGAGAGATTAGATCATGAAAGTTTTGTCACAACGGATTTCAGAACTGCTCAAACACGAAGCAGCGGGAGGTATTTTGCTCTTGATTGCTGCAGCCTTTGCTTTGATTATTGACAACTCCGCCTTGTCCCATCTTTATCATGCGTTACTAAAAATACCAGTCGTCATTCAGTTTGGTGGCCTGTTGCTCGATAAACCGCTGTTATTATGGATTAATGATGGTCTGATGGCATTATTCTTCTTGCTGGTTGGTTTAGAAATCAAACGTGAATTAATTCAGGGCAACCTCTCCACTGTCCGAAAAGCCATTTTGCCTGCTTTGGCAGCGATTGGCGGGATGGCAATGCCTGCTGTGATATACAGTGTGATTAACCAGGGCGACCCGGTTGCTCTTCGTGGCTGGGCAGTGCCCGCGGCAACAGATATTGCCTTTGCTGTTGGAGTATTGGCTCTCTTGGGCAGTCGAATTCCTATCGGCCTCAAGGTTTTTCTATTGACTCTTGCAGTAATTGACGACCTGGGTGTAATCCTCATTATCGCGATATTCTATACCGCTGAACTGTCCCTGCAATCACTCCTTGTTGCAGGTGTTGCAGGGCTCGTTTTGCTGGCTTTTAACTTGATGGGCATTACCCGGATGCTACCCTATATTCTGGTTGGTGTAGTAATGTGGGTAGCGGTCTTGAAGTCAGGCGTGCATGCAACTTTGGCTGGGGTTGCGATTGCATTTTTTATCCCGCTTCGCACCAACAATCCAGACGAGACACCACCGCTCATCCGTGCCGAGCATGCCCTACAGCCTTATGTGATGTTGATCATCATGCCGGTATTTGCTTTTGCGAATGCCGGAGTCCGGTTGATCGGGTTGACCGCAGATGAAATTTTCGGGCCGGTTCCATTCGGTATTGCACTGGGGTTGTTCTTTGGAAATCAAATTGGCATTATGGGAGTTTCATTTCTGATCATTAAACTGAAGCTCTGCGAATTGCCAAAAGGTGTGACATGGTTGCAACTTTGGGGCGCATCAGCATTGGCTGGAATTGGGTTTACCATGAGTCTCTTTATCGGTATGCTTGCGTTCACCGATCCAACATATCAGGCTTCGCTCAGAATAGGCGTACTATCCGGTTCGTTCATCTCGGGTATTCTGGGTTATGCCATCCTACGCTATATGTGTCGTGGTGAGGCATCGCCCAGAACTTCCACAGCTTGACCAGAACAGGGCTATTTGCCTGGATCGGATCGTGTTGGAGTTTGTTCTGGCTCATTCGGTACATCCTGTGTAAGGTTCTCGACATATTCGTCGACTTCTGGCGCGTTAAATTCAGCAACCGGAGAGCCGATAAGACCGGGCTCCACTGTCGGAGTCTGGTCGCCTGGCTTGACTGCTTCTTTCACTTTCATTCGCCATGCTGTAAAGGCAATGATCACGATAAATACCGTTGCTATAAATCCAAAAAAAGCATGATTGCCGAGATGTTCCATCAAAATTCCAACTAATACTGGACCAATACTCAAACCGATTCCAGCTACGAGTACAAGACAGCCACTTGCCTCTACAATCTGGGTTGGTTCAAGTCGATCGTTTGCGTGCGCAATGACCAGAGAATAAAGGGGCATGACCGCTCCGCCTAATAACAGGATGATCAGGAAGTACAGGGTAGTTCCTGTAGCGATATTGAGCAAAAATATACAGAAAACGAACGCGATGATACTCAGTACGCCGATCACGATGCGACGATCAACTCGGTCAGCTAACCATCCTATTGGCCACTGAAAAATCAAGTTGCCGATCAGAAAACTCGATAAAAACAGTGGCACGAGTTCGATACTCGGTAACACTTTGGAAGCATAGACTGCTCCAAGTCCGATGATGGTTCCATGAACCATTCCGACCAGCATATTACTAACCACTGCAAAGGGTGATGCCTGATAAAGTTCCTGTAGAGACATGACCCCAGCACTATCAAAAGCGGGAGCTGGTCGTGCAGTTAAGAGTACTGGAATCACCCCGATCGAGATGAAAACCGAAACTATGATAAATAAATCAAGCAGGATAGGATCACGATAGTTCAGCAGAAACTGTCCAGCACCTAGTCCGAGTGTGCCGACCAGCATATAAATGGACAGCATCTGCCCACGGGTATCGTTGCTGGTTCGGTCATTTAGCCAACTCTCGGTAACCACATACAGCCCAGCAAAACAGATGCCAGTCAATATCCGCATCAGTGTCCAGACCGAAAAATCGATATATAAACCATGAGCGAGGATGGATATGGAAGCGAGCGATGCCAGTGCAGCAAAAACCCGAATATGCCCTACGCGCTTGATTAGCTTTGGTGTGATGATAGAGCCAATGATCATGCCAATGAAATATCCCGACATCATCACCCCGATTACGAAGGTCGAAAAATCTTCTATGGTTGCCCGAACACCAAGCAAAGTACCTTGTAGTCCGTTGCCCAGCATAATCAGACCAAACCCAAGCAAGAGTGCCCAAACAGAACTTACAAGGCGAAACATAGCAAATGAACCCAACGAATAGACATGCCCAATTTGGCAACGCGATTTTAAGTCCAAAATTATCAACCTGACAATCTGTTTTTTGCGTTTTTTGAAAGTTATTTGCCCATCGCCATGCCGGTTACTTTAGAATGTTTTGGTCAATGCAAAAATAGGAACTTCAGGATTTATGGTGCAATGAGCAGATCTGTCAATCATGTTGAACTCGTCATCAGGGACATCACTAAAGCCAAGGTTGACGCAATAGTCAATGCTGCCAATCAGGCGATGCTTGGTGGTGGTGGAGTCGATGGTGCAATTCACAAGGCGGCTGGACCGAAGTTGCTGGAATATTGTGAACGTTCCCCTGCTGTTGATGGGATTCGGTGCCCAACCGGTGAGGCACGTATCACGCCAGCTGGGAGTTTGCAGGCAAAATTCGTTATTCACACGGTCGGCCCAGTCTACGGGGTGGATCCTGATCCGGAGTCGCTACTTGCCAAGGCATACCAGGCGAGTTTGGATTTAGCCATCGAAAATGGTTGTCAGTCGGTAGCACTCCCGGCATTATCCTGTGGGGCGTATGCATTTCCATGGAGAAAAGCCGCTACCATTGCGTTCTCGACTTGTGCACAACTGAAGTTTCAGAAACTGTCCTTGATGTTCTGTCTTTCGGGTTCGGAAATTATGGATATCTGGTCTCATGCATTGACCGAATTCATTGCATCGCATTCAGAAAGTTAAGACCCTGACAATTGAATCACTTATCGATCAGTGGTTGTATCCACCCATAAATTGTCAATTTGATTTTATGAGTACAAGTGCAAATTGACGTGCCATTAAAAAACGGCACGGTCATCAAATCTGATCATGCCGATTGATCCAAGTCGTCCCATTTCGCATCGGACAGTCTGGTCACTGGCGGGTCCGATGATAGTTTCCAACCTGACTGTGCCGATCGTAGGTGCGGTGGATACAGCAGTTGTCGGTCATCTCTCAGGCACACATTACATTGGAGCGGTAGCATTGGGTGCTTTGATCTTCAGTTTTCTTTATTGGGGGTTTGGGTTCTTGAAGATGGGTGTGACGGGATATGTCGCCCGAGCTTACGGATCCCAGAATGAACAGGAGATTTGTGATTTTCTGCTCCGATTTATCGCAATCAGCCTCATAGCTGGAATCATGATTGTTTTGCTGGGCAAGCCATTGATTGATCTTGCGCTTCATGTGCTTGATAGCTCTGAGCGAGTTGAGTTGCTGGCTTCAGAATATGCAAATATTCGAATATGGAGCGCTCCAGCTGCACTGTGTGTATTTGTGTTCACAGGTGTGTTTGTGGGATTGCACAACACCCGCATGGCTCTGGTTTTGCAATTGGTGTTGAACCTGACCAATCTGGTGCTGGATTTATTGTTTGTACCGGTCTTGCATCTCGGTGTTCCCGGTGTTGCATGGGCAACATTGATTGCTGAATACAGCGCTGCCATTTTGGGGTTTTTCCTGCTCAGAAAACATCTGCTGTTAGCGATTCGCAATCTAAGATTACCTGCATTATTTGATCCCATCATACTCAAGCACCTTGGGGCAACCAATGGGAATATTTTTGTTCGGACTGTTTGTCTCATGTTCTGTTTTGCATTTTTTACGGATCAAAGTGCACGGCATGGCGAGTTGATTCTGGCAGCAAATACGATATTGATGCATCTGCAGACATTCATGGCATATGGTGTCGATGGATTTGCTCATGCAACAGAGGCGTTAGGTGGCAGTGCGTATGGCGCCAAAAAAAAGAAAGCATTTCTGCGAGTAGTGCGCTTGACAACACTATGGGCATTGCTGACGGCCTGTGTATTCAGTCTGATTTTCCTGATCGGTGGTCCGACCATCATTGGCTGGTTCACCAATCTTCCTGAGATCATCGAATTGTCCAAACAGTACTTGCCGTGGATGATCGTGTTGCCGCTGGTTTCCTTTATGAGCTTTCAGCTTGATGGTCTCTTTATTGGAGTTGGCTACACTCGACAGATGCGAAATGCGATGATTGTTTCAACGGCTGGATATCTGGTCATGGCCTACGTTTTTCAATTTAGGCTGGACAACCATGGGTTGTTTCTGGCATTGGTCTGTTTTATGGCACTCCGAGCCTTCACACTGCTCTATTATTATCCGAGTGTTGTTCGCTCCTTTGATGGCGAAACATGTTGAATCGGATCTGGTCAGTAAAACTTGACCAATCAGGAAAATGACTTCTTGATGAATTGTCCGATGTTGAGAATTTCTTCGGGATGAACGGAATGCGGAATCGGATAGGTTTTCCATTCAACCTCATATCCTAGACCTTGCAAGATATTGCGACTGAGCATCGCGGCTGAGATATTGATGACCGGATCCATGACACCATGTGCATAAAAGATCGGTGTTGTAGCGTTCGCAGGATTCTGTTCGTTCTCCAGCAGTGAACCGAAAGGCATGTAAGTAGACAAGGCAATTATCCCAGCAAGGCGTTCATTCATGCGCAGTCCGGCATACAAGGCGACAGCTCCGCCTTGCGAAAATCCGGCAAGAATGATGTTGCTTGTGGGTATGCCTCGATGGTTTTGTTTGGAAATTAACTTTTTGATGATGTTTTGAGATTCCGTCATGCCACTACGATCTTCCTCAAATCCGTTTTCTCCCAGGATTGGCAAGCCGAAAATATCATACCAGCCACGCATGACCATGCCGCCGTTCACGGTGATGGATCGGTGGGGAGCATGAGGGAAGACAAAGCGTACGGGGCACACATCATCGAGGTTGAACTCGGGGACAACTGGTACAAAATCGTTGCCATCGGCTCCGAGCCCGTGCAGCCAAATGATTGCGTGTTCTGGATTGGGACCAGTTTGCGTTTCAATACATTCTACACCGGGATTTTTCGAGTCCATTGCAAGTACCACTGATTATTGAGTTTGGGATGATGATCTGCCGGAGATCCGATATTGAGAAAGTCCATGAGAGGAGATGTCGACTTCAGTTTTCCTGCCAGTCGAGGAATTTCAAGGCACGGCAAATTTCCCCGGGACGCCGTTGTTTATCTGTCATCCCGGCTTCCCTTTCCATATACGTTCGCAGCTTCGCCATGTTCAGATAGCCTGCTCGGTCCATTGGGTTCTTCCGGTTAACCAGGTGTTGACCAATCAGACGGACTGCAGTGCCTGTCGAAAGAACCAGCGCGAGTGATTCTTCCCGAAACGGAACTGCTCCGCTGGTAGTCCGAGAACGAATTCGATGAGACGACGGTCGAGCAGTGGATAGCGGTATTCGATTCCCATCCGCGAACTGCTCGCCGCCCAGCCTTGGATGCGCTGCTCCAGATGTCCGAAACACAGCAGTTTCAGCTGCTTCTGCCGGACATGGATGGGTGGGATGAACTGCCAGGGTTTCCAATACTTTCGGGCCAGAGCCGGATGCACGAAGGAAGGCTCTGACCAACGGAAAAAATACCTGCGAAGCTGGCTGTAGAAGATCATCGGTAGAGTTATGGCTGAAAGTAGTGCGCGGGGCGGAAGGGGAATTGAAAAAGGCGGCGTAGCCGGATTAACTATTACATTAACAAAGCAATTAACCAAGAGGTACGCCACCATGAGCAATGATAACACGATTGACTGTTCAAAAATCGGCAAGTTCAAGGATGAATTGACCGCGATTCTCCGCGAGGGTGCGCAGCGGCTATCATCCGGAGCGCCTGATCCAGACCGGGATCGGCCCGGTCCCGGTACGGATTCCGAAGGTTCGTTCCAACGACGGCAAGCCGGTGACCTTCCGCTCGTCGGTGGTTCCGCCGTATGTGCGCAAGAGTCGCGCGCTGGGGGCCTGGGTGCCCTGGCTGTACCTGAAGGGGGTCAGAACCGGCGAGATGGCCGGAGTGCTGTCGGGCTTCTGACGATCGCGGACGGCGCCATGGGGTTCTGGTCGGCGGTCGACCGGGTCTATCCGGAGACCCGGCACCAGCGCTGCCGGGTCCACAAGACCGCCAACGTGCTGGCCGCCATGCCGAAGGCCATCCAGCCCGGGGTGAAGTCGGCACTGCGGCAGATCCGGATGGCGGAGACCCGGGACCAGGCCGGCCGGGCCTTCGACGGTTTCCTGGCCCGCTACCAGGACTAGTATCCCAAGGCCGCGGTGAAGCTGATCCAGGATCGCGAGGAGCGGATGAACTTCCTCGACTTCCCGGCCGAGCACTGGCAGAGCATTCGTACCACCAACCCGATCGAGTCGACCTTCGCCACGATCCGCCACCGGACCCGGACGCCCCGGGGCTGCCTGAGCCACGACACCATGCTCGCCATGATGTTCAAGCTCGGCCAGTGCGCGGAGTCCCGCTGGCAAAGGCTGCGCGGGTTCCGCAGGCTGGGACAGGTCATCGAGGGAGTGCGGTTCCAGGACGGAATTGAGGTACAATCAGACACGAACACGGTAGCCGCTGGATGAACCCCTTTCCGCCCCGCGCACTACTTTCAGCCATAACTCGTTTTCCTGGTTGATGCTAGGGTATTGTTTAGTGCTGAGTTAAAACCGTATTCTCCAGTTACATGATGCATGACGAGTAATATGCTCTCGATAGAAAAACAGTTCCCATTTTCATCAAGACGAGCTTCTGTAATGGGCCAAAACATGGTAGCGACGTCTCAGCCTCTCGCAGTTCAATCAGGTATTCGGGCTCTGCAAAACGGGGGTAATGCGGTAGATGCAGCTCTCGCATCAGCGATTACATTGACTGTGGTCGAACCAACCATGAATGGTATCGGCAGTGATGCATTTTGCATGCTCTGGGATGGTGAATCACTGCATGGATTGAATGCTTCAGGGCGAAGTTTCAAGTCCATGCAACTGCATGACTTCAAGGATCTGGACAGCATGCCGGAGAGAGGCTGGGATTCCGTTACTGTACCCGGAGCAGTCAGTGCCTGGGTTGCGCTTTCCAATCGATTTGGAAAACTGCCTTTCGAACAATTGTTTGAGGATGCAATCCGATATGCCGATGAAGGGTTTCAGGTTACTCCGATCACAGCTCGTCTATGGGCTGAGGCGAAAACGGTATTTCATGGGTTTGAGGATTTTCAGGTTTTTTTGCCGAATGGTTCGGCACCGACAACCGGAGAATTATTTCGGTTTCCGGATCAGGCCAGAACGCTTGAGAAAATCGCGAATAGCCATGGAGAGAGTTTTTATCGGGGTGAATTGGCCGAGCATTTGGTTCTTGCTAGTCAACGGGGCGGCGGAAAAATGATGATGGCTGATCTTGAAGAGCATGAATGCGAGTGGGTTCAGCCAATTAGCATTGATTATCATGGATACACTTTGCATGAAATACCGCCCAATGGTCAAGGTCTAGGTGCATTAATCATGCTCGGCATTTTGGAGCATTTGCGGATTGACCAATACGTGACAGATTCGGTTGATGCGCTACATTGCCAGATTGAGTGCATGAAATTAGCTTTTGTTGATACATTTCGTTATGTCTGTGATCCCACGTATTCTGATATGGATATCCATGCTCTGCTGGATCCGGAATATTTGGCCAGCCGGGCAAAACTAGTTGACATGAATCATTCAAGGAACCCAAATTCCGGCATCCCACCCGGCAGTGGAACCGTCTACCTGACTGCAGCTGATTCATCAGGCATGATGGTTTCCTATATTCAGAGCAACTATGCTGGATTTGGTTCAGGCATAGTGATACCGGGTACGGGCATCAGCCTGCAAAACCGGGGTGCTGGATTCAATTTGCAGTCCGGTCATCCGAATTGTCTGGCTGGTGGCAAGCGTCCATTTCATACCATAATCCCTGCGTTTTTGTCTCAGGCGGGTAAACCGGTGATGAGTTTTGGTGTGATGGGTGCACATATGCAGGCTCAAGGTCATGCCCAATTGTTGATACGAGTGCTTGATCAGGGTTTCAGTCCACAAGCAGCGATTGACGCTCCTCGTTGGCAGGTATGCAAAGACAACTCGATTTTGCTGGAGTCGGGGTATGATGATCAAGTCATAGATGGGTTGCGATCCCGAGGTCATGCTGTCCATGATTTCGAGTTTGAGCAGATATTTGAGATGGGGGGAGCACAGATGATTTTAAGGACCGAGAACGGATATGTTGGGGGTAGCGATCCCAGAAAGGATGGAATGGTGAGCGCATATTAAACCTGTATCATTTGCAGTTAGTGTCCTTGTCTTGTGGAGTAAAAGCTTCTTTTGCTAGTCAGCTATTCTTCATATGTACCGTGAAAGCCCAAGAAAATTTTGCAACTGAATTTCCAAATGAATTCGTTCGTCGTCCTGACCGAAATCCGGCTCGATAGAATGCAAGAGAAAGCGCCGCATGGCACCTTTTTGCACGGTTGTTAATCTAGGAATTATATAGTTATTTACAGTTTGATTTTGCATTCAAGATTGTATATAATGCGTGATATGGGATTCTCAGTCCCATATCCAAATCAACACTTAATCGAAGTAAGGTTGAACCGCATGAGCGATTGTACAGCATACCGCAACATCACCTACCGCCTGATTCCGGGATCGGAGTCGAAAGCCCGCAAGCTTGCAGGTCAGGCAGGTGCCTGCCGTTTTGTCTGGAATCACTTCCTGGGTGAAAACCGGGATCAGATGAACCGGCATCGGGTATTCCCCGAGAATCACCACAAGCCGTCAACTTCATTCTTCTCGCTGTGTGTCGAGTTCACCCGACTGCGCCAGGAGGTTGACTGGCTGAATGAGTATTCATGTGCAATTACTCGGCACATTCTGAAGTATCAATCAGACGCATGGACGGCTTGTTTCAAAGCCGGCAAGGGCTTTCCCAGGTTCAAGTCGAGGCATGGCTCCAATCCTTCATTTACCATTCCTGAACAGGTCAAGATGCAGGATGGCAAGCTGCATGTCCCAAAGATCGGCTGGTTGCGTATTCAGCGCAAGGGCGGCAATCCTTATCCAGAGGACAAGCCCGTCAAGGCAGTCATCACCAGGAAAGCAGGAAAATGGTATGCCGTTGTCTGTCATGAGGTCGAGATTCCTGAAAAGACGGACAACGGAGTGACCGCTGGAGTAGATCGAAATGTCAGACAGGTTGCGGTAGTGGACAGCAACGGCAATGAAACCATCCACTACTTGCCCGATCTGGCGAAAAAGGAAGCCCGCCTGAAGCGATACCAGCGCAGGATGCAGGGGCAGGTCAAGGGTTCCAGACGCAGGCACAAGACCCGCTTGAAATTGCAGAAATGTTGCCGGCATCTGAAAAATGCCAGAGACAACTGGCAACATCAAGCCAGTCGCAAGATTGCTAACAATGCAGGATTGGTGGTACTTGGGGATTTGAACACGCAAGGCATGACCAAATCGGCAAAGGGAACGGTGGACAATCCGGGCAAGCATGTAAAAGCGAAGTCGGGATTGAATCGTGAAATCCTGAAAACGGGCTGGCATGGTCTGGAACAGAAACTGAATTACAAGGCAGAGGTCATCAGGACCAACCCGGCCTGCACGTCGCAGGCGTGCAGTGCTTGCGGTCATGTCAGCAAGGAAAATAGAACATCGCAAGCGGTGTTCAAGTGTATGGCCTGTGGTCATGCCGAACATGCGGACTTGAACGCAGCCCGCAACATTTTGGCCTCCGGGATTGGGGCAACTGCACGGGGAGGGGCGTTGCCGCTAGGCACTCCATTGATCCGTGAAAGGATATACGCTATGAACAATGGCTAACATTGTAAATAACCATATAATTCCCTTAATCTATGTATAGTCGGGTGGTGTTCATGACGACTTGCTAGGCGAGCCACATAGTCTAGACTTGCCAGAAAGTTGTCACAAGAATCGGAGAAAATTGAGGGTTCCGAAACGACATCTTCCAGGATGTTGCACTCCACAGTGGAATTGGGGGCTGTTAAACTGAGCCACTGCCAAAAAATCATGTAAGCACTGAGACTTTCGGTAGTCAAATCCGAGCGATTTGCATGTTCATATGGTGCAAATTCGATTCAGGCCTCAGCCGTGGATCAGCACCCTGTCGATCAGGATTCACGCAAAATACTCCTGTCCTGGTTGGACTGGTACTTGAGCTACCAATACTGAGAATAAAGATCAGTACTTCTGATTCAATTCGCTCGCCGCCGGAATTTCTCTCTCCCTCTTCTGGATATACTCAAGCAATGCCTCATCCTTGGATTTGTCCATTTTCGGTATCTCGTATGCATCTAGTAGCTTACGTGCCTGAATCAGTGCCCGCTGGGTAATTTCCTGACTGCCTTCGGTCACCCATTGTTCAATTGAATTGTTATCAAACATCTTGGGCATGAAAAAAGCACTCTGGAATTTCTTCTGGGTATGGTGATGGCCCAAATAATGACCTCCAGGACCGATGTCTTCGACAGCTTTCAGCGCTTCATCAAAATCATTCCATTTCGCTCCTTGCGCCATGCGACAGGCCATCGCACATTGCTCGGCATCAACCATGAATTTCGCAACTGAACAATGCATGCCGGCCTCATTCCAGCCAGCCGAATGCCAGATGTAATTTGCACCGGCCTGCAGGGTAGCAAAGAGGGTGGTTGCAGATTCATAACCCGCTTGGGCATCGAAGGTTTTCGCTCCTCCCAAAGAACCGGAGGTTCTCCATGGAATACCATAGTGCCTTGCCATTTGTCCGATCATGAAATTCATGAGGCTGATTTCGGGCGTGCCCGCCATCGGTGCTCCAGACTTCATTGACACAGTTGAGAGATAGTGCCCGTAAATCGCCGGACAACCTTTTCGAACAATCTGTGTGTAGGCTAGAGCGGAAAGTGCTTCCGCATTCAGCTGTGCAACAGATGCCGCAACCGAAGCTGGAGTATTGGCCCCACCGAGTACAAAAGGCGAACAGAGCACGGGTTGATTGCGGTTGCAAAACGCTCGCATTGCTCCCAACATCACCTCATCCCATACCAATGGAGAGTTTCCATTACAGTTTCCAGTGGTAACTGGATGTGTTTCAATATAGTCATCACCAAATAAAATTGCACACATCTCGACCACATCTTCGGCGTTTCTCGGCGAAGTGCTCATGCCCATGAACATCTTGTCGGAATGCTTCATGGAGGAGTAGGTAATGTGGAGATGCCGGTGTGAGACTGGAAGATCGCAAGGTTCTACAATATGATGGCTCGTGGAGTGCAGGGCCGGTAGCATATGGGACAGTTTATGAAACATGTTGAGATCAGCAATCCCCGGGTTGCGCCGGACATCATCCAGATCTCGCAAATAAGGTGCCCCGGCCATCGGCACGAACACGGTGTTTGTACCTCCGAGTTTCACGTTGTTGTCCGGATTACGGGCGTGGTACGTGAATTCTTTCGGTATGGACGAAATTAATTCCCGGATCAGGCCTCGGTCGAGATAAACACGATTATCACGAATTTTTGCGCCAGCCTCTTTCCAGTCTTGCAGGGCGATCGAATCTCGGAAAATTACTCCGATATTTTCCAGAATATCCATCGAGGAGCGGTCAATCCTTTCAATTTGCGAGCCATCCATAATTTCACAACGAGGCAGGGTATTGACCAGTCCAGGCAGCATATCAAAGTTCATCTGTGAGCGGATAGTCCGTCGTGCAGAACGGCCGCCTGCCCGAGAACGAAGTTTTGAAGATTTTCTGGACATGGTTATTCGGAGGTTTCTGTAGTTTGCCTGGTTGCTGATTGCTGGGGGTTTCGAAGTCTATCCTGTCAATCAGCTGGATTCGGATACAATTGTAATCTCCAATGATGCCCTTGAATCCATGAAACAAAGCATCATAAAGGAATGTGGACATCCGTAAAAATATCAAAAGAGTTTATAGTTATGAAAGGTGATGCAACAGTAATCAAACACTTGAACCAGATTCTCAAGAACGAATTGACCGCAATCAATCAATATTTCCTGCATGCCAGAATGCTCAAGGACTGGGGACTGGTTGTTCTGGGTGAGCATGAATATCATGAATCCGTTGACGAGATGAAACATGCAGATCAACTGATTGAAAGAATATTGTTTCTTGAAGGGCTACCCAATTTGCAGGATTTGGGCAAGCTGATGATTGGACAAAATACCAAAGAGATACTCGAGTGTGATTTGAAGATGGAAATGAAGGCTCATCCGGATTTAAAAGATGCAATTCGGGATTCTGAGCGCATCGGAGATTATGTCTCCCGCGAGTTGTTTGAATCGATTCTGGAAGCTGAGGAAGAGCATATCGACTGGCTCGAAACACAGCTGGAGCTGATTGATCGGGTTGGCCTTGCAAATTATGAGCAATCTCAGATGTCAGCGACTGGAGAAGATTGATTGCCGGATCTGGATGCTTGAATACAGGACAGGCCGGACTTCATCGAAGATGCCTTTTAAATGCTCAACCCCACCTGCATCGCCCATGCCTTGGGTCTAGGTGGGAGCCTGCAAAGCCGACGGTGCTGAGGGCCAACTGAACATGATGCTTGAATGAAAAAGGCTGATATAGTGCTTCAGGAATGGCATCAGGGTGATCGACCACAATCCTTGGAAATGGAATTTCTGTAACTCGCGATGCTTTTCGGTCAGGATACTATGGCCTCTGAATAAGTCATATTGGTGTATGGGTGCTTGGCTGGATCAGATTGTGTTTCCATCGAGCGGATCAATGACATAGTGGTTCAGACCCAGACATGCGATATTGTTTGATTCCAGCAGGATCGTCAATATCTTGAAATGTCTCCTTTGGCGAGGGTGGATGATGAAGTCGTGGGAAGGGTACACCAACTCATGATGTCGGTTTTTTTCCAGGTCCGAGAAACTGGCCGGGTCAGATTGTGATCTCGGGCTATCCGAGTCAGTTCCACGACCAGTTCCTGAGTGACGAGTTCTCCATGGAGAATTCCGTTTAGCCTTTAAATAACCAATCCTGGTTATGTCCCGGCAAAGGTACAAAGTGCGACATGGGACTTCTGGTTTCGCCCTTGTGCACAAGGTCTTGGCCTTGTTTTGGACTCCTGAAATCGAAGCCCTTGATATCCTCAATCGAAGATCAGTTCCTGTTGTTCCGTTCTCAGCATCGGCAGTTCATCCTGAATGGCCCGCTTCTCCATGTCCCGGCGCAGTTTCAACGAGCGGCTCCCGAGAAAAGTATCCCAGTCTTTCCTGCTTCTGAATTCCACTTCCGATCTCTCCGCAACACAGACTAGCACCGCCTTTTTTGAATGTTTCACCAGACGCAGGATGTTCAGAACTGTCCCGCAACTCTTGCCGTCCCAGATCATCAGCCCATACATTGCTTGCCGCGCCATTTCTCGATCCTTGGCGGCATGGAACTGAAAGTTCTTTTCCCGTTCTTCTGTTCTCACGTTGCGAGTTTCCCAGCCACCGATGTTGTTGCGGCTTTTGTCTCCCGTGCAGTACACGGTCACCTTGTCGTATTTTGCCTTTGCAAGATGTCTTTGCACCGCCTTGTCTACTCCGTTTGCGTCCCCGACCAGGATTGACAAGCCTCTGTTCACGACATTGTCAAGGCGGATCTTCGCTTCCATCGGAAGATCCGTTATCCGTCGTGAGCCGCCGACGAATACTGTAGTCACGGAATCCTCCGTGTTCTTGTAATTGCCAGAACACGCACGGCCGGGGCCATTCCTTTCGTTGTGAGCAATTCTGCAATGACGTTCACAGGTCTTTGTATTGGTGTCTTACCTCAGGTTGGTTGGGGCTAGTTCCCTATAGAAGGCTATGTCCCGGGTTGCCGCGGCTCCCTTGATGTCAAATCGGGATGCAAGGTCATTGATGCTAATGGTTCCCAGAAATCAGGTTCTGGAATCGATGAAGTCGAGACCTTCCTTTTGCGCCTGTGCAATAGCTCTAACTTGAGTGGGCGGAAGTTGATATCCGACCTCGAACCGGCCTGTCTGTACATAATTAAAATAATCTAAATTAAAAATATAAAATATTGGTTGAAATAATCATAATGATTACTATAATAATAGACATTGTTTCGGGACTGTCGCCGAAAACAAGATTCCTGATGGAAAGTAGCGACATCAGAAAGCTTCTGACTTTAGAGACAGAATTATATATAACAAAGACTTCGCTCTCCTGCTCAATAGAGCTTCTAACCGGGCTGGTCTTTACAGAAACGGACAATAATGAAAGACAATCAATTAAGGTTCACGCTATGGGATGCAGGACGTGGAGTATCCATTTGGATCAGAACTCCCGATGAAAAAGATCACTGGATAGATCTTGGGCGATCCACCACATTTTCGCCAGTCAAATACTTTTCGAAGCATTTTTTGAATCATTCGATCGATTTCCTAATCGTAAGCTATCCTGACCGGAACCATCTCGGAGATTTGCCATCAGCCAAGAAAAACTACATGAGAATTCGCTCCATGGTTCACAACGTCACTCTGCCTGAGAGTGGTGCGCATGCAAAATGCCTGTCAAGACACTGGCGTGAATATAAGAACTTGGTTGAGAAACTTATGTCGTCATGCTTCTTTGATGAGGTTGAAATGAAGTCGGCACAAAATGGAGGGATGATGTATGAATTTTATGCTCTTCCTCATGCAACCCGGGCACGGAATCCTCAGCTGTCCGGAACCCCCATTATCAGCAAACTGAATACTTCTGTGGTCGTGATGATGTTATACGCTGGCGTGTTATTTGTCTGCCCAGGGGACATCGAGCCGTTGGGATGGCGTGAACTGTGGTATCGCAACTCCACTTCAATGAAACGCCTAATTGACCATTCGCACACGAGATTTCTGGTTGCCCCACGCCGCGGACATAAACGTGCCTACTGTGAAGAAATGATGCGGGCTATCGAACCCCATGCTGTATTTATCAATAGTGTCTGGGGGAATTCAAACATTCATTCCGCTTATCGAAGTGCTCCCCTCGGTGTTGATTATGCAGAGTCCGAATACAGACGTTACTTTACTCCCAGTCGTAATGGGCATGTACAAGTCATTGTCCACCCAAGCGGTGAGTACTGTGTTCGCCAGCACCACTCACGATGACCAATCGAACCCGGCATCGAAATCATTGAAGCAATAATTTAGACCTCAAGTCTTATAACGCATAATCGCTACCGCCTAAATTTAACCAATTCAAACGAGAACATAAATATGGGATACAAGCAGAAAATGAAGTCCCTTTATTTTACGCTTTGGGACGTCGGATATGGAATATCAATCTGGATAAAAACCCCTAATGATCAGGACCATTGGATTGATCTTGGACGTACAACCGATTTCTCACCCGCCGAATATGTTAATGAGAATAGTCGCGTGGGATCCGTTGAATGCGTAATCATAAGTCGGCCTGACAAGAACCACCTCGAAGACCTGCCAGCATTCAGACAGAAGTTCGGCAATCCATTAACCCTTCGTCGAAATCAGACAATACCTGAAGCAGATATATTGGGGGATTTGAATCACGACTATCAAAAACAGTATGCCAAATTGGACAGAACGTTTATCTGGGAATTGGAGGACGGTGAAAACCCGACTAGGTCATCAGTAAATGGCGGGGTCCGATATGAAATAAATTCTCTTGATTATGGGGCTAAAGTGCATCACACCGAAGTTGCCGAATCTCCCGTTATAGATACGAATAATGCAACTGTGGTTGTGATGTTGCTGTATGCGGGGGTGCTTTTCATTTGTCCTGGGGATATTGAGCCGCTCGGTTGGAAAGAACAATGGCGTCGCTTCTCAGGTTCTTACAAGTATCTTATTGATCGGTCGCATGCAAGGTTTCTTGTTGCACCGTACCGTGGACACAAGGATTACTTTTGCGAGGAAATGATGCAGTCAATCAAGCCACATGCGGTCTTCATCAATGACGTCTGGGGAGAATCCCAGATTCATCCGTCCTATCGAACCGATCCAATCGGCATAGCTTATCGACAGTCGGGTTCAAGAAAGTACTTTTCTACGCGACGCGGTGGATCGGTGCGAATTTCTGTCCTTCCCAGTGGACTGTATTCCATATTGCAAAATTAATGCCTTATTGAAAGAAATGCCCGTCGAACGTGACAAACTTGATTGTTTGGACTGACAAACATGGAACAGAGAGGTCTCATGCGAAGATTGGAAGCCATGATGTGTTCCAACTTATTTGATGGCAGGCAGATTGGAGGTGTTATTGAAATGCCCCCGTTTCATGCAAGACATGCCATACCGGAATTTCGTCGCTGTAGTTGGGATTATGTTGTATTAGAGAATGATCGATGGAAGATATCCAAATATTTTTTTTCGCAGGTTCGGCGTTGACAGGTTTTTTTGTTTCCTTGTTATCTCTTGTACATGGATCCGAAGAGGATTCAGAAGTCGCTACGGAAGCGTGGATCGGCGGAAGATTTGGTTGATTCTGCCCAAGCGGGTAACATTATCGACAGTTACATAGATCCAGCGATGTTCGGTGTCAGTCCTGCTGATCGCTTGTCCATTCGCAAGGACTTGCTAGAGTGCTTTAGCCGGAAGGTCGGAGCCAGAATCGGCGAGAACCAATTCAATGCAAATATGTTGCATAGCTGGATGAAATACAATGCCGCCAGCTTGATTATTGAACATAGGAACGATGTGCAATGATCAGCATTTGCCGCGATGGCCGAGCGGAAGCTTATTGTGCATGGTTCAAGCAGACGGCTGACGGCTATTCCATATTGGCATCTGCAGAAACGCAAGCATCAAAATAGGGACAAGAATCTAACTGGATTCGGGAAATCAGATTTCACCTACATTAATTTTGGAGAATGACCAATGAAAAAATTGTATTGATTGTAATGTTGGCCTCGGTATTGACCGGGTGTGATAATGCAAAATAGCATCGCGAAACTTAAGCAAGGCTGCCGACAATTTTGAAGTCATGCGCCGGGTAGTGTTCATGAATGGAATAACCGATAACTACATGTTGGAGATAATCGGTTTGTGTTCAATCAGGGATCAGAGGCATCAACTTGAAGTTACTTGTAAAAACGATGAGCATTATGTCAAGCACTTTCTGGGTCTGAGCGACAACGTGACCTATTTCACCGAGCAACTGACCACGATCAAGGTTTCGGCGCATCATTATCGAGTTACTTTCAAGCCGCAAGCGATTATTCCTGATTTCGATTTACGAGGCAGTTTCGAGGATTTGATTACGAACAGCTCGGAAATCAATAGTCAAGGGTAGACAAGGTGTGATGGATTCAATTCAATCCCGATGTGCCGATGAATCATGATTGCAAGCACTGCCCGTGGTGGAACTCATGTTTTTCCATGACGACAACACTGTTCTCGAATGGGATGGCTGGTGCACCGCAAACCAGATCAATGTCCGGTTGAATCCCGCCTCCACGCGGGACGCGACCGGCCATGTGGTTGCCATCACCACAAGCAGCCTGAACCTTTTTGAGAATCGGCACCCCGAGCCCTCGCCTCTCACGCGAACAACGAAAGAATCGGTGGCGGTAGGGCGGTGCGGATCCCAGCAAACGACGGGAACTATCACTTGTCTGGCGTCTGCTGGCGGGACGAAACCATCGACTCCGGGAATGTCAACAGTGTCACCAGGGTCGTCATCGCCAACGGCTTCGGCTACACCGTCAGCCCAACAAAGGATGCCGTGGACACCACCATCAGGGAAGATGACGACTGTGCCAATCTCGGCAACGGCGTGGTTCACAAGTTCAATGCCAGCGGCGGTGTCTGGGGCACCTGTCGTTGCACGACAAAAAGTCTGCACCCGAGTGTTCGGCAATTCAACCTGGATCGGGGCGTCAAGACTGACGAGGTTGCACGGAGAATTCCTTCAAAGTCTGGCTCGGAAATTTCATGATCCCTCATACCTCTACTGCGACGAGTCTCCGTACAAGGGACTACCATTGACACTACACTGATCACGACAAAGCCTGGAACTGGGGCGGCTTTCTGGTCGCCCCTTTCCGTGAAGCGATCCAGAATTTCAAACTGGGACACTGTCAGATTTCGAACAAGCCTCAGAGAGTAGTAATTTCGTCAATTTGGAAAACCGGGTGTCAGTACCGATATAACCTCCCCACAAATACTGATCGAGTTTCCCCGTTTGGGGAGAGTAGAGAGGAAAGCTGTCCCCGGTTTCGAGACGTTTTTATCGACTTGAGAAGAGTGCATGGAATGAACGATATTGAAGACCGAGAGCAAATCCTAACGTGGTGATCGCATCCGAATCAATACTCAATGCAAAACCAAAATTCCATAATTGGAATTGCTACTTTACATGTAGAATAATTCTCATTATACTTATCATATGTTTTATTCGTTAACTTAAAAATGTACATTTGCATTTGCAAGTCGGTCAGTCATCATGAAATAGAAGAGGCTGTCGAGCAAGGTAATGTCCAAACCCTCTCCTGTTTGCGCAGAAGTCTTGGAGTAGGTACGGGTTGCGGAATTTGCCTCCTCGATGCCAAACAATGCCTATTCGATGCCATGGCTCGCACTCCTCTGAAGGGGTCAGCCCAAAAATGCGAAAGTCCAAGCAGCATCTGCGCCAACAATTTTTCACATTCGGACGATTCCACCTGATGCCTCAAGATACTGTCATCGAGATGAATAAACTCGGTGAAGACCTCAGCAATGCCGGACTCAAGTCAACACTTCCTCGCTTGAGGATATTAAAGATTTTAGAGGAAAGCAGTACTAGGCACATGTCGGCCGAAGATGTTTATGACCAACTCAGACAGGAAAATCAGACCGTCGGTCTTGCGACCATTTATCGGGTTTTATCGCAATTTGTTGATGCGGGATTGGCGGTTCGCCACCAGTTTGAAGGAAACAAGGCGATCTATGAATTAAATGATGATGAACATCATGATCACATGGTGTGTCTCAAGTGCGGAAAGATCATCGAATTCATGGACGCGAAAATCGAGTTATTGCAAAAACAGATCGCGGAAAAGCATGACTTCGAGTTGCAGGACCATTCACTGACACTGTTTGGTATCTGCAAACACCCAGATCGTTGCAGTCAACAGAACAGCTAGAAATATTCCAAAAACTGTTTGGCATCTGCAAATCCTCTGCATTTCGCGCGATTAGCAACGCATTCTGAAATAACCAATGTTCCAACTGGTCTGCAGCTCGACTATGAGCCAGTTCCCAATCGTATCTGCCGGCTTTGCTTGAGACCACTGATTAATGATGATATCCCGGTGCTTCTAAGTGGCACGAAGGGCTTTGCTGTCCGCTTGCAATACGATTTCGCTTTGTTGCAGGCACCATGGCTGACACACTCGATCGGACATAGAACAATGTCTGCGCGATTGAGAACCCCGGTCAAAGACTTCATGTTGTCCTGAATCCCGCCATCATGATGAATCAGAGTGCCATTGAGATTTTCAACCAAATCACGAAAGTTGCTGATTGTCGTCGGTCGTCCTCCAACATAGGCAATGCTTTGCCCGGACAGGTCGAGAGATTCATCTTCGGAAATAATCGAAAGCTCAAGATTGTCGCTTGAATATTTCCCATTTCCCTCTTCGCGAGCAGGCTGACGCTCCAGTTCCCGGATCTTCTTGACGGCCAATGCATAATCCTTTTTGAGTACAGACAGTTCCTGATTCTTGAGCTCAAGACGGGTTGCATAATCATCTCTCATTCGCTCTGCCCGTTCCAAGTCAACATTGAGCTGTTCATTGTTGCGTTTGAGCGAGTGATATCGATCACCACTCTCAAATTGAAGCAATCGTTCCTTCATCTCTTCATTGGACAGTCTGTTCTGTTCTGCGGCCATGAGCTTCTTCTTGAGTTTCCTGATCTCTCTCGCATGCATGTTAATGGTCGACTGGCGTTTTTCTGACTGAATGATCAATTGCCTCTTGGTCTTGACCAGCTCCAGTTGTGCATTTTGCAGGCTTTTTGCACTGGTTTGGTTGTTTGCGCTATTTAGATGAGACAACATGTGTACTTCTCCAAATGCCTCAACCAGCAAGGAACTAGTTAGGCAAGGATGGCTCATCAGCGCCCAGTATGGACCGGGGACATCACCCTTTTCGAGACACTCCAACCAGAGCCTTTTGAGATCTGGCTCGGTCTTGGCGAAACTGAAAGTGCGAATCGCAGTATGGTATTTTTGATCCATTTTCTTGTGCATCAAGCGAGCAGGGCGGCATGCTTCTTCAGCTAGATGGACAAAATGACAGTGGACCTGATATTCCGTGACCTTCGAATCGTAAATTTGCCCGGATTGCTTGGCGATTTCCATCAGCTCCGAATGATCAAGACAAGTGCCTAGAATGCTGCAATGCATGTCAGAGCGGATTTCCCATAATTTTTTTCGCCGTCCATGCTGAATGGACGGGCTCTCATAATGGTTACAGTTTTTACACATAATCAATGATCCTGAGTTATTCGAAATCTGGACATTTTGATTGATTATACATGAAAATAATTCTCATTTTCATATTGTAATAAAAATAATTCTCATTTATATTTGCAATCTCATTAAATAAATCTACTTTTGGAGTAATCAATGAAATCAAATTCAATGCAAAGAAACTGCCATTTTTTCTTGGCGGTTATACTCTCACTCGGGATGAGCGGTTTGGTGTCAGCCCAGACCTATGGGCCATATCCAATCACTTTGAAGGGATATTCGGGTCAGAAATCCGACTCAACGGCCTACACGGGTCAGGCAGCAAGACAGGTACTGCATACTTCCCTCAAGAAACTCGCCGGTCAAGGGGATGGAACAAATGCAAAAGAACTGAAAGAGCAGATGATGCTGTATTTTTCCGGCAAGGATGAGGGACGAAAGATCGTTGCTCCGAAATCACGAGATGGGTTCACTATCGCTCAGAGTGGGGTTGATCAGATTTCAAAAGGCGTAAATCTGAAAGACAAGACCTACAAAGGTGTCGTGAATGGATGGCCAGGAAAGATGACCGGATCAGAAGTGATCGAATTCATGATTGACAAGGCTGCAAATGCCAAGAGCGGGTTTGACCCATTGACCGGATTCGATTATCCGCAACTCATTTCCAAATTTGCAATGGGTGCAGTCTTCTATCATCAGGCCGTCGATAACTATCTGGATGAAAAACTGGAAGCGGACAACAAACCCAACAACAAGCCTTATGGTGAAGGGAAACATTACACCGGCAAGGAACATTCCTGGGATGAAGGCTTCGGCTATTTTGGCGCTCCGGCCCATGTTCTGGCCCTGAATCCAGATCAGGCTTATGGAATCGCCAAGATGAAGGATCAAGCTGTTGCTGACCACAATCAAGATGGCCAGGTCGACCTGTATCGCGAAATGACCTATGCCCATGCTTACTACGCTGCAGACTCGGATAAAGCAGGGACTAACTATCTGCATGCCATCTTTCGGGCTTTTGTGGATGGACGAAGACTGATTGCCGATGCCAGCGGAGAAGCCCTGAACCCGGATCAGCGTGCTCGACTGAAAGCCCATGCCGAAACCATCAAGACCCTTTGGGAAAAAGTGATTGCTGAAGCTGTTTTCAAGTATGCCGGTTCAGTTTACAAGGATCTGGAAAAATTGCAGACCATTGTCGAGACCGGTGGCAATGCTGGTGATACTTTTCGGGCATATGCCAAGCATTGGGGAGAGCTGAAAGGATTTGCCATGGCACTCGAAACCGGAGGCAAGGATCTTGGTGCAGTCGGTACCCGAATGAACCGTTTGATCGGTTATGGACCTGTTCTGCTTGGTGGTGGGCAGGTAAACGGTATCGATGCTGATGGAAATTACCAGATCGGCGGCACCCAGGATCTTGGTGGTTACATGGTGCATATGCTGAAATTGCAAAAACTGATGGATGATACTTTCGACCTGCAAGCCAAAAAGAACGATGCGACCGGGGATCTTGATCAGTTGGTGAATTCACTGTCCGAAGGCGCGTACTCGGAAAACGACTGAAGCATTCATTTGCGGGTTGCACATGGTAGAGATGCTGTCGATAATTCATGAGATTTTGGCTGATTGGATCGGGGTTTTTCTGGATCCTCGAAAACGTCTATTTTGGGGTTATTTGGTTTCGGCGCTTCTGATCGCGTTATTGTGGATGATCCTGCACAAAAGGGATCATCCACATCAGGCCTGTAAAAAGATTTTCTCCAGAGAGATTTGGTTTTCGAAAAGTGCCAAAGCGGATTACATGGTATTTCTGATCAACACCCTGCTTCTAGGACCGATTCTGCCTCGTCTTTTGGGCCATGCAGCGGTAGCAGTGTTCTGCTTCACCATACTGCATGATATCTTTGCAGGCAGGCCTAGCCTGTTGCCTGATGCACCAGCATCGCTAATCGCGTTGGCATTCACCCTAGTGTTATTTCTGGCAGATGATTTTGCCCGTTATGTCGTACATCGGTTATTGCATGCCGTTCCCGTGCTTTGGGCCTTTCACAAAGTACACCATAGTGCAACCCGGCTTAATCCCATGACGGTGTTGCGGACCCACCCGGTCGAGGCAATTGTGTTTGCCTTGCGTGGGGCACTTGTACAGGGCCTCTGTATCGGGGTTTTTGTTTTCTGTTTTTCCGAAAAAGTCACCCTGATCATGATCCTGGGTGCGAATGCCCTGAAGTTTGCATTCAATGCCTTTGGAGCAAATTTACGCCACAGTGAGGTTCCGATTCGCTATTGGCGATGGCTCGAAAATATCCTGCTCTCACCAGCACAACACCAGATCCATCACTCGATCGAACCGAGACACCACGACCGTAACTTTGGGGTGGCACTGGCCTGTTGGGATCGCTGGTTTGGTACACACTGTCATTCCGAACCGGATCAGTCGTTGCGCTACGGGCTCAGCAACTCGCTCACAAACTACAACTCGTTCTATTCCATTTATATACACCCTTGCAACGAAGGGGCAAGGCATATTCAAGGTACGATCCTATCTATTGGTCGCAGTTTTCGAAACATATCTGTGATTATCTGTAATCCATTCTGCAGGAAAAATATCCATGAAACTGAATCTAGTTAAATCCAAGATCCTTTGTTTAACAGTGGTTCTGATGATGCTCGGGATCTCGGCTCCAACTCTCGCACAGGATGTAGTCAATATTTATTCAGCACGAAAAGAGGCGCTGATTCTGCCCCTTCTGGAAAGGTTTGAGGCACAGACCGGCATTCGTTTTCGGTTAGTTACCGGTAAAGCAGATGGGCTGTTGAAACGCATTGAAATCGAGGGCGATGCAACCCCGGCGGATGTTTTCATTACCGTAGATGCGGGACGACTTGAGCAGGCAAAAGCCTCCGGGATCTTGCAATCGGTCAGCAATCCGAACCTAAATCGGGTCATTCCGCAATATCTTCGCGATCGCGACAACTACTGGTTTGGGCTCTCGCGAAGAGCACGAGTCATTTTCTATGCCAAGGACCGCGTAGACCCGTCGGAATTATCTACTTATGAAGATCTCGCAAATGAAAAATGGCGCGGTCGGTTGTGCATACGGTCATCTGGCAACATTTATAATCAATCTCTGGTTGCTTCCATGATTGAGCATCGCGGTGAACAAGACACGGAAAAATGGGCGCGAGGCCTAGTGGCAAATTTTGCACGCAAACCTGGAGGTGGAGATACCGATCAGTTGCGTGCAGTGGCAGCCGGTCAATGCGATATCACGGTGGTAAACACCTATTATTTTGGTCGTCTCATCAACAGCGATGATGAGAAAGACCGGAAGATCGCCGAAAAACTCGGCATTTTCTGGCCAAATCAGGATGGTCGAGGCGCACATGTAAACGTAAGCGGTGCAGGTATTGTGCAACATTCTCAACGCAAGGCTGCGGCTGAGAAGTTGCTTGAATTCATGGTCAATCCGGAATCTCAAGCCTGGTATGCGGAAGTGAATAATGAATATCCAGTGGTCCCTGGGACTGAAATATCCAAGACCATGCAGAGTCTTGGGGAATTCAAGTCCGATAGTCTGAATTTGACCGTGCTCGGAGCGAACAACAAGCAGGCCTTGCAACTGATGGATCGGGCTGGATGGCGTTGAGCACATCAAGTTTTTCTAGCCATATAGTGTTTGCCATTCGATTATTCCACACATTGGACTTAACCAAGCGTTGTTTGAGAAAATGACAGTGCATAAAATACCGTTGTGAATACTGTGATAGATGCCAATATGCTCGTTGCGGTCTCAAGATCGATTAAAGGAGTTTCATGCAGATTATCAATCAGAGTTTGAGGCTATTCCAACTCCCCAGTGGCTGGACGGTTATTGGAGCCGTCATGACTCTGATTCTCCTGGTGCCGATTGGGTCTATTTGTATCTCCTTGTTTGCATGGAGTGAGAATTGGAGTCATCTAGTTGACACGGTTTTACTGGAGTACGTCGTCAACTCATTGTGGTTGATGCTTGGAGTAACTCTTGGCGCCGGGAGTATTGGTGTAACTACTGCCTGGTTGACTAGCATGTATCGCTTTCCGGGAAGAGATCTGTTGTCCTGGTTATTGCTGTTGCCGCTGGCCATGCCTGCTTACATCATTGCTTATACCTATACCGGAATGCTTGATGTTAGTGGTCCGGTTCAGATTTGGATACGAGAGACATTCGGTCTTTCCTACGGTCAATACTGGTTTCCGGAAGTGCGCTCAATCTCCGGTGCGATTGTGATGTTTTCACTGGTGTTGTATCCCTATGTGTACATGTTGGCTAGAGCCGCGTTCATTGGTCAGTCAATTTGTGTGCTCGAGGTGAGTCGAACGCTAGGTTGCAATCGCTGGACGAGCTTTTCGAAAGTGGCAGTACCGCTGGCGAGACCAGCGATCGTTGCAGGGCTCTCTCTAGCGCTGATGGAAACTTTGGCAGATTTTGGCACTGTGCAGTATTTTGGAGTTAGTACCTTTACTACCGGCATCTATCGAACCTGGTTTGGAATGTTCGATGCGGTTGCGGCCGCACAACTATCGGCAATCTTGCTGTTCTTTGTATTTGGCCTGATCATGCTTGAGCGCTGGTCACGTCGACGTTCGCACTTTCACCATACTACCAACCGCTATCAGCGATTGCCGGATATCCCGCTTGCCCGGGGTGCCGGGATGACCGCTCTGATTGCATGTGTTTTGCCATTATTACTTGGATTTCTTGTGCCAACTGTGCAATTGATCATCTGGGCCCTGCAAACCTGGGATGTGATGCTGGATCAACGGTTTTTCGATCTTGTCTGGCACAGCTTCACTCTGGCAGCCGTAGCAGCTCTGGTTGCCTTGATACCAGCACTGGTCCTGGCTTATGGCAATCGAATCAATCCCTCCGGAGCGATGCGATTTTTCTCTCGCCTATCATCGATGGGCTATGCAATTCCCGGAACGGTGATTGCGGTCGGTGTGCTGATCCCGTTTGGAGCACTGGACAATATGATTAATGATTTTTCAAAGGCGCATTATGATATAACGGTGGGTCTGTTTTTCTCAGGTACGGTGTTTATCTTGGTGTTTGCCTATACCGTGCGATTTCTTTCGGTTTCCTTGCAGTCGGTTGAAGCCGGTCTGGATAAGGTCAGGCCCTCGATGGATGATGTTGCGCGATCCATGGGTAGTAATCGAACCACCGTACTTCGTCATGTGCATCTGCCCATCATCAAGGGCAGTTTGTTGACGGCCATCTTGATTGTATTTGTAGATGTGATGAAGGAATTGCCCGCAACGCTGATCCTTCGTCCTTTTGATTTCAATACGCTTGCGGTGCGAGCCTACGAACTTGCATCGGATGAACGGCTGGCGGATTCTTCAACTGCTGCACTTGCAATCGTAGGGATTGGGATCATTCCAGTGATCTTGTTAAGTCGCGCGATCAGTCGATCTCGAGCAGGAAATCGATGAGAGAAGACACGATGTCAAACAGTCATCTTGAAATCGTCGATCTACAAATCAATCTTGCGGGCAAGCGTGTTGTTGATGGAGTCAGCTTGTCTCTGAAAAAGGGAGAAGTCGGCAGTTTGCTGGGTCCAACTGGGTGTGGAAAAACATCATTGCTCCGAGCGGTTGCAGGCTTCGAGAAACCCGATCAAGGACACATCCTGATCCGAGATCAGGAAGTGTCCGGGCCCAACGAACATCTACCCCCAGAACGGCGAAATATCGGTATGGTATTTCAGGATTTGGCATTGTTTCCACATCTCACGGTAGCCGGGAATGTTGGGTTTGGTATTCGGGACCGAGAGACGGATTCGATCCGAAGACGGGTTTCACAATTGCTGAAGATGGTCAATCTCGAAGCGTATGCCGAAAGATATCCTCATGAGTTATCCGGCGGACAGCAGCAACGGGTAGCTTTGATTCGGGCAATCGCACCTGAGCCGGATGTATTGTTATTGGATGAACCATTCAGCGGGCAGGATATGGAACGTCGGGAGCAGCTGGCTAGAGAGTTGCGAGAGACCTTGCGTAAAACTGGGGTAACCGCCCTTTTGGTCACTCACGACCAAATGGAAGGGTTTGCATTTTCCGATATGATGGGGGTCATGAGTCATGGAAAACTTCTCCAGTGGGATACCGTATATGATCTTTATCACTGGCCCAAGGAACGTTATGTAGCGGAATTTGTAGGTCGTGGAGCATTTATTCAGGCTAAAGTTCTTGACCAGGATCGACTAGAGACAGGTTTAGGTGTGATTACCGGACACTTGTCGACCGTCTACCCGAAAAATACTCCGGTTGATTTGCTCATCAGACCGGATGATGTGCACTATGATCCAAAAGGCGAGATTAAGGCCCATGTCGAGTCGAGTGCCTTTCGTGGAGCAGATCATTTATACACATTGGTCATTAAGGACGGGTTTCGAGTCGTTTGTCATGTGCCGAGCCATTACACATTTCAACCGGGTGAGGAGGTGAGCATTAATCTGGATTTACAGCATTTAGTAGTGTTTCCGAGTGTTCATTACTGAACGCAGGTTTACTCGTGAATGGACAGGATATAAATATTCGATCCTGTAAAAAACATGAAAAAGACCGCTCGGCTAGGTTCACATGTTCAGAACTCTTTTGTTTTATTTGGCTACGTGTCCACCTCAAGTTCAATGGTTCAGAAAGATGATTTTCTCTACGGTTGTTATCCAGAGGGGTTCTGCCAAACATGTCCATTTGCAAGCGTATTTGCCGTACACTATTGGCTATCGATTTCACGATGTTCGGGTCAAGAAACCCCTTGCCCTGAAATGCGGTTCCTCAGACAAACTGCGACGAAAGAAAATTCTGCCATTCCTGATGGTGTTTTGGACAACTATCCCGCAATTTTCAGTCTCGACTCAGCCTCCATGGATGATGCAGTTGTCGAGTCAATTACATTCCAGGCATTTCATCGGCGACGGGGCGATTATAATACCAGGAATGAACGTTTCTACATGGGATTGGCCGAATACTGTACGCTTGGGTTGCATCAGAAAACTGACCATTGCAATTCTGCCTTGGCCTGGATGGGACCATGATCAATTTACCTGAGGCGTGTAATTTATGAGTTCTGATCAACTTCTTGGAAGCAGGTTATCCGGGTCATATAGTGCCTTGCAACCCACCGCAGCAACTTCGACAGGAAAGACTTCTCCAAAGTATTCAATTGCAAGTTCGAGTCCCTCTTTGGCATAATTTGCAGGAAGATAACCCATTGCAATGTTCTTGCCGATAGAGGGACCATACGCAATACTGGTTGTATAGGAACGTCGTCCGAGATCATCCACGGGGACTTCACCGGTTTTCGGGTCAAGAATCGGACAGGTTCCAACTGGATAACGAGCAACCCCACTGGAATCAATATTATCGGTGACGGTTAAGGTCGACAGGTAAGCTGATTGTTCCGCACGCTGACTTTGCTCGAGATAGGAGCTTTTGCCGACAAAATTAGCATCCTTGGTTCGCAGTCGTGCAAGTCCAGCTTCAAACAGATTGTATTCGGTCAGCAAGTCGGCGTTTTGCAGTCGAAAACTTTTCTCAAGACGGCGACTGTTTGCATACGTTTCGATGCCCACCGGTATCGCACCGGTTTCGAAAATGAGATCCCACAAAGACAAGCCATAACTAAATGGGACATGCAATTCCCAGCCTTGTTCTCCCACATAGGAAATCCGGAATGCATGCACTGGGATACCTTGCAAGGTGATGTGTTTGGTTGTTGCAAAGGCGAAGTTTTGATGCTCTAGATCTTCTGGGTAGTCCGCAACCGACTTCAGGATGTCTCGGGCTTTTGGACCCCATACTCCGAGACAGGCAAGATGATCGCTACGATCTTCAATACTGACGTTGAGATCGAGATTTTCAGCCATTCGCTTCATCCAGACAAAATCACGATTGCCGGCATCGGCACCGTCAATTACTCGGTAGTGATCTTCCGCGAGACGAAGTACGGTTAAATCAGCACGAATACCCCCACGAACATCAAGAAAATGTGTGTAGATGCCTTTGCTGACCGGAGTGGTTCCACCCACCTTGGCAACGCACAGGTATTCCATTAGTCGTTCGGCGTCTTTGCCGGTAATGTCATAAACCGCGAAATGCGACAAATTGATCATGCCTGCATGTTCACACATCGCAAGATGTTCGGCATTTGAAACTCTCCAGAAATGCCGGTTGTCCCATTCGTTTTTGCGTATGGGCACTTGATCTCCATACTTCTCGAGCAAGGATTCGTTTGCCGCATAACCATGAGCACGCTCCCAACCTGCGAGTTCCATGAAATGTCCACCAAGTTCCATTTCTCTCGGCCAGAAAGGACTACGGCGTATCAGTCGGCCTTTGGTGTAGGGTTCTCGGTCATGTACGGCTGGATTGTAGATTTTGAAAGCAGATTCATAACAGCGGTCATGGATGTAAGGCAGGGTTTTCTGTATCGGATAGAAGCGGGCAATATCGATACTGTGGGTATCAATTTCCGTTCTCCCATCGGTCATGAGATCGGCGATGATTTTGCCAATTCCAGGAGCATCCTTGACCCATACAGCTTCGGCATACCAAAGACCCCGAATTTGTGGTGATTCACCAATCGCGGGTCCGCCGTCGGCGGTGACTTGTAACAGGCCGTTAAATGAGCGTTTGCTGTCAAATCCAAGTTCGGCAAGTATCGGTGTTAATTCCATAGCCCGCTCAAGTGGTTCGATTACTTGTTCCGTATCCAGATCTCTTTGTGAGGGAGACAGGCGAGCTTGTTCTTTGTCGAGCAGGTCTTCCGGATGAACGAGGCGGGGATTTTTCTCTTCGTAGTATCCCCATTCAATCTGACCACCTTCGGGTGTTGTTGGATCTCCTGTATCCCTCAGATAAGCGGAATTGCCTTGATCGCGAAGCAATGGATAACCGATATCTTTGCCAGTATCTGCAAACTCTTTATAGGGTCCGAAAAAACAAAGCGGGTGGTCAACTGGCATGATTGGCAAATCTTCACCGGCCATCTTGGCGATGACTCGGCCCCACAGTCCCGCACATACCACCACCCGGTTGGTACGGATAAATCCCTTGGGAGTGTTCACTCCCTGAATCCTGGATTTATCGATTTCGATACCAGTGGCTGGATTATTGGCAAAAGCCTTGAGTTTGCCGGTTGCGACAGCCGCTTCGACCAACACGCCAACCACTGTCTGTGAACGTGGAACCACGAGTCCGGCATCTGGATCCCACATGGCACCTTGAATCATTTCTTCTTCAAGTAGTGGAAATTTTTGTTTGGCGGTTTTTGAGTCAATCATCTCGACTCGAGTGCCAAAACTTTTCCCGGAGCCAACCTTGCGTTTCAGTTCCTGCATGCGTTCTGGATCATCATGCCGGGCGACTTCAAGTCCTCCGACTCGTGCATAGTGCCCCAGTTTTTCGTAGAAGTCGACGCTGTACAGGGTGGTCCAGCAACTGGTCAGATCATGCGAGGTCATGTAGCAAAAATCCGAGGCATGCGAGGTTGAGCCAATATCGGTGGGGATCGAGGTTTTGTCGATGCCCACGATATTTTTCCAGCCTTTTTCGATCAGGTGGTGTGCAACCGAGGCTCCGACAATTCCGCCTTGTCCGATGATGACGACATCTGCTTCAGAGGGTAATTCCGCCATAAGTGATTTCCACGAGTTTCATGAGATCGCCTGAGTTCAAGCCTTGTCAATACCGGCAGACTCAGGTTGCACAAGTATATTGGAAATTCACTTGCTGCGGTACTATCCAACTAAAATTGGGTTTGCGTCAAAATTTTTGCAGTTTTCCAAAAAGGCACAGGTCCTGTATTTCCCTCTTGATATCTGCTTGCATCCAATGCAAGCAGAAACAACGGAAGACTCCTCATGACAGAATCCTGGCACCCAGCAGCTTGGAGCCGTACGCAATGACCTGATCCGGCAACTGGCAAATGTCCGGGATTTCCGGCCCGGCACGATCTCGAGCCATGTCCGCAAGTGTGGAAAGCCTACCTGCCACTTTGCACAGGAAGGCTCTCCGAGGCATCCCGGATGACTGCTTACGCGCAAGGTCGAGGGCCGGACTGTCAGCACCCATATCCCGGCTCGTGCTCTGGAGGTCACGCCCGCACAGGTTGCCGAGCACGCCCGCAATTTCATGGTGGTGGCTGGCAGCAAACTGGTTATTGGCATAATCCGGATAATGAGGCTTTGACATCACAACTCTCCGCAAGGAAGCAACCGGACTTCATGCATGTCAATGGTACCGAAGAACTGCCAGAATTACTGACCAGTCTCTGGTTCTGGCCATGCCAGATTATGGATTGGGAATCAGCAAGTTCGACGATCATGGATGCTGATCAATCTGGTTTCGTCATTGACCAGAGCTTGATATATCAAACTTCCTTGCGGGCATTCCATATTTCCCATAACAATTTGGCTCGTACCCCAATGTCCAGAAAAGGTGTTGGCGGGAGTGAGTTCGGTTTGCCGAGTTTCTGCATGTAGCCAATGAGCTCATGGTCCTCACCGCAGGCCATATCGGCTACCAGCATACCGCTGATAGTGCCTTTGGTTACACCGATTGCATTTTGGCATACGCAAGAGTAAACATTTTCTGCAATCTGACCAAAACCCGGTGCACCATTTTGCGACAATGCGACATAGCCTGTCCACGTATATTCCATATCTACATTCTGTAACATCGGGAAACGCTCATCAAACAGTTGCTTGTGAAGTCTTGAGATGCGCTCCTGATAATTGAGAGATTCACGCATTCGGCGATTGAAGTAAATGTTTTGTCGGATCAGAATGCGATGGTCTTCGGTATAGCGCATCGTAATTGATGCAAACGCATTTGCCGGGGTCACGCCCCAGGTTTCCTTGCATCCGAGGGCTGCCTGTTCCTCAATTGTCAGGCTTCTCGATAGAGAAGCATTCGCAGCAAATGGCAGAATATGTCGAGTATAGAAACCAAAATATCGTGCAAACGCATTGACTCCCATGATTAGACGGTCGGCATGTACACTGCCAGAGGGGGTTTTCAAGTGAATGGCGTTGGTGCAGTCTATACCCACCACCGGGGTATGTTCATGCAAGATCGCGTTGTCTGGCAATGTGTCGGCAAGACCTCGAACCAAGGCAGCAGGATTCAGAAGCCGACAACCAGGGGTATATACCGCTCCGCTAAAATGGTTGGTTCCAAGCTTGTTTGCGAGTTCAGCACCATCAACATAGGTGTATGGTTCCTGCAATTTCTCGAGTTCTTCCATAAATGGCTTGAGGTATTTTCTGACTCCGTAATCAGTGACGGATGTCTGGTATTTACCCGCCTTTTTCCAGTCACACTTGATATCATGCTTGGCGATCTGCGCTTCGTGGTAAGAGATCGCGGCTCTCGATAGCTTCATGTGGCGGTGAGCACCTTCCAGTTCATTCATGCTGCTTGAGACCACATGTGGCAGATCAATGGCAAAACCAGAATTTCTACCTGAGGCATTTTCCCCGACTTCGTGCGCTTCCAGAAGTATGACCTTTTCATTTGGACGGTTCTCTGCCATGCGTCTAGCCGCGGCCAAACCGGCATATCCGGCACCGACCACTACGGTATGAGCGCGTACATCGGATGTCAGCGATGGCTTAGCAGTTCGGGGTGGAAGAATCCGGCTCCAGCCATTGGTGGAGTCATTCACGGGCAGATGTGCAACTGACTTCATGAGTTCACGAGCATAAAGCCCAGTTTGCAGGGTAGATTGCATATTGGATCAAAGCTTGCTCCGCCTCATACACCAGATTTGTTCCGGCAGGTAACCAGATACTGTCCTGTTCATTCAGATTATGCGTATTGCCATTTGTGTGCAATTGAAGTTGTCCTTGATGGACTGTTACTACCTCATCATAGCGAGTTGTCCAGGGTATGCGCGCTCGTGACAGTTTTGCCCAGCCGACTCCCAATTGAGTTTTATCATCAGTTCCGCAGACTTCGGCAACTTGTGCCATTTCCCCATACTCGAATCTGGGAGAAAATTCGAGATCGGCAAAACTCATCATGCGTACTGGTGACTTTTCAGTATTGTCTGATTTTTTCATGGAAACTCATATGGTGAAAAAAGTATTAATGGATACAGATAACTGAAAGGACCCCTGGCCTAAACCTCTATTGGTGTGCTGATCTGATTTCCCAATTACTCGAATTATGCTGATTTCCGATCAGCGTTTTACAACCATAGAGCCTTGTTTGGGTGCACCAAACAATGACTCAAAAGCCGTGTCTTTGGTTGCCGTTTGCAAGATTCATTGTGTTTCATGAGGATGACCGGGACGTAGCTCTTTGCGAAATATGAAAATAGTACAATGTTACTACATGTATTATTTGTAAATGAAGGTATTTGGTATTTCCCCAGACTATTTTCTCGTTTGATAAAGCGATGCGAAAACCATTGTTCAAGACAATGCCAATATTATTCCAAGTCTCGAGTTGAAAAACGGGTCCGATCCAGGTTTTGCCGCGAATGTACAGTGCTTCTCTACATGATGGAAGTTGTTTGAGTGAGTTAATAGTGATTATGCAGGTAAGCTTACAGAAGGAAATAGCCGGGTCTAGAGTCAACCTGAAGAATTTTTTTCGTTTGGGACTGGTGCACAGGAGGTGAGCATGCAATGGCAAACTGCAATGCAGTTAGCTTGATGTGCTAAAACCGGTCTTCATGAAATGGAGATTCTCTGATGATTCTGCCCAATTCTGCGATGTCATTCCGGTTCTGCTGATGAGAATCCAGCACCTGTACAGTGTCTGCCAAAAGGTTTGTATCGACTCGCCGAGGCGGTTTGATGGAGTCCAATAACATTAGCTTCAGCAGTTGTAATCTGCATATGCTTGCAGATAGCAAGTTGCTGCTAATTTCGAGAGTTATGGTCGAAAGTAGTGCGCGGGGCGGAAAGGGGTTGAAAAAGGCGGCGTAACCGGATTAACTAACAATTTCAAAAACAATTAACCAAAGAGGCACGCCACCATGAGCAATGATACCATTATTGACTATTCGCAAATCGGAAAATTTGAAGATGTCCTGACCGGGATTCTCCACGACAGCGCCCAGCAGTTGCTGTGCAAGGCGGTGGAGGCGGAGCTGGGCGAATTCCTGAAGCTGTATGAAGACCGCCGCACCGGACAGAACCTCCGGCTGGTGGTGCGCAGCGGCCATCATCCGGAGTGCCTGATCCAGACCGGGATCGGCCCGGTCCCGGTGCGGATTCCGAAGGTTCGTTCCAGCGACGGCAAGCCGGTGACCTTCCGCTCGTCGGTGGTTCCGCCGCATGTGCGCAAGAGTCGCACGCTGGAGGCCTGGGTGCCCTGGCTGTACCTGAAGGGCATCAGCACCGGCGAGATGGCCGGAGTGCTGTCCGGGCTTCTGACGATCGCGGACGGCGCCATGGGGTTCCGGTCGGTACTCGACCGGGTGTTTCCGGAGGCCCGGCACCAGCGTTGCCGGGTCCACAAGACCGCCAACGTGCTGGCCGCCATGCCGAAGGCCATCCAGCCCGGGGTGAAGTCGGCACTGCGGCAGATCCGGATGGCGGAGACCCGGGACCAGGCCGGCCGGGCCTTCGACGGTTTCCTGGCCCGCTACCAGGACCAGTATCCCAAGGCCGCGGTGAAGCTGATCCAGGATCGCGAGGAGCGGATGAACTTCCTCGACTTCCCGGCCGAGCACTGGCAGAGCATTCGCACCACCAACCCGATCGAGTCGACCTTCGCCACGATCCGCCACCGGACCCGGACGCCCCGGGGCTGCCTGAGCCACGACACCATGCTCGCCATGATGTTCAAGCTCGGCCAGTGCGCGGAGTCCCGCTGGCAAAGGCTGCGCGGGTTCCGCAGGCTGGGACAGGTCATCGAGGGAGTGCGGTTCCAGGACGGAATCGAGGTACAATCAGACGAGAAAACGGCAGCCGCTGGATGAACCCCCTTCCGCCCCGCGCACTACTTTCAGCCATAACTCAATTTCGAAATTGTTCAACATTACGGTACACTATGATTCCATTTTCCAGAGATTAATTTGAGGAATCAGGAGCATAAAAATGGGTAGAACTAAACGCAGGCGAAACCGGCCCCAAACTCAAAGCACAACCCCAGCTCCAAGCAAGAATTACCGACAACTGACAAATTCGCTTGACCTGCAACCCGCTTTCAGTCAGGACTATATCGAAGATATGCATCATACCGCCCTGAGGGTGCTTGAGGAATTGGGGATCCGAATTCTGAATGATGAGGCTCGTATGCTGTTCAAGAATGCGGGGGCGCATGTTGATGAGGATACGCAACTGGTCAATATCTCCCCAGAGTTGGTGGAGTCGTGTCTCATAAGTGCTCCAACAGTTATCGAGATGCAGGGTGCTAGGCAAGAGGATCGCGTGACCCTCGGCGAAAACCATGTTGCATTTGTCTGTGTTGGAGGCGCTCCCAATGCATCTGATATCGATCGCGGCAAGAGAGTAGGAACGCTAGCGGATACCCGGAACTTTATTCGTCTTAGTGAATATTTTGATGTTATTCATCTTCTTTCACCGAATGTAGAATCGCAGGATATACCGGTTCCAATTCGCCATCTCCATGTAACCGAGTCGCAATTGACATTGAGTCACAAGCCGCTTTTCATTTATTCAAGAGGAAGCGGCCAAGTCAATGATGCTTATGAAATGGTCCGTATCATGCGAGGTCTGACCCCGTCTGAATTTCAGGAAAAAGTCTGGTGTTATACGGTCATCAATACCAATTCTCCTCGACAACTGGATGTTCCAATGTGTCAGGGCATTATCGATTTTGCGCGTGCCGGACAACTGTCGGTGATTACTCCTTTCACTCTGGCCGGTGCGATGGCTCCGATCAGCATGACTGGTGCATTGGTTTTGCAACATGCCGAAGCGTTGTCCGGAATCACGCTCTCGCAGATTGTACGCCCCGGTTCGCCGGTGATGTATGGCTCGTTTACCTCGAATGTTGACATGAAATCCGGTTCACCTGCATTTGGGACGCCGGAATTCGTACGCGCGGCTTTTGGTGCAGGCCAGTTGGCACGGCATATCGGAATTCCCTGGCGAGGCTCAGCAGCAACTGCTTCAAACTCGCCTGATAGCCAATCGGTTTACGAATACATGATGTCTACTTGGGGCAGTATTCTGGGTGGCGTAAACATGCTCATCCATGCCGCGGGCTGGCTGGAAGGAGGGCTAACTGGCTCGTTCGAGAAATTTATTCTTGATGTAGAAGTGCTGCAGACGTTTGCCGAGATTTTTGATCCGCTTGGCGCCGATAAGGAAGAGCTTTCGTTTGAGGCGATTGCCAGCGTTAAGCCCGGTGGGCATTTTTTCGAGTGTGAACAGACGATGTCCCGCTACAGGAATGAGTTTTATGAGCCGTTAGTGTCAGACTGGAGTAATTATGGGCAATGGATGGAAAGCGGTGGATTGTCGGCCACGCAAAGGGCGAATGGAATCTGGAAAAGGATTCTGGAGGAATTTGAGCCACCTGATACCCCTCCCGGTCGGATAGAGGCTCTCAATGAGTTTATCGAGCAAAGAACCCGGGAAGGGGGATCGCCGATATGAATGGCGGGAATCAACCCGAAAAACGGAAACATGCATGATGAGTGAAATCTGGAAGCTGGACGCGACTGAAGTCGTCCAAAAGGTAACGACCGGTGAGATTAGTGCCGCAGATGCTACTGAACAGACTCTTGAACGACTGGCAAGTGCTAATCCGAAGATTAATGCGGTGGTCGATGAGATGTCGGAACAGGCAATGGATGAAGCCCGAAAACGGGATCAGGCTCTTGTCAGAGGGGAAAAGCCCGGAATCCTTCATGGTGTGCCTGTGACAGTCAAGGTCACGGTTGATCAAGCAGGACATGCGACGACCAATGGCCTCAGACTGCAAAAAGATCATCGGGCCGAAGTCGACTCTCCGGTTGTTACGAATCTGAAGCAAGCCGGTGCCGTGATCGTTGGCCGAACCAATACTCCGTCGTTTTCGATGCGTTGGTTTACCCGCAACTCGCTGCACGGACATACTCTGAATCCGCGCAATAACGAACTTACTCCTGGTGGTTCATCGGGTGGTGCTGGAGCTGCCACAGCGGCAGGCATTGGAACGATTGGGCATGGCACCGATATCGCAGGTTCCATTCGCTATCCGGCCTATGCCTGCGGAGTACATGGCTTGCGGCCAACCCCCGGTCGGATTCCAGCTGCCAATCTGTCACTTCCCGAACGTCACATCAGCGGTCAGCTGGCCGCGGTTTCAGGGCCGCTCGCACGATCGGTTGAGGATATACGACTGGGTTATCTTGCAATGTCAGTCGGAAGTGATCTGGATCCGTCCTGGGTACCCGTTCCCCATCATCTCGGGGAATATCCGAAAAGAGTGGCAGTTTGCACAAGCCTCGATGGTTTAGCTGCCAGTGATTCGGTTGTTGCAGAAATTGAGAGGGTAGCCGAGTATCTTGAACAGGTCGGTTGGAAGATCATTGAGACATCGATTCCATCAATGCTGGAATTGGCAGTTCATCAGCTCAGGCTATGGTTTTCGGAATTCGCGCTGGGTGGCGGTCGTGCAATATACGAGGAGGGTGATGCTGATGCGATTTTTGTCTATGAGCAGGGCATAGCGATGCTGGATTGCCCAATCAGTCTGGAGTCCTTGATGGAGACCTTGCAGAGGCGCATGTATCTGGCGAGACAGTGGCAGCAATTTCTGTCGCAAAATACTCTACTGCTGTGCCCGATATCCGCCGAGCCACCGTTTTCGGATATGCTGGATGTCAGATCTGCCGAAGATTTTCGTATGGTATTTGAAGCGCAATTGACGCAGGTAGCCTTGCCGTTTGTGGGAGTTCCGGCGATGTCGGTATGCACCAAAGCGGACCACGTTCCGCTGGGCGTGCAGCTGGTTGCTGCACGTTTCCGGGAGGATATTCTGCTTGATGCCGCTCAGGTGATCGAAGATGCCTGTGGAAAAGTTCCGATTGCAGACATTTGAAGCTTGCTGATAACAGCCCGTGCTCGTGCAAGACGGATGGATTGCACTTCACGACAGGACTTTTCCGGTATCGGCCATGCGATTGCGCACCTGTGGAAATCCGGACGGGTTTTGATTTGGGAAAGGTAACTACTCACCCCATGAACGAGGTGTAGAGAGTTATTTTTAGGGCATCATGTACGATGGTACCCAGACAATGGGTAAGGGCTCAGCCTTGAAATTGCCTGATCCAGGAAGGAGGCGGCCCGGAGGCCGCCTCCTGAATGTGTCCGTTCGGGTCGCGATCAGTTCGTGCTGCAGCCAGGCCGGAATATCCTGCACCCGCCACAACGGTATGGTCACATATATCCGATTTCAGTGGCGGCTTCGGAGATCGGTTTGGGAGGATTCGGCTCCAGCCATTGGTGGAGTCATTGATGGGTAGATGCGAGACCGGATTCATCGCTTCACGAGTCTAATACAGGGGATTCTCCAGTCGGTCAGCAGCAGAGTGGACCGAAGGCAGGGACTTGAGGTCAAATGCTCGTTCAATTTTGCACAACTGATTTGCAACGCGATTCTCGATTTGTTGGGGCGTACTGACTTTCCTTCCAAAACTCAGGCTGACTACGGGATGCCTGACCGATCAGTCCCAGTGCGGGTGGATATCCAGGCCTTCAAACAATGACTCGTTGCCCTCGAACAGTTCCTTGAGTTTACTTACCGGAAGACTCTTGCCAAAACGACGAGAACGAGAGAGAAAACAATGTCGTCCACTACGAATCAGCTCCCGAATCAAAGGGGTCTTGCCGACATAGTAATAACCTTCTTGACGGAGGGTTGAAAATGTTTGAATACCAATGGATAGTAGATGGTGGTCTGTCTGAATATCGCATACATGATGCGATTATCTCAATATGGTGGGGGCGAGTAGTTGCAAATCGTGTAATATTACTATATGTCCCTATTCCGCAAATAGAAAACATGAAAATGAATCCGGCACCTTGCAAGCTGTGGCTTTCGAAAGGTTTGATGCTCCTTCCGAAAGATGATTTTAGTTTGGAGTTGAAGTTTGCGATAGACGAGGGTTCACGCTTTAATATCGGTGTTCCATTTACGAATTGGATATAGCTGAATCAGCTAATAGTAGTTGAGTACAAAGAATAATAGGCTTGACAAAAACTACTGAAAGAAATGACTGAATCCAAAGCAATATTGAAGGATTTATTTCGTCCGGGAACAGGGACGGAGCCCCCGTATTTGGCAGGACGTCTAGAGGAGCAGTCTTTCTTCAATGATCAGGTAGAAAAGCTCGTTCAGAGGCAGAAGATAGCCAGTGACATGATTATCTATGGCCCGCGCGGTAATGGCAAGACCGCAATGTTGCGTTATCTGCAAAAAAACGCCGGCCACAGGTTGGAGACCCTATGGGTTACACCCTCGGAATTTGAAGACACAAGGCAACTGATCGAGTTGATCACCGGAAATGATTCTGGCTTGTTCAAGAGAACTCAGAAGTTCATCAGGCCCCTGCTTGAAAATTTATCGGCTTCAGCCAATATCGGAGTAGCGCAGGTGCAAACAGGCTTGAGTCAACCAAAAGAAACGCTTGCGTTTAAAACCGTGTTAAGGAAGAAATGCAAAAAGAAGCCATTTATCATGATCATGGATGAAGCACATACGTTGAATCCTGATATTGGCAAGGTTTTACTAAATGCCAGTCAGGATGTCCGGGCAGAGGACTGCCCGTTTTTTCTTGTGCTGGCCGGCACGCCGGATCTCGAGACGAAATTGCGCAAGGCCAATGCCACCTTCTGGAGTCGAAGTGCAATATTCCCGCTGGGGCGACTTTCGAGCGAGGAGGCGCATGAGGCTCTGACACTGCCGCTGAAACAGCATCGTGTCGCTTTTGACCAAGAGGCTGCAATCGAAGTGTCGAGCCGCGCTCACCGCTACCCCTACTTCATACAGATATGGGGGGACTGCATTGCCAAAAGACTGCATGAGACCGGGACATCCGAAGTGACGATGAATACTGTCAGAGAGGTTGAGGAAAAGGCGGTGGCCCAATGCAGGACAATGTACAAGGATCGCTGCGCTGAATTGCGGGAAATGAATTTGCGATTTCTGGCGATTCGCATAGGCCAGGCGTTGAGCGAAACAGGCAGGCAGTATATTCCCGGGAAGGAATTCGAGGAACTGGTTGGGGAGGTTTTGCAGGAGCAGGGGACAACGCCCACTAATGATCTGATTCTGGATAATATCCAAAAGCTGTTTCATATCGGTTATATCTGGGAAATTTCCGTGCCAAGCGAAGCCGAAGGAGAGGATCCCCTGCTGTGTTATGAGCCGGGTATTCCGAGTCTGATGCAGTACGTCAGAAGGCAGGCGATGGGGAAAGCCGAAATATAGGTCTGAAAGCTGTGCATGGGTCAAGAAGTGCTTCAAGCGCTGGCGAAACAATATTTGGAATCCCCCATTAAAACCCTCGGCTTGGGAATTCTTTCTTGCGGCCAACCTAAATCCAGAGAAACTGGTTACATCAGCTGAAGTATTGCAGGAGTTGGCTTATTGCTATCTGTCTTGCCAGCTTCATGATCAGTTCCCTGCCCTTTCTGCAAGAGACTTGTGTCACTTGGCCGGTTGTCAGCGTAGGAACGTCAATCGAATCAAGACTTTCAATCGGAACCTTGCTATGGCAACCCGATCAAAAGTGTAATATTTGCTTGGTGATCCTGTTTTCTGAAGTGCATTATGACGGCTTGCTCTGACTTTCCTGAAGCAGGATTTTCAGATCGATGGTTTCGTTACTGATCTGTTCCTTGCCTGGATTCACCCCCATCTCAAGCATCCGCCTGCCGAAGGCATAGGACTTGGTGTCATTCATGGCATCAACAGCGATCAATTCCTGATTATGATAATACCAAACCGATTGACCACCGGTAGTGCAGTTGGATCGGATGACCGTTTCCGTATAACCTTGACTGAGACCCGCGATCTGCAACATGCAGTCGTATTGTTCCGACCAGAACCAGGGAGTCGATGTATATTGATCGTCCATTCCTGACAGAATCCGTGCAACTAGATCGCCCTGATCGGCCGCGTTCTGGACTGATTCGAGGCGAATTCGTTGACCTTGTCTTACAAAGCTCGTGCAGTCTCCCGCGGCATAGATACCAGGAATTGAAGTCTGGCAACTCCCATCAACCGCAATTCCATTCTCACATTCGATTCCAGCGGACTCTGCAAGCTCGATATTGGGTGCTGCACCGATACCAACCAATACAGCATCCGCCTCAATGTATTCACCTTGATCCAACTCAACGCCCCGAACAATCCCACTTTCACCATGTATTCTGACCAGGCCGGTTGATTCGAGAATATTGACTCCATGGTCTTTGTGCAGAGCACGAAAATACTTCGAGGTTGCAACCGAAGCAACTCTCTGTAAAATTCGTTCAGCCATCTCAATAACCGTTACCGAGTGTCCGAGTGTTCGGGCGCTTGCGGCAGTCTCGAGTCCAATATACCCCCCGCCAATGACCACTAGTCGATGCTTTCCATCTAGGTAGGACGAGATATGGTCGGCATCACTGATACCACGAAGAGTGAGAACCCCCTGTAATGCTCCACCCATTTCATCCGGCAAACGGCGTGCATGACTACCCGTGCACAGAACCAGTTTTTCGTATTCGATGAACTCGCCAGAATCAGTAACAACCTGTTTTGTCTCTGGCAAAATTTCTGTGACGCGAGTTCCAAATCGAGTATCTATGCCATTGTCTTCGTACCAGTGCGATTGACGAATCCACAATCGTTCGCGCTGAAATTCGCCAATAAGATATTTTTTGGAAAGCGGCGGACGTTGATATGGAGGAGTTGGCTCCGCACCGATCAACAGTACCGGTGATCGCTCAGGGTAAGTGGCATAACGCGAAGCAAATGAGGCTGCGGCCTGCCCAGCCCCTACAACAATAATTGGTTTGATCATCTGTTCGAATTTCAATCCTCAAGTTTTCATTACAAATCCAAAGACAGGTTATCATTCACCAAGCAGTGGGTCCAAACGATGATGTTGTCCTGATTACAATTGGGCTTGGAGTGATTCATTGAGACTGTCCTTGACTGTATTTTGAATGATATTCCAGAGTTCTTCAACATGATCTAGGGTGGTCGGTATGGCACCAATCGAAACGCGCACCATCCATTGTCCGTTCAATATGGAAGGAGTAATCAAGGCCTTTCCAGAACGACTAATAGCGCGGGCCCATTTCAAGGTATGATCATCGAGTTGCTGGCCGGTTAGTCCTTCCGGCTCATGACGGATACAGACCATTTGTAACATTACCGGTGCCAGAACCTTCCAGTTTGACGTTTTGGCAACTTGCTCGGCAAGCCATTTAGCATTTTGCATATCTCTTCGCATTCGACTACGAACTTGCTCAATCCCATCAATTTCAAGCATGAAGAGAATTTTGAGAGCCCGGAAACGTCGGCCAAGAGGAATTGTCCAGTCGCGCAACTGGGTTGTTTGCGAATTGTCAACGGATTGCAAATAACTGGGATTGGTGGACATCACGGATTTCAGCATTTTTGTATCTCGTACATACATTAATGAACAGTCGGATTGCGCCCCAAGCCACTTGTGGGGATTCCAGCAAATTGCATCGGCCAGTTCAATGCCTTGCATGAGATATCTGCACTCGGGAAGAATCAGTGCGCTTCCAGCCATTGCTGCATCCACGTGTAACCAGATATTGTGTTTTTTCGCTATTTTTGCAATCTCTTCCAATGGGTCAAAAGACAACACGCCTGTAGATCCTGCAGTGGCGACGATTGCAGCAGGTTTGTATCCGCTATTCAGATCGTTCTGGATTGCCACGGATAGTGTCTCTGCCCTCATCGAAAAGGTTTCAGGGTCGGCTTCGATATAGCGTATGTTATTGAACCCGAAACCTGCCAATAGTGCGGCTTTTTGAACACTGGAATGTGATTGCTCAGTCGTGTAAACGATCAGGGGATGTTTTTCATTTTGTAGACCATCACGATTTTGAGCCAGGTCAGTGGCTTGTTCTCGCGCCACAATTAGTGAAGTCAAACAGGCCGTAGATGCGGTATCGTGAATACACCCGTACCAGTTATCAGACAGACCGGTCAATTGGCGCATCCAGTCACAGACCAGTTCTTCGATTTCGGTCAGGCTTGGACAACTTTCCCAGGAAATACCCAGGGCGGCGAGACCCGAGCTGGTCAGGTCACCCAAAACCGAGGACAATTCCGCATTCGAAGGAAACCAGCCGTAATACATTGGGTGTTGCACATGGGTCATGCCGGGCATGATTTTCTCTTCCAGCATCTGGATTATCTCCAGGCTGGATGCCTGTTGATTCGGAGGTCCAGAAGGAAAAGAGTTGCGCACATCACCGGGCTCGATCTGAGATCGAACCGGATATTTCTCGATATTCATTCGATATTCTGCAATCCAGTCGATCAGCATGTGGCCCAAATTGCGAAATTCTTCAGGAGTCATGGTACCTATAGGAATAAAATATCTGGTTCTAAAGTCAATTTGCCTGGAGATGAATCAAGCGCGTTCGATATATTCTCCGTTATCGGTATTGACCTTGATTTTCTCTCCAATATTGATAAAAGATGGAACGGTGACCCGATGCCCAGTTTCCAGGATCGCGGGTTTGCCACTTCCAGTTGCGGTTTGTCCCTTGACAACACCTTCGGTATCGACTACTTCCAGAATCACCGAGGCTGGTAGTTCAATCGCTATTGGCACCCCATCATGAAAATTAATTTGAACAGGAGTATTTGGCATCAAAAACGGCATTTGCTCTTCTAGGTCGTCTTCAGTCATCATAATTTGTTCAAACGACTCCATATCCATGAAAACGTAGTTAGCACCGTCCATGTACAGATATTGCATATTGCGAGGCTCAATAAAGGCTTTTTCCATCTTGTCTTCGGAGCGGAATCGTTCATTGAGTTTGGTGCCATCGCTGATGCATTTCATTTCGAGTTGCACAAAAGCACCTCCCTTGCCCGGTTTGACATGGTTTTTTTTGAGTACTCGGAACAGTTTATTTTGGTACTCTAGTAAATTGCCCACACGGGCATCGAATGCCGATATTTTCATGTATGAGAAAGGTCTGAAGATTATACGAGGAGTGATGTGTATTTTAATTCAAGACTCAGTCGATTCAATCAGATTCGATCAGTACATGTAGTGAACTATTCTGCAAATTATTCTTTCGATAGAAACTGGTATGTGCGATATGGGTAATGGTCCTTCGCCTTTTGATGCAAAATCTTTCCTGAAAAATGTAACAGAACAACCAGGGGTATATATCTTTGCTGGTCAGGACGGACTTGTTTTATATGTTGGCAAGGCAAAAAACCTCAAAAAGAGGATGCAAAGTTATTTTCGAAAGAGCAATCCGTCTCTGAAGACTCGCCTGATGGTCGAGAAAATTTATCATGCTGAAGTCCAGACTACTCGGACCGAGAGTGAAGCCTTGTTGCTTGAGAACAATCTGATCAAGACCAAGCGTCCTCGATACAATATCTCGTTACGTGATGACAAGAGTTATCCCTATATCCGTTTGGAGCAGGATCATGAGTTTCCAAGGCTGACATTTTATCGGGGGTCTCGGTCCAATCCCGACAGATATTTTGGACCCTATCCTAGTGCTGCTTCTGTACGAGAGATGCTAGGTCATCTACACAAGACATTCCAGTTACGGCAATGCAGTGATGCGTTTTTTCGAAACCGTTCGCGACCTTGCTTGCAGTATCAGATCAAGCGTTGCAGTGCGCCATGTGTGGGACGTATTGAAGCAGATGACTATGCGGAGGATTTGCGTCAATCGATATCGGTGCTTGAGGGCCGGGATGACAAGCTGATTGAAGAGCTAGCGGAGCGTATGGACATGGCATCGCGCAAACTGGAATATGAAGAGGCGGCAACTTATCGCGACCGAATTGCTTCTTTACAGAGAATTCGCGAGCGCCAGTATATCTCTTCCGGGCAAGAAGATGCAGATGTGGTTGCAGTTGCTGTTGAATCCGGCATGGTCTGTTTCAATGTTGTCTCGATCAGGCGAGGAAGAAATCTTGGATCTCGATTGGATATTCAGATGAATCCACTGGATCGCTCCCCCTCGAGACTGGTTGAAGATTTCCTGCCTCAGTTCTTTTTGGGCACGAGAATTCCTCGAGAAATCTTGACTGCCGTAAAGGTGGATAACCGAGCTTCACTTGAGCAGGTCTTTTCACTGGAAAGCGGTTATCGGATTGCAATCAAGCAACGGGTGAGAACACATCGGGCCAAATGGGTTGAAGCCGCAACACTCAATGCCCAGGATCGCCTGAGGCAATATTTGAGTGAGCGCGAACAGATTGGTGGTCAGTTTGATGCGCTAGCAAAGTACCTCCAGTTAGCAGAAACGCCGCAACGGATTGAGTGCTTCGACATCAGTCATACACAGGGTGAACGGACGGTAGCTTCTTGCGTAGCATTTGATCCGGCGGGTGCGGTAAAGTCGGCTTATCGCCGTTTCAATATTCATGGAATTACCGAGGGTGATGATTATCAGGCCATGTCACAGGTTATCGAGAGGCGCTATCAAAGGGTGCTCGAGAACGATGGACAATTACCCGATTTGGTGATGATTGATGGAGGCAAGGGGCAGTTGAGAGTAGCGTTAGAGGTGTTGGAGCGATTGCAGATCAATCATTTAGTCCAGTTGGTTGCGATATCGAAAGGGCCAGACAGGCGTTCGGGTTATGAACAGTTGCATCTTGTTGATGGCAGTGTGCCTCTGGTTCCGATGGAGAATTCTCCAGAGTCGCATTTAATCCGTCGCATTCGTGATGAGGCACATCGATTTGCGATAACGGGGCATCGTCAGCGCCGATCAAAAGCACGAACTACATCCTTGCTTGAAGAGATACCGGGTATTGGCGAGAAAAAAAGACGGGATTTGCTACGCTATTTTGGAGGTATTCGAGAAGTTAAGCGAGCGGGCATTGAAGAATTAGGTCGTGTACCCGGAATTAGTCCGGTTCTAGCACGTCGAATTTACGACAGAATTCACGATGGTTGACGATTTGGTGAAAACGCTATTGGCAGTGATTACTGATATACACTATTAGTAGTTTACAAATTCTGTCCATATGCTCTCTCTACCACCAATCTAGTCTGATTGGTTCGATTGACCGGACAAATCTGCATTGCATGTTAGATTGACTCGCACACTTAAAATTTTGGAGTCCCATGGCGCAATATCAAATCTCGAATGGTCTCGCAGTTTCGCGGTTGTAGTGATGTTGAACCTACCCAACTTATTGACGCTGTTTCGGATTGGTTTGGTACCGATTCTGGTGGTCGTCTATTTTCTTGAGTTGTCCTATCGGGAGATGGTGCTGGCTGGAATTTTTCTGTTGGCGGCCATTACAGACTGGCTTGACGGATTCCTCGCCCGCAAGTTAGGTGCTGTGTCGGATTTGGGCTCCTTCCTTGATCCGGTTGCTGACAAGTTAATCGTCGCTTGTGTATTGGTTTTACTGGCTTCGGATCCTGGGATTCTGGAACAGGTGATTCACCCCGCAGTGTTTTCGGTCGCTGTTTGCGTGATTATTGGTCGGGAGATTACGATCTCGGCTTTGCGAGAATGGATGTCAGAGTTAGGCAGTCGGGGGGTAGTTTCGGTGAGCATGCTCGGCAAGATCAAGACCGTGTTTCAGATGGTCTCCATCGTTCTATTGTTGTATGCCAAACCAGTTCAAGGCATGCCGATATTTCGAGTAGGTGAGATCGTGTTTTATGTCACCGCGATTTTGACGTTGTGGTCAATGTGGGTTTATTTGAAGTCTGCCATGCCGATTCTTATACAAGGTTCGATAATGGACAAGGAATCTGGAACAAGCATGGAAGAGAGCAATAAGGCGATTGACTGAGGTTGCGGTTTGGATAAGTAGCCAGTTATGGATTTACTGTAGCGATACGTTTCCCTTTGCCTGATTTGCTAATCATGTCATAATTGCATGAAATCAGGATGATAATGAAAGAATCATAGAAATTGCAAGACGATAGGATTTTGAGTTATCCACAATCCATACGATCTCGCACTGTTGCATTGCGCAACTGTTATTCCGCGCCTCTGCTGTCCAACCGGAGCCTGTGCAATCTCCGGGGTCCGGGTCAATATTCAATTTGATGTTCACGCATCCTGTATAAGCGGATCAACACGAAGAAATTCTTGATGACGAAACCTCTCCAGACAAGCAAACAAAGACTACCAATTTCGATGCATTTCTGGTATAAATCGAACCCTCGTATTCCAATTGACAGTTAACAGGCAAAAAAATGGCCAGAATATGTGAAGTAACCGGCAAGCGCACCACAACAGGAAACAATGTGTCACACGCCCACAACAAGACCAAACGCAAATTTTTACCCAACTTGCATCGTCGACGATTCTGGGTCGAAAGCGAGAAACGCTGGGTTCACTTGCGAGTTTCAGCCGCTGGCTTGAGAATTATTGATAAGAAAGGTATCGAACAAGTCCTGGCGGATATCGGTGCACGAAAAATCAGAAACCCAGCTTAAATGGTAAATTCAGATGCGAGATAAGATTAAATTGGTTTCGTCGGCTGGCACAGGTCACTATTACACAACCACCAAGAACAAAAAGACCATGACGGAAAAAATGGAAATAAAAAAGTTCGATCCTGTAGTACGCAAGCACGTAATCTACAAGGAAGCCAAGATCAAATAACCTTGCGGTAACTACTCGCCCCCTTGAAGTGGTTTTTCATCAGCCAAGCCAATCGATTTAGTAACCAGATTGACGGTTTACTCGGATTTCTTTGGTTTTCCCAGTTCGCTTAGCCGCTGACGCGGCGTGATGGCCTCTGGAGCAATTTCAAGATCCAGAACGGCTCCGCTATCGGAAGCGAAAGCCCGCTCAAATGCTTCAGGAAAATCATCAGTAGTGGTTACTTTCTCGGCATGGTAGCCGTAGGATTTTGCTAGCATTACAAAATCAGGATTGATAATTTTTGTGCCAAATACCCGGCTTGGGTACTCGCGCTCCTGATGCATGCGGATTGTGCCATACATGCCATTGTTCAAGACCAATACGATCGGCTGTGCTCCGATCTGCATGGCGGTTCCAAGTTCCTGAAGTGTCATCTGGAAATCTCCATCTCCGGAAAAACACACCACAGTTCGCTCTGGATAAACCAGTTTGGCTGCAATTGCTGCGGGCAAGCCATAGCCCATTGCACCAGATTGGGGAGCAAGCAGTCGTTGATGGCACCTAAACTGGATAAATTTGTTAGGCCAGATTGTATAATTACCAGCACCATTGGTCACGATTGCGTCCTCAGGCAGGCGATTCGAAAGGTAAGCTGTCACCTTGCCCATGTCTACAGGGCTAGGCAGGTCTGGCAACTCAAGTTCTCTCTCATAATTTATCCTGGCCTGTTGCCGCCATTCCCCCCAATCTCCACGGAATTCAAGTTCTGCCAGACCAACACAAAACTGGTTGGGGCCGGCATGAATCGCCAAGTCCGGGATATAGATTTTGCCGAGTTCACTTGCAGATGCGTGGATATGGATCAAATTTTGCCTGGTTTTTGGTGTGTCTAGCAGGGTATAGCCATCTGTGGTCATTTCTCCGAATCGGATATTGATCGCCAGGATCAGATCGGCCTCATTGAAAACACGCTTGGTTGATGCAGTGATTCCAACCCCAGCATCACCTATAAAATTTGGACTGTGATTGTCATAAAGGTCGACTCTTCGAAATGTTGCGATCACTGGAAGGTTGTTCTTTTCTGTAAAGGCTTGCAGGGCTTGTCGACCTGAATCGGTCCAGCCACTGCCTCCAATCATGACCACCGGACGTTTTGCTTCCAAGAGCATGGATTGAACTATTCGAATGGCTTTGGATGAGGGGGCTGGCTCTTCGATTTCTATTGAACCCGTCAAGGAAGATACCTCGGACTGATCGGTCAGCAGGTTTTCGGGTAGTGCCAAGATTACCGGTCCGGGGCGTCCAGAAAGAGCCGTCGTCCAGGCACGAGAGAGCGTTTCGGGGATACGATCCACGTGATCAATCTCAGTCACCCATTTTGCAACAGAGCCATAAAAGGCCCTGTAGTCGATCTCCTGAAAGGCTTCGCGATCTCGCATGGCGGTATCGACCTGGCCAATGAGCATGATCATTGGAACACTGTCTTGCATGGCGGTATGGACTCCGATTGAAGCATTGGTAGCGCCGGGTCCGCGTGTAACAAAGCAAATTCCGGGTGTTCCGGTGAGTTTTCCATAGGCGGCGGCCATGAAGGCAGCACCTCCTTCGTTTCGGCAAATTGTAAATCCCAGAGTATCGGAAGTGTCGTGCAGGGCATTTAATATTGCGAGATAACTTTCACCTGGGACACCGAAACTATGCTTCGCACCAAGAGCGATCAGGCAATCGACCAAAAGGTCTCCGCCGCTTTTTTTGTTCATTTTGAGCCTTAATAAAAATACGATATATGTTTGTATTCCACCGAGGTATCGCCTCAGAACGATGAATCATGCTTCCTGATAGTCGTCAATGATCAGTTCTGAAGTAATACTCTGGGGGAGTAGAGCAAGCACCAGCAGGCCAGTATAGGTGTTAATATGACGGTTGACATATGATAACCTAAACGAAAATACCATCCCGCCGCAATGTTAGTACTGAATCATGACCCTGTTCAGCATGCAGATCACCCTGAACATTGTGCGTATTGATCGAACGGTCGCCACATGGGCTGTCACAAGTTAATGGCAGATTGAGTTATTTTGACAAGTCCTCAAGGCTCCACCTTGGCCTGACGTCAAACCCACTTTGACGTTCAAAATTTTGTCCTGCCATCATTTCAAGCTCCCATCTGAAGTGGCCGGCATAAGCAATCATGGCGCCGTTATCAGTACAGAATTCCATCCTCGGATAAAATACCTCCATGCCTGAATTTTCACATTCCTTGCGAAGTCGATCACGAAGTTGTTGATTTGCGCCGACACCGCCTGAGACAATCAGACGCTTGCGTCCCGATAGCTCCAAGGCACGCATGCACTTGATCGTCAGGGTGTCAACAACTGCCAGTTCAAACGCCAATGCAATATCGGCAATTGTCTGGGAATCGAGACATGCTTGCTGCCGAGTGGTAGTGAGCACATGAGTTTTCAGCCCGCTAAAGCTGAATTCAAGTCCCGGTTGTCTGGTCATTGGCCGTGGAAAAACGAAGCGGTCTTTTCGACCTTGTTTGGCACATGCTGCAATTTGCGGACCTCCGGGATATCCTAATCCCAGCAATTTTGCTGTTTTGTCAAACGCTTCGCCTGCTGCATCATCCCGGGTTTCTCCCATGATGCGGTATTGGCCTGGTGCTTCAACATCGACCAATTGGGTATGACCACCTGAAACTAACAGGGCTACAAATGGAAATTCTGGTGCTGTTTCTTCAAGCATGGGAGATAGCAAGTGTCCTTCCATATGATGGATTGGCAAGGCTGGTATATTCCATGCATGGGCCAGACCGGAGGCAACCGAGGCACCAACCAGCAATGCTCCGGCTAATCCAGGACCAGCAGTATAAGCGATCGCATCCACACGACGATCTCCAACCGCCGAATCCTGAAGCAGATTTTCAATTAGGGGCAGCAACTTGCGGATGTGGTCACGTGCTGCAAGTTCGGGCACCACTCCCCCGTATTGATTGTGCAAGTCAATTTGGGATGCTAGACGGTTTGCCAGAAGACCTTTCTCACTATCATAGATTGCTGCACCTGTATCATCACAGGATGTTTCAATACCCAGGATTCGCATGAAAAATAATTTTTAGAAGGCAGTGGCAATAATATCTCAAGCCAATTTACATTGGCTATGAGTCGTTGTAGTATATATTTTTTCTGAAGTCGAATCGTTGATGTTTGATCAACCCGAAAAGTGTATGCTGGATGATAAAATCACATTCTGTAACCCGTATAGGTCGTTTCGTAATTTGGATGATCAAGACCATTATTCCGGTTTGGTTGCGTATGGTGGCGATCTGGATCCAGAGCGACTAATTCAGGTGTATCGCCTCGGCATTTTTCCTTGGTACAACGAGGAGCCAATTCTCTGGTGGTCTCCTGACCCGCGATGTGTCATTTTTCCGCAACACTTCAAGGCCTCCAGAAGTTTGCGTAAATCAACCCGAAAATATGCATACCGATTCACCATTAATCATGCATTTCACCGAGTAATACGACACTGCGCAAGACCCGATCTAGGACCAGATGGAACTTGGATTCATGAGGAAATGATTGACGCGTATACAAAACTACACGAGATGGGTTATGCACATTCTGTCGAGACCTGGATGAATCGGGAGTTGGTTGGTGGATTGTATGGACTTGCGATCGGAAGGATTTTTTTCGGCGAGAGCATGTTCAGCACTAACACCGATGCATCCAAAGCAGCACTTGCTCACCTCACCGGACAACTCACGAAATTCAATTATGTCCTGATCGATTGCCAGATAACTTCAGCCCACCTCTTGAGCTTGGGAGCCGAAGAGTTATCTCGCAATCAATTCTTGCAGATTCTCAAACAAGTCGATGTGCCGCCAACTCCAGGCCTTTGGAATAGACTGCCTGACTCATCGCCAGACGCATCATGAAATTTCAGGGCAAACCGCCAAAGCTGTACATGTCAGCTCCACACAATTGCACTTATCTGAGGGAAAAAACTGCATCCACTCTCATGCTTGAGCCAGACTATCCGCTGACTGGCTCTCAATTTTCAGTGCTACTGAAATCCGGCTATCGGAGAAGTGGTGATATTGTCTATAAGCCACATTGTTATACCTGTAATGCCTGTATTTCGGTGCGTATTCCGGTTTGGGAATATAGTCCAAGCCGAGCCCAGAAGCGATGTTTTCGTCGAAACCAGGATGTGCAAACGAAAATCCTGAACCCAAGTTTTCACAATGAACATTTCGATCTGTTTTGTCGTTATCAGTCTTGGCGTCATTCTGGCGATATCATGGACCACAACAATCCGATCCGCTATCGGCAATTCATGATCGATACCATCGTCAAGACAATCTTTATGGAGTTTCGGATCGAAAATGAGCTCTTGGCACTCTCGGTCTGTGATTTGTCTGATGATGGAATATCAGCCGTATATACGATTTTTGATCCTGCTCATGAAAAAAGAGGCCTGGGTACTTTCGCAATCATGAAACAAGTCGAGTATGCCAAAGAGCACGACTTGGAATATGTGTATCTTGGCCATTGGATCAAGCAATGCCAGAAGATGAATTACAAAGTCCGTTTCAAACCGCTCGAAGCTTATATCGATAAGGAATGGCAAATCATCCCTGAGCACAAGATCTCCTGAAATTATCAAGGGGGATAGAAAGCATTATTCCGCCTTGGATAACACTTTCGAATCCGAGGGTGGTTCGGAGTCCTCGGATTCAGCCTTATTCTCCTGGTCACGCGTTCCCAGAAATCGACTGCAAAACAGCCCGGCCTCAAACAGCAGCCAGACCGGCAATGCAAGAAGAGTTTGTGAAAATACATCGGGCGGGGTCAGAAGCATGCCTACGATGAATGCGCAGACGATGATATAGGGCCGTTTTCGTTTTAGGCTCTCAACGGAGGTAGCACCCATGTAGATCATCAATATCGTGGCGATGGGAACCTCAAACGCAAACCCGAATGCAAAAAACAACTTGATTGCAAAACTAAGATAGGCATTGATGTCGGTCATGACCGCAACCCCTTCCGGCGCCACATTGGCAAAGAAAGTGAAGATGATCGGAAATACTACAAAATAGGCGAATGCGATTCCAAGATAAAACAAAAAGCTGCTAGAGATGATCAGGGGCATAATCAGCCGCTTTTCATTTTGATACAGTCCTGGCGCTACAAATGCCCACATCTGGTATAGCAGATACGGTACGGCGATTGCCACAGCTGAAGCAAATGCAAATTTGAACGGCACAAAAAACGGTCCATGAGGCTCGGTTGAGATCATGCTGTTGCCTTCCGGCAAAGCACTCATCAAGGGACTGGCCAAAAATTCATACAGTGGATTGGCGAAAGGAACAAGACCGATAAAGACGATCAGAATTGCCAAAACACCTCGCAGTATGCGATCACGCAATTCAATTAGGTGCGACAGGAGTGTTCCTTCAGCACCTGAAATTGTCTTCTCCTTTTTTTGCCTATTCTTGGATTTGGCCACTTCGCTTAATCTTCAAATTCGACGTTCAAAGAAAAACCCGGCTACGGATTCAAGGTGAGGCATCAAGCAGGTGCCTTGCCCGGCAATTCATTTTGCGATTTTTCCGCCGTCACCGGTTCGTCAGAATTTTCCAGAACTGATGGAACTCCTGATTTTTCCCTGGTGGATTGAGCGGTTTTTTGTCCCCCGGATTTTTTTGTTGCTGCTGTTGCTGAAGACGGAGTTTTCGATATTTCTTCAAACGGTTCATTGCCGACCGATTCAATTGTTTCCTTCAGACCCGAACCCGACTTTTCAGTTTCGATGACTGCCTCATCAGCGGTGCGTTTCAGTTCCTTGGCTGCCGAATCAATGTCATCCTTCAGCTCCTTGAGGTTATTGAGTTCAGCTTCATCCAGTTCCTTTTTGAAATCGCGTTTGACATCGTTGATCATGCGGCGCGCTTTGCCGACCCATACCCCAATTGCCCGAGCTACACCAGGTAGTCTTTCAGGACCAATGATAATTAATGCAATGACGCTGATGAACGCCATCTCCCAGAAACCGATATCAAACATGGACGCTTACCCAGCGTGATCAACTTGTTTTATTGGTTTCTGAGGATTTTTCTTTCTTGGCCTGTTGAGTTTCGGTATTCGCAGATGCTTCTTCCGTACTTTCCTTTTTTTCGTTGTCTAATTCGGGGTTTTCTTCTTCCTTGACAGCTTTCTTGAATCCCTTTATGGCTCCGCCTAGGTCGCCACCAAAATTTCTCAGCTTCTTGGTACCGAAAATCAACAAAACGATTACCAGAATAATGATCAGTTGAACCGGACCGATTCCTCCAAAGCCCATAATTTGATCTCCGTCAGGTTTATATTGTCTAGATGTATTGGATGGGGAGACAACCGGTCTGTCAGCAATTTGAAGCCAAACACGGACCTTGCTAAACCCCAAGGTAATCGGTATTGTAACGGCAAAACACTTGAATCGTCATCTTAAATCCAGTAACTGTGATGCGAAATTGTTATCGACTAGTGTGTGATTGCGAAGTATCTCTGCATCATAGGTCTACACTCTCGATCGGATCCATTGAATAACGAATGGTCTCTATTGGGTTGATTTACAGTCTGATTTCGATACCTTGTTGAGCCAGGAACCGCTTGGCCTGGGCGATGGTGTATTCGCCATAATGGAAAATACTCGCTGCCAGAACTGCATCGGCACCACCCTCCATAATACCTTCGACAAAATGCTGTAGATTGCCTACCCCTCCTGAAGCGATGGCCGGAATTCCAGTTTGACTGGTTATGGTCTTCATTAAATCGAGATCAAAGCCTTTTTTTGTACCATCTCGATCCATGCTGGTTATCAATAATTCACCCGCACCGAACCGTTCCATTTTCTTTGCCCAGGCTATCGCATCAATGCCGGTTGGGGTTCGTCCGCCATGAGTATAGATTTCCCAGTGTTTTTGACCGTCCGAATCCGATTTGACCTGTTTGGCGTCAATAGCGAGCACGATACACTGATTGCCAAAATGTTGACTGGCTTCGCGTATGAAATCTGGGTTATTGACTGCTGTAGTATTGATGGATACCTTATCGGCTCCGGCATTCAGCAAGCGCGAGATGTCTTCAAGTGTACGAATTCCACCACCAACGGTCAGTGGAATGAATACTTGTTCTGCGACATCTTCAACGATATGAATGATGGTGTCTCGATTGTCAGAGCTGGCGGTAATGTCAAGAAATGCAATCTCGTCTGCACATTCCTGATCATAGCGGGCTGCGACTTCAACCGGGTCTCCGGCGTCTCGCAAGTTAACAAAGCGAGTGCCTTTGACAACTCGGCCTTGATCGACATCGAGACAGGGGATGATTCGTTTGGCTAATGGCATGAAATGGTTAATTAGTATGCCATCTCGGCGGCGGTGAAATCGTCGGCAAGAAGTTGTGCTGCACTGAAATCAAGGGTGCCTTCATAAATCGCTCTTCCAGTAATCACCCCGATTATTCCGCTTTGTGATCGTTCGACAAGCAGTCGAATGTCGTCTAGATTGCTCACCCCGCCTGAAGCGATCACCGGAATCGTGATTGCTTCTGCCAATGCGACTGTTGCTGAAACATTCACGCCCTGAAGCATTCCATCACGGGAAATATCAGTGTAGATAATCGAATTCACTCCCGCTTGTTCAAAACTCTGTGCAATATCAACTGCATATTGTCCGGAGGTTTTCGACCATCCTTCAATGGCGATTTTTCCATTTCGGGCATCCAGCCCCACAATCACTTGACCTGGAAATTTTTGACACAAATCTGTGACCATTTGTGGCTTGCGAACAGCTTGGGTACCGAGAATTACATACTGAACACCTGCCTGAATATAGGCATCAACTGTTTCTTCGTTGCGTATGCCGCCGCCGATTTGAATAGGTATATTAGGATGGTTTGCCGTGATCTGGTGGATAATATCTGCATTGACCGGATTTCCCTTGATTGCACCGTCGAGATCCACGATGTGGATGCGTCTAGCACCCTGTTCTATCCAGCGTCCGGCCATGGTTGTCGGATCATTCGAATAAATGGTCTGTTGCTCCATATCGCCCTGTTTGAGGCGGACACATTTTCCATCCTTGATATCGATGGCAGGAATGATCAGCATTAGCAGGTTCCGTTCCAGCTGATAAAGTTCTTCAGCAGGGTGAGTCCGGCTCGCTGGCTTTTTTCGGGATGGAACTGAACTGCGAACAAGTTGTCCTGAGCGACAGCCGAAGTGAAGGTAATGCCGTATTCTGTTTGCCCGGAGATCTGATCTGAATCTTGGCTATCAGCATAGTAACTGTGCACGAAATAGAACCGTTCTCCATCCGAAATCCTGTTCCAGAGGGGGTGTGCATTGGTTTGCTTGACACGATTCCAGCCCATATGCGGGACTTTTCGCATGTGTTGACCCAATTTGTGGCCAAATTCATCTCCGGCTTCTGAAAAATGTTTGACGGTCCCGGATATCAGGTCAAAGCCCTTCTGCCCGTTGTTTTCGCTACTATATCGATATAGTGCCTGCAATCCGAGACAGATGCCGAGAACAGGTTTTTCGTCAAGTGCGCGCATCACCGCCTGTCTCAGTTCTGACCCTGGTTTGAGCTGTTTTAGCCAAGTGCCAATTGCGCCCTGGCCGGGCAAGATCATTCGGTCTGCACTGGCAATCACTGATGGTTCAGCAGAAACATGAACCTCAGAATTCGGGCTGATTGCGTTAATTGCTTTCGTAACGGATCGAAGATTGCCGGTCCCCAGGTCGACAACTACCACATTATGCGAAAGCATCTTGATGTCCAGCCTCGGTTCACAGAACACCTTTGGTAGAGGGTACTCCCATGATTCGATTGTCAACCGATACAGCGATTTTGAGAGCTCGGCCAAAGGCTTTGAATAGTGTTTCGACAATATGGTGGGCGTTATTTCCACGCAGACAGTCCATATGCATGGTGACGAGGGCATGGTTGCAAAAACCTTGGAAGAATTCATGCACAAGAGCCACCGAGAATTTGCCGATCATCCGATCAGGGTAGTCCACATGACTCGTTAACAGAGGTCTTCCCGAGAAATCAAGGACCACTCGGCTTAATGCTTCATCAAGTGGAACATAAGCATGACCATAGCGGGTTATACCCTCTTTACTGCCCAGCGCCTCGCCAATTGCCTGCCCTAGTGTGATACCGATGTCCTCGACAGTATGGTGGTCGTCAATATGCAAATCTCCCTGTGCAGAAATATCGAGATCAATAATGCCATGACGAGCCACTTGCTCAAGCATGTGCTCGAGGAATGGAATCCCAGTATCGAGAGAACAGAGACCAGTGCCGTCCAGATTGACCTGTACCTCAATCAATGTTTCACTGGTCTTTCTTGATATTTTTGATTTTCTTTCTGTCATGTTCCTGGATCAGATGGTCAGGGAATGAATTGGAGCGCATGCGTGTTTATATAGAAGAGAAATGTTTGAATCTCGCTGGTTTGAACAAGTGCGAGAAACGAAAATGCCCGGTACTTTGCTGCATTTCGCCTCCAGCCAGTAAAGCATCCTGTTTTTCTGACAATTTTGCCTACATTCATGGAATCCCAAATAGTACCACGCCCACCGACTATTTCAGCAATCAATTTTCGTTTCACATATCCTCTTTTGGCGTTGTCATGTGAAAAAGTCTGTCTTGGTGGACGCTTGGCAATATCACCATTACAAGTTAAATATTGGGAATTATATACCTGGCAGCCAAAGACCGGTTAATCCAGCGCATCATCCAGATGCAGGAACCATGACAAGGTCCAAAGGGTATTGAATGCGCCTTATCGAGAGTGAATCGAAGCAACAAGCCATTTTGGTAGTCAGGTATATAATTCCCTAAATATTCGTTACTCAAAAACAGTGGCATAGAGTGAATGCAAGGTAGAATATGCACCCAGAAAGCACTTTGAATGCATATCGCCGGCTGCAATTGTCAAAATGGTTCCTTGCTCAGAAATCGCTCAGGCATGGTTTGCCGAAAATCGTTGGAACGTCAAGCCGACTTGCCCTGATTGTGGCGCAGAAAACATGCAACCCAACTGTCAACAATGAATCGTTATCGACTACGCTCATAATTTTTGCGACGTTGCTCTTTTTGAGCAATCCGATCTTTTTCTGCTAACGACTGTCTGACAGATTCAAGCCACTTCATGCACCATTCCATCATTTCACCGTCGGAGATGCAAGAGGCAACTTGACCGAATTCAAGACAACATTGCTCAACGGGTTCCAGAATACTTAAGGAACCATCATTTGAGTTGTCAAGTACCACCAGTTGATCAAACTGATCAACCGTTCGCCGCAAGTTTGACAATGAATATCTATAACGTTCAGGAATAATGACTGAATCAACATAGTGTCCGGTATTCTCTCGAACGCGGCGCGCTACCCTCTCGATATTTATTTCTGGCGATCTTGTTCCAATATAAATACCCTCGATCCGATAATCCGCCTGTTTTGCTTGGGCGACTCGTTCGCGACCCGGTCGCCCCGAATAGGTACTTTCAATTCCATAACTCACCCGATCGAGAATAGCCTTGTCAACTTCTGCATTAATGATTCCTGCAGTTCTTTGTCGAGCATCGGTACTGTTCCAATCACCGATTCCGCCGGCAACAGAATCCTGATCAAAATAACGTTCAGGCAAAATGTCGTAATTTGCCCTTTTCCATGCACTTTTTCCGGCACCATTACATCCCATCACAATAGTAAACACGGGCCGATTGTCCAGTTGATCAGCCATGTTTGATTGCAAAATTGGTCTGGAAGGTCAGGATAAAAATTCCGCAACCTTGATTTTGAATAAGCCTCATTGGTGTGTTTTGCGCCATCTTGTTTTTTTCGTCAGCATCAAACCCATATTACAACATAGTCTTGAATTCTCTAGCGTGATTTTACCGAGTTCGGGCTGATTGCTCAATCGGTACATACTTGTTCATTTTCACCGCCCCACTCCAACCCCTGCCGCCATTCATTTTTCAGGGCTAGAAATGGCTGTAAGAGATGCTGGGAATCGACCGCTATCGCACCCATTAGGTCATACGCACTTTGAAAGCCCCCAGATCTACGGTTCCATTTCTGAAGCCGGGAAATCTTCCAAGATCATCAACATTTTACAATTGCTCCATCCGCAGATCGGGGAACATTGTAAGGGCCTCGGCTTTACGAACTCGGTAAACTCACTCTAGAAGCGCTATCTGTCTTGATGTTCAATGAAAGTAGACCCACATGCATCTTGAAAAATTCGCGTCCAAACCGACTCGATGATTGTTGCTTTTCTACTTATGCATATTGATTAACAGAAGTAAGTCAATTACCTGACTTTATCCGTGTTGCATAGGTATTGTGCTTGCCGGAGTGGTTCTTGCGCTAACTTTCTTGGCCTGATAAAGCAAGTAAAATCGCAACTAATTGCCCCAACCTGTAGGGTGTTCCCACGCTAATATTTCGAACATGAATCCATTGAAAAGAACGATAAATGGCAGGACTTTGGTATTGTCATGGCATATATCCATTTGCCCATGTCCGACGGACAGTGTCTGGTCATGCCCCGTTATACACAACCCAACCAGGATCATCGGCTTCTGTTGCATCAGTTTGATCTGAAACTGCCGAAACAACCGAAACCACGGTTTCAAATCTGAGACCGGCTCTCCCAGATCCAAAAACGGTCTTTGTAGTGAAGACCTGGGGGAACACTATCGAATAACTCAATTACATGACTTTTCAATAATGGCACACTTTCGATTATGGGAACGTTCTCATAATTGCGAAAGATGGGCTAGAGTGGGTAAATACGGAGGAAATTCTGGGAAATAACCATAATATGGAGGATGACAAGAGAAGCAAGTCAGAGATTGAAGAGGCCATTGGGCGAGTCTCGAAGTCTTCAAAACCATCTTTTCTCACAGGGCTACGATGCGAATGCCGTAGCGGTTCTCCATGAGTTTGGCTCGCAGGAAGCGCTCTCATTTCTTGAAGGTGTTTTGCCTCTTCGTGGAATAAAAGTGCGTGATCGGTCATATGACGAACGCTTGCTTGAACTTGAACTATCGGATGAGGTGCGGGGCAAGTATTCGGAGTTCGGTGGTTGATCAGTGGTACAGGTTACCGTTGATCGAAAACTTGCGATGAGGAGTTCAAAGACAATACCAATGGATTTTGCCAGTCTTTGCAGCTTCCGGCGGTGAAAATGCAATTCAAATCCTGATTTTTTCGGGTCGTTGCTCCATACACCTGATGAGACTGCAACACGCCCAGATATTACTGTTAATCCGCCGCCAATTAACCATAGTGAAATGATGAAGATGTTAGATGAATGTGCTGGGCAGGAATTGTCAAGACGGTGTACCGAATTACGTCACCCAAACGACCTGGTATTATTGGTAGCTGCAGCAGATTTGATCCGAAACCAAACAACTGCAGATAACGAAATCTAACTCCGATCATGGCGGAGAATGATTTCCACTAAAATTGAGCCCTATCCCTTGAATAGAGTTCTCGGTATTGGGCGGCAAGACATGTGTGATGCGGGTTTCAGCCTGCGACCTGAAATCACCCAATGGGTGATCCTGCAGGCCTCTCGAAAATCACGCCACGCAAGGCACCGGGGTACTCTTGTGCTCTCTATTTATGGATTAGGGTTGAGACATTCACTTGCATGTTGGGCCAACTGATATAGAAATACAGGATTTCTATCGACACTGGGGTATTTTCCCGGTTGCCGTGTAAGGATTGGGGATTCGAAAAATCGGTATGCCGAAAAAATCATTTTGGTTTACAATGTATCGCCCTATGCGTGGCGATTGATCTGCTTTGATATGTGATCGGCGGCATAGCAATGAGGTATCTTTCCATAAGGTTTCTACTTTTGATTGTCGCTGGCACTCTATGCTGAATATCTGAGAATGGATGATGTGGGTATTTTATGGATGCCGAATCCGAAAATAGAAAACAGGATAACCCACCGATTGCCTGGCAGGCCGTGTTGGTTTAGGGATTGAAAGTTCCCGATATAAATGATTTCAAGTTCGAAGCTGAAACTCACTGTGCAACAGGTGTCGCTTCGAAATCAGACAGAGCGGTTCGAGTAGTTGACCAGTATTTGCGGATTCCGGTAAAAAAGCTGATGAGAAATAGTATTCTGGACGTTCTGAGATTTTTGATTCAGGATAACGACGAGTTTGATATTGGTCTGACCATGAACGACAAGAAAAATGTAGTTGACCAACTTCAAGAAATGGGATTTGATGGATATTTGATTAAGCAAGCTTTTGGCTGGATACAAAATTTGTCTTTCCTCGCTGAATCAGGCGGTGAAGACGATGCCATTGAACATCTGGGTGTTCGGTATTATGTAGAGGAGGAAGTCCAGCATTTGCCAGTCATGATCCGTGGCTATATCATGAGCCTCGAACAAACCGGGATACTGAATACTGATACTCGAGAAATGGTAATCAATCAATTGATGTTTCTGGAACCCGAGACGATTGATCTGGATTTGGTCAAATGGGTTACTCGGGTGGTCCTGAATCATTGTCCAGTGGGACTTGGCTGGACTATACATGATAAGAGCATGGTAACAGAAGATGCATGCCGAAATATGCATTGAGAGATTCAAAGTCCATACAATAGACACATTTTCAACGCACTGAAGACAACTGAAAAGGGATATGAGTAGCCCACTGATAATAGTTGAATCTCCCGCAAAAGCCAAGTCAATCACCCGCTATTTGCATGGGGAGTTTAAAGCCTTGGCTTCATATGGACATGTTCGACAACTGCTATCCAAAGATGGGGCGGTTGATCCTGAACAGGATTTTGACATGCGCTTTGAGGTCATTGATAAAAATAAAAAGTATGTCGATGCAATTATCAAGGAGATGAAAAAATCGGATGCTCTATATCTTGCAACTGATCCAGACCGGGAAGGGGAAGCAATTTCCTGGCACTTGCTTGAACTCCTGAAAGAGAAGAAGGCCATTGGCTCCAAACCAGTCTATCGAGTTGAGTTTTTCGAAATTACACCGGTAGCAATCCAGGAAGCCGTGAAGAATCCTCGTGATATTTCTGACAACCTGGTTGATGCCCAACTCGCCCGATCCGCCCTTGACCATCTTGTCGGCTTTAATCTCTCACCACTTTTGTGGAAAAAAATTCATACGGGCCTTTCGGCAGGACGCGTCCAGAGTCCGGCACTTCGCATGATCTGTGAACGGGAGCAGGAAATCGAAGCGTTTGAACCGAGAGAATACTGGACCATCGACGCAGGTCTATCTGGGGCCGGTCAAAAATTCACAGCAAGACTGCTTGTTTATGCGGGCGAGAAAGTACAGAAATTTACCATTACAAAAAAGAATCAGGCCACCGTTGTTCGACAGAAACTAACAGAAGCAGCAGGTGGAAAACTGGATGTGCTGGAGGTTGTTCATAAGCAGAAAAACCGCAACCCAGCCCCACCGTTCACAACCTCAACCCTGCAACAAGAAGCAGCAAGAAAACTTCGGTTCACAGCTCGCAAAACCATGCAGATCGCACAACAGTTGTACGAAGGCATTGACGTAAACGGTCAGACAATTGGCTTGATAACATACATGCGCACCGACTCGGTTTCGCTAGCCTCAATGGCCATCGAGGAAATTCGCAAGGCAATTGCCGATCGATACGGTGCCGAAATGTTGCCAAAGTCTCCCCGCCGCTTTTCCAACAAGACTCGAAATGCCCAAGAGGCTCATGAGGGCATTCGTCCAACATCGGCAATGCAATATCCAAGAACTTTAAAGCATGCTCTTTCGCCAGATCAACATAAACTGTATCAGTTAATTTGGAATCGGACTGTAGCGAGTCAGATGATTGCCGCGATCATTGATACCACAACGGTTGACTTCGGAACAGGTCCAAAAATTACAGAGAGGAACAACGGTTCGAACGAGCCTGCTTCACAAACTGCACAGATGGAACATCAAGCGGGTATATTCCGGGCAAGCGGTTCAACCATTCGAAACCCGGGCTTTATGTCTGTTTACCTGGAAGATCGGGATGATGTTACAGATTCGGAAAAGAAAGAGGTGCTCCTGCCAAATCTTGAACAGGGAATGCAAGTTGAATTGCTTGCAATTAAAACGGAGCAACATTTTACTGAGCCTCCGCCTCGTTTCAACGAAGCGAGTCTTGTAAAGGCCCTAGAGAGTCACGGTATTGGAAGGCCATCTACATATGCATCAATCATTAGCACCTTGCAAAACCGCGAGTATGCAGAGCTAGAAACCCGACGATTCAAACCGACAGATACGGGCAAAATCGTCAATAAATTCCTTTCCGAGCATTTCACTCGTTATGTGGATTATGAATTTACAGCCGAAATGGAGAGCGAACTGGATGCAATCTCCCGAGGAGAGAAAAGATGGAAAGAGTTCATGAAACATTTTTGGGAAGATTTTTCGAGACAGGTGATGGAAAAGGACGAAAATCTCACTCGTGCTGAGGTAAATCAAGCCAGAACACTGGGTAATGATCCAAAAACCGGTAAACCGGTTTCCGTGCGTTTGGGACGGTACGGCCCATATGCACAGATTGGTTCCAGAGACGATTCTGAGCCCCCTCGATTTGCAAGTCTGCTTCAAGACCAGAAGCTTGACTCAATCACGTTGGAGCAGGCACTAGCACTTTTTGCATTTCCACGACAACTTGGTCAGAATCCGGAAGGAGAGGATATAACCGTAAACATGGGGCGTTACGGTCCATATGTAAAGTGTGGTAAAGACAATGCTTCACTGAAAGAGGATCAGGATCCCGCCACCATTGATTTACAGGCTGCTCTTGAACTGATTGCGGCAAAGAGAGAGTTTGATGCCAACCGCCGAATCAAGGTATTTGCTGAACATGGGATAGAGGTGCTGAACGGTCGTTTTGGCGCATATGTGACTGATGGAAAAAAGAATGTGAAATTACCCAAGGAGATTGAGAATCCTGAATCAGTTACACTGGAAGAATGCCAAGAATTGTTCAAGAACGCAAAATCCAAAACCGTAAAGCGGCGAGGTAACCGTTCCAAAAAGTAATTGTAACTACACTCATTCCTACATCAAGAATTCAGACAGAACGCCGTCCGCTACCGCTTGGCTACCAGTCATTTTCCGACCTTCGACAGGATGGTTGCTACCATGTTGACAAGACGCCTCTGATTCGGCAGATGATCAATGAGGGGCGGTACTACTTCCTGTCTCGTCCGCGCCGTTTCGGCAAGAGTCTGCTGGTCGATACCTTGCAGGAACTGTTCGAGGGCAATGAGCCCCTGTTTCGGGGCCTGGACATTATTCATCCGCACTGGGACTGGTCGGTCAAGCATCCGGTGGTCCGCTTGAGTTTTGGTGGAGACATCGATACGCCTGACGAAATACAAAATCATGTACTGAACCAGTTGTACAAGATTGAGCGGGAATTTGATCTGAAGACCTTTCCATCGGTACACTCAGCGGCAGATCGACTGGACAATGTCCTTTACCTTCTGCATCAAGCGACTGGCCAGCAGGCAGTGGTCCTGGTTGACGAGTATGACCGTCCGGTTCTGAATGTGCTGGAAGATGACGAGAAAGCTAGGGCAAAGCGGAACAAACTCCGTAATCTGTATAGCATTCGGCCGAGTAGATAGGGCTTGGTAACAACCCCCGTCTACTCGGCCGGAATGGTAATTCTGTCGCTACGCTTCTAATCCAATTTGGATCTCAGGCCACTCGTAAAAACTCTCTCACATCAGATATCGCTGATAGAAGAATGTCCGAGTCGATAATGGTGCTGCCACCGGCCCGCTCTGGGCCGATGACAAATGGAGGCTATGATGAAAACCTCCCAGATTCAATCAAATCAATATGCGCATGCCTTAACTCTACTGTTATCCTGCTTGATCGTGGCCTTTGCCGTGATATGGCAAGGCCATGGCCCGCATGCATCTGTCCAGCCTATTCGAGTGGAGGATCGCGGGTTGTAGAGTTTAATTTTCACGGTCTCGTTCGGTTCGCATATTCGATCCGGGCGGGTTTTTATGGTCACGATTTCGGAATTGGATGTGTACTGATTCCAGCACACCACACCACTCGCGCTATCATAGTCACTACCAGGTCCGCTTGCCGTCGCAGTACCATCCACAGTCTTATAGGAATAACAAGTGCGCCATGAAGTGCGATGTGGTGCAGTATTTCTTTGCATGCTGAAGTAAATCCTGATGTCATTGCCTTCAAGTGCTTTATTACTGTGCGCAGCAACTTTCACCGACGATGCAATAGCCGGCTGAAGAAAAGCCATTAACAGAAGCGGTCCAAGTAAAATTATTAGTTTTTGTTTCATAAATCAAATCCTCCGTAAATTTTTCTGTATTTTGTCTGATCATTCAGTACAAAAGAAAAGCGAATTATCGAGATATTCTATGTCACCTCTTTGAGGTTCACGATATGCGGAATTCGAATGTTGGCAGGTGTTGTCGCATATTTAGACTTAAACCATTGTCTCATATGTATTATTTTTATTTTTCCTATTAATTCATGCGGTTTTCGAGTGATCTTTTCAATGGACATATGGATCAATTATGGTTCATTTTATGCGCTATCGAAGTGTTTCTCATGCGACCTTGTTGCGATTGACTGATTGAAGAACTGGACAAGGCAATCGAGCAAATTCGTGCAAAAAAGCATGCCGACAAGTATCTCGACCGCGGAGAACCGATTCACCTGATCGGAATGGCATTTGGTGAAAAAGCTCGAAACCTGCTGGATATTTGAGTGGAGAAGCTTTGACCTTGCATGCATTTACACTCGTCTGCAAATCAATCTGTGGAAACACTTGCAGGGCAGAGCCCGTGCGAATGCCGACGAAAAGAAAAGCATTCATGAAAACCACTGAACTCAAAGAGGGCAAGCAGTTATTATCACTCAGTCAGTTTTTGATTGAGTTCTGGTAGCCCTTCACGAAATACCAACCATAATGGCTGACGTAACACTTCTCCGTTTCCGGCTATGCTTACAGTCATCGCAGGACCCGAGAACTGGATTGTTGGGTCATTTCTGAGGGCATTCAAACGAGGGGCTAGCAAGTAACTTTGCAAACCCAAAGCATAAATCCGGTCGAGTCCAGTGTTTCGGTAAGGTGCGAGATTCTTGGCCAGTGTGTCAATTTGGTCCGTGTTCTCTTCTTCAGTCTCGATTGATTCAGTATCAACTGGATCAGCAGAGGTGTCCGGGATTTCGGGATCGGCGAGATCTTCCGAAGGAGGCTCGATTTCCTGATCAGGCCTCTCTTCTTGAAGGATTTCCGGTTGTTGATCAGGTTCTGACTGCTCACTTTCACCATTGGGCTGATCGGTTGAGGATTCTTCATCCGCAGATGATTCTGCCAATTCCTGTCTGGCCTTCATTCGGCGATAGGCCTCGACACCTTGTAGCATCCAGTGCATATCCGGGAAAATCACCCCATTCAAGTCCGCATCAAGCTCCGGATTTGGCGTTCCCGAATATACATAAGAGGTGGCATATATTGGCAGGTTATGAGCCTGAAAATATCGCAGTTGCGGTACTACAATTCGCGCTAGCGTGGAATTGGCAGCCAGGAAGATGAAATCCATGTCCTCGTTACGCCTAGGGGCAAACTTGAGACGATGATCAAGCATTGCCTCAAGAGCTTTGCGCCGTTGGATACTGGTGTCGATACCGAGAAAATTCTGGATGGTTGTCGAATAGTCAACTTGGTTAGTTTCAAAAGATGTGTTCTTGACAACAACACCTCCGATTGACTTCCAATGTTCAGTGAATGTGCTGGCAACACGATCACCCCATGCGTTGGCAGATCTGAACACAGTGACTTGTCGGTGCCCGTTACTCCAGGCTTTGTTCGCAACAAGTTTTGCTTCTTCTTCTGGCGAGAGACTAAATGCAAACAGCCGAGGTAAATTCGTCTGGTCAGAGATGTCTGTGACCATTAACGTATCAATTTCTCCAGTGAACCCATCCAGCAGGGAGTTGGCAGCTTCACGTCCAAGTGGGCCCACGATAAGATTTGCGCCATCATCAATGGCTGCTTGATAGTAAACACGGCTGAGTGCAGTCGAATTTCCGATATCATACAAAACAATATCAGGTTGAGAGCTTGACCGATAACGGGAGGCGGCATCCATGAAGCCATCATAAAAGGCTTGAGCGGCCGAACCAACATCTGAAGTCAACGGAAGTAGCAGTGCAATGCGCTGGTAATTCGTCATTTGATATGGTTCTTGGCTGAGAGTCAGCGAGTCAAGGTTCGCAGGGTGGTCTGGATAAAATTCTCTCCAGTCCAGGAAATCTGATGATAGAAATTCTGGACTGTCAAAATCGAGCGTTTCAGCTAGAGAAATCCATCCTGGAGTGTTGACATGGATTGATTGATGGGCAAGCAGTGATCGATCAAGTGGGTTCAAGTTGCGAATTTTTTCGATGATCTGCTGCTGCCAGGTGGTCCTTGTTTCTTCATCGGACAAACCATGGAGCTCGATGATGATTGCGATCTCATCAAGATTTTGTCCATTCGCCGCATAAGCATTGGAGAGTGTTTCGAGATACCGCTGTTTGAGAGATTGATTCGTGACTGGTTCAGGATCAATTTGTAACAATCTCGCCAATGCGCTTGCGGGATCTCCTTGGGCGAGCAGGATACGCCCATGCAGAATATCAACATGAACCTGATCATTGATTGACTCCGGATACATAGCCAGTGACCGAAGGGTAGTTATCGCAAATTCAACCTGATTCAGGTTGAGAAATTCCTCGACTGCCCTGATTTGCAATCCTAGAGCTCTTGCTGCGGGTAAAGAGTTCGCCTGTTCAACTAGTTTCCATGGATCGTCCAGTGAGATAACCTGCTCTTCATTCTGCAGACCAAATGTGGTTACTGGGCGTTCTTCAGATTCTGGAACAAGGGGTTCAAGTTCCACTTCAGGTAGTTCATTCACAAGCGTTTCAACTGGAATCGTCTCCTCAAGCAATTGACCAGTTGCCTCGCTAACTTCGATCTCAGCAGGCGGCGGTAATTCCGTTGTCTGTTCAATAGGTGCTGGCGCACAACCAGCCAGAAGCAGGATAAAAGCAAGCTGGGGAGCACGAGTATATGCGTTCACTCTTGGCCAAATAGAAAACGTCATTTATATGCCGTTTAGAATAGTGAAGCACTTAACTCCGAGACAGCCTTGAGCATATCGGGGTCATCAGTTAGTGTTTCGCAGATTGCTCCTCGACAAGCCGAGGATGGAGACATTCCGGAAGCCATCAATTTTGCCGCATGAACAAGAAGTCGGGTACTTGCCCCTTCCTCCAGTCCATTACCTTTTAGATTACGGGTCATGACGGCAAATTTGACGAGTCGGTTTGCCGTATTCCAATCAAGTCCGGATTCCTTGACCACAATGTCAGCTTCAATTTGGGGATTGGGATAGTCGAATTCGATTGATACAAAACGTTGGCGTGTGCTTTGCTTCAAATCCTTAAGGACGCTTTGATAGCCGGGATTGTATGAAATCGCAAGACAGAATTCTGGCGGGGCAATTAACAGTTCTCCAGTTTTTTCAATCGGCAAAACACGCCGATCATCTGCAAGAGGATGAATAACTACAGTGGTGTCCTTGCGAGCTTCGACAACTTCATCGAGATAGCAAATGCCACCTGCCCGTACAGCACGGGCCAGAGGGCCGTCCGACCAGCGGGTTTCTCCACCAACAATCAGATAACGCCCAACAAGATCGGCTGCGGTTAAGTCATCATGACAAGATACCGTGATCAGTGGTCGTCCTAGTCGCCAGGCCATATATTCCATGAATCGAGTCTTTCCACAGCCCGTTGGACCTTTCAAGAGTACTGGTATATGGTTATCGTAGGAGGCTTCAAACAACTCGATTTCATTGCTGAGCTCTGCATAATACGGCTCATTCTCGATTTTGTATTTCTGTATTTCCAGCTCAATGGTCATGTTCTATTCGTATCGAGTCAACAATTACAGATGAGTTCGTGTTCAATGAGGCCAACGGTTATGCACAGGGCTTTTCAATCGCCAAACCCCATGCAGTGCATGATGGCTGACTCGTCCCGGATTGCCAAAGTTATGCAACTTTCTTAAGAGCGTTCCAGTCAGGTGTTTCAGTCGCTTTCTTGACCTCTAATTCCCGTTTGTGCATTGTCGTTGACACGTTGCGATTATTATGAGACATCTGTGAGACAGAGAATTGATTCTCATGAGATGCATAGGCCGTCATAGCTGAATAAAGAGCCCAGAGAGTTTTTCCCCTGTTCAAGATTTCTCTTTTGAACTGTTCAAGTACGACTTCTGCAACTCTCAGAGTAAAGTGCTTGTCAAGGAAGTTCCTGGCATCGTCAGCCGTGATCTTCACTTCTTGCCATTCTCTCCACTTCTCTCCAGATTCCTTGAACCGCTCAACTGACTCTCTTACCGGATCCATCGCTTCACCAATGACATAGTTTCCATAATGCGCTTTTTTGATCATTCCTACTTGCTCGCCTATGATAATGCCGTTCGTGCAGTAAGAGTCAATTCCTCCAAAGAGGCACTTGACTGCAGAAGAACCAAAGGCATTGATGCCGATAACTCGGAAGGCAATTTCAGAATTTGAACCTTTCGTTGTTTCGACAGTAATGTCAGGAAAGATCCACTCTTTCTTTGCCCACAATCCCCCTTTGCTGACTTGCTCTTCGATTTTAACGTTGTTGAAATTGTCTTCACCAAGAGAATGTTTCAGACAACTCTCAATTTCTTCAAATAACTCCTGGTTTTGAATCAGCCGATAAGAATCTCCAACAACATTGAGAACTTCGTTTGTATCTTTTCTTACCAAGGCTTGATAGTTGTTTGGGTTAGATGCTTCTCCAATTCCAAGAGGCACTCGTTTTACGATGTAGTCTGTTTCATTCATTTCATTGCCTGTAGTTCAGTCGTTATCAAGCCGTTGATAAATGATGTCTGGCAGAAAACTGGTGTTTTTCGCGAACGACAGGAATATTTTACTCGTAAACAGTCTTCAGAGAGTCGATTTCGTTCGAGATCAGCAATATTGGGCGTTGCGCAATGCCAATATTTGCCAGTAAAAGCGATTTTTTGAGAGAACGAAACAGTCCAGACAAAGCTTTCCATTGCCATCTAAACAGGAGTCGTAATGAGTGGGAATAGAAAATGCCAAGTGGCGAACCGCAGATGCTTTTTCTGTTTGCGAAGAAGTAGCTGGCCGATTCGATGAATGTACAGAGTCAGTACCCCTACGCACTACTTTCGACCATAACTCGAGAAATACCTATTCCAGGTAAAATCGTCTTACAGTCACTCAATCATCGTAAACGATGCGATGAATGGTTTACCTGGCGTTTTCGATGCGATCGGATTAGTAATTACATTCTGTAGCGTTTTCATCATCGTCTGTGATCACAAAAAACGCATGACCGAAAGGGTTGGACATCGAGGCGATGATCTTGTTTATATATTTTCTGTCTTTACAATCGTTGTTTTCGGGCTGAAAATATACCTTGACCTTCTGATCCTTGGGTCGCCCTTCGTCGAATTTGGTGCAGACTAACGTTTCCTTTTCTGCTATTCCTTGTTCCGTCATGGGGCTGGTAGCGGTTGTCATGAGCATATTGCCATGAGTCTGGTCCACTTGAAAGCAGAATCCAAGGTCGAGCCTGACCCGTTTAACTGTTCTAGTTTCCGCAACGTACATGTTTGTTGGAGTGGAAACATGCACAATCCTTTCAACTCAAATTGAAGCCATTGATCCATCATGTCCGCGCCTTCGCTTATCGACTGCTTGGGTGATCCAGTGGTATTAGTGCTGGTAGCCGCGGACATCTTGATGTGTTGCCATCCGCAATAATTATCTGCAGTTGCCGACAACGCCACTACTGCAAGCAGTAACAGGGTTGCGAATTTAGTGAAGGGGCAGTCGCTTCATTGTTTCTTTCTGAAAATCACATTTCGACCAGTATACCCGAGTCCGTTCACTGCGAGTAAATTAGTTTGACTGCGCGATAGCCATTGCACAGGTTAAATGGATTGTACTCTCGCTACTAACAAGGCAAGTTCGCTCCACTCCGAAAGTGCAGCAATTCTAATTTTTTATTCTACATTCGGTAATGATTCGGGTTCAGTGAAGGGGCGGTTTCTGCTCCCGACTGGAGTAGCGGTTGTGGAATCATGGTCCCTGTGCGCTGTGCATGCTCCGTGGCAGAAGATCTGCGTGAGCAGGGAATGCCGGCTGTAGAAGTGCTGACAGGCGGTGATGGTGTCGAGGGTAAGGAAGAAGCGCGTTCTCCACCCACACTGGTTGCAGGCCTTTCTCCGGGTTCGCAGGCGGCATGCAAGGCGAAGGCGATCAGGTTGAGGGTCAGCAGCATGTTTGAGAGGCCCTTATTGCCGTGTCCGTCACAATAGGGGGCGAGTAGTTTCATCCAAAGATATCCAGTTAACCTATAAAGGCAATGTTCAAGGCCGAGAGAGTGTGATTGATTGCAACGAATGATTCGGTGATGTGAAAGCCTGGCACCGGCACATTTTCCGAATCGAATATGATAGATTCACTCACGCTTCAAGCACTTCCATTATATATAATTACAGTTCTGTTACGACCATACCCACGTGAGTGAATCCTAAGTTATGAAAACACTTTTTGAACGATCTTTGTGGTCTTGTTTGTGGATTGTCATGGCAATTTCACCCGTAATCAAGGCCGACGAAAAAGGCGATCACTTGCCAATTGAAGAACTGCAGATGTTTGCCGAAGTTTTCGGCAAGATCAAAGCTGATTATGTCGAGGAAATTGAAGATAAAGATCTGCTAATACATGCGATCAATGGCATGTTGGCAGGATTGGACGCACATTCAGCATTCCTTGAGCCAGCAGGATATAAACAAATGCAGAATGATACCGATGGTCAGTTTGGAGGACTTGGTATTGAGGTGACCAAGGAAGATGGATTGATCAAGGTTGTGGCGCCGATTGATGGAACTCCTGCCGATGAAGCCGGATTGCAGTCGGGCGACTTCATTGTTGAGATCGACGGCGGTTCAGTTTTGGATATGCCGCTCGGTGAAGCCTTGAACAAAATGCGGGGGGAGCCGGGAACAGAAATCGAGTTGACCATTCAACGTGATGGCATGCCTGAACTATTTCAGGTTGACTTGATCAGATCGGTGATACAAATTCAGAGCGTGCGAAGTGAATTGCTGGAACCTGGGCTAGGCTACCTGCGACTGTCGAGTTTCCAAAGCGGGACCGCTCAACATATGCGAGTACAAATCAAGTCACTCGTTGATGATAACGAGGGGAGCCTGGACGGACTGATTCTTGATCTTCGAAACAATCCCGGGGGTATTCTCTCGAGTGCTGTGGAAATTAGCGACATGTTTCTTGATAGCGGAGATATCGTCAAAATCAAGGGTCGTATCGAATCTTCCAGCAAAACATATTCCGCGAAATCCGGCGATATTCTCGATGCCAAGCCAATGGTCATTCTGGTCAATCGTGGCTCGGCATCGGCCTCCGAAATTGTTGCCGGAGCTCTACAGGATCACAAGCGAGCGGTGATTGTTGGTACAAATACGTTTGGCAAAGGCTCCGTGCAGTCGATCATCCCGATTAACTTTGGGCGAGCGCTGAAGTTGACGACCTCACTTTATCTCACCCCCAAGGATAGAGTGATACAGAAAAAGGGAATTTCGCCGGATATTACCGCTCAGATGACTGGAGCTGAGGACTATGGTTTTGAAGAGGATAACGAGCTGGCACACGATGACAGGGATTCTGAAGAGGATGATAAGCGTGTTGAATCGACTTTCATCCAGAGACTACGAGCTGACAATCAACTGTTGCAAGCAGTCAACCTTCTGAAAGGCATGAGAATTATTTCGTCTTCAACAGAGTCCGGGCAGAGTTGAGGGAGAGTAGATGTTGACAGGCATGGCTCGGGACAGGTTACTAATTTCCCTTGCTCCTTTTGCGAGCTCTCATATACCCTTCAATTTTCTCTTCGAGATAGCCATAAGCTCGTTGGGCCCAAGGAAAGTCAATGGATAAGACGATCAGGCCAAGTGGAAACATCCAGAACCCCAGAATTGGCAGCATACCGAATATTCCCCCGATGAGCAATGCGATTCCAATCATTATTCTCAAACCGGAAGGGAACGACTGAACCCGCTCATAAATTCTTGCAAGATTGGTGTTTTTGTCCATATGATTGAGCGGGCACTAGATGCCGATAAGCGAGACGATATGGTCGATCTATAGTAACGTTAGAATGAGCAACAACACCTTAATCTTCACCAAGATGCAATCCCTGGGCAATGATTTTGTTATGCTCAACGGTGTGCAAGAGCATATCAGAATGACAGCGGATTTTGCGAAGAGAATTGCGGATCGTCATTATGGTATCGGATGTGATCAGATCATTATTGCGGCACCCTCTGAACAACCAGATGCATTCAAAATGCTGGTGTTTAATTCCGACGGAAGCGAAGTTGGTCAGTGTGGGAACGGAGCACGATGCTTTGCTGTTTTTTTGCGGGATCAGGGATTGTCGCAAGGCTCGGACATTGCGGTCGAGACGATCACCACCAACATGGAAATCATGATCAATTCCGATCAAACGGTAACAGCCAGTATGGGGTTACCCCAGTTTCACCCGAAAAAAATCCCTCTTTGTGCTGATTCAGAAAGACTGAAATATGCAATAACGATCGAAGATCTGGAGATTGAGTTTGCGGCACTGTCAATTGGAAATCCACACTGCGTGATCAATATGCTTGATTATGAACAGGCGGATGTTGACTGGTTGGGTCCCCGGATGCAGACTCATCCGATTTTTCCGGAGCAGGCAAATGTCGGGTTCAAGCAGCTCATATCTCGCGATGAAATCAACTTGCGCGTTTTCGAACGAGGGGGCAGCGAGACGCTGGGTTGTGGAAGCGGGGCTTGCGCCGCGGTATTATGTGGGGTAAGGGAAGGTACTCTGGATCGACAAGTTGTCGTAAACATGCCTGGTGGCAGTGTGACCGTGGAATGGCCCTCTGATCGGGATTCGGTGCGCTTGACTGGAGCGGTTGAGACAGTATTTCAAGGACAGATCGAGTTGCCGAATGATCTGTAATGCACTGTGATATCGTGCTTCAAGAATTGTACAATTTACCAATGGGATTAACAATGGCGCATGGTTTGCCACTCTTTCATTGTTAACTGGTCTAAAATCCTTGTTCCAATATTATGGGAAAACGTACAGCAAACAAAAAATCCTCCCATCTTGTCCCGCAAGATGTCCGTGACTTTCTTGAGCAAAACCCGGAATTTATCACCAAGAACTGGAGCCTGTTTGCGGACTTTGTGCCGTCTGACGACACGCATAGTCACATTTTTTTTCTGGAGAAAAAAATTGATACATTGAGCGAACGCCAAGAGGAACAAATCAAGACGATACAATATATTCTCGATGTCACCAGGAATCTTGAACAGATGCAGGATTTGCTAGCCGGATTTAGCAATATCTTGCTCGATCAAGGCCAGCCAAGCAAGGATCCAATCGATTTTGTCGTCAATCAGCTAGCCAAGGAATTCGATATTGAGCGCGTGGTTGTATTGGAAGAAGCGGTTGCCAGGATAGAGTTGCCGGAACTCTTTGAAGAAATTCGACAACGAGTTGCCCATCGAAGTAGTGTCTGCGATGATCGAGTATCACAGTCCCTGCTTCAACAAATTTTTGGAGAAGAAGAACAGTCAATCCGGTCCTGTGCCTTTGTGCCAATTCTGCACAACGAAGACATGGCTGGGGTAATGGTGTTTGGCTCAGCGGATGCCAAGCGGTTCCATCCGGGACTTGGCGTTCTTTATCTCGATCGAATTGGAAGTCTGATCGGCAGCTATTTAGGCGGAAAACGGCAAGCGGTTGAGTGAACTTGAGGGACAGCATCGAACGCTTTATCGAGCGTATCAGAAAATCGGGCAGATATTCCGACAACACCGGAAAAGCATTCTATCGGGATTTACTCCTCCTGGAACGATTTTTGAACGAAAGAGGCGATGTTACTGGGTGGGCAGAAGTCAGTGACCCAATCGCAAGAGCTTTTCCAGCGCGTCTGTTTCAACGCGGTCATTCACCTCGATCGATTGGGAGGGTTCTTTCATCCTGTCGGAAATTTTTTGATTTTCTGGTCAGTGAGGAATCGGTCAAGTCGAATTCATTTTCCGGAATCAGTGCTCCAAAGGCCTCTCAAAAGTTGCCCAATACATTTAGCGTAGATGACTTGAACATGCTCCTGAATGAGAAAGTTGATGCGAAAACACCTGCGAATGTCGTTCGTGACCATGCGATTATTGAGTTGTTCTATTCTTCGGGTCTCCGGCTTTCAGAACTAGCGTCGGTCGACAAGGACACGATTGATTTCACGGAAAATCAGGTCATGGTTATTGGCAAGGGCAGCAAGGAGAGAATCGTTCCGGTCGGAAGCATGGCCAAGGTTGCGGTCAAGGACTGGCTTGAACGTCGAAGCGAGTATGCCAAGCAAGGAGAGAAGGCATTATTCGTCAATATTCGGGGAACAAGGTTGAGTGCTCGAGGCATTCAGTTTCGCTTGACCGAGTGGGCAAAAAGAAAGGGATTTACCCAGCATCTTCATCCACATGCCTTGCGACACTCATTTGCCAGCCATTTGCTTGAATCGAGCGGGGATTTGCGGGCAGTTCAGGAAATGCTGGGTCATTCCGACATCTCGACTACTCAAATCTACACTCATCTGGATTTTCAGCATTTGGCCAAGGTATTTGATCGTTCACACCCCAGGGCCAAGAAAGAATAGACTGGCCAGCCCCCAAGCTGGTCCACGCCAATAGCGACTGGTCACTCCGTTATTCGGATTGCAGTGCGATGATTGGATCCAGACGAGCTGCCTGATTTGCAGGCTGAATTCCGAACAGTAGCCCCATCACTGCAGCCGTCGCAAATCCACTGACGATAGAGATTGTCGATACGGCAAATTCCCAACTGGTGAATTCGCAAACCCCGTAAGTTGCTCCAATACCAACCACTATGCCCATGGCACCCCCTGTCGTTGTTTGCAACATGGACTCAATCAGAAATTGTCCCTGAATGTCACGACGACGTGCGCCGAGTGCCCGACGAATACCAATCTCCTTGCGTCGTTCGACAACCGAAACGAGCATGATGTTCATGATCCCGATACCACCAACAACCAGAGAGATGCTGCCGATTGCAGCTAATAACAATGTATAGATTTGCGCTTGCGCTTCCATTTGTGCAATCAATTGCTTGGCTGTGATTATATCGAGTATGATGTTGGGTTTGCGACTTTGAAAAAATTCTTCAATACTCTCCGATACTCGCTCATGATGTACGCCTTCCTTCGATCTTGCGACTACAGAGTCGATATCGGTCACTCCAAAAGCCCGCCCGATCGTGGAGATCGGAATGAAGGCCGACCGGTTCGCACTGAACTGCATGGGCAATCGATAATTTTCTTCGATTGGCTCCAATACGCCGATAACGGTAAATATGGTTTCAGCAATTTCGATACTCTCTCCAACAATCTGGAGAAACCCGAGTTTACGTATCTCATTGGCCGCGTCTGCACCAATGACCACAAAATATTGATCGATATCGAGATCAGAGATAAATCGACCTTCCGAGAGAACAAACTGGCCAATTTCTGCAAAGTTCTCGGTTACCCCTTGTATCTCTCCATGACCGACAGACTTTCCGGCAAACCGAAATTCTCCATTATGTCTCGCCCGAGTCGCAGAATTGGAAATCTCCGGTACATGATGGTGAAATCGGATGGCATCCTCGATCAAGAACAAACGTTGATTGTTGTTTTGTGCCAACGCTTGATAGGATTCGTTTATGACGACCATGTCTGTCCCTAGGCTTTCGAATTCCTTTGCGGCCTGATTTTTGGCTATCTCACCTAGTGAAATCATGGTAATAACCGAAGAAATACCAATCATGATCCCGATCAATCCAAGCACGGTACGGAGTTTCGCCTTTCGCAGGCTATCCGTAGCCTCTCGAATGTTTGCTCGCAGAACAGAAAAGCCTCTAGGCATGAGATGCTATCGATTCTTCAGGCTCTGGCATCTGCACAACCAGTGGCTCGGCTGGTATAGGTTCAGGCTCGGATTTGTTCGTATTGAGTTCAACTAGGGTTCCCCCTTTCATGCGAAGTTGCCGCGGGCATTCATAAGCGACCTGAATATCGTGGGTAATCATCAAGATTGTGACCAGTTTTTCACGATTCAATCGCTTGAGAAGTTCAAGAACTTCCGCCGCGGTTTTCGAATCGAGAGCACCGGTAGGTTCATCGGCAAGTAAAACTGACGGCTCACCTATAACTGCACGCGCGATGGCTACACGCTGTTTCTGTCCCCCTGAAAGCTGGTCGGGGGAGTGTGCAGCATGGCCTTCCAGGCCGACTAGTTGCAAATATTCCTTGGCTTTTTTCATGCGCTGAGACCGGCGAGTACCTCGATAGACCAGCGGTAAAGCCACGTTTTCTGCCGCAGTTAGATGAGCTAAGAGATGGAAGGATTGAAAGACAAAACCAATCTGTCGATTACGAAGTCTGGATAATGCGTTATCCTTGAGTTTTGAGGTGTCCTGCCCGCTCAGATGGTAGGACCCGGATGTGGGCCGATCTAGCAGGCCAATGGTGTTCATCAGTGTCGTTTTTCCACTGCCTGAAGGGCCCATGATCGAAACCATGTCACCTTCAGATAGCTCCAGATTAACGTCAGTTAAAACATCCGTTGTGACCGGGCCAACCTCGTAAGTTCTGGAAATCTTGTTCAGGCTGAGTATGCTCTTTTTCATGATTGTTGCTGATCGACGTCAACCGGTTCTGAATTAGAAATTCTGAAATGCCTGAAATTCCGGAACGACAATTCGTTCCCCGACGCTAAGACCGCTGACAATTTCGACAGAATCCTGTGAAGTGAGTCCAGTTTCGACCTTGCGTATTTCAACATTGCCGGAGTCATCAAGGACTTCAACGTGCGGACCATCAGCTCGGATCTGTACCGAGTGGATAGGGATCATGATGGCCTCTGGATTCGAGTAGATGACAATGGTGACATGTGCGCTCATGCCAGCTCGCAGGCGCTCGCGTTGTAAATCGGTTAGTTCATCCAACTCTACCGTGATTTGAAATTGCGGAGACCTGCCTCCAAAAGATCGAGATTGCGTGTTCGCTGCAACATGGGTTACTCGAGCCTCAATTCGATCATCCGGAAAACCCGGTCCGGTGATCGAGGCTACTTGGTTCGGCTCGATTCGGTTGACATCCACTTCATCAACCGAGGTATTGACCACTATGCGATCGAAATTTGCGATCGTAAACAGAAAATCCCCGGCAGATAGTTTTACTCCTGTTGTCAATGACGATATTTTATTGTCTCCACCACGCTGAACTAGGCCTGAAATGGGGGCAATTACTGTGCTTTTCGACATATTTTCCCTGATTTCATCCAGACGATTTTTCGAGTTTTCTGCCTCCAGTTGCGCGATGCGAATGGTTTCAGCATTACTTTGTTCCTGGACCGACTTGAATTCATCCTGAGCAGATTCAAAATCAAGCTTTTGACCCTCAAACTGCTGCTTGCCGTCCTCGTATTCGGAAGCTGAGATAATACCCTCGCCATACAGAAACTCCGTTCGGTCAAATCTGCGTTTTGCGCTACTTAAGGACGCTTTTGCGTTTTGAAACCTGCGATGGGCATTCGCCATCTCCTTGCTATCGTTCCAATTGTACAATTCTTCCAATCGTTCCTGCTTCTTGATATAGTCAATTTCTGCTTGTCTTAACTCTACCGCAATTTCATCTGTGCTTAATTCAACCAAGGGGTCGCCAGCCATCACCTGCCGACCAAAATCGGTATAGACCTTGCTGATGTTGCTGTTGAACGGACTCGTCACCCCTTCACTATTCCCGGGTGCAAGGAACCCGCGTAACGAGATCGTGGAATCAATCGGTCGCGATGACACCGTCATGGTCTGAATAGATTGTTCTTCAACCACTTCCGGGATTGGTTCATCCGGTGTCTGAAAAGATGCGATCAGATTTTCTAGCGGTTGGATATTGATTGATCCGAAATTCCCCAGATAATAGCCGCTCGCCCCGATAAACAGAATGCTTGCCGCCAATATTGAAATTAATCTCGTAGTCCGCCTTTTCTTGAGCATCCAGGACAGTTCATCTTTTTGGGATTCAATATCCTGATAGGCTTTTTGCAAAGCATTGTGCTGCTTTTCTATTTCTTTTGCAAATTGCAATTCCTGCTGACGAAACTCCCTGACCTTGGTAACATCGGTAAATACAACAACAATTGCAACTCGCTCACGTAATCCGCCGCGAAAATCGGTAATATAGGAAGTAGTAACCGCTATCGACTTTGAAGCATCACCCACAGAGACATTCACAATTTCTCGTTCAGAGGTTCTTTCATCCATGGTAGCATCCAGAACAATCTGAGCAAAATCATCATATCCCTCAACTGTCAAGAACACCTCTGCGAAGGTATGGCCGAGCAAGTTGTTGCGGTCGAGCTCGAATGTTTGACAGAAAGCTTCATTCACCAACTCGAAAACACCGTTGAAGTCGATGACCATTACGCCATCGACCATGCTCTCTAGCACTTCATGGTAAATTGCCTGATTGCGATTTTCCATCAGGGTTCGATTTCCTCTATTTCAATTCCCCAGACATCCAGTATCGTGCCAGTTGTCTGTTGCAGAGACAGTCTTGCCTCACGGTAGGCAATAACGGAGTTGATCTCGGCATTTTGTGCATTCAATAACTCATCCTGGGAAGATGCAACCTCAAAACTGGAAGACAATCCCTGTTGGAATTTTGCCTGCTCTATCGTGAGATTTTTTTCTGCCAGTTCCCTGGCTTCGCGGGACAATTCAATGTCACGGTATCTCCGCTCAACATTGTATACGGAATCACGCACTTGTCTGCGGATGGATTCTCTCTGGTTCTCGAGACTGCGTTTGGCTTTGACCACCTCGTTTTCTCTCCTTCTTATGTCGATAAGCTTGTTGTTTCGTTCTGGATCAACAAGCGGTATGGAGAGAGTCAGGTTAGCAGTGTGGGTGGTCTTTCCGACGTTATCGTCTCGGCTAATCACAGTATTGAAATTAAGATCCGGCAATTGGTTGTTTTTGGTGTTGAGAAGGTCAACTTCAGCGTTTTCGACACGAAAAGTTGCACTGCGGAGAGATGTGCTACTGTCGAGCGCCTGACGGGTACTGGTCTCAAGATCGACCAGATCGCTGATATTTTCATCAGTCATTTCCTCAACGAAGCCTTCTTTCGGAACCAGACGAATGTTGTTTGGCAGATTCAGAAGCCTGGACAATGATGAACTGCTTGTATTTCTCGAGTTCTTTGCATCCTGCAAGGAAAGCTCGCTCTGTGTGACCGTGGATTGTGAGCGAGTGAGTTCAAGTTCAGCTCTCCTGCCAGCTTTGATGAGGGCTTCGGTTACAGCACTCTGTTTGCGTGCTCGTTCCAGTGCGCCTTCACTTATTTCCACGCGCATGTTACTCTGGATCAGGGAGTAGTAGGCTCGGATGACTTCGACAACTTTTGCGGCGATCTGATCGCGAAACGAGAGAATATTCGTTATTTCATTTTGTCTGGCCCTGCGCAGCTGGTCCGTGCCTTGAACAAATCCCGCTCCCTTTAGCAAAGGTTGTGTAAAAGTTACCGAATATGTGTCAGCACCATTGGCTGTTATGTTCTTGTCCGCACTCAGCCTAACCATTGCTGATGTGCCTGTTGGAAGTTTAAACGTTATTCCCGAGTCAAGGTCAACTCTATCCTCACTTCGATTGACACTCGGTTTCAAGTTCACAGAGAATTTCGGATCAAATATCCTTTCATTTTCCTGAAAATCCAACTTGGAGATCTCGCGATCAAGACGCGAGTTGAGCAACTCGATATTCTGTTTGAGCGCAATTTCGATCGATTCCTCAAGGGTAAGATGCATTTCTTCGATAAAGGTTTCATCCGGGTTCATTTGGGCTTGAGCAATACCCGATCCCAGCATGAATACAACCACGAGGGAACCACAAAATAAGTGGCGTGTCGTGCTAAATAGTCTCCTCATGACGGACATTACAACTGGTACTGGAATTTTTCCGCGAAAGCAGAACACATTTCCCGGATATGTTGGAGTCAGCAGGGACAGCGTGTGCCAAGTTGTGCTGATCAGTTTCAATATTGTTCTTTTGCTGGGAACTGGTAGTTGCTATCCACCGTAACTGGGTTTGGCAGGGCTAAACTTGCAACAATCCAATTATAAATAAATTCTCATCGACGGTCACCACCCGCACCCAACCTCGTGCGAATCGCATTGCTGGTTACGATTCTTCGTTCTTCTGTCAAACCGGTATTGCCGGATGGTTTGGGATGTAAATTTCACAGTACACATTATATTGCCAGCGAGCAAACCATACTATTTTGTATTATGGCACATTCCCCTTTCGCCCGAATTTGATTCGAACATAAGCTGCAGCATCGGCAATTTCTAGACTTGTGCTTATTGTAACACCCTCATCTACTCTGCAGTTATAATACCCTTGATCCCGAATTTGAATATATGAAAGTGTCCAATTCTTGTATAGTGCTTTGGGCTTGAGATAGCTATTCTATTTCAGGATTGGCGAATGTAGCATGCGTTGCGATACGTGCCAAAATACCCTATCGTTCCTGATGTGCTTTTCCATCAAGCTTCATTTCCTTGATTCCGATGTTCAAAAAGCGAGCCATTTAATGCAAAGACAGGAAATGGAAAAACCGTGCTGTAATGTCAGGGATGGCGGAGAGTGAGGGATTCGAACCCCCGGACCTGTTACAGTCAACGGTTTTCAAGACCGCCGCATTCGACCGCTCTGCCAACTCTCCATATGGGACATCTCCAAATGTTCAGGAATCTATGCATTTCAGAGTGCAAGTATATTATTGTTTGAATCCATAACAAAGTGTTCAATCTGATTGAGAAGTGCGTATTGTAACCTCAGGTCTGCGAAATTGTGCGGGAGGTGTTCGAAAGGTTTCACATATGGTTCATTTTCAAATCTCCAGCCACCGATCTCGGCAATTCACTCTTTTTCAACAATCTTCTTTTTTCAGGATAAGATGACGCCTCGGATTCGACATGTCAGTCCATCCAGTCAAGCTTAGCATTTGCGCGAGGATATTTGATCGGTCGGGTGCACTTCCCGGCGGGTAGACAAGATTCGCCATTGTGTTTAACATTTGATCGAAAAAAGATCTTGCGACTGATTTCGGCATCTGTGCGAATTGACAACAAATCCGAGTAGCTCTTTTGATGGAATTGCCCAAAATCCAGAGTACCAGTTTGGCAGCATTGCCTGCTATCTCACATATCTTTACCACCCGATATGGAGGCGTATCGGAAAATGAATATGCCTCATTGAACTGTAGCCGTTTTTCGGGAGACAACCTGGCCCGTGTTAAACGGAACCATCAACTGGTCATTGAAGCGATTGGCTCAAAGAAGTTGATTAGCCTGAAGCAAGTCCATAGTAACAAAGTCATCACGATCGACTGTACTTGGACGGGTCAAGAGGTGATTGAAGGGGATGGTCTGGTTACCACGAATCCTGACTTGGCCATAACGGTTCTAGTGGCGGATTGTGCTCCTGTCCTGTTTGCCGATTCGAAAAACAGAGTGATTGGTGCAGCGCATGCCGGTTGGCGAGGCGCACTATCAGGAATCACCGATCATGTGATCAATCGAATGTGTGCATTTGGAGCCGAGCGGCGGTCGATTGTCGCCGCTGTTGGACCAGCCATACAACAAGCATCCTATGAGGTTGGTGAGGAATTCATGCAGTATTTTTCGGATTCCGAGAGCAAGCAGTTCTTCCAGATTGACAATACAGGCATCTTCTTTGATTTGCCGGGTTACATTGTTCAACGCATGGCCGCTCGAGGGATTTCGCACATTGATCGTTTGCCCCATGATACCTTCAGCATGGAGCATGAATTTTTCAGCTATCGAAGAAGTTGCAAGAGAGGAGAAACAAATTGCGGAAGGCAGATTGGCTCGATTTGCCTGATTGGTGAATAGTTCATTTCGCGAAACGGGCTTCCAGTTCACTCCATCTTGCATAATGGCATTCGAGCTGTTCTTGAATTTCTGAAATTTCCTTGTTCGTTGCACGGATTGCATCAATCTCTTGCTGATAGAAATCGGATCTGGAAATTTGTTCGGTCAATTGTTCAAGTCGGCCTTCCATCAATTCAATTTGTGCGGGTAACGCTTCGAGTTCCTGTTGCTCACGATAGGTCGGTTTGGATTTCTTTTTGGCAGCAGTGGATTTGGCTTTGCTTCGGACACTGGGAGAAGTTTTCTCGACAGTTGTCAGTTTGTTCGCTTTTTTCGTTTGCTGGAGCCAGTCGGAATATCCGCCGGCATATTCACGAACCAATCCATTTCCTTCGAACACTAGTGTGCTGGTGACCACATGATCAATAAACCGGCGATCGTGTGAAACGAGCAACAATGTACCCTGAAAATCCAGCAATATCTCCTCAAGCAGTTCCAGGGTATCCGTGTCAAGATCATTGGTCGGTTCGTCCATCACCAGAAGATTGAATGGTTTGCTGAAAAGCTTGGCGAGCAGTACTCGAGCCCGTTCGCCGCCAGAGAGTGAAGCGATCGGCGAATTCGCACGGCGGGGAGTGAACAGAAAATCCGAAAGATAGGACGCGATGTGGCGGGAACGTTCATTGACCGTGATGTAATTTCTACCTTCGGCAACGCTGTCAATGACCGTCTTTTGTGGCTCAAGTACACTGCGAAACTGATCAAAACATGCGATTTGAATCCGAGTGCCATGACGCAGTGATCCCGAGTCTGGATCAATCCGTTTCAACAGCAAGTTCAGCAAGGTGGTCTTGCCGATACCGTTCGGTCCGATCAGGGAAATTTTATCACCTCGCATAATTCGCACGGACAAATCGCGAATGATTGGTTGCTGATCGATCTGATAGCCGATATTTTTCGCTTCAATGATCAATTTTCCGGACCGAATCTGGTCATTTAAATCGATCTTCAAGTTAGTCTGAACAGTGCGGATATTGGAGCGTTGTTTTCTGAGTTCTTGCAGTCGACGAACTCGTCCTTCGTTTCGAGTTCGTCGAGCCTTTATACCATCGCGAATCCATTTTTCCTCCTTGGCAAGTTTCTTCATGAACTGTTGATAGTGGCGATCTTGAACTTCGACCTCCATCGACTTTCCGATTCGGTAGCGCTCATAGCTTCCCGGCCATTTTGTCAACACGCCGCGATCAAGCTCGACAATGTGGGTTGCGAGAGCATCTAGAAATTGCCGATCATGGGTCACGAAGATCAGTGTTCCAGTGAATTTTCCGAGTTGTTTTTCCAGCCAGGATATAGTTTCGAAATCGATATGATTCGTGGGCTCGTCAAGTAAAAGTGTGTTGGGTCTGTTGACCAGAGCCCTCGCCAACTGAGCACGTTTTTGCCAGCCCCCCGACAAACTAGACATGGGTTTGCTGTGAGGCAAAGACAGTTTGTGGAGCATGTCGACAAGGGCAATTTCCATACTCCATCCGTCAAGGTCTGATAGTTCATCATGCAGGGATCTTGACTGATCAACCAGTGTCGGGTCTTGATCGAGTGCGTGCTGGATATTTCGGTATTGAGAGAGCAAATCTCCGGTCCTGCCCAACCCCGTAGCGACGTAGTCATAAACACTGGCTTTGTCATCAATTATCGGATTCTGCTTGAGGTATGAGATTTGCAGATCCTGATTCAACTGGACCTCGCCATCATCTGGCAGGACTTCGCCTGCAATGATGTTTAGAAGTGTCGATTTTCCCTCCCCGTTTCGGCCGATCACTCCGATCCGTTGCCCCTTGTCAATCACCAATGAGGCTTTATCCAGAAGTTGACCGTCGCCATAAGCCAGACTCAAGTTACGCAGAATAATTTGGGTCATTTTTGTTTTTTGGCGTGAAGAATGTGTTTAACAAAAGTGATGGCGGGAATCGAATTTCGAAATAACCATCTGTTTCTTGGTATTTTCGCCCGCGAGCATATTGGATATTCCACGCTAAATTTGCAGAATTGGAGTTTATCTAGATTTCCATGAACTTTATGAAGTGCTGGATTTTTTCTCAACAGTTGAGTATGAGACGAGTGATGAACATGCATGATCAGCCAGTGAACTGTCCGATTCGGGCGGGAGACGCGAGCGACCGACTTGCCACACGAACGAGAATCTGTGCTGGGACCGGTTCATGTGCAAGCATCATGTGCCGGGATTCAAGCGTTTTGCGGATGAGGTCTGCGTTACATTTGTGAATATCAGGGACATTGAGTAGCACTGAGTAGAGACGGATCGGGAAATAAATCCAGATCACATGGCGGTCCGAGTAGCAGAACCAGAGGTTGAATTTGGTGGCCAACAATTCTTGTTTTGCGATGTTGCACAGGCTGGGACAGTATCCGAATCTCGGTTCGCATGTACTCAGGCAGACAATTCAGCGACTAAGTGCTGACTGGGAAAGGTTTTATGGTCATGAGTTATTGTTTACGAAAATCTTTATCGACCCGAGATGCATCAAGGGACGATGCAAGCGGTCGCGAACTGGACAGGCAGGGACTAAAAAGGTACTCGCGTTTCTCGCAAGTCCAGAGCCGAAGCGGATGTATGGACTGAGCACAGTCTTGAAGCAAGGCGCAGGACTTCGTTTACAGGCCTTCGTTTGGGGAATGACGGCATGGCGCAAGTTCCGTTTCAGACTAGTGACCGATGCAGCGCTGGTCAGGCCGGAACCCGTTTGCATTCGATACTGTGCAGGAGCGAACCAGCATTACCTGCCATGGTCATGACGTCATGATTGGCAAATAGGCGATAACATTTCATATCTATCCTCACATTCCACAAAGCTTGAATCATCGGCAACAGTGTACCGAGCCCCTTCAAGGCCCTGGTTGTAACAAGACCCGCCATATGTAATTCAGATATTCATGATCCGGACGGAGGGCTGGTTCCGGGCCCGTTTTGTGGGCTGTGTGCCCCTGATTTTTTGAAGTGTACTTCTTGTTGCATGGCATTCTCCTGCATTTGTAAAGTGAATCGCATGAACAATTCTAGCGTATTTCGAAAAGAAGGGAAATTCCTGAAGAGCATATTTTGAATGATTTTGATTGCGATACAATACGGCACTTTTCTGAACTCGGAAACCAGCCAGCAATACTTATCCGCTAATTTGAGAGGACGGAACGGAATTTGACCGATTGACTTGATGAATACTTGCGATTATACAAGGGAGATACGGAAACGAAGGACGTTTGCGATCATCTCACACCCCGACGCGGGCAAAACAACCTTGACTGAGCAACTACTGCGCTACGGCGGTGCTGTTCGTCTGGCAGGTACAGTCAAGGCTCGAAAGAGCCAGAGGTATGCAACCTCAGATTGGATGGAGCTTGAAAAAGAGAGAGGCATTTCGGTCACTTCATCCGTGATGCAGTTTCCTTACAAAGGGAGAGTCGTGAATCTGCTGGATACACCCGGTCATGCGGATTTTTCAGAAGACACCTATCGTACCTTGACGGCTGTGGATTCGGCATTGATGGTCATTGATATCGCCAAAGGAGTGGAGGAGAGAACCATCAAGTTGATGGAGGTTTGTCGGCTTCGTGATACGCCGATCATGACTTTTGTCAACAAGCTTGATCGTGAAGGTCGTGATCCGATCGAAATTCTGGATGAGATTGAGGAGGTCCTGAAGATTCGTTGTGCTCCGATGACCTGGCCAATCGGTATGGGGAAAACATTTGTGGGTATTTACCGGTTTTTTGATGACAGTGTACATCTGTTCGCCGGACGTTCAGGCCTTGAACAGGATCGAATCGTGTCCGGGCTGGATAGTCCGGAAGTTCTCGAGACACTCGGCAATCAAACAACGGACTTAATTGAAGAGTTAGAATTGGTCAGAGGTGCAAGTTACCCGTTTGATGAACAAGCCTACCTACATGCTCAGCTGACCCCGGTATTTTTCGGTTCAGCACTGAGTTGTCAAGGCACAGAAGAATTGATTGATGGTTTTGTGGAATTTGCGCCCTCACCACAACCAAGATTGACACAAAGCCGTGAGGTTCTGGCCAATGAACCGCAAATGACAGGTTTTATATTCAAGATTCAGGCCAATATGGATCCAGCCCATCATGACAGGATGGCTTTTTTGCGGATTACTTCGGGACAATATACCAAAGGGATGAAATTACGACACGTTCGTACCGGCAAAGATTTTTCCATACACAATGCACAACACTTCATGTCTGACAAACGCGATCGTGCTGACATCGCAATGGCCGGAGACATTATCGGGCTACACAACCACGGCACCATTCAAATTGGCGATAGCTTCACGCAAGGAGAAAAGTTGAAATTTCTTGGAATTCCCAGTTTTGCACCGGAGCTATTTCGTCGCATATCCCTGAAGAATCCAATGCGCGCCAAATCCTTGCAAAAGGGAGTTTTACAATTGAGCGAAGAAGGGGCGACACAGTTTTTTCGACCGTTGATCAGCAATGAGATAATTCTTGGAGCCGTTGGTGTTCTCCAGTTTGAAGTGGTTTCTTACCGACTCAAGGAAGAATACGATGTGGATTGTCAATTCGAGGCCAGCTCGGTCGTTACAGCACGCTGGGTCGATTGTACTGAGCTAGCAGATGAGTCAGATTTTCGACGCAGAAATCAGCAATATCTGGCGATAGATGCCCGCGAGAATCTGGTTTATCTGGCACCTAATCGAGCGAATCTGCAGCTAGCCATGCAACGTTGGCCAGAGGTTCAGTTCCTGACCACTTCGGAACTGTGATGGGTTGCGAAATCCGCTGATCAGCCATTCGCCTCCAACCGGATCGGAAACAGCCGGTGATCCTGGTCATCGAGCAGATTGAAGCCAAGCCAGCCGTGTCCATCCTTGCGTACGGCATTGGCAACTTCACTCATGGTCTCGAGTACCCTTGAGGGTCCCTGATGCTGCTGATGAAAGTCAGATGGCGATCAGCAACACTCATCAAGCATCCCGGATCGGGCAAGTTGCAGATGTTCTTGGGCAAGGGAGCCAGCTGCCATCGCGCTTGTTCACCATGCGGTGAAGTTGAAAAAATGGCACGTCACAGGTGGTGCACTCGACTCGGAACATAAGTCCGGTCTTGTCGTGCATCCTGATGCTCGCCGCTCCCATGTGATGGCGAATGCGAGTGCCTTGAACACGTTTGCTCAAGTCGTTGCCGACTTCATCCTGACCGTTTCCATTGAGCTTGCGACCCGGAAACATCGCAACCTGTTCCGCAGCAATGTCATGCACGGCGGTACGGACAATCTCGTCGTGCAGGGGCTTGAAGTCAACCTGACGGTGAAACGCCACAGCGGTCGCATGCTCGGCCTGCATGATCGTGCAGCAAGCAGTCTCCGTCAATCCCGGCACTGGGCGGACAAGATCGTTTCGCCCAACGCTTCAGGTGTCGCTCCAGCTGACGGACATCGAAATTGTTCGAGCATTTCCGGGCCTGCTCGAAATCCCCGATCTGCACTCGGACATGACACAGACCATGACTCTCGTCAATGAAGCGGAAGCAGTCGTGCAAGCAACGTCCTGGTGCTGGCTTCAGCGGGTCTGTCGTGCCTGCCTGTCGTAGTGCCAGAGGAACGATTGAAAAGGCTCCATGGCCGGGAATGCAGGCACTGATCCGGGATGGTCACCACGTTCGGCGACGACCTCCTTGCCCCGCTGTTCCTTGCGAAACGATTTTGCACTGTGAACAGGTTCAATCTCAAGTCCGGCTTCACTCGCCAACCGCTTGGCATTGTCCCGGATCTCGTCATGGTTCGCTGATGCCCACTGCTGACAGTCCTTGAAGGCAACACCGATCCTGTTCAGGTGATTCTCCATCGCTCGGTCATAGCCAATATCATTGAGCGCATCCTTGATGATCAGACGATCGAAACAGCCGAGCACGCCCGCAATTTCATGGTGGTGGCTGGCAGCAAACTGGTTATTGGCATAATCCGGATAATGAGGCTTTGACATCACAACTCTCCGCAAGGAAGCAACCGGATTTCATGCATGTCAATGGTACCGAAGAACTGCCAGAATTACTGACCAGTCTCTGGTTCTGGCCATGCCAGATTAGGATATAATTAACTAAACTTGGTACTTTCTAAAACCAACATCAGGAGTACAAACATGAAAACACTGATCATAAAACTCCTAATCCTTGTTCTTGGACTAGGAACTATCCCGCTTGTTCATGCAAACTGTTTCAAATCGGTTTCTCTTGGTGAATATTCACTGGGCGAATGGTCTGATGCGGGTCGAACCTGGGTCGAATCCGACACTGTCGGATCATTTTCCGATGTCATTACGACACAGTCTGCTTTGGTAACGCAGAGAGACAATCTAATATCTCAATGTTCTACAAAAGGGAAAGTGGTCATAGCCGCCGTTGAGCAGCGTCTGAACAAGCAAAAGGCGAACCTTGGCCCCGAATGGGATGCGGCGTGTGGCGGTGAAACATTTTGTTCGATGGTTCGCGACATTTCAATCCGGTCACGAGAACAAGAGATTGATCGAGAAATTGGCAGAATGCAGGCATGGTATCAGGGGAGTATTGAGAGGTGCAAGGGACACTTTAACTACGCGTTCAATATGTTGAGTCCCCACTTGTGTGCGACTGAGTAACCAACTTTAATCTGTCACGCTCCCACACTTAATGGAATGTTGAGAGATTGAAGGATTGTCGAAAATAGCCAGAGTATCTTGCCTCGAAATTTGGCTTGAAGCCAAAAAACACATTCCATCATTGTGGTCGGGGCGGAAACTGGAATCATTCATGGTCCGAAGATTTCTTGCTCGGCAATTCCGGCCTGGCGGACGACCTGTATCCGAGGTGGATCTCCAGCAACTGTCGCTTTGTCAGACGTATTAAAAGGGAGGTCATATGCTCAACTGCTCGGGTAGCCAGTGGTTGCCGCTGGCTCCGGCAGTTGTCCAGTCGGTTTCTTTCAGTGGAGGAGAGAATGTACTCGTAGCATGTCCGGGATCATGCCATGACTTGCTGTTGCCATTGTCTGCGCCGCACAGGCAGGCCCGCCCTTAGCCTATCATCAATCCACACTTGACTTCGTGAATTAAGGATGTCGGGAAAATTGGCATGATTGATTCTCCCAATCCTCAAGTAAAATCAGGAAAGCATCTCCGGAGCTCCAGGCATCGTGGTTTTGAAGGGGTCGGCGTTTTGCCCGGCGGGTGATTGCGGTTGCAGAGTTGAAACCCGCGACAGATATGGGTTTGTACCCATCGCAGGACACTCTGTTTGGTAGTTCAAGGAATCTACGAAGTCAAGTGTGTGGGGATGATAGGCCCTTAGCGCCAGTTTTCAACAAAGGGAAAGTTTCCGTTTGAATGTCTTCCGTTCATTTTGACAGACTTCGCCCGTGTACCTCAATGCAATCTCACGGTAAAGCACGCATTTTGTTTTCGATTACAAAAATATGGCTTACCGTTGTCGGTTATTACTGGCTATAAACAGGATTTAAAAGTGAATTCTTTGTGATGCACCATTTCATGCAGCCTGAAAATTACTGAAGTCCCTAATCCTGAAATCAGAAACATGATAGCACCCAAAAGTTTTGTGGGATATGGTTTGTGAGGAACTGGCGTTCCACCCAGTGAATGATTCAGTTTCCGAGATGAACCAAGTGATGCATCATGCTTTATGCCTGACGCAAATCTCCTATTGGAGGATTGGGAAATGGATTTTTTGTCCTGAAGTCGAAAGTTCATAAACCTGCATGAGATATTCCGTTCCATCAGACTATTGCATTTCTATGTCATAATTATGTAGAATACTGTCTATTAAGTGGTAGCAATCTCTCTCATTCGGCCATTTCGGTCGGACTGATCCATTTTCATGAATATATTTTTCAATAATCAGAAATTATTTCGGGTATATCTTGTAGTAGCGGTTTTCGTGTGCTCCTTGTTGCCGATCAATACCAGTGTTGCTGATCATTCTTCTTCAATGATCAGCGAGTCATACGGTACGGGTAGCGGTGAGGATGTTCGTTGTCTGGCCTTGAATATCTATCATGAAGGCCGAGGTGAATCCATATCGGGACAAAAGGCGATTGCCTCAGTAATCATGAATCGCGTTCGAAGTCAGAGATACCCGGATTCAATCTGTGAGGTGGTTTGGCAACCAAAGCAATTCAGCTGGACAACCGCTCATGAAAAGTATCATGTGGTCACGGATGCGATTGCCTGGAAGAAAGCATTGATCGTTGCCAAGCGTATTTTGGCAGGATACGAACATGTCCAGATCGGAGATGCCACACATTATCATACAATTCATGTTAATCCGTATTGGGCCTCCTCAGCACAATTTGTTGTTCAGATCGGAGATCATGTTTTCTATAGTTTAGATGCCTGATCTGAACTCGCAGATCACGAAATCAGCTTGTCTCGACAGGGCAGACAGATAGACCGGGTTACTGGTGGCTGGATTATGGTTAATCCAGCACGGTTATGCGATCCCTGGCAGATTCCAGATCTGATAACTGCAGGTATTCATAGATAATTCCCGATATAATCATCACCGAATAGTATTAGGTACGATCATGGTTCGTATTGCGGCAATTCAGACGAATTCCAGTTCGGACATTGAAGACAATTTGGGAAGAATTGTACCGATCCTGGAACAATGTCGCGATGATGGATGCATGATGGCAGTCTTGCCGGAATGCTTCGCATTGATGCAAAAGCATCGACAACAGCTGATTGATCGAGCTGAAAAGTTTGGTTCGGGATACATTCAAGATTGGCTAGCCAGTGAAAGCGACCGTTTAGGGATGTATTTGATTGGAGGAAGTGTGCCGCTTCAGTCAGGGGACCCGGCACGGATAACGAACAGCTCTCTGGTCTACAACGATCAAGGAGATTGTATAGCCAGATACGACAAGATTTTTCTGTTTGACATTGATCTGTCAAAAGAGGAAAGATATGCGGAATCGGATTACACCACAGCTGGTAATTGCGTAGTGGTCGTGAACACGCCGCTTGGTATGATCGGCCTTTCCATTTGCTATGACATACGCTTTCCGGAGCTATACCGGACACTGGTAAATCATGGTGCTGAGGTGATTGTTGTACCATCGGCCTTTGCTTACACTACCGGTTTTGCTCATTGGACGCCTCTGCTCAAGGCAAGAGCGATCGAGAACACCAGTTATTTCGTGGCGCCGGCCCAATTTGGAACTCATAACGGAAATCGCAAAACTTGGGGGAATACCATGATTGTGAATCCTTGGGGCAAGGTCGTTGCGAGGCTTGAGGGCGGTTGGGGGTATATCGCAACCGACGTCAATTCTCAGGAACTACAGTCAGTACGCAAGCGATTGCCGTCCCTGGAGCATCAGCGTTTTGACTTATTCCCTGTCGATCTAAGCTAGTAATGATCACGAATAAAGCATTCTGCGCTGTAGGTTTCAACTCGGGATTCGCGAGTTGCAACTGTCTCCATTGCCGAGGTTACTTGCAGGGTCATTCACTAGCGTGAATTTGCCGAGTTCATATAGCCGGGCCGATACAATGTTCTGTGTTCCGTGAATGTGGAATTGTAACCTGTTGATTAAATTTGGAGTTATCCTTATAGATACAATGGAACCGGAATCAGTTCGGCTTTTGAAGAGTGTATGACCCAACGTATGCGACAGCGGTTGAGTCCCGGCAATCCGTACAGCCATTTCCAGCGTGAAAATGAATCTACTTTTTGCAAAATCGGGTACAATACTGCTCAGCCTTGTCGTTTCAGAGTACTTCTGTCAATTACCCGACGGGTGATTGGCGTTCCCCATTTGTATTCATTCTCTGATTGGACAAGGCTTTTTCATTTAATTTCCATAACTATTGATTAAACGGATCTCGTTTCCGTATCTCAGTAAACAAAAATAAGGAGAGGAACAGATATGTCCGATTCAATGCAATCTGCAACAGAACGATTGCTTGCTCCGGGTGGACTTGATCAGCAATCTGTATTGAAAACATTATCGAGCATCATGGGGTCTGGAATTGATTATGCCGATTTGTATTTTCAATATACTCGACAAGAATCATGGGTCATGGATGAGGGCGTGGTCAAGTCGGGTGATTTTTCCATTGAGCAGGGAGTTGGAGTACGAGCAAATAGTGGTCCAAAAACTGGATTTGCCTACTCTGATGAAATAGAGTTATCAGCACTAACTCAGGCTGGAAAAGTGGCCAAAGCCATTGCCGGATCGGGTTCTTCAGAACGCCCAATCAAAGTTCAGGGTCGCAACGTGGGAATTGTTCCCTTGTATCGACCAGATGACCCGATTTCGAGCCTCAAGGATGATGAGAAAATATCTCTGATCAAGGAAGTTGAGCAGGCAGCCCGAAAAATGGACTCGGCAATTACTCAGGTGACGGTCAGTTTAGCCGGTTCCCATGATGTAGTCCTGATTGTCAGCTCAGACGGTTCAATAGCGACCGATATACGTCCTTTGGTAAGAATGAATGTATCGGTGATTGCTGAGCGAGCAGGTCGAAGAGAGAGAGGGAGCTACGGTGGTGGCGGACGATTTGGTTATGAGTATTTTCTGGAAAATGGCCGAGCCATGAATTATGCATGTGATGCGGTCCGCCAGGCGCTTGTGAATCTGGATTGCAAAGAAGCGCCAGCTGGCGAGATGACGGTTGTGTTAGGTCCTGGATGGCCCGGAATTATCCTGCATGAAGCCATTGGTCATGGGCTTGAGGGTGATTTCAATCGCAAGAAGACTTCAGCATATTCTGACCGAATAGGTGAGAAAGTAGCCTCGAAATTGTGTACCGTGGTTGATGATGGAACGATCGCCGATCGTCGTGGCTCTCTGTCGGTCGATGATGAAGGCATTCCAACTCAAAATACCGTCCTCATCGAAAATGGAATTCTCAAAGGATATATGCAGGACCGGTTGAATGCACGGCTCATGAGCATGCAGCCAACCGGCAACGGACGTCGTGAATCTTTTTCCCATTTGCCAATGCCAAGAATGACCAATACCTACATGCTGGCGGGCGAAAACGATCCAGAAGAAATTATCGAATCCGTCGATAAAGGAGTTTATGCCGTGAATTTCAATGGCGGACAGGTCGACATCACATCTGGGCAGTTCGTATTTTCGGCATCGGAAGCATATATGATCGAAAAAGGAAAGAAAACGTATCCAATAAAAGACATGACTCTGATCGGCAATGGTCCTGATGTTCTGACCCGGGTCAGTATGCTAGGCAATGACATGGCCCTTGATACGGGTGTTGGAGTCTGTGGAAAAGATGGTCAGAGTGTTCCGGTTGGGGTGGGTCAGCCGACTATGCGAATTAATGGTTTGACAGTTGGAGGGGCTTCAGTATGACCACTGGCGCCGAGCTTAGTCCGCTAGAGGAAGTTGAGCAAAAACTGCTTGATATATCTGAACTGGCACTTGAACGAGCCCGCAAATTTGGAGCTTCAATGGCAGATGTTTCGGTATCTCAAGGCCAAGGATTGTCGATCTCGGTTCGCGAGGGAGATCTGGAAACCATTGAACATCACCGCAATAAAGGCATGGAGATACGGGTATTCATTGACGGATGTAGCGGAACAACATCGTGCTCTGATTTTACAGAAGTCGAAATTCAAAATTGTGTACAAAGTGCCTGCAATATTGCCGGATATACCGAAAAAGATGAATACAACGGACTAGCTGAGCCTGAGTTTATGGCCACGGAGTTTCCAGACCTGGATTTGCATCATCCATGGAACATGACCCTTGATGATTCGATTGAGGTAGCAAAACGCTGTGAAAGTGCAGCACTAGAATTTGACAAGCGAATTACCAATACCGAAGGTGGGTCGCTGAATTGTTTTGATGGCATGTCCGTTTATGCGAATAGCCATGGATTTTGCGGAATTACTAAAAGTAGTCGACACGGTATTAGTTGTTGTGTGATCTCGGGCGTAGGGGAGGAAATGCAAAGGGATTACTGGTACGACTCAAGACGTGTTCCAAGTGAATTGCCCGTTCCTGAAGCGATCGGCAGAAAAGCAGCACAGAGGACTGTGAATCGCATCGGTGCAAGCAAATTATCAACGGGCGAATACCCAGTCGTGTTTGAGTCAACGGTAGCTCAATCCTTGATTTCACATTTGATTTCAGCAATTCAGGGTGCGGGCTTATACAAGAAATCGAGTTTTCTACATGATCGTTTGGGTCAGCGCATTTTCCCTGAGTTCATGCATATACAGGAACATCCTCAGCTAATACGAGGAGCAGGCAGTGCCAATTATGATGGCGAAGGGGTTGCGACAAACAGTAATACCATAATCAATGAAGGTGTATTAGCAAGTTTCGTTCTTGATAGTTATACTGCTCGTAAGCTCGGTAAACATACCACCGGTAATGCTGGCGGAGTGCATAATCTGATCGTCAGGAACACGATTGATTGTGGGATTGAGGGATTGCTCAAGGCAATGGATCGAGGTATTCTAGTGACCGAGTTGAGCGGTTTTGGTATTAATATGGTGACCGGTGATTATTCCAGGGGTGCATTTGGATACTGGGTGGAAAATGGCGAGATCCAGCACCCAATCAAGGAATTCACTATTGCAAGCAATCTAAGTGATATGTTTCTGGGGATTCAGGCCATTGGTAATGATGTCCTTGATCACCGCAATATCCAGGTCGGCTCAATTATGCTGGACAAAATCACTGCAGCAGGCATGTAATCGTTAACTTTGTTATTTGCATTCAGGCTGTTGGCAGACTGAAAGCAATGAATGCCCAATGATAACTAGTGTTTGCCAGAAAACCTCTTCAATACTCGTTCCTCGATTTCCTCGGTCACTCGAATTATTGCCTCAAGCAGGCTCTTATCAATGTCAGTAACGCCTTCATATTCGATAATGTTTCTTTTTCGATGTGCTTGATCCAGAACCCTCCACTGATCGCTCGGAAAATTCAATGTATGCTGTAAATACTGGAATACCAAATAGCGGTTGCCAGAGCGATAGCCTGCCATCCGCAACGCAGCGAGAGACAAGGCATGTGCCGAGTTGTAAACCAAGCCGAACCGAGATTCAGGGCTAAGGTTTTCCTTTTTCGCATCCGCAAGTCGCGCTGTCCCAGAGTGAATCAACCCAGAAATTTCCCGAGTAGTAGCATCTTCGACCTTGAGGCTACCCACTTTCACTAGTTTATCCAGATGCTCATGAGTCATATAAGGTGCCTACCAATACAGAATGAGGCCTATCAAGCACTTGAGCTACAAATCCGTTCTTATCTTTGCGTCTGAGCTGGAACTCGTCCAACCTGAGGAGTGTAGGATTTATACATCGGCCCAGTGATTTTTCAGTCGACGACAAGGCCTTGTATACCACCTCCAGAGTCAGTTCGTCTGAAACCAGTAGCAGGTCAATGTCGCTTGTAGCGCTTTCAGCCCCCCGGGCCACCGATCCGAAGAGCACGGCAAGCACCAGTCGGTCTGCAAGCGGAACAAGTGCTTTCCGGGTGGATACCTCTAGGCCGATCGTCTTGCGCACGATTTTGCATAGCTCTTCGAACGGGGGGGACTCATGATTTGCTCGGTAATATCTCCGGTTTCCGGAACTGGATACAGTCGCGAGACCGCTCTCGGCCAGCTTGGCGAGTTCACGTTGCACTGCACCCCGCCCGCAACCAGCTAACCTGATGATCTCGGTCACGAAAAATTCACGGTTCGGTTGACCGAACAGCAAGGCTAGCACCTTTTGCTGAGACGTGGTGAAAAGTGCATCCGCAAGTGCCGAGGGTCTCCAGACATTGTTATTGTCTGGTTCGTTGGAGATATTCGCTGAATCGTTTATACCCATGTTGAGTATTATAGTACCCAAATGGGGAACATCAAGCGTGATATTGCAAAATTGCAGTTGTCAAATACTATTTTCCAGCATAGGCCTCCGCAACAACATTTTTTGTTGTCCCAAATTACCCGAGCTATTCAGAGATGGGTTGGATTACTGAGAGTCTGACTGGCAGTTGGTAATTTCGTGTCTGCCAGAAAACCCTCGTTTTTCGGCTGTTGAGGGGCCGAGTGCGGCAGACGGCGAAGCGGAATGATGCGGAATCGGGGGCGGAGCCGGCCGAGGCGGTGGAGGTTCGCCGCCAGCACCGCCAGCGCCACGGTGCGGGCAAAGCCCTCCGCGCCGTGAGTGCGCACCCGGTCCAGGCCCCGGTGTTCCAGGCCGTTGATGGCCGATTCAACGGCCGGATGCCGGCGGCGCATCGCCATGAACTCCGGCTCCGACTCGCGCTCCCGGTCGGCCTGGCCCAGGCGGCCTTTCTTCAGTAGCGCGGCGCAGTCCAGCATCGCGTCCAGACGTTGGCGGTTGTCCGGGCTGTGGAAGCCCCGGTCGAAACTCGCCGCCCGCAGCTCCGGGAAGCGCCCCTGCCCGGCCTTGACCATCGGCACCGCGTAGTCCACGTCGGCGCCCTGCCACATCACCGCGTGGTGCAGCACGAACCCGAACTGATCCTCGAGCACCGCGTGTTGTGGGCGGACTGCCCCCAGTCCTCCAGGCCATGCGCCTTCGCCGCCCCGGCCGACTCCCGGATCAGGCACCGCACCGCGTCCCATAGCAGGCTGAGGTCCGTCGCGTAGTGCACGTCGGTTTCCACCACGAACGAGTCAACGCGTCCCCGCAACGGCGCACCAGGCTTTTTCCCGGCCACCCGGTGGCCGCTCTCCACCACCAGCTGACCGACCTCGGACAGCAGTTCCGGACCCAGCAGCTCCACGTTGTCAATCACGGTCGGAGATGGTACTGGTCCTCGCACGAAACGCTCGAATGCCCCAGAAACCGCCACATCTCCATGCCCGGACGCCCCGTCCCGCGGTCGCTGCCCGGCGCAATGTGCTGCTCCAGCAGTTCGAACAGCCGGGCCCGCAGGCTCCGGTCGCCGTACAGGTGCTGCAACCCTGCCAGCAGGGCCGGAATGTCGTCGCGGGATTTCGGGTTCAGCTCGATGTCCTCGATGCGGACCTCGCCGATTTCCATCTGGAGATGCTGTACCAGCCTCATTTGACCGCCTCGCAAATGGTCGAAGATTCGCGAAGATCTGCAACAATCACCGAATTTTCCCCGGTTTTCGGGCAGAATCACCCGAAAATCGCCGTTTCACGCAAATCTTCAGTTCATGAAGACAGGATTATAGCACAAGATATCAACGATTTATACCCCGATTTCGGGTTTTCTGGCAGACACTAACTACTCACCCTCTTTGAGTTCAGTTGTCTTGATAAACGGTTTTCTTTTCGTCGGCATTCGGAATGGTTATGCCAAGCATATGTAGCCACAATCCATGCAGATGAGTGTAAATACAGGAGATTCGTGCAAGGTCAAAACCTCTCCACCCGGATATCTAGCAGGCTTCGAGCTTTCTCGCCAAATGCCATTCCGATCAGGTGAATCGGTTCCCCGCGGTCAAGATACTTCTCGGCATGCTTTTTTGTGCGCATTTGCTCGATCGCCCTGTCCAGGCATTCCCTGGTCTTTCTCTCCATGTTCTTTTTGCCCTTCACCATCTTGAACTCGAACACGAACACCTGATCCCCATGCAGCAGCACCATGTCCGAGTGGCCATGGCTGGTCATTTCCTCGACTGCCAGGCTGGCCGTTGTCGTTCGAAAGCTCGTGTACAGCATGCTCGCATGCCAGGCATGAGGAAGATGCGGAAGCAATTCCCGAATTTTCTGGCTGAATGCAGAAAAGTCGTTCTCTCGGAGGCGGATTTCACGGGGGAATCTTGAGGTCAAAAGCCAGCTCAACACTGTACAGCCGACTTGATGCAGTATCTTCCTGAAGCTCAAGTGAATCGACATCTCCACCGAAACTCAAGCGGACAACGGGATACTTGATCGACCAGTCCCGGTGCGGATGAATCCAAGCCTTCAAACAACGACTCATTGCCCTCGAACAATTCCTCCAGTGTACTCGCCAGAAGACTTCTTGCCGAAACGGCAGGGGCGAGAGAGAAAGTAGTACCGCCCCTCATCGATCATCTGCCGAATCAGGGGCGTCTTGTCAACATGGTAGCAACCGTCCTGTCGAAGGTCGGAAAATGACTGGTAGCCAAACGGTAGCGGACGGCGTGGCATCCTGTTTTGCTCACTCATGATATGATCATCTTATCATGGCAGGGGCGAGTAGTTGCCCTCAATGTTTTTATACTCTCCTCGTTTGGCAGTATTCAAGTGCAAATTTCAGAAACTCGCCCATCGACCACATTCGGAAATGTTGGCGTTGTTGGATTATCGTGAAAGGACGATGAATCGGATTTTCCAAGGGAATCGCACGCAATGTGCCGAGTGCCAATTCCTTTTCCATGGTAGCGACCGAAATAATGGTAATGCCAAGTCCTGCCGCGACTACATTCTTAATTGATTCTGGACTACCGAACTCCATGATGATGTTTAGTTGTTCCATGTCAAAACCAAACTGTTTGAGATGTTCGTTGATCACTTCACGAGTGCCCGAACCCTCTTCACGGCTAATATATGGGTAGTTTAGAATTTCGGCAATGTTGATGGTCTTGTGATTGCTTAAGTTGTGCCCAATCGCACAAGCAAGAACGAGTTCGTCATCCCAGATGGGTTTGGTTATCAGAGTTTTGTTGGTGACCGGACCTTCTACGATGCCGATATCAATCTCATTCTCTTCTATCAGGTCGATTACCCCGTTGGTGTTGGTCACAATGAGACGGACTACGACATCGGGAAACTGTTTCTGAAAATCGCCAATGATTTTTGGAAGAAAATACTCGCCGATAGTGGTACTTGCACCAATAATAAGCAGACTTTGCATGTCACTGATCTGAGTACGTATTTCGGATTCCATTTCTTTATACAACTCGAGAATTCGATCAGCATAGACTTTGACTGTACTGCCTGTTTCAGTTAGCGTGATGCGATTATGGGTGCGGTCAAACAACCGGGTATTGAGTTGTTCTTCCATCTGGCGCACTTGAAAGGTGACCGCAGGTTGAGTCATGTGCAACACCTCTGCGGCTTTGGTAAAGCTTAACAGCTTTGCAACCGTAGCAAAAACTTGCAGGCGACGATCAGGCATGATAAAAATTCAGTCTGCCGAATCCATGGTCATCAAACCTGTTTTGGTCTTGTTTGACGAATCTTGGATTCATGAAATGTACTCATGGTCTTGATCATACACGCAAAATCAGATTGTTTCAGAAAAAAAATCCATGAACAGTATTTTTTTCAACGCGAGCAATAGACACGATTGGTTTTCGTTGGAGTAGGAGCGAAAAAGGGGATACGGTTTCGCCAATTCTCACCGGGTCTGCGAGTACTTGAAATTCGTTCTTTGCGATACCACGTTCAACGCATGGAATTCACGATAATTCAAGAGGAATACGGTTTTGTTATTTGATATCTGAATTCAGTTATAATTACTCCCATTGCTATATTTATGAGGTAAAAATGAATAGGTATGAGACTGCGGTCAGTCGGCCGGTAGGTAGCAGTATTGAAATAAACAGTGTACTTAAAAACACATACATGTTGCTTTCAGCAACGTTGCTGTTCAGCGCCCTGACTGCTGGTATTGCCATGGCCATGAATATGCCACCGCTCGGTCCGTTACTGACAATTGGTGGATATTTTCTGTTACTGTTTTTAACTAGCCGATTTCAGAACTCGGCGTTGGGATTGGTTTTCGTATTTGCGTTGACCGGATTTATGGGTCTTACATTGGGCCCGATTCTCGGCTATTACATCACCAATATTTCCAATGGAGGTCAATTGGTGGCTACGGCACTAGGTGGAACTGGAGCCATATTTGCAGGCCTGTCAGCTTATGTGCTGATTACTCGCAAGGATTTTAGTTTTATCGGTGGCATGCTGATGGCTGGTATTTTGGTGGCCTTTATCGCAGCTTTGGTTACTTTGATTTGGCCAATGCCAGCTTTGAGTCTTGCGGTTTCAGCGATGTTTATCTTGCTGATGTCTGGTTTGATTCTGTTTCAGACCAGTGCAATTGTTCATGGTGGTGAGACCAACTATATCTCTGCGACAGTCACCTTGTATGTATCAATATACAATCTGTTTTTGAGTTTGTTGCATATATTCGGGATTTTTGGCGGCGACGAATAGCCAACAAGGCTATCCCTTTCGGTAAACCCCGGCGGATCGATGGTTCGCTGGGGTTTTTTTATTCAGATTATCAGAAAAATAACAGTGTCATGATGAGCACTTGTCATGATTGCATTGTTCGTAATTCAGTCTCCTGCATATGAAAGCAATGATTCTCGCAGCTGGCGAGGGAACCCGGGTTCGTCCACTCACATATGATCTTCCCAAGCCGATGATCCCGGTTGTTGGCAAGCCGGTTATGGAATACCTGGTCGAATTACTGTTTCAGCATCGTATCAAGGACATTATGGTCAATGTGAGCCATTTTCCGGAGGCAATCGAATCCTATTTTTCAGATGGGCGCCGTTGGGGGGTCAATATTGGATACTCCTATGAAGGACATTTCCAAAATGGGCAATTGCATGCTGAGCCACTCGGTTCCGCTGGTGGAATCAAGCATATTCAGGAATTCGGAGGAGTGTTTGATGATACTTTCCTTGTGGTCTGCGGTGATGCCATTATCGACTTGGACCTCACACAAATGCTTCGCAATCACTGGCAGTCAGGGAATAAAGCCAGTATTATTGTCAAACAGGTTGAACAGAATCGGATCCATAATTACGGAGTTGTTGATGTGGGTGATTCTGGCCAAGTTCTTTCGTTTCAGGAAAAACCATCGCTTGCAGAAGCGCGTTCAAACTTGGTGAGCACCGGGATATATATCTTTGAACCGGAAATCATCGACTATATTCCATCGGGGAAGACCTATGACATTGGCCTCGATCTGTTACCTGATCTATTAAGGAGAAAAATACCGTTTGGAGCGATCAATATGCCGTTTCGGTGGCTGGATATTGGACGGCTTAGCGATTACTGGATGATTAACCAGCAACTTATGCGTGGTTCCATTCGCGGCGTGAATATGCCGGGTACTGAAGTCTTGCCGAAAATATGGGTCGGTTTAAATGTTGATATTGACTGGGATGAAGTCTTGCTTGAAGGGCCTGTCTATATTGGTTCAAACACCAGAGTGGAATCGGGCTGTGTGATTCAGGGCCCAACTTGGATATCGCATGGATGCCACCTGCAGTCGGGTGCCAAGATCAGCCGTAGTTTGCTCTTCAAACATACGCTCATGCGAGGCCATGCAGTGGTGAATGATGCCGTCATATTCGGAGAAAGCTGTGTTGATAAAGATGGCAATTCGTTTGATCATGAATCGGGGCATGAATGGGTTGGAGATGCACGGGATCGTATCTTGCGCATGAATGTGGAAGATGCTGCTGCAACTGTCGTATAACAAGCCCGAAGATTTCAGCGAATATCCTTGAGTAAGGCATTCTCTTGTTCATGCTAATGTGCATCGATTTTCCTACAAAGCATGAAAGATTGTGATGTTGGGGGGTTAGAGCGTTTTTCACAAATTGATTTGGGGAAACTGACCCTCATTTGAAAATCTATCGACAATCAAACATTCGGCTATAATTCACAACTTTGTAATTTTGCGGAAAGCCCATGCCATTTTATGAATATCAATGCACCAATTGCGGTCACAAACTGGAGGCCTTGCAGAAGATATCGGATGAGCCGCTAACTGAATGTCCGGCTTGTCAAAAGCCGGCCCTGAAAAAGCTCGTAACTGCCGCCGCATTCCGCTTGAAAGGTAGTGGCTGGTATGAGACCGATTTTAAAAACAGCGGTAAGGAAAAGGCTGACAAGAGCACCAAAGATACGAAAAGCCCGGCAAACAAAGAGTCGGGTAAGGGCGTTGCTGACAAACAGAGCAAGCCGACAGAAAACACGACATCTCCTGCCTAGTCAGAGAGACCCTAACCAAAGAAGCAAGTTTCGAAAATGCGTCGTTTATGCGGTCAACTTGGTGAAGAACAAATCGGCGAGTCGATCACTGTTCAAGGTTGGGTTTACAACTGCCGTGATCATGGTGGAGTCATTTTTATTGATCTTCGTGACCGTTCAGGTCAGATGCAGGTTGTTGTCAACCCCGAGTCTTTCGAGACCTTCAAGGTTGCCGAGACGTGTCGTAGCGAATTTGTGCTTGGGGTAAGCGGCAAACTGCGGGCCCGACCGGAAGGCACTGTTAACACTGACCTGACAACCGGCAAGATTGAGCTATTGGCTGATACCATCGAGATTCTTAATGAGTCTCATGCCTTGCCGTTTCAGATAGACAGTAAGGAAATCGGTGAACCTACTCGCCTCAAGTATCGTTATCTTGATCTTCGCCGACCTGTCATGCAACAAGCGATTCGCATGCGCCACCAAATTGTATCCAATCTCAGACGATATCTTGAGGACCGCGAATTCACGGAGATTGAAACCCCTATCTTGACCCGATCAACTCCCGAAGGGGCTAGAGACTATCTGGTTCCAAGCCGCAACAGTCCGGGGCACTTCTTCGCGTTGCCACAGTCGCCCCAGTTGTTCAAGCAGTTGCTGATGGTATCTGGATTTGAGCGATACTATCAGATTGCCCGATGTTTTCGTGATGAGGATTTGCGGGCAGACCGACAACCCGAATTTACTCAGCTTGATATGGAGATGTCATTCATGGAAGAGTCGGAGATTATGGAGTTATGTGAGTCCATGATCCGTTCGCTGTTCAAGACGATACTGGATGTTGACTTGCCTGAGCCGTTTCCAAAAATGAGTTATCAGGAGTCGATGTTGCGGTTCGGGACGGATCGACCGGACCTCCGGATCGGGCTTGAGTTGACTGAATTGACAGATGTCATGAAAGCGGTTGAATTCAAGGTGTTTGCTAGTCCTGCCAACCATCCTGATGGTCGGGTTGCAGCACTCGCAGTGCCTAATGGTTCGCAGATTACCCGATCCCAAATCGACAGTTATACCGAGTTTGTAGCAAAGTATGGGGCGGGCGGATTGGCCTATATCAAGATTAACGACATCTCGCAGGGTCGGGAGGGGCTACAGTCGCCAATTTTGAAGTTTTTGCCAGATGAAGTTTTGAATGAAATCATCACTCGGACAGGTGTGCAGGCAGGTGATTTGGTTTTCTTCGGTGCAGATACCCAGACGGTTGTCAACGATTCGCTTGCTGCACTACGTACCAAAATCGCCACGGACTTGGGTATGGTTGATGCAAAGTCGCCATGGAGACCGCTTTGGGTCGTGGATTTTCCACTGGTTGAATGGGATTCGGATCAAAAGCGTTGGCATTCACTGCACCATCCCTTCACAGCCCCCAAATCGGAATATCTTGGCTCGCTTGACTCACGGCCGGGTGAAGTTTTATCAAGAGCGTATGACCTAGTATTGAATGGTGCTGAGATTGGTGGCGGTTCTGTTCGAATCCATCGTCCGAAGTTGCAGCAACAAATTTTTGATCTGCTTGGCATCGGGCCCGAAGATGCTAAACAAAAGTTTGGGTTTTTGCTTGAGAGTTTTCAATATGGAGCCCCGCCTCATGGTGGTATTGCTTTTGGCTTGGATCGTTTGATAGCCATGATGTGTGGGGTTGACTCAATTCGGGATGTGATCGCCTTCCCAAAAACACAGCGGGCATCGTGCTTATTGACCGAGGCGCCAGGTCTGGTCGATCGTTCTCAACTCAATGAACTGGGCTTGCGAACCAAGTCGGCCCAGAAATAGACTGCTTTGATAATCAATCTGGTTCGTATATGAACGTGTGACTGTCCTATAGCGAGAGGGCGGTTCCGTTGGATTCGGCACCCCGATCTCCGCCAGTCTTGCCGAGGTGAGTAGTAACTGATTCAATAATAACCAGAGCAACTACTCGCATTCTTTGAGTTCAGTCGCGTTTTGCTGGACGGAGGGGTTATTCAGCAATTTTCCGGTTTATCAATATTCCATTGATTTTGGCAGATAGACGAAAGCGTATTGATTAACTACACAAGTGCGTGCTCAACGTATTGTGCATGTAGTTGAAGTGTTGCTTGCATTTCTCGATATTTGTCTTATACCACCCCTTCATTCTGACAATTTCCTGATCAATCTCGTTTGTTCGGGACTGGATGGAGATGTCGCGAACCATCGGACAAAAGAATGTATCAGTGCACCATTTATCAAACTCAGCCCCGAGACCAGCCTTTCGCTGATTGAGCCGTTCCTCAACTTTGGCTATAACTGCATTTCCTTTTGTTGTGCACTGCCCAAGTAGTGTGTTTTTCTGTGTTTCCAATGCTGATTTCGTCGTGAACGTGTCAGAAATTGATCCCACCATATCGGATTCGACCCAGGTTCGACCGGCATCAGACCACTCACCCAGAGGAAATTCGCCAAGACTAATTGACTTGAAACAGTTTGCATGAACAAATGGAAGCATTCCTACTCCAAGAAAAAGAGCAAGCAACGATGTAATTAGTGTTTTCATGGTTCAGTTTCCAGACTTTGTGTACAATACCATTGAAAGTGACATTATGATCATATCACAGAATCAGTAGATTTATCCATCATTTGCATAATCTGGTAGTGGCTCAGTTTGAAAACTGCAAAGACAACATTGCCTGTAATGTTATAATGAAAATAAAAACAACACAAATTTCAATCATGCATTCAAAGGGAGTATCACTATGAAACGTCCAAGAGACACGAATAAACTAGCAAAAGCGGTAGTTGACATAGCTACTGGGCAGACAGAGGAAACAGAACCGAAGACCACACCCAAGAGAGCTAAAGGAGGTCATGCAAGAGCAAGAGCAATCTCCTCTGAACGCCGTCAGGAGATAGCCAGAACTGCGGCCGCTGCTCGCTGGGGTTCTTGATAATGTCAACTGGGATATCGAATAGAACAATATATGCCAACGATTGTTTGGAGGTGTTGAAAGACAGTTCAGCATTGCCGGATAAATCAGTTGATCTCATTTATCTTGATCCCCCGTTTAACTCCAAGAGCAACTACAATCTTCCCTTTAAGGGTCAATACAAGAAGGACGCAAAACCCGTTATGGCATTCAAGGATACTTGGTCATGGTCTGAAGAAGAGAATGAAAACCTGAAAAAATTGAGGGGGGCAACAGGATCAATTACTTGCTGACATAGTGGAATTGTCAAAGCGCATCTTCAAAGAAAAACCAAACACCAAAATAAGCACTTCGGCATATCTATTGAATATGGCTATCCGCCTAAAACGAATGAAACGGGTATTGAAAGATACTGGCAGTATTTATTTGCATTGTGACCCAACAGCTAGCCATTATCTGAAAATGATTATGGACGCAATATTTGGCAATGACAATTTCAGGAATGAAGTAATTTGGTTTTACCATGATTCGCCGGGTCGTCCAAAAAAGGATTTTCCACGAAAGCATGATGTAATACTGAGATATGTCATGTCAGAAAAATATGTTTTCAATGATCTTGATGTGCGTGTGCCAATTATGGCGGTTTCCAGGCAAAGGTATAAATCAGTCAGAAATTTGGGTGGAAAATCATATCTTGGAGGTGAATCTTCCGAGATTGGAAAAATTCCGGAAGATGTGTGGCCAATGCCAGTAGTGAAGCAAAATTCAAGTGAGGCATTAGGCTATCCAACACAAAAGCCAACTGCCCTGCTGGAACGCATTATCAAGGCTTCTTCCAATGAGGGAGATATTGTTTTAGATCCATTTTGCGGTTGCGGGACTACAGTTCATGCGGCTGAAATGCTAAATCGAGAATGGGTAGGTATAGACATATCCCAGTTTTCTGCCGGGTTGATAAGAAATCGAATGACAGGAAACTTACATCTTGAACGCGCTGATATTCAGGTAATTGGATGTCCGTTGACGCTGGTTGACGCACAGGATCTGGCAAGAAACAATCCATTCGAGTTCGAGAAATGGGCCTGCGGTGAAGTTGGTGCAAGAGGCCAGTTTCACAACCCAGGAAAGCGTGGAGCTGATGGAGGGGTAGACGGGATTATTCCATTTTGGACAAGCCCACAAGCTATGGGACACAACAAGGATGACATTGAAAAGACTTTTGCAGTTGTTCAGGTAAAGGGCGGAAAGGTAACGCCGGATTCGGTAAAGGCATTGTCAACTACTGTCAGGGAATCAGGTGGAAAATGCGGGATCATGGTGTGTTTCGAGAAATACATGAAAACGGTCGAAAACAACAGGGAAAAGAAGTATGTCGAAGATTATGAAATAGGAAAATACAACTTCATTCAGGGACTGAGCGTTGAAGACTCGATCAAGGGGAAACCGCCAGTGCTGCCATCTTCACGATTTGCGGCCTAGAAACAAAATGCGCATGATGCTTGCAATATATATTATTTGCAGGTATAATGCTCATTATGAATACACTGCCAACAAAAACGAAGACGCTCATGCTCAAATGCCTGGTTGAAGGCATGAGCATTCGCTCGACATCACGCATTGCTGATGTCTCCCGCAACACCGTAACCAAGCTGCTGGTTGACGCTGGCAAGGTCTGTTCCGAGTTTCAGGACAAGGCATTGCGCAATCTCAACTGCACTCGAATTGAAGTCGATGAAATCTGGAGCTTCGTTTACGCCAAGAACAAGAACGTTCCGACCGCCAAAAATCCGCCGCGTCAGGCGGGCGACGTTTGGACGTGGACGGCCATATGCGCTGATACCAGGCTGGTTCCATCATGGAGATTGGGAGATCGCTCCAGCGCCACAGCCATCGATTTCATGGACGATTTGAGGTCAAGACTGAATAACCGGGTACAACTGACAAGCGATGGTCACAAGGCTTATTTAGAAGCCGTTGAAGGTGCATTTGGGTGTGATGTTGACTATGCGCAGCTTGTCAAGATTTACGGGGGAAGCGCAGGTCTGAAATCGGAATCCCGCTACAGTCCGGGAGAGTGCAACGGTATTCTGCGCAATGTGATTGAAGGCAAGCCGAATCCCGACAACATTTCCACATCCTACGTTGAACGCCAGAACCTGACGATGCGCATGTCCATGTGCCGGTTTACACGGCTGACCAACGCCTTTTCAAAGAAAATGGAGAACCATAACCATGCCGTAGCATTGCATTTCATGCATTACAATTTTTGCAGGATCCACCAAACGCTGAAAGTAACCCCGGCAATGGAAGCAGGCGTGACCAACCGGCTTTGGGATGTCAGCGATATAGTCAGGATGGTTGAAGATGCACAGCCTGCCCCAAACCGACCCACAACCTACAAAAGCAAATCAGATATTTCAAACTGAGCCACTACCCATAATCTGGTTTTTGCAGTTCGGTAGAGTAATGATTGAATATTGTCCAGCAAGTCTAATCCTTTTTCAAATGGCCGAGTAGACGGGGGTTGTTACCAAGCCCCGTCTCTTGGCCAAAAGTTCTTGGATCCCTTCCATGAACCACAGGACATGATCAGATTTTAAGTGTATTGTGAGCGGGCATGCCCATTGAAAAACTTAAATCAACAGGACTTGGAATTGGAACCAGTAATTGGGAATCTGTAAATTCGCCATACAAAATTTACAGGAATTAATGGTGGAACACCAGGGGATACAATTATTCATCCCGGAAGACAGAAGGCTTCCTTGAATAATCTCAACAGCAGGATAGTTCTTGCCGACTGACATAAACTAATCCAGCTGTGAGAGCAAATATAGCCAAAGCAAGGCACATAGGCCGAAGCGATGAACAGAGACTCGCCAAAATAATTTAATAGATGAAGAATAATGTGGTTTTGTCGGGCTCTGATAATCAGGGAATTTCGAATTTGCAACTCAATCGGTTGATTCGATTGAGGCACTATCCGATTTTTCACATAATGAGTTAAAATATTTGTAATATTCGTTATTTTAGTGCGATAAAGTGCTACCTTGGCGGGGATCTTGAAAAAATAAATTGCCTGCTCATGCTCTAATTTAACTGGAATTATTCCATTCATCATATTCGGAATATTAAATAGGAGTGACTTTGTGGTGATAATTCCAGATCCATCGACATACTCATCAATTACTTCTTGAAGCAACGAAAAAGAAACCATGGCCGGACACAGCAAGTGGGCGAATATTAAATTCAGAAAGGCCGCACAAGACGCAAAACGTGGGAAGGTCTTTACTAAATTAATCAAGGAAATTACCGTTTCCGCTAGATTAGGTGGAGCGGATACTGATTCAAATCCACGACTTCGTAGCGCGATTGATAAAGCGCTGGCTGCAAATATGACGCGCGATACCATTGACCGTGCTATCAAGCGAGGCGCTGGCGCAGAGGATGGTAGCGATCTGATGGAAATACGCTATGAGGGGTACGGGCCTGGTGGTGTGGCATTTTTGGTTGAATGTGCCACGGACAACCGAAACCGTACCGTCAGCGAGGTTCGCCACATGTTTTCCAAATATGGTGGCAATCTAGGGACAGATGGTTCGGTTGCCTACTTGTTTAATCGAGTGGGTATTCTGGTTTTTTCCGACCAAGATGACGAAGAAAAAATTTTCGATATGGCGATTGAGGCTGGTGCAGAGGATGTCGATAGCAACGAAGGCATGGTTGAGGTCACGACATCTCCCGAAACATATCACCAGATTGCTGCGAAATTGAAGAGTGCTGGATTGACTCCCGAGATTTCGGAAGTAATCCAACGTCCGACCACGGAAGTTCAAGTTAGCCGGAAACAGTATGAACAGATTGCGATACTGATTGACGCTCTGGAAGAAATGGATGATGTTCAGAATGTCTTTACTAACTTGGGTCTGAGCGAGGATGAATGATGCGCGTACTAGGAATTGATCCGGGCTCCCAAAACACCGGATTGGGTATTGTTGATGATGATGGAGGCGAGATTCAATACATAGACTGCCGCACAATCAAGCTTGCAGGACGCCCTATGCCTATCCGGTTGGGTATGATTTATGAGGGTGTAGGGCAGATGATTGATGAACACTCTCCCGATGTGGTATCGGTAGAAGAGGTGTTTTTTGCGAAAAACCCCAATTCAGCACTGGTGTTAGGACAGGCTCGCGGTGGTGCCATTTGTTCTGCAGTAACGCGCAAATGCGAAATTGTTGAGTATACTGCCTTGCAAATTAAACAGGCAGTGGTTGGAACCGGCAGTGCCAAAAAGGAACAGGTACAACATATGGTCCGAGTCATTCTGGGACTTCGATTCACGCCGGGTTCGGACGAAGCCGATGCACTGGGCGCTGCGATTTGTCATATCCATACTCATCAGGTTCAGGCTCGGTTGAAACAGGCATGAATCCAAATCGAAATTAATGGGACACGAGGACTATGATTGGATATTTGCATGGTCGACTTGTTTACAAACATCCCCCAAACCTGTTAGTGGATGTTAATGGCGTGGGCTATGAGCTGGAAGCACCGATGTCTGTTATCTATGACCTTCCAGACGAAGGTGAGACCGTTTCGTTATTTGTCCACATGTTTGTTCGGGAGGATGCACAATTGCTGTTTGGGTTTTCCGAACTTGGCCAGCGTGAATTATTTCGAATTCTGCTGAAGATCAACGGTGTCGGGCCAAAAGTTGGGCTTGCCATATTAAGTACTCTTAGCACCGGTGAACTGCTTCAATGCATTCGCAATCGAAATCATGCCATGTTGACCCGAGTTCCCGGTATTGGCAAGAAGACTGCTGAACGGATGATTCTGGAAATGCAAGACCGACTGAAATTATTTCAGATTGATGATGACCAGGATCTGATCGACGATGAAACCACAAGTGATTATCGGGATGCAGTTAGCGCTCTGATTGCGCTTGGTTTCAAAGTCAATGAGGCAGAAAATGCAGTTGCCGCAGTTCGGGAAAAAAGCGGATCACGAGATGAATTAATTAAAAATGCTCTCGCTTGGGTGTCTGACAAATGAATGAATTCGGAATGAAAAGAATTCTTGCTGCTGAAGCGGCAACTGAAATGCCCGAAGATCGGGTGTTTGAGAAGAGTCTTCGCCCCGAACGGCTGGAAGAATTTGTGGGACAAGCCAAAACCCGTGAACAACTTGATATTTTCATGCAGGCCGCAAGGAAACGAGGTGAGGCGCTTGATCATGTTCTGGTTTTTGGTCCGCCAGGACTCGGCAAGACCACTCTCGCGCATATTGTTGCAAACGAGATGGGTGCCAAACTCAGACAGACTTCAGGGCCGGTGTTGGAAAAGTCCGGTGATTTAGCTGCTATCCTCACGAATCTTGAAGTCGGTGACGTGCTTTTTATTGACGAAATTCATCGCCTGAACCCAAGTATTGAAGAAATTCTCTATCCAGCGCTGGAGGATTATTATCTGGACATCATGATTGGTGAAGGCCCAGCTGCACGTTCGATCAAACTGAACCTGCCACCTTTCACCATGGTTGGAGCAACCACCCGAGCAGGACTGCTCACCTCTCCACTCCGTGATCGGTTTGGGATTGTGCAACGTTTGCAATTTTATTCGGATGAGGAACTGGTGCAGATTGTCAAGCGCTCTGCACAGCTCCTGAAAACCGAGTTTGAAGAAGATGGGGTAAGATCCATCGCTGCACGCTCACGTGGCACACCAAGAATTGCCAATCGTCTGTTGCGTAGAGTACGCGATTTCTCGGAAGTCAAGGGCAAGGGAGTGTTGACCGCAAAAATTGCTGATTCTGCTCTGGACATGCTGGAAGTTGATACGATTGGACTGGATTTACTCGATCGAAATTATCTGTTATCAATCATGCAGAAATTTGACGGGGGTCCGGTCGGCATTGACAGTATTGCAGCATCAATAGGAGAAGAGCGCGGAACCTTGGAAGATATTGTTGAGCCCTTTTTAATTCAACGCGGGTTTTTGATGCGAACCCCAAGGGGACGTATGGCGACCCGTTCAGCTTGGCAACACCTTGGTCTCAAGATGCCAAGAAATATCTCCAACTATCAACAAGAGCTTATTCCGCTAGATCCCGATGATCCTGAGGAATCGGAAGCAGATTGAGAGCAATTAGAGGCTGGCATTACCGATTTTGTTCAAATCACAAAACCTTTGTAATAACGATTCAGGTTAATTCGTGTCTGCCAGAAAACTGCCGTTTATCATGAACGGCGGGAATAGTTTGCTTGCAAACATTCTGTAGGGTGGGGCGATTTCGCTTGAAATTAGTTGCAATGGAAACGCTAACGGTTAACGGCATGCACTCTCAGGATGATCACCACAATCGCGATGAGCAGGGACAGTCAAGCATGGAGGATTGCGATGGCATCTGCACTAACTAGCGAGGCATAGCCTCAGACCGACGAGTCATGATCGGATCGGTTGTTCTATTGTAGATATTCAGCAATCACCTAGTTGAATAAATACGGAGTGATCGTAATGGTCAGCCGCTCTTTGGATATTACAGTCGAAAAGCCGATAGGAAAGATTCAATTTTCTCTGAAAAGAAAATTTGACTCAAAATTAAAGATTATCGGCGTTCAAGATACCTAGTGGCTCATGCTTCGGCAAAAAAGCCAAAGTTGCACCGGACGGTCAGTCCTCTGACCATTTACAACATGGGTTTTCTAGGCCTGAAAGTATCTGCCCAACAATCCAGTGAGAAATCGGCAACAACAGCACATGACCTAAAAAACTGAGACGGGTTATCTGAAAACACTGATTATGGCCAGCCGGATTTGCTGAACAATGTTCATTTTGGAATTGCAGTCTCACAAGTCGCTGCAAGTGGTTCAAAGACAGGATCAGGATAGCCGGCTAAGGAATCCTGATTGTCGGCTAAAGCACTGGTTTGAGGAGAAATAAATATAGGGTACGAGATGTAGGTAATTTCAACTAGGAAATACTATTAGAAAAATAGCGATCTTAATAATTTAAGAATTGCGTATATATAATTTATAAAAAAGCGGATATGTTATTATAAATATTGCAACAAAAATAAATACGCACAAAAGGTAGAAATATGAATAACATAATAAACAGGTGGCAAAACAAGACCATAATGATGTCCAAGCGGGAGTGACGTGTATTATTGTTAGCCGGACCACGCCAGTGTGGAAAAACAACGCTGGTGAGGAAAATGGAATCGATCAATGTGGAATACCGTACCCTAGATGACGGCACGTTACAGGATTTAGCGGAAGCTGACCCCATGGGATTCGTTAAGCACAACAAGGAAATGATGATTATTGATGAGGTCCAGCGAGTCCTCCCGCTACTTCTGGCAATCAAGAAAGTTGTTGACGAAAATAACAGGCCAGGCCAGTTTCTTCTGACTGGTTCCGCCAATTTCCAAGCCATGCCGGATGTCCAGGAATCATTAGCGGGGAGGATTTCCAAAATTCGTCTACGCACACTAACCGAGGGAGAGATCTTGAGATCGGAGCCTAGGTTTCTTGATAGTTGCTTTGGCCAGAAATTCAAAGACAGCGATCAAGCGTACAGTCGTGATGACATTATTCGATCAGCACTTCGAGGTGGTTTTCCCGAAACTCTAAATTTAGAGCCTCTTGCAAGAGCTCGCTGGCACAGAGACTACATTGAAGCACTGCTTTCGAGGGACCTGGTGGATATTGCTCGCATACATCGACACGAAAAAATGCGGGACTTGGTAAAAATATTGTCAGCATGGTCTTCAAAATTCATGAACATCTCCACGATCGGCACCGGTTTAGGAATAACTCGCCCTACTCTTGAGTCTTATATTAATGCTTTGGAAAGCCTGTACATTATTGAACAAGTCGAGCCTTGGACGAAAATCGATTATGCGAGGGTCGGCAAACAAAGGAAACTGTTTATGACTGATAGTGGGTTGATGTCATCAATGCTTGGATTGAGGGAAGAGCGAGTTAGACTTGACCCTGACCAAGCGGGTAAGCTCGTTGAAACCTTCGCCTACAACGAATTAGCAGCGCAAGTTGATTCAAGCGGTGGTGAATATTCCCTTTATCATTACCGGGATCGGGAAAAAAGGGAGATTGACTTCATTGTCGAGAGGGATGACGGTGCCCTGCTTGGCATTGAGATCAAATCTGCCGCGACAATATCAAAAAATGATTTCAAGCATCTAAGATGGTTCAAGAAAAATCTCGTTGATGATCGATCGTTTACAGGCATTGTACTGTATGCTGGCGAGCATGCTGGCTCGTTCGGCGATGGCTTGTGGGTTGTTCCGTTTGGTGCTATCTGGAGAAATGAAAATCGACTTTGCAATGCTTCTTGATGGATTTGCACTGTGTCCACTCCTTTCATGCCTTCACGGATTTGTGATTGGTACTGTCCTAAAAATCAGGAAATTGCCATCGTTTCATTGTTTTCATATTTTTCAAACATGTATAGGATGTATGAAGGGGTATTAAAATAAAGTCGTGTACCCAAGAAACAAAACCATGAATGAAAAAAGGCGTTATCTGGAACTTGATATAAAAGATTTCGGTCCGATAGCCAAAGCAGAGGTAGAACTACGTCCACTGACGGTGTTTGTTGGGCCAAGCAACACCGGAAAGTCCTATCTCGCAATTCTGATTTATGCTCTACATCGGTTTTTTTACCGGCATGGACGTCATGCTCGGGGTCCGCTATTTTTACATTCTGCAAATAAGAAGATTATTGACAGGAGCATAGGACCTCTAATTGATTTGTTTCAATCGCTTGAGTATGACAAAAACAAATCAAGAACTGAAACACTCTTATCTCCCTCTCTTGTCCAACTTCTTCAATCTGGAGCAGCAAGCAACGGGGCGTTGCTTGCTGAGGAAATATGCCGTTGCTTTGGAGTTGGGGAGGTCCATTCCCTCATCCGCAAGCAGAAGTCCTTTGGTAAGGCACAAATTACCATACGGAAACCTATTCCCAATCGTCCTGAAAGTGTAGAACATTTTCTTTCTCTGGCCCAGAATGGTCAATTTCAAATTAGATTCCCAGAAAATTTGCGAATTGTTATTGACTCGGAGCCGATTTACAGCGAAAGGCACTTTCTAAGCCAATTGATCAATGAATTGAAAAAAGACTCAAAAAGACGAGGCTTTGTTGATTTTGAGCTTATTGAGTACTTTGGTAGCATGATTTTACCTTCAATACTTGGTCCCTTAAATTCTCCAGCTTACTATCTACCGGCGGACCGTACAGGCATTATGCATGCTCATAGCGTTGTAGTCACTGCACTGATATCAAGTGCCTCCTCAGCAGGCCTTCGCCCCTCTGAACGAATGCCCGTGTTGTCTGGGGTATTGGCAGACTTTCTGGAACAATTGATAGAAATTGATTCTGTGCGTGGGCGCAGAAAGCAAACTATTGATCAGACCGAAAATATTGAAAGGCATATACTTGGGGGTACCATAAGTATTCAAAGAGAGTCCCATAATAACTATCCGCGTTTTGTTTACCGTCCCAATGATTGGCAGGATGACTTGGCATTGGCGAATGCATCCTCAATGGTTTCTGAACTTGCTCCGGTAGTCTTGTATCTCCGTCATATTGTTAATCCCGGCAATGTGTTGATTGTCGAGGAACCTGAATCACATCTTCACCCTTCAATGCAAGTAGAGTTTATGCGTCAACTCTCAGCCTTGGTCAATGCGGGTATCAAGGTGATCGTGACCACGCACAGCGAGTGGTTGCTCGAAGAACTGGCGAATATTGTCCGTCGCTCGGAATTACCAGAACATGAATACGATACTGCTGTAGACAGACAATTTGCCTTGCGTTCAGACCAAGTGGGAGTTTGGCTTTTTGAGCAAAAAAACCGTCCGAAGGGTTCGGTTGTCAAGGAAATTCAACTCGGTGATTCCGGTTTGTACTCATCTGGATATGACGATGTTGCAGCGGCTTTGCATAATGAATGGGCTGAAATATCGAGTGCGATAGAGGACGCTTGTGAGTAATTTCCTGAAAGAGTTTCGTAATAAAGTGAATAAGGACTGTCTTCATCAGGGCAGTTTGAAAAAGCATGGGTGCGAGGTCCCGTTGAATGGAGTACCAAAACCTCGATCGGTTTTGGATTTTGACAAGCCTGGTTCACCATTACCTAAAGATTCCCCTCGTTGCGACTACCTCCTGGTTGCAGACGATCAGAAGGGAAATGGCTGGGTAGTCTTGCTTGAGCTCAAACGAGGTAAGTTGGATTCAAGTTTAGTAGTCAGGCAATTAAGAGCTGGTTCTTCGGCTGCTGTTGGAATATTACCTGATAGGAAAGAAATAAGATTTCGACCCGTTGCAGCTTCTGGAGGTGTCTCGAAACATGAAATTAATCAGTTTAAGAAGAAAGCCAACATGATCTCCTACCGTGGAAAAAGAGAAAGAGTCCGACTGATCTCGTGCGGTCAGCCGTTAAACAGCGTGATTTGGTAAATTTTCGGACCATTCTGGTAGAGATATAGCAAACAAGAAAAAATGCTAAACACACGAGTCAGATCGCGTACAACCATGTCTATAAATGTTCCATTGTATCCGATCACAAATTCGAGCAGGTTGAGGTATTTTCGGTGCCAGTCGGAGTCGCACAAGTTCTGGCTGGTACACTGCCTGAACTGAATATGTCGTTTTAGGAACTTTCATTATTGGTATTTCAATCACCCCGCTTGCCATAAAATAATTGAGTTACAAGCGACCCGACAACTGAATCACTTAACCAGGTTGAGTCCGGGCCAAAATTGCGGGATTGTCGCCCAAAAAACCACCTGGAATGGAAAGCATCGCGGTTGTCTGTGTGGGCTCAGGAAACGGTTTTTTTGCCGGTAATGGCTCTTCTTTACCAAAATATCGATAACTCACTAAAAATATCACAAGGCAAACGTTTCAGATTTCCTTGCCGGAATAATGCCAAATCAGATTGGGAAAAATGATGTCAAAACACGGTAAGGTTGCTGTTATTGCGACCAAGAAAGCAAGGAGGGAGATCATTCCAATTATGCATGGATGCAATCATCCAAAGAAGCTTTCCCCTCTCGACTAACTAGCTAGGATGTCCAAAAGATGTATTTTTGGAATGGTGCAACATGGCCATCAAGTACATTCCCAAAAAGCAGTATACGAAGTTATTCTCGAATAAGATGTATACCTTCAAAGCATTGTCCCGAACTTCGCAAGTCAGCATATACCAAAATAATAAAGTATTGATTTTATTCAATAGCACTCTCATAGGTTGGCAACACAACCGGTTTTCAGACCCCGGAGAACGAATAATCAATGACTGATAGACGGATTTGCGCCAAAATTAGTCGAAATTTATCAATTTTTCAGACGAGTTGCGAAGGACGGGCTAACGCCCGCTCCGTGAACAACAGGAGCACCTGTTCCAAGTTATTCGGGGACATTGTGCATACTATGGAATAACGGGAAGAGGCTCTCAAGGTTCCGTTTTATCAGGCGGAACGCGGATGTTGCAAAGCGCTATCTCGCCCAAGCCGGGACGGGCCATGTGAACAGGGAGAGAATGAATCACCTGTTGCATAGCTTCCAGCTATCTCCAGCCCGCGAGTCGATCTATGTTGCATGAACGAATTTATTATGGCGAGGAACCGAGTGCATCAATCGTGCATGCTTGGATCTGTGAGGGATGAGGACTTGGTAAAAACAGCATTTACTCGGACTCATTATTTTAATTTCTTGATTTTATATTTCAATTAGTCAAATAATATATTTCATAAAGTCGGAATAGATAATTTAAATATATTATTGATATAAATGATATAAAGAGGAATTTTATTTAATATATTTCCAAAAAATAAAATATTTCATGTATAATTTTTTCAATTAGACAATAATAAAATTTCAATAGTGCTAATTAAGTATTTTAGATAGTCGAAAATTCATTCGCATGTATCCAAGATTTGTAAAGGCGAGAATCAAGAAAGCCCTGTCAGATACTCGTGTAGTTTTGCTGTCGGGTCCTCGGCAGTCCGGTAAAACCACACTTGCGTTGGATATTGCTACTGGAACAAGGCAGTATTTGACAATGGATAATGATACCACTCGTCAGTTAGCCATTGATGATCCTATTGGACTAATCAGGGGTTTGAATCAAGTGGTCATTGATGAGATTCAAAAAGCGCCTGCTCTATTGTCTGCCATCAAACAATCCGTTGACTTTGATCCTGTACCTGGAAAATTTCTATTGACCGGTTCAACCAATTTTATGGCCTCGCCAGATTTGCCTGATTCACTTGCCGGACGAATCGAAGTCATTCCCTTACTTCCGATATCGCAAGCAGAGATTATCGGCAAGCCGTCCACATTTATTGATGATGCATTTTCAGGACAGGTGCCTCAAGCGAAACGCGTGGTATTTGGCGAGGCATTAATTGAGACGGTACTTGCAGGAGGTTATCCAGAGCCCCTTGGCCGCAAGGAGTGGGTCCGTAAGCAAGATTGGTACAGTAGCTATTTGAATTCGTTAATTGAGCGTGACCTCAGGGACTTGGGGCGTCTTGACCAGATGTCAATCATGCCCCAGCTTGTTTCCATTTTGGCAGAGCATTCCGGACAACTGGTCAATTATTCCAATGTTGGCAAAGCCATTGGCCTGAATCATGTGAGCACGAAAAAATACATGCAAGTTCTAGAGAGACTTTATTTGGTCAAGCTACTGCACCCATGGTTCAGGAATAGGCTGAAAAGGCAAGTCAAATCTCCCAAATTGCAGTTTCTTGACTCCGGGCTTCTAGCCACAATACGCAAGACTTCATTTGATAATATCCAGAGGGACAAATCTTCTTTTGGGCCGATTCTGGAGACGTTCGTATATAGTGAAATTATAAAGATATCGACCTGGAGTGAACAGCGTTGCTCGTTCTTTCATTACAGGGACAAGGACAAGAATGAAGTTGATTTCGTAATTGAAAACCAGAATGGAGAAATTGTTGGAATTGAGGTTAAGTCATCCGCAACTGTCACTCCAAAAGATTTTTCTGGATTGAGAAAGCTTCAGGAAGCATGCGGTGAAAAATTTATTCAAGGGATAGTGTTGTTTGATCATGATCAGGTCAGTCCTATTCCATACAAGGATAGCTTTTATGCTGCTCCTATCTCCGTTTTGTGGAATACATCATCAGTTCCATAATCGGGAGGTTATTCGATGCAAATTGCTTCGGGTATTGATTAATCCGAAAAATTGCACCGTGTATGGAACACTGAGCAAGCTACATATTGAATTTCACTAGGCCCTGCCGATCCACTCTGAGTGAATCATGATGTTCAAGCTCGACCAGTATGCCAAACCATATGGGAAAGGTTGTGCGGGTTTGGCAAGCTTGAAAAGTCATCGAGAGTGTGCAGTTAAGGGACGATATTGAGGTACAATCTGACAACAAGACGGTAGCCGCTGGATGAACCTCACCTCCCGCGCACTACTTTCGACCATAACTCGAGTAAGTTGAGGCATACATGAAACGACCTTTCGGAAAATTATGGTTCGATACATTCCTGGCACGAAAGACAGCACCTAAGGTTCCCAACAAAGATCTGACAGGCAAAATGGTTGTCTTCACCGGCGGTACAGACGGAATAGGACGAATAGCGGTAGAACGCTTTGCTGAAATGGGTGCTGATATCTGCCTGTTTGGGCGCAATGTCGGTAAAACCGAAAACGTAATTTCAGAATTGCGCAAGGCAGGACACAGAGGACAGTTCACTTTTGTTAAGTGTGACTTGGGTGATCTTGGGCAGGTTCGCAAGGCAGCCAGTGAGGTACTTGATCGCTGCGGGCACATTGATTACTTGATCAACTGTGCTGGTCTGAATTTTCCGGTTCGTACATTGTCACCCGATGGATATGAGATGAACTTTGCGGTCAACTATCTTGGGCCGTTCCTGCTGACTGAGCTGTTGCTCGAAAAAATCAAGGCGACACCCAACGCTCGAATTGTTCAACTAACTTCAGCCACTCAGGAGGCTGCCAAGTTGCTTCTTGATGATCTGCATCTCGAAAACAACAAATGGTCAATGTTTTCGTCTTATGCCCAAGCTAAACTATGTATGCTTATGCATGGGCGCGACGCAGCTGTCCGACTTGAAGGTAGCGGTACTTCGATCAACTGCCTCAATCCTGGTTATATTCGCTCGAACCTGGACCGACATACCAAGGGTCTTGAACGCGCCTTCAGAATAATGTTTGGAAAATTGGCTGCCCCCACTTGGGTTGGCGGTGAACGCATTATCGCCGTTGCACTAGATTCCAAATATGAGGGAGTATCAGGAAAGTTCATACATGAAGATATATTCTTGGAGCCAAATCCATTAGTTCTGGACGATGCGAACGTAACTAGACTGATGAAAATCAGCCGAGAACTTACTGGATTGGCCGAAGCGCAAGAAGAACAATAACAGGTGCACAGCATGAGCTTTTTCGACCATACAGTAATCTGGTCTAAGGGAGAAGTCCTTGAAGTGTCGTTGGTTGCTCTGGTTGGAATCTTACTGTTTGTGATAGCCGGCCTGTTTTGGAAGTTGGCATCGACTCCAGTCGGACAGGCATTGCCGATACCTCTATCTGTCGTTGCGATAATTTTCATTGTAACCGGAATTGTTGGCTCTATTGGAACGTCAAGTAAACTTGCCAAGTATGAAATTGCTTATGAACAATCACCGTCCAGTTTTGTACATATGGAAAAGGCGCGAGTGAAAAGGTTTGAAACTGTTTACGCCTATACGTTAATTGGTGCCGCTATAGCCTTCGCAATAGCGATAGTCATGTTCAAACTGTCAGAGAACGAGACCTTGCGCGCCGTTGCTGTGACTCTTGTCCTTGTCGGTTTGTCAGGATTGGTCATCGACATGTTTTCAAAAGAACGTGCGGCGACCTATGAGCGGGCAATCGATGCTGAGATCGTGCGATTAAAGGAAATAACAAACAAAGTGCATTGACTTGCCAAGAAGCACGACAAGATATACAGAAATCTGAACGCGGCGCCAGCACTCTCAATGCACCGTGTCCTACGTTCAGAATGCGGCATCATGGAATCAAGATGCAACTTTATCTCTGTTAGCAAGATATCAAGTGTTGTGAACAGACAAAAAAATCAAAGGCATCAACCGAAAAATATCACAGTAATCACAGTAGATGTTCCTTTAGGAGGTAAATATGCTCGGGTCCAGTCCCACAGCAACCTCCAATGATCTGGACATTATGTTGCTCAACCCAGCCTCGTGCCGATTCAAGATAGGCTGAGGGTGATACTGCATCATCAAATATCCAGTCTGGTGGTCTCAACTCACCGGTTTCTGCGTAGGCCATTTTGGGGCCAGACCAGTGTTGGCCAAGCACCTCCAGTGCCGGATTCATGTCATCCAGATTGGTATGCATGATGCCTGCAACCTGTCCGCCTAGGGGAACCAGGGCCTCCAGCATGCTTGTAAAGTCGTGTCGCGTATCCAATTTACCATCATGCAACCAGCTCAAGCCCCGCACATCCTTGCCACTTTGATCAACGATCGCACTGTAGCCCACCCACACCGGCGTGCCGGTAGCTAATGCTGCCTTGATCACGATTTCCGCATTCTCAAGATCGCGCATCATTTCGCAGATAATCAGGTCGACACCGGCCTCGGCAAGTACTTCAGCCTGCTCGCAGTAACTTGCTTCAGCATGTCTGTCAATTACCGATTGGTGGTTGCGGGTCAGTGGCGGCATACTCGACATGGATCCGGCAATCCAGACCTCGTTTTTAGCCGCCCGATCACGGGCCTCTTTGGCCAGCAATACCGATTTGAAGTTCAACATCTTCGCTTCGTGTCCCAGCATGATGCTCTCCAGAACATGCCTTGCGGTTGAGTATGTGTTGGCCGTAATAACTTCGGATCCGGCTCGAATGTATGCCTCGTGGACACTTCGCACTTCATCGGGGTTGTTCTTTGTGGTCAACCCGCTCCAGACATTACCATCCAACGCAACGCCGCGTTTCTGGATTTCGGTGCTGACGCCTCCATCGAGCAGTAATAACTTTCCAGTGGCAAGGCGGTCTGTAATCGAAGTCATCGGCTTTTTTATTGAACAGGAAAAAACTGAATGCACCAACTCTGATTATATCCATGAAACCAAACCTCATCACCGGATAATTCAGGAATTGGAGTCTAGGGCACAATACTAGCGATGCAAGACTTTTGGGCTTGGTTGCTGTGATCTCGACAGTAATGAAGGGATCGTGTCGAAACGCGTGAAGCCCCAAAGTCAGGGCCGTCACAGGCACCGGTCTGCCGACGCGTCTGGTACGTCAATCCAGCATCCAGCGAAATCCCTGCGCATTCAGCTTGTCGACTACCTGCGGGGAGTTGCTCTGCTCGGCATGACAATCATCCGTGGAGTCTGGAATCTCGAGTTCTTTGGTTTCCTTGCTCCCGGAACAAGCTATCAAATTTTCAGGTCGCTGTTCAGAATAAATTTTTCCTCTTGGTTTGTTGATAAGCCTGGGCTTTGTGAAATCCTGTATAAGATCACGGTCACTCGTGAACAATATTCGAACACCGGAATACCGAGCTAAAGCCAGAATACGGTGATCATCAAATTGCACTTCCGAATTCTCAAAATATTTGGCAGGTATCACCGGATGCTCGCTCCGACGGAAGCTGAACTGAACGAGTTCATGAAGCAATGCCAAGGCGATCGCACCGAACAGAACCACAGGCTGGTAGTGCGTAGTAGTCGTCATCCAGAGCGGCTCATCCGGGGTCGGCCCGGTCTCGGTCAGGATTCCGAAGGTTCTTGGCAACGACGGAGCCGGTGACTTTCCACGATGTCCACAACGATTAAACCATGCCTCGTGAAGTTCTGTTTAATGTTGCCCTTAGTCACTTTTCCAGCAAATCCGAATCAGTTAGCAAGCCACATCCCGCAGAGTTGTTTCTCTCATGCAATAAATCATATGATTGTTTATTTTCTACATAATTCCCAAATTAAATAATATTTGGCCATTGAAATTGTTTATTGATGATCATATGATATGCAATTACAAAAGGAATTCACGAGTATGAGTCTTGATACGTCTATCAGGAAGCAATTGGTTATCCTTGCGAGAAGACCTAGTGCGCGTGTAACAGAATTCACTGGAGAGCGCCCAACCGACTGGCGTCCTGGTCAGGTGCGAAATCCAAATGGTAGCCTTGATGGCTTTTTCACGGATGCGTCAGCTTGGGAATTCATCGCGACCATGCTTGAGAGCGATCACCCTGTCGAAATCATGAAGTTGCATAAGCCGACTGGTGCTAAGGGGTACGTGATGAAAGTCGACATAAAGCCGGGAATGTCAAAACTCTATATAAAGCTGCAACTCGGATCTGGAAAGATTATCGGCCGCAGCTTTCATTATTCTGACTATTAGTTGGGAAGACTGAAAAATGAACGCAAGACGAACCAGGCCTCGTTCACAGGCAGTGAAACAGGAAGGGGCTTGCCCAATGTGTGGCACAGATGAAACCAGAACAGCATGGAATTCATTGGTTTTCAACTATGGATCTGGAGAATCCATGGTGGAACTATCGGTGAATGTCCCTGTACGTCGATGCAATGCCTGCGAGTTTGAATATCTTGATGAGGAATCGGAACAAATAAAACATGATGCGGTTTGCCGGCATCTCGGGGTGCTTCCTCCAATTGAAATTAAACGCATCAGAAATCAATATGGCATGACGCGGGCCCAATTTGCCCGACTGACAGGCATTGGAGAGGCTTCCCTAAATCGCTGGGAGAATGGATTGGGCATTCAGACTCATGCATATGATCGGTATCTGCGCCTCCTCCAGTTCCCGGCTAATAACAGTCATCTTGAAAGATTTCTTTCGTTGGCGGTCACCACCCAAGCAATGGACTCTACAAGAAGGAAATTCCGTGCAATTGAGATAACTGACTACATGCGAAAAAAACAACAGGAATTTCAATTGTACAAAGTGGCATGATGATATGTACATCACTACATTCTATTCATTCAAGGGTGGTGTTGGCCGTACTATGGCATTGGCAAATGCAGCTATCACATTAGCGAAGAACGGTCGCCATGTATTGGTTGTGGATTTTGATCTTGAGGCTCCGGGCCTCGACACATTTGATGCATTAAAGCCCTCCCAGGAGGTTTTGGGCGTAATTGACTTCGTTGCTCAGTATCTGGAAACAGGACGATCTCCGGATGTCAGCAACTTTGTTGCCGAGTGTCCACCTATTGGAAATCAGGGTGGCAGCCTGCAAATCATGCAATCTGGAAAAAAAGAAAGTTATGCCGCCAGCTTCAGCCAAATTGACTGGATCGAACTTTACGAAAAGCATGATGGTTTTCTTTTGCTTGAAGATCTCAAGGAACAGTGGAAGAAATCTTTCAACCCGGATTATGTCTTGATTGATTCCCGCACCGGGCACACGGATACGAGTGGAATTTGCACTCGGCAACTTCCTGATGCGGTCGTTGCTTTTTTCTTTCCAAATGAACAAAACCTCCGTGGCCTGGCCAATGTAGTTGGGGACATCAGAGAGGAAGCAGTGGGAGTAAGGAAAAAGAATATAGAACTTCACTTTGTTATGTCAAACGTCCCTGATTTGGACGATGAGGATCAGATACTCGAAAATAAAATCAGGCAGTTTCAAGAGCAACTTGGTTTTCGCCAGAAGCCGATGATTGTTCATCGATATGACAGTTTATCTCTATTGAATCAAGTAGTATTTTCTAAAGATCGGCCAAAGAGCCGTTTAGCCAGCGAGTATGCAAAAATTGTTCGTGAAATCTCCTTGCGCAACTGGAATGATCGGGATGGTGCTCTGGAATATATACGACGAGCAGACAGGTCATGGAGGACGATAGACCACGACTTAATGCTAAATCAGCACCTCATGCTCGACAAGATTCAAGAGGGACATGCAAATGATGGCGAAGTGTTATTTCGATTGGGAGAGTTCAGAGAGTCACATCTTGATTTGGAATCAGCCTTGTCATTAATCGATCAAGCAATTACCAAAGGTTTCAAACAGCCGGATGCCTTTCTGAAGCGTTCTAGAATCCGCGAGAGACTCAAACTTGATGGTGTGGTGGAAGATGTTTGGCGTGTTCTGAAGTGTCAAAATGTATCGCCACCTATGGTAAAAGAGGCCTTGTCGCGACTGATTCGCCTGAATATGCTAGACAGGAAACTTGCTATTCAATCGCCCGCAGTTTTGTCATTGAGTTCCGAAGAAAAGCACTGGCTGGCCGACATGTTCGACCGTTCCCATGATGAAATCCGACTTGGTATTGACCTGTTTGAGCAAGTATTATCCACTAAGAGTTTGCCGGAAGCACAGCGTAAGTCTGCCAGACATAAGTTGGGGATGCTGTATATGGGTTTTGGAAGATGCGCAGAGGCCGCAAGCATGTTTCGAGATGATGGGCAAGGCATAGACGATCTGGACATTGTTCGGGCATTTAATTTTGCAATGGCTCAGTGGGGAGTATACGGAAAAGCGGAAGCAAAGTTATTTGACAATGTTGTGGAACTTGATCAATCGGATCCCAATAAGTATCCTGGTCCCAACTATGATCAGTGTATGGCAATCGCTCATTGGGCAATTGGCAACAATAATTTCGCCCTCAGTCATCTGACGCGAGCAAAACAGGCGATCAAGAGTCATCGTAGCAAGACAGAATTCAGTTGCTGGCGTTATCTTAAGGTTGGTTTGCAGGAATTTATGGAGGATCTTGATGAAATTCAAGCTCTTATTGAAGGAAAGGGGCCGATTGTACCCAAGTATACCTCTTTGGCAGGAATCTCATCTGTGAGTGGGGGTATGTAGATACGTGGACCAAGGCACCGTACTTCGGGCATGAACTGGCGAATTGAATCGGAGTAGAAAATGACCGATATATTACGAATTATCTTTAATACTCGTGACCTTTGGAGCTTTGTGTTTCATGTTCCATGGAACATGTTGAACGAAGATATAATGGGAAAAACTATAAACTATATGCACATCTAGCCATGGTGTATTTCGCTACAATACTCGCGTATTTGATACTTGTTCCTCCAATCTGGATGTAACCTGGCTATTGATTGGAATGAAATAGTTTGCAATGCAATGCCCTTTAGAAGGTTGCATGCTCACATAGGGGCGATCTCAATGCGCCAAATGTTTTCGTCGGTGAGTAACCAGAGGGGCGATCCTTTGGAGATCCTTTACAGGACAAAGCGGAGAATTACTGAAGGAATGTATACCTGATATAGACGCCCCAGAAAAATGGCTAATCTAAAATACCGTTGAGTACTATCCAAAGACGCAACAATTAAATGACAAATTCTCGGGTAGTGTATGCCAGAAAACCTCGTTTTTCCAGCAATCCGTCTGGAGTGTGCTCGAAAACCAGAGCTACATCCGGCATGAGAGTTTCGAATCACCACGTATTGTGCGTGCATTATTGATAATTTTAGTGCTTGGACAAGCATTTTGAGGAGCATAGCCTGAGACAGGCTTTCATTTGCCATTCTCAGCTTTGCCGAGCACTTTGAATCAGGTTGCACAGGGTGGTCAATAGCGCGCAACGGCTTGCCAGGCTTTTTTTCTAGTACCTTGTGGCCCGTCGAGCTACGAGTGCGCTGATCTCGGTAAGCAATTCCGGACCCAGCAGACTGACATTGTCGATCACCGTTTGCAACTCATATTGGTGATCCATATTTTCGTGTTCCATCATCTGACGCACCAGCCCGTCATTATTCGCAATGTGGGCAAGCCGGTCAAAACCGCAATCCAGTCCTTGCTTGAGCACCGCAAGCACCAGCATGCTCCACAAGTTCATGCTCGGATGACTGGTGTTTTTGCGTGTTTCGGGTCTGAACTCTGACTATAGCAACGCGACCACTTGTCGGCGCAACTCTTGGGTCACTGCAGGTGCTGCAGATCAAGCAGCAGTGCCGGTATGTCATCTCGGGACTTGGGACTGATCTCGATGTCCTTAATGAAGACACCACCAATTTCCAACTGAGCCGATTCCACTTTTCTCATCGTATTTTCCCGAAGATTTTGTCAAAATCAAACAAATTGGGCAGGGCGTTGCACTTCATAGTTGAATGTGGGATGCATGAGAAATCGAGGAAAAGTTCTTTTGGTAAGTAATATTTATATATACGTATGCGTTCCAGACCATACCAGGATAATGAAGAATTTGTTATTAATGATGAATGCATAGCCCTTATGGTCTAGTAAGTGATGATTGAAGCAGGTTTCATTGTTAGTATTTTCGTTAGTTATTGATGGCCTTTTAATGTTTAATTATACCAAATTTATACCATAATAATACCAATAATATACCAATAAAAATAATTTAAGCAAATACCAAAATAATTACAAAATTTTAATGTTCACGTGGTAATATTCGCTCCGCTGGTAATTCGGCCAGCAAAATAACATAAATAATTGAGGAAATATCTAATGAAAAAATCCTTAGTGGCTGCGGCAGTGTCTGCCGCGGTGATGATGCCCGTCGGGGCACAGGCTGACATGACCGTCTACGGTCGGATCAACAACGCAATTGTCCTTGAAGACAAGGGCGGCATGAATGATTCGACGGCCGATATTCAGGGCGTTGGATCTCGGTTTGGGGTCAAGGCGAGTTCCGATCTGGGCAATGGTCTGACCGCTCATGGCCGGTACGAGTTCGGTACCAATACCGATGACGGTGCCGACGGAATCACTTCTACCCGCATCGCAACGGCGGGCATTTCCGGCGGCTTCGGACGGGTGGACGTGGGCAACCAGTGGACCGCCTTCTACAACACGGTTGGCGTGGACATTGATCCGACCTGGACGATTGGCCCGATCGGCGGTACTCCCTACCGCTCTCCCAACACCATCAAGTATTCCAACTCGGTTGGCCCCCTGGCCCTGGAGGCGGATCTGCGTCTCGGTGATGAGGGCGATGAAGGGGATAAACTGTCCGGCAATGGTGGCGGCATCGGCATCCGGGTTGCCGCAACCGAGAATGTCACGCTTGCAGTCGCTTTTGATGTGGATGATCAAACCGATATTGTAACTACCACTTCACCCAGTGTCCGTAAAGAGGTAAACCCCAATTTTACCAATAATACCCCTCTTGATGACACTAATCGCCGTGAAACGAAGGGCGAAACAACAACGCGTGGTCATGAGCACAGCCGGGCCGGCATCTCTGCCAATCTGTCGTTCGGCCAGTTCTGGGGTGCTCTGGGCTGGAGCTCTCATGAATCGGAAGACAGTGCCGGGGTGGCTCAGCCCGACAAGGAATATGTTGCCGGCTATGTCGGCATGAGCTTTTCGGACAGCACTTCGGGATGGCTTGGCTACTCAACGGAAGAAACTGAAAATGTGGTCGCCGAACCAAGCAAGATTGCGGCCGGACTGTACCACAACATGGGCGGCGGGTTGCAGCTCTGGTACGAAGGCGGTTCCACGGATAAAGATGTAGCCGGTGCCGATGACGAAGTTGTCCATCACATTGGCATCCGCTACGACTTCTAGGCCTGATTCAATTTAAGAGGAATACACAATGAAACAGAAAACATACATAGCGGCCCTGCTGGCCGGTATGCTGGCGCTCGCAGGATGCGGGGGGAGTAGCGGCATCAGCCCGGAAGAAGCGGCTAGCCAAGCTGCCGAAGCTGCTGAAGAGGCCGCCGCCAAGATCGTGACCGATGCATCGGCTGCAATCGCTGGAGCGACTACCATTGCAGCCGTTGAGAAAATCTTGCAAGATCTGGACCGGGATGAAATTTCTCAGAAAGACTTTCAAACCTTGGAAGGAGAGGCAACAGCCAGGAAAAACAGCATTTCTGCTACTGCCGTCGGAGTGGCAGAGAATGAGATAGAGGCTGCAGCCACAGTACAGGAGGTCACGGATGCATTAGAAACAGCCAAGGCGAACGGCAACATACTCATGACTGCACATGCTGATCTCACGGACAAGGCAAACAGGAAGACGGGCGAGATTCAGAAACAGGCTCGACAAAGTACTCAGCGCACGAATCTGGAGAATCTCGACACTGCACTGACTGGAGCTCTGACTGGTGCGAAAGATGCTGGAGATGACGTTGATGATGCCTTGATCATGGCTGTCGAAACCGCTCGAGCCAACCTGGATACTGCAATTTCTCAAGCTGCAGATGTTGACGACAAGTCTTCCTATGAGACGAGTCGTGATAACGCCAATGCCGACATTGAGAAGCTCAAGACGAGGCAAGGGCTGGTTAAAGCGTTGATGGATGCAAAAAGCGATCTGGATACGAGTCGGAGTGCGGCAGGGAATACTCCGACCAGGGAGCAGTATAACGCGGTCATAACGGCTCACGGAGCGCTGAAAACCGCACTGGACAATGCAAATAATGCGGGTGACACGATTACCGGCAATCCCATTGATACGAGCACCTATCAAACGGCCTATGACACTGAGACCGGCTGGGCAACTGCACAGAATGAAAGGCTAACTCGTGAAGAAACTCAGCGACACAATCAGCAACAAGCTGATGCTCTGGCGATGACCTTGAAACTTTGGGAAGGGTTACGCGGCACTCCTCTTGCAAACAATGCATCAAGTACTCCTAGAATCAATGCAAGTACTGGCGTTTTATCAGTTCAAAGGGGTGATAGTGGAGTGAGTACAGCTACGCCATTGAAAGAAGATAAGGATACAATGGTTACAGACTTGCATGGCTGGACAGGTTCGGAGCACACTGCTAAGGCTGATGGAAATGGTCAAGGTGGAGGCACCTACACGGCTCGGCTGTACTCGAATGTTGGAACGCCTGAGCCAGGACTTGCATTTTCAACTTTGACTGGTTTCGATTTCGCTAACGGAGAATTACCGAGTGCTAGTTTCATGCCCGCCGAAGTTTCAAGCCCGAGATTTGACCAAGGTTCAGGTGACAAAACATTTAAACTGCCAAGTAATAACGGTAATCCACAGGATATAGAAATTCCAGGTACATACAGCGGCGTATCAGGGCATTATATTTGTGATACCGGGTCTGGTCGTGACCAAACATGCACAGTGCGTACAGCCTCAGAAGGATTTACATTTGTCGGTACCTGGTCATTCAGACCTACCAATCCTGATACTTTGTTGATGCAAACGCCTGATAATGTCTATGAATCTTATGGCTGGTGGATACACGAAGCCGATGACGGCAAGGCCACTGTTAGTGCTTTTACTGTCCTTAGGGGTGCTGTTCCCCGCGCAAGTGATTTACAAAGTTTGAATGGTACCGCAACCTATCAGGGTGGCGCGGCCGGGAAGTATGCGATTCGCACGGGTTCAACCAACGATGCCGGGCACTTTATCGCAGATGCCACGCTGAATGCGAATTTCAGTACCGACAAGGTTTCCGGCACCGTCAGCAACTTCAAGGTTGGTGATGACGGCCAGTCTCGGGATTGGTCAATCGCACTGGAAGAGGCGATTCTTGGCAACGATGGTAGTGCTGGGCCAGCGAAGATGACCACATGGACCATGGGTGGTACTGCCGCTGAAAAATCTGGAGCTTGGGAAGGACAGTTTTACAACGTTATTAAACCTGGTGAGGACGGAGCTGGTACACCACAATCTGCGACTGGCAAATTCCATTCGGAATATTTGAACAGGGGACAGGTCACCGGGCGCATGGTTGGTGCTTTCGGAGTCAATCTGGACAACTAATAACCGTTACTTGTACAAACCGGGCGTAACAGCCCGGTTTTTTGTGAACACATCTACAACTACAAACCGGGGCGTAAAAAGCCCCGGTTTTTTACTCATGATAAACAACGAAACAAAAACGAAACAAATAGAAGAGATGGCTTTATTGAAAAAGTTTATGAAGTATATTTTCCTTTCGACAGCCTGTGTATTATTGGTTGCTTGTGGTGGCGAGGAATCAATTGACCGGTATTCAATTGTCGCGCCTGATGCCACTGGCGCATTTGAATTGAGTAGCGTTTGGGGGCATGAAACGCTAGAAAGTTACAAAGACAACGGAAAAGTATCATTTGCTATTGGCCTCCGTGGTAATAAACCAGTGGCCTATGCAGGGATGTGGCCTCAAACAGAAGTAACCCCAATAACCACATCATCCGGCTCTGCAACCTTGTTCGGAAGATATCAAGTCATGTTCTCAGAATATCTTGGAAGAGAGGTGAGTGGAGGCGGTTCAAATCGTGGTATCTATGTTCGGGATGGCGACACAGAGGTCATTATTCCACGTGGAGAAAATACCCCTACTCGAACAACCGGTATCTGGTCACATCCAAAAGTGAGTGAACGAAAAGCATTTTCTGCGACAATAAATTTTGATGATGGAACAATCACCGGGAAAAGCATTACGGATTCCAGCGACCTTCGTATCAATGGCACATTCAATGCCGATGGGAGTGTGAAAGGAATCAGTAGTTTTCGGGGTGTCGGTGGTGATTTAGGTGGTTTGGTTGGGGCTGATGAAGTAATCGGTGCGGTTGCTGGCGGTAGCGGCAACAGTTTCATTTATTCTGGCGGGTTTGTTGTATCCGACGATACCTATGTTGAAAATGGCGTTATTTTTATTGAACGATAAAGCGTCTGCACCAGTCATTGCCGACGACTGTCAAGATCGGTTATGGAATCTAGAAAACAAGCCCCCACTGCTGCGACCGGAACATTTGAGGCAGAATACGGTAATGATGAGGCAACCATGGTCGGTGCATTTGGCGCAGATACGCGATCATTCCGTTTGAGATAAGCCGGGGCATAACAACCCCGGTTTTTCATTCCGGAACAGGAATCGGAATGGACGTCGATCTGCCTGATCTGGTCAAGTGAATACAACCCGTGAATCTCGCATTCTGGAACAGTAAACGGAAAATAAGGGCTATCGCCCTGGTTGCGATTTTGTCTGTCCTGAGCGGTTGCGGAGGGAGTGGGTCAAGCAATCCGGACCCAGCGAAGCAAATCAGGCCAGAGGAAGCTCTCTCCCGGACCGGAGCACACCATCAGGGCATTGGTCATGATGCCCGCCGGGACTATCGCCAGGCGATGTACGATGACTGTGTGAAAGACAACGGTTATTCTGACTGCTCCGTATCCGGGCGCGGGTGGTTCCGTCCCTGGAACCGGTTGCCCGAAGTCCATGTTTCCTCAAGCAGTACGCAAGAGGAGGTATGGGTGATCCGCCGTGCACTCGGCATTCTCAACCGTTCCCTGCCCGAGGAATACCGACTCGGCTACCAAATAACCCGCCGAACCTTTTCCGGCGTGAACAGGGATAGTCAGTTAGCGCGTTCCAGGTCTCTTGTCCCGGAAGGGGTGATCCATGCCGAGATTTATCCTTATGACGATCCGGATTCCGGCGGCGTGGCGTGGACCGATGGCACGAGGGGTTATGCCCTTGGTGATGAAACGGACCATGACCTCTCTACCCCTCACCGCATGAGGCCTTTGGTGGATACCATGGTGCATGAATTCCTGCATGCGCTTGGATTTGGGGGACATCCGCACCCGGTTCACACGTCCATCCTGTCCTATCGCCACCACCGGGAAGGAGAGCTGGATAACGTGCCGCTGATTGACGTGTCGATGCTGTACGACCTGCATGAATGGGGTTCCTGGGATACCGGCATGAAGATGGTAGCGGATCATGCGGGCGGGGTGCATTTCGGGGTAGACAGCCTGCATCGGGAGACAGTCTTCATTCCGTGGGTCGATGCCAAACACATAGCAGCTCCGAGACTGAATGAGCTGTCCGGCAGGGCATCGTACAGCGGTAGCCTGGTCGGATATGCTGCCGCCGAACCCGTGCTGGGTGTTGCCGACCTGAGCATTGACTTCAATGGAGGAACGGGAGAGGCCCGGTTTCACCGAATTTATGACTGGAAGGGCAAGTGGTGGAACCGAAACGGCTATCGCTACGATCTCGGCCTGCATGGTCACTACTTCGATTCGTCCAGCGATGCACGGGATCGGGACGGCATCCCGGATGTGGTCGGGGCCTTCTACGGATTTGAGGCGGAAACCGCCGCCGGCACGCTTCAGCGAGCGGAGATTACCGCTGCATTCGGTGCGGTCAAGTAAGCGTCGAGTGGAATTAGCGCACAAAAAACCGGGGCTTTTTACGCCCCGGTTTGTAGTGGTTGATTAATTATGGGTTAGGAACATGATCCGCACCGAAGGCTCCGGCCATCCGGCCGTCATTGCCGAGGTGCGCGTTGAATGTCCCGGTCACAATGTCCGGTACGCCATCGTCTCCTTCCTTCCACATGTTGCCCGACCAGGAACCGGCAGCCGTTCCAGCGGTTTCACCGACAGACCATGTGGTCTTGGATTTATCTCCAGCAGCAGAAATAGCACCAGTATCTGCAATCATGGATTCTCCTAGCGCAACCTTCCATTGTCCGTCAATGTCCGCGCCCTGACCATTCTTGAAGTCGCTAACCGTGCCGGAGATTGTATCACCAGTACTACCACCAGTACCAGCTCCGAACTTGGCCATGAGTTCCACGCTGGCGGTAAAGTGTCCGGCCTCGTTCCTTCCTCCGGTGCTGCTGGTCAGAGCATACTTGCCGGCTGCGCCACCTCGGTAGGTAGCACTGCCGGAATCTAGATTGAATTGACTAAGTTGCTGAACACTACCCCGATTGGCATCAAACACGCCAACGCTCCAATCATCACTATCAGACTTGTCCAGCCACCAGCCGTATGAGGCAAGCGGAGCATCTTCATCCATGGTAACCCGGGCATTGGGATCTGAGGGTACGAAACGCCAGCTACCAACAGTCTCAAAAGTTTGTTTGTTTTCGCCCGCGTGATTCACCTTGCAGGCATCACCAGGGGCACCACTACAGTAAAACGTCCCCCGGACTCCATGATAGGAACCGGCTTCGGAAACATAACTAGCAGTGGAACCATCAGGCTTTTCATACTCCCGGCTTCCTGCGGTCTGGGTAAAGCTGTCAATCATGATGCTAACAGTGTTTACAAGGCGGGTAATGCCTGCAGAACCTATATTATAGTGATCATCACCCAATAGAATAAGTTGGTATCGATGGGTATCATCATCACCAGTACCTACCTTACCTGAATCTGTGGTGGCGAACATTTTTCCTTCCTTTCCCGGATTCACCTTGGTATAGACATGCGCCTCGCGGTTGATTTCTCCGTCATCCGTAGTGGTGTACTGAGCACCGCTCCAGCCCGCCAGAGCAGGAACGGAAGCATCAGTTTTTTTCAGATCACTCGTGCCACCACCATTTTCACCTATTTGAAGCGTGGTTGCGTCAGTAAATCGTCCATTAACGATGGTTCCATCATCTAAATCCATAACATTATCGTTGTTGTTAAAATCAAGACTAAGCGCGGCGTGCAGGCTTGCGGCATTCGCTTTATCAAGTTCATTCTGCCTATTTTGGTCATTCGTTTCGACAACTCTCAAATTCCTGTCATTTGAACTCCACCACTGTGCAACTCGGCTATAGGCGTTCCAGTAAGGACCATTATCCACAACATCACCGGATTCGTCATCCAGCAAACGCTTGAGTTCATCCCGTAAGCCTGCGATAGCGGTTAGTTCATCTCTGGTTGGTATAAATGTCCCAAAGGGATCATCCGAATCAAAATAGCCATCTTCATTAAGGGCATCCTTTTCATCGATCTTCACGGCAGCAAGCAGGGCGGATCGGGCTGCTTTCAGTGCGTCGACCTGGGATAGTCTTGATTCCAGCGTATCAATGCCGGCAGTATCACGCTGATCCACATACGGCTGTTTCAGCTCATCTGCCACGTCATCTGCATTGTCAATAGCGGTATTCAGGCCGGCAAGCGCTTCTTTCGCATCGTCAATCTGCGCTTGTGTAACGGCATCACCGGCACCGGTTGCGACGCCCAAATCATCCCTCAACTTATCACCAGCTGTCATAAGGGCGGCTCTTTGGGTAGCACTCGAAATCTCGACCCTCTTCTCTGCCGCGGCCATTTGATACGAACCTGCATCTTCAGCGGTTTTGTCCTTTTCTGCCTGCAAGATAGCCGCATTGGCATTGGCCTCATCAACAGCCTCAGTAACTTCCTGTAGTTTAGTCGCAGCGTTGATCGCGTCTATTGCAGCTTGAACGGCATTACTGGAAGCTTCGCCTGCCAATCGAGTATTCTCATTGGAAATTGCAGTTTTTCGATCATCAGCGGCCATTTGCAACGAACCTTCACCCGTGGCAGACTTTGCTTCCGGCAAGATATTCTCGTTACGCTTGGCTATCTCAAGGGCTATGTCAACATTGCCCGCATCGGCTGCGGCCTTGATCAGGGCAATTTCCCTGGCAACCTCAGCATCGGAAATGGCCTTTCTCCTGTCAGCAGCTTCAGTTTCCAATGTGCCTTTCTCTGTTGCCGAGAGTCTGTCATTATCCAGGCCGGAAATAACGGCATTTACTGCCGCTAAAGTTCCAGCAGCGGCAATCGCGTCTTTCTGATCCTGCACGTATCTTGTACCGCCACCATCGGATGGTGCAGCCCCTTCCACTACTGCGACAGTCGCTGGCGTGCTGGAATTGCCGCCCCCGCATCCTGCGAGTGCCAGCATTCCGGCCAACAGCACCGCAATGTATGTTTTGTGTTTCATTATTTAATTCCTCTAAATCAATATCGGGTTAGAAATCAAACCGGATACCGGCCTTGTGGTTGACGCTGTTGTCCATGCCGGCCATGTCCGGATCATTGCTCTGACCTTCATACCAAAGTTGCAATCCGCCGCCCATGTTGTGGTACAGACCCAGTGTCAACGCGGTCGGGTTTGCATCCATCCCTTCCGTCTCGCTCTGGCCAAAACCAATCAGTGCCGAAGTGCTGTCGGCGAGGTGTACGCCTCCCCAGACTTGTGCATATTCGGTCTCGGTCTCCTTGCCATTGTCGGTTACGTTCTTGGTGCTGTAGGCAAAGATTCCATAGAACTGACCCAGTGAAATCTTGGCTGAAACGCCCATCCGCTCGGTTTCCGCCCCGGTCTTGTCTTTTGTAACTGTACAAGCATCGCCTTCTTTCAACCCAAGCTTTCCGACATCCTTGGTTGCTACCGCATCATTCGCGGTGATCTTGCCTTTCTTTTCGGTAACCATTGCACTGCTCAGGCAGTAGACTCCATCATAGTCTGACAGCTTGCTGGCTATTCCATCCTTCGCACTGGGACCGGCATAAGTCAGCCCAGTATAGGAGCCGTTGTTTTCTGTGCTATCGCTGGTTTCATTTGTACCTTTCGACCTCCTCAAATCCAAAACCTTTATCTGATCATCAGTAAGATCACTAAGATCATATCTATGACCATACACTGCCGGGGTGATCATGTCCGACCGGTCTTCATTGTCGTAGGCAAAGCCCAGGGTAATGTTGTCGGTAACCGCAACTCGCACTCCGAGTCCGCCGCCTTCACCGGCAAGTCCCTCGGTACCCGTTTCATCGCCGCCGTCGTTCAGACGCAAATCCAGTTCCAGATTCAACGGGCCCACTGAATTGCCATACTTGACGGTGTTGGAGGCTCGAAAAGGCGTACCCCCGATGCCGCCCTGATTCCAGCTCGGATCCATGTCCACGCCGGTGGTGTTGTAGAAGGCGCTCCACTGGTTGCCGACATCAATGCTTCCGAAACCACCGGCAACACCCACCGAAGCAATTCGATTGTTGAGACCGGTTTCCTTCTTGTCGGTGTTCAGCCCGAACTCGTAATGCCCCCGAGCGGTCAGGCCATTGCCGATGTCGGCACTGCCCTTGATGCCGAAACGCGACCCGACAGTCGAGACATCGGCCGTCGTGTCTTCTCCAGCCTTGCCGGAATCGTTGAACTCCAGTACATTGTTAATGCGACCATAAACAGTCGCCTCTGCCTGTGCCCCGACGGGCATCATCACCGCGGCAGACACTGCCTCTGCCTTTAATGGTCTATCTCGATAGCAGCGAGAAAAATCACATGGTATTTACGAATTGAATGGTTTGGGTGGAAAACGAACTGGAATGCAATGTAAGACACAATCCACGATACGATATAACTAATTAATGATTTTTCCTAATTCAGCCCTATATGTAGCTTTGAGCCGTTTCGACCGAGTTTTCTTTTTGGTCATTCGCTGGGTTTTCAGTCGAGAGAGAGCGTTGCAACCTGAGAATCTGATGAGTTACAATCGCGCCGTCAACAAATAGAAGAACGTGAGGACGAATGACAATTGCAATGAATCCGAAGGGAAAAATGGGTATCTGGACTTGCCTTAGAAATTCATACAATTTCAAGTATCTATCTGGGAGTCAACGAATTTGGCTGCGATTACGATGTATTCGATACCAAGCGTTCTCAACTTGGTGAATTGCTGTACCGAATGAAGTATCAGAACGATGATTCTTCAGCGGATGAGATAGTTGAAGCGGTGGCTAGCGTGCTTAAGCGGTCACAGATTGCTACATATTGCTGGATAGCATAGATTGCAACAATGAACAGGTGCCCGAGTCCTGTTTTTAAATCTATGCCCAAACAACTTCCTTATATGTTGATTTATTCTATCGACAGCATCGAACTCTCGGCGGACGCAATTGAGGCGCAGAAGTGAGTATTATGACACCGAAAACTTTCAATATATATTGTGATGAGAGTTGCCACCTTGAGCATGACCAGATTCCTGTTATGGCTTGGGGGGCTGTAATTTGCGAAAAGCGTTTTGTCCATGATCTCTCGAAGCAAATACGTGCTCTGAAAATTAAACATGGTTTGAAATCCACTTTCGAGGCAAAATGGACTAAAGTCTCACCTGCTAGGGCCGATTTCTATTTGGGGCTAATCGATTTCTTCCTTGATGATGATCGGTTGCGATTTCGAGGGCTGGTCGTCCCAGACAAGGCAAAACTTAATCATCTTAACTTTAATCAGACACATGATGACTGGTATTACAAGATGTACTTTACAATGTTGCGCCCTGTTTTTCTCGCTCCACAACACTATCATGTATACCTTGACCTGAAGGATTCACGAGGAGGACTAAAAACACATAAACTCCACAAATTTCTGACCCACAGCCTCCATGATTTCAATCAGGAGTTTATCGAGCGTGTACAGCAAATTCGATCTCATGAAAGTGAGATTCTACAAGTTACTGACCTCTTGATTGGAGCACTGACCTATGCAAATCGGAGACTAACCGGCAATAGTGCAAAGATGGAGATCATCAACCGCCTATGTGAACAATTTGGCATACGGGCACTTTCCTTCACATCCTCCTTTGCTTTCACCAAATTCAATATCTTGGTTTGGCATGCTCAGAATGCGGACGAATGACTCCGCCGGCTCTTCTTCTACTCGATGATTTTGGTGGCAATTGGGGGGCCTATGAACATGAATTGAACCGCATTTTCATGTGCGAGATCGCACGGGCTAGTCTTGAGTTTCGTGGTTTAAGAATAGGTTGTCGTCGCATTCCTGAGACAGCGGGACGCTGGGCATCATTCTGGCACTTGATTCAAGAAGGTTATGTTGAGGAAGAACGAACACCCGACCTGCGTCGTTGTGAGCGACTCCGTTGGGTACGATGGGTGATAGAAAATGCAACAACTCATTCGAAAATTGATGAGTGGCAGAATAGACGGCAAAATAGGATTAACACATTGCTATGGTATCGCGAGGAATATTTGGTGGTGCTTGCCCAGCGTCAAGGATACTGGTTACTCAAGACTGCCTTTTGTACCGATCAACCATTTCGGGTTAGGCAACTTTGCCATGAACGTGATGAATTTAAAAAAACTTTGCGAAGAACTAGAACAAAAGGCTGAAGCCGCTCTAGTGTACTAGAGCGGCTTCGAATGTTCCTCCTACGCATGGCAGGTGAACAAAGCCGATTATACTCTTTTTCTAAGCCGAGATGTCAAAGCATGTGTCATTTCATCATTTCTAAGATCTTCTAGATGCATTATAGCTTTACTAAGTTCAGACCGTGGAGTGACCGGAGCATTATTTCCAACCGTCTAATTCCCAGACCATTCCGCATACATGGGGCTGGGGCTCTCCCGCATGCCTATCTTCATGACCAACTCCTGAAATAAATTGAATTTCAGGAATTAAACGAAAAAAACACCGCCGTGTTAAGTATGGTATGTTGATAGACCATTGTTGCAGCTGACATTGCAATTTGCGGTACGATTACTCTTATATTTCTGAATTTAGAGCGTAAATAACTTACTATTGCCTCTGTTGCTTCTGGAGAACCACCAGGACTATGGAGAATTAAATCAAGGTCTGTTCCTTTGAGCTGGTATGTAACCTCCATTAATGCTTGTATATCTTCGTCATTAATCATGACTGCATTACTATTGGCATCTGGTCTTTGCAACCAAGCGGATGCATAAAGAATGACATTTCTTTTGGTTTTATTCTGGAGATTAAACAAGTATTTTCTACGAACATTATCAAGATTATTATTAATTCCTCCTTCAGAATTGTTCAATTCTTCTAATATTTCGCTCCATATTGGCATTTTTAGTAGTCCTAGTTAAATTAAATTGAAACAGTCGAAGAAGTAACCGTAGCTGTTTTTTCTGGATTTGGGAATAAAGATTGTGGGATGTTTATACTGCTATTTTTTAGTTGAAGGTCATGATACTTTTGATAGACTTCCATAGCCTCACGAACACCTGGTCTAGATTGTGCCTCTTCGAGCATTTTTAATCGTAATATTTCTCGTTGTGATTGATTCTTGCCAGACATAAAAATCCTCCTAATAAAATGAGTGTTATGTTTTTATCTTCAATTATATGTGCTTACATAAAACATAGAATAGATATATCATATAATAAAAACGCTAAATAGCTAAGTTATACCTTTATATTATAAGCGTTGATTATTGGTTGTTCCAATCACAGTCTCTACCAGCGAGAAAATATAGCTATTCGATAGCTTGATCCCCTTCTAAAAACTCTTGTAGCAGAGGCAGTGTCTGCCGCGGTGATGATGCCCGTCGGGGCACAGGCGGAGACAACGGTCTACGGAAGCATCCGAAATGTAATTGAGTTTGCCGATTCCGGCAAGGCGGGCGAGGACTCGACGACCGATGTCTCGACTGTCGGATCGCGTTTCGGTCTCAAGGGCAGTGCCGACATCGGCAATGGCCTGACCGCACGCGGTCATTACGAGTTTGGCACAACTACCGACAAAAAGGACACCGGACTTAGTAACCGGATTGCTTCAGTTGGTGTTGCCGGCGGTTTCGGCAGTATTGACATTGGCAACCAGTGGAGTGCCTTTTACAACTCGACCGGTGTCGACATGGATCCGTCCTGGACTCAGGGCGGTGGTGGTGATACCCCGTTCCGGTCATCGAATACCATCAAGTATGGCAATTCATTTGGCCCGCTCAGTTTGGAGTTGGACATGCGCCTGAACGGCGGCGGTGATGAAGAAGGTACCGATGGCCTGGCCGGAGACGGCGGCGGCTTCGGGGTACGCGTTGCGGTTACCGACAATCTTACCCTCGGCTTTGCCTACGACAATGAAGACCGGTCGGATCATGTAACCCCGGCCGTGTATGGGAATAGATACACCTTGCCTGTAAATGGCCTTACTGCCGCACAAGCGGAAGTTCTGGGAACGAAAAGAACCAAGGCACCCAAAGATACAGGAACAGCCCTTACCGGCCCGTATTCCGGTTATGCCTATGTTGGAGACAAGGATATGTATGACAGGACGTATTGCTTGAGCGATGCGATGATTGAGGCAGATAATGCAAAGTTCACCAAAAACAATGCCGAAGCAACAAATCCAGTAGAGGCACCCACCTTGACCCCCAACGCTGGTACCAGTAACGGGGCTTGTACGGTTACCAAAGCCATGGCTGGAGCGGAAACCGAGCGGCTAGGCGTTTCGGCCAAGCTTTCGATGGGACAGTTCTACGGCATCGTGGCCCTTGGTACCAAGAATGTAACCGACAACGGCAAGGAAACCGAAACCGAATATGCGCAAGTGTGGGGCGGTATACATCTGTCTGACAGCACTCAAGCGTTGATTGGTTTTGGCCAGAGCGAGACCGAAGGGATGGATGCAAATCCGAGCGCGGTCACGCTGGGTCTGTACCACAAAATGGGCGGTGGCTTGCAACTGTTCTATGAAGGCATCTCCAAAGATCCGGATACCGCGGGCATGGACAACAGTTCTAACCACAAGGCCGGTATCCGGTTTGACTTCTAAGCCGATATTGATTTAGAGGAAATATACAATGAAGCAGAATATATACATGGTGGCACTATTGGCCGGTATGCTGGCACTCGCAGGTTGCGGAGGCGGTAATTCCAGCACGCCAGCGAATGCCACAGTAGTGGAAGGGGCTGCACCATCGAGTACCCAGACCGATAGTGATGAAGATCAAACCACGAAAACATACACTCAGGAAGAGTTGGACAACGAGATAAACACACAATCAGAGAATGCAAGAAAAGCCTCATGTACTGGTGATGGCCTTGCCTATGACGAATCAAGCATGCTGTGCAAGGTTGACACCAGCAAAGCGGATGCACAAAAAGCGGCGGCAGATGCTAGAACTCTTCACAGGTTGATTGGTAATAGTAGTGTCACTCTGGGAGCAACACCTGAATTTTTTACTAGTGCCAAAGATGCCGACAAGGGCCATGCGATGATAACCGTTGATGGTGCTGTACTTGACGCTAACGAGAAAACGATCGATAATCCTCGGAAACTTGCACAAGCCAAGTCCACAGAATTTGGCGGCAGGGATGCAAAGGAACATCCAAGATCGCAAAAATCTGATGGAACCCTGGAAGACCTCAAGGTTAGCGGAACCTATTTCGGAATTCCCGGAATGTTCACATGCTCGGGGGATAGTATATGTACATCACAAAACGGCCAACCTAAAACTGTTACTAATACTACTTGGACTTTTGAGCCAACCGATCCAGAGGCAAAACGCAAAGTGGATATCAAGTGGGGCTGGTGGGTAACTCGTAGCACTAACGCAGGTAATCCGGTTACAATGGTAAACTTTTTTCGTAACAACCACAACCAAACTCCTTTAGCTCTGACGAATGCACACTTAGATTCCACGGCAACCGCAACCTATACTGGCGATACGGTAGGCTTGTATTCCGTACCTAACGATTCCGGAGGATTCACGGCAACCGCAACCTTGACGGCAACATTTGCTGCTAGTGGTATTACTCGTGCTAAGCTAGAAGGCACAATTTCAAGCTTCAAGGGAGCTGATGGTGAAGACCGAAACTGGAGCGTTCAGTTGAAGGAAATAACTGGCGATGCTTCAGGAGCTTATTCCCCCACCGCCGCTGGCACTTCAATTTGGACGCTTGATGGAGTTGAGGGTGATGCAACCGGAGAAGCATGGCGTGCTAATTCCTATGGTGGTTCGGGAAGCAAAGCACCAACTGTAATAATGGGAGACTTCAGCGCCGAACACCAAGGAGCTGAAATGATTGGAGTATTCGGTACTCAGATTCAGCCATAGCCAACCCTTACAAACCGGGGCATAAAACCGCCCCGGTTTTTCTTTTTGAGTTAAAACAATATGGAAGATGAGTACGGAACGAAAACCGAAGCAGTGGTTGATTTGCAAAGTTAGTCACAGGACATAGCCGAAACAAACCGCCTCAATATACTGATATGCATATCTGCTTAAGGGCTAGAATTGCAGTTTGCTATTTGGATAACCCAGACATTATCTAGGAGTCGTTGAAGTGATCCAAGTTTGAGTCCCGATACTACTTGATAGTAAAGCATGATGATCTGTCTGTTCTGGCCGAAAAGGAATTCGAGAAGCATCATAACATCAAAATCACCAAATTGGTATTTGTCAAATTCCTGAATTCCTGTTGGATAAGAAGGACGGGATTACAACTTTTAGTAATCTGGCTAGGACTGAAAATAGATCTTATGCTGGCTTACTATAGCTTCAGGATAAGACGGCAAATTCTTGTCTGATGGGTGCAAATATACCACATAGCGTGATCAGTCAATTCCTGATCAGTTCATTTGAATAGTCGTTTGGGATCGATTACTTTCAATACTGATTCCTGTTTCGAGCAGGAGAAAAACTAGGGTTGTTATGCCCTGTTTGGTATAAGGATCTGTTATTGCTTGGTAGTCCCGAATGTTCCGATCATTGAGGCGTTTCCGTTTCGCACATTAAAAAATTCCGCCCGCGTAATTTAGAACGCCATTGACATCCAGATCCTGGAAACCGACTATATATTCACCAGCATCCTTATCCGAACTGCTTGGCTGCTCTCCGTCTATTTCCCAGATGGCCTTTCCAAGATGATAACGGCTTGCTACCGGATCATCGGCATTTTCCTGTATGGTAACCGACCAGTTCTTTTCACTACCATCTACCATAAACCCGGTTACCGTTCCGTTTACCTTAGCCGTATCGAAATTGGCTTTTAGCATTACATCCGCGGTGAAATCTCCCGATTCAGCCGCCTTTGCACCTGTGCTATAGATGGCATATTGTCCGGCGGATCCGCCTGTATAGGTTGCCTCACCAGTTGCGCTCGATACATCCGCAGCTGCCGATCCCTCACCGATGGCCGTACTGGTAGAAACGAAAACCAGACTGTAACCCCCATTCGCATTGTCCCGGTTAAGCCACCATCCGTAATAGGAATAGGCATCTCTGCTGGTTTCCGGGATCCAGTAAACGCGCGCCTCTTTATCTCCATTCTTGAAATGGCCGCCAGTCCAACCGGGCTTGACACCGGGAACGGTTTCGGTTGTCTTGGCTAATACCTCTCTGCCAAAGCGACTGCTATCAAGATTGAACGCATTAAAATCAGATGACAATGTAGAGTTTGTTCTAGAAATTACCCCGTCCTCGGAAACGCTTAAATCAATTAAGCCAAGTACCTCATGCAGTTTCCTAGCCATTATTTGTACGGCGGTATCATCGCTTGCGCTTGGTTGAATAACGGGATTAGAATTACCCGATCCGCCGCCTCCACAACCGGCTATTACCAACATGACCGCAAGCAAGGCGGTTGTTACAATGTTTCGTTTCATTGGCTATTCATATTCCCAGATCATAGAAAAAACCGGGGTTGTTACGCCCCGGTATTTGATTAAAGCAATCAAGGCTAGCGTTGTGCTTCAAATGCTCCGTTAATATGAAAAACTTCTACCGCACTGTGCAGCGTGGTTGGCAATCCGGTAGATTTGGCAGCGGCTTCTTTTCTTTCAGCATTAAAAGCTCCGGCAATACCCGTTGGGTCAGCCCCTGAAGGACCAAAGAAACCACCCTCCCATGTTCCTGATGATGGTGCGTTTCTAGTTATTGCGTTAGATCCCGGAGCAGCTCCAGTCCCTACAATTGTTACTTTCCCGCTAAGACTATCCGCGAATGTTGCGCCTTTCAATGAGATATGAGAAACACCGGCACTCATTATTCCTGGTTCATCAAGAACGTCTACTGTTGTGTTACTTGCATCATTGTCAATCATCCCGCTAACTTCGCCTTTCACAAAATTAGCCGTTAATAGCGCAGCGCCTGTCCATGCCGTCCAAGTTCCACTTGCTCCTGCCTTGAAAAAGCCATGCACACCGCCCGTATAAGTTGCATTATCAGCTTGTTTTCTTACAGGTGCAACGCGCGGCATGCTGCCATGCCAAACTTGTTTTGGTGTAACCGATGTGTTCGTAAGAGTTGCTGGCTCTAACCAAGTTCCAAAAACAAGAAAATCATTGGTATCATTAGCGGCCGTGCTTAAATTATCAGATTCTGTTCTCGTATGGCTAATGAGTAAATCTTCAACTTTTGAGTCTGGGGTGGTTCCTAAACGACCTGAACCATCTATTTGCTGTTGCACTCCATTTATAACAACATCATATGTAGTGAGAGTGCCTGCAGCTGGCACAGCCTCAACAATACTACCTTTTGACAACCAGTTTCCGTCTGCCGGTGTAGCAACCACTGTTGGCGTGACCGGTAATGGGGTTACAACAGCAGTTACTCCGCCGGTTGCTTGAATGTTGCCGCCGCTAATACGCCATTGGCAGCCATTCGTACCCGCAGTTGAGGGACATGTAAGGGTTACATTGCCAACTATAGCATTTCTGCCAGAGCCAAGCGGGCTTACAACACCTTCTTCAGGTGCGCCACCCTCTCCAGTTACAAAGGATGCTCCGCTTGCGTCTACATTAGAAAATGTAGCAGGAGTTGGTTCGGTTTCCTCTTCCTCGACCACTTCCGTATCATCAGTCATTTCCTTGTCGTCGTCCATGTCATCAACCATGGTATTTGCCGGTGGCGCGGTTACGCTACCTCCGCCCCCGCAACCTGCAAGTGCCAGCATACCGGCCAATAAGGCCGCGATAAAAATATTCTGTTTCATTGTTTAATATTCCTCTTAATCAATACGGGTTAGAAGTCGTAGCGAATGCCGACCAAGTGTGTAACGGTTTCCGTGGTTACAGGTGCCGCCGCAGTCGGTGTCATGCTGTCTTTGTCATGATCTTCCGAAGCACCTTCATACCAAAGACGCAATCCACCGCCGAGGTTGTAGTACAAACCTGCCATTACTTTCGAAGGTTCTTTACCATGCCCAGCTTGTACTTCCATACCTTTATTCGTAGTAACATCGGCTTGCGCAAAACCAATCCATCCGGAAATTTGATCGGTCATGCTCATGCCCACATAGGCCGCCATGAATTCCTTATCCGCTTGCGTTACGCCCATGCCGTTTTCTGCTTCATGGTTAGACCATGCCAATAATCCCCAGAATTGGCCGAGTGATACCTTCCCGGAAACTCCAACTCGGTTGTGTTCATTTCCATTTACGGCCGCGGTTGCCTCTTTAACTACAACGGCATCTCCCGCTTCGTTAAGACCGGGCATCGCTGCCGCCATGGGGGTAACTACCAAATCCGTCTGATCATCAAGATCGAACGCCGCGGCAAACGATAGGGCTTCGGTTGCGGCTATACTGATACCAACGCCCCCGCCATGACCGGAAAGAACCGGAACGCCAGTAGCGTTTAAGTTTTCAGCAGAATCGCTTAACCGCAAGTCAGCTTCCAAAGTAAGAGGCCCGACCGAATTGGAATATTTGATCGTATTCGGTGAGCGGTAAGGGGTTGCACCACCAATGGGGCCAATGGTGTAGGTCGGATCCATCATTGCGCCAGTGGTATTGTAGTAAGCGGTCCACTGATTACCCACATCAATCCGCCCGAAACCGCCGGAAATGCCTGCGGTCGCGATGCGGGTGCTGGCAATGCCATCCGCTGCCTTGTCGGTATTGGTCCCAAACTCGTACCGGCCGTGAGCGGTCAGGCCATTGCCGAGATCGGAATGCGCCTTGACGCCGAAACGCGATGAAATGCCACTTAAGTCGGTCGTTGAATCGCCCTTATCCTGAAACTGAAGCGCGTTGTTGACGCGACCGTACACGGTCACCTCCGCCTGCACCCCAACCGGAATCATCACCGCGGCAGACACTGCCATAGCCACATAGCTTGTCTGAGTTGCTTTTTGTGATCAAATAGCATTATTCGATACAGGGAATGTTCGAATAATTACCTATCATTTTAGAGTAGACGAAATTGAAGAAATGAGGATAGTTTGGAATAAACTATTGCATTACCGAACGGTCACTTTTATCATAGCAATTTGTGACTGTCGTTTGCCGTGATAAACGAAAGAGATTTACCACCTCCTATTTTCACTTGACATGACGGATTTGGCTGAAAACTCACAACTGTGGCATGGTAATGACATAAAATTAAAGTTTGAAAGTTGAAAATTCAACAATAAATGGCATGTTCCGTAATCCTTTATTTGGTTTTTGATAACAGTTTCACGGTAATGTAGAGGTAAAGTGCAATGACAAAGATAAATATCTGTATCCAAGACCAAACTATCTCTTTTGAAAGTCCAAATCAGACCGTCGAAAGCCTTTTGAAGGCAGTTGATGATTCGGTCTATGATGCCGTGTTAATAACACCAGATGGTATCAAACATGGTAACCCAAATGAAAGCATACTGATTTGTGATGGTGACCAGTTTAAGGTTGCTTCAAGAACGGATTATCTAGTTGTTGACTATCAAGTCAACGGTGAAGAACAAAAAACCAGTGTAAATCCTGTGACTGTGGAAAAGATTCTTGAAATTGCTGGGAGACCAGCCAGCATTGATGTCAATGATCTGAAAAGCTACTACCTTGAAAATCTTCTAACAGAGCAGAAATATGATCGATTGGACGAAGAAGTTAAGTTGCATAAAGGTGATAAATTTATCGCCGTGCATCGTGGGGCGACCCCCGTTGCATGCAAATACTGAAAAAAATATTGGTAGAACTGGAGGAGTTCGGGTTAAATGTCAAAGAATTTAAGCCGTATGATTTTCAATATCCTCTGGTTGTAATTGAGTATCTCGTTCAATCAGGTCGCTATCGCGGACAAGTTTTTAATTTAGGTATCGGATTTCAGGAGGATACATATCCAGAGTATCCACCACACTGGATTTGTATCGAGTGTTTGCCTGACAGCAAGATACATCACCATAGCGAATTCACTCATAATGGCTCGAACTGGAAGGTTTTCAGTGTGCCGCCAAGCGATTTTTGGGACATGCTGGCAGTCGACGAAAAGAACATGAAGACTTTTCTTAATCGGCACCTGGCCAGATTTTGGAGCCAGTTATGAGAGAGGAAGTTGCAATACCAGTTAACGTTCATGATCAAGCGCGAGAACTATTGTTGCAACACTTCTATCAAGGAAGTCTTCAAGAAGACCTTTGTTTTGGTCTTTGGCGTCAAAGTACTGGCGCAAAAAGAAAGACTTCAATTATCTATGAAATCATCCCGCCGAATTCTGGAGAGCGAAAGCTACATGGAAACGTAAGTTTTACGGCTAACTACCTAACGAGGGCGGTTCGTATTGCTTACAAGAAAAAAGCTGGTCTTGTATTTATGCATAACCATCTTAAACCTGGCTGGCAGGACATGAGTAGACCTGATGTTGTTGCAGAAAGAGACCGAATTTCACCGTTGGCTAGAGTTACTGGTTTCCCACTTCTTGGACTTACTCTTGGGACTGATGAAAGTTGGAGCGCAAGACTCTGGATGTGGAATGGAGAACGGTTTTATCGTGTTTGGTGTGACAAAGTTCGTGTAGTGGGAAAAGGTCTTCATGTAACGTTCAACGATGATGCTGTACCCGTTCCCCCACGTCGAAAAATTCTCCAACGCACTTTTGATACTTGGGGGCTTCATTGTCAAAACAACCTTGTCCGTCTTCGAATCGGAGTGGTTGGGGTGGGTAGTGTAGGCACCATGGTTGCGGAGATTCTTGCAAGGATAGGAGTAGGACAACTAATTTTGATTGATCACGATAGAGTTCAAGAACACAATCTTGATCGTCTGTTATACGCAGGAATTGATCATGTAGGTCAAAACAAGGTAGACGTCGCATCTGAACATCTCCGTCACAGCAGTACTGCTGAACAAGTCGATGTTCAGACATACGCACAACCCATAGAAAATGAAACAGCCTTTCTTGCAGCTTTGGATTGTGACATATTATTTTCTGCTGTAGACCGTCCGCTACCAAAAGATGTGATTAACCGTATCGCATATGTACACTGCATACCAGTAATTTCTGGTGGTGTTTTTGTTGATAACAAGGACGACGAAACTCTGGGACAAGCTTCTTGGAGTGTTACTACTGTAGGTCCTGGGCATCGTTGCTTGCGATGCGATGGACAGTATACCTCATCAGATGTTGTTTTAGAACGAGATGGTTCATTTGATGATCCGGCTTATGTTGCCAACTTACAGCAGGAAAATGGGCCGAGAAATCAAAATGTATTTCCATTTAGTGTCAATCTCGCAAGTTTTATGGTACTTCAGATGATAAGACTAATCATGTCTGAAAATTGGTGGCCTCCATCTGCAAGTAAGCTGCATTACACTTTTATTCCTAATCAACTAAAGCGTAAGCATCAGGTCTGTGATAAAAATTGTTCTATAGAAAAAACTGAAGCACTCGGGGATCATTATTGCTTTCCATACATCAATAAGGTCTAGACTCAACAGGATCCGCTAAAAAATAGTAATACTTGGTTTACTGGTTTCGATTAAATTTCAGAGAATGTGTTAAATGGCTAAAATGATTGAACTTAAACTTCGGGATGTACGATGTTTTGCGGGTGAACAGTCTGGAAATTTGGCCAGAGTTACTCTTTTAGTCGGCCCCAATAGCTCCGGGAAATCCACCTTCATCGGTTGTTATAAGGCGTTAATTCAGCTTGCTAACTTACACCAGCTTGATGACCGCAACTATTTTGATTTGAGTCCTCTGTCAATGGGAGATTTCAATACTATCGCGCGAACAAAATCCGATACATTTTCCCTTGAGGGTGTTTTTGCCAATCATTGTCATCAAAAGGTGCGATTTGATTTTGATCGTTCGCCAATCGGTTACCATTTGCCTAGCGGTTATCCGAGAGAAAAGAGGATTTTGTTAGGCTGGGAAGAAAGCCAAATTGAGATTTCTATACATGACCATCATAATCCTTACTTGTCATTTGAAACTCCTGGTTTTCGTCTCTCCTTAAGCCGATCTGCGATTTCCCATTCTCAGATTTCAACCTGGCTTTCACGTGCAATTAAGCATGGACATCTTCCGTACAATGCGGATCCAAAATTATTCAAACTTCAAGGTCATAAAGACGAAGATGTTGAAGCCTTTAGCAAGTTTATCAATTTCCTTAGGGTCGAGTTGCCTTTGTTGCCTGAGCCAGCATTTGGGGTATTTATGCCTGTAACAATGCAACCTACGCCGCTCCAAAGATTTTACGAGAGTCGTCCTAATAAATTGATCGATACTGATACTATAGATAGCAAATTCCTCTCGAGTTTTGGTAGAAGTTTAAAGTTATGGGAAGACATTCATATAGAAGCTAGTAACCAACAGTTTGAAGTGATAGTTCATACAAAGGCTGGCAAGCATAATTTACAGGATATGGGATACGGTATCTATAGTGTTATTCCATGGGCAAACGCATTTTACGAAAAACCCGAGAATACGGTTTTTTTGATGCAGCATCCTGAAGTTCATCTGCATCCAGAATCTCAAGCTTGCCTTGCACAATTTATAGTTGAAAATGAGAAAAGTTGCATAATTGAAACACATAGCGACCATTTTTTAGATCGGTTTCAAATCTGTGTTATGCGCGGGGAATTGAAACCTGAAGATCTGTCAATTTTGTATTTTCAGCCTACAGACAACGGTAAAAGTAGTGTTATTCATAGTATGAATATCGACAAATCTGGCAATGTGCTGGGGGCACCTAAGGGTTATCGTGATTTTTTTAAGCGAGAAACAAACGATTTGTTAGGTCTTGACTCCTGAGAGAATTTCTCGCTAATAATCGAATAATTAAGATTGAGAGTGTTAATAGGTAGATGTCTTTTCAAAATCACTAGGAGAGTTGATTCATGTGTATCAAGACAATTCTAGACACAAGTTTGTATTCACGTTTTGCTAGTGATGAGATGAAGGATTGGCGAAAATGGGTTAACAAAGGCGATGGCATTATCGTTTATACAAAATCTGGTCAATTCTGGAAAGAGTTAAAAAACAACGAGAAAATTCTAGCCTTTTATACTGAACAAAGGAGGATATCTGCACAAGTGGTCAGCGAAGATTCATTAAACGCAGCATCAAAAAAACTGAAGGATCTACAGTTACAGTTTCATTCCAATGACCAACATGTTCTTGAACTAGCCTTTGCGAGCGAAGTGCGTGTATTATGCACAGCCGATCAAGACTTGAAATCAGATTTTTTGAAAGTGCTTCCCTCCGTGTCAAGGAAAAAAAGAGCAATATATCCACATGATTCCAAGCATAAGATACGTAACTTTTTGAACAGACGAAAGTGTGGAGTTGGGTAATCTGCAATTGATTGGGAAAGTTGTCTACAGGTTCATTATTGTTATTGCTCTTTCATGTCTCCACGCCTGCCTTGCTATAAGTAATTTTTCTGATCAAGTTTGGCAAGATGAGTCCAGTGGCAGGGTAATGGTCGTCTGTTTATGCTGGAGACGAGGTAATTTCGTCCTCTTGTAGGAATTAGTCCGACTTGGCAGGAGTTATGGTCGAAAGTAGTGCGCGGGGCGGAAAGGGGTTCATCCAGCGGCTACCGTTTTCTGGTCTGATTGTACCTCAATTCCATCCTTGAACTGCACTCCCTCGATGACCTGTCCGAGCCTGCGGAACCCGCGCAGCCTTCGCCAGCGGGATTCCGCGCACTGTCCGAGCTTGAACATCATGTCGAGCATGGTGTCGCGGCTCAGGTAGCCCCGGGTCGTCCGGGTCCGGTGGCGGATCGTGGCAAAGGTCGACTCGATCGGGTTGGTGGTGCGAATGCTCTGCCAGTGCTCGGCCGGGAAGTCGAAGAAGTTCATCAGCTCCTTGCGATCCTCGATCAGCTTCACTGCGGCCTTGGGATACTTGTCCTGGTAGCGGGCCAGGAAACGGTCGAAGGCCCGGTCGGCATGGTTCCGGGTCTCCGCCATCCAGATCTGCTGCAGTGCCGACTTCACCTTGGGATGGATGGCCTTCGGCATGGCGGCCAGCACGTTGGCGGTCTTGTGCACCCAGCAACGCTGGTGCCGGGCCTCCGGATAGACCCGGTCGAGTGCCGACCAGAACCCCATGGCACCGTCCCCGATCGCCAGTTTCGGAGCGTTCATGCCCCGGCTCTTCAGGTCCAGCAGCACGTCCTGCCAGCTCAGGGTGGACTCGCGCACCCCGTCCTCGATGGCCAGAATCGACTTCCGGCCCTGGTCGTCCACGCCGATCACCACCAGGCAGCAGAGCTTCGTCTCCTCGTTGCGGAGACCGCTGTACACCCCGTCCGCCCAGACGTACACCCACCGGTCCTGGCTCAGGTCACGCTGCGTCCACTCCTTCCTCTCGTCCAGCCAGACCCGCTTGAGACGCTTGACCACTGACGGCGAGAACCCCTTCGCCTGCTTCCCCAGCAGCCCGGACAGCACGCCGGCCATCTCGCCGGTGCTGACCCCCTTCAGGTACAGCCAGGGCACCCAGGCCTCCAGCGTGCGACTCTTGCGCACATACGACGGAACCACCGACGAGCGGAAGGTCACCGGCTTGCCGTCGTTGGAACGAACCTTCGGAATCCGCACCGGGACCGAGCCGATCCCGGTCTGGATCGAGCGCTCCGGATGATGGCCACTGCGCACCACCAGCCGGAGATTCTGTTCGGTGCGGCGGTCTTCATACTGCTTCAGGAACTCGCCCAGCTCGGCTTCCACTGCCACCTGCAGCAGCCGACGGGCACCCTCGCGCAGAATCGCGGTCAATTCATCCTTGAACTTGCCGATTTTTGAATAGTCAATAATGTTATCATCTCTCATAGTGGCGTACCTCTTGGTTAACGGTTTTTGAAATTTGTTAGTTAATCCGGTTACGCCGCTTTTTTCAACCCCCCTTTCCGCCCACGCACTACTTTCGACCATAACTCCTTGGCAGGACACAGAAGCTCAAGTGGCACTGGCGACAACATCAATGGGCGAATCTGGGTGCCATTCTAGTACTTGTGAAAATAGGCGCCGTTCTTCTCCAGACCTCAAGTATCGCACGTTAAACCTTCCTGAGTTCAAGTCCGAAGTGCAACACTGCGGGCCGGATCAGAGGGGTTGAAGCATGTCGATCACGGGATCGAGACTGGAGCATCCGCAGTTCCGGCTTGCCGGATATCGGAAGATGGACCGGTTGCGCCGCCTGCTTCGCAGGCGGTGCTAGCAGCAGTGAGTTTCATGCCGCAGGGATGCCGGCGATCAACACGCCCAGTACCGCAGTAGCTACTGCGATCCCGCCGAGAATCGCGAGAAGCAGCCGGTTTTCCCGCTTGGCCATGTCGGTTTTCCAGTCGGCCATGTCGGTTTTCCAGTCGGCCATGTCGGCCCGGAAACGCTCGAGCGTTCCCTGAAGGTCGGACTGCAGTGTCTTCATGCGTTCCTCCAGAACGGCGATCCGTTCCGATAGTTCGTGGTTGGCGGGTTCTGCCATGCCTTCCATTGTACACCATTTGCCGGACAGATTTGCAAGTCCAGTCCCTTGAATTGCGTGTTCAGTGCCCGCAAAATCGATTGGCAAAGGTTGACGGCAACCCCGTACAGCTTTCGTGCAAGAAGGGCAACATGCCATGGAACCCGGACAATCTTGAACAGGTCAAAGCTTGTACTCGACCGGGTTCAAGTCCGAAGCGCAACACTGTCCCTGTCTGCCCGGGCATGGTTGCCCTCTCGAACAGCCACCACAAGCTCAACTGCTGGAGACACAGGCCCTGGTCTGCGAATTGCTGAAGGCATCGGGCAATTGAACATCTCCTGATGCGGTCAGATCTGCTGCACTGACGACTTCCCGGCAGAGGCAGTGTCTGCCGCGGTGATGATACCGGTTGGGGTGCAGGCGGAGGTGACCGTGTACGGTCGGATCAACAACGCGCTTCAGTTTCAGGATACGGGCGATTCAACGACCGACATGGCAACTGTCGGATCGCGTTTCGGCGTCAAGGCGCATTCCGATCTCGGCAATGGCCTGACCGCTCATGGCCGGTACGAGTTTGCGACCAGTACCGACAAGGCTGCGGATGGCATTGCCAGCACCCGCATCGCGACCGCAGGCATTTCCGGCGGTTTCGGGCGGGTTGATGTAGGCAACCAGTGGACTGCCTTCTACAACAGCACCGGCGCGCACATGGATCCGACCTGGACGATCGGACCCGTTGAAGGAGCGACCCCCTATCGGGCACCGAACACGATCAAGTATTCAAATTCGGTTGGTCCGTTGTCTCTGGAAGCCGATCTGCGGTTTAGCGATTCGACCGAAAACAACCTGACCGGCAATGGCGGGGGCGTTGGCATAAGCATTGACGCAACCGAAAACGTGTCGTTTGCAGCGGCGTTTGATGCCGATGACCAGACCGACCTTGCAGTAACCGCCGCAATGAAAAAAATGCCGGGTCTCAACGAAGATGAAGACATGGTCATAGTCAAGGATGCAACCGATGCCGTCATGGGGCTTGACCATGCACGTGCGGGCGTTTCGGCAAAGGTGTCCCTGGGTCAGTTCTGGGGTTCACTGGCCTGGTCAAACCATGAAGCAGAAGACATGAAGGGCGTGACGCAGGCCGACAAGGAGTTTGTGGCGGGCTATGTCGGCGCAAGCTTCACCGATCAGATTTCCGGATGGCTGGGCTACGCGCAGGCCGATGTCAGCACCGACAAAGGCAAGGAAGTCAAGGAAGGGAGCGGAAAGGAGCCAAGCAGGGTAATGGCCGGCATCTACTACAACGTGGGCGGTGGACTGCAATTCTGGTACGAAGGAGCATCCGAGGATCATGACAAGGACGACGTGGACGATGCAACAACGGAAACCGTCACGCACTATGTCGGCATCCGCTACGACTTCTAACCCGATATTGATTAAGAGGAATTTGACGAAATGAAACAGAACATTTTTATGGCGGCACTTTTGGCCGCAATGCTGGCCATCGCCGGTTGCGGGGGCGGAAGTTCAAGCACTGGCAGCGGAACTGGCGGTGGCGAAGGTGGCGGCGACAACGGCGGCGGTGACCCGGTTACCAAAGAATCAATCAGCATGAAAATTAAAGATTGCGGGGACGCTGACTGTGTTGACGCTGCCATACAAGAAGCCAAAGATGGCGGAATCAGTGGCGCTGAACTAGCTGCTCTCGAGGACGAAGCCGAAACCAGAAAAGGTGAATTTGCCCCCGCTGGAGCAACGGCCCTGGCCGGTCTTGAAAAAACGCAGGCTGATGAACTTCTGGATGCCATTGAAGGCAGCGAGGCATTGCCATTAACAAGCAGTCACATTAGCGAGATGACCGCGGAACTTGCGAATAGCGAAACCTGGGAAGACGGTCCAAGCGGTACGGGTCCCAACATTGGGGGCTGGACTGGCAACAGTCACCATATCCCCAACCCGGCAGGATCATCCGGCCGGATACAGGACATACGCTACTGGACTGAAAACGAGGTTTACTTGAGCCAGAACTATATTGCGTTTTTCACAGGTAATGGTAAGGGTGTGCCTCTTATAGGCAGTAGTGGCGTTGTTGCTGCTACGGGCGTGGTTTCATTACATCCTACGGGCACCCCTGCAGCAAGGGGATCTTTCAATGTTGATGCGGTTCCTTCCGACTTCTTTACCGAATCATGGACATGGAATGCAGATTATGATCCTGATACGCCTGATAATAATTCTGATAATGGTAGATGGGAACTGAAAGGCGACTTCGTTGATGTTCCGGGGACATTTGTCCTTCCGAGTGGTTCAGCATTTGTGCTTAATGATAATAATAGAGAACGAGCTGACCCTACTAATCCCGCACAAAGAACAGCCCTTCCGATAAATGCGGAGAATGTTAGTGGCATTACATTCCATCCAACCAATTTCAGTGAAACAACCAAGGTTGACGCGAAATGGGCCAAGTTGCAGAATCCCAACTTCCTGAATTTCGGCTTGTACTGGAACACCGACGTCACTGACAAGAATGAAGTAACTTCCATACAGGTTGATCTGTTTGCCGGTGGCGGTAGAAAATACCAAGAAACCCGCGACATCGTTCTATCTGGTGATGGTGTGCTGACCGCAACGTACAGCGGTGGAGCTGCCGGCCTGTATGTCCGAACCATGACCGATGACAACGATGACAGGGTGGCAACCGGTTTCGGGGAATTTACTGCGGATGCCAACTTTGAAGCGAAATTCGCCGGCTCTGGCAAAGATACCCTTTCCGGAACGATTGGCAATTTCAAGAAGGTGACCGGAACGGGAGCTGATCCGGACTCCGCATGGGAAGTCAAATTGTCCGGGGATATTACAGATGGAGGGGCAAGCGACAAGGGCGATACATTCAACGCGCAATTCTATGGAAATGTCGCACCGGAGAGACAGTCAAACGGACATCACTTTGCGCCCTATGGTCTGGTCGGTACCTTCCAGTCCGGGGTTGGCACTGCTGCCGATGGCGGGCAGGTCTCCGGGGCATTCGGTGCCGAATGCCGAGGTTCCAACTGCACCAAGCAAAATTAACCACTTGATACAACCGGGGCGCAAAAAGCCCCGGTTTTTTGTGCGCTAATCAGACTCGGCGCTTACTTGACCGCGCCGAATGCAGCGGTAATCTCCGCTCGCTGGAGCGTGCCGGCGGCGGTTTCCGCCTCAAATCCGTAGAAGGCCCCGACCACATCCGGGATGCCGTCCCGATCCCGTGCATCGCTGGACGAATCGAAGTAGTGACCATGCAGGCCGAGATCGTAGCGATAGCCGTTTCGGTTCCACCACTTGCCCTTCCAGTCATAAATTCGGTGAAACCGGGCCTCTCCCGTTCCTCCATTGAAGTCAATGCTCAGGTCGGCAACACCCAGCACGGGTTCGGCGGCAGCATATCCGACCAGGCTACCGCTGTACGATGCCCTGCCGGACAGCTCATTCAGTCTCGGAGCTGCTATGTGTTTGGCATCGACCCACGGAATGAAGACTGTCTCCCGATGCAGGCTGTCTACCCCGAAATGCACCCCGCCCGCATGATCCGCTACCATCTTCATGCCGGTATCCCAGGAACCCCATTCATGCAGGTCGTACAGCATCGACACGTCAATCAGCGGCACGTTATCCAGCTCTCCTTCCCGGTGGTGGCGATAGGACAGGATGGACGTGTGAACCGGGTGCGGATGTCCCCCAAATCCAAGCGCATGCAGGAATTCGTGCACCAGGGTATCAATCACAGACCTCATGTAATGTGGAGTGGAAAGGTCATGGTCAGTCTCATCGCCAAGGGCATAACCCCTTGTGCCATCCGTCCACGCTACTCCACTGGACTCCGGATCGTCATAAGGATAAATCTCGGCATGGATCACGCCTTCGGGTATCAGAGACTCGGCAAGCTCGAACTGATTATCTCTGTGCACGCCGGAAAAGGTTCGGCGGGTTGTCTGATAGCCGAGTCGGTATTGCTCGGGAAGGGATCGGTTGAGAATGCCGAGTGCCCGCCGGATTGCCCCTACTTCCTGCTGCGTGCTGCTTGAGGAAACATGCACTTCGGGCAACCGGTTCCAGGAAGAAAACCAGCCACGGCCAGATACGGAGCAAGGCGCACGATCCATTTCGATACAATAGTCATGCATCGCTTGCCGGTAGTCGCTACGGGCTTCATGACCAATGCCCTGGTGGTATGTCCTTGACCAGGAAACAGCGGCTTCCTGCGGCCCGGCTTGATTCGCCGGATCAGGGTTGTCAATACCGACAGAACCGCCCCCGCATCCCGTAAGGGTAAGCATTCCGATCAATGGGAATGCCGTCAAAATTCTGTTTGTTGGCATGGACAAGGAAAACCGGGGCATTTCGCCCCGGTTGGATTATTGACTGGTTTTAGTTGCTTTGCAGTTCGGCCCCGAATGCGCCAACCATTTCATGCGTGGTGCTGATCGCGGAATGGAATTTGCCAGCAACAGATTGCGGCGTATTATTGCTTCCACCATCGGCCTTGTCATCGTATAGTTGAGCCTCCCAGGTACCGGCAGCCGTACCCTTGGCCGTGCCAATGGACCAGACAGTCCGATCGTTGGCAGGGGTAGCGCTCGTCTTGAAACTGTCGTTATTGCCATCCCACATCGCTTTTTGCAGCTCAACGCTCCAGCCCGGATCCGTGGTGCCATCATCGTTCAACCGAAAGTTGCTGATGGTGCCGGAAAGGGTGGAACCCGCTGACTTGAAATCCGCCTCCAGCCTTGCGTCCGCCGTGAAGTGGCCTGAATGGTCATCTGCCGGTCGCAATCCATCGCTGACGGCAAACTTGCCCGCAGCCTTGCCCATGTAGGTTGCCTTGCCAACAAGATTATCGTTATTAACTGTTGAAAATGGATCTAGAGTTGAAGAACCAGTACTACCATAGAATGCGCCGGCATGGGTTGGATCGCCATCATTGTCCTTGCGTACCCACCAGCCAAATTGCAGATACCGGGCATCTGTCATGTCCAGCATCGCACCGGCCGAAGGCGTGAAAGTCCAGGCTCCAGTGAGTAGAATTCTATCGTCACCTCTAGCGGATGCTTGACAAGCATCATCACCACTACTAGTACATTCATATGTCCCCGAAGCACCCATGTAAGTACCCGCAAACTTGCGGTCGTTACCTGCGTAGGTTTCTGTCCCTGTAGTCGGGAATGCTGAACCGGCAATATTTCTATCTGCTACTGCTGCTGGTACTGTATAGTCATCTTTTTTGTTATCACTGCTTCCATCCATCAGCCCGTGAATTGCCTCACCTGCACTTCCAACAAAAGCAACCTTCTTGGCCGCTTCTGCATTGGAGTAGGACCGAACCATGCCGGTATGCTTGGCCGCTCCAGTGCCTTCCATGCCTTCATAATCGGCCCCTGCCCAGCCTCCAAGCGCAGCAACCGTCCCGGTGGCTTTCTTGAGGTTGATTTCGATTGATCGGCCATTTCCAGATCCAGAACCGTCAAGATCAAAAGCCGGAATAGATGCAGTAGTTACCCCAGGATCCACGCCGTCAATACCAATAGCCGCCTCAAGTGCCTTGGCCGTCGCTATTCTTGCGTCATTATCCGCCTTGGTTGTATCAGGCGTGCATGCTCCATTAGCGTATTTGCCGCCACCAGCTTCGCATATTCTTGTGTTTTCCGCTAATTTCTCCGCTTCCGATCGATTGTCATTTCCTTCAAGCTCTTCAATTCTTTCCTGAGCAATCTCAAGCGGGGTTTTTTCTGGCGGATCGGTTGGCGGCGTTGAGCTACTCCCCCCGCATCCCGCAAGCGCCAGCATCCCGGCTAGTAGCACCGCAATGTATGTTTTGTGTTTCATTGTTTATTTCCTCTATATAACAGTGGGCTTAGAAGATGTACCGAAGTCCTATACGGTGAATTGCTTCATAATTATCATTAACAGCCGCATCATCATCGTCATCGTTGACTTGTCCTTCATACCATACGGCCAAGCCCCCGCCTATGTCGTGGAATACCCCAAAAGTGGTTGCGCTGGGAGTGGCTTTATCGTCACCATCATCCTTTTCGCCATAACCAAAGATTACTGAAGTACCATCGGCTACATCTGCGCCTACCCAAAATTGGGTATAGTCAATATCCTTATCCGTTTCGCCATTGGCTTTCGTTGTTTCGTTATTTGTCCAACCTAAAGCACCAAAGAATTGACCCAGGCTAACCTTCCCAGATACGCCGATCCAATCGTTGTCCATGTTTTCATGCTCTTTCATTTCGGCGGCAAAACCCAATTCAATGTTGTCCGTCAATGACGCTTTCAGGCCGATAGCCCCGCCATTGCCTTCAGGGCCTTGGATGTTGTCATCACTGTCATTAGCCGTCAGGTCAACCTGCAAACTTAGAGGGCCAACGGCATTTGAATACTTGATCGTATTCGAGTGTCGCGCTCCGGTCGTTCCTCCGATTCCACCTTCCCAGATGCTCTGATCCATATGCAACGATCCCTTGAAGGCTGCTCCCTGACTCCCGATAGTAACCTTGCCGAAGCCGCCGGAAAGCCCGACAAAACCAAGACGGGTTGTGTTCTTTCCTGTGGACTGATCGGCAGCAACCTGAATTTCAAGTTGAGCGTGTCCAATAAGCCCGTTTCCTAAATCGCTGTTAGCCTTGAATCCGAATCTTGATCCCAAGCTATCAATATCAGTTGTTGATTCCTTGTCGCCTTCATAGCTCTTGCTTACAAGCGCATTATGAACATGGCCATAAACCGTCAATTCGCTTTCCGCCTGTGCCCCAATCGGCATCATTACCGCGGCAGACACTGCCTCTGCCGGGAAATCGTCAGTGCAGCAGATCTGACCGCATCAGGAAATGTTCATTTGCCCGATGCCTTCAACAATTCGCAGATCAGAGCCTGTGTCTACAGTAGTTGAACTTTTGGGGCTGTTCGAGAGGGCAACCATGCCCGGACAGGCAGGGACAGTGGTGCGCTTCGGACTTGAACTCAGGAAGAAATTAGGTTGTGAGTGAGAATAAGTGTAAATACTTTGATTATGCTTCAGGGCCGAAAACATGGAAGTATCAGGCTGGCATCCCGATTAATGGTTTTAGGTTGGTTAGACTTGTAACCTCATCATATTCATCAAAAGGGATTGACATAAAAAAGGGCGGCCATTGTGCCGCCCTGGGGTTTGCTGTGTCCGGTTACCCAGTACAGAATACCATTTAATTTTCAGATTCCGGTTTCTTTGACTGGGGCTGATTATTCTTTTGCTTCCATTCTTGATTCATTTTCTCAAGCAAATCCAGGTCATCCTCCGCTAACTGCCTTGGGTTTTCACCTTCGCATATTTCAAGATCTTCTATTTTTACCCGTCTCATCATGCTCTTGCATTTTCCTCTTGACAGTCCTTCGATGTTGCGGTGACATTCGTCTCCAGTTGTTGATGGCTTTTTTGTGAAAAAGGAATCTTTAGGCAAGATCCCTGGCCTGATTCTCCAGAATACAAACGGAAAATCAGATAATTCTCTATAGAATTTATCCATATGAAAGCATTCGTTTTTACTGTTTTTTTTAGCACATTCAGAACTGAAGGACGAGACCCCGGATTTATCGCTGGAAGGTTGGAAAGCTTCACTGGTAAATCGTTTTTTTCGCCTGCTGAAATGTTTGGGATGCAGTATTCGTATGACCTCTTGCTCCAATTCAATTCCTCCAAGTATTTTTTAACATCATTCAAATATAGTCCTTCCCTTTCGTACTTGAGATTGTCGTTAACCTCATGGTCAATTTCCATTGCCCCATTCGGCCGACAGGAAACATCCAGCGATTCATTATCGAAATATCCCGAAATCAACACCCCTCCGTCAATCGCCGGAAATGCTTCTATTTCTTCAGCACCATTTTCAATCATGAGATCATGGACATCATGAGCAACTCTTACAGCAACTTCATTAGCTCCTACGCCTTCCCCAAAATGCCAACCATCCAGAAGAGCCGTAAAGGAATCAATCTCCTCTTTGATTTTGTTAACCATTTTTCTATTCTTCAGCAGGAATGATATCTATTTTGATATTGCCATCAATGTCATACACGTCTTCGCCTTTTTCATTCTTATTGTCCAGTCGTACAACTCCAATAATTGACTGCTTTATTCTCATGAGCGTACCATCTTCTAATTCAAGTTCGATGACCGACTGATTGGATTTGACTATATCCAATTCGGTTCCGGTCTCTTGCTTTCCAGTCAGTGGATTTATTACGTTTTTTCTAAACGGCATAAAAAATTCCCCAATGTTGCTATCAATATCAGCTCAATATCTACGGTGTTTCAAGCATCCAATCTGACCATGCAATGCTGCCTGCAGATTTTCAAACACGCTTGTAAATCTGTCTCGGCGTGGTAGTTGAGTTGCGTTAATTATATGGAAAGAAACATGTTTGCCGCACGATAAATACGGCAATGAGCTTATTGGGGATGATAATTATTATTCATGGGCCCAATGTTTTTTTCAGTCATGATGCTTATCCAGTTTTGATTGTTTTGTTGAACGAGCAAGATTATATGCACAAACATCTGCGTTTGTCTAGACCTAAGACGGTGCCAATAGCCGTCTAAGAGAGCCTACGAAATTGCCAATCATTCGGCCATTGGTTCGACATGCTTCGGCTACTCTTTTTTGTCATATAGTGCCAACGTTGCTTGCAGGTGTTTGAGCACAAGAACTTGCCGCCATGCAACTTTCCATCATCGTCTCTCATGCTGTTTTCAAATGGATGGATTGTGAAAAACGTGCAGTAAAACGATTTGCGTGCATGGACAAGAGCATTTGGTTTGCGGCCATTCGTCCGAGGCATCAATCTTGAGGAATTAGCAAACGAACTCAATGCCAGCATGCCAAACCTCAGTCAAGCCCAAGAACAATGATTGCCCGATGATGCGTCAAAGCAAGTTACTCACTTGACGGACAATGGTTTTGTCCATGACCAGTATGCGATATTGATGTCCAAGCTAGCTTTTTGTTTGCGTCCAGATATCGGAGTTCCTTATGATCGGCTTGTTCATATCGGTATTAGCCGCTACTTTGGTGGCAATATCAGGCATCATGAATGCCCTGACTATGTTTCCGGGCTCAACAAATTATTCGAAGAGTTTGACGCTGAATTACAGATTACCGAACTGACCGAAGATTTTCGGGAGATATTGCACCCCGATTTTCTAGAAGAGTCCATTTTCAAACGCAGGGCTGCTGACCATATCCCTGGATTCTCGGAAAACTTCCAATCGGAGTCATGAATTAGTGGAGTAACCTGTTGGGCTACAACATGTTTTCCACATACACCAAAACCAGGCTCTGCAATCATTCGTAGCCTGCCTGTAGAATCGCGATTGACCCGATCATCCCGAAAATTTCAGCACGACTTTACCGCCTTGTAACATTGTTTCAGGAGGCCAAAAATCTGATAATCTTTTGGTGTAGCAGATGAAACTAAATTACATGTTGGATCTTGTATGACATGACACTAGCTTCCTGGAGAGGGAGGCATGCCCGGACAGGCAGGGACAGTGGTGCGCTTCGGACTTGAACCCGGTCGAGTACAAGCTTTGACCTGTTCAAGATTGTCCGGGTTCCATGGCATGTTGCCCTTCTTGCACGAAAGCTGTACGGGGTTGCCGTCAACCTTTGCCAATCGATTTTGCGGGCACTGAACACGCAATTCAAGGGACTGGACTTGCAAATCTGTCCGGCAAATGGTGTACAATGGAAGGCATGGCAGAACCTACCAACCACGAACTATCGGAACGGATCGCCGTTCTGGAGGAACGCATGAAGACACTGCAGTCCGACCTTCAGGGAACGCTCGAGCGTTTCCGGGCCGACATGGCCGACTGGAAAACCGACATGGCCAAGCGGGAAAACCGGCTGCTTCTCGCGATTCTCGGCGGGATCGCAGTAGCTACTGCGGTACTGGGCGTGTTGATCGCCGGCATCCCTGCGGCATGAAACTCACTGCTGCTAGCACCGCCTGCGAAGCAGGCGGCGCAACCGGTCCATCTTCCGATATCCGGCAAGCCGGAACTGCGGATGCTCCAGTCTCGATCCCGTGATCGACATGCTTCAACCCCTCTGATCCGGCCCGCAGTGTTGCACTTCGGACTTGAACTCAAGTGAGCAGATAGATATATCCACCAAAAACTCAACTACTGTGGATATAAGGTTGAATTGGAAAATGATTATAAGTAACCGGCAATTGAGTATTTTCTGATGTTGTCCAGCTGCCTACGGACTCAGTCGAAGTATTGATTTACCAGAAGAGTCCGTATCAGACACTCACATTTTTTTCAAAGCAACAAAGTGAGTCATATTCATCGAACTTGCTAACGGTTGTTCAAAAGCTGGACAGTTCCACTTGCTCTTGACAATTAAGATTGGAAAAGACTTTGTAAACTGTCTGACCATCGTATAGAACGAAAACACGGAAGAGTCCACAAATCTCGAACTGGTGACAGAGATCGTAGAGTTGAAAAACAGCACGCGGTTCTGGGAGAGAAAATGAACATGAAACATGCCGAAACCAAGACATCCATCAAGCGTATGAATGCGGCTTTTGATCGTCTGAGAGCCGATATGGCAAGGTGGGATGCTGATAAGGCTAAGAGCTAGGCTCCTGTCATCATTGATTATTCTGAACCAGAAATAGCTGTACGGGATGCTGGAACTCGACTGCTATTGCACTAGTGAGGTCATATACCCCTGGAAATCCGCATTGATCCCGGTTCCATTCCAGCAACGGGGAGCATCCCGTTTGTATCAATAGGTTACAATTGTCCCATCCGCAGATCCAGGAACATTGCAACGGTATCGGCTTCCCCAACTCGGTAAACTCACGCAAGAGATAAAGTCGCTTTATGGAGTAAAAAAACTATCCCGTTGCACCTTGCGACAGAATTTAACATAATCATGCATATAAAATGTTACAGTCGATTAACTGATACCTTTGCCCATGTTAACTACTAATCCGTTTGCTGAGATTTCCTCAATCGTGCCGCCAGCAGTAATGCAGGCCTTTCTGGTCATCATGATTCTTCTGGTCGTGATAGGCACCATCTTTGATGTCCTTCACAAAAAAAGCGCTAAATACTTTTTCCAGAACCTGCAAAAAACAAAATCATCAAGCAATCGGCAGATCAGCGGGAGTGAAACCGCGAAGATTGCCCTGGCAACCGCCGCCCATGATGTACTCGCTTCCGGTGAATTCTGCAATGCTCGTCGTCGTATTGCACATCTGCTTACCATGTACGGTTTTATCTTGTTTGCAGCTACTACTTCCATAATGATTTTTGGTTATACCGACGGCGGTGCTCTGACCCCAAGCATTCTTCCCCTACTCTGGCATTTAGGAGCCCTGATGGTCTGTGTCGGTGGCTACTGGTTCTGGTTCTTTATTCGCGTTGATGTTGCAGCCGAAGGAAATTCTCCATTTCGTTTTATGCTTGCGGATCTGTTTGTGGTCTCTCTCTTGGCCTGTACAACATTTGCTCTTGTCTGGTCGCTTGCATTGGGTGCAGGAAGCGAGTTTTTGTCATGGTTTTTCTTTCTATTGTTTGTCGCTTCTGCTCTAGCCTTGTTCGGTGGAGTTCCCTGGTCTAAATTTGCCCACATGTTCTTCAAACCTGCTGCAGCATATGAGAAACGTATATCAGAAGCCAACGGCACAATGAACAATCTACCTGAACCAGCAGATAAACCAGCTCAGTTTGGACTCGGTATCAAACGCCAACTACCACGCCAATACTGAAATACGATTATTGATTGAGACGATCCAACGATCGAATCAATCGCCAACCTCAAACTCCAAATTACGAATTATCATGCCAACATTTGTATACATGACACGCTGCGATGGTTGCGGCCATTGTGTTGATATCTGCCCTTCGGACATCATGCACATTGATAAGAAATATCGACGTGCTGTAAACATTGAACCCAATATGTGCTGGGAATGCTACTCCTGTGTCAAAGCCTGTCCACAAAATGCGATAGATGCTCGTGGCTATGCAGACTTTGCACCGCTTGGTCATAGCGTTCGGGTTCGACGAGAAGAAGAGAAAGGCACAATTTCTTGGCGCATCAAGTTCCGCGATGGTCGCGAAAAAAACTTCGTCTCACCAATTACCACGCAACCCTGGGGTGAAAAAATTCCCAGGCTGGCCGATTACGCAGTGCCGGATAATGATGCACTCGAATCCCAGTTACTCTGTCATGAGCCAGATGCCCTTAATATAGAGACCGGGCTGCCAACCATCGATAAGTCGAAATTCAAACAGGGGGTCTACTACTAATGGGAATGAAAACAGTATTCGAAGATTGTGACATCCTCGTAGTCGGCGGAGGCATGGGTGGCACTGGCGCTGCCTATGAAGCACGCTACTGGGGCCGTGACCTCAAAATTGTAGTCGCGGAAAAAGCCAATATCGACCGCTCGGGAGCAGTTGCTCAAGGACTCTACGCAATTAACTGCTACATGGGTATGCAGTGGGATGAAAACCAGCCCGAGGATCATGTCCGCTATGCACGCAACGACCTGATGGGTATGGTACGAGAAGATCTGGCATATGACATGGCTCGACACGTTGACTCGACAGTACATAAGTTCGAGGAATGGGGCTTGCCATTAATGCGAGATCCCGAAACTGGCCGCTACCAACGTGAAGGGAAATGGCAAATCATGATTCACGGTGAGAGTTATAAGCCAATCGTTGCAGAAGCGGCTCGAAAATCTGCCGACAAAATTTATAACCGAATCATGGTTACTCACCTTCTCATGGATGAAAGCCAACCCAATCGAATTGGCGGCGCAGTGGGCTTTAATGTGCGCACGGGAGATTTTCATGTCTTTCGCGCCAAAGCAGTAATCGTTGGCGCCGGTGGCGCATCACACATCTTCAAGCCACGCTCTGTAGGTGAAGGCATGGGCAGGACCTGGTATGCACCTTGGAGTTCTGCTTCAGCATATGCCTTGCCCATTCTGGTCGGCGCAAAAATGACCCAGATGGAAAACCGCATTGTGCTGTGCCGTTTCAAGGACGGATATGGTCCAGTAGGCGCTTATTTTCTACATCTGAAGACCTATACCCAAAACGCATATGGTGAAGAGTATGAATCCAAGTGGTATGATCATACCAAGAATCTGGTGGGTGAATATATCGATCACCACCCAACCCCAACCTGTCTCAGAAACCATGCCTTTATTGAAGAAATGAAGGCAGGTCGAGGGCCAATTCATATGGTCACGAAAGAAGCATTTCAGGATCCACACAAGGAAGTTATCGGTTGGGAAAACTTTCTTGGCATGACCGTCGGTCAAGCTGTGGTCTGGGCCTCTCAGGACATCGATCCAAAATATATCAATCCGGAATTGACTACTTCTGAACCCTATGTGATGGGCTCACATGCGACCTGTTCGGGGGCCTGGGCAAGTGGGCCGGAAGACGTCTCTCCCGATGAATACTACTGGGGCTATAACCGAATGATGACTGTGGATGGATTGTTCGGAGCAGGAGACGCATTGGGCGGTACTGCTCACGCATTCTCATCTGGTTCATTTACCGAAGGGCGATTGGCCGCCAAGGCTGCTGTTCGGTTTGTAAGGGATTACAGTGAAGATCCCGTTAAAGTTTCCGAAAGCCAATACGAGAAACTGAAAACTGAAGTCTACAAACCTCTTGAGAATTATCAAATCGGCAGAAACGAAATTGTTGGAGGAACTGTATCCCCGAGTTATATATTGCCGCTCCACGGTCTTCAACGCCTCGAAAAGATTATGGATGAATATGCTGGGGGAATCAGTAATAATTACATGACCAATGAGCCTTTGCTCACTCGCGGTTTACAATTGCTTCGTACCCTCCATGAGGATTTAGACCACATCGGTGCCGAAGACCTGCATCAACTGCAACGAGCCTGGGAGCTGAGACATCGTGCAATAGCCTCTGAATCGGTGGTACGACATACACTGTTTCGAGAAGAAACCCGCTGGCCAGGCTATTACTATCGTGGCGACCATATGAAACTCGACGACGATAACTGGCATGTCTTAACCTTGTCACATCGGGACCCCGAATCCGGGGAGTGGACTATGGAGAAGGCACCCGTCTACCATATCGTTGATTAAATCGATCTCTCGGTCAGGATGACCAGGAGATGGATTTCTTCTGGACTGATTACCGAATCGTTGGCTTAAGGAAAGTAATGAATAAGCCGTGATCGGATTTTGCATATTACCATTTGACCTTCGATTTGACTAATTGAGTTCAAAAGATAGCGATATTTCTTTGATTGGTTGACCGATGGGGTGAACCCCCTCTTCGTTTGCAGATGCAAAATCTCGATACACTCCTCCCGCAACTCGCATATCCAAATGCGGTAATCAAAGAATTACTGAGATACATCACCATGACCGGTGTTGAAACATCACAAATTCCGAACCTGCTGAAGGTATCCTGCAAGCATCTTGATTCCCTCGAACGAATGCTAGGAGATCTCAGTCGAAGTATCCCCAGAGACTCAAACATTAAACAAGCTCTCATAAATCTCAAGAACCTGCCTCATTCCAGCCAGGAATTTTCACTCAAGCAAATTGCCTCAGAACTTGAACATTTGCAAAATTCTACCGAACTTGTGGAACCGTCAAGCTCTTCAAGGCTTCGAGAATCTCAAGCATTGGTCGCAGTTGCCATGCAAAATTACCTCTCCGCCACAGAATTCTGTCGTCTGGGCTCTGAAATACACGGTATTGCTATACTGCAAAAATGGAATCTGCTGCATCTTGAAGCGTCCTTTCTGGGAGATTATGGCCGAGAGTTCAATGAGGACTCAGCGTTGCAAAAGGCAATCGACCTTCTGAGAACAGAAATCCTTGTGCTTGCTCAGGAAAATGAGATTCAAGACCAACAGGCCAAAACGCTGTATTCTTTGGGTACGATTCTTGGGGTTGTCGGTCAACGCCGTTCAGGAACCCGATATCTGGAGGAATCCGTCCAAGCTTATCGCGATGCCTTGGAGTTTTGTGATCGAGAGACACAAGGAGCGATCTGGGCATCCGTTCAAAATGGTCTCGGCAATGCTTTGGGCGCCCTTGGACAACGCCAATCTGACAATGATCTCTGCGATCAAGCAATTGATTCATTTGCTCAGGCACTTCAATTCAGAACCGAACAGAAAACTCCCGATGAATGGGCTTCAACGCTGAATAACATGGCTGCAATACTCCTTTCTCTGGGTCGGAAAAACAAGGATCCCAAAATCCTCAAACGAGCTGTCGATGCCTACAAGGATGTACTTCGAGCCTGGACAAAGGCAAACACCCCCTTGGACTGGGCAACGACCATGTTTAATCTCGGTACTGCTTTAAGTTCGCTTGGAGAGTATCGTCGTGGACCTCGAACATTGGAGCAGGCAATCGCCGCCTACAATAGCGCACTTACTATTCGCTCCCAAGAACAATTATCTGAACAATGGGCTGTCACCCAGAATAATCTTGGCACCACTTTGCAAAAACTTGCTGAACGCGAGCATAGTACTGAAACGATGCAAAGAGCGGTCGAAGCCTATCAAAATACCCTGACTGTCTGGACACAGGAATCCAAACCGATGGTTTGGGCCATGTCAATGGCAAATCTTGGAGTGGCGCGGCGTCACCTGGCCGAAATGAGCAGTAATCGGAAAGATGCCGATCGTGCTGTCGCCGAAATCAGTTCCGCGGTCGAAGTATTTCGCAATGCGAGCCATGCAAAATACACCGAACTTGGTGAAGAGCAACTGTCTCTTACGCGTAAACTGGTGGCCAATCTAGTTTCCACAGAACAAACTTCGAGCATCCAAACTGGATGACTCGTCGTATGCAGTCTAACATTCCTTGACCAAACCAGGGCATGTATCAACTCGATTCTTGTGGATTTAGGTAAGCTCGCAACATCAATAGAAGCCCAAGCAAAATCATTGGCAAGCAAAGCAACTGACCCATCGTTAACCAGTCAAAGGCAATTGTTCCTAAATGAAGATCCGGTTCTCGATAGAATTCCACCAGAAACCGGAAACCACCATAACCCAACAAAAACAAGGCAGAAACCGAGCCGAGTGGGCGGGGCCTGGAAGCAAACCAAATTAAAATCAAAAATAATGCTACCCCTTCCAGCAGTGCTTCATAAATTTGCGATGGATGCCGAGGTAACAAATCAGCCGTATAAAATTGCACGGCCCAAGGTACATCCGTAACCCTTCCCCAGAGCTCCTGATTAATGAAATTTCCAATGCGTCCAAAAAACAGGCCGGGCGGTATGAGCGGTACCAGAAAATCAAACACAGCCAGAGGGTGATGGGACTTGTGCTTCCCATAGAACAAGCAAGCCACTATGACTCCCACCAATCCGCCGTGGAACGACATTCCACCATCCCAGATTGCGAATACAGACCAGGGTTGTTCCAGCAAAGCCCCAATCTGGTAAAAAATCATGTAACCGATCCGTCCTCCAACAATCACGCCCAAAGCGACATAGAACAGCAAATCACCAACTTCCTTTGGTTCAAACCTGTTTTCAGGTCTTGAAGCTCTCCGATATCCGATCCACCAACCCGCGGAGAATCCGATAAGATACATCAGTCCATACCAGTGGATAGAAATCGGGCCAATGGAAAGCGCGACTGGATCGAAATTGGGATGGAGAATCAATTCGTAACCCCCTCGGTCAATACCCCATTATCGGCACGGTGAATCGTGCCCAAATGGAAATCAACGTTCGTCTTGAGCAACAACCGCTTGGAAAAATTTACCAGCAAGTCGACCGCTTTTCTCTCGCGACAGACGAGCAGAATCCATGGGGCTGGATTCAGAGAATCATAATCTGGGAAGATCCGAAATCGCAAATTGTTCATGGTGTACCTCAACTGGCCCATCTGGATTTTTGATATCAAACCAATCAATCGATCTCGGACAGCGCATTTCAGCACTGTTTGCGAAAAACCGGTACGCGTCAAGCCACCCCGACGATGAAATCTTGCCATCAAACGACGATATTGCAAAATTTCATCGCGTCCCATCAAGCACAGCTTCAGCATGGGAAAAGAGGTGCTCGATTTTTGGATATAACCGCCAGGAAAAAGCAAGCTTGCGATCTTCGCGAGATGAATGTTGATCCAGCTTTCAATGATGTTCGTTATGGTAGCCATGATGTTACTTGTTCGCGTGCTCTCTAGAGTTATGGTCGAAAGTAGTGCGTGGGCGGAAAGGGGGGTTGAAAAAAGCGGCGTAACCGGATTAACTAACAAATTTCAAAAACCGTTAACCAAGAGGTACGCCACTATGAGAGATGATAACATTATTGACTATTCAAAAATCGGCAAGTTCAAGGATGAATTGACCGCGATTCTGCGCGAGGGTGCCCGTCGGCTGCTGCAGGTGGCAGTGGAAGCCGAGCTGGGCGAATTCCTGAAGCAGTATGAAGACCGCCGCACCGAACAGAACCTCCGGCTGGTGGTGCGCAGTGGCCATCATCCGGAGCGCTCGATCCAGACCGGGATCGGCTCGGTCCCGGTGCGGATTCCGAAGGTTCGTTCCAACGACGGCAAGCCGGTGACCTTCCGCTCGTCGGTGGTTCCGCCGTATGTGCGCAAGAGTCGCACGCTGGAGGCCTGGGTGCCCTGGCTGTACCTGAAGGGGGTCAGCACCGGCGAGATGGCCGGCGTGCTGTCCGGGCTGCTGGGGAAGCAGGCGAAGGGGTTCTCGCCGTCAGTGGTCAAGCGTCTCAAGCGGGTCTGGCTGGACGAGAGGAAGGAGTGGACGCAGCGTGACCTGAGCCAGGACCGGTGGGTGTACGTCTGGGCGGACGGGGTGTACAGCGGTCTCCGCAACGAGGAGACGAAGCTCTGCTGCCTGGTGGTGATCGGCGTGGACGACCAGGGCCGGAAGTCGATTCTGGCCATCGAGGACGGGGTGCGCGAGTCCACCCTGAGCTGGCAGGACGTGCTGCTGGACCTGAAGAGCCGGGGCATGAACGCTCCGAAACTGGCGATCGGGGACGGTGCCATGGGGTTCTGGTCGGCACTCGACCGGGTCTATCCGGAGGCCCGACACCAGCGTTGCTGGGTGCACAAGACCGCCAACGTGCTGGCCGCCATGCCGAAGGCCATCCATCCCAAGGTGAAGTCGGCACTGCAGCAGATCTGGATGGCGGAGACCCGGAACCATGCCGACCGGGCCTTCGACCGTTTCCTGGCCCGCTACCAGGACAAGTATCCCAAGGCCGCAGTGAAGCTGATCGAGGATCGCAAGGAGCTGATGAACTTCTTCGACTTCCCGGCCGAGCACTGGCAGAGCATTCGCACCACCAACCCGATCGAGTCGACCTTTGCCACGATCCGCCACCGGACCCGGACGACACGGGGCTGCCTGAGCCGCGACACCATGCTCGACATGATGTTCAAGCTCGGACAGTGCGCGGAATCCCGCTGGCGAAGGCTGCGCGGGTTCCGCAGGCTCGGACAGGTCATCGAGGGAGTGCAGTTCAAGGATGGAATTGAGGTACAATCAGACCAGAAAACGGTAGCCGCTGGATGAACCCCTTTCCGCCCCGCGCACTACTTTCGACCATAACTCGCTCTCTAGGTTGGTTTGGTTTAGGCACTTCATCGTTGGATTGAGGATTTTTTCTATCTCTTTGGCATTCGGAACTTCCACATCGGTTTGCGAATAGTCCAAAAACAAGGGCCTTGAATTTATCCTTGTAACAGCTGCAAATCGACAGGTCACCTTTGACAAGAGCTGGATTTCACGGTCAATTTTTCATAGATTCAAATAACAGCAACCATCACCCGCAAGGGCAGCAACTTCTTCTAATTGAAATCGCAACCGATCGTTATGCCTTTCAGTATCAAATGGATAAATCTCGATGTTGAACTTCAACATGTGCCCATCTTCGTTTACCCACCTGAATGGTACTGGAGGTTCCTGGCCTCATGACATATTTTATGTCTGAAATACGCTCACCGTCTGCTTTTACCGCACCTTGGCGAATCATTCGTATGCCGTCTGAGGACGAGTCAACGAGACCAGCATCCCGCAATATTACGGACATTAAGATACCTTGGTCATCAGATGGAATCTGTACATGCGGCATCTCTTTAGGAGCAACACCCTTCGTAAATTGACTGGCAAAGCCAACACAAGCCCGTTTTGCTTCAGTTACTCCATGAAATCGTGCTGTGATCTCACTTGCCAAGGCAACCTTTGCATCTTTCGGGTTCGCACCATTTTGAACGTCTTGCTGAATCTGCTCAATCTCGGATACCGACTGAAAACTCAGTAATTCGTAGTATCTCCACATCAATTCATCCGAGATTGACATGATCTTGCCAAACATCTCATTTGGTGGATCTTCCAATGCGATATAGTTGTCCAAGGATTTTGACATTTTATTGATGCCGTCTAACCCTTCAAGCAGAGGTACGGTCAGTACTGTCTGAGGTGACATGCCGTATTGTTTCTGGAGTTCCCGGCCCATGAGCAAATTGAACTTTTGGTCGGTTCCACCAAGCTCGATATCCGATTTTAGGGCGACTGAGTCGTAGCCCTGAGCCAATGGATACAGAAGTTCATGGATTGCAATGGGCTGGTTATCTGCTAGCCGTTTCTTGAAGTCATCTCTTTCAGCGATCCTTGCCAAGGTAATTCGGGAAGCCAATCGAATCATGCCCTCAGTACCAAGAGGGGTCATCCATTCTGAATTGAAACGAATTTCGGTTAGTTCAGGATCAAGAATCTTGAAAATCTGCTCTTTGTACGTTTTAGCATTTTTCTCAATATCCTCACGTGAAAGCGGGGGGCGGGTCGCGTTTCGCCCGCTAGGATCACCAATCATACCTGTGAAATCTCCAATCAGGAAAATCACGGTATGGCCGAATTCCTGAAACTGTCGCATTTTATTGATTAGTACAGTATGTCCAAGATGCAAATCTGGCGCAGTCGGATCAAACCCGGTCTTAACCCGAAGTGGTTGCCCTGATGTTAGCTTTTCGAGTAGTTCTGATTCCAACAGGATTTCTTCTGAACCACGCTTCAGTTCGGTGATTTTTTCACTAGGGGTGTATGCTTTCTGCTTGTTCGTCATCAGTTTTGAGAAGCCTTTCTTTTCGCATGCTTCAGGTACAGGTCTGGGAAAGTGTAGTGTAACACCCGATCGTAAATTCATAGAAAAGTCTGGATGTCTTCGCTAGGTTTCTCATTGAATAACTTCTGTATGTGTTTCGACTCGAGATCCAGGAGAAACAGACATCTGGAGAAAAATCAGTACCACTAAATCGGTATGAAATGAGAAATGCTAAAGGACCAATGAAAATGACAGAATGCGGATATTTCCTGCCCAACAAAAAATCCTGCTTCTGCAATAGCCAGAGCCAAATTAGCTCCGGATCTTGCCGCTTATGTCCCCGAAAGTCGGAATTGTCACTCTTTCGGAATCAAGCGAGCATTTCTAGACTCAAATTTAACCCTCTGCCTGTCCAGAAAAGGTACACCTCCACGGACAGACAGGGGCTGTGTTGTGATTTATATTGGAATTTGCGTTGTAAATATACCGATCTTTGCCTAGAATAATTGTAAAATACTGCGCCAATCTCATACAATAAATAGTTTGTTGCACTTGCCGCTGGCCCCATGCGCATGCTTGGGCCTTACTGGTTCTGAACCCCTTTACTCAACTGATTGTTGGACTTTGAATGTGCTGATTTCAAAAAGGATCTTCTTAATGGTACATGGTGTGCTGATTGCCGCACTCGCAGGGGTGTTTATGTCAGTTCTTACGACAGTCCTGATCATACCGACCGTTTTCTCAACGGAACCAACCACTTCATTGGATAGCTCATCGGGGACGTTGTTGTCCCAAAAAGGCTCGTTTTCAGATCCATCATCCATAGCCCATCTTCAGTTGACTGCAACATTTCCTGATGATTCGGTCGGGTTTGTGCCGGATTCACAAACCGGTTCAGAATTCCCGTCTCAGCGATATGAAGAACCCCAGCGCGATATTGGTCTGGTATCCGATATTCAGGGAACCCAGCAATGGATAGAGGACCAGGTTCGTAAAGGGGATACATTCGTCAAGATTTCTCTTCGAAATGGTCTGTCCTACCAACAAGCCTTGAATGTTGCCAATACACGCGGTGCAGAAATACTGCATCGAATCAAACCGGGTAAAACCATTCGGTTTCAACTGGACTCCGAACAACGGCTTTCGACCATTCAATATGCACATCTTCCTCTTGAAACACTTGAAATTACCCGCAATGATGAAACTGGAGATTACCAGTCCACAATCCACAATCATGTTCCTGAAATCCGGCTTCGATCATTCAAGGGAGAAATCAAAAAGAGTCTCTTTCATGCCGCGAAATCGAATAACATCCCCCGCTCTATTATTGATGACTTGATTCAAGTCTATCAGCGGAGAACCGACTTCTATAGAGACATCAAGCAGGACGATGAATTCTCCATCATCTATGAGGAATTGTATAAGGATGGCGAACGAATCGGAGCCGGGGATTTAATTGCCGCCGAACTCGACCTGTCCGGAGATAAAATCCACGCAATACGATATACCGACCCAGACGGACACACCGACTACTATTCACCAGACGGACAAAGTTTGAGTTTTGGGTTTTTGCGGTCACCGCTCAAATTTGCTACCGTCTCATCCCACTTCAGCCAAAGACGATTACATCCAATCACCAAAGAATGGAAACCGCATCGTGGCGTGGACTATAGTGCTCCACTGGGAACACCGGTCATGTCCACGGGAGACGGACGAGTTACCAAAGCCAAGTTTATGAATGGTTATGGGATCACTGTAGTTATCCAGCATAGTGATAAATATAAATCGCTCTATGCACACTTAAGCAAAATTGCGGAAGACATTAGTCCCGGAAGAAGAGTAAAACAAGGTGAAGTGATTGGTTATGTTGGAAGTACAGGTCTGTCAACCGGACCGCATCTTCACTATGAATTCCAAGTCGATGGCATCCATCAAGATGCGGTAACCGTAAAACTCCCAAGTGCGAAACAGGTCAATGACAAATTTATGCCGGAATTCAGCTCGCTTGCTGCTGGCAGACTTCAAGAATTTTCCTCACTGGACACCATTCAAGTCGCTACCAATCAATAAGCCAGAGTGAACTCACAAGCATGACGGCGGGTTAATCCAGCTGAGAAGCCCGTTTTGTGACCGATCTCAAACTGGATGATCGATTCAGAGTCCACAGCGTGTCTTCATGACACAATAAGTACTTCAACACAGCCAACAGATTTGTTTTCGAGATTTGTATCACAGCATATGCAAGTTCTTGTCGTAAATCCTCTTATCTGTGTGTGTGAAATCATGTCATGAATGAAATACCCAATTTGATCTTCATTTTCTTGGCTGCCATATTCTGCAAGATTGATAACCAGACTGCTCGGCCATCTTCATGAATACACCTTCTGCTGAAATGCCCATCTATGCCATTGGGTTGATGTCTGGGACCAGTGCTGATGGAATTGACGGGGTTGTTTTGCAAATTCATGAAAACCGATTCAATCTCATTGCTACCGAAACTCTGCTCTATGGTGAAACCTTGCGTCAATCCGTGCGCGATGTATGCAATAAAAAAATTCATGATCGATCTCAGGCCAAGGATATCGAAGGTCAATTGACTGAGCTCTTCATAGATGTCTCAAAAAAACTGATAGAGAAAGATCCTTCGATTTCGATCCAGGTAATCGGATGCCATGGCCAGACTGTGCATCACAGCCCAGATAGCAACCCGCCATTCACGATACAACTGGCAGATGGTCAAGCCATTGCCCAGCACATCAGGATTCCGGTTGTGACTGATTTTCGCTCTCAGGATATTGCCGCTGGTGGACAAGGAGCACCTCTCGCACCCAGCTTCCACCGAGCCGCCTTCCATTCATCCGAAGAGCAACGCGCCATCATTAATATTGGCGGTATTTCCAATATAACAGTCCTGCCTAAGGACCAGGAAAACCATGTGAGTGGTTTTGATATTGGGCCGGGCAATATCTTAATGGATAGCTGGTGTAGGCGACACTTTTCGTGTGCATTTGATACTGATGGAATCATTGCCAGGTCCGGTAGTCAGCAACAGGATTTCCTTGTAATCCTGCTTGATGAGGACTACTTCACCAAGCCATGGCCAAAAAGCACCGGGGTTGAGTTATTTAACCTCAACTGGCTGGATACAAAACTTGCACAATACAACAAGTCCATCAATCCGCGAGATGTACTGGCAAGTTTATCTGCTTTGACAGTTCACACCATTAGTGAAACCGTCAATCACTCTCAGCCTGGGATTGAGGCTGTTTATATTTGCGGCGGTGGAGCCTTGAATATTGAACTCATGGAGCAACTTCGCAAAAGATGCAAGGCAAGCGTCCGAAGTACCGAGAGTTTGGGAGTAGGCCCAAAATGGGTGGAAGCGGCTGCTTTTGCATGGATGGGTTATCAGACAGCCCAAGGACTTGCATCAACAATTCCTTCCGTTACCGGCGCAAGACATCCCTGCATTGCTGGCAAAGTCAACATTCCTTGAATTGAATTTCCATTTGCTTTGACATCCGTGCATGGTTCATTTTCGAATGTAGCGAGAATACAGATTTTCACAGCAAATTCCAGAGGGCTTGGCCATCCATCCAACACGATTCCTTCTACATTCTCCATCTGTTCGAGGAGCGTAAATTTCGGTTTTACTGCTTTCAGTCTGGATATCTGCATTATGCCGATATCGGCATATGCGGCCAATTATTGCTACCTGGTCTTTGATTCTTCATCTTTGCTGGAATCACGACGTAGTAATCGGCCAATTTGAAACGTGGTTCTTGGGAAAATCATATACTGGGTTCGATATTCGACAATACGTCCTTTACGCATGCGGTAAATACTGTATGTAACCAAAGCGACATGAGCAACCCCAATAAAGATATAAAACGAAGAAGGTCCAAATCGATCAAGCAATATTGAGGCAATCAGCGGACTGAATATTGCTCCGACACCGTAAATGAACATCAACGATGCATTCACCTCAACGGATTTTTCAGGGTTTGCGAAGTCATTGGTGTGTGCTGCTGATACTGAAAAAATGGGCCACATGGCGACTCCAAACAATATCGCTCCGCAGATGATCAATACAAATGAGGTCTGACCAATCCATGCCAGCGGAAAACAGACCAACGCACTCATGGCCGACAGACCCAGTAAAACTTGCCGACGGTCATACCGGTCAGCGAGCCAGCCAACCGGATACTGTGCCAATGCACCGCCTAGCATGACCGTCGCCAGAAAGTAGCCCGTCTGGGTTGCAGTCAGAGAAATTTCCTGAGCATAAAGCGGGCCAACCATTCTGAAAGCTGATGAAGTCAAGCCAGCAACCAGTACTCCAGCAGCTCCAAGAGGGGAAAGCAACATTGTTGCAATTGGCCTTAATCTTGGGGCTTTCGGAGTAATCGGCTGAGTTGAGGTGGTCAACGCCAACGGCAATAAACAGGTACAACACATAATCGCCAGAATGTTATAGGAAACATAAGAGACCGGATCAAGCAGACCGATCATCAGCTGAGCACCGGAAGATGCAACGATATCGACCACACGGTAGACTCCCATCACTCGCCCGCGATTTTGTTTGGTCAGTTTTGCTTGAAACCAGGCTTCAACAACGGTGTAACATCCCGATACACATAGTCCAGTGAGAATGCGTAAAACAGCCCACACATCCGGATCCGGAATCAGGGGATGGGCAATCGCGCCAATTGCCCCTAGTGAAGAGAAAGTCGCGAAAGTACGGGCATGACCCACTTTTCCAAGAAGTCTCGGTGCCCACCAACAACCGATAAAGAATCCGAGAAAATGAGCCGAACCCAGAAGTCCAATTGCAGCTTTGGAGAATCCATTTTCAAGACCAGCCAGAGCATCAAGTGGTCCGATCGCACCGGAACTCAGCTGCAGCAGGGAAATCGACAGAAACAGCGCCGCAAAACTGATAAGGAGGCGCATCGGGGAGTACTAATTCTCGGGATCGGGAGAAATGGACTTCCTGACCTTGAACGGACCCTGAGCATGCTCAAGTGCCTGATCATGCTGAATCCGAGCCCATCGGGAGCCAGGACGCAGTGTAACACGCTCAGTACCCAGTGCCCGCATAGCTACATGCTGTGATGCCTTGCCTGCGACATCAAGAAGCATCATATTGAATAAATCCCTTTGTGCAATGCTTCCACCAATGAGATCGATCTCATAACGAATCCCAAACAGATTCTGGAAAGCTTGATTGGGTCTGCCTTGCCGGATATCGATCAAGACGTTGGCCAGAGCGATTCCGACTCGACGCATAACCCATCCCTGAGTTTCTTGTGAATTTGCCCATTGTTGAAATTCATCCATCATGCGACTGATCGACTGATCAGTCCCGGCTGCAACCAAGACCATGAGATAGTGAAGTGAGGCAAAAACCAGGTCTCGGTCTTCAATACGGCGTTCTGCGGCCTCAACTAAAACCTTCCAGCGCTCGCCAATTTTTACACCATGCAATTCCAGACGCCAAAGCAAGGATGCAGCATTACACAAGTCCAAATAAAAATCCGAGTCTAGATCCGACACCAGTAATCGATCATAAAGATCGAGCACTGATTGATATTCTCCTTGTTCAAGCATGAACAGGCACTGGTGCCAGTAAAGATGAAAGCGAAAGTTGTTCACAGTTGTCCAATCTTTTTCTAGTCCCAATAACCACTCAACACCTTCCTGATGGCGTTCCTGTGATTCCATGACATGAGCAACTGCATGCACAGACCATGCATCTTCTGGATTGATCGTTACTGCTTCACGGCCAATTTTTTCTGCCTGAATAAAATCACCACACTCTTCAAGTGCAAAGGAATACAACCCGAGTACATAACCGTAATGTGGATGTGTGGAATCCCAAAATGGAAGTACTCGTATCAACGAATCTCTCATCCGTTGGGCATCACCGCTATAAAAATGGTTGAAGTACGCAAGTCTCAAGGCAATGCTGTCTAGTGGGTAATACAGCAGAATTTCTTCCCAGGTATCGGCCGTTTTTTTCAGATCCCCGCTACACCAGGCTTTCAGCGCCTCAATATGCAATGATTCACGATGGTGCAACTGCTTGAATTTGTTTTCCGACAATGTTTCGACAATTTTTAGAGCACGCGGGTGTAGAGCTTTCAGTCCCATCATTTTTGCAAGGTACCCTTTCATGCAGAGTCCCATTGGCATATTCGGATCTTCCGCTAGCAATGCTTTGAGTTTTGCCCCTACATCCGTCCTGTATCCCATAAAACTCAACACCAGATTTTCGAATTGATCGATACTGGATGAACTGCTAGCCGAATACTCGAGTCCGTGATTATCCGAATAGATTTCCATTTGATTTTGTCCTGTTAGACATGTTTCAGATAGCCATCCCGCGTTTGCGGTACTTTCATGCCCAGTATCGATCCGGCAATCTGGGTTCTAAGGATCTGGGCTGTGCCACCACCGATTGCGAACATACGCGCGTCACGAACCATCCGTTCCAGCGGGCGGTTTCGGGAGTAGCCTGCCGCTCCGAATATTTGCAAGGCATCGTTCGTAACCCGAATTGCAGTTTCCGATGCAAGCACTTTGGCTTGGGCTGCTAAAAGTCGATCTGGAAAACTGTCGCCTGCACTGGCTGCCGCCTGATGAATCATGGCGCGGGATGCTGCAAGCTGGATTGACATATCTGCCAGCATCCATTGCAAACCCTGAAACTCTGCTATGGGTCGGCCGAATTGTTCGCGAGTTTTTGCGTATTCCAGCGCTTCTTCATATGCCCCTGCCGCAATACCAAGTGCAACTGTGGCGGCACCAACACGTTGGGAATTATAGGCATTCATCAAACTTGCAAAGCCTCTGGCCAATCCATTGGGAGTCCTCAACATGCGTTCTTCCGGTACTTCAAGGTTTTCAAAAAACACTTCGGTTTCGGGGATGCCTCGCAATCCCATTGAGGGCTCTCGAATCCCGATAACCAATCCATCAGACTCCTCTCTGACGACTATGAATCCGCCAATTCCGAGTTCCTCACCGTCTTCGATCACTTTTGCAAAAACCAGATGCAGATTGGAGATACCCCCACCAGTTATCCAGTGTTTCTTGCCGTTGATCATGTAACTGTCGCCCCGTTTGACGGCTGTGGTAGTCATTTGGGTTGCTGCACTTCCGGCTTCGGGCTCAGTGATACAAATAGCCGGTTTGTCACCCGCGAGTACCAGCCGCGCTGCAAGATTTTTTTGCTCATCAGTTCCATACTTCATGATTGCGCCGATTGCACCCATGTTGCCCTCAACCACTATACGAGCAGTAACACCACAAACTTTGGCGATCTCTTCGACTACCATTGAAACATCAAGATAGCTTGCTCCTTGTCCACCATAGTCTTTGGGTATAGTCATGCCCATGAAACCGTGTTCAACCAGGGCTTCAACATTGCCCCATGGATAGGCTTCACTACGATCAATCTCCATGGCTCGATGCTTGAAGTGATGCCGGGCTAGATTCCGTGCCTGTTCGCTTAAATTTAACTGTTTCGAATGGTGAGAATTCATCAATGTGTCAATAAAATTGAGAGAAAATGTTCGGGACATCAAGGATACGGATATTGAATGAATCGGACGCAGTATGCAACCTGTTTTTGGGGCTATGACTGAATAAATTTCAACTGATCGGTTTCTTGCTGGAACGATTTTCCGAAGAGGTAGAGATACATTGCATTGCTCAAGTTCAGTCGAGTCGAATGTCGGTGCAGCAAATCGATCATCCTCGCATTGAAAACTGGAAGGAGTACAAACCGTTTCTTTCCACAACTCGCAAATTGTTCTTGTTTAACCGTCAATCCGACTGATCTTGTAGTTTTACCGCCAAACCTTCCAGCATCTTCAGACAGGAATCCACTTGCTCTAGCGTCACATATTCGTCCGGTTTATGTGCTTGGTCGATTGATCCCGGACCGCAAACAGCGACATTCATGCCCATAGACTGGTAGATTCCGGCTTCGGTACCAAACGAAACAAGTGCAGACTCGTCTGAACCGGTTAATTCGGCAAGAATGGCTTTTGCTTCGTTGGGTTCAGTGGGTTCAAAATCTTCGATCTCCGAGACGATTTGCAGATCAATTCGAGCGCTTGGGCAGTTTTTCTGCATTTTTGGTAACAGCACATGATTGCAAAAATGATGAAGTCTGGACTTTACATAATCTGCATCTTCCTCACACACCGGTCGCATTTCCCATTCGACCATTGCCTGTTCCGGAATCACATTGCGAGCAACGCCACCGTTGAACTTCCCTGTGCTTATGGTTGTCCATGGTGGATCATGAAGACTGTCTGCGGGTGCGCGTTTTTCAATCTGTTTCTTGATCCGTACCAACTCGCAAATATATTGTGCTGCATATTCAACTGCATTGACCCCCGTATCTGGTAATGAGCCATGACCTCCTTGACCGCAAAAATGAGTTGTATATTCGTAACAACCTTTGTGACCATCAATCACTCGCATTGAAGTGGGTTCTCCAACTATCGCCAATTTGGGATTGACTTCTTCCTGCTTGAGACATTTGACTAGAGCTTTCGCTCCAAAGCAACCCACCTCTTCGTCATAGGTAAACGCAAAATGCACGGGACGTTTTTTCGCTGATTTAAGAAATTTTGGGGCCATGACAACTGCCGCGGCGATAAAGCCCTTCATATCGCAAGTGCCCCGTCCAAACAGGCGGTCACCCTGTTCTTTCATCTGGAAAGGATCGGTCGTCCAGGACTGATCCGTGACCGGCACAACATCGCTATGTCCTGCCAGAACGATTCCTCCCTCTTCTTGCGGTCCGATGGTTGCAAACAGGTTTGCCTTGCTTCCTGTCTGGTCATGATAAATGCCAACTCTTGCCTTCGCGCTTTCTAGTACTTCTGCAAGAAAGTGGATCATGTCCAGGTTGCTGTCCGCCGAAACAGTCGGAAAACCAATTAAAGCATCCAGCATTTTGATGGTTTGATCAAAATCGCTCATGACTCAATTCTTGATAAAGAGTTTTCGCTCAATACTGCAAAAAGTCTCTGCCGGACCTTCTGGCGTTATCAAGATTGGTTCGGTAATTTCGATACCCCAATCGTTCATCCATAAGCCCGGCATGAAATGCAATGTCATGCCGGGCTCCAGTACTGTCTGGTCTTCGGGTCGAAGTGAAATGGTTCTCTCTCCCCAGTCTGGCGGATAGCTGAGCCCAATGCTGTAGCCACAGCGACCACTTCGGTCGATGCCTGCTCTGCTTAACTCCCGATGCAACGCATTCGCAATATCACAAGCACGATTCCCTGATCGGGCAACATCGATGCCTGCATGAATAGCATCGACAAGTGCGATCGAAGTATTCAGCATTTTTTTGGGGGGCTGACCCAGAAAGACAGTTCGGCAATACGGTATGTGATATCGCCGATAGCAACCAGCCAACTCGAAAAACGTCGCCTCACCGGATTTCATTGGTTCGCCGTTCCAGGTCAGGTGTGCAGCACTTGCATCAACTCCAGAAGGAGTCATTGGTACAATCGCCGGATAATCCCCCCATGCGCTATCGACACCATAGATTCCGGCTTTGAGTATGTCCCCAACCAACTCGTTTTTCGGTTTTCCGGGTTGGGCTTCATGAATCGCCGTCATAACAACTTTTTCAGCAATGCTTGCTGCTCGTCGCATGAATGTGATTTCCTGTTCTGATTTCGTCACTCTTTGCCAGTTGACCAGTCCCGTTGCATCTTTGAATTTGGCGCTCGAAAGGCATGAGGTTAAAACTTGATGAGCCTTTGCAGAATAGTAGTAATTTTCCATCTCTATGCCGATTCTCGATGTTTTGCATCCAAGACGAATCAGGTGTTTCGCCAGATCTTCCATAGGGTGATGGGCAGTTGACATAACAAAATGGTCTGCATAGGCCAGTATGCAATCTGTATCCATCCAGACCGTCCTGTGAGCACCATTAGCATCCATGGTACGGCCCCACCAGATAGGTTCACCATCCAATCCAAGGATGACCCCTTGATGTACATAGAATGACCATCCATCATAACCCGTTAACCAGGCTTGATTGGATGGGTCGGTAATGAAAAGGACTTCAATTTCGTGATCATTCATCGCTTGCCGAGTCAGACGAATTCTTCGATCATATTCGGCCTGTGTAAATGGCGGTTCAGGATTCGTCATGGATTTCTGTTGGTGGTGTCTTGATATTCAGAGTACAGAACAAGTCGCCGAGATAGATATTGTAATTACGAGAGCGGAGCAGTAGCTGACTTCTGAAAATATTTCGGGGCAATTTGCAGTTCTGATTCAACGACAGGTCAGGTAATGATGAATCCCAGAGCGTAGGGATCTCGTTCATCGATTATGATTTGGTTTTGGCCGGTGATTCGGGCCCAGCCAGAGACGGTTGGGACAATGGCTTCATAATTTCCAATTCGAGTTTTCTTGGTTGTGCAACCGGTGAAGAGACTGCCGATTAGACTTTCATGAATAAATTCCTCTCCAATGCTCAAATCTTTGCGAGCGATGAGTTGGGCCATTCGCGCACAGGTTCCGGTACCACAGGGTGATCGATCAATACCGCGCTCTCCATAGAACACGGCGTTACGCATTGTAGCCTTTGGATGTTTGGGATGATCCGTCCACATCACATGACTAACACCTGATATGGTTGCATCTTCAGGATGAACAAATTGTTCAAGTTTGTTTACTTGCTTGCGAACTTCGAGACTATGACGCCGAATATCATCGACACGCATGGAGTCCAGACCGGGGTAACCCGTTTGCGGTGAAACAATAGCATAGAAATTACCGCCGAAGCTAACATCTACTTCGAGCTGTCCAAGATCAGGGATATCCACTTCATAGTCAACGGAATGCAAAAACGCCGGAACATTTTCCAGTGTCACTGATTCAACATGGTTTCCATTCATCTGATAATTTGCCAAGACCGTGCCGGCTGGCGTATCAAGTTTCAGTTGACCAGATGTTTTCGGGGTAATCAGACCCTTTTCAACTGCAACGGTTACAGTGCCTATTGTGCCGTGTCCACACATTGGCAGGGATCCGCTGACCTCAATGAACAGCAACCCAAGATCATGCCCTTCAGTAGTTGGCGGGTACAGAATTGAGCCGGACATGGCATCATGTCCTCTAGGCTCATACATCAAGCCGGTGCGAATCCAATCATATTCCGAGATGAAATGTTGTCTCTTTTCGCGCATGGTACTGCCATCCAGATCAGGCTGGTTGGATATCACCACGCGAACTGGATTTCCGCATGTGTGAGCATCAATACAATCAAATACTGCGTGAGTAGGCTTCGGCTTGTTCATGACGTTTAATCGGTAATGAATTTGGGGCAGTGAATTTATTCAGACTAAGAAATTGAAGGGTTGTCATGCAAATCATTTTCTCAAATTATAAAAACAGCTTTAGAGAGTGTCGATACAGATCGGGCTATTTACCAAGGCAGTTTGTGATGGACAAGGTGTTGCACTTCGGACTTGAACTGGGGCAAGATAATAACTGACCATTCCTGCAAATCTTGCAATTTTATTGCGATCGCTACGGGCGCATAATTCGTTTATCATTCATGAATCTGAACCACAGCAAATCAGCATGTCAAACAAGAGAATTCTGCTACTTGAACATCATGATAATCCGCGCGATGATCTGGCTACCATCTATCTTCAGGAAACCGGATTTCAGCTTGAATTGTGTTGTCCATTCAAGGGCGATCTCTTGCCGAATGTCGATGATAATCTATTTGGAGTAGTCATTTACGGAGGCGAGGCCAATGTTACGGAACTCGATCAATTCTCTTATCTTAAAGACGAACTGAAGTGGATCGAGACTGCACTTGCGGCGGACCTTCCGATGGTCGGGATCTGTCTAGGTGCCCAGTTAATCGCCCATGCACTTGGTTCTCATGTGGGATATCATGATCAAGGATTATGTGAATTTGGATACTATCCGATTACACCCACGATGCACGGCAAGACTGTGATTCCCGAGCCTATGCATGTGGTTCAGGCACATAAGCAGTGCTTTGATCTGCCGAAAGGGGCGGTGTTGCTCGCCGAAGGAGAGACTTTCAAGAATCAAGCCTTTCGATACGGTAGCCATGCATATGCCTTGCAATTTCATCCGGAGATCAGCGGGGATATTTTTCGGCGGTGGCAGGATTCAGATTGGGCATTATTTGACCATCCCGGTGCTCAAACTCGCACACAACAGGATCACTTTCTGCCCAGTGCAGACCCCATTCAAAGACGATGGTTCAAAGAATTCTTGCTGCATGTATTTGGATAAAATGATTCGCTTTCGAATCGTTATAATTGACTGGACAAGTGATCTTATACGCCTAGTCCAGGTATGCTCATGAACATCCCTTTTGTAGATCTAAAGACACAGTATGAGCGAATAAAACCTCAGATCGACGCGCGGATTCGGCAAGTGCTGGAGCACGGTGCCTATGTCATGGGTCCGGAAATTCCCGAACTTGAGCACCAGCTTTCCGAATACTGCAATGTAAAACATGCCATCACTTGCTCAAGTGGAACGGATGCGCTGTTACTGGGCCTAATGGCTTACGACATTGGTCCTGGCGATGCAGTGTTTACTCCTTCCTTTACTTATTTTGCAACTGCAGAGGCAATCGCGCTACTTGGTGCCACGCCGGTTTTTGTCGATATTGACATGCAATCCTTCAACCTCAACCCCACATGCCTTCAGGAGGCTATTCAACGAGTCAAGCAAACGAAAGAACTCAAGCCCCGAGGTATTTTGCCAGTGAACCTGTTTGGATTACCGGCAGATTATCACCAGATTAATTCCATTGCCCTAGACCATGACTTGTTTGTTCTTGAAGACGCAGCACAGAGTTTTGGTGCAAAGTACCGAGGTCAACCTTCCTGTTCACTGGGTGATATCTCGGCAACCAGTTTTTTCCCGGCTAAACCACTTGGGTGTTATGGTGATGGTGGTGCAGTGTTCACCGATAATGACGAACTCGCAGAGAAAATTTTCTCGTTGCGTATTCATGGGATGGGCCAGAATAAATATGACAACGTAAGAATCGGGTTGAACGCACGGATGGACTCGATTCAGGCAGCAGTATTGCTGGCCAAGCTTGAAATCTTTGATGATGAGCTAAAGAGAAGACAGCGCCTTGCCGGTGTCTATGACCAGTGTTTGAAGGATCTAGTTTATACCCCTTGTATTCCGGGTTGGAAGAGAAGTTCGTGGGCGCAATTCTCGGTACTTTCCAAACATCGCGAAAGAATGATTGAAGCACTCGCCGAACAGGGTATTCCAGTGCAAGTGTATTATCGGACACCGTGTCACCTGTCCAAAGCCTTTGCCCATCTGGGGTATAAGCCGGGAGATTTACCCATTACCGAACGGGTTTCATCACAAATTTTCAGTTTGCCGATGCATCCATATCTTGGTTTTGAAACTGCAGCAAAGATTACCTCGATACTGCACGATCTTCTCGTTGGGATATCTGGGGAAACCTTGCGAGCGGAATATCGAGAGGCCAGATGACTGCATCCAATTCCGTGAAGCAGACATTAGCAGACAAAATCGATGTCGGAACTGCGGTAATCTGCGTCATTGGTTTGGGTTATGTTGGACTGCCTAGACTAATCGGATCTATCAATCGTGGTTATTCGTGTATAGGCATTGATGTAGACCAGTCTAGAGTTGACTCCCTCAACCAGGGAAAATCCTATATTGGACACATTGATGTTGACAAGCTTCATGCAGCAATCTCTGTGGGAAACTGTCAAGTCACGGATGATTTTGCAGTCATGGCCAAGGCAGATGTAGTTGTACTTTGTGTACCAACTCCTCTAAATGATTTTCGGGAGCCGAACCTTACTTTCGTTACTGCTGCTTTCGAATCCTTGTTACCTCATCTCAGGAGAGGGCAGTTAATTTCTCTTGAGAGCACTACCTACCCTGGAACGACTGAGGAACTGCTACTCCCGAGAGTCAATGAGTTGGAATTAACCGTTGGTGAAGACGTATTTCTAGTGTATTCACCTGAGCGAGAGGATCCGGGTAATATCGAATTCGCAGCGGCTTCCATACCCAAGGTTTGTGGAGGGATAACCGATGCCTGTCTTGATATTGGCGTACATTTTTATTCACGGATTACCGAGCAAGTTGTTCCTGTCAGTTCAACTAGAGCAGCTGAAATGACCAAGATTCTCGAGAATACCTATCGAGCAGTAAACATTGCTCTTGTCAATGAGCTGAAGATCGTTGCCGACAAAATGGATATTGACATTTTTGAGGTCATCCGAGCCGCCTCCACCAAGCCTTTCGGTTTCAAGGCCTTTTACCCCGGTCCGGGATTGGGTGGACACTGTATTCCCATTGATCCGTTTTACCTAACCTGGAAAGCTCGTGAGTATGGGTTGCATACACGTTTCATTGAATTGGCGGGTGAAATCAATACCGCAATGCCCGATTATGTCGTAGAGAAGACCATTCATGGACTCAATCGATTAGGCCAATCAGTCAATGGATCCAAGATATTGGTTCTTGGGGTAACTTACAAGAAGAATATTGATGACATACGAGAATCACCAGGTATCGAGTTGATCCGGACACTATCGAATATGGGGGCAATCATCCGTTATCATGATCCTCATGTATCGAAGCTGGATGATATTCCAAAATCTGGAATCGCAATGACTTCTGTTGAATATACGGAGTCGGCAATCAAGCAAAGCGACTGTGTGATCATTGCGACTGATCACGATGGACTGGATTATTCTCTTTTGAATTTGGTGAGACTGGTTATTGATTCAAGAGGAGTATTTTGTCAAACTTCGGATCAATGCATGGTTATTCGTGCGTGAATATAGAACATGTCTGCTACAGATTCCGTGACGATTGAATATGAACTTTGATGATGGAAAATTCCTTATAATTTGAACCAGTAAACTGAGAGATTTGAAATGACCAAAACAAATAAAGTTCTGAGCTTATTATTCCTTGTTATCTTTGCAGCTTCATCCCCCGCATTATTTGCTTCAGGTGGCGGTAGTTCGGGTGGGTCCGGCGGAGGCTCTAGTGGAGGAGGTGGAGGCGGTAATGGCTATGGTGGGAGTGGCCAAGGCTTCTTCTCAAATGCTTATGACAAGGGCAAGAAAATCTTCATGGAGCAGGTAGTTTGTGAATCCTGTCCATTTGCCGACACGGAACTGGATGTGGAAAGTATTGCTCAAATCAAACCGGAACTTGAGCGAAATGGCTTGATTGGCAGCAACCTGTCATACAATCAGAGATATTTCGTCAAATACTATGTCAAAAAGCGGTTTTCCGACAAGACTTGAGTATCTGTTTCCCTCATTACAGACTGTTATAACAATGAAACAAACATTACTAAACATTGTGCTCATCCTCTTTTTTGCATTTTCTACATCCGCAATACTTGCATCAGGCTCGGGTGACGGCGGTGGCGCTAGTAGCGGTGGCGGTGGAAATGGCGGTAGCGGTAATGGCGGAGGCGGTAGTGGAGGTAACGGCGGATCTGGAGATGGCGGTTCCGGTGGAGGAAGTTCTGGTAGTGGTAATGGCGGTGGTAACGGCAATGGATACAACGGAAACCAGGGTTTCTTCTCCAATGCTTACGACAAAGGCAAAAAGATTTTTCAGGAACAAATCGTCTGTAGCTCATGTCCATTTGCTGATACAGAACTGGATCAGGATGGCATCAAGCAGATCAGAACCGAATTGCAACGAGGTGGAATTATCGGAAGTACACTCTCCTACAATCAGCGTTATAACGTCAAGTACTACATCAAAAAACGCTTTGCAGAATGAAGACCGCTACTAAACTTTGGGCAGACCCTGAACCTTGAGATTTTCCGCTTGTAACGTGTGACTCAGTAAACTCACACAGGAATACACTGCCTGTAAAGTCGGGACCTCAACCTCGACAACTGCTGCAAGCTCGATGACAGCACCGAGCATGCCGTCTATTTCAAGCTGCTTGCCCGATTCAACATCCTGCAACATCGAGGTCTTATGCTTGCCTACTTTTTCAGCCCCCTCAATTCGCCTCTCCAACGACACCCGAAAACTCGCTCCCAATCTTTCCGCTACGGACTGGGCTTCTGTCATCATTGAAGCGGCAAGCTCACGCGACAATGGAAATTGACAAATTCCCTCAAGGGTCGCATGCGTTAATGCACTGATTGGATTGAATGACAAATTCCCCCAAAGTTTCAGCCAAATTTCGGAACGTATATCGTCTAGAACCGGAGACTTGAAACCGGCATCAATCAATATCTCTGATACTTTGGTAGTCCGTTCGGTTATCGCTCCATCGAGCTCACCAATCGGAAACCGATTCCCCTCCACATGATGAATGACACCGGGCTGGATGATTACTGCAGCTGGGTAGGCAATGCACCCAATCAAACACTCCGGATTGATACTCCTCGCCAACAATCCATCTGGATCTACCGACTCGACCACTCTTCCCTGATATTCACCTCCAAATTTCTGAAAATACCACCAGGGAATGCCATTTTGTACCGTAAGCATCGCAGTTTTTGGGCCAATAACACTTGGCAATTGGTCAACAACTGCCGAAATATGGTGAGCCTTGAGAGACATCACCACCAAGTCCTGATGGCCAAGTTCAGTCATGTCATCCGTGGCGACAAGATTCTGCACAACTTGAATCTCCTTGCCAACGGATACTGCAAGACCTTTTTTCTGAATCGCCTGAAGGTGTGGGCCCCTTGCAATTAATGATATGTCATGACCAGTCTGGGCTAGCCTAGCGCCCATCAACCCTCCGATTGCACCAGCACCAACAACACAGATCTTCATGACATCAACCTCCAAGTCAAGATTTCGAATCTTCAGCATTCACCGACAAGACAATCTTGCCGAAATGCTGACTGCCCTCCATGATGCGATGGCCTTCCGCCGCTTGAGCAAGCGGTAATACATCCGAAATCAATGGAGCAAGTACACCACTCTCAAACAATGGCATGACGAGCTCAGTAAAACTTTGGATGATCTCGCCTTTCTCTTCCACACTCCTCGAACGTAAGACCGAACCAATAATCTGTTGCCGCTTAACCATCAGCAAAGCCAGATTAACCTTGCCATGAGCACCTTGACTGACTCCAATCTGCAACAAGCGACCGCCAACTGCCAAACAGTTCAAATTCCTTTCAAGATAGGGCCCGCCAATATGATCAAGAATCGCGTCGACTCCCCGTCCACCTGTCAGCTCCCTGACCACAGATGAAAATTCCTGGCTCTGATAATCAACGACATGATCAGTTCCAAGGCCTGCAACTCGCTTCAGTTTTGAACTTGAGGCAGTCACAATAATTTTGCAATCTTGAATCAGATGCCGACACAACTGAATTGCGGCAGTATTTACCCCGCCTCCACCGCCATGCAAAAGAGCGGTTTCTCCATCGATCAATTTCCCTAGCAAAAACAGCATCAAATATGCAGTCAAATAGGTTTCGGGAATACAGGCTGCCCGATGAAAGGAAATGGAATCGGAAATTCGGATCAAGTGTTCCGGCCATGCTGCTACGAATTCGGCATAACCTCCACCACCAAGAAGTGCAGTTACCCGATCACCGACCCGCCAACCACAAACCTCTTTGCCAACGACTTCTAGAGTACCGGCAGCCTCCAAGCCAAGAATCAATGAATCACCGGGCCGGGATGGATAGTTTCCCGCTCGTTGAATTAGATCCGGCCGATTAACAGAGGTCGCATGGACACGGATCAAAACCTGATCGCTATTACACACCGGTTCTGGAGCATCACCAAAGGCCATCACCTCTGGACCACCAAAACCATCAAGCAAAATTGCTTTCATGCAAAGGGAATCTGTTCGGGGTTCTCGAATCAGAGAAGTTTCGCGAGCGTCTCACCCATGGCCGCTGGAGAATCAGCTACTGCAATTCCGGCACTCCTGAGCACATCCATTTTCTCAGCTGCTCCACCCTTGCCACCAGCAATGATGGCACCCGCATGACCCATGCGACGCCCCGGCGGTGCTGTTACACCCGCAATAAATCCGCATACTGGTTTTTTGGTTCCACTCTGCCGAATAAAATCTGCTGCCTCCTCTTCGGCCGTACCTCCGATTTCTCCAACAAGAATGATTGACTCGGTCTCCGTGTCTTTTAGCAATAATTCGAGACAGTCAACAAAACTGGTGCCATTGACTGGATCTCCACCAATACCGATGCAGGTACTCTGACCGAGTCCGGCACGAGTAGTTTGGGCAACTGCTTCATAGGCCAAAGTCCCGGATCTCGAAACAATTCCCACAGTCCCTCTTGCATGGATGTGACCGGGCATAATACCGATTTTGCACTCGTCGGGGGTAATGACTCCCGGGCAGTTGGGTCCAATCAAACGACTGCCCGACTTGTCTAGAACTCGCTTGACTTTCACCATGTCCAGCACTGGTATGCCTTCCGTGATACAGACAATTAGAGCAATCTCGGCTTCAATGGCTTCAAGTATGGCATCGGCAGCAAATGGTGGTGGCACATAAATCATCGTTGCATCTGCACCTGTTTGCTCAACCGCTTCATGAACGGTATCAAAGACCGGTAATTCCAGATGCTTCATGCCCCCCTTGCCGGGCGTGACACCCCCCACTAACTGTGTTCCATAAGACAATGCCTGTTCACTGTGGAATGTTGCCTGTGAGCCGGTAAAACCTTGACAAATAACTCTTGTCGACTGGTTGACTAATACAGACATGTTATACCTCCTTATGAAGAGCCAATACGGCTTTTTCGGCCGCATCCGCCATTCCATCAGCCAATAGAAATGGCAATCCCGACTCGGCCAGAATGGTCTTGCCCCTTTCTACATTCGTACCTTCCATTCGAACGACCACTGGCACATGAATTTGAACCTGTTGCACAGCCTCAAGAATACCCTGTGCAATTACATCACAACGCAGTATTCCACCAAAAATATTGACCAGGATTGCCTTGACGCCAGGGTCAGAAAGAATAATCTTGAATGCTACGGTCACTCTCTCTGTTGATGCACCACCGCCAACATCAAGAAAATTGGCCGGAGACCCTCCGTACAACTTGATAATATCCATGGTTGCCATCGCAAGACCTGCACCATTGACCATACAACCGATGTTGCCATCCAACTTGATATAGCTGAGATCGTGCGCAACCGCTTCTGATTCTGCCGGATCTTCTTCATCCTCATCCCGCAATTCTTCGATCTCGGGATGACGAAACAATGCGTTGCTATCGAAGTTCATCTTGGCATCCAGCGCTAGCAAAGTACCATCTTCCAATACCGCCAATGGGTTAATCTCAATAAGACTGGCATCAAGTTCAGTAAATGCGGTATAAATGCCGGTGAAAAACTTGATCGCCTGACGAATTTGTTGACCTTCAAGATTCAGCGCGAAGGCAATTCTTCGAGCATGGTGAGGCTGGAGACCAGTGGTCGGATCAATTGGAATACTGATAATCTTCTGTGGGGTTTTTGCCGCAACTTCTTCAATATCCATACCACCTTCTGTGGAAGCAATCATGGATATCCTGTTACTGGCACGATCGACTAACACGCCAAGATAGAGTTCCCTGGCGATATTGCAACCTTCCTCGATGTATAGTCTTTTGACCTGCTGTCCTTCAGGCCCGGTTTGATGCGTGACCAACTGCATTCCCAAGATATCCTCTGCCGCCGATTTCAATTTTTCGAGGGTATCCACCACCTTGACACCGCCACCTTTCCCGCGGCCACCAGCATGGATCTGGGCTTTTACAACCCGAACTGGCCCTGCCAGTTTTTCCGCCACCTCGATAGCCTCCTCCACACTGTATGCATCGTAACCACGCGGCACGTTTACGCCATATCGACTAAGTAGTAATTTCGCCTGATGTTCATGAATGTTCATGAATTAAATTTCCATTGCTATTGAATCTAAATTATTTGACCAACTGCAGTTCGGATTGATGAAATGGATTCGAGTCCATGCGCAATTCCTCTATTAGGAGAAACCAAGATCAAGACGAACTGGCTAGCCATTCACCTGTACATTATAAGAGGTTAATCCTGTGAATCCGATAATTCATTTGTATAAGCCCGACTTTTCTAAAACGTAAATCAGTGCCAATGCAATTTTTATTCCATGGTGAGAATATAGTGATTATACCTGTGGTATAATTAGCAACAGGTCCGTGGGAAATGCCAGCACATGAAGTGGAACCCTGAACATTACAGGATCATCATGGTTGTCACCTACATATTTTCCTGCATAAGAATCAAGACCAAGCCCTGCAAGTATTTCCAGTTGAACTCGCTCTGGTTCAATGTGGAAAAAGGAGTTTTTTCCAAGTCGGATTTGAATTTCATGTTTCCGGAACAATGGCGTCTTGACATCGATCATCTAAATGACCAATTTCATCCAAATCAATATCCAGTTTGGCTAAAGCCCGAGTGGGGTGAAAATGCCGAGGGCGTCTACTGTGCCCAAGATGAAGTCGAATATCGTCAAATCAGAAACAAGGTCCTGCGATCGAACCGTCCTTACATAGTGCAGAGATCTGCAACAGGTGAGAGGGAATTCGAGATATTTCTGCTCTGGGAATCGTCCGAATCAAAACAGCCTGCCATATTCAGTATCACCGAAGCAAGGAACGATGATAATTACCGTCCGGTCAATGGTATTTACAATCCGCATACCTCCTACCATGATCGGACTGATCAACTAAAACCTGATCAACAATCAAGGATTCTGAAAAACATTGAGCGTATTGGTCGCTTCCCCATCTCCAGATTGTGTGTTCGCGCTGAAAGCATCGAAGAGTTTGCGAAAGGGAATTTTCAGATTATCGAAATCAACCTGTACACACCAATGCCTATTCATCTTCTGGATTCACGCTATACGAACCGCGAGCGGTGGTTAATGATTCGCAAGTTGATCCTGTCTCTAGCCAAGGCTACTCGTAACCGTGACCAGGCCTTGCAGGAGAAACCAGTCTATACGAGAATGATCCGGAACCAAATACGATATCGATTCACGTCGTTAGCAGGCTAGAATCCATGCGCAAACTCAACTCACTGGTTTATACCTGGATCAGTAACCGGTATATGCATGACTGCAGCAATTACAATACTCTTGAAGTCAGAAAAAGCTGCCGTTCGAAAATCCTGTGCCGCATGCACTTTGAAAAACACAATTTTCCACATGCTCAGGGGATGCTCTTCGTCTGGCCATGGCAGGCCCACCGGTTTGCCCGAAAACATGGTTTTCCAGTGGTTATCAAGCCCAATGTCAGCGGATATTCGCGTGGGAGTTATTTCCCAATTTTTTCGTTCAATGAGCTTTACAAGGCAATATTCTGGGCCAAGGCCTGGTGGCCCTCGACCATCATCGAAAAATATCTACTCGGCGCAAACTATCGGGTTCTTGTTGGTCGACATGATCTGATTTCCGTGATTCGACGATACCCTCCTCATGTGATTGGCAATGGACAAGATACTGTAGAGAAATTGATTGATGAAGAAAACCGGACTCGCGATCAGATGCAACCCGCCCCAACCGTCTATCCCATCAGCAAGTCATCAAAGGTTAAAATGCATCTCAAAAAACAAGGGCTGAACTTGTCATCAATTCCCGATGAAGGCCAAAAGGTGGAACTGTTTCATCGGGTTGCACTTGCAACCGGAGGTATCGTTGAGACCATTGACGAGAGCAAAATACCGCAAATCAATAAACAGTTTTTTATCGACGTGGTTCAGAGTTTTGATGCGAACATTTTGGGTATTGACGTAATTTTTGAACGTAGCATTGAAGAACCCCATACCGATCAGGGATGTATTTTGGTTGAAGTCAATTCGAGGCCCTACATCAAAATGCATTATTACCCCCGATATGGAGAAAAACAAGATTTTAGCAATACTCTTCAACAACTTGATGCACTCGACATCCCTGATCGAGATATTTTTTAGTCGCGCGGTCATCATCGGTATTCCAAGCACCCCGATCCATGCAAAGTATCTTCAGGTCAAAGGTGTTGTGCTGTTCGGTCAATAGCTGCCGCACACAACTGGCCGAGACAATAAACGGATACTCTGAATCTGGATGAGGCACCTAGCAAAATCAGCCCGACCCGAACTCGTTGTTGTACTTTCAGCAGCATTGTGGGGCTTGTTCTGGTTACCGATCCGAGCACTGGAAGATCAAGGTTTGGAGCCCGCACTTGTGACTGCCAGCCAATTCGTCATGCCGGCAATTTGCTTAATCCCATTTGTTGTGATTCGCCTGTTCCGAAAACAATCCTTTGGTCTTCAGCACATTCATTCCGGATTATTGATCGGTACAGCATTTGCCCTGTATTACGAGAGTCTCCTGCTAACCGATGTCGTTCGGGCTCTAATCCTGTTTTATGTCATGCCAGCATGGGCAACATTGATTGAAGTTTTCATTTTAAAGCTTCGTTTTACGCGTTATCGGGGTCTTGCTCTATTACTCAGTATCGGAGGCATGATCACCATCCTGAATATCAACACATCATTTCGTCTTTCCTTAAATCTTGGAGATGCCATGGCTCTGGCTTCAGGCCTGTTTATGGCTCTCGGAGTAACAAGGGTCCGCCAGACCTATGACTCAGATGTACTTTCGCAGGTTTTTGCTTTTTTCTTCTACGGCTCTCTTGTTTCGATGTTGTTACTGTTGATACCTGTTACCGCCCCGAGCAGGATGCCAGAGACAGATTTGATACTGAAGCTACTGCCCTGGCTGATCTTGATGAGCGTCTCTTATCTCATCCCGATCATGTGGGGACTCTATTGGGGATCAAAAAACGTAGATCCGGCAAGACTGGCAATTTTATTTCAGATCGAAGCAATAATTGGCATAGGGAGTGCAGCTCTGTTAACAGGCGAGCCTTTTGGAATTCGTGAAATCACAGGTAGCCTGCTTGTACTCGGTGCCGGACTAGTTGAGATTTTCTCGAACCCGAAAACCACCGAAACCAGCCCTACTTTATCGGCTAAACAAGATCGCTAACCGGAGCAGGAATCTATTCTGGTGTTCGAAAACAAGGCAATAGGCAATTTTTCGGACATTCGGAGTCCCAGTCTGAAGTCGACAGCTACATCCTACGCAATGCTGTAGCGTTTTCTTCTCCCCCCAATCGTCATTCAGTGTACATGAATTGTCGACATTACACTTGGAACGATTGCATGATGTCTAATGAGTAGGGGTAGGCCTATCCTGATGGTTCGATGATGGTTCATTTATTCTTCAAGCTTTTTCCATTCCAAAGACCATTTCCTGTTTCTGAATCGGATATCGCTTAGAGAATTTTTCTCATCAACACAAATTGCCTGCTTGCCGCAAATGATGTGCGAGTTTTTCGACAGTTTGCAAATGTCTGCAAATCCCGGATCGCGATTAAGAAACTCTTGATTCCGTTGATTGAAATTTCTCCTTTTCCAGTTCTTCAAAATTCACGCCAGAAAGACTGTGTGATATACTTGCGTTTCTCGCTTATGCTCCCCAACTCTGACGTCACAGCAATCATTGATTCTGCATGCCACCCTACATCACAATTGAAAACCTATCCAAGGTATATCAAAACGGGCATGTTGCACTCAATGGTGTCGATCTGGATATCCAGGAAGGTGAGCTCATTGCGTTGCTTGGCCCCAACGGAGCTGGAAAAACCACTTTGATCAGCATCATTTGCGGTCTGGTTCGTCCAAGCTCGGGAACTGTCATGATCGATGGTCATGACATCATTCGCGATTATCAGCAAACTCGCAAATTGATCGGCCTCGTACCCCAGGAATTACCTATTGAGCCGTTTGAATCCGTAATCAAGACTGTAAATTTCAGTCGTGGACTGTTTGGAAAGAAACCGAGTCCACAATATATTGACCAACTACTCTCCGAGCTCAGTCTGGCTGATAAGAAATACTCACAAATAAAGTCTCTATCGGGTGGCATGAAGCGCCGCCTTCTGATCGCAAAAGCGCTCTCGCACGAACCGCGAATTTTGTTTCTGGATGAACCAACCGCAGGGGTAGATGTAAACCTGCGCAAAGAAACCTGGGACCTGATTCATCGACTTCGAGATAGTGGGGTCACCATCATTCTGACCACGCATTACATTGAAGAAGCAGAAGAGATGGCCGACCGGGTTGCTGTCATTAATAACGGCACGATCATTGTAATTGAACAAAAATCCGAACTGATGCAAAAAATGGGCAAAAAGCAGATGTTTCTGGAACTGCAAGAGCCAATGAACCGAATTCCCGAAGAACTGTCAGGATACAATCTCCATACTCAGGAAGATGGCAAGATACTGGTGTATGACTACGAAACGACCAGGAAACGCACTGGAATCACAACCTTGCTGAAAGATCTCTCGTCTATGCAGATTGGGTTCAAAGACTTGAAGACCGAACAAAGCTCCTTGGAAGACATCTTCATGGATCTGGTTGATGAACGCGTTGGAATTCTAAAACATGCAGAATCAAAATATGTCGCTGATCGGTAGGGAGCTAATCAATCGATGAACCTTCCAGGAATCAAGGCTATTTTCATTCATGAAATGGATCGGGCCAGACGCACTATTTTTCAGAGCCTGGTATCTCCAGTCATATCTACCTCCTTGTATTTTGTAGTTTTTGGTTCAGCAATCGGCTCTCGTATCACGGAAATTGATGGCGTATCGTATGGGTCTTTCATCGTGCCTGGCCTCATTATGCTGACCTTGATGACCCAAAGTGTAACTTATGCATCTTTTGGAATATTTTTTCCACGCTTTACCGGCACCACTTACGAAATTCTTTCGGCTCCGCTCTCCCATCTCGAAATAGTGATCGGCTATGTCGGAGCAGCTGTGACCAAGTCACTGATTGTTGGGCTGGTGATTCTGGCAACTTCAGGGCTATTCGTGGATATCTATATTGCCCATGTCGGATGGATGCTGGTATTTTTGTTGCTTACCGCTTTCACTTTTAGCCTGTTCGGGTTTTTGATTGGTATCTGGGCTGAAAATTTTGAACGTCTACAAATTATCCCCTTGCTAGTTGTGACTCCGCTAGTTTTTTTGGGTGGCAGTTTCTATTCGGTAAACATGCTTCCGGAGTTCTGGCAAAAGGTCACGTATTTCAATCCGGTTTTGTATCTAGTCAGTGGATTTCGGTGGAGTTTTTATGAGATATCCGATGTCAGCGTCCTGATCAGCCTTGGCATGATTGCGACCTTTCTGGTCATTTGTATTGCCATAACATGGTGGATTTTCAAAACCGGTTACAAGCTCAAGGAATAGTCTCGAGGTGTCGACTTATCGCGAAAATCGCCACGCTGTAATGTTACCGCATAGAGCCACGGGGATAAATCCGGCAAAGATCCAGAATGCAACAGTTTGGATATGATCCATGGGTAAACTGGAGTCCAAGCCTAATGAGTTTGCGATCAAACCACAAAGCGCAGCTCCCAATGCAAACCCCATCTGTTGCGTGATCGGAAGCAAGGAGGAAGCACGGTCCTTCTCCTCCTTCGGCGAAGCCCCCTGGATGCGCTTGATGATGAATCCCCACATCATGCCGAATCCGCCGGTTGAGATCATGGAGGAAAGTGCAATCAACCAGATTGGCCCATGCGGAAAAGTAATGGCGCATGCCACCAGTCCGATCAAGACCAGTGCACTCCCGAAACGGATCAAGAGATGCTCGTATTGCGATGGGGTACTTGAGAATGTCAATGCCATGATTCCCCATGCCAGAGACTCCAGCATCAATATCACACCAGCAGTAAATGGCGTCATGTTGTGTAACTCAATCAAGATGAATGGACCGTATGTAGCTAATGCCATAATGCTCAGACAAAGTAGGAGAATGGTCAGAATGCCGCTCGTAAGTGTATGCCGGAGATCGATGATGCTACTCGGAAATATGCGGTCATTAACCGCATGGGCATCCCGATAAACAAAGATTACGATACAGGTCATTCCACTGATTATCAGTAGGGGAGACAAGATGATGTGGAATTCAAGCCCAGCTACTGACATTATCAGTATGGCCATTGCTAAAAGAGCAAGACGGATGACCGGCAATCTGGTTGTTGCCGTTTTTCTGTTTGACTCAGAGGTGCTCATCAGCAACTGGATGATCACTGCCAACATGCCAGCCTGAAAGGCAAATGCCCAAAACGCATATCGCCAATCTGCCCAAGTCGAAAATGCTCCGCCGATCATAGGACTTGCAAACGTTGCGAGCATCCAGACGACTGAGATCATGGCAACCACACGAGGCACCAATGCCGGTTTGAAAAACCGACTCTGTGCAATGAATACTGTCCCGACCAGACAACCTCCACCCATGCCCTGTAAAGTTCTACCTACCAATACGATCGGCATGTTCGCTGCAGTTGCACAGACCACAGCACCAGCAACATAGACCAGAGTTGCCGTAATCATCGTAGTACGTAGCCCATTCTGGGCAACCAAAATACTGGATGCAGTTCCAGCAACGATAGAACCCATCAAATACAGCGCAAACGTCCAATTGATCAGATTCAGCCCACCCAACTCTTCAACTGCGCTTGGCATGGTTGTTGCTGTGAGCAGTGTATTTGTTGCGTGTAGCCACATGGCCAGACACAATGTCAGTAACAGCGGAAGATATTGGCGGTTCAGGAGATCTGACCAAGATGCTGCGGTTGAGATTGCCGGATCCTTCATGCTGTTCTATACAAAGAATGAGGCAACACTATATCCGAAATTTTGACCAAGAGCAGTCGGGTTTCGCAACTACTAGTACAAAATTCCAAAACCCCTCTTTCTTTGTTTGTTCCTTCATCAATCGGCCCTGATAGTCAGGTAAACGGATTTTTAGGTAATGGATCAATCTGGAAATCAACCTATTTTCAGAAGGAAAACGATAACTACTCGCTCTATCATTCGTAGTTGAATTGAGGCAATCAAATTCTACAGTTTTCAAAACTGATGCGCAGTCGAGAGATAGGCTCCGACAGGAATGAATTCCGGCTTTTCATTGAGGATTCATTGAACAAGATCTGATCAGAAAATGCGGGCTACTGATCCTGAATTTGTCGTGAATTACTTGTTTGATCTGCAGAACAGTCCACTCTCTCACAAAAGATAGCATCTTTCGCAAACTTACATGGAAACGATCATGGATTTGCCGCAAGCGCGAATGATAAATGAATTTTTATCCTTGAATATTTTGACCGTTATGTCATAATTGGGAGGATAATTGAGCGAAAAATTTTCCAAAAAGTTGAGAGTTTGCTAGCGCAGTTCCCTGCAGTTGTACTCCTGGGTCCGCGACAAGTAGGCAAAACAACCTTAGCAAAAGCAATTGCCAAAAGTCGTGATAGTCTGTATCTGGATTTGGAACGACCTAGTGACCGCAACAAGCTCTCTGATGCCAATCAATTTCTGGAAACCTATGAAAACAAACTTGTCGTGCTGGATGAGGTTCATCGAACTCCTGAAATATTCCATTCTTTGCGAGGATTGATCGACCGAGGACGATCAAAAGGATACAAAGCCGGTCGTTTTCTTTTACTCGGTTCCGCTTCTATGGCTCTTCTCAAACAGTCAGGCGAAAGTCTAGCCGGTCGAGTTGTCTATGTCGATTTGCCGCCATTTGATGTACTTGAAATAAAACAAACTAGACTCGAAGACCTTTGGTTACGAGGTGGATTTCCTGACAGCTTTCTTGCTGAAACGAATGAACAAAGCATGATTTGGAGAGAGAGTTTCATCTGGACTTATTTGGAAAGAGACATCCCAATGTTAGGACCGCGAATTCCAGCAGAGTCATTATACCGTTTCTGGGTTATGCTCGCACATTCCCAAGGCAGTATTCTGAATGCCGCGAAACTGGCACAGAGTCTTGCCGTCAGCTCCAAAACAATCGTTCGATACTTGGATCTTATGGTTGGACTGATGCTGGTCAGACAACTACAACCCTACCATGTTAATATCAAAAAAAGATTGGTTAAATCACCAAAAGTTTATGTTCGTGATAGCGGAATACTGCATTCACTCCTGCATGTCCAAAATCGAAACACATTGTTTGGACATGCCATTATCGGCTCAAGCTGGGAAGACTTTGTGATCGAAAACCTGATCAATTCATCAAGTTCAAAAATACTGCCAAGTTTTTACCGAACATCTAGTGGAGCTGAGATTGATCTGGTCCTGGAATTTCCCGGACTGTCTCAAAAATGGGCCGTAGAGGTAAAATTTGGGTCGACTCCCAAAATATCAAAAGGCTTTCGTTTTGCGCTTCGTGACATACAGCCCGATCAAGCCTTTGTGGTGTATTCGGGATCAAGTAGATACCCGTTATCAGATGGTGTAGAAGCGATCGGACTACCTGAAATGCTAGAGTTGGTTCGAGGTTTTCAACCGTAAATTCCGCTACAGCCAGCAATTCTAATTTTCTAATTTGAGAATATGCATGTTTCTAATGTTTCCAGATTGGCTTCTATTTTTGCAATATTGAGAGTGTTTGAGATTGTTGAGAGAATATATTTTTCAAAAATAGCTGCTTATTCGAACATCAATTTTAAAATTGGCACTGCTGGCTAAGAGTCAAAATCGAGATATCCATTCATACTAAAACAATGATATAACGCATGCAGGAATATCAGCAGTTGACTTGACCCCGTGACGGCATTATCCAGCACTGGTTTTTCAGGCATGAGTGGGTGGTCTGCTCCAAGCTGGAACAGCAATTATTTAGACATGGAGTCCTTGCGCTCTCGTTGTTTAGAATTAGAGATATGTGCAAGCAAGGAATGCCAGCTTTTTCAATATTGCCAGGAGGTAACAATAACGAAAGTCAGGAAGTAATGGATTCTTCTTCCACACTTGCTACGGGCCTGTTCCCAGAGTTGGCAGAGCTACTCCCAGATATAGCAGAATGCGAAGGAAGAGTAGCGATACGTTCTACAATCCCCGTTGCCCGTGTCCGAAGTTGTGTTCGACATGGCAGATCTGGTATCTGAAAAGATTGAAGGTCTCGGTCTCATTTCCGATCTTCCGGCGGGTTTGTCCGCACTTGATGAGTTGTGCAATATTCGGGTCGTTAGCTTCGCTTCACCGACAGTTCGCACTCACTCCGGCGATAGCGGAGTTTCCGGGCTCAATGGCACAGCAACGGATTTCTGGAAGCGACCAACGATGCTGCCGAGACACTGTGATAATACCAGGTATACTTTTCATCGGTGCGAGGTTTTTGCTCCGTGTTTTTGGCACATGGGACAGTCCACTTTCCGGGAGTCACGAAACTTATTCCCATGATTAGAATTGCTGCTCCACATCCCAATCAATCATCCTGAATAAATTACACACTGTCTTTCAAATATCGATTGGAGATAAGTCACATGGGACAGGAAAGGGGTAATCCGACTCCAGTTCAACGGGGACAATCTCTCTCCTCAATCTGGTTGAAAGAGCCATACAAGAACAGATACAATAAATGCAACCACGCCATGAGTGAAGTTGACAGAGCACTGTTCCAGCGTGTGGTTTCCTTGCAATACATATGATATCAGGTCTAACTTCATGATACGAATACATAATCTGACACGTGCTATTTTGCCGGCCATGCTGCTTGCCATGTCGAGTGGTCCAGTAACTGCAGATTCGGTACGTATTGGTTTCGTAACCACATTGACGACACCGGCGGGAGTAATTGGAATGGATATGAAAAACTCGGTCGAGCTAGCTCTGGAGCATATCGGAAATCAGATGGGGGATTTGGATGTGGAACTGATCTTCGAGGATGATGGCTTCAAACCGGATATTGGCAAACAAAAAACCGACAAACTAGTCAAGCAGGATGATGTAGATTTTGTGACAGGATACATCTGGTCCCATGTTTTGCTTGCTTCAAGCAAGTCAGTGCTGGACGCTGACAAATTTCTGATTAGCGCCAATGCGGGACCTTCGAAATTGGCTGGGCTCCTCTGCCACGAAAATTTCTTTTCTACTTCCTGGCAGAACGATCAAACCCCCATGGCCATGGGAGAATTCCTGACCCAGCAGGGTGTGAAATCATTGTATATCATGGCGCCTAACTATGCTGCAGGCAAGGACATGGTTGCTGGGGTAGAATCAACATTCCAAGGCGAGGTCGTCGGCAAGGATCTGACCAAGTGGGGTGCGGATGCTCAAGTGGATTTTTCGGCAGAATTGGCCAAAGCCAAAGCATCTGGCGCTGATAGTCTGTTTGTGTTCTATCCGGGCAAGGCTGGAGGAGCCTTTTTTCGACAGTATCAACAGGCTGGTTTGCAGGATGAACTGCCTCTGTATTCGGTATTCACCGTCGATTCGATCAGCTTACCCCGTTTTCAGGAAGCGGGGATGTCGGGAGTTCTAGGATCCAAGATGACCTTGTTCTGGTCACCCGATTTGGATACTCCAGGAAATCGCAAATTTGTATCCTCATATCTCGAGAAACACGGCAAGTACCCTTCTTTTTATGGCGCACAGTCTTATGATGCAATTATGCTGATCCACAGTGCAGTAGAAGCTGTAGACGGTAATCTGGATGACAAGGACGGAATTCGAGCAGCCCTCAAAGCAGCTAATTTTGATTCGGTGCGCGGACCCTACACGTATGGTAATAACCATATGCCAATCCAGAACTTTTATTTGCGGGAAGTAGTAGAGGACCAAGACGGACGCTGGACTACTCGAATCATTGATACGGTTTTCGAAAATCATCAGGATCCCTATGCTAGTGAATGCAAGATGTAACCAAGCATCGAAGCGAACCAATCAGGTAATCATGACTCCATGGACTGGGGCCTGCTACTGACCCAATTGATGAACGGGTTGCAGTTAGGACTGTTGCTATTTCTGCTGGCATCCGGGTTGACCTTGATTTTTGGGATCATGGATTTTATCAATCTTTCCCACGGGTCGTTTTACATGATCGGAGCCTATTTCTGCGGCTCGATCGTGGCACGTGGAGGGTCGTTCTTTATCGCCGTCCTCATTGCTCTGGTTGGCATGTTTCTAGTCGGCGCACTCGTTGAATGGATTATCGCCAGACGCCTTTATCGCTCTGATCATCTTGACCATGTTTTGGCAACATTTGGGCTGATTTTGATTTTCGATGCAATCGTACATATCCTGTGGGGCCCTGCCGGGATGGCCATTCCCCTTCCGGAATACCTTGACGGTCAGGTGAGTTTGGGAACCTTGGTACTGCCAACCTATCGATTGGTCATCATTTGCGGCGGACTTCTCGTAGCCGGCATCCTCAGTTTTCTGGTTACCCGTAGCCGTCTTGGCATGGTGATACGAGCCGGAGCTTCCAATCGCACCATGGTAGAAGCCCTAGGCATTAATATCCATAAGCTGTTTCTGATCGTATTTGCAATTGGGGCTACCATGTCGGGATTGGCCGGCATGCTGATTGCACCTATTACTGAGGCGAGTATCGGCATGGGAAACGATATCATCATCATCGCCTTTGTGGTTGTTATCGTAGGAGGCATCGGTTCCGTCAAAGGTGCCTTTTATGCATCTATCCTGATCGGACTGATTGACACTCTGGGCAGATCCTATCTCGATGATCTGATGAAACTTTTCATGTCGTTAGATCATGCCGAGACAGCAGCACCAGCGTTGTCTGCGATGTTAGTCTATATCCTCATGGCGGTAGTGCTGGCTTTGAAACCACAGGGACTCTTTCCCCCTGCAGGCATTCGTCGATGATGAGTTGGATTCCATCAACGATATCCGGGCGGTGCCATTGCATGATTTTGCTCTTCCTTGCGAGTGCCCCCTGGATTTTCCTGTGGACTGAACAGCCATTCCTGCTGGATCTTTTATGCAGAGGATTAATATTGGCAATCGCAGCGACAAGTTTGAATCTGATTATGGGATACGGCGGCATGGTCAGTCTTGGGCATGCTGCCTTTATTGGAATTGGTGCCTATTGCGTCGGAATTCCAGCCTACTACGATATTTATAATGGCTGGATTCATCTTGGTTTAACTGTCATTGTGAGTGCTGTTTTTGCACTCCTCACAGGACTAGTGAGTCTACGCACCAAAGGTGTTTATTTCATTATGATTACCTTGGCCTTTAGCCAGATGATCTATTTCACCTTCGTCAGTCTAGAAGAGTATGGTGGAGACGACGGTCTGGTGATTTATCTAAGAAGTGAATTTCCAGACTTTCTGAGTATGCAAGGCCCAATTGCCCTCTATTACTGGATATTTTCAACCTTGCTCGTAACCCTGTTTTTGGTACATCGATTGGTTCATGCTCACTTTGGTCGCGTAATTGTCGGGGCGAAACACAATGAACAACGTATGCAGTTATTGGGTTTTGATACCTACCGCTATCGCCTGACATGCTATGTGATTTCGGGAGTGATATGTGGCCTTGCCGGCATGCTTTTAGGCAATTTTACCGGTTTCATCAGCCCCGAGATGATGAACTGGATTCGATCTGGAGAACTCATCTTCATGGTCGTAATTGGAGGTTCTGGGTTCCTGTTTGGACCGTTGATTGGAACCGGCGCTTTCGTGTTTCTCGAACAGTATTTGCCGGAATTGATGAAATTTCTGAATCCATCCTGGCTGGAATATTGGCATTTGCCTTTCGGGATGCTACTGGTACTGCTGGTTTTGTTTGCGAAAGGCGGGATCCATGGCATGTTGTCAAAACTGGACTCCAAAGCACGGCAAACCGACAAATGACAAATCCGCTATTGCGAATCTTGGGACTCTGCAAAAGCTTTGGCGGGGTTGTAGCGACTAGCCATGTTGACCTGGAAATCCTTCCTGGAAGAATCCACGCTATTATCGGTCCTAATGGAGCAGGTAAAACAACCCTTATTGATCAACTCTCTGGAACACTCATGCCTGACGCTGGTCAGATCGAATTTGACGGTCATGACATTACCTTTTTGTCAGCTCCGAACAGAGTTCAATTGGGTCTCGCTCGGTCATTTCAAATTACCAGCGTGTTGCTGCCAATGACAGTGCTTGAAAATGTCATGTTGGCAATTCAAGGTGCTGATGGTCACTCTTACCGATTCTGGAGACCTGTACACAAGGACCCGGAAATGCTTGACCGAGGTATGGGATTTTTGCAAATGGTCGGGCTCGTGGACCGTGCACAGTACCTCGCAGCTGAAGTGTCTCATGGTGAACAACGCCAACTCGAGATTGCTATGGCCCTAGCCCTGAAACCCCGACTATTACTCCTAGATGAGCCTATGGCCGGCATGGGGCTGGAAGAAGGTGCTCGGATGATTGAATTTCTGATTGAACTCCGAGAACAAAAAACCATCTTGCTTATTGAACATGACATGAATGCAGTTTTCACTCTAGCTGATACCCTTTCCGTTTTGGTCAACGGTAGCGTCATTGCCACCGATACCGTGGAAAATATACGTGCCAATCCTGATGTACAACGTGCCTATCTGGGTGATGATCATGCTTGATCTAAAGTATGTAAAGACCTTTTATGGCTCAATTCAGGCACTCTTTGGCATGAATCTACACATCGAACAAGGTAAAGTGACCTCGCTGATTGGACGTAATGGCATGGGGAAAACTACCACGGTTCATTCCATCATGGGCATTACTCCATGCCGTTCAGGAGAAATAATATTCCTTGGCAACCGAATTGACCGCAATGTTCCGTACCAAGTAGCACAAAATGGAATTGGGCTAGTACCCGAAGGTCGTCAGATTTTTCCGAATCTGAGTGTTCGAGAGAATCTCCTGGTCGGTGCAAATAATTATTCAGCAAGCAAGCTGCCTTGGACGCTCGATCGGGTTATCGATTTTTTTCCAGCACTACAGGATCGACTCAATAATATGGGTAGTCAGTTATCCGGAGGCGAGCAGCAAATGCTGTCGATTGGACGGGCTCTCATGCTCAATCCCTTGCTTCTGATCCTTGACGAAGCGACAGAAGGACTGGCACCTCTCATTCGACAGGAAATTTGGCATTGTCTGGATAAACTCAAAAAATCTGATATGACCATTCTGCTAATTGACAAGAACATCGAAGAACTCAATCGGGTTGCTGATTATCACTATATCATCGAAAAAGGCAGAGTGGTCTGGGATGGCCTGCCCGAAACATTGAATTCGAACCCCAAACTAAAACAGAAATATCTCGGCATTTGAATGTCATGCTAGAACCAGTTGTTGAAAGTCACGCCAAAAACCGTGAAGTCATCATGGTAAATGCCCGATTTAACCATTGTGGTCTACAAAGCGAGTGAACACAGTGCACGCACAAGGTATCTGCTGAAAACTCGCCGCGTTAGGAAACCAAAACGGCAACATTGTACTGGTAATGCCAATAGTTCTCGGGACTCTTGTAGGAACTTCGCACGCTAACGTAATTTTTTAGATAATTGTCCCGATTTGCAAAAACATATGTCGTGACAATACCAAAGTCCTGCCATTTATCGTTCTTTTCGATGGATTCATGTTCGAAATATTGGCGTGGGAACATCCCAGGACTCTTGGTTTTCAGATATAGTCGTGGCAATTTGTCAACAAAATGACCGATAGAGGCATTGCAAACGAGAGAAAAATGAAACATTCTACTGGTCTGGTAGTCGGTGACCAGAACAAATATGACAGTGTGGGTTAAAGTATGGATCTTGAAGCATTTAGAAGAGACTTCATTAAGGGCGGGTTGAGACGCAAGGATCTCGATGAAAATCCGATTCTCCAGTTCGAATCATGGTTTAAACAGGTAGTCGAATCGAAAATCAGCGATCCCAATGCGATGACCCTGGCTACGGTTGGTCAAGATGGACATCCCAGTCAGCGCATAGTCCTTCTGAAATCATTTAATCAAGAAGGATTTGTATTTTTCACGAATTATGGCAGTCAGAAGGCTGTCGAGATTGCCAACCACCCGAAAGTTGCATTGCATTTCCCATGGCACATGCTAGACCGACAGGTCAGGATAACCGGTAAAGCCGAAAAAATTACACAAACGGAGTCGATTCAATACTTTCTATCGCGGCCAAAGGATAGCCAGCTCGCAGCATGGGCTTCTCAGCAAAGCCACCGCATTGGATCTCGACAGTACCTTTTGACGCAGTTTGAACGGATGAAAGAAAAATTTGCCAAGGGCGAGATTCCATTACCAGATTTTTGGGGTGGTTTTCGGGTCTGTCCCGATTCCATTGAATTCTGGCAGGGCGGTCCAGATCGATTGCATGATCGATTCCTTTACACGAAAAATGAGAATGATTGGTCTATTGAACGATTGGCACCGTAAGTTTCTAAACCTGGCAAACTGCATGATTGGACGAATTCGAAAAGAACGTGCAAATGGATGATGAGAATTGACTACAACCGATTTCAATACAATCTAAAACTCCTTGAATCAGATTGTCGGCTTTTTGTTGAGTAATCATCCAGTTGAAAAAGTCAATCTGCACCATCAAATTGTGATACATTCTTTGCGTTGTTGGATTGCCTCCAAATCGTATTAACTTTGATAGCGCTTTTTTTCGGTGAAATGTCATATGTATTTTGTACTGGCTAACGAAATCCAGTTTCCTGAAATTCAGATTATGGTGTTGATCAAGTGAGCCTGAAATTTCATCTTGGGCAGGAGTAAGCGCATGGATCAAGAGGAATACGATCGAATCAGGAGCGGCTATGTATCTGACCCTCTACATTCATGGTCTCTCAATGCAAGCTGCTACAGCGATGCAAAGTTTCTGAATATCGAAAGATCCCAGATCTTTTACCGTAGTTGGCAGTATTTTTGTCATGCGGAAAAACTCAGACAACCGGGAAGTTACGTTACCGCCCAAATTCAAGGACAGCCGATCTTTGCAGTCCGTGATCAGGACGGCCAGCTGAGGGCATTCTTCAATGTCTGTAAGCATCGTGGTCACGAATTGCTTGAAGGTGAGGGAAATCGAACTCTGATAGTCTGTCCCTACCATGCATGGAGTTATCGGCTTGACGGGAGCCTGCAAGCCGCACGCCGTTCTGAATACATTAGCAACTTTAATACACAAGATGTTTGTCTCGATGCGATTCAGATCGAGATTTTCTGTGATCTGGTGTTTGTCAATCTTGACCCTGAAGCAGAGCCACTATCCGTTCAATCTGGAAAATTACGGGAAGAGATTCACGCTTATGCACCCGATATTGCCAATCTGAAATTTGCTCGTCGCTTAACCTATACCATCCAAGCCAACTGGAAAACCGTTGTGGATAATTTTCTGGAATGCTATCACTGCCCGGTAGCTCACAAGGATTTCTGTACTCTGGTCGATATGGATAGTTATCAGGTTCGCACTCACGGAATTTACTCCAGTCATATAGCGAAGGCAGGTCTGTCAAGCAATCGGGCTTACGATGTAGCCAACGCAACGGTTACGGATCATGCAGTTTGGTATTTATGGCCAAACATTGCACTCTTGCGTTATCCGGGCAGAGGAAATTTCATGGTCTGGAAGTTCATTCCGGTAGCCCCTGAACAAACTTATGAAGAATTTGATTTCTTCTATGAAAACGAACAACCGGTTGAAGCAGAGCTTGAGGCGTTGCGTTTTATTGATGAAGTCTTGCAACCAGAGGATATTGGGTTGGTGGAAAGCGTGCAACGAGGAATGCGTACCCCCAGCTTTCAGCAAGGGCGTTATCTTGTTGACCCCAAACAAAGCGGCATGAGTGAACATGCGGTGCATCATTTTCATGGACTGGTATTGGATGCTTACCAAAGAGCCTGCTCACAATGAAGGCGGACTCAGATCAACCTTTGTTCGGGCGGATTGCAGTTGTAACCGGTGGTTGTGGCGGTATTGGCGAGGCGATTTGCAAGAGGTTGATTCGAGAAGGTGCAACGGTTTATGCCCTTGATTTGGCTGAACCAACAAATTCAGATGTGAAATACCGCAAACACGATGTAACCTGCGAACAAAGTGCAATTGATCTGTTAAAACACATCCAGAATCATCATGATCGGCTTGATATTCTGGTCAACGCGGCAGGCATTGAAATTGAAAAGACCATCGAAGAGACCACGCTGGATGAATGGAACCGGATTTTTGCGATCAATGTGAGCGGAACCTTTCTGACCTCAAAATATGCAATTCCTCTGATGCGTAGAACTGGTGGCTCTATTGTCAATTTCGGTTCCTATGACGGATTTATTGCTGATCCAAAACTGGCAGCCTACTGTGCTACCAAGGGCGCAGTGCATGCGTTGACCCGGGCCATGGCGTGTGACCACGGTCCCGACAACATTCGAGTAAATGTGGTCTGTCCGGGTTTCATCGATACGCCCATGCTGAAGAGTTTCTTTGGTGAGGGAAGCGACAGCGATCGATACTACCAGGCGGCAAGAGAAATCCATCCAATTCACCGGCATGGAACCCCGGAAGATGTTGCAAATCTGGTATTCTGGTTAGCAAGTGATGAATCAACCTATGCTACAGGGCAGTTATGGGTGCTTGATGGGGGATTGACCGCGCAAGCCCAGCAAATGCGTTTATGAACGATCGATGGCCGGTGCTTTGCCCACTATTCCAAGTCATTCTTCACTTGCTATACAGATGTCAAAACCTGTAATCATTACCTGTGCAGTCACTGGGGGTATCCACACCCCCAGCATGTCTCCGTACTTGCCAATTACCCCAAAACAAATTGAAGATGCTGCAGTCGAAGCCTGTCAGGCGGGAGCTTCAATAATCCACCTGCATGCTCGTGATCCTGAAAATGGAAAACCCGATTATCGCCCCGAAACCTTCATGCAGTTTCTCCCGGGCATTAGGGATCGGTGTCAAGCGGTGGTGAATGTATCAACCGGTGGCGGTCTTGGGATGTCTATCGAACAACGTTTGGCAGCGGCTTTGAAATCCAGACCTGAAATGGCATCCCTGAATATGGGTTCTCTGAATTTTGGAATTTTTCCAATGGCAGAGAAGTATGACTCATGGAAATATGACTGGGAACAGCCTTTTCTGGAGATGACAAGAGACTTCATCTTCCCGAACACATTCAAGACCATTGAATATGCCTTGAAAGAGCTCGGCGAACAGCACGGAACACGTTTCGAGTTTGAATGCTACGATCTTGGACATCTCTATAATCTGGCATATTTTGTCGATCGAAAACTCATTAAACCACCGATATTCATACAGTTGATTTTTGGTATTCTGGGTGGGGCAGGTGCTGATCTTGACAACCTGTTGCACATGCACCAAATCGCATGCAAATTGTTTGGTGATGATCATGAATGGTCAGTCTTGGCGGCAGGCCGCTATCAGATGCCATTCGCAACCAAAGCTTATGAAATGGGCGGCAATCTCAGAGTTGGCTTGGAAGATAGCCTCTGGATTGGCAAGGGAGAATTGGCAGTCAGCAATGCACAACAGGTTCAAAAGATCAAATCTGGTATTATTTCATCAGGTTTTCAGGTGGCAACCCCTGCACAGGCTCGCCAACGGTTGGCACTCAAAGGCTTGGATCAAGTCGGCTTTTGATTATGAACGCTAATCAACCAACAGGGGCACTCACTGGAAAAACCGCAGTCATTACCGGTGCAAGTCAAGGGATAGGTCGGACGATTACTGAGAAATTTATTGAGGAAGGTGCTTCCGTTATTTGTTGTGGACGAAGTGAAAGACCGCTTGATTTCCCTTCCCAAGCAAATTGGCTCAAGGCCGATGTATCGTGTATGGAAGACGTAACCTGTCTAGGAAAAATGGTTGGGGATTTATTCAAAGAGCTCTCCATTCTGGTTAATAATGCGGGTTTACAGATTGAGAAAACGATTCTAGAGACGACCGATCAAGATTGGCAAACGCTCATGGGGGTCAATGCTTTTGGGGTGTTTGCCTGTTCACGTGAGCTTATCCCAATGATGCATCACGGAGGAGCGATTATCAACATGGGATCGGTGTCAGGAACCCTTGCTGACCCTGGCATGGCGATCTATAACGCATCAAAAGCCTTCGTGCATGGCTTAACACGATCAATCGCAATTGATCACGGACCGAAGATTCGATGCAATGCAATTTCGCCCGGCTGGATAATGACTGGGATGGCTGACTCCGCTTTCGCTTTAGCTAATGATCCAAACAAGGCAAAACAGAGTGCTTTGGCTAGACATCCAGTTGGCCGATTTGGGCATCCCTCAGATGTAGCAGAGTTGGCATCCTGGCTTGCCTCCGATGCCGCTTCCTTTGCAACTGGTCAATGCTATACACTTGATGGTGGATTGACCTCAGCTTCACCATTAAATCCGGCTCTTGACTGAAGTAATTGGAACCCAAGCATATGCCTGAAATTAAACAAGTTGCAGTATTGGGGGCAGGAGTAATCGGCTCAAGTTGGACCACATTATTCTTGTCAGCCGGGTTGCGCGTCCATGTCTACGATCCCGCACCTAAAAACGAACAACGTTTGAAGAATTATGTAGAGACTGCCTGGCCAACTCTCGAAGCATTGAACATGACCGAAAGGGGCAATCCGGATAACTTGCAAATCTATACTACCGCTAATCAGGCGGTCGGACAAGTACAGTTTGTCCAGGAATGTGTGCCGGAACGTCTTGATTTGAAATGCTCACTGTTCAAGGAAATTGAAACGCATCTCAGACCCGATGCAGTTATTGCTTCATCTGCATCTGGATTGATGCTGAGTGAAATGCAAGGTGGCTGGAAAAATCCGTCTCGGTTTCTCCTTGGCCATCCCTTTAATCCACCGCATTTAATTCCTCTGGTGGAATTATTAACCAACTCAAAAACCGCAGATGGTGTACTTGAAATAGCTGAACAATTCTATAAACGAATTGGAAAAATCACGATCCGCGTCAAAAGGGAAGTTCCTGCTCATGTTGCAAACCGGCTTCAGGCTGCATTATGGCGTGAAGCAATCAGTCTAGTGGAAAATGGGATTGCTTCGGTTGAGGATGTTGACAAGGCAGTCTGGGCGGGTCCTGGACTCCGATGGGCAGCAATGGGTCCACATATGCTATTTCATCTTGGTGCTGGCCCCGGTGGTCTCGGGGAGTTTTGCAATCGATATTCCGATAGTTTCAAGAGATGGTGGGACGACCTTGGCGATGTGGAATTGACTCAAGATTTGGCCAAAGCCTTGTATGAAGGGGTTATTGAAGAGAGTAGGGGTGCAACAACCCGGGAATTGAGTGCCAAGCGAGACGCAATGATCGTTGAATATTTACGAAGTCGAAAGCAGTGTAAACCAATTGATTGACTGTTGGAAAAAATCGAAAACCAGCAGTGATGCAATAAACGTAAAGCCACTAATCTAGCCATGCTGACTTGGCTTTTTTCTGTTGCTGTGAATGAATTTGCTACTAATCCCAGATTAGAAAAAACCGAATGAAATACGACAACATTCTCAAGTGTATCGGTGAAACACCGATCGTTCGATTAAATCGGCTTGGGCAAAATACCGATACCAATCTATGGGTAAAATTAGAGAGTTTCAACCCTGGCGGATCGGTCAAGGACCGTCCAGCACTGCGCATGATTGAAGATGCAGAGGCCGATGGTCGACTGAAACCTGGTGATACAATTATTGAGCCTACTTCAGGTAACACGGGCATAGGTTTGGCTATGGTTGCTGCAGTCAAGGGATATCGATCAATTTTTGTGATGTCTGAGAACATGAGTCAGGAACGGAAATTGATTCTCAAGATTTACGGTGGAGAAGTCATTCTCACTCCAGCCGAGAAAGGAACAGTGGGCGCGATTGAAGAGGCAAGACGACTGGAGAAAGAGAAAGGATATTTTTTTGTAGGACAGCACTATAACCCCTCCAACCCTGAATCACATGAGCAAACTGCCAATGAGATCAAAAAGGATTTTGGTGCTGATTTGGCCGCCGTCATCATGACCACTGGTACCGGAGGTACGATCAGTGGGCTGTCGAGATTCTTGCGACCGAACATCCCGAATCTTGAAATCGTAGCTACAGAACCTGCTGACTCACCGATACTCAGTCAGGGCATAGCATGTAAACACAAGATTATGGGGACAGCTCCCGGCTTTATCCCAGATACGTTGGATATGGAATCGTTCGATCGGATTATTCCGGTCACTACTGAGCAAGCCTATAACACAACCCAAAGTCTCGCGGAACAAGAGGGGATTTTTGCAGGAATTTCCTGTGGGGCCGCAACTTGGGGGATGCTCGAATTGGCTCGTTCTGGGGAATATGAAAATCAAAATCTTTTGGCGATTCTTGCAGATACTGGAGAGCGTTATTTAAGTACTGATGTCTGGATATAGATGATTTTTGGAGTGTGGTTTAACTCAAATCTAGCCTTTAACCAAGACTGGTATTTCACGAATTGACGTTATCTCTCATAGCGGTCTTGATGTTCGAGAGCGAACTTTTACTCTTTTAGGAGCGGAAATCCCTTTGACGTTTTCACGCCATGCCGTTATTGCTCCGGCTCCAGCGATCAGCGTCATTCCTACCACATCAAGTCCACTCGGCCACTTATCGAAAACAATCTTGCTCCAGAGTGCAGCAAAAATCAAATAGCTAAAATCCACTGGTGCTAACCAACTACTCTCTGCCGTTTGGTAAGCCCGTCCGAGGCAAATGTTTCCGGTAAGATTTAGGATTGATGTGAGAATGATTAACGCCAATATCCCAAGCGTCAATTCCGGCCATCCTATGGCAACAAAAGGCATTGCTATTTGGATCGAAACAGGAAGTGGGAAAATACTCAGTACTGCAATACCAATTAGTCCTGAAAAGGTAAAGCCAACTGCGACAAAGAAAGCCAGAGTTAACGGGCTTTCGTGTCGGCAGGCATGACGAATGGTAATGATATTTGCGGCATAAAAAAGACCAGCGAGGATCGGGAGAAATTGAACTGATGAGAACTCATCATGCCAAGGTTCAAAAACCAGCAATGCGCCGAGTAATCCAACACTCAAAGAACTGATACGCCATATACCGATTTTTTCACCGAGTAAAGGACCGGCAAGCAAGGTCACAAATAAAGGATAGGTGTAAAGCCCTGCGCCCATTTGAGATAATGACAACAAGGGTGCCCCCGCAAAGAAACAAAACATGGTACAGATCAAGAGAAAAGATCGCAGGCAAACAGCTTTGGGGTTTTGAGGGATCAGTAGTAAAAGTCCACCACCAAATGTGGCTAGAATTAGTGTAAAGATGATGTTGCCTATGGAACGTAATGCTTGGATTTGCCAAAACGACGAATCGTAGGACATCAGCTTAATTAGCGCATCTTGAAATCCCAAAGTGAGAACTCCGACTAGCACCAGCGCTAACGCAAGGATCGGCTGATCCTCTCTGGAACGTTCAAAAAGTGGGATTTTCATTCTGGAAATTACATATTGGATGGCGACCGAATTCAGTTTTGCTGGGGCCCAATCATGCGAATTATTGATCAATCTCAATCGACCAAACCATGCTATCTTACTCCTGTTTTTTCAGTGGTAACTCAATCATCCTATGGTTGTGTAAAAACCTAACCGAAGATTCACAAATTTTATCGCAACAAAATCATTGATTGATCAACAAGTCTACAATCACAACTACCCCGTACTTACAACAACTGATACAATCTTGTTCATCTCGATCTTAACGGCCAACTTGGATAAATACCCAGAAATCATCACTATCAAACCTCATCAGAATCAATACAGAAATCACGCCTTATTGATACAAAAATTCAGATCTACCGCAAGAAAATTTTGGAAATCGCAATGACCGAAACTACGTTAACTCATTTAACCAAGGATGGCGAAGTGCACATGGTAAATGTCGGAGAGAAAAAAGAGACACAACGCATTGCGATTGCTGAGGGTCGAATTAATATGTCATCCAAAACACTTAAGTTGATCAAGTCAGCCAAAACCAAAAAAGGCGATGTACTGGCCGTAGCTCGCGTGGCTGGTATCATGGCCGCGAAGAAAACTTCTGAATTGATTCCTCTGTGTCACCCCTTAATGTTAACAAATGTTGATGTCTCTCTGGAATTAGATGAAGACCGGCAATCTGTATTTTGTCAGGTCACTGCGCGAACAACTGAACGGACAGGCGTAGAAATGGAAGCATTGGTTGCTGTTAAAATCACTTTGTTGACGATATATGACATGTGTAAATCAGTAGACCGTGGTATGGAAATGACTGACATACGACTGGTACACAAAGCCGGTGGGAAATCTGGAGAATGGAATCGCGAGAATTCAGGTCACTGACGTTATGAACGATTTAGCAAACTTATTTTCCTGTGATGTCGATACTGCATCCATTACCGCAGCTGAGGCTATGGCAAAAATTATGCAGACAGTCGAGCCTACGACCAAGTGTGAATCTATTCCTCTTATGTCTGCCTTAGGTCGTGTTCTAGCGATCGATATTACCAGTCCTGCAGATGTACCCAATCACACCAATTCAGCAATGGATGGTTATGCGTTTCGCGGGTGTGAGTTACCCACCTCTGGAATCAAACCATTTCGGTTAGCTGGAACAGCGTTGGCCGGTGCCCCATACCGTGGTCGAGTAAATCCCGGTGAATGTATTCGAATTATGACCGGTGCAGTCATGCCTGATGGCACCGATACAGTGGTCATGCAAGAACGTGTGCAAGCGAATTCCGATGAAATTATGGTAAGTGCCGGTGAAAAGTCCGGTAGCAATGTTCGATATGCTGGTGAAGATATTCGTCTTGGTGATGTAGTAGTCCAAAAAGGAACGCGAATCGGAGCATCTCAATTAGGCCTTCTCGCTTCACTTGGTTTACCAGAGGTCAGGGTTTTCGAAAAACCAAAGATCGCCTACTTTTCAAATGGTGATGAACTCCGAGCCGTCGGAACACCGCTTCAAATCGGTGAGGTCTATGATTCAAATCGATATACATTGTATGCAATGCTGAGTAATCTAGGTGTTGAGCCTGTCGATTTGGGGGTGGTTCAAGATGATCCAGACATGATTTCGAATGTTATTGAAAAAGCTGCAGGTGAGGTGGATCTGATCATTTCAACAGCTGGGGCATCGGTTGGTGATGCAGACTATATTCGCGACATACTCAACCGACTTGGACAAGTGGCATTTTGGAAAATCGCAGTTAAACCAGGGCGTCCACTGTCTTTTGGTAAGTTGAGTGATTCGCTGTTTTTCGGATTACCCGGTAATCCGGTCTCGGTGATGGTCACTTTTCAGATATTTGTCAAACCTGCTATCTCGAAATTGGCCGGTGAATCGGTATTTAGTGAACCAAAATTATTCATGAGAACGCTGACTGATTTGCGAAAAAGACCCGGCAGGATGGAATATCAGCGAGGTATTATGTCTGTTGATGCATCGGGTGAAGCAGTTGTCTCATCAACTGGAGAACAAGGATCTGGTATATTGAGTTCCATGAGTCAGGCAAATTGTTTCATTATTCTTTCGGATGATTCAGTTGGTGTGAAGGCTGGAGATCGGGTCGAAGTTCAACCTTTTTCGAACGGTCTTTGAAGGGAACGGGCTATATTATGATCTAGCCAATACCATCAATGAGTCAAAATATTGCCTATTCGGTAGCCAATCCGGATATTACCCGTTGGAACGTCAAGTATCAAAAGGGACAATCAGAGATTCTTCAGCCCAAGGGGGAGCCCGAATTCATTGCGCTTAAGGATCAACTGGATCATCAGGGTATGGCTCTTGATCTGGCAGCTGGCCGAGGTCGAACTGCTCTATATCTTGCCGAACTGGGTTATCGTGTGATTGCCTGTGATGGAGCCGTAACCGCTCTCAAAAATTGCTCGAAAGCCGCACAGGATCGTGGGCTTGATGTATTCGGTATGGTCTGTGATTTAGAGACCTACCGATTTCGTGAAGAATTGTTTGATTTACTCGTTGTCGTTCGCTATCTCAATCGAGATCTGCTACCTATTCTAGCGGACTGGATTCGTCCGAATGGATGGTTATTCTATAAAACCTTCAACAAGCGGTTTCTGAAGACCAACCCAAAATTCAATCCTGACTATACGGTCGAGCCTGGGGAGTTGGACGAAATATTTTCAGGGCTTACGATTCATGCATCTGATATTCAAACTACTGAATTGGTTTGCGATGAGAGAATGAGCTTTGTTTTGGCTCGTAAATCAGCGGACAATAGCTAAACGAAACGGGTAAGAAGATTTCACGTTGATTGGTCCGATAACGGTTAAGTTGCGATTTTTCGTCCTTGAGAAAGTACGATTGAATTTGAGAATACTCTCATATTCATAAAAGATTCTGCGCGTTCAAGATACCTAGTGCTTGTCACCTACTTGAGGCGGGGGTTGATTTCAATACCATACGGACCTGGCTCAGAAATGTCAGTCTGGATGCCACCTTAATCTTTGCGGAACTGAATCTGAAATCGAAGGCTAAGGCCCTCGCACAATGCAAAATCACCAGTGAAAACTTGGATGGACTGTGGAAACAGGACCTAGGGACCTATCATTCGGGCACACTTAACTTCATGAATTAAGCATGCCGGGGAACCGAGCGCTTAATTCACCTAATTGATAAACAGAAAACATGAAAGCATCCCCAGCATCCTGTGTTTCATGGTTCTCGAGGAGCCGGCGATCCACCCGGCAGATGATTGCGGATCGGGAGTTGAAATCCCACGATACACATGGCTTTGTGCCTATTGCAGGACACCCTTTTTGAGAATTAGTGAATTTGCGAAGTCAAGTGTGGGGGGATGATAGGGCATTGCCCGAGCTATTGGTTTCACGGGGTCTGAACAACGGTTGATCATTGTCAATATCTATCCAGAAAAAGGGTACTGGATCAGTTTGAAAATCCACCCAATTTACCGGTTGAAATGGTTATAATCAACGGAATATCAATTAATCGAAAGGAAAGGACCCATGAAGTTATTCCATAATCCCCCCCCCCCTCGCTAAACTAGCAACCCTCCTGCTGCTTGCGGCCATCGCATGGCCGGCGCAGGCCCAGCAGCTGGTCATTCCGGCGACTACCGGCACGGTAGCCTGCACGGAAGGTGGCTCGTCAGAGCTCAATCCGCACATTTTTTCTATCGGGATTCCCACACAAAACAGTCTGACATTCAACATTATGCGCATCCAGTTTGGCGATCCATTCAATGTATATGTGGGGGTTCAAGAAGGGGGGAGGGGTACTCCACAGCAGATTAAAAATCTCGGTTCATCCCAACCACTGGCGGCACAGTCCGGCACTTTCTCCAGCCTGAAGAAGAATACGCGCTACACAGTCGTTTTATACAACAACACAGAAAGACCATCTTCAAATCCGCTTGACCGCCACTGCTTCAAGACGCGTGGCGAGTTCACGAATGCGGAGCAGAACCTGTATTTCGATGGCTTTGAGTGGCAACCCAACCTAGCCCGATATAACCGGACCGGGTGCTATGCGGTGGCCAGCACGCGGCAGGACATTCGGGACTGCTATTGCAACGGCACGCGCAACGGAACACACATCCTCGCCGGCCAGACTGTGGCGAGCCAGGCGCAAAGGCAGTATCTCAATTGTCCGGACCTCGACAGCTGAGCCATCTGATCCATCCGGTTCTCGGGAGTGCGGGCCACGTGAGGGCGTCAATCCGGAACCGGATATCGCTGGAGTATCGCGGAACATCCCGAACACAGGGCGGCCTCCTGGCCGCCTTCCCCCACGCAGGTTTTGCAATGTTCAAACTGAGCCACTACCAGAAAAAGACACAGAAAACCCCATCAAAAGCCATGGAAATTGCCCGGAACCGAGTAAAGCAGATCACATGACCAAATTATCAGAATTGAAGAAGCAGTTCCTGCATGATCCTATCAATCGGTCTGTCGATGATGACTTGGGGCCGGAGTTTGACCTGGCCTGTAAGCTTATTGTGGCCCGTGCAGCCACGGGACTTTCCCAAACTGAGGTTGCAGAACGCATCAAAACAACGCAAAGCGAGATATCCCGCATAGAATGTGCAGATCAGAATATTAGCATTGCCGAGCTTGTACGATATGCGGAAGCCGTAGGCGAAAAACTGGACATCCGACTTGATTCCAACGGAGCTGTCTTGCAAAAAAGATCTGGATGAAGGCATTAGACCCGCACTCAAACATCAATGCAGAATAGAATTACTTGCCTCCCCGTGGAACAAAGTATTTTAGACTTCTAAACGTTCATTATTCGACCTTCCAATCACCCCGTCTGCTATGAAATAATTGACTCATAATGGATACAAAAACTGACTTGTTTCATCCTAGCCCAAGTTTAACATCTGGTGCAGCAAGGCATTGATCATGAACGGAATAAAAAAGCCTATGGCACTACAAACGCGGCATGCCGGCTGCTTTCCAGCCAGCCAGGCAGCCCCCGTAGGGGAGAGTCACAGGATCGTCTTCCGCAGCTTCCGGGGCGGTGGCGGGATGCCCATGGCGTCGTAGAGCGCGGCCATTTCCGCGTCCGGCGCCGCGGTCTTGCGCAGGTGCAGGGTGCGCCGGTCGTCGCGCTTGAAGGCGGTGGTGGTGCGGACCAGGGTGCTCAGCGTGTCGCGCACGGTCTGCCAGCTATCGTGGCAGTCGCCGGCCCTGAGCCTGGTGCGCAGCACGCACACCGCCTGGTAGGCCAGCACCGACATGAACAGGTGGCCCTCGGCGCGCTCGGCCTTGTGGTGGAACACGGGGCGCAGCCCCAGCTCCGACTTGAGGCACCGGAACACCGCCTCGACCTCGGTCAGGGTCATGTAGGTGCGCCACATCCGCTCGGCGTCCCAGTCGGTGATGCTGCTGCGCAGGCAGTACACGCCGGGATGCGTGGCCATGCTGCCCTCGACCGGCTGGTAGTGCCAGCGGACCCGTTCCGCCCGCTTGCCGTCGGCGCTGGTCTCGACCTCGACCCGGAAATGGCGGGCGATGCGGGAGTTGGCCTTCTGCAGGCGCCCGATGCGGCGCTCGATGAGGTCGGGCTTGCGCTGGGCGCGGGGCTTGGCCAGCTGCTCGTTGATGCCGGCCAGGCCTTCCTCGAAGCGCCGGCGGAAGCGCTCCAGAATGCCGGTTTCCTTGCTTTCGCGCTCCGGCGAGTGGCACCACAGGTGCGCCTCGCGATAGGGCGTGCCGTCGGCTTCGGACTGCTCGAGCAGCCGCTTCAGGTAGCTGACCTTGCCGTTCGACTCCGGCTCCTCCCCGTGGTGCCCGAACTCGCGGTGCCGGCTTCGCGAGACCACGATATACCGGTAGCCCTGCCGGCGCAGCCAGGCCAGGTTGTTCTCGTCGGCCATGCCGCGGTCCATGACCACCACCGCATCGGTGCCGAAGCCCAGCTCCGAGAGCATCTGCTCCAGGGTGGCGCGCTCGGCGACGTTGCCGGCGAACACCCGGGACTTCATGACGAATCCGCTGGCATCGATGACCACCGCCAGGGTCATCAGCGGGCAGTCGCTGCGCTTCTCCTTCGAGCGCCCGTGCCGGGCCAGCGGATTGCCGGCCGCGCGGCCCTCGAAGCAGGTGTTGGTGAGGTCGCAGAAGGCCACCGTCGGGGCCAGCGAGAACAGGCTCATGGCCTGGCCGAACAGGTGCCGCTCGATCGCGTCCCGGTGACGGAGCAGCCGGTCCGAGGCCCGGTACAGCGCCATGTCGCTGAGCATCCCGAAGTCGATGCCGAGCATCTCGCCCAGGGCGCTGGTGCGGCGCAGCCACGCATTGGTGCGGCGCTCCGAGCCCGGCCGCGCCATGCGCCCGACGATGTTCGCCATGGCGCAGCACCGCTGCCGGCGGCTGAAGCCCAGCTCGTCGAGCAGCTTCGGCAGCCCCAGCATCTCCAGCGCCTGCAGGGCGGCATGCTCGACGCCGATCGTGCGCGGCGTGTGGTCCCGGGCCGAGCCGGCGTCTACCCGGTGGAAGTCCGGGCCGCCCCCCTTCTCCGGCGGCGACTCGCCCCGCCGCTCCAGCAGGATCCGGGCCATGCGCCGGGCCTCGGCCTCGACCTCGGGATCCAGGGGGCCGGAGCACAGCGATTCCTGCGCCCCCGTCAGCTCCTCGACCCGCCGGCAGAGCAGCTTCCAGCAGGAGCGCTCGATCCGGAAGCGGCTGCCCAGGTTCATCAGCGTGCGCTGGCGCACCGCGTCGCCGTCGCGCCAGGTCTCGACCAGGCGGTGCGTGGTGTAGCTCCCCCCATCGCGGGAGGTCGCGGTCTTGGTCTGCCGGATGAACATGTCGCGTCTGCCGTGTGAACGGGAGCCATTCTACGGCAGTTGCAGGCAGATTTCACAGGCACCATGGAAGATTATGGCACTACGAACGGCGGATTCGGCGGGGAATGACGCAAATGCGCCCATTCATGCCGCATTCCGGCATGAATGGGCATGGATCAGGCCAGTCTGCGCCGGAAATCTATTCCGGTGGCTTTGCAGCTGTTAAACTTGGGCTAGTTGAAGCTGAGCTTAATAAATTATGGGTGCGCCAAAAATCATCACTGGGAATGGGCATCCAGTCGCAGTTGCAGTTTTGCCTGAGGAAAGCATTCTGTGGGGAGGGAGTTCTTATTCCACAATAGGTCTAAATCCTCCAACATTATTACAAGGCAAATCTATACGAAAGCCGAGAAATTCTGTTCCAAAAACAATCTTAAGAACTTGTGAACATATTTCTGAACAGGGAAAAATATCCATTAGCAAACAAAAATCCAAATATGACTCATTGATTTTTACATCTCTTGATTTCCCTTATGTTTCAATTTTTGATAAAGACCATATCGGAGTGCTTAATTCATTGATTGATGAAATTTGTAATGGATGCTCAGCATATGAAATAAGCAGAGTTTCACAGGATAATATTTGGAAAGCATTTACTGAAGGCCCCAGTTCCACTCCGAAGTGCAACACTGCCCCCTGTCTGTCCATGAAGGCGTAGCCTTCATGGACAGACAGGGGTGAAATCAGGGGGTCGGAGTGTTCGTTCGGCCCCCGAAGCGGTGACAATCCCAGCTTTCCGGCATTGTAGACGATGCCGGACGGCATTGCAAGGTACGGCACCGGCCAGGGTGTGCGTCTAAATTAAGGAAGAAATCCAGATTATAGCGGAGACAGTGATTGCAATATTGTAAGTATTCGGCCAATCCTTTATTACCAAGGATTGGCCGAATACTTACCTTGATTGAATGCCAAAATCAAGAATTCTTTGACCCGAATTCCGAGTCTAGCTTCCTGAGAGCTGAGAGTTTTTCCCGAATGCGAATTTCCAGTCCTCGAGCAACCGGTTTATAAAAGGTTGCCCGACTCATTCCTTCTGGGAAATAGTTCTCACCTGCTGCATATCCACCAGGTTCATCATGTGCATAACGGTACCCTTTTCCGTACTCTAGTGATTTCATTAATTGCGTAGGAGCATTCCGCAAATGGTTCGGTACTTCCATGGAAGCAGTTTCAGCAGCCAGCTTGGTTGCCTGATTGAAAGCCGTATAAACCGCATTACTCTTCGCAGCTACAGCAAGATAGACAACTGCTTGAGCAATCGCTAGAGGCCCCTCCGGATCTCCTAGACGGGTTTGTACATCCCAAGCATCTAATGCTAACCGAAGTGCTCTCGGATCAGCATTGCCAATATCTTCGGAAGCCATTCTAACTACCCGTCTGGCGATATAGATTGGATCGCAACCGGCATTCAGTATGCGGCAAAGCCAATATAATGCAGCATCTGGATCAGAACCACGCACAGACTTGTGCAAAGCAGAAATCTGATCATAATAATGATCTCCCCGCTTATCAAACCTCCCAGTGAAACCTCCTGCCATAATCTTGTCAATCAGACCCCGTGTGATCGAACCATCTTCTGCTAGATCGGAAGCAATTTCTAGAATATTTAGGGCAGATCGGACATCACCATTTGTAAAATTTGCAAGGGACGAAATGACTTCATCGGAACATGTGAGATTGCGTTGTCCAAGTCCTTCATTATGATCTTGCAAGGCCCGATGAAGAAGGTGGGTTATATCGTCTTCAGTTAATGGTTTCAGAAGATAGACGCGTAGCCGTGATAGCAGTGCATTGTTCAACTCAAACGATGGATTTTCGGTTGTTGCCCCAATGAAGATTATTGTCCCATCTTCAATATGTGGCAAAAATGCATCTTGTTGAGATTTGTTGAAACGATGAACTTCATCAACAAACAATACAGTTTTGGTATATCCAACTTGCTGAAGATTTCGGGCCTTTGCAACGATTTCCCGAATTTCTTTGACACCACTCAATACCGCAGAAATAGCAATAAACTCAGCATTCGCATAATTCGCAATGATCCTCGCTAGTGTGGTTTTGCCTGTACCCGGCGGACCCCAAAACACCAGCGAGTGGATCGCTCCACTCCGAATTGATTGATAGAGCGGCTTATCGGGTGCTAGAATGTGTTGTTGACCACACACATCATCGATTGATGTTGGACGCATTCGCTCAGCTAATGGACGATATACGCTGTGAATTGGGTCAGATTTTTCAGCTGGGGCGATCACAAGAGGATGAGAAAGTATAGGAATTGGACTCCATTAGACATACGTTTGTTTTCAGTAAAATTTCGAGCACTTCTCTCAGAAATATTCAACATCAAACAAATCCAACTCATTTCCACTATTTTGACAAAATCTTCAGGTATATTCCATTACGAAAATTGCACCAACCCAAATACGAAAAGTGCTATTCATCGAAATCGAGAGAAATTCTCAAGTCAACTTTGAACCTCATTCATAGTACTGAATCCATTTCTCATAAAAATCCATAGATGGGAGTCGGCCGATAAGCCGGGTTCTGTCGTGGGCAGCCATTCATCTCGAATACCTGTCACCAGATATCTCAAGCAACCTACCCGGATCCAATGCGGGCCACATCTTTAGGATCCCTATTTGGTCTTGCTCCAGGTGGGGTTTACCCTGCCACTTATGTTACCAAAAGCGCGGTGCGCTCTTACCACACCATTTCACCCTTACCTCCGAAGAAATTCGAAGGCGGTATATTTTCTGTTGCACTAGCCGTCGGTTCACACCGCCCAGGCGTTACCTGGCACCCAGCCCTATGGAGCCCGGACTTTCCTCAATATCAACATGGATACTGCGACTGCCTGACCAACTCCCAGACTCAATGCTACCACTGTTGCTTAAACGAAAACAGATATTTTCCACCTTGTCCATTCAGTAAATGTTTTGGAAACTACACCGATTATCAGGATTTCGATTGCTTTCGTTTAATCATTTTTTCGTATAAACGCTTTCGATTCACCGAAAATGTCTCAGATACAATTCGACAAGCTTCACTCAATGGAAGTGATGAACTCAATCGGTCGAATAGATCACATGCTCTTTGCCATTCGAAATCTGTATTCGAATTACCACCCACCACCAGGACGATTTCCCCTTTACGCATATTCTCGTTTGCTCTTGTAAATTGCAGCGCTTCTTCAATCGTCCCGTAAAAAAACGTCTCATAGAGCTTGGTCATTTCCCTACCGATCATGATCGGCCTATCAGAGCCAAAAACCTTGCTCATATCCACCAAACATCCTTCAATTCGATGACTCGACTCATAAAAAACTAACGTGCGGGTTTCATTCAATAAGTTGCGAAGAGTATTCTGACGACGCTGTACTTGAGAAGGCAAGAATCCTTCAAAACAAAAACGATCGCAAGGTATACCCGACACGCTCAAGGCTGCAATTGCTGCATTCGGTCCAGGAACTGGGGATACGCTGAGTCCATGCTTGCGAGCTTCCCGAACCAGTAAAAATCCCGGATCACGAATCAACGGTGTCCCAGCATCACTGATTAATGCGATATTCTGCCCTTCACGTAATCGATCCAGTACCCAAACAAGTAGTTTTTTCTCGTTGTGCTCATGGAATGATCGGGTTTTGGTATTTATCCCGAACGCTTGAAGCAATTTGGCGGTCTGTCGAGTGTCCTCACACAGCAACACATCGGCTTTCGTTAGAATTTCACGAACCCGATCACTGATATCCGACAAGTTGCCTATTGGAGTAGCAACCACATACAGAATACCAGTGCTATGCATGATGTACTGTTATGCAATCCAAACCAAACAGGTCGCTAAAAATGATATTCGAGCACCAGACCCAAATAGTCATCCTGCTTGATCGGATTCAAATATGTATCTTCTTCGGTATTCCAAAATAACGAGGCATTCGCTCGAAATGACCAATTGTCCGATATACGGCGTTCAAGTCGTGCATCAAATGCTCTTGAATTGTTGTCGAGATCAACGGTGATTCCAATAACTGCTTCAGTAGTCTGAACATCATTGAACGAAACTCGGGTTGCGATAAACAGATCATTTTGAAAAGAATTGGTTGATCTCTCATCCCTATCATCAGAAATCCATTCAGCTATCAGGCCAACATCCTTGTCAGAATCAAAGACTGCATAGAATGTATATTCCCCACCAACTAATCGGGCCGAGTAATCCTCTTCTACTAGATATGGAAGCGTGTTCTTTAAACCTGACCGATGAATTGCCTCCAGTTTCAAAATCCAAGGGCCAGTGGTTAATTGAGCCTCAAGACCGTACTGCCGGATTAATTCATAATGCGGGATCAAAACTCCTAGCCGTGAACCATCAAAAATCAAAGTCGGATCCCTGCTTGTACCCCGAAATACACTAAAACCGAGGTCGAGAGGCCCGACATAACCCAGAAATCGCGCGGCCAGATCCAGATGATCCTCCTCATGACTATCCTCATAACTGACTAAGTCATTCTCCACAACCAAACTTCGAAAACGACCACTCTGACCGGGATAAGTCCGTTTTCGGTGATAAGGCAAACCCAGCAACTCCAAAGTACCCCAATCTCCGGTCAATGCGAGTCTGGCCATAGGTTGACCCAAACGTGATTTCTGATCTGGGTCATGTACCAAATCTGTCTGGTTCACGATATTGACTAGGTTGTATAACTCAGCAACTCCCCAAAATACCTTGTCAACACCAAGACGTAATTCCCATTCGTTACGCCCTAAGTCACCATAGGTTAAAAAATAGGCCTCCCTTAAATCGATCAAACTGCGTTCCGAGTCAGTAGCATCATAACGAAAGTACGGAGTCAACGTAAAACTTCGATCCTGTTCATCGATAAAGAGAAACGTTGTCTCAGAGGTTAGACTCAATAGGTGAGATCGTTGACGAGGATCATTGGCTTTCTCGGCATACCAACGATAATCCAAACCGAGACTTCCAAAACTTGAAAAATCAATCCCGTTAGCATTTACTGATGTAGTCATCACTAGGAATAACAACAGTAGTAGCCTAGGGAATGTGCCAAGATTAACTTTCATTTACTGATTGAGAAATTATTGTTAGAGGTTGTTAAGTTAATCTGTTCTGATCAAAATGAATACAGATAATGAGTGATTTAACTGCATGAATTATGACACAACTTTAGAGTTCTGCAACGATGCCCAAAATATTCTCATACTCTGCTATATCTGAAGCCAAAAAAGCGAGGATATTATTGTAAGGAGAAATAACGACGAATCGATTGTAAGTCCTGCTCGGTATCCACGCCTGACGGCGGTAATTTGTCGATTTCTACACATTTGATCACACTTCCATACCATAATACCCTTAACTGCTCAAGTTGTTCCAACTCCTCCAAAGGGGAGGGCGCCTTTTGTGAGTAATCCTGAATGAAGCCAGTCCGATAACCGTAAATTCCAATATGTCGTTTTGCATGAGTTAGAACCCCCTCGGTCTGATTATGACCAAATGGAATCGGGGACCGCGAGAAATAAAGTGCGTATCCATCAGCGTTGACGACTACCTTTACGACTGAAGATTCAGCCATCTCTTCTTGCAATCGAATCGGTGTCACAGCAGTTGACATAACTTGATGATCAGAGTTGAACACACTCTCAGCAATCTGATTGATTAGAGATGGCGGTAAACTGGGCTCATCACCTTGAACATTTACAATCACCTCATGGTCTTGAAAGCCCATGATTCTCACAGCTTCCGCTATCCGCTCAGTCCCAGAACGATGCTGATTTGACGTCATTACTGCTGTAGCCCCAGATTGTTTAGCAACTGAAGAAATTCTCTCATCATCGGTCGCCACGATAATACTATCCGAATTGGTTTTTTGGCATTGCTCAATCACCCGCTGAATCATCGGCTTACCTGCAATATTCGCTAGAGCCTTTCCGGGAAGGCGGGTCGAAGCATAACGAGATGGGATAATGATATGGAAGCAATCACTCATACGAAAGAATTTTCCTGATTCATACAGTCAACTGATCCAGATGGGATTTAATTTCTTGAAAAAAGCCACTGTCTACTCGAGCTTCGGCCTCAACCACAAATAGGCGTTCCTTGTTCGGTAGATCATGGCACTTGATTGCATCTTTTTCGGTCAAAAGGATGGGTAACTCATCGTCAAACATCAAATCTCCCGGCCTATAAAAATGATGGTCAGCAAAACGATGCCGGATAATGTCAAACCCCAATTCTTCAAGCTGTCTAAAAAATCGCTCTGGATTACCCAATGCTACCGCCACATGTACAGGATTATTCTTGAAAGCAACGGGATCGATAGTCTTGCCATCTGCCAAATTGCGAATAGCTATAATTTTCATATCCATGGTATAGTTATCTTCTTCACTCACGAAGCCAAAACTGCCATTTCTAACCCGTATATCTGCACGTTTGAGAGCATGAATCGGCTCTCGTAAGGGTCCGGCTGGTAAACACCACCCGTTCCCAAACCCAAATTGTGAATCAATAATCGCAATATTCAAATCACGATACAAAGCTAGATGCTGAAACCCATCATCGCTGACAATCACATCACAATCAGAATTCTCAATCAGAACCTTGGCATCTTGCACACGATCGGGCCCAACTACCACAGGCAAGGCGGTCGATACATGTATAAACATTGCCTCATCCCCCACCTCCCGAACGGGTGTATCCGAAGTGACCAATCTTGGCCATTTGTCGGACTTCCCTTTATAACCTCGTGAAATTACACCAGGTCGATAACCTCGGGCTTTTAGGTGCTTTACGATAGAAATAACCAACGGGGTCTTTCCACTGCCTCCCACAGAAATTCCTCCAATAACAATAACCGGAACCTTAACCCGAGTTACCTTTCGTAAACCAGCCCAATAGGTCCAAACCTTCATATTGTGTAAGAAAATATACAACCAAGAAACGGGGAGTAACGCATAATTCATCCACCCCGGCTTACTCCACCCAGACTCCAGTTTATTGATCATTCGAATGTTTCAGAAACTGACTATTGACCAGTTCGGTATACAGCCCGCCAGTCTGGATAAGCTGTTCATGAGTGCCTTGCTCGATGATCTGTCCCCGATTGATGACCAAAATGCGATCGGCATTTTGAACGGTGCTTAATCGATGGGCGATGACCAAAGTGGTACGATCCGAGATTAAGCGTTCAATTGCCTTATGTATATAGAGTTCGGAATTCGAATCCAGTGATGAGGTAGCCTCATCCATCACCAGTATCCTGGAATCCTTGTACAGTGCACGCGCGATGGCTACTCGCTGGCGCTGTCCACCGGAGAGTCGTAAACCGGATTCTCCGAGCAAGGTGTCCTGTCCATTTTTGAGATCTTTGATGAAATCAGTAATATAGGATGCCTCACAGACTTCATTCAGTCTCTCCTGATCAATGGGACCCGTTCGACCATAAGTAATGTTGTTTTTCAGCGTATCGTCAAACAACAGAATATCCTGACTAACTAGGGATACGTTATTCCGAAGAGACTTGATGGTTAATTCGTTGATCGGAATTCCATCAATTGTAATTTTTCCATCAGTTGGCGTATACAGCCGAAGCAACATGGAAGCCAGGGTTGACTTTCCAGCACCTGAAGGACCGACCAGCGCAATGGTTGCGCCTGCAGGAATGTCAAAATCAATATCGCAAATCACTTCCGCAGAATCGGAATCGTATCGAAACGATACGGAATCGAACGACACATTGCCAACAACTGCCTCAAGAACTCGGGTTCCAGTATCGGGTTCACTATCGAGATCAATCATGCGAAAGATTGAAATAGCGGCAGCCAATCCGGCCTGAATAATCTCATTAATCTTCAGCAGATTCTTCACGGGAGTGACAACCATGGTCATCGCCACCAGGTAGGAAGTAAATACGCCAGGTTTGATTTCAAACTTTAGTGCAAGCCAAATCACGATTGCGACTCCAACACCCATGAGTAAGACAATCGTGGGCACACTCAAAGCCACAATCACAACTCGTTTCATGATCTGCTGTCGATTGCGGTTGTTGGCATTAAAAAATACCCCCTTCTCATGGCTGTAAGCATCAAACAATTTGACTACCCGATGACTTTGAAATACCTGCTTGGCGATATGAGAGATATCACCAACGCTCTCCTGAATGCTCATGCTGATTCGTCGAATGCTCTCGCTGGTGCGGGTAAAGATCAGAATTGAAACCGGCACAATCACCATGAAAATCAGGGATAATTGCCAACTCAGATAAAACATTAATCCGAGCAGGAATATCACCTTGACCAGATCCTTGAAAACGATTCTGAGTGCACCGCCACTGGCACTTGCTACCTGCTCTACATCAAAAGTCAAGCGGGAGACCAGTGAGCCGCTTGGTACACGATCGTAAAACTCAGCTGGTGCATACATCAGATTCTCAAACATGATCTGACGCAAATCTTGAATCACCTTGCGTGATACCCAGTTCAGGCAATATGTATCGATGAAATCCCCAAACGCTCTTGCAAAGGCAATCAGTAACAGGACGATGGGTATGATCTGGATAAAATCCGGATCACGCCCGACAAAACCTTCATCCATCAAGGGTTGAAGAATCCAGGCAAAACCTGTATCGGCAGCAGCAACCATAATCATGCCAACAAGCGCGATGAGAAACACCCACTTGTAGGGAAACATGTGTCTGATCAACCGCCAATACAGTGCTTTGTTGCTGACGGTATCGTCGAGTTTCGGCATGGGTCATTCAAGAACGGAAGTTGGTATATTTTGAACCGTTTCAGTTCAAGCCTAAAGCGGGTCTTCGCTCACTACTGGGCGGATAACTGAAATGTTCGCGATAACACTTGCTAAAATAGTTTGAAGAATTGAACCCGCAGGTGATGGATACATCCGAAATCGACATATTGGTCTGTTGCAAGAGTTGACGGGCTTGAATGAGTCTGAGTCGCTTGTAATATTCAACTGGACTGCAGTTGAGATATTTTCGAAACAGTCGTTGAAGTTGTCGTCTTGATACACCAATATGCCCCGCAATTTCACCAAGTCCAAGCAAATCCTCCTTATTGGCTTCCATGTAAATCACGGCTTCGGCCAGTTTCGGTTGGCTTCCACCCAGCAGAATGTGCAACGAGGAAGGTTGTCGGTCGTTCTGGTCGCGTACCCTTTCAAGCATGAATTCTTCGGCAATCTCATTTGCCAATGCGGCTCCATGATGGCGAGCAATTAAATGAATTATCATATCCATTGGAGCAACCCCTCCAGCACAGGTATAGCGATTGCGATCAACCTTGAACAGGACAGGACTCACAATCAGCTCTGGAAATTTTTCCATCAGACTAGCCATGTTCTCCCAGTGGATGGTGCACCGATACCCTCTCAGCAATCCCGCTTCAGCAAGAATATAAGAACCGGTACAGAGTGCACCAATATTGACTTGTTTTTTTGCCTGCATGCGTAACCAGTCGCGCACCGGTTTACTGACACAATTCTCGATTTGGACTCCACCACAGACGAAAACAGTATCAAGCTGACCACTGTTTTTGAGTGCGGTGACCTTCATTTTCAGACCGCAACTGGAGATCACCGGATGCTTGTCTTCCCCGAGCAATACCCAATCATATAACTCGCTGTTTGATAACCGGTTGGCCATGCGGAGTGGGTCGAGCGCTGCAGCAAAGGGCGTTAGTGAAAAGCCGGGGATTAGCAGGAAACCATAGCGAGCGGTTCGATTATTCGATCGTAAATCTTGCATTGCAACCCTGTTTTCTACTTTTATGGATTATCTTATACTTTGTGCTTGACGCAAATAATTCTGAATGAGTCGTAATAAAACAGATAAGATCATTGACATGTTCCTATTATCCGATATTTCGTCTCAATCATACCCTTTTGTCTTTTCTTTTCCTATGCAGCAAACAACCAGAAAACGTGGCGGTCGCCGTTCACGTCCGCAAACAAAACCGCCCGAAACGGCTAGAATCCCGTTTTTGAACCGGCAGATTCCCGATGCACAGTTATTGAGTACCGAAGGTCTCGAACTGATTGAACACAATGCCGACACGATTCTCGAAGAAATCGGTATTGATTTTCATTATGAACCAGCAAAGAAAAGGTTCAAGGAGGCCGGCGCCGAGATCGACGGTGATCGAATTCGTTTTCCACGGGGAATGTGTCGAAGAATAATTCAGGAAAGTGCTCCCCCAGTATTTGAACAGAAGGCTCGTAATCCAATGCGAAATGTAAAGATTGGAGGTAACTCGACGGTATTTGCACCCGTATATGGACCGCCATTCGTTCGAAATCTGGACCAAGGTCGACGATACGCGACCATTGAAGATTTCCAGAATTTCGTGAAGCTGGTTTATATGTTGCCCTCACTGCACCATTCGGGAGGGACGGTTTGTGAACCTACAGATGTTCCAGTGAATAAAAGGCATTTCGATATGGTCTATAGCCATATTAAGTTTAGCGATAAGCCTTTTATGGGTTCGGTTACACATCCAGAACGCGCCGAAGACTCGGTCGAGATGTGCAAAATTCTATTTGGTGCGGATTTTGTTGAACAAAATACAGTGTTGGTCAATCTCATCAACGCCAACTCACCGATGACTTTCGATGAGACCATGTTGGGAGCATCGGAAGTATATGCCAGAAACAATCAGGCCAGCATTATCTCACCGTTTATATTGTCTGGTGCGATGTCACCGGTTACAGTGGCTGGAACCATGACACAAATTTTGGCTGAAGCCCAGGCAGGGATGGCATTTACTCAGTTGGTTCGACCGGGATCCCCGGTTATTTTCGGGACATTTTCAAGCTCGATTTCCATGCAGTCTGGAGCGCCCACCTTTGGAACACCTGAACCTGCACTGGTAATTTATGGTTGTGCAGAACTTGCTCGACGTCTTGGAGTGCCTTTTCGCAGCGGTGGGTCGTTGTGTGGCTCCAAGATTACCGATGCGCAGGCTGCCTATGAGAGCGCAAACACATTGTTGCCGACCATTATGGCCGGTGTCAATTTTGTCCTGCATTCTGCGGGCTGGCTAGAGGGCGGTCTAGTTTCGGGGTATGAAAAATTAATCATGGATGCTGATCAATTAGGCATTATGCAAGTATTCTCTGACGGTTATGACCTCACGGAAAATGGTCAGGCATTGCACGCGCTACAGGAAGTTGGCCCCGGCTCGCATTTTCTAGGTTGCACACATACACAGAATAATTTTAAAACTGCGTTTTATCGATCTTCAATTGCCGATAACAACAGTTTTGAACAATGGGAGCTGGAAGGTAGTCTGGATGCGACAGCTCGCGCGAACGCGATCTGGAAGCGGACGCTGAATGAATATGAAGCTCCGCCGCTTGACCCGGCAATTGATGAAGCTTTGCTGGAATTTATAGAAACCCGCAAGAATTCATTTGCAGATGCAAATTATTAATCATCGTGTCCGTGTTCGTTCTGGTAAACCAGAAATTGGACATTCGAAAATCAGGGCCGCCAGTCGTAGCGGACATGCTTGCATATTTGGCTTTTGAAGTGAGGTCGATATGGCGCCGGCAACAGGTGGTTTTTTCGCCTTGGAGTTGCAAAAAGGCTATAAAGGCATGGGTAACGAAAACTGCGGTAGTTAATTTGATAGGGATTGACTCGTTATCTTGAGGAAAATGAAACCTGCCATGGAAAGTCAAACCTCCAATAGGCAACCGACATGAAAATCCGTCGCAATCAGTGCGGACAACCCGTCGGCAAATTTTATAATCCGATGATTCTTCCTGACGAAAGGAAAAACAAGCTGGAAATCCGTCTGAATATTGCATATCCATACTCGCATCCATTCCATGCATAAAAAATCAGCTTGGGACTGAGCAGTTTTACAAAATTTACTTGAAAATTCGGGCCGGGAAATATTGTTGGCTTGTCCAACATGATTGGCAAAAATATATTTGTCATATTGTCAAAGCAGCCATTCTGGTAGATTGCCGTTGAACACTCACTGAGATCCATACATCCATCATGACTACCCAGCCCGGACCAAGTGAGTTCACTCCGGTTTTTTGCCCGCTAACCAATGGTTATCCGGTCCGCTTTCTCCGCCTTCTTCGTTGATCGCTTCCCGATTGACCCGTTACCGAAGTATCGATAACCGGTGGCAATTGAACCTGCTTCATAAGTTTCTCAAACCGATCGGATGTATGAGGTATGCCTAGAGCTTCCACAAAATACTCCTGAAACTTTTCCTCGACCGCAGTCTCGATTTTCTGAATCTGATTGACTGTATGCTCAATCTCCATACGGGCATCGATATCCATCAATGCGATGCTGGCTCCCTTACCAGCCGCATTACCCGCCGAAGTTACTTGAGACAAATCGCAATCCGGAATCATGCCCAGAACCATGGCATATTTCACATCTATGTGAGCGCCGAAGGCACCTGCTAATCGGATTCGATCAACCTGCTTTACCCCGATTTTGTCCATTAGCAATCTAGCCCCGGCATATAAAGCTGCCTTGGCTAGCTGTATAGCCCGTACATCATTTTGCGAGATCAGAATTCTTACTGTGTTCTTTTCAAAAAGTACATAGCTCCAGGTTTTTCCGTCCTGAATGATTCGATCTGAGTGTTCTGCAAGTTCTCCGTTGATATTTCCATTCGACAGGATAATCCCACATAAAAACATCTCTGCGATAACTTCGATAATACCGGAACCACAAATACCAGTAATACCGGTGTTTCCAATCTGCTCGAAGAACTCTTCCTGATCAGACCAGAGATCACATCCGATCACCTGAAATCTCGGTTCCAGGGTCTCAGGATTTATACGTACTCGTTCAATGGCACCAGGTGCTGCCCGTTGTCCGCTACTGATTTGTGCTCCTTCAAATGCCGGGCCGGTCGGGCTTGAAGCGGCTAGCATGCGGGAACGGTTACCCAGAACGATCTCGGCATTAGTCCCAACATCCACCAGAAGAGTCAGTTCGTCTTGCTCATAAGGAGCTTCCGAGAGGGTTGCTGCCGCTGCGTCAGCACCCACATGTCCGGCTATACATGGCAATACATAGGCACGAGCACCCGGATGTAACTGGATGTCAATGTCAGATGCCCTGATACTGATTGCATGGTCTGTAGCCAATGCGAATGGTGCACCACCGAGCTCGACCGGATTGATGCCCAATAGGAGGTGATGCATAATGGGATTGCCAACAATTGACATATCGAGAATATCTGTAATCTCGATTTTGGCGATTTTGCACAGATCAGCAATTTGTCCTTGCAGAGCCTCGCGAACCGAACGGGTCATGTCGACTTCACCGCCTGGGTTCATCATTACATAGGAGACGCGACTCATTAGATCTTCGCCAAAGCGAATTTGGGGATTCATTCGCCCAGTAGATGCGATTGCTTCACCACTGATGAGATCGTGCAAGTGGGTAGCAATGGTTGTTGAACCGACATCGATCGAGACCCCGTAGACTATGTTCTGGAAATCCGGCCATATTGCGATGATCTCTTGCTCTTGGTGCACAGCAACCGTAATTTTCCAGTCCCCTTGACGGAGTGTTTGCTGCAAAACACCAAGTATCGCAAAATCATATTTGAGTTCACTCAGCCCCCACTCGAATTCCAGTGCATCCAGAGTGCGCTCAAGATCCCCGGATGGTTCGTGCATGTCGGGTTCCTGCACTTTTACATAATGCAAGCGAACCGCCGGATTGACGGTCATCTTATGGACATCAAGACGCTTTCTGACAATCTGCCGATGAGCCTGACTTTCTGGCGGAATATCGATTACCACATCGCCCTGAAGTAGAGCCTGGCAACCGAGACGCCGAGTCGGTTGGAGATCATCCACAAAAAACGCCTCCTCGCTCGAAGTGTGCCCGGACAGATGTTCGGATTTTGAGTGAATCTGGAACTTGGGAAAGTCTCCTACGCTTACATCAATCTGGCAACGATCACAGATTCCTCGCCCTCCACATACCGTATCGAGATCAACCCCGAGCTGCTGCGCCGCAGCGAGCACAGATTTGCCAATTTGAATTTCCCCCCTCTTCCCTGATGGAGTGAAGACAACCTTCACGAGCTCACGGCTTGTCATGTTTGCACGGAAGACTCGGTAGTTCTTGATAATCGCTCATGTCTTCAACAAATATGTTTTTTATTGATTCAACATGAGTCGGGGGATCTATAGTTCCAGCCATGATGCTAATCGTATTTCCCTGAAAAGGTTTCCAGAACAGGCTTGATCCACACTGACAGCAAAATCCTCGTTGTGCGATTTCAGATGAATGGTACCAGGCAAGGGTTTTGTCCCGAATAATTTCAATTTGGTCCAGAGTACATCGAACTGCAGCCACATAGTGACCTGAAGTTTTGCGACATTGGCAACAAAAGCAGTTAATGACTCCTCGAATATCTCCAGTTATTCGATAGCTGATTTGTCCACATAAACATCCTCCAGTCCGAATCATTGCATTGTCTTTTATCGAGACTTAAGCGACAACTGCACGTCGACGTCGGCGTGCTGAACGCCCATTTCTGGCTTCCGGGTAAATGTCGTGGACGACTGGTGGCTGGCGGTATTTCCTCAGCCACCTAACGCAGTTTTGATCATGCCCCATGACCACATCCGCAGCCATAATACCCTGCATAACCTCTTCGTGAAGCGGGTTAGTAATCGCAGAGGTCATTCCTGCACCAATAATCATGCCCAAAAAATGCCCATCCATTCCCTTGCGATTGGGAATACCAAAACTAAAATTGGAAGCGCCACAAGTAGTATTGACCTTGAGTTCCTCACGGAGACGTTTTACCAGATGCAGTACCTGACGTCCAGCACTGTTGATTGCGCCAACCGGCATGACTAGCGGGTCAACCACAATATCACTGTGATGAATTCCATAATCAGCGGCTCTTTCGACTATTTTCTTTGCAACATCAAAGCGTTCATTCGGGTTTTCCGAAATGCCTGCCTCATCATTAGATATGGCAACTACTGCACAGTTGTACTTTGCCACCAGCGGCAACACCGCTTCCAAACGTTCTTCCTCACCGGTGATTGAGTTCAACAAGGGTTTTCCTTGATAGACCTCCAGCCCTGCTTCCAACGCTGCGACGATTGATGAATCTATCGAGAGTGGGACATTGGTTACTGATTGTATAAGTTGGATACATTCAGCAAGAATTTTCGGTTCATCGGCAAGTGGTATACCTGCATTAACGTCAAGCATGCCTGCACCAGCCTGCACTTGAGCTAGGGCATCCTGTACGACGCGCGAATAGTCACCTTGCTTCATCTCCTCAGCAAGAATTTTCCTTCCAGTTGGGTTGATACGTTCTCCGATGATTACAAATGGCTGCTCAAAGCCAATGCGAGTTTCACGCCTGGCTGAGCTAATAACGGTATCAGTCATAACAAGACTCCAATTCTTTCAGTGTAAATATGCAAATTTTTTTGCAAAGTCGATGTATCCACATCTAGTTACCGATTTTTTGGGAGGATGATTCATAGCCGCATTGTTGAATCAGCCCTTTCAGACGCTCCATCTCGTATTCCTGCTCAATTCGGGAAGCAGCGGCCTCAACTTCTGACTTCAGGTCATCACTGCAGGGTACAGATACACGACGCCACTCCTCCAAATAAGCATCTGTCCCCGATAGACCGGCACGCATTGCTGCCGAATCAATAGCGATCGCGAATCTCTCGCTTAATTCCAGTTTCTCTGCTTGGCGTCGCTGTTTCGCCATGACTTGTGCAGGAATATCTCTCCAAAAAACAGTGATCAGATTTGCCATGTTCATTGCATCTTCATGGTTTCGGATCAGATGAGGAATCAGCGGAATTAACGACAACCTGCATTGCTTCATTTAGCATCAAATCGCCAGTGAAATCCCGTTGGTATGAGAGACCAAGAAATTCTGCTGCCAGCCGGGCTTTCTGATCGGTTTCCGGATTTTCTTTCTGGGCGAGGTAGGCCAGCTTTTTGTAGTTGCCAAAATACTGCTCCTTCAGCTCCGGGTGGCGATCAATGCCAAGCCCCTTGATGATCAGGCGATCAAAATTTTCCGCGAGATAATCAGTAAGGTAAAACGTACCAAGCTCCGATTCGTGCAAGGTATTGAATCTCCGTGACCCAGCATACAATTCATAACAATGAGCGCCGGGCAGTCGTTCGAGTCCCTCCTCTGCAATCACGGCATCAAGCAGCCCACCCGTTCCGCAATCCGCATAACCAATGAAAATTCGAGAAAATTGACCCCGGTTTTCGTATACTTTTGTCCGTACCGCTTCGGGAATTTTTTCCGGATAGTTGTGCAGTGTTGCAGGTAGACACTGGAATTCGATATGATGCCAGTTATTCATGTCGCGCACTCGGACGAGCTCATGAGCAAGGGCACCGCAGGCAATCACCAGCAACTTTTCAGTTGGGCGAACAGAATGTGTTTCATGCTGCACGTTTTTCGGCAATTTTTGCTTGGGCTGTTTCAACTGCCACCGCAGCATCGCGACAGTAGGCATCTGCACCGATAGCCTTGCCAAATTCTTCATTCAGAGGTGCTCCTCCGACCAGCACAATGTAGTCATCTCGAATCCCTTGTTCCACCAAGGTATCAATCACCACTTTCATGTAAGGCATAGTGGTCGTTAACAATGCAGACATTCCCAGAATATCGGGCTGATGTTGTTCGAGAGCTTCGAGGTAATTTTCGACGGGATTATCGATGCCGAGATCAATGACTTCAAAGCCAGCGCCCTCCATCATCATGGATACCAAATTCTTGCCGATGTCATGAATGTCCCCTTTGACAGTACCGATCACCATCTTGCCAATCGGTTCCGCTCCAGTCTCAGCGAGTAAGGGGCGAAGAATCTCCATACCGCCTTTCATGGCGTTTGCAGACATCAGGACTTCGGGAACAAATAAAATGCCGTCGCGAAAATCAATACCCACAATGCGCATGCCTTCTACGAGCGCTTCATCAAGCACCTTCGTTGCGGCCCATCCACGATCGAGCAATATCTGTGTACCTTCGACGATCTCATCACGCAGACCATCGTAGAGATCATCATGCATCTGCTCTACAAGCTCCTCATCTGACAGAGCAGACAGGTCGATATCTTCGTATTCTTCTTCGCTCATTTGACCACCTCACGAAAAATAATTAACGAGAACCTGCACTCCTGCAAGGATAACCGTAGTCCGGCTATATTTTCGGAATATACAAACCCACTCTGTTTTTGATATATATTTTTACGACATAAAGAAAGAATATTACGACTCTATATCGAAAAATTTGATATTTTCTTGAGTTATTTTGAAGACAGTTTTACTGATTTGATAATTCGATACAGTCCCGGCTTGTTTTCGGCAATTTCGTCGACCGTCAGCCCCTGGGCTTCATGCGGGAAAACCAGCCATGCTTTGGTGCTGTGCACAAAATAGTCGGGGGTTCTTTGAGTGGTATTGTTTTGGGGTTTGTACCATAGAGTTGCTATTCGAACACTTCTCGGCATATTGCGTCGGGTGCGAGATTTCAATTGCTCAATGATCGCGTCGATACTACGACCGGAATCATAGACATCGTCTACGATCAAAAGCACATTTTCGGCGTTGAGGTTGTCAACGAGGTAGTCCAATCCATGTACTCGAACCTTCGGATTGCTTTTGGAAATGCCTTCGTAGAGTGATGTTCGCACGCTAATATGGTCGGTTGCAACCCCAAAATATTGCAGCATTTCCTGAACTGCAATTCCAATTGGGGCACCCTGCCTCTTCTACACAAATAAGTTCTTGACATAACTCACCGGAAGGGCTATATTCCGGTGCATGGACGCACTGACCCCAATTCGCGAAACCCTGTTAGAGCCAGAACCATGGTCTTGGCTGTTGGCGCTATTGGAGTCGGAGACCTGTACCAGTCGTCGTCAAGTGGCCCGGGCCCTGTGCGAGCAGTTTGATTTCCAGGATGCCCGGGGATTGCCCCGGATCAGCAGTTGCAGTGCCGCCTTGGCGAAACTCGAGGCGTCGGGCAAGATCTCCCTGCCGGTCAGTCCAACCGGCAGCGGGGCTCGTGGTCATCCGAAAAGGCTGGAGAAGGCGGTTCCGAGTCCGCTCGAGGTGCCCGATCGGGTGGATCGGATTGCCGGGTTGCATGTATCTCGGGTCTGCGATGATCACCATCATCGCATCTTCAACGAACTGATGGCCCGCGAACACCCGATGGGGAGCGTGTTTCAAGCCGGAGCCCAGATGCGCTACCTGATCGGTTCGGATCACGGCTGGCTGGGCGGGTTGGGATTTTCCTCTTGCGCCTATCTACTGAAGGCCCGGGATCAGTGGATTGGTTGGGATACCGAGCATCCGCCTCGGCATCTGGTGACCAGTCTCAGCCGCTTTCTGATCCGTCCCGAGGTGCATTGTCAAAACCTCGCCTCGTGGGCATTGGCCCGGACGCTGGGCAGACTCGGGGAGGATTTCATGCGACAATACGGCTATCGTCCGGTGCTGGTCGAGACCTTTGTGAATGCAGGGCAGTACACCGGAGTTTCGCTGCTGGCAGCCGGCTGGACTCATGTGGGTGAAACGGCCGGTCGGGGGCGTTTCTCGCCCGCCGGACAACGGGTGCCGAAACGGGCCATCTGGTGTCGTCCACTGAGCGCCGACTGGCGAGCGGCTTTGGGTGTTTGCCCACCCGAGGTCGTCAAGCGGGACATGGCCGAGGGTCTGGATCGGTGGAGTTGGAGCGAACAGGAATTTGGCGGTGCGCCGCTGGGAGACAAGCGATTGAGCAGACGACTGGTCAGGAGTGCCCACATGATGGCGGAATCGCCCATGGACTCGTTTCCGGCGGCGGCCAAAGGGGATGCGGCGAGTGTGGCCGGCTTTTACCGCATGATCGAACATCCGGCCGAGTCGGAGGTGTCGGTTGAGAACATTCTGGCGGTGCATCGTGAGCGGACCATTGAGCGGATTGCGAAGCAGTCTTCGGTGTTGCTGATCCAGGATGGAACCGATCTGAACTTTGCCACCCACGGTGCCTGTGAGGGTCTCGGTCTGATTGGCAGGAACCGGTCCAGCGAAGGCAGTCTGGGGTTGCATCTGCACAGCACTCTGGCGGTGTCTGCGAGCGGCGTGCCGTTGGGTGTGATGCAGCTGGAGTTTGATGCTCCGGCTACTCGGGACGAGTCATGCAAGAGCGACTCAAACCACAAGACCCAGCGTTGGATTCGCGGTTTGCAGGACAGTGCTCAAGCGGCGCAAAGGGTGCCGGATGTGTCCTGCATTGCGGTCATGGACCGGGAAGGAGATGCCCATGAGATATTCCACCACTGCCGGCAGCTGGAGCATTTGGACTTGATTGTTCGGGCAAGACATGATCGCGTGCTGGGTGCGCAGGGTGCCCGTCTGTTTGACCGGATCCGTCAGGCTCCAGTCCAGGCCCGAGTGGAAATTGAGGTGATGCGGAGTTCGGCCCGCCGGTCGGCCCGTGGACAGCGGGAGAAAGCGTTACGGGAGGCTCGACTGGCAGCGTGCGAATTGCGTTGGCAGGAAGTGACGATCTTGGCCAACCCTTCCTCCTCCCGCTCGACCGGCGTGCCCTTGAACCTGGTGCATGTCCAGGAGACCTCGGTTCCCCGTGATGGCAGTGATCCTCTGGAATGGTTTCTGCTGACCTCGCTGCCGGTCGAGCATGCCGAGGCTGCCGAGCAGCTGCTGGACTGCTACCGCTTGCGCTGGCGGATTGAGGACTGGCACCGGATCCTGAAATCCGGCTGCAAGGCCGAATTTCTGAATCTGCAAACGGCCGATCGACTGGAACGTGCGATTGCGATCAAGGCGGTGATTGCCTGGCGCCTGCATGCCATGGTGCTGTTGGGACGGGACACGCCCGAGTTGCCGGCCGAGGTGCTGTTCTCCAATCTGGAAATCCGCATGCTGGAATTGGTTGCCCTCGACCGCAAACGCCCTCCGCCTTCGAATTTGGGTAGAGCGGTATTGACCATGGCCATGCTTGGTGGCTATCTGGCTCGGAACAACGACCCACCGCCCGGACACAAGGTGATCTGGACCGGCTATGTCGAACTCGGCGCCTACGGCCGAGCTTATGAATTGTTCAAGCGCCTGGATCCGGAATACCTGTATCCGAATTTACGTCCAGACAAAACTTGTGGCTAATAGGCAGGGGGCACCACCACGCCAAACTCCGACAATGAAGTCGGGTCTGAAGTCGCTAGCGAGAATTTTCCCACCCAGCACATAGGAATCTTCAAGCAGGGCTTCAGCTGAGATGAAGTGTTTTTGAGTCATGTCGCCGAATCATACACAAAATTCGATGAATGTTGATGAATGTTTGACCTTGGTTTGGTCAGCCGAATCAGGAGTCTCTGGTGCGGGCGGAGGGAGTCGAACCCTCACTGCCATCAGGCAAACGGATTTTCATACCAGCTACGATTTGCATCGCCCCCATGATTTGGGGTTTGTGGTCTGGACTATCCCTTCACCCTAGCTATCTGCCTTAGGTGCTGCCCGTCTAGTCTCTACACCTTCCCGTCCGAAGCCGGGCTTGGCTCGGGATTGCCGTGTTTCAGGTTTTTCCGAGTTTGAGCAGTTCTACATTTTCAGTTTCCCGAAAAGCACTCAAGTTAATTTAAGTCCGTTGCGTCTACCAATTCCGCCACACCCGCAAGATTTGATCAATGATCGTAAAGTGTAGTGTATTTTAAGGCGAATTCGTGTCAATAGTTTCAATGCTAAAAATTCCGCAATCTGACATTGCAAGATTTTCACCAGGGAAGTTATCTGGGATATGTTTGATCTGTATTTTTCCCAGACGTAACCAAAGCGGATCAAAACGACACTGCAACCATGTGCAATGATCATGCTTGTTCTTTGCTTGACCGCTATTGATTTCGGTATTGATGGTTGGATTCCTTGGAGGATTGCAACTTCTCAATTCTCTTCACTGCCTGTTCTTGAATTACCTGCTGATAAACCTGCCGAACCGGTAGTTTCGTTGCTCGCAACAGGAGATCTTTCGCTTTCTTTTTGTACTTGCGCTTACTCAAGGCCAGAAATCCAACAGCAGTACCATAATGTGTATCAATGCCTTGCGGGTCTAACTCCAAAGCGCGCTCAAAATGATAAACCGCAGCCTTCCTGCTCGCACCAAACAAACTCCTTGCCAGAAATGACCCGATCACCTCAATCAAACCCGCATGCCAACGACCCAGAGCAAGATGAGCTTCAGCAAATTGTTCATTGATCAATAGAGTATCCTCGATATGCTCGCGAATCCGTTCGGCAAACTTCTCATTCATTGCCCTCACTCGTCCAATTTGCTGTGAATATTTGCCCATCGCTCTGGTCAACTCATAATTCCCTCTCAAGTTCCCTGGTTCAATCTCAACCGCCCTTTCAGCTAAATCCATAGCGCGTTGGTATAACCCCATGCTCTTTTGTTTTTCTGCGTAGTACAGCGCATGTATGTTGAGTGAATTAGCAGCGAGAGCAAAACCGCTTGCACCACCAATTTTTTCGGCAATTTGAGCCGCTTCCAGATAACGGCCTTCGGCATAGGCAACCTCAGCTTCCTTCAGAGTATTTGCTTCAATATCCTGAGCAAAAAGAAATGCAGAATAAATCAAGATGGCACAGAGGCCTGTGTTGCGTCGAGCCAATTTCAACTAACGCCCAGCTGTTTCAGGAATTTCGGGTCTCTGTAGGGAAGTAACATCTGTGAACCAACTGCAAATGACCTCCACATTGCAAGGAATGTCTCCCCAGTAAGCGGATGAATGTCATCAGGATATAAATCAGAAAGAGGCTTGAGCACAAACGCATATTTCGTGATCTCATCGCGAGGAATATTGCATCGGGCATCACGAAGATCGCCATACAGCAACAAGTCGATATCCAGCACGCGATCGTCAAACTTTTTTGGGCCTTTGACTCGGCCCAGAGATTTCTCGATATCCTGCATATGGGCTCGAATTTGCTCAACTGTTCGTAATGATTGCAGTCCAACAACTAGATTCAGAAAAGCTGCTCCCTGAAATCCTACTGACTCTGTTTCATATACCGGCGAAATATCAAGCTTTCCATATTCAGTTCGAATGGCATCCACCGCACTGGCGATATTTTCTTCGCGATTGATATTACTGCCAAGGCCGAGAACCACACGCATCAGGTCTTCTTACCCCGCTCAATTATGATTCCGACATCGCCTACACCTGTAACTGCCCCAAATTTATTTAACTTGACTCGACACCATGTTGCTGGAAATTCACCTAAAACAATCTTGGCGATCTCTTCAGCCAGTTTTTCGAGTAAGTGAAATTTCGACTCTTCTACAAAACTCGTCACTCGTTTTGCTACATCCTTATAGCTCAAAGTATCTTCCAACGAATCCGATTCTGCCGACTTGCAGGTTTCAAAACCCATATCCAAGTCGATAACCAGGCTCTGAGTGATGCGTTGCTCCCATTCCCAGCAACCAATCACACAATCGACTTTCATGCCATGTAAGTAGATAATAGCCATCACTTCAAACAGAGTCTTGTTCACCAGCTAGCCAGACTTGATACAATAATCCATTCATTACTTTTTCACTAGAACGTTGGATTATACACTCCCTATATTTGCTTATTTGATTGGTTCGATTTCCTGCTCAGTCCTGATTTGCAAACTGACCGGGTTACCGGATCCTCGGCAAACCGGCTCAAAAAATCCCGGTGCTACCAATGTACTTCGAATTGGAGGCAAACAGGTAGCAACACTGGCTCTAGTTGGCGATGTTCTCAAGGGGAGTTTACCGATCATCCTGGCAAGCCTGATCACCCAAGACGCCCTGATCCTGGGTTTGGTCGGTGTATTTGCTTTCTTGGGACATCTATACCCGATTTTCTTTCAATTCCAAGGTGGCAAAGGAGTAGCTACCGCTGCTGGAGTCTATCTAGCACTGTCATGGCCGGTCGCTCTTATCTTGATTGGCATATGGCTGATTACTGCATTCCTGTTCAGATATTCATCCGTTGCATCGCTGACCGCAACGATTATCGCACCGATTTTGATTGCAGCGGTTCTAAAAGATTCCTTCTATACATTGTCCTGTATACTAATCGCTGCCTTGATTTTTTTACGACACCGAGGAAACCTGACACGCCTGAAGAAAGGCACGGAGAGTACAATCAAATTGAAAAGATCTTGATGATGTTCGATTGAGATTGGAACCCGCTTTCTGCCGACGATATTTCCACAAATGGTGCTTGAGAATTTTGGACAATATTCTCTTGCCAAATCATACTGGTTTACAGATTTGATCGACTTTGAACATACTAACTGAACTTCTTGAAGAACGTGGAGTCCTACTCGCCGATGGAGCGACTGGATCAAACCTCTTCAAAATGGGGCTACAGTCTGGCGATTCCCCCGAATTATGGAATAATCAGTTTCCTGATCGGATCGCAGCCAACTATCGGAGTTTCATTGAAGCGGGTTCAGACATCATTTTGACCAATACATTTGGCGGTAATCGATTTCGGCTCGGACTGCATGATTCATCAGAGCGAGTCCGCGAACTGAATATCAAAGCTGCCAACATCGCAAGAACCGAAGTTGATAAAGTCACCAAACGAGTGATCATAGCTGGCTCAATTGGACCTACTGGTGAAATTCTGGAGCCACTCGGCTCGCTCAGTATCGAAAGTGCAGCGAAAGTATTCGCTGAACAAGCATTGGCTCTTGAAGAGGGAGGTGTTGACTTGCTGTGGGTCGAAACCATGTCTTCACTTGAGGAAGCGCAAGCAGCACTCAGAGGGACCTCTGTAACCCGTTTACCCACTGTTCTCACCTTCAGTATCGATACCAATGGTCGAACCATGATGGGACTATCGCCAGCTGATATAATCCGGTTCTCATCCGAAACGACATACAAACCTCAAGCCATCGGCGCTAACTGTGGAATTGGTGCTGCAGACCTTGTAGCCAGCCTGATCAATATGCATCATGTAACTAGAAACCTCGCTTTTCCAACGATCGTAATCGCCAAGGCAAACTGTGGTGTACCAGAATATGTTGACGGGGAAATTGTCTACAGCGGAACCGAGAAGATCATGTCAGATTATGCACGTATTGCCATAGATGCTGGAGCCAGAATCATTGGCGGTTGCTGTGGAACTACACCAAAACATGTCAGTGCAATGCGTACCGCTATTGACAATCACCAGGCCGGCGAACGACCCGATATCGAGAGAATTGAAACCAGCCTTGGAACAATTACTGCAGGTGCTCGATCTCAGATGCTCGGAGATCTCAGCATCGCTGGCGGTGCAAAACGCCCACCTAGAGAGCGTAAATCAAAACGCACTCGCCGAGAGGCGAAAGCCTGCTAATCCATATTTCCGATAAAGATAGGCTCAAAAATAATGAAGACTGGCTACATCTATGATCCCGTTTTTCTAAATCACGATACTGGCTGGGGTCATCCCGAGACAAGCCAGAGACTCGTCTCGGCACATGCTCATTTGAGCTCTCAGGACTTCTATAGCAATCTTGTCCTTTTTCAACCCCGTGATGCCGAAATAAAGTGGATAGAAACCATTCATCAACCAAACTATATTGAACGAGTCAAGTCATCCTGCGAAACGGGTTTGCTCATGATTGATACTCCGGATGTCCGGATCTCTCCAGAGTCGTATCATGTCTCTCTCAAAGCAACCGGTTCCCTTCTGGAATTGGCTGACCGAATCATGACAGATGAAGTGGATAATGGATTCGCCTTGGTTCGTCCACCAGGACACCATGCAGAAAACTCGACAGCCATGGGTTTCTGTCTGTTCAACAGTGTTGCAATCGTAGCCCGCTACCTTCAGCAGAAATATCATCTGCAGCGAATATTAATTCTTGACTGGGACGTCCATCATGGCAACGGTACCCAGCATACCTTCGAGGAAGATCCGGATGTGTTTTACATCAGTCTGCATCAATATCCCTACTATCCGGGGACGGGTGCCCAATATGATACCGGTACCGGCAAAGGAGAAGGAACAACCCTCAATTGTCCCATGAGTGCAGGACTTGGTGATGATTCTTATCGAGAGGCTTTCAAGGATAAAATCGTACCGGCAGTTTGCAACTTCAATCCCGACGCAATCTTGATTTCTGCTGGATTCGATGCTCACCAAGCCGACCCACTCGCCAGTATTCGGCTCAATACCGAAAGCTATGGATGGATGACCAAAGAGATGATGTCACTAGCCGAGAAGTATTGTGAAGGAAAACTGATTTCTGTGCTTGAAGGTGGCTACGACTTTCAGGCTCTGGCCGAGTCTGTCACCAAACATGTGCAGGTCTTGAGTCAGTCCTGAAAAACCTCCAAGGCACTTTCAAGAGTTTGCTGGCTGATCACCGAACAATAGCTCAAATCCTGACCTCGGTAGACTTTCTTGATCATGGCTTCCAGATTTGGACGTTTGTCGACGGGAGTTTTCCCTTTGCCGATTCCTCCCCCAAACTCGATTATTTGAGTTACCTCCAAATTCTGAAGCGTCAGTAGATTCTGATACCACAGCACTGGATGAAACAACTGAAAAAACAGCCGAACCCGAATCGAGTCCGCGTCAGTTTCATGTACTCCACCCGAAAAATTTGATAACACCTGAATATCACTTTCCAGAAAGGCTGCATGTTCCAGCTTTTCGCGAAAGAACTTTGCAGCTTCAACCATGTAGTAGGTATGAAAGGCTCCTTCAGTCTTCAATCGGGAACTTCTACGCCTTGGAAATCGTATGGCCATTTCTTGCACCAAGGCGTCCAGATCCTCGACTCGACCTCCGACTACTGTCTGCTCAGGCAGATTACAAGCTGCAACCCCACAAGCATGGCGAACTGCGAGGCTTTGTGCAGATTCAAAATCCAACATCAGAGCTTCCATCTCCCCTTCACCGTGCTCTCCCATTAACTCTCCGCGGGACTTGACGAGTTTCAAGGCTTGAGTGAAATCAAGGATGCCTGCACAAACCAGAGCCGAGTATTCACCTAGGCTGTGACCGGCCGCGACAATTGGCTGGATTCGGCCTCCCGTTAAACTCAAAAAAAGCCGATAACAAGCGATCGAATGGGCTAGCAAAGCAGGCTGGGTAAACCGCGTGTAATGGATTTTGTCATCTTGATCTTTGAAACAGAGGTGCACTAAATCATATTCCAGAGCATCGCTTGCTTCAGCATAGGTATCTCTGACTTCCGAATGCATTTGAAATAAATCCCGACCCATTCCAAGATACTGGGAGCCTTGACCCGGGAATAGGAATGCAGTATTTTCGCTCACGTTTTCTCTCCCCTTTTTTCGTTCTGGATTAGCGTGCTATACCTGTCGATAATGCGGCAGAAATTCGTACAATATCACTTTGATGCCAAGTCATGATTTTATCGCACTTGCCATCAATCCAAACTGCCTTTGATATGCTGTTTGGAATGAATCACAAAAGCAGATTCGCTTTGAAACAATAACCACCTCGAAAACATTATGAGCACTGTAATTGATGGAAAGGCATTGGCTTCACAACTTCGATCTCGCATAAAGCAGGCAGTGAACGAACTTGAGAATGAGCATAACATTGTACCCGGACTTGCGGTCGTACTGGTGGGTGAAGATCCAGCAAGTCAAGTCTATGTCAAATCCAAAGCACGCCAGACCGTTGAGATTGGCATGCAGTCTTTTGAGCATCGCCTATCGGAGAACACATCTGAACATGAGTTGGTCGATCTAATCGAAGAACTCAATCAGAAACCGGAAGTGAATGGCATTCTCGTGCAATTGCCGCTACCCAATCAAATCAATTCCGAACGCATCATCAACACCATCAATGTCAAGAAAGATGTCGATGGCTTTCATGTCGAAAACGCGGGGCGGTTATCTATCGGTACCAACTCGCTGGTTCCCTGCACTCCGGCAGGATGCCTAATTCTGCTCAAGCACGGCATCGAAAATCTGTCTGGACAAAATGCAATTATTCTTGGCCGATCAAATATAGTCGGCAAGCCACTTGCGCAACTACTGCTCAAGGAAGATTGCACAGTCACCATTGCCCATTCCAGAACTCGAAACCTGCCCTCGGTATGTCGTCAGGCAGACATTGTGATTGCTGCTGTCGGCAGACCGGAATTGGTCAAGACGGGCTGGGTCAAGCCCGGAGCAACCGTCATTGATGTCGGAATCAATCGGATCACTGATAGCTCAGGAAACAAAAAGCTGGTTGGGGATGTTGAATATGCTTCCGTTTCACAGGTAGCAGGTGCAATAACGCCTGTGCCAGGTGGGGTGGGCCCGATGACCCTAGCCTGTCTGCTTCAAAACACCATCATCGCAACCTGCTGGCAACGACAAATCAAAATTCCAGAGGCAATCGGTTAATATTTTCTCCGTGTAAGAATTATTTCCGTGCGACAGATGCAACTCCGAGTAAGCAGAACTGCGTCTTTACCCTCAGTATTCGAATGTACTTGGAAAATTTTGTTCGTTTCAATTCAGTCTCGATTGATGACCGAACTTTCGCATCATCAAAGAAACTGTCGATTCAGACATCAACTGATTTTCCGGGTTCTTATCAGAATTTGCGATTCTTGAAAATGTGTCAAGTCGTGCGAATAACCTTAAAAAACGGTTCAGGGTTGCAGTGCGGAAATATACAGGGCGAGTTGTCTGATTTGTTCATCGGTCAGGGGATGAGCAATTGCTTGCATTTCGGCATTCAGTCTCGTTCCTGACTTATATGCGTGTAGTTGCATTTCGGTATAGGCAGCATGCTGTCCACCCACACGCGGATAATTGGGCGGTATGCCGGACCCGTCCGGGCCATGACAGGACATGCAAGGTGGGATAGCATACTCTGCATAGCCAGCACGATACAACTGTTGACCGGCTAGAACATCCTCCATGTCTTCTTCAGAGACACCTTCTATACTCGCGGTTTGGGACGCATAGTAGGCATCCAAATCTGCCATGTCCTGCTCACTCAGGGCTCCAGCGATGCCGAGCATGATTGCATTTTCACGTTCACCGGATTTATAGGCCTGCAACTGAGTTGCGATGTATCCCGGAACTTGACCGGCGATTTTCGGAAATTGGTCTACCGGACTGTTTCCGTCGTTACCGTGACAAGCCACACAAGATGCAGATTTGGCTTTGCCGGCTTCAATATCACCTTCAGCTTGAGAAACCTCCGGATTGAAAAATAAGACAGCTGTTGCTACTGCCAATAACAAACTATATGAATGAATCATGGACAACGCTTTGAAAAATGTTTGAACTACGAGATTGTAAGACATTCACTCCCTGAAACCCTTGTTACGCAAACTGCTTCTGAATCGAAGCATCATGCACAAGATCAATGAACAACTTTACATTTACGGTCACTGAATTCGTGAAATTCTCCAAAAATTATTGTGTCTGCGGCATCTCAACCTTGATCGCTATTATATACTCAAGATTCGAAGTTCTCATTTGAGAAATACCGGTTTTCTCGTATCGGCAAATTATCTGCCTGTATTGCAAATTTGAAACTGTATGCCTATTGGTGGGTCAGGACATAATTTGAATCATTCTATATTCAATCAAGCTCAGTTCCAGTTAGTGGCAACCAAACGCTCTCAGTGGCCAGAAGAGAGCCTGGCGGAAGTCGCCTTCGCGGGTCGTTCAAATGTTGGCAAATCGAGTGCAATCAACGCCATTACGGGGCAAAAAAATCTTGCCCGTACCAGCAAAACGCCGGGCAGAACCCAGCAAATCATATTCTTCAGCATGCTGGAAGGCAGGTACCTGGTCGACCTTCCAGGTTATGGATATGCAAAGGCACCGATCAGCCAGCGGCAAGAATGGGGGCAATTCATTATTGACTATCTCTACCATCGGGCGAGTCTAAAAGTCCTGTGTATCCCCATGGATATTCGCCGACCACTTACCACGCTAGATAGAACCATGTTGCATCTCTGCCAGGAGATCGGGTTGCACGCTCACATCTTGCTAACTAAGGCTGATAAGTTTAAACAAGGAAAAGCCAATTCCTTTTATCAGCAGGTGACTAGGCAAATGGTTGAATATCCGATGGTATCTGTCCAACTGTTTTCGGCAAAAAGCAATATCGGTATACAACAGGCACAACTGGCTTTGCAAAACCACCTATTCGACAATGGGTGAAATGAACGACAAAATCAACGGATGATTATGTAAATATCGCTGGTTTTCCGGATTACTCCTCGCAGTGTTGCATGAGTTTTTCGTAGCCACTGAAAACTGTTGGATAGTCGAACTTTGAGTGCCAGTTTGAAACATGATCCAATTAGCACGGCCGACCCATAAGATGCATCATCCATTCAAAGGAAGTCTAAGATTGGTGCCTGTTGGGAAAAATGCATTTTCTGACATTCCTTCATCTTCGGATACATTCAGCGCGAGCTTGACCTCTCTCAAGTTTCTCGAGCAGACCGATTTCTCTTTTGATGATCGGATAGACTCAAGTCGGAAAATATCTTTCTAAATCGGTTCGGGATCTTTCGTTGCTCCGGATATTGTTCTGTCAACCGTGATTCTCAAGATGTATCAGCGGTCAATCAAAAGCAGGGTCGTGTCAATTATCCGCAATCAGAAGGGTTTAGTTTCTCGCCAGACCGTCGCTACTCACAATATATTTTTGACTCGTCAATCCCTCAAGACCGACTGGGCCTCGCACATGTAATTTGTCCGTGCTGATCCCGATTTCTGCCCCTAAACCATATTCAAAACCATCCGCAAATTGCGTTGATGTGTTGATCATCACAGAACTGGAATCCACTCGTCTCATGAATTCATTCTGATTGCTTGAATTCTCAGTGATGATTGCATCCGTATGTCCTGATCCATACATCTCGATATGCGAAATAGCCTGGTCCAGATCATCTACAATTCGTATTGACAGAATCGCATCGAGATATTCTGTGGCCCAATCCTGCTCAGAGGCTGGTACCGATCCATTCATATATTCTTGTGATCGCTGACATGCCCGAATTTCTATTCCCTTGTCCTGATAAAGGCGAGAAAGTTTGGGAAGAACTTTGGAGGCAATGCCTTTTGCTACCAATAGAGTTTCCATTGCACCGCATATTCCATATCGACGAGTCTTGGCGTTATAAGCTACACGAATTGCTTTCTCAATATCGGCTTGGTCGTCAATGAATACATGACAGATACCATCAAGATGTTTGATTACGGGCACTGTTGCATGCTGGCTGATGCGCTGGATGAGTCCTTTTCCACCACGTGGAACAATGATATCGATTTCTTCATTCATGGTGATTAGACAATCGACAGCTACACGATCAGTTGTTTCTACAAACTGAATGCAATACTCGCTTAAGCCCGCATTAATTAACCCCTGTTTGATACAATCCGCCAACGCCATATTGGAATAAAAGGCCTCGGATCCACCTCGCAGGATGCATGCATTACCGGACTTGAAGCAAAGAACTGCAGCATCAACGGTTACATTTGGACGTGATTCATAAATGATGCCGACTACTCCCAAAGGTACCCGCATCTGTCTGATTTCAAGCCCACTTGGTCGCTGAATCGGTTCAGTCATTTCTCCGACAGGATCCGGTAATTTTGCGACTTGCCTACAGCCTAGAACAGTAGACGCAATCCGAGATTCGTCAAGGTAGAGCCGATCTTTCAATGCGGAAGTCAAGTCATTTTGCTCAGCAAAAACCATGTCTCTGTAATTCTCTTTTAGAATGTGATCGGCTTGATTTTCAATTGACTGAGCGATTGATTCCAAAGCCTGATTTTTATCAGCCGAACTCAGCCTAGCCAAATCTGATGACACCAGTTTGGCATGTTTGCTCAACTGTGTCATGTATTCAGCAACATCAAGCCTTTCGAGAGTGTTCGTCTTCATGTCATTTTTGATGTGGCGAAAACTTACCGTAAAAAATGGAAATTATATACATAAGTGGCGAAACCGGGATTGAGTCGGAGGCCGGTTTCGGGAGGCAGTCCTGTTTCTAAAACATGCTCACAAGTGTACCCTTAATCCATTTTGTCGCCCTTTTTAGCCTTCCCCCATTCAACCATGAAGTGCAACACCCTCTGTTGAGGGTTATTGTTTCGATCATTGCTATTCCAGATAAGGATTTGGAATTTTTCTACAGTTTAACGAGTAACCAATTGTAACCACATTCTGGTCAAATGAAACATCAACGAATGAAAATCGCCTTGCCAATTCCCTGTCTCGAAGACTATTGAAATAGCCAGCGCATTATCCAATTTGAAGCCCGTTTCGAGATGGCCTGTTGCAACACTTTGTCTGTCTAAGCTGAACGAATTCGGCTCATTCAATTCAAGATTTTGTTTTCCATCAATCGGCCCCATGATCCACAATCTTCCGGTTCGTGGTCATTACAACCGAGTACCTGATATTGAAGAAGAACTCGCAACGATTCCTCATGTAACCCCCCCCCCTGATGCAAAAGATGTATGAAAAAGGAGTCAGCATCCATCCCAGCCAGAAAGTGATATTTCCGGGGACCCGCATGATGCAGTTCATCCACCAAATCCACAATTTGGTGACGACTGCGGCAACAACCGAGTTCCTCTATCCTTTATCGTTCGGGCATGCCTAACTTCACGAAAGTGATGAGAAACCACACATTCGAAGTACAATACTTTCGAGCTCCTCCCATTCGTCTTTGTGAGCCAGGGGAAACCCTCCCTTGAGACGATGATCTGCATTACAAAGCTGAGCGAATATTCTCTCCCACTCTAACCGACCCAATCTGTTCATTGCACGGCCGACAATTTTCTGCCGAGCGCTCCAAATCCCAAAACGCTGATACAGTGATCGAGGCGAAACCCTCTCTCGTTCCGACTCATCATGAATTCGGCAAATTTGCCGAACTTCCCGAACCATATTCCATAATATCACAATCGGCAACGAGCCAGTTGTTTTCATGTTGTACAGCATCCGAATTGCACGATCCTGATGGCCCAGCAAACAAGCATCGACCAGCATAAATACATCATGACGAGCATGATTAGCGATTAAGTCTTCAATGATGTCCAAAGTTACCACTTGATCCTGATGCAGGAGTTTCAGCAGTTCAATCTCCTGGGAAGCTGCAAGCAGGTTACCCTCTACCATCTGACATAAACGCCGGATCGCTGCGTCTTCCACTTCAAGATTGCGTGATCGGACCCGCTTGCGAATCCATTGTGGCAGTTGTTCAGAAGTGATCTTTGGACATTCAATCAATGCTGCAGTTTCAGCAACAGATTTGAACCATTGAGTCTTTTGACCTACACGGTCAATATGCCCAGAGATTACAACCAGCGTTACATCCTCTACCGGATTTTCAGCAAATTCAACCAATACTCTAGCTCCCTTGTCTCCGGGCTTCCCAGTCGGCATTCGGAGTTCAATCAGCTTTTTTTCCTGAAAAATCGATACGGTCTGACTGTGTTCAAAAAGAATCTGCCAGTCAAATCCAACCTCAACCGTGTACCGAACCCGTTCCGTCAGACCTTGCTCATGGGCCTGAGCACGAAACTCATCCATGGCCTCTTCCACCAATAATGGTTCACGCCCATGAATCAGATACATTGGGGCTAAACCATTTTCAAGATGTGGTTTCAAATCATCATATTTCACTCGCATGTTTGGATACTCGCTCATCATAGCCAGCGCAATTGACGAATAATGCGACCCGCAATCGCATTCGCCATTTGCTGTTTGAGAAAATTCTCTTCGTGCTCAATTGCCAGTTCGCTACCAACCTCATAGCGAAGACTACTTGATTGGCTTATCTCCACCGGTGGCACCCTGACCCTGCCCAATTTGTCAAGTATCTTGTATTCAACCGTATATCGATAAGCATAGCCGGTTGCAACACCCAATTCATCCACTGTTTCAACCGATTTATGAAAATCACTGTTTACGATCTCGATTTCAGCTGCTGAATCAAACTGTGTCAGAATGACCTCTTGTTTCTTGAGAACATCAGACAAAGCATCAGTCATGCTCTGATCATGACTTTTTACTTTCAGGATGGAAAACTCTTCTGGAATATCAGTCTGGCCTTTCAAGTGAAACCCGCAACTGATCATTAACAAGGAGAACAGCACCAGCAACAATGTTGATACAGATTTACAAGGACTTCGGTAATAATATCGACTCATAGTGATCAATAAACCATAGTGGATGGACTAATGCCCTTACAATTCCTAGACAGCAACGATATTTACTAACCGTCCAGGTACCACGATAATTTTCCTGACATCCTTCCCTTCGATAAACCTGCCGATTTTTTTATCGTTCAGTGCCACCTGTTTTATTTCATCCTGAGTACTGTTGGCCTGAATACGGATTTGACTTCGCAATTTGCCGTTTACCTGAACCACTAATTCAACATGAAGTGATTTCAGGGCCTCGCTGTCCACCTCAGGCCAGCTTGTATCAAGCAAAGATTCCGATTCACCCAGCTTGTCCCATAATACATGTGCAATATGCGGCACAATCGGCGCTAGAACCTTGTTCAAGATCAATAGGCTTTCTCTCAGTACCTTGGCTCTATCTGGTCGATCTGAGACTTCAAAACGTTCAATTGCATTCAGAATCTCCATGCTCCCAGCCACCACTGTGTTGTAATGGATTTTTTCATAATCGCGAACAATTTTTTCCAGGATCAGATGAACAGTTCGTCTCAGATGGATTGCCTTTCCATCTTTGATTTGGTTACTCCAGTTTGGGTGTTTGAGGTATTCTGTGACCGGACTGGTATCATTGAGAGTTCCATGTACCAGATTCCACCATCTCTTTAGAAAACGATGTGCACCAGCCAAAGCCTGATCATTCCATTCTAGCGTTTGCTCCGGTGGCGATGCAAACAGAATAAACAGACGGACTGTATCAGCTCCATACTGGTCAATCATCGATTGTGGATCGACAGTATTGCCCAGTGATTTCGACATTTTTTTTCCATCCTTGAGTACCATGCCCTGACATAATAGACGCGTAAATGGCTCGTCAGAGGTTATCAATCCTATATCCCGCATCAATTTGTGAAATAGCCTGGCATAAAGCAGGTGAAGTACTGCATGTTCAATGCCTCCAACATATTGATCCACCGGTAACCAGTAATTCGCCCGCTCATCCAGCATACTGGTGTCAGCATCAGGGCAACAGTATCTGGCGTAATACCAGGACGACTCGACAAAGGTATCGAAAGTGTCGGTTTCCCGCCGACCTAGCCGATCTGTGCCAGGAACAATTGTTTGATAAAATGATGGATCATTTTTGATCGGTGATTGGACCCCGGAAAATTCGACTTCTTCGGGTAACACCACGGGAAGTTCTTCGTCGGGCACAGTAACAGTGATCGGTTCATCTGTATCACCGTAAACGACCGGAATAGGACAGCCCCAGTAGCGCTGTCTTGAAACTCCCCAGTCTCGGATTCGGTACTTAACTGTTCTTTTACCAATGTGACGAGAGGAGACAAAATCAGCAACTACATCAAAGGCCTGCTGGTAGTTTAAACCATCAAAATCACCGGAGTTAAATACTTCGATATTCTCCTTTTCAACCATCGCAGAGTGCTCAAAATCATGTACCATACCATCAGCAGACCGAATCACCGGACGGATTTCAAGATCATGATCTCTGGCAAATTCCCAGTCACGCTGATCGTGAGCTGGAACAGCCATCACTGCACCAGTACCATAGCTCATCAATACAAAATTGGCTACCCAGATTGAAATTTTCTCACCGCTGACTGGATGGATGCCGTGCAAACCTAGCGGAACACCTTTTTTCTGCATGGTTTCCATGTTCTCTTCCGATACATGTTGGGTTCGGCACTCCTCGACAAACTTTGCAATTTGTGGATTTTCATCAGCCGCTTTCAATGCAAGTGGATGCTCCGCAGCTACACATATAAAGGTAATCCCCATGATGGTGTCGGGTCGAGTTGTATACACCATAAGCGACTCTTCTCCCGGTATTTCGAAACCGAACTCAATACCTTCCGAGCGTCCAATCCAGTTTCGTTGCATGTTGCGAACCGCATTCGGCCAACCTTCCAGATTGTCAATCTCTTCCAGTAATTCTTCGGCATAGTCAGTAATCCGAATAAACCACTGTGGCATTTCACGGCGTTCAATCAATGCCCCAGAGCGCCAACCGCGACCATTCTCTACCTGCTCATTGGCGAGGACGGTGTTTTCTACCGGATCCCAATTGACTACACCCATCTTCTTGTAAGCCAGTCCTTTGTCATATAGTCTAGTAAAAAACCACTGTTCCCAACGGTAATATTCGGGAGTACAGGTTGCAAATTCACGGTTCCAGTCGTAGGCAAACCCCATGCGTTTCAGTTGTTGCTTCATGTAGGCAATATTGGCATAGGTCCATTTGGCCGGAGGCTCATTATTGGCTATAGCGGCATTTTCGGCGGGTAATCCAAATGCGTCCCAGCCCATGGGTTGCAGGACATTTTTGCCAAGCATGCGTTGATATCGACTAATTGCGTCCCCTATCGTATAGTTGCGCACATGACCCATATGCAATTGTCCGGAAGGGTAAGGCAACATGGACAAACAATAATATTTTTTCTTGTCAAGATCTTCAGTGACCGCAAAACACTGCTCATCCTCCCAGTATTTCTGGACTTGGGATTCGACATCAGAGGGGGTGTATTCTTGGTACATGATGTATAGTGAGAATTGGAAATAAGCGATTTTAGTTTGTTTTCCAATTATTTTCCTGTATGTCGAATCCGATTTTGTATTTTCTTGATTGAATACGCACTCGTGTGTATAGTCTTTTTCTGTTACATATTTATTGAAGAAATTTTATATGGCTGGATATATCCCTAGGGAGTTTATTGATGAGTTGATGCGAAGGACCGACATCATTGAGGTCATTGAAAGCATGTTCCCCCTGCAGAAAAAGGGTCAGAATTACATGGCCTGTTGTCCATTTCATGAGGAAAAAACCCCATCTTTTGCGGTGAACCCACAGAAACAATTTTTTTATTGCTTTGGTTGCGGAGAAAGTGGTACAGCTATTGATTTTTTGATGAAGTATCAAAATCTAGGTTTCGTTGAAGCGATCGAAGATCTAGCCAACAGAGCCGGACTTGAAATACCAAGATCAAATCGATCTGGCAATTTCAATCAATCACATAACCAAACCGATGTGCTGTTAGAAGTCGTGAATCATGCAAGTCTATGGTTTCAGGAACAACTCAAGAGTAGCCCCGACCACAAGACAGCAACCGGTTATCTTCAATCGCGCGGGCTCAATGCCGAAATGATTACCGAATTCGGTATTGGTTTTGCGCCAGACAGTTGGAACGGTCTGACGGGCGGGCTCGGGAAAACCCCGTCTCAACTTGATAAATTGATGAAAGCAGGTCTTATTAATAAAAGCGAGCAGGGTAAGAACAGATATTTTGATCGGTTTCGAGGCCGCATCATGTTCCCGATTGAAGATAGTCGTGGACGTGTCGTCGGTTTTGGAGGACGGGATTTGACGGATAAAGGTCCCAAATACCTCAATTCACCAGAAACCCCTCTCTTTCATAAGGGAAGAGAACTCTATGGTTTGCACCGTGCTCGACGTGCAATTGGCAAACAAAAACGTAGCATTGTGGTGGAGGGATACATGGATGTAGTCTCCCTAGTTCAATTCGGCATCGAAAATGTGGTGGCTGCACTCGGTACTGCAACTACTCCCCATCAGGTGCAACTCCTATTTCGACTTGCACCAGATATTGTGTTCTGTTTTGATGGGGATACAGCTGGAAAAAATGCAGCATGGAAAGCTCTGAGGACTACGCTACCGGAACTGAGAGACGATCGTCAAGTTAGTTTTTTATTCTTGAACGAAGGTGAGGATCCCGATACAACCGTCCGATCGACAGGAGCAGAAAGTTTCCTTGGAGAGGTTGACTCGGCAATGCCTCTGACCGAGTTTCTGTTCGAGAATCTGATGGCTGAAATTGATCTTGAAAAGATGGAAGGCCGTGCTAAGCTGGCCAGTTTGGCGAAACCGTTGCTTATGGATATTCCAAATATTACACTTCGATCGATTATGTTTGATCGTCTGTCGACGCTTTGTGGAACAATGGTTCAGCCAGATGAATTAGAACAGCACTCGAGACCACGAAGCCCGGCAAGTGACACCAAAAGACACCCTGATCGAAATATTGATGGGCAACTTCCTCTAGTTGAACAAGCCATGAGCTTGTTACTTCAAAATCCAAGCCTTTCCAGCAAGGGGCCAAATTTCAGTGCTCTTGATGAATTACAGGTAGATGGTCTTGATGTACTTGTGGACATGCTAGACACATGCTGTCGCAATCCAGACCTAACAACCGCCCGACTTTTGGAGCGGTTCCGCGATGCACCCTATCATTCGCATCTTGAATATTTGGCGGTTCGTGATCATCAAGTACCCGACAACTTGTTGATTGCTCATTTTGGGGAAATTATTCACAAATTACTTGCACGTTTGAGAAAACAGCGTCATGAAGAGCTGATTACAAAATCCTACCAGCGGACCCTCACTCAAGCTGAAAAAGAGGAGTTGTTATCGCTGCAGCAAGAACGGATTCATCAATCAGAACGTTCGAAGGAATAAAAGAGTCTGGATTTCTATTTCTTGCTTCTGAAACAGGTTAACGCAATTTGGCAAAAATTTGATCTCGAGCACATCCGAGCAATTGAAATTTACCTTTAGCGGCACAATATAGTAAGGTTGTGATACTGAAAAAGGCGAAATTTCTTGTCCGCGTTGATCAAGATGCTGGACAATGTGCGCCCTTGCTTTTTGGTCTCATAGACCCATAGAAACTGAATCTAACTTGCAATTTAGTGCTTCAAGATGAGTAATCAGCAAACAACGAAAGGCTCTGATATCGGAACCAAACAAGAAAAAGTCGAACTTGATGGAAATGGCGTGGTGAATGTTGAAGAACCCGAAGATCAGAAGGTAGACGATATTGATCCCGATAAGGCGGAACAAAAGCAGGCTGAGGAAATCAAACCGAAAACTCAGTCAAAACTGCAGAAGCTGGTTCTCAAGGGGCGATCGCAAGGATTTTTGACATATACTGAAATTCAGGATCACCTCCCTGAAAATATGCATGACACCGATCAATTTGAGGTTGTTGTCAACATGATCAAAGATATGCATATTGAATTGGTTGATAAGGCGCCAGATACCTCAGAAACCCTGACCCTGAAAAGAGACAACACGGAAGATCAGGAGGTTATGGAAGAAGTTAGTGCTGCACTGAAAACTGCAGTCGAAAGCGAGTTCGGGCGCACAACTGATCCAGTGCGCATGTACATGCGGGAAATGGGTGTTGTCGAGTTGCTTGATCGAGAAAAGGAAATTGAACTCGCCAAACGAATTGAAGCGGGTAACCGCATTAGTATTGCCACCATGGCCACGACACCGGTCGTTCTTCGCAAGCTGGTGGGATATATCAATGATGTTCAGAAAAAGGAAATGAAACTAACCGAACTGGTAGTGAGTTTCCATGACTGGGAATCGTACAAGGATGAGACAGTAGCAACCCCTGGAGGGCCAGGGCAAAATGCGTCTGAACAGGAAATGGCAACTGGCCCTGATCCTGGTGAAGCGAAGAGGCGTTTCACAAAAATCAAACGCTCGCTGAAAAGCATGGAAAATGCAATTGGAAAACATGGCTTATCAAGCAAGCAGGTTCTGAATATTCGCAAGCGGCTTGGCGATGAGTTGATTTTAATCCGGTTTGTACCAGCGAGGTTGGAAGAGATGGCAAATGCGCTCAAAGCTTGCATGAGCGAATTAAGAACCTGTGAGCGCGGTATCAAAAAATATTGTGTCAGTTACAGCAAGGTACCCAATCAGTTGTTTATTGGGAAATTCAAGGATCGGGAAACAGACCTTGAATGGTTTGATGAATTGGTTGAAGAATATGGCAAGGAATATCCAAGAGTGGTTCGCTATCGTGAAAAAATCCATGAATTGACTTTCCGTATTCTGAAGGTTGAGAACACAGCTGGCCTCAGCTTACAGGAGTTGCGAAAACTGTTCGATGATTTTTCGCTTGGTGAAGTTAAAGCACGCAGGGCAAAAAAGGAAATGGTCGAAGCCAACTTGCGTTTGGTTATTTCGATTGCGAAAAAATACACCAATCGCGGTTTGCAGTTTTTGGATCTGATTCAGGAAGGTAATATCGGTTTGATGAAGGCGGTTGACAAATTTGAATATCGCCGAGGTTATAAATTTTCGACTTATGCTACTTGGTGGATTCGTCAGGCAATCACGCGTTCTATTGCTGATCAGGCCCGGACCATAAGGATACCGGTCCACATGATCGAAACGATCAACAAATTGAATCGTGTTTCGCGTCAAATTTTGCAAGAAAAAGGACGTGAACCTCTTCCGGAGGAACTTGCTGAACGAATGGAACTTACCGTGGAAAAGGTTCGCAAAGTGCTGAAGATCGCAAAGGAACCAATTTCAATGGAACAGCCAATGGGTGATGATGATGATTCGCATCTTGGCGATTTCATTGAAGACCAAAGGGCTCATGCTCCATTTGATAACGCGTCTTCATCGGGGCTAAAGGAAGCCACGAACGGAATTCTTGATCAGCTTACTGAACGAGAGGCGAAAGTTTTACAGATGCGTTTTGGGATTGGTATGAATACCGATCACACATTGGAAGAAGTCGGTAAGCAGTTCGATGTTACTCGAGAGCGGATTCGCCAGATTGAGGCTAAGGCCTTGAGAAAACTTCGTCATCCGAGTCGATCTGAGCAATTGAAGAGTTTTCTGGATAGCAGGTAATATTGTCTTGTTCAGTCAAAAGTTACTTCGGTTCGTTTATTTGTTCTCGATAGAAGAAAGAACAATATTTACCTGATGGTATCGAGTTGGGCCTGTAGCTCAGCTGGTTAGAGCAGCGGACTCATAATCCGTTGGTCGTAGGTTCAAGTCCTACCAGGCCCACCAGATATTTGTTTAGTTGCTGATTTAACGAGAAATTACTCTCGAAATCAAATTGGTTACTTAACCCTATTGTCCTATGGGATTATACCCGGAAAGACAATTGATTATTACAGTAACCAATACCAAAGGCGGCGTAGGAAAGACAACCCTAGTCGCGAATCTAGCGGGCTATCTAGCCGACCTAGGTAAACGAGTGCTTTGTGTTGATGCCGACATTCAGCCAGCGCTATCATCCTATTACCCTCTCAAAATTGAAGCCCCGAATGGGTTGTGTCAATTGATTATAGAGGCGGGTATCGACAATGTCATCTCGAAAACCAACATACCCAACCTCGATATCATTTATTCAGATGACCCCAAAGGTACTTTACAGAACTTCATTTTACATACCGCTGACGGACGACAACGCCTGCATTACACGCTCAAGCAAATTGAGCGTGACTATGACTACATTCTGATTGATACTCAGGGCGCAATCGGCCCTTTACAGGAATCCGCGATTTTTGCTGGCGAGATTATTCTGTCTCCGGTTCGTACCGACAAAATATCAGCCACCGAGTTCAATCGAGGAACGGTTCGTATTGTTTCGGAAACCCAGGTTATGGCCGCTCGGCTCGGCATGCAAATCGGAACCATGTACGCCATTTTGTTTGGCGTTTCACGGACTCGGGATGCCAACCTGTATGCCGAAGCGCTGACTCAGCTATTCAAAGCCGAAGACCACAACTCGATTCGGCTGTTGAAGACTCGAATTCCCGATACCGCAGCTTACCGAACTGCAGCATCGGCACAACGCCCCGTCCATCAGATCGATGTTCGCACGCGCGGCAAAACCCCTTGTGGGCTTGAGGTTATGAGCAGTCTAGCACAAGAGTTGCTTCCCGATTCACTATCTTAATCGCAGAGGGAGCCATGAAAGACATAGAACGCATCACTGGATTTCTGCATGCAGGCCATCATGGCTCAGAAGATACCGATATACCGAGTTCAGCCGAGCCCATTCCCGAATCCATGATTCGACTCAATCTTGATCAGTTAACCCTGTATGACAGGAATCCGCGCATCCAACCGAACCAGGACTATGCACAACTCAAGGCCAGTCTCATGAAGACCGGAGCAACCAAAGTGTTATTGACGGTCACTCGACGACCTGGTGAAACATTGTATTTCCCAGCCGCAGGTGGGAATACTCGACTGACCGCATTGAAGGAGTTGTATCAAGAATCAAACGATGAGCAGTTTTACTGGATCAATTGCAAGTTCATCGCCTATGCGGACGAAATGCAACTCATCATTGCGCACTTGAGCGAGAACGACAACCGTTCCGACTACCTGTTCATCGACCGCGCACGGGCCATCTGCGAGCTGTATGAGGACATGTCTCGTTCAGAGGGCGAGACTCTTACTCAGAGAGAGTTCATTCAGCGTCTGAACGACATGGGCTATCCAAAATTGAACCGGACCTATCTGGACCTGTTTCTCTATACGAAAAACCATTTGTATCCGTATATCCCCAGTGCTCTGGATGCGGGCATGGGGCCAAGGAAGATACAAGACCTTCGCCGCCTGCAGAAAGACCTGAATGTGTTCTTTGGGCCAGAAGGAATCGGTAGTACAGAAGTTCAGGAACGGTTTAGAGCACTCTTTCCTACGGTCCTGTCCGAACAAGATAGTGACCTCGTTGAGAGTCTTGGCCAACAGGCATTAGCCAATAATCTACACGAGGTTATGACTCCGATTGTCGCGGCGTTGATGAAACCAGGAGAGAATCAATTCGATGAGCAAGAGACAAGCATTCGTATAAAGAATGCTTGGACTTCATATCAAAAGAATCCGGATAATCCGATCCAATCAATTTATCCCAGTGTTCAAGAGGATTCTGTTTTTGAACCGAGTCAGCAATGCGAAGAAAAGAAACCAAGCGAAAATTCAAACCCAAAACAAACCGTGCCTGATGAAAACAATGTCTCGAAACCGGTTCATCCCTCTCCGTTGCCTTCTGGATCTCAGGGTTGCTGGATTCGATATCGGAACCTAACCGAAGACATCTTGTCCCAAGTCCAGAAATTTGCAACCGATTTCAAGCTTGACCAATTCATCTCCCCATTCCTGCTTGAGAAACCAATCGGTAACGGATTCTGGATCGACTTGCCGGATTCAGACCAGCAACTCAACGAACAGGCTTTAGCGGCATGGAGGTGGCTTTGGGATCTATCTGGATTGACCACGGAACCTGGGGCAATTGCCGATTTAATTGTGCATGACCCGCAATTCGCACAATCCCGAATTGCGGGCCTGTTTCGAGCGCTTGCGGAAAGCGAGGAAAGGTTGGGTCAATCGGAGAATGAGTCCATGCCGCAACGTGATGCGGGAATCCTGAAGCAACTCATCCAGGACTTTGAAGCCAAGATCCCGAAATCGGAAACATGTCCAGCTGAATTTCTGCGCTCATTGTCTGATTTGCAATATTCAAGTCTTATCATTGTGGTTGAACTGGTCCGCGGCGTCGACACGATCATCAACAAGATCGATAGCAATGATTCGTGAAGAACAGATAAAACGAGCCGTGATACGAGTTCTGCTCGTTCAACGTTTTGGTGAGGATGTCCCAGCCTTACCCTCTCAGCAGATCGAGAAATTTATTCAGCAATGCGAGGATTGCGTAACGATTGATATGGATCAGATTGAACAGAAGTTCGGAAAGATTCGATCTGTCTCTATTGTACAAGAGCTAATCGTTGCTGGTTGTCATAACCGTTTGCTCCGGACTGTTTTTGGAATCAGTCTGCGCAAACTCTCACAGTTACGTTCTCAAGCAGGCATCAGCAATCCGTGGCGTGCCCGCCCGCTCAGAAAATTCGAGGCTCGAAAACTGGATGAAGACTTCTCCAGTAGGCCAATCCACGACTGGTCTGACCAATACCAGGTGGCACTGTGGTGCGAAACAGGTGCTTGAGATTGCCCAGGAGTTGTATGAGAAACACAAGGTGATCTCTTATCCGCGATCCGATTCAGGGTATTTGCCTGAAGATCAGTTTACAGAGGCCAGCAAGGTGATCGGTGGATTGCGAAAATCGTTCGGCTCGAACGAATACATGTATTTGTTCGATGGTCTCGACATGGCGCGTAAATCACGAGCCTGGAATGACGCCAAGGTTACTGCACACCACGGAATTGTTCCGACCATGCAGTTGGTGCAGATCAATTCTCTGGGTGAGCCAGAGAGAAATATCTATCGAGTCATTGCGGAACGATACCTGATGCAATTTCTGACGGATCATGAATACGAGTCGGTAAAACTCAAGCTGGATGCAGGTGGGGTAAACCTGGAGGCATCGGGCAAGCAAACGATGATCGGGGGTTGGAAAGCACTTGAACAGTCGGAGGCTGAACGCGTTGATCCACCGATTCCGTATCTGAACGAGGGGGAGACCGTCGCAATCAATCATGCGACGGTCATGGATCGACAGACCAAGCCACCAGCCCGATATACCGAGGGTACGCTGATCAAAGGCATGACGCGAATTGCGGCGGAAGTTGAGAACCCGGACATTCGTGCGATCCTCCGGGAACATGACGGGATCGGTACGGAAGCAACTCGGGCCGAAATTATCCAGACGCTCAAGAATCGGGGATTCATCGAAGTGCGCAAGAAATCGCTTTATTCGACTCCCAAAGGTCGCGAGTTGATTGCAGCTATTCCGAAAGAGCTGACCGATCCATCGACTACAGCGGTAATGGAACGGTTGTTGAGTGAGGTTGAAGCAGGAAAAACGAGTCTGGCACAATTCATGGCTCAACAACAGGAGCTGGTTAACAACTGGATTTCCAATGCCAAAGAAGCATTGCGAGCCAGTGGTTCACCACCAAGTGAATCCAGTCGCATTCAATCGGCTCCACAATCCGAACAGAATTTGGGAAACTGTCCAGATTGTGATAGTCCACTCGCAAAGAGGCGTGGAAAGTACGGAGTATTTGTCGGTTGCAGCAACTATTCAGACTGTCGATATATCCGCAAGGGAAAGAACGGAGCAACTCAACAGAAGACCCAGTTTTCGACAGAAAAGATCTGCATTCAATGCGGTAGCCCGATGGTTGTTCGCAACGGCAAACGTGGGCCGTTTCTTGGTTGTTCAAGCTATCCGAAATGCCGACAAACGGCGCAGATGAAGGGTTAATGCCTTGATATCCCCGATGCGCTATCCCGGAGGGAAGGCACGACTGGCGCCATGGATGGCGTGGAGCTTTCGGCAAAATGGAATACGAAGACCGGTTTTTGTAGAAGCGTACGCGGGCGGGGCCGGGGCCTCAATCTATCTGCTCGCAAACAACTACGTATCGCGGATTGAAATCAATGACATTGATCCTGCGGTCGCCGCGTTCTGGCGCAGCGCGATTTACCGCTCGGCGGATTTTGCAAACCGGATTGAGCGTATTCCTGTCACTCTGGAAGAGAGAGACCGACAACGAGAAGTGTTGAAAGACGCAAACCGATATTCAGATTTTGATTTGGGCTTTGCCGCCTGGTATTTGAATCGGGTGAATTACTCCGGCATCATTCGGGGGGGGGGGGGTGCGATCGGCGGTCGGCGGCAAACCGGTGCCTACAAGCTGGATGCACGGTTCAAAAAATCATCATTGATCCGAACCATACTTGCTCTCGGACAACGATCCAGTCAAATACGCGTGCATCAACTGGATGCCTTGGACTTTCTGGAACAGGTTATACCAGAAGGCGCTCAGAATTTTTGTGTATTTTTGGATCCGCCTTACTTCCACAAATCCGAGGATCTTTATCAAAATTGTTTTGATCTTGAAGATCATCGGAAAGTGTCGGAGACCGTGAGGCAGCTCGGCATTCCCTGGATCATGACCTATGATCGGTGTTCCGAAATAGCCGATCTTTATCGGGGGTTGAAACACCATGAATTTTCGGTCACCACTTATGCCGGGTTGAAGCGGGGGGAGAGCGATGAGATTCTGATTTATGACAATCTGTCCTTACCCTGTCCGCCATGTCTTCTCCGACTGCGCGGGCCGTTTCCGGATGGCAATCCGCGACTCTGGAAGTAATCGGTCTTTTTCTCCTCTCTCTTGATCCAGTGATTCGTCCGACTGGTTAACAATGTACTGCCTGAGTGACCGAGTCTGGCGCAATCGAAAAAAACATAAAAAAAACTGTTGCAATCTGAAAATTGCTGTAATATGATTACAGGAATATGGGCCGCAGCACCTACGCTGCACGAAACGCGCCAGGTTCCCGGGACGTGCGTGACTCGAACAGAGTCTGGAACTATTGCCTAAATACAGGGCTTCGGCCCATACCCGCATGGGGAGATTTCCCCATGTCGGGCGTTCGATGTCTCGCCATGTTTGTTTAACCCTCAAACATTGGAGGAGATAGCTATGATATCGAACGAACCCAAATCAAAAGGCTCCCGAGCCTTTGGAATATTGAATCAAGTCGGTCTAAGCAAAGAGGACATCCAGGATCTTTCGGATTATCTTGATCAGCGGGTTCTGGACTTGACCAGACCCATCACTGATCGGATGGATCGGTATGTAAGGATTGCGACCTGGGTGTACTTTATCACCCTCGGCGCCGTTCTTTCGCTTCCCGATCAGGCTTTGCTGGTGGCCTTGAAGGCCCTGCTTTCGCTGCTTCAATAATTCCATCCCAAATTCGCAACCTCTGAACAAGAGGTTGCTATCCCAAATCAGGGGTCGGTAGACCCTGTACCCGCATGGGGAGATTTTCCCCGTACGGGGGTTTCTTTCGTCTCTCCATGTTTTCATTTACTTCGAATATGGAGGAAACAATCATGAAAGAAACTGACCAAAAGGAAGGTGTTTACAACGTAATCACCAAAGGACTCGGCTTCATCAACCGGGTTCGGAAAGTCGCCCCGACCGGGGCGGAGCCTTACCTCGCTTGCGAAGTGAGCTTGCTCGAGGGGGTCGCCAGAGACGGCGATTACTCGAACGTCGAGAAGATCCGGATGGATGCGATCGTCAAGGGCAAGCGTGCTCGGGAAATTGTCGGCGATCACCTGATGGAGATTGCCGATGACTCCAAGGTGATGGCTGCGGTCTCCTGCGGAGGAATGCGACCCGTCGTGTTCACCCGCAAGGATGGCGAGCAGGGGGTTTCCCTGAAAACCGCACTGCTCGGCATTTCCTGGCTCAAGGTCAACGACACCGTCGTTGATCTCGGACCGGAGCCGGCCGGCACCGGCGAGGCCGCTTCGGCGGTCCCGGCATCGCAGGTCGAGGATGAAGTCGAGGCCGACGGCACTCCGGCATTTGCCGGAGAGCTGGAAGCCGAACTGGCAGCCAATGGCAGCGTCAAGCTGTCGCAGGATGCCGGCGACTTCAACGAGCGCAAGACCTTCATCAAGGAGGTCCTGCAGCTTCGCTGGAATCCCGGGCAGGTCGCCTGGGTTCCTCGGGAAGCTTCGGCATGAGGTCAAGCGATCGTCCTTCGGGACGATCGCTGCTTTTCCAGATTGAATCAAGCGGCTGATTGGCCGTGGGCATTGTCCCTGGGGATCCCTGCGAAGCGTGTCTCGCATGGATGCATCCATGTAAAACCGGGATTGGGGATCCGGAATCGACACGCCGGCCAGGGTTAGATATAGATAATCAGTCAGTGACCTGTGCCCACTGCGTTACAATGTTCACGGCCAATCAGCCGTATCCGAAATCAGCCGGGCCCGCACCCGGAAAACTGCGGATGACTGCGGAACTCCCGCCAATGACGCTTGTTAAATCAAGTGAGGTCGATACTCGACCCAACCCGAATCCAGGCTGGATTGAACACCAGAAAGGCACCCTCAGGGTGCCTTTTTTGTGGGAATCACATGCGAAAGCAGGTCATGCAAATAATGTTAGCAATTCCAAAGGTTTTCCAGTACTATTGCAGATGTGACAAACTCGGCGGAATTCACCATGTTGCATACTGTTCTCGAATGCGCTTTTGCACGAATAACCATATTTTACAGAAGCGGATTCATCGATCCTTTTTTGACTCCCGGACAGTTGTTTGCCTCTGGATTCGTTATCCCGTTGCAACAGCAAGAATTCGTAAGCATCGATTGCGACGTTGAAAAGTCGATGCGACAGTGCGATGGACAAACGATATTAGAATTTATGCTGACGTTCTGCAACAGGACATTTCTCCGGTAAAGGGCCGGGCTAGACAGGTTCACGGGTATGCAAGAAGATCCGAGTGCAACTTTGCCAAATCGGAAACGTCCTGGCCGAAGGCGGGTTCCCGAGTTCCTTGCAATTGACTTTTACTGCGGCGCGGGCGGAACGACACGCGGGCTGATTGATGCGGGAGGCTACGTCATCGCTGGTCTGGACAAAGAGCAAGGCTGCCGTAAAACGTATGTTGCCAACAATGGAAATGAAACAGGTGACCGCGACTATCCAAAGTTCCTGTCGCTTGATCTTTTGCCGGCAACTCCTGACTACCCGGCTGGTCAACAAAACGAGGCAATATCCTGCCTCGACAAGCTGATATCTGACCATCGCTCCAGATACCCCGATACTCCTTGGCTGTTTGCTATTTGCGCTCCCTGCCAGCCATTCACCAAACTGAGCGAAGCAGCACGCTCGCGCCTCCCCCCTGTCGAGGCACAATTGCGCGATCGAGGCCTGCTTTCGCAGACATGCCGCTTCGTTGAACGTTATAATCCGGACATGGTGCTCTCCGAGAATGTGCCGGGAATTGACAATGCCCGTTATGGCGGTATCTGGAAGGATTTTATCGACCGGTTGGGAGCAATCGGCTACCAGGTCAAAACAGAGCGTGTCTGTACTTCAGGTTTTGGCATTCCGCAATACAGGAGGCGCTCTATATTAGCCGGAATCCTGATGTCGCCCAATCAGGCACATGATTCGTTTTCTTTGCCATTGAAAGATGATGCGGCCCAGATAAGAACAGTTGCGGAAGCACTCGAAGGATTGCCACCTCTCATAGCCGGACAAAAGCACGAAGAAATACTTAATCATGTCGCCCGCAACCTCAATGAACTCAACAGGAAGCGCATATCCTATGCAAAGCCTGGCGAATCAAATATCTACCTGGAAAACACGCCCGAAGGAGACTTGTCTCTGGCATGCCACAAACGGGTCAATAGCCGCCATAAAAACAGGTGCTTCACGGACGTTTACACGCGGATGGCGCCGAACCGACCAGCACCGACCATAACAACACGTTGTCACAGTATAACGAACGGCAGGTTCGGCCATCCGTATCAGGATCGAGCTATCTCCATGCGCGAGGCCGCCAGGTTGCAGTCGTTCAAAGACGATTACATTTTCTATCCTGTCGACAGGCTAACTCCGATTGCGCAGATGATCGGTAACGCCGTGCCCCCGGTATTGGCACATTTTTATGCAAGCTGGCTTGTCGAGTCGTTCAAGTCGATGTGTTGCAAACCATCTAGCAGGCAAGGGCCAAGGCTTTAGACGTGGAAGACAAGCTCTATATCAAGTTTCACGGTCGTATCATAGATTCCTTGGGAATCCAGATGTACCAAAGCCCGGTGGCTGCGATAAGTGATTCAAGTCGTACTTCAAGCGGACTGCTTGAAACTGGAGAAACCAACCCGAAAGATCGGTAAAACTTGTGACGACAGAACTCTTTATCCATTCCATTGAAGCCCTGTTTTCTATCGGGTTGCTCATCTGGTTTTTTTCTTACCCCTGGCAATCTTTGTGTGTTGACATTACCCGTCAACATTTGTTCGAGCTGAGGGACCAACTGTTCTATCTCGCCATGCACCGCCGGATCAGTTTCGATGATCCGGTTTATCGAGGATTGAGAGAGGGGTTGAACTCTCGAATCCGGCTAACGCATAAAATCCGGATCGGTGAATTGATCCCGGTCTTTTTGATACTCCGCAATACCATTCCAGAAACACCGAATATCATAAATATGATCGAAACGGTGGATGACTTGGATCTTAGGAACGATTTACGAACTATCTATGATGAAGCAAATCGGAGTCTGGTTATTCACATGATCACTCGGTCGCCTTTCGTATTGATATTAACTGTTTTTGCACCTTTGTTTATCTTGATTGAATTGCTCGGCGGGAAAGCGCGAGCCCTTGTTGCATGGCTTACGAATGAATTACCCAGAATTGTTGATAGTGATTTCGAAAAGGATCGAATCATGCAATCAGCTTGAAACAGCGGATAAACATAAAAAAACTGTTGCAATCTCAAATTTGATGCAGTAAGATGGGAAATACATGGGCCGCAGCACCTACGCTGCACGAAACGCGCCAGGTTCCCGGGACGTGCGTGACTCGAACAGAGTCTGGAACTATTGCCTAAATACAGGGCTTCGGCCTATACCCGCATGGGGAGATTTTCCCCATGTCGGGCGTTCGATGTCTCTCCGTGTTTGTTTAACCCTCAAACATTGGAGGAGATAGCTATGATATCGAACGAACCCAAAGAAGATGCTGCAAGCATTACTGACGAACTGACAGCAGAGCAGAAACTGCAAGTGATCACTGAAATAGATCAACGCATCGAGAAAAGCGAAAACCGCGTGCTCGCGGCTATCGCCGAACTCAAGTCCGAATTGAGATCGGAGATCAATTCGATTCGGTCTGAACTGAAATCGGAGATTGCAGCCGTGAACGGCCGCGTCGATTCATTGAAGACGCTGATGATTTCTGTACTCACTGCGATTGGTGCTGGGCATTCAGTCCTTGTGGTCTGGATGCTCAACAAGCTGATCGCATAAGTTCGTTTCCCAAATTCGCAACCCCTGAAACAAGGGGTTGCCATCCTGAATCAGGGCTTCGGCCCATACCCGCGCATGGGGGACTTTTCCCATGTCGGGCGTTCGATGTCTCGCCATGTTTTCCTTTGACTTCGAATATGGAGAAATGTTATGCTATCGAACGAACCCGAAAACAGCGCGATTCGCGCCTATGAAATCATGAAGGAAAAAGGCTATACGCCGGAGGAAATCGAGACTTTTCTCGCATTCCTTAACCAGAATACGATTGAGGTTACACAACCGCTGGTTGAGCGTATGGATCACATAGAGATGCTTTTATTTCTTAGTTGGTCTAGTTTGGCTCTTTTGATACTTGTTGCTCCCGGAGCTCTGCAGAAATTAATCATTCGATTCTTGCCTGCACGTTCTGAGAGTTAATATTCATATTTCAATCCAAATTCGCAACCTCTGAATCAGAGGTTGCTCGCCGAAATTAGGGGTCGTTTGGCCCTGTACCCGCATGGGGAGATTTTCCCCGTACGGGGGTTTCTTTCGTCTCTCCATGTTTTTATTTACTTCAAATATGGAGGAACAAACCATGAAAGAAACTGCCAAAAAGAATGTGAAACTGATCGGCACCGATGATGAATACGGCTGGGCCGTAGCACTGGGGAACCAGTACATCTGTCATGTATACCGACATGGCGAGCACGCGTACGAGATGCGAGCGGGTCCTGGACTGTCCAAGTCCTACACCGATTTGGATGAGATCGTCAAGGATCTCGGATCGTGGTTCGGCACCGAGGTTTCCGTCGGGGGGTTGTAAACAGATTCCATTCAAGGCGCCCTCTTTGGGCGCCACCTTAAATTCAGGCCCGTTTGGGCCTACACCCGCATGGGGAGATTTTCCCCATCCCGGGGGTTTCTTTCGTCTTCCCGTTGCATTTCCCTGGCCAGTTGGCAATAGGAGTCAGGACATGAAGGAAACTGCCAACAACAAAAATGAAGCTGCCGGCGACCGCGAATCTGCGGGATTTCCCGATCGATTTCATCCGGTGGTGACTTCACTCGACGAAGCCCCTCTCCGGAGGGGCTTTTTTGTGCCCGCATGACGGCCGGAGTTACGATTTACCCATGACTTGCTGGATTTATAGTATAATTGGAAGTGATGCCGAGGACCATGCGTTATTCTCAAGATTACAAGCAATGTCAGGAGTTGCCATTCATCAGCAAAAGTCTGTCACCATTGGTGCAGTTGACCTTTTTTGCGGTATCGGCGGACTGACCCACGGTCTGCAGATGGCCGGGGTTGCCGTCAAGGCTGGATTGGATATCGACCCGAGTTGTCAATACGCTTTCGAGTCCAACAATGCCGGCGCGGAATTTGTTTGCCGGGATGTCGAGGCCATCGATTTCAGGGAAATTGAGCATTACTACAGGGGCGCTGACATTGCCGCGCTCGTGGGGTGCGCGCCCTGTCAGCCATTTTCCGGCCATAACAGACGCAGGGCGAAATCCGATGCCGACTGCTCGCTGGTAGTGAAATTTGCCAGGCTGGTGAAGGAGGGGAGGCCGGATTTCGTTTCCATGGAAAATGTTCCCGGACTTCAGAAGCACCCGGTTTTCAATGATTTTGTTGAAACGCTCGAAGCGCTGGGCTATGCGGTGTATCACGGCATCGTTCGATGCGAGCTTCACGGCGTGCCGCAAAAGCGCAGGCGCCTGGTTTTGCTGGCTTCCCGGCTTGGAGAGATATCCATGCAGCCAAGAACCGGATTACCGGCGACCGTAGGCGACTGCATACGCAGTCTTCCTCCAATCGCGGGGGGGGGGGGGGGCATCGCATCCTGACGACCCTGCGCATGTTTCCCTGTCCCTGTCGCCCTTGAACAGAAAAAGAATCATCCAGTCTCGTGCCGGGGGATCCTGGAGGGACTGGGATGATGGCCTGGTTAACGATTGCCAGAGAAAAAGCCACTACCCTGCCCCATACGGGAGAATGGCATGGAACGATCTTGCGCCTACAATCACGACACAGTTTTGCTACTACAGCACCGGGCGATTCGGGCATCCGGAGCAGAATCGCGCCATATCGGTTCGGGAAGGAGCCTTGCTGCAGACCTTTCCCGGTGACTATTCCCTGATTGACGAAGACAATCCAGCGACAGTCCGTGAGCTTGCGCGCCAGGTCGGAAATGCCGTTCCGGTGAATCTGGGGCGCGCTATCGGCCTGTCGCTCATGGGAGCATTGAATGAGCGATAGCCAGTACGTGATGCGCATTAGCCTTAATGTGCTGAATCATATGGGATTGCACCTGTACAGCAATACGCCTGCCGTTATATCCGAAACCATTGCAAACTCCTGGGATGCGGATGCCACCGAAGTCAGTATAAATGTCAATCCGGAAGCCATGACCATATCGGTGAGGGACAATGGATCCGGCATGGACATCAGCGATATCAACGACAAGTTCCTCTATGTCGGCTATCGAACGAACCCGAAAACAGCGCGATTCGCGCCTATGAAATCATGAAGGAAAAAGGCTATACGCCGGAGGAAATCCAGACTTTGATCAATTACCTTGATCAAACTGTCACTCAACCATTGGAAACGATGTTTTTCTTTGGATTTGGGATACTGGCAATCCTGATTCTGATCGCACCTGAATTAACCCGACGAATCGCAGAGCGATTCATTAGTCGGTAATTCTAGTAGTCAGACTTCCTAATTTCATCCCAAATTCGCAACCCCTGAATCAGGGGTTGCCATCCTGAATCAGGGCTTCGGCCCATACCCGCGCATGGGGACTTTTCCCATGCGGGGGTTTACTGATCGGGCCGGCAGCGGATGTTGCCGGAATCATCTACCAAACGCGGAACAGGGGGCGGCCTGTGGGCCGCGTTCTTCCCGGTCGGATCATGCAATGTTCAAACTGGACCACTACCTCGTAGACAGACAGATTGACAATTATAGGCCAATGGCTTACAATATGTTGATGGAATTCGAATGGAACGAGAAGAAAAGTGAGGCTGGTTTTGAAAATCGCGGTTTTGATTTCAACTATGCGACTCGTGTCTTTTCCGACCGGAACAAGATCAGTTTTCGTGATCGGCGCCGGGACTATGGCGAGGATCGCTATCAGGTGCTCGGCATGATCGAAGAGCGGGTCTATGTTGTTGTTTATACCATGCGGGGATCCATATTTCGCATTGTTTCTGCCCGTAAGGCCAACCTTAGGGAGGTTAAAAGATATGACCGAAACGCGCGTCAGGGTTGATCCCAATGACCCTGGTACCTTCCCTAGGGGGAGAATAGACTTCGCAGTGGTGGATGCCACTAGCGAAGACATGATCGCCCTTCACCAGAGGGAAGACGAAGACGAGGCTATCCGGGATGCAGCACGTTATGCGCGCCGCATCCGGGAAGGGCTTGGGCTTACGCAGAGTGAATTTGCACGCCGCATAAACGTGTCAACTGAAACAATCCGTAACTGGGAACAGGGAAAGCGCTGTCCGACAGGTGCAGCACGTGCCTTGCTGAGAGTGCTTGACAGGGATCCGGAGACTGTGCTTCGTGCACTGACCTGATGCGCAAGAACCTGCCGTTCCAACCATGCAGAATCTTCTTGACGAACTGACCGAACTGCTACAGGCCGAACAGGCGTTTATTTCAGACGGAGCAATCCTGAAGAATGCAGTGGTTGAGGCAACCCTGAAGATGGAACCGCGTCTTCTGGAGCTACTGATACTTTCCGATACATTAAGGAAGCATTTCTTTGCCGAAGTATCAGGTACATTGGTCTTTGACAAGGTGAAGTTTCAGGCGTTCATTTCAAACAAGGCATTCTTGCCGGACAGTTATACTGCCTTCAGTAATCGTATAGGACTTGCAAATCAGCACGATAACTATATTGGCCAGTCGCACGATGTAGTGCTGACGTGGCCCTACAAGGACTGCGTGCTTGAAGGAGGCATGACCAGTGAGGATCGAAAACGGGACGAGGTATTCTGGAATGCCACGCTTGCTCCGGACGACATCACTCGCCTGTTCGAGCCGAAGGTGTTGGCTGGGTGGGAATACTGGGATACTGAGTCTGTGAAGAATGAGAGGGCCAAGCCTGTCGATAGGAAGAAATTGAGGGGGGGGGTATAACCTACTGATTAAAGGCAATAATTTACTTGCACTGCATTCGCTTAAAAAGCGTTATGCGGGCAAGGTTAAGCTGATTTACATCGACCCGCCCTACAACACCGGAAACGACGGCTTCCAGTATAACGACAGATTCAACCACTCTGCTTGGCTGACCTTCATGCGCAATCGGCTTGAAGTCGCCAGGGAGTTTCTTTCCATGGACGGACTTGTTGTCGTGCAAATCAGCGACAGGGAGCAGGCATATCTCAAGGTGTTGATGGACGAGGTCTTCGACCGGAATTATCGAGCGACTATCGCTGTCAAGATGTCCCATCTCAGCGGGGTGAAGATGAGTCACAAGGAAAGCAAGATACCCAAGACAATGGAGTACCTGCATGTGTTCTCGGTTTCGCCCCGCCCGATAAAAATGCGTCCCCAGTACGTTAGAACGTCATGGGACAATGCATTCGACCGATACAAGTCCTTTATTGAAAAACCCGAAGAGGACTCGCAGGATGTCTCGAAATGGAGAGTTGTACCGCTCAGGGAAGCTCTGAAAAATGCAGATATCGATGAGTCTGATGCCAAGGCTCGGGAAAACTTCTGCATTTCTCATGCCGATTGCATTTTTCAGACAACCGTAAACAAAAGCAAAGACTACCCAAAGGAGCCGAAAGATCAATTTCTGAAGATAGCAGAAATGGTTGTCATTAACGGTAGAGAGGTTGAAGTTGCCTCCAAGAAAATTCGTGAAATTGATGGAGTCAAGGTGCCTACAACCATCATAGGTGACATATGGACAGATATTGGCATTAACAACGTCTTTCAGGAAGGTGGAAAAGATATCAAGATGAGGTTTGGCAAGAAGCCGGAGATGCTTCTGGAGCGTATTGTCAAGATGTTCACCGACGAAGGTGACCTGGTTCTTGACTTCTTTGCGGGAACTGGAACCACAGCTGCTGCTGCCCACAAACTGAAGCGCAGATGGCTGGCTATTGAACAGCTTGATTATGTTGCAGACCTGACTGTTCCCAGGTTGAAGAACGTAATCAGTGGAGACAAAAGCGGCATTTCAAAATCCGCCGATTGGAAGGGTGGCGGTTCGTTTGTTTATGCTGAACTTGCAGCTTCCAATTCGGTATTTGCCGACCGGATTGGAGCCGCTTCGGACATGGGTACTCTACAGGAAATACACGCCTCAATGAAGGATACGGGTTATCTTCGATACGATGTGGACATGTCCGAATTTGAGGAACGGGAATTTGCCAATCTTCCGCTTGACGCTGCTAAAAGAGTTCTGATGGATTGCCTGGATGCTAATCATTTATACGTCAATCTTGGTTCTTTGGGCGATGCAAGCTTTGATATTTCGAAGGAAGACGCGGCGGCAACCGAATCATTCTATGGACTCACAGAATGACACAGAGTCTCTCTGATAAATTTGACACTCTGGATGAGCAGGGCATCCTTACAACCGATTTGCCATCTGCAATCACCGACAATCTCGCTACCAGTATCATCTTGCGACCCTATCAGGTAAAAGCACTGGAGCGATGGCTTTACTACATCGAAACGTTCAGGGGGAGACCATCCAGTCCGCACCTGTTGTTTCACATGGCAACCGGAAGCGGCAAGACAGTGCTGATGGCAGCACTGATTCTTGATCTGTATGAGCGCGGGTATCGCAACTTCCTGTTCTTTGTGAACTCGAGCCAGATCATCGAAAAAACCAGGGACAACTTTCTCAATCAAGCGTCTGCCAAGCATCTGTTCGCAACGACCGTGCGCATTGACGACAAACCGGTGGACATCCGTGCCGTGGACACTTTCGACACGGCAAGTGGTCATGCAATCAACATCCATTTCACCACCATCCAGGGACTGCACGAACAAAGGAAGAAACCAAGGGAAAACGTTGTCACGATTGAGGACTTTCGCAACTACAAGGTGGTGATGATCTCAGACGAAGCTCATCATTTGAATGCTGAAACCAAGAAAAAGTTGAACAGGACCGAGGCTAATGACAAGGACAGCTGGGAAGGAACGGTGTCGGAGATTTTCCGCCTACACCCTGAGAACATGCTGCTGGAGTTCACGGCGACTGCCGACCTGAGCCACGAGGCGATCCGGGAAAAGTATCACGACAAAATTCTTTACGACTATTCGCTGCGTCAATTTCGCGAGGATGGCTATTCCAAGGATATTGAACTGAGGCAGGCACACCTGTCCCAACAGGAGCGGATGATGCAGGCAGTGATTCTCAGCCAGTATCGCCGCAAGATATCCGCCGCCCATGACATTCACTGCAAGCCGGTGATTCTGATGAAATCCAGAACGATTGCAGAATCGGCCGAAAATGAAGCTGCATTCCTGACCATGGTAAATGGATTGTCTGCCCAGTCGATAAGGAAGATAAGGGCATCTTCCGGGCAGGACAAGACGCTCAAGCGAGCTTTCGACTACATGCTGGATGAACGAGGCATGAGTGCGGATGACTTTTCCCTTGAACTGAAGGAAGATTTCAGTCAAAACAGGGTGGTGAATGTCAACAACCGGAAAGACCTGGAACAGCGGCAGATTGAACTGAACTCCCTGGAAGACAGGTCAAACGAGATACGCGTGATCTTTGCCGTTGACAAGCTGAATGAAGGATGGGATGTCCTGAACCTGTTCGACATTGTGCGTCTGTATGATACTCGGGATGGCCGGAACAACAAGGTCGGCAAGACGACCATGGCGGAGGCTCAGTTGATCGGACGAGGAGCCCGATACTTTCCGTTCACTGACAATGACCAGCCGGACATGCCCTCTTCAATGCGAAAGTATGACAGGACACTTGTGAATCCATTGCGGATTCTGGAAGAGATTCACTACCACTGCTCGCACAACCCGAGATATATCCAGGACATAAAGAATGCTCTTCGAAATACTGGGATGTGGGATGAGCCTCGAACCGTAACCCTGACGATCAAGGAGAGTTTCAAGCAATCAGATGTCTACCGGAAAGGACATGTCTGGGTCAATAAGCAAATCAGAAACAACCGGCAAAACGTGTCTGGACTTCATGCCTATAGTATCGATTCAGACTTCGAATACAACTTGAAGACTGGGATAATTACCGAGGATTCTGCCTTTGACAATCACCCAGCAGACAAGATGTTGGTTGTAAATGAGTCGACTTCGCGCAATCTTTGTCTTGCCGATTTTGGAAGAGCAATTCTGGGGTTTGCGATGGATGCCAACGACTTTTTTCACTTCAATAATCTGAAATCCCTTTTCCCAAAGATTGAAAGTGCATCAGAGTTTATTGATTCAAGGGACTACCTTGGTGGAGTGCAGGTTTCAGTTCAAGGACTTGCTCAAGACCTGGACAATTTATCAGCACAGCAAAAATTAAGTATCACAAAATCTGTGCTTCAACAGATCAAGGATAAAGTAAAACGTGAGGCTGAGACTACCGAATTTCTAGGGGAAGCAGGTTTTATTCCTTGTCTTATTAGCGATCGTTTTACTGACCGAACCCTGAAACTTTCAGGCCAGGGAGAAAACAGCCGGAAATGGGTTGAAAGCAAAGTGCCTGGACTTGAAAATATCGACCTGAATTCCAAAGAATGGCACGTCTATGATGATAATTACGGTACGGATCAGGAAAAGCTGTTTGTTAAATTTCTCAATGATCAGGCCGATCGCCTGTACCAAATATATGAAGAATTCTATTTGGTGCGAAACGAGAGTGCGGTAAAACTGTTCTCGTTTGCACATGGTCAGGGATTTGAGCCTGATTACCTTTTATTTCTTGGAAAGATGGGAGAGTCAGCCAGCACGATACTCCAGGTTTTCATAGAGCCCAAGGGCGAACATCTGATGGAATGCGACCGCTGGAAGCAGGAGTTTCTGGAAGATATCGCGGAACAGGGTAGAATCGAAACAATCTTCCAGGGCCGGGACTACTCAGTGCATGGACTTCCATTCTTCAATGATTCCGAAAACAGTAGCCAGAGATTCAGGGAGGCATTTGAAAAATTCCTGAAGTAGGCATGTATGGCGGAGACCAGAGGCTGAGATCAATACCCTCATAGGAACAGACTTGAGAACTTGCAGGCCATCTCCTCTTATGATGCTATCAAAGCCCAACGGCGGTAGCAAGGCACGATGCAGGACAGATGCGGAAGCGCTTCAGCGAGGTAGACATTCAGCCTTATCAACCGAAATAACCATATAGCATATTAACATTGGCTTCGACCGGGAAATCTCATTTTACAATACCCACACTGCTCCTACATACCCATTCACATGTAATTGTGGAGTCTAATTGGCTTTTTGGTATTGCCTCAGTTTGAAAATCCGCCCGTTTGCCGGCTGAAACGGGTATAATCACCGGAATATCAATCTGCTTTGGAGAGAAAGATGAAAACCTTGCATTACCCCCCCCCCCCTCGCTAAACTAGCGACCTTCCTGTTGCTGGTGGCCATGGCCTTGCCAGCGGCCGTGGCTGCGCCGCTGGTGGGACCAACGACCTGCCCGGACGGAGTTAGCGAGAAGAAATCATCATATTTAGCCGCTAGTGCTGTAAAAGCAAGCATTGGCGGTAAGACCCAAGCTACGCTTGGTGGATACGGACTCCCGATAACCCTAGGCGATATAAATAGTACAAATGGGATCACCGGAGATTGGCCGACGAACTTTAATCGAGCTGATATGTGGTTAGGAGTGAGAGACGCAGATGGAGCTCTTGTCCATGGTTTTTATCAACATGTGGGGACGGTCAATAGGAGTGGCCTTATACTCAGACCTCAAGAAACCACATTTCATAACCTGGAACCATCTACGAAACATGTGGCGCAGCTTGTTGTAGGTCGGTTAAGGAATAGCGGAGGTCGAGATGTGACTGATGATCACGTGAGAGATCATTGTTCAAGGAATTGTCCAGGCGATTCTCCTTACCAAACCAAGCCCGTGTTTGCACAAGTCTGCTTCATAACGCCGGCCAATGGCAGTTAGCGGCTATTGTTTCCCATGCTATCTTGAAGGGAAGCAGTGGTCTTGAGCCGAATCAATCCAGCATGGTTTTTCCGGTAGTCTGGCATGAACGGTCATTATTGACCGTTCCAGTCACCCCGCCTGCCATGAAACATTCACCGTTTGGTCTTGTGGTTTTGTCATGATTGAACTTCAGGTCCCGACGGTTGATGCTGGTTACAGGGCTGCATTATCCTGCCGGCTGCCTGGCAGCTACCAGCGCGCAACGGCGGCCACCGCCCACAAGCTGTTGCGGACCATCTACCCGGTATTGAGGAACCGGCGACTCTGCCGCGATCCCGAATTCGACTGCGAGACACTGATGGTCCATCGCAAGGCGGCGCACTGGGTCCGCAAGCTCGACGAATACGGGTGCTGGCCAAAGCTAGACTCGGCGCCGAAACCTCAGGCCGCATAACCCCCCGGACAAGACAGGCAGGGACGACTGATCGGATCGCGCCAGGCTGCTGGATAGCCGAATATTGCGGGGCCGGCACTGTGGGCACCTCCGCTTTGCGTCAGTCGTTGAAGCCCGTCTTCAAAAAAATGCCGTTTCGAGGCAGGGTTGTGCTCGTCCAGAAACTGCTCAGCCGTTGAGATTATTACAAGGCAAAGGGCGACCGGCGAGAAATGCCGGAAGGAATTTCCGCGAAGCGGGGTCAGGAGACAAGACAAGGAAAGCTATCAGAAACTGATAGAAAAAAACCAAAATAATATATTTGCCATGCGGACTGTATAGGTTCAGAGACATGTGAGACTTTTCCGGCCAGGAAGGCGAGACGGATCCGAGGCATGAAAACAGGGTGATGTCCCCTCTCTGCGGAGGGAGCGTAGCGACCTCCGCAGAGAGGGGGAGATCCGGCGGCAGGAGGCTGCCTTGCGAACATGCCCCCCGGCATGCGCCGGGGAGCGGGTTCGGTTATCCTGTCGTCTTGTCAACAACTTCATGGAGCCGGGCCCCATGCAGATCATATCCCCAGGAACCCACTCATTCCGCAGCTGGAAAGTCGCTGAAGGCCTGTCGAAGGAGGCCACTGAAAGCCTCGGGAAGCTCGAGAGCTTTGAGAAGCTGCGGGCAGAAGGTTGCTGCCTAGTACAGCATAACATGAATACATTGACATTAAAGGGGTTTTCGCCCATGGTGGTCATCCCTGAATCAATGATGGAGACCAGGATGGCTCGAAAGACGGAGAAGCCGGCCCTGGCCGTGAACGGGGAGCAGCGGGCGATGCTGTGCACCCTGGCGGGGTCGCAGACGGCACCGATGCGCGAGGTGCAACGGGCGAGGATCCTGCTGCGCCATGAGGAGGGCATGCCGCTGGCGGAGATTGCCCGGAAGGTCGGCGTGTCGCGCCCGACGGTGTATCAGTGCATCGACGAGGCCCTGGGCACGGGCGTGGAGGCGGCACTCCGTGACCGTCCGCGCCGCAGGCGAACCCGAAGTGTACAGCGTCAGCGTCGACGGGAAGCCCGGCATCCAGCGATGCTGATTCATTCTGAAAACGAAACGAGTGGATAACCCGGAAGAGATCAGTCAGACGGCAAGGACTTGTTGCTAATCGCAGTATCTGGAAATGGATCCGAGTTCTCTTCGATCCTGCCCTGTTCAAGCAGATAGGTGCGGAAAGACGGGATCGGGCACACATACTGATCCGCCGATTCCTCGTGCAAGGCCCCCTTGTGCACCAGGTGAATGAAGAAAGAGTCCACATCCATCCTTGCTGGAAAACGATATTTCCGAGGATCCGAGTCATTCAGTTCTTGCATCAAGTATTCAATTTTGGCTTGGCTGTGGCACCGGCACAATTCCCCCATTACTCTGGCAGTCAAATTGATCGACTGTTTCATCTCGCGTGAAAATTGATGGTCGTAATACAGATCTCTTCCGGTTTTGATCTCGTCGCGTATTTTCTCCCATTCGACCTTGCCGAGATTACCGCTGGTTCTCAGGACTTCCCTGCCCAACGCCTTGAGTACGATATGCAGGTGGCGGGGCCAGCCGTCACAAGGCTCGATCAGCCGATCAACCTCATGCTCAAATCCGACCAGATCAATCCCAAAATGTGCACAGGATCTGGTCATGAACTCCTGAGACTCCGAATCCGGAAAGCAGCCGATATTGTGTTTCTGTACGGGCGGTATGCGGGTCAGGTCCATCTGACTGGCCGAGTGTTCGGTATCGCTGAGACCGGCCAGCACCAGAACAATCGGCAGAGCGCAGCCATCGTGCAGGCCTTGCAACAGCTTTGAAAGCGGGTGATTTCGATCATGGTCGAGTCTTTGTGCCTCATCAATGGCCAGCACGATCGGCCGGTCAAATCCGCCGTGCTGTCCGACCCAGGCTCCGAAAGTGTCCCAGGTTGCATCCGGTTCCACATGCTCGATACCGGTTTCCGTTCTACCTCCGACCCGGATTGGACCGAAGCCAACCCCAGCCTCGCCGCTGGTGCTTTTGCTGATCCTGGCCATGAACTCCGGGGCTTTCGATGGATTGATCTTCTCGGCCAGTGGCTTGAGAATATCGACCGGCCCCCTGATACCGTTGGAATTGAGTGCCACCACCATCGGGTCCCTGCCAACACTCTGCGTATACAGCCTCTTGGGATTCTCCCTGATCTCGTTCACGATTGAACTCTTGCCCGCCCCGGGTGCACCCTGGATAATGCGCGTCGTTTTCGCTCCCCCATACTGTTCGCTTCCGGTACCCTTCCATACCCGTTTTGCAGCCAGGGCAATGTCGTCCAGGACTTCAGACCGTCCAACAAACACCGGCGGAGGATCACCTTCTGTCAACTCGAGAAAAGACTCCAGTTCTCGTTTTTGATCTTCATGCATCAATATATCTCACCGCGTCCACCCTCTCCCGAAGTCATGCGTGCAGGCACAGGATGCCGATCAAGGCACAACACCAAAGTCCATGCAGGTGCTGAAGCACAGAACCGTTGGTTAAAACCTGTATCATCGTTATTGTAACAAGCATTAGGTGATTGACCGGACGATTAACCAACCCCTCAACATACCTACAAATACCGGAACTCTAAGAACTGTCTTTTCGATCTCTGACGACCGATTCAGTGGTCCCGGTTCCCATAGGCATTGCAGATCTGGAAAATAAACCGTATCTTCAAACCACTATCGGGTTAGTCTATCATCATACCACACTGAATGGTATGTCTTACTCAGCCCTAATCCTTAAATAGAAATGATTTTACCCGTTATGAGCCGGTATTCGAGCAGTTGAGCGTCCAGGTATCCCTGAATTCCGCCCCGGCTGCTTCGCTGCCGATCGGGGCGGCATAGTTGGCTTTGGAGTTGAACGGTGGATCAAGATAGATCAGGTCAACGGATTCCGAGTTCATCCCCCGCATTACGGGGAGATTGTCGCCCGTCCAGATGGTCTGATTTGCCCAGTTAGCGTCAACCATTGATTACTGAAAAATGCGGGGGGGGGGGGTATTTTCTTGATCTTCATGGTTTTCTCGTTTTCGGTCTGCCAGAAAACGGGAGAATTGACTGACGGGCGGGTGAGCGGGTGCATGAGTCAGTCGAATTGTATCACAACAGTGAAAAAATGCTTGCAATCGCGAATTCTTTGGATTAAGATAGGAAATACATGGGCCGCAGCACCTACGCTGCACGAAACGCGCCAGGTTCCCGGGACGTGCGTGACTCGAAAGAGTCTGGAACTATTGCCTAAATACAGGGCTTCGGCCCATACCCGCATGGGGAGATTTCCCCATGTCGGGCGTTTGATGTCTCGCCATGTTTGTTTAACCCCAAATATGGAGAAATCATCATGATATCAAACGAGCCCAAAGAAGATGCGACAAGCATTACTGACGAACTGACAGCAGAGCAGAAACTGCAAGTGATCACTGAAATTGATCAGCGGATCGAGAAAAGCGAAAACCGCGTGCTCGCGGCTATCGCTGAACTCAAGTCCGAATTGAGATCGGAGATCGGAGCCGTTAATGGCCGCGTCGATTCATTGAACGGCCGCGTCGATTCACTGAAGACGCTGATGATCTATACATTCACTGGCATTTTTGGTGTTTTCGCTGCGTTTTTTGCGGGGTATTCAGCCCTTGTGGTCTGGATGCTCAACAAGCTGATCGCATAAGTTCGTTTCCCAAATTCGCAACCCCTGAACAAGGGGTTGCCATCCTAAATCAGGGGTCGTTAGACCCTGTACCCGCATGGGGAGATTTTCCCCATGTCGGGCGTTCGATGTCTCTCCATGTTTTCCTTTGACTTCGAATATGGAGAAATGTTATGCTATCGAACGAACCCGAAAACAGCGCGATTCGCGCCTATGAAATCATGAAGGAAAAAGGCTATACGCCGGAGGAAATCGAGACTTTTCTCGCGTTCCTCAACCAGAATGCCATTGACGCTGCACAACCACTGATTCAGCGAATGGATATTCTTGAGCTCATGCTGTACGGAATAGCAGTACTGGTAATGATTGCTCCGGAAGTTTCCCGGCGTATAGCCAACCGGTTGCTCGGAACTTCATAATTTCAATCCAAATTCGCAACCCCTGAACAAGGGGTTGCCATCCTAAATCAGGGCTTCGGCCTACACCCGCATGGGGAGATTTTCCCCGTACGGGGGTTTCTTTCGTCTCTCCATGTTTTTATTTACTTCAAATATGGAGGAACAAACCATGAAAGAAACTGCCAAAAAGAATGTGAAACTGATCGGCACCGATGATGAATACGGCTGGGCCGTAGCACTGGGGAACCAGTACATCTGTCATGTATACCGACATGGCGAGCACGCGTACGAGATGCGAGCGGGTCCTGGACTGTCCAAGTCCTACACCGATTTGGATGAGATCGTCAAGGATCTCGGGGCGTGGTTCGGCACCGAGGTTTCCGTCGGGGGTTTGTAAACAGATTCCATTCAAGGCGCCCTCTTTGGGCGCCTCCTTAAATTAGGGGTCGTTAGACCCTACACCCGCATGGGGAGATTTTCCCCATGTCGGGCGTTCGATGTCTCTCCATGTTTTCCTTTGACTTCGAATATGGAGAAATGTTATGCTATCGAACGAACCCGAAAACAGCGCGATTCGCGCCTATGAAATCATGAAGGAAAAAGGCTATACGCCGGAGGAAATCGAGACTTTTCTCGCGTTCCTCAACCAGAATGCCATTGACGCTGCACAACCACTGGTTCAACCACTGATTCAGCGAATGGATATTCTTGAGCTCATGCTGTACGGAATAGCAGTACTGGTAATGATTGCTCCGGAAGTTTCCCGGCGTATAGCCAACCGGTTGCTCGGAACTTCATAATTCCATCCCAAATTCGCAACCCCTGAACAAGGGGTTGCCATCCCAAATCAGGGGTCGATAGACCCTGTACCCGCATGGGGAGATTTTCCCCGTACGGGGGTTTCTTTCGTCTCTCCATGTTTTCATTTACTTCGAATATGGAGGAAACAATCATGAAAGAAACTGACCAAAATTGTGAGATTTCTGCGAACATCTCTACCTGGCTGGATCCCGGCATGTACTATGTTGGCGATCCATCTCATGTTCTTGATGAGAGGGATTGGGAATGCGTCCTGCGGGACATTCGCAATTCACCGAATCGATATGGAGACGTCGATACGGTGGTCGCAGACCGGGACGAACACTCAATCACCGGATGTGACCGACGCGTTATCGCGTTCGGGACAGGGGAGATTCGTGAAGGTGCTTGTGAAGATGCAGACCGATTTAGTTATCGAACCAGGTCTGGTTTTCTCGGCGTGGTTGAAATCATGCGCTTTGAGAAGTGGGCTGATTATAATTGGCTGTCTGCAGCAGCAGATTGTCTTGGTCGTGTTGTCTGGTTCCAAGACGCCGAGTGCTTTGCCGATGGTGACTGGCTGGTATTCGGCGAGATAAAAATTCAGACCATTCGCAAACGCCTCCGAATTCTCGGTCAGGATGGATCGCTTTAATCTCTTTGGGTCACGCCTTCCTTTGGAAGGTGTGGCTCTTTGATTGACCATCATTTGGTCCGCATTGACCGAAAAAATGGGGATTTTTATAATATTCAATTATATCAATCAGTTGCAAAAAACAGCATATGCAGATATTTTTGGTCTCGTTTTTTCTTTTTCTTGTTATTCAATGAGTTGCAAAAAACAGCATATGCAGATGACGAGGCCACCAGGTATTTTTTTCTCTCTTTCGTATATATGTATCAGCCGTCTACAAGAAAATTCATGCTGACGGCATATGAGCAGAACAAAATATTCACCTGTTCTCTTGGAACAGTCTTTATTCATCATCGGTTTATTCGCCCTCTCCCATAGCGGAGCAATGGGAGATCATGTTCTCCCGGCCGGGCGTTATCTGGATCAAAATGTTCTGGTTCACCAAGCGGAGCAACTCAATCCATTGTTGCAGGTCGGCGATCTCGAGTTCTCGGACCGCATCACCGTTGGCGAGGCGGTCCGGACTACGCTGTCTGGAACCGGATACCGACTGGATGAGTCGGTTGATCCACTTGTGCAGGCACTCCTGCAATCCCGAATTGCGATATCCCATAGCCGGTTTCGGAGCAAGCGTATCGATTCGGTGATCGCGGCCATCGTTGGAGTTGGACGCGGATTTGATGTTCAAGTCGATCATGCAACGAGACGAATTCGAATTGTTCGAGCCTCCATTGCGATTCATGCTTCGGGAGTTGACGTCCAATCACCATCGCTGGCTGCACCAAGTGGGAGCGGATCGTGATTATTTCGAATGTCACAAGAGCGCTCATCATAATTGCATTTATGGCGGCCATGCTGGTTATGGCCTCTTGGGGCAAACAAATGCCCATCTTTCCGGGGGTATTCGCCCAGGAGGCCGCCTTCGGAGAATCGATTGCCACTTCAGTCGTCAATACCCGGATTCGGGAAATTGAACAACATGAAACCAGTCGACAGGCTTGGGGATTGTCCGAGGCCGACTGGAGCCGATATCAAGACTTGATGTCAGGTCCATCCGGCTTGTGGTATTCGCATCTTGCACCAACCGTGGTGCTCGGCATCAATGCCGAATCGGATGCCGGGCGGCAACGATTCGCGCGAATCGTCTGGGAGCAGGAACAACAACGGCTGGATAACCTGTTTGCCTTCAATCGAGCCTATCAGCAAGTGGCCCGAAATGCCCGCAGCCAACCCGGGTTCAGTCTGTTTGAGGAACAGTTGCTGCAATCGCCCCGGTTCTCTTCAAATCCGCCATCTCATACCTCGGCAACGAGTCGAATCACCGCATTTGTCCGACCGGATTGTCCGCAATGCGATCGGGATATCCGCTTGCTTGTCGCAGTGGGCAAGCCGATGGATATCTATGTTGTAGGAGTCCAGTCGGATCGGGAAATCCGCAACTGGGCGACGCGGGTGGATATTCCGCTTGAGCGGGTGGTAAATCGATCGATTACCCTGAATCACGACTCTCGGAATCGACTGGGGCGGGCAGGTTATCCAGCAAGCTCTCTACCCTTGTTCTTTGCGAATTCGGATCGGGATGCTCCGATTGATCCTGAATCACTGCTGCAGGGAAAGCCGTGAAGAAAGTGCTTGTCGTACTCCTGTTCGGGATGACGGCTGTTGCCAGTCAGGCGAACTGGGCCGAACTCCCGATCCCTCGAGGGTATCAATCGGCTGTTGCATCGCAAAACCTCTCCCCGGTCATCTTCTATGCCATCGCATTGACCGAGTCCGGTCAATCCGAAATGACCGCCGAGTATCGGCCCTGGCCATGGACGCTCACCATCGATAAAAAACCGTACTATTTTCGCGATCAACGCGCGGCTGAAGTGGCCTTGAAAGACGCCGTCGAGAGCAATGTTGCTCAATTGGGCGTTGGACTGTTCCAGATCGAACATCGGTATCACGCCCATCGCTTCACGTCCATCGAATCAATGCTCGATCCGTATGCAAATTCTCGGATTGCCGCCGAGATTTTCAGTGAAGGGTTAAAACAGTCGGAAGGGGATCTTTGGGCGGCGGTCGGGAAATTCCATTCATCGACTCCTGCGGTTGCCGATGCCTACCGGCAACGGGTAGCCAGGCGCCTTTTTCGTCTGCTTGGTCGAGATGCAAATGACCGTTAATCTTCGAGTCTGCTTGTACGTGTGCATGCTGGTCGGCTCCGGGCCGGCATTCAGCGATCTGGTGGTCCTTGGGAGCGATTCCGGGGCTAGTCCAGCATCCGATCAGATCCCCGAACTGCTGGACCGATTTCAATTCAGGAATTCTCCGGATGACAATCAATCGTCCGCAGTCAACAACCATGCGGAGAGACCGCCGCACTTGACGCCATCGGCAAAAACCAGCGGCATCTATCGGGTCAACGTGAAACTGCCCAATCCCGTCTGCGTGATCGGGTTTGATCAACTCTCTCGCAAGTGGCTGATCCGGAATCGACTGCGTCTGGCCGAACTTGGTGCATCCTGCCTGCTGGTTGAAACTCACAATCGGCAGCAACTGAAGACCGTCCGGAAGCTGGCACATCCAGTACCCGTCCATGCAATCCCGTTTGCAGGGCTGGCTCGGCAAATCGGCCTGCGAAACATTCCTGTACTGTTGGTGGGATCGTGAGCGAGAAATACCAGATCGAAGCGCTATTGAGACCACCAGTTGAGCTGTGGTCGGCTGCTCTGGCTTTGGCGGCAGCGTTGTGCATGTCGGGATTTTGGGGCTGGCTCTACATGCCGGAATCGGTCGCACTCCTCGCGATGGCATTTTTCATCGGCTATGCAATCTGGCGAGCTCATCAAGGGTGGCGGATTGTCAAATATCGCAAATGCTTGAGACGATTGCCCCATTTCGCGATGCGAAGAGATCGCGTTCCGGTCTCGGAGCGCCAGCTTTACGTGGGACGAGGCTTTCGCTGGGAAGCCCGGCACACTCAACGACTGCGGGATTGCCTGCTTCCGCACAATGCCCGCTATTTCAAGCCGAGCCGCCGCCTTGAATTCGCGAAGGGGGTGGCTCTCGGACTGGAACACCTGGGACTGAAATCCTGGTCCGCGGCATTGCTTGCCGATCACCCGTTCAATCCGTTCCGGCCAGCACCTCCGGTCGGCGGTCGTCCCGAAATCCATGGAGTGGGGTTGTGGGAGGGCGAGCGCGACATGCACTCGCCGATCAATGAACGAGTCGGACACACGCTGGTACTCGGCACGACCCGGGTTGGCAAAACCCGTTTTGCCGAGATTCTGATCAGTCAGGACATCCGGCGAGACGATACCGTGATCGTGTTTGATCCGAAGGGCGATGCCGACCTCCTGCAGGGCATGCATGCCGCCTGTCGTGATGCCGGTCGACTGGACCGGTTTTATGTCTTTCACCTGGCTTATCCCGAATTCTCGGCCCGCTACAATCCGGTGGGCAGCTATTCCCGCATCACTCAGGTCGCAACCCGAATTGCCAACTCGTTGCCGGGCGAGGGCAGCTCGGCAGCCTTCAAGGAATTCTCCTGGCGATTCGTCAATATTGTTGCTCAAGTGTTACATGCACTCGGAGAGCAGCCCACCTACCGTCTGATTCAGTCGCATGTTTCCAATATCGACAATCTGCTGGTGCGCTTCGGTCCATACTGGCTTGAGAAACAAAAAGCGGCCAACTGGAAGGACCGGGTTGCCCAAATGAAGTATGGCCTGACCGGTTCTTCCGACGACCCGGATCGGCCCAAGGTTCCACCGCTAGACAACGCCGAGCGGGGCCATGATATTCAGGCCGTGTGCATTGCCCGAATCATGTTGCAGTGGCTGCAGGAATCAGGAGTGAACGATTCCGTCGCCGAAGGATTGCTCGGTGCCTTCAAGTACGAACGGAGCTATTTTGACAAGATCACGGCCTCACTCGGGCCGTTTCTGGAAAAGCTGACCACCGGTGCGGTCTCCGCACTGTTCAGCCCCGATCCCGAGGAACTTGATGATCGCCCCATTTTTACCTGGCTGGACGTCATTCGGGAGAATGGCGTGGTCTACGTCGGCTTGGCTGCGCTGCAGGATGTAACGGTATCCTCGGCCGTGGGCAACGCCATGTTTGCCGATCTCACCGCAACCGCAGGCGAACTATACGCTTATGGTCCTTATCCGCATATTCCCAATGCGTCAACGGAGAAGATCCAGCCAATCAGTCTGCATTGCGATGAATTCAACGAGTTGATCGGAGATGAATTCGTGCCGATGCTCAACAAGGCCGGCGGAGCCGGTTTTCAGGTCACGGCCTATACCCAGACCTGGTCAGATGTGGAGGCCCGGATCGGCAATCGGGCCAAGGCCGGGCAGATCGCCGGCAATTTCAATACCGTGCACATGCTAAGAGTCCGGAATCAGGAAACAGCAAGCATGCTGACAGACCTGTTACCAACTGTTCAAGTAGCACAACTGACAACGGTATCCACAGCACAACATCAGTCAGACCCAACTTCTGACAAGCACTTTGGCAGTGCGGTTCAAGATCGCATATCGACCTCTGATGTTCCAATGCTGGAGCCGGGTGATCTAACCCGACTGCCCAAGGGTCAGTCGTTTATGTTGATGGAGGGCGGGCAGCTGTACAAACTGCGCCTACCGTTGCCCGCCGCAGGTGGAGCACCGGTTCCAGACAGCATTGCTGAACTGACCGAGAAGATGCGTGGGGATTATCACGCCAAGGTCGATTGGCATGTGGACGGATGGTGGGACTCTCACATGGCGGCAAAAGAAACATCCATGGCTGTGGATTTTGGTGAACTGACCAAAACAGAAGACGGGGCTGAAAGCACCGTTAGCGTTGAATCCGAACTCACTCCTGATGAGACCTTGGAGCCTGCAGCATGAATCGTCAAAATTCACCACCGACACAACCTCGCAGCTTACTGGGACGATTGTTTCGCTGGATATCGAACCTCATGGGCGCGCTCATTGCGGCCTGCTTGTTGACCGTCATCATCGAATGGGTGGGAATGACCTTTTTCTGGGCGGATCAGGGAGCTACCCGATCCGCCGCTGTATTGCGTCAGGATTTAGCCTGGCTGACGGCAAAAAAATCGAATGATTTTCGACTGTTTCCATCCGCACCCGAGTTGGCTATCAAACTGTCGAATCGACTCTATCAGGGACTCGTGGTTAGCAGTGGACTGGAGAAAGGAGTATTGGCTGCCGGGCGGATTTCCTCCTTGATTGGCCAATATCTTCAGGCCGGCTTAAATTCCATTCAGACGTTACTAGTGCGCGTAGCGATTACCATTACTAGCCTGCCCTTGTTTTTTGTATTTGCACTCTGGGGTGCACTTGAAGGAACCGTGCGCCGAGATTTACGGCGGTTCGGCGGCGACATTGAACGAGGCATGATCTATCACTGGGCAAAACATGTCGCCGGTGCTGTGTTGATTCTGCCAATCGTGCTTTATCTCGCCTGGCCGGACTCGATCAATCCAGTTTGGATTTTCATGCCGTTTGCAGCAGCCCTCGGCATCAACATGATGGCGGTCTCGGCTACCTTCACCAAGTATGTATGACCATGCGATATTGGATTCAACTGGGGTTGATTGCGCTGCTCGCAATGCAACTGGCTGGCTGCAGCACCATACGCGACTGGATGCGGGGAGAACGGTCCTCGGGTTCACATCCCGTCCCCATCGTTGTACCGACTGCAGACAGTGGAGTTTGGGTTCCCCTGCTTCCGACTTCGGCGCCCATTCGTCCTGCACCTTACAACGGAGCAGGCGGGCAACTCGAAGGATTGGTCACGGTAATACAGGAAGTAGACGCCGTGATTCGACTGGTCGATATCGTCTCGAGAAAGCCGGCCGAGCATACCGAGTTGAGGGTGAATTTTCGACGAATCCAGGCGGATCTGGCAACCGTCAGGGCCGGACTGGTGGAAGCAGTCCTGCAACCGCGAACTGCACCTCGCGAGTGGCCTGAGTTAAATGCTGATTATCGAGAATAGGCCATGGCGATTGGAACGGATGTGAACCGCGCATTTGAGAACGCTTCTGGACTAGGAGCGGAGGATATCCAGACTGTCATGGCATCCGTTGCTATCGTGGCGGTGTTGGTGTTTTCCGCATGGTATCTAATCAAGGCGTTTGCGCGAGGTTGGAAGAAGGGTGATTTTCCGCATGTCCTGACCGGGACCATTTTGGTCCTGTTACTGATCTTTTTTGTGTTCTGGATCGCGGGACAGGACTGGTAGAGCGGATATCAAAATGCTTCAAGTTAAGAACAAGTGGAGGAATAAATGAACAAGAAATTGCGGCAATGCAAAACTGGGTTGGGTACCGGGCTGGGTTTCTGGTTGTTGCACCCTTTGGTTTGGGCGCAACCCACGGCCGATCAGATCATGTCAGATATGCGCGGGTTTCTGGCGGATGCAACTGAACTCATCACCTGGATCATCTTGATCCTTGCCTATCTGGTTGCTGCCTATCTGATTATCGATGGCGGCTGGCGCATTTTCAACGATCGCGAAGGGGGCGGCAAGCGATTCATTATCGGTGTGCTTGTGGCCCTGGTCATGCTCATTCTCACCTCGTTCCTGATCACTACTGGACAGGGCGAAATCGACAATATTCGCAGTTGATGATGAACCGGGCAGGCGCAACTCTACTGGAACGGCTCGATCAACGGGGGGAACTGTTGCTCGAGCAGCAGGACCTGCTCCTGAAACAACAGGGTTTGTTGGAGGATCAGCTAAATCTCATGTTGGAGCGGCAAACGGTCTTGCTGCAAACGGCGCTGATCATCCATGGCCAGCTGAACGGGGAAGAAGTGACCGGAGAACTCCGGCAATGGCTCGACCAGATGGATTCAGAGACTTCGAAGTCTCTGTCCGAGTTGTCCGAGAACAATAAAGTAGTGGATTTGCAGTCCCTGCGCCGCAATGAGGATTCGGATAATGGCGGATGATCGAGTCAGACTGCCGAACGCACGGCGCATCAGTTTTCAGCCGGTGATGGCTCTCGGCCTGGACGGTACCGAACTGATTGCGGTGATTGCAAGCGGATTTTTGATCATGGCTGGATCACTCGTGGTTACCGTCTTGGTGATTCAGGTACTGCATTTCTCAATGTTGATGAGTGCTGGAGCGGGCTTTACCGGGGCATTCGCTTTGCGTGGAATGCTGATTCGCACCAAGCGCGAGACCCCAGATGGATTCGCCTTGCAAAAGGTACAACAGATCCGGCGGACTATCGGGAGTGAAGCACCGGGTCTGCTGAACAACCCGGGTGCCTGGGACTGTCGAAGGCACGATCTGTAGAGATGAAATTTTTTAAGCAAAAATTGCCCTCAATGAATCCTCATGTGGAATCGCCCGATCCAGATTCAGAAGCAGAGTCAAAGACCCGTGGAAAACCTGCCGCAGAATCGGATATTCCCGATTTGCGGGGCATGCCCAGGACGATCGGTTATGCCAACACCACCCAAACGGTGATGGCCATTAATCGAGGTCTGCTGCTTGCGAATCTGGCACTCGGGGTGGCGTGTGTTGCGCTGGCCATTGGATTGGCTCAATCACGGGAATGGATTACCGTATACATTCCGCCCGATCCGGTAGCCGGTGGATTTCAGACCGCTGGCATGCCCAGTGCTCCGACAGTCTATGGCTTTGTCGCCCAAACGCTCCAGCAACTCTACCATTGGCCCATCGATGGCGAGATTGACTATGCCAATGCCATTGATATGCAGACGCCGTATCTGACCACGACCTTTCGCCGGGAGCTGCAGGCCGACTTCGCTCGGCTTCGCAATCGTTCCGGGCTGAATGAACTTCGTGGACGAGCGCGAGCTCTGCATCCGGCTCCAGAACGGTTGTATTCCCCGGAGCAGGTTCAGCGGATTGGCCCCGGAGTGTGGGGCGTGGAAATCGAATACCGACTGGTGGAGTCAATTGAAGCCTCGCCGATCAAGGATACGGTGATTCGCTATGCCGTCCGCGTGGTTCGTGCGGACGTCAACCCCAATGGAAATCGGTGGGGGCTGCAGCTGGATGGCTGGCTCCGAGATCCGGTGCGGATTGAAAGTGAGGGTTGAGAGAGGCCGGGCAATGGTGAGAAAAAATACGGGAGAGTTGACGATCGGGGACTTTCAAGAACAGGTCCGAATGCAATCGCAAGAGCGATACTCGGACGATCCGGTGAAGCTTGAGTCCATCGATCTTTGGGTGGATTTGATCAAGCGGTTTTGCGCACAGGCCGAAGATGTCCTGTTTGAGCTCGAAGTACAACATGACCGCGTCGGATTTGCAGGCAATGATCCCCAGGTTGCTCGTCTCCGGAAGAAGTTCGCCTGCACGCTTGGCGAACTGGTTTGGATGACATTTCTTACCGCAAGTGCAGCCGGCATCAATCTTGATGATGTCCTTCTCGAGAGGCTCAGGAGGGATGATCCATGAACAGCAGCCGGGGTCGGCATTTTCGTACTGCAGCCGACATGGGTCTGCTCGCGGTGTTCCTGCTCATCTGCCTGTTCATCCTCGAGCACGCCGGCGCGGATACTTCTGCATCCGAACAACGGATGCTGCGCGACTTCGGTCTGCTGCCCGCAGGCGAGATTGAGCCGCAAGCCATTCGAATGAACTACACCGGTGCACCGGTGCCGGTCAATCTTGGCGTGGGCGTGGAAAGACGAATTGTCTTTGAGCAGCCGTTTCGGCTGGGACTGGAACCGGAAGCGGCATCCGCTTTCGAATTCGAAATCTACGATCGCCAGCTTCTGGTCCGAGTCAATCGACCGGTGACGACACGGGCCAAAATCCAGTTGGCAGATGGACGAATCATCCCCCTCGATATCGAAGGGGTGGTGAGTGCTGCCGTGACGGCGCCGCTGGAAATTGTGGCGCGTACCGAGGTTGGTGCATCACGCCAAAAACCCCAAACCCCAACCCCGCCGTCTCTCGCATTGCCGTTAGCACAACCCGGCTATGTGGATCTGGTCCGCTTCGCGGCCCAGCGGATGTATGCACCCTCCCGATTGTTTACCGACTGGCCGGGTATTGCCGCAACTCCCATTCGACAGGAACCGGTTCGATTGATCCGCGGAGCCCGCATTCTGTCAACCCCCTTGGCCAGTTGGCAAATTGGAAAACTGACCGTCACCGCCGTGCGGCTGGACAATCAAGAGTCACGACGCGTCGGGCTGGATCCTCGACAAGTGGTTGGAATCTGGAAAGCGGCTGCATTTCATCACCGCTCGCTCAGTCCAGACGGATCAAGCGCCTTGTATCTGGTTTCCGATCGTTCGTTTTCCGAAGCCCTCGGCATTCATGCCGAGATTGCCGTATCCAGGATGCCGAGCGGACTGGAATCAGGAGGACAACGCTAATGGCTACCCGCAACCGAACCAGCAAATCGCTGATCATCGGCGGCGGCGCGTTTGTTCTCCTGGTCGCAGTGGTGTTTGTCGCAAGAATCTGGTTGTCCACCGATCCCGCGCAAACAACCTCAACCGAGGTGATTGCTGACCCGACGGGCACGGAAGCCGCGGCCGACCGGCCCGAAGAAACCGTGCAAGCCCTGGCCGGATCTCTTGAATCCATCAAGACCCGCATTGGCGAATTATCGGATCGTGCCAGTGGCGGACTGGACTCGGTGCGCACCGAGATTGCAGCCATGGAAGAACGAATACTCGGCTCACAGGCTGAACAGCAACAAAGTACTGCTGAAGAAACCGAGCAAATGCGATTGGCCAATGAAACCCTCATTCAAAATTTACTCGAACGAGTGAATGAGTTGGAAGCACAATCGACCGACATTTATCCAGTGTTACAGCCCGCTACAACACCACCGACTCGAGGCGACCTCGGTCAGGACGGGCTGATCTGGCATTCAGCACTCGGACCGGGTCCGAGCACCGAGGCAGGTTGGCAAGGGCTGTCTGAACAATTCCAGATCGAGAATATACCCGGAGCACAAGGTCTGGGGCTCGTTCCGCCGCAAGACGAACAGCATCCAGCGGTTGCCGTGTATACCATTCCGGCTGAGTCGACTCTGGTTCGGGCGCGCGGTTTGACCGCACTCATCGGACGAGTTCCGATCGATGGTCAAGTTGCCGACCCGATGCCGTTCAAAGTTCTGATCGGCAGAGACAATTTGCTGGCGAATGGTCAGCAACTCCCCGAAGTCGAACGGGCGATATTTTCGGGAGTTGCATTCGGCGATGCAACGCTGCATTGCGTTACGGGTCGCATTGAACAGGTCACGTTTCTATTCGCGGACGGTACCGTGAGTACCTATCCTGCGGAAGGAAACTCTGGAAGCGAACAGCTGGGTTATATCTCGGACGAGCGGGGCTATCCATGCATTCAGGGTCAATATGTTTCGAACCTCGGCGAGACCATCGGCAAAGTTACAGCCTCCAGCTTTGCCTCCGGTCTCGCCGAGGCTTTCGCAGAGCAGCAAGTAACGGTGACCCAAGACGGCTCCCAGGTCACTCGTAACGTGACCGGCAATGTCGGTGAATATGCCCTTGGACGAGGTGTAGCCGATGGCATTAGCCAATGGTCTCGCATCATCGCCGAGCGGGCCGCCCAGGCTTTTGATGCGGTCGTGGTTCGGCCCGGTCAGACCCTGACGGTTCATGTTCAGCAATCCATCCCCGTGGATTGGCAACCCGAAGGGCGCAAAGTCCGCCATGTTGCGGCGATTGATGCGAATCGGTATCGGACAGGGGGGTTGGACTGAAATGCGCAAACAGGGCAAATCAGGGGCTTTGCTGGCGGTGCTGGTCATGGTGATCATGGCCGGATGCGCCAGTCCGGCTCGAGAGCAAGTGTTCGATGCACGCGGACCGACGGTCGAATCAATCTGGTACGGCAGTCATGCGAACACCGGCCTGGCATCCGAGATCGTCGGATTCAATGCAGGGGGACAGTTCGGAGCGGCTCGTTGGACTCGCGATGCCGAATCCGAACTGGATGCATTGTTTCCCGAACTCGACAATCCGCGGATCAATCTCTATGTCTTTCCGCATTTGAGCCCCGGCGGACATCCAGTCCCCGGATATCTCACGCATTTTTACCTGTATGAGTCAACCCGCAACTGGGCACTGCCGGGTGAGGCGTTTCGAGAGGGAAAATGGCAATAGTAATCGACACTCCCAAGCGGTACCGCAACCTCCTCGGACCGCCGGTGATCCGTCCAAGATGGTTGCAAATTCTCCATGGATTGGGGGTTGGCTTCGGGCTGAAACGCAACGATGAGCCGCATCTTTCGATTGCCGAATTGAAGCGATCGTACCAGCCGCCACCCTCATTCGGTCAATTCCTTCCGATCCGGAAATGGGAACCGCATACCCGTCTGTTCATTCTGGAAGACTGGGCCTCGGCGGCGGCGATCCTGGAACTGACACCGGTCGATGCCGAAGCTCGCTCCGACTCGCAACTCGAAGAGATGCTGGTAGCCATGACCAGCGCCTTTTCAGTGATCCCCGGTCGTGACCAGGATCCCTGGATCGTGCAACTGTATCTGTCGGATGAACCGCTGCTTGATGCGGCCAGTCGCATGCGAACCTATGCCACGGAAATCGGAGTCGAGCCGGACCAGTTGTCCGAGGACTTCTTTGCGGTGATGCATGATCACCTCGTAGATATCGGAAAGCCCGGAGGGATTTTTGAAGATACGCATACCGGCGTGCGCTGGGGCGGACGGATGCGACGAGCCCGTCTGGTGTTAACTCGACGATTCGACTTGTCAAAATATCCGGACAAGGCCGGCAAGGGTCCGCATTCAGAGGTCAATGAACTCGCGCGCAATCTTGCCCATGGCCTTGAAGCAGCTGGACTCGGCGTGCGACGCATCTGCCCGGGCGACCTTGCTGCCTGGATGTATCCATGGCTGAACCCGAAGCCGCTGGGCTACGAGAGCGGCTGGGACCGCATCGCCAAGCATCCAAGACCCAAAGACCAGCCACCCCGGTTCTTCAATGACCTGATCGAATACGTGCTCGATGCATTTGTCTACATGGATCAGGAGGAAGGCGTATGGATATTCGGTGATCTGCCACACCGGTATCTGCCCGTCATCGGATTCAATCGGGAACCTCGAGCCGGATTCCTGACTCTCGAGAAAGCCGCCGGTCGTGGCCGGACTGCTGCCTTTTTTGACCGGTTGCCTCCCGATACCGTATTCGCTCAAACCCTGATTTTCATTCCGGAAGACACCGTGCAAAAACACCTGGAATTCATCTACAAGCGATCCGGCTCGGACACCCCCGAGTCGAAACTGATGCGACAGGATGTCGAAGAATGCCAGGACGCGATCGCACGGGGCAATCACATGCTCCAGATGGCCATGGGCTTTTATACCCGAGGCGAGAATCTGGATGATCTGCATGATCGGATGAACCGCATCAATTCCCTGTGCAATGAACGGGGACTGCAAACCGTCGATCCGAAACACGATGTGTTTCCAAACGACGCCTACGTACGTTATCTTCCAGCCGGCTACCATCCCGAACATGACCAGTTCCTGAAGCGACAGCGCTACGAGTGGTTGATGAACGCTCTGGCGATTTCACCGATGTGGGGGAAAGCCGGCGGATCCGGAAAACCGGGATTTACCTTCTTTGACCGGGCCGGGCAGCCACTGATGCTGGATATCCTGCATCCGGAAGATCGCGACAAGGCACCGCATGCGGTGATCATCGGCCCCACAGGAACTGGCAAATCGGCCCTACTCAACTATCTGGCCCTGCAGGTAATGGCACTTCGCCGTCCGCATCTGTACATCATCGATGCCGGCGATTCGTTTCGCCTGCTCGGAGATTATTTTCGGGCGCGCGGACTCAAGGTGAACCATGTTCGTCTCGATCGGGCCGATGTTGCCCTGCCCCCCTTTTCGAATTCCGAGCGCATGCTAGACGAGCAGATCGAGTGCAACGGGGAAGAAAGCGAAGATGCGGTGGATTTCCTTGGAGAAATGGAAACCGTGGCCCGCATGATCGTCACTGGATGCGACGAGCGGGAGGAACGGCTGTACTCGAGACAGGACATGCGCTTTATTCGATCGGCGATCATCGATGCCGCCTATCTGGCGCGCTCGAATGGCCGATCTTGCTCGACCCTGGAGGACTTCATCCAGGTACTCGGTGAATATGCCAAAGATGCGAATCCACGCATTCCTCACAGCTATGACACACCGCTTGAAAAATCGGCTCGTGAGAGAATGGGCACGATCCGCAACAACGCAATGCTGTTTACCAGCGGGGTCCGCGGCAAGTTGTTCAATCGGCCTGGACAAACCTGGCCCGAGTCGGATGTCACCATCGTCGACCTCGGACAGTTTGCGGTTCGTCAAGACGACCAGGACATTCTGTCGATCGTGTTCATCGGACTGATGAATACCATTCAGCGGGATGCGGAACGCCGGCGCGGCTCTGGACGGCAGTCGGTAGTAATGATTGACGAAGCGCACCTGACAACGACCAACCCGCTTCTCTCCGGATACCTGGTCCGAGGTTCCAAGATGTGGCGGAAATGGGGACTGTGGCTGTGGCTGGCTACGCAGAGTTTGTCGGACTTTCCGGACAACGCCAGACAGTTGCTGAACATGGCAGAGTTTTGGTTCTGCCTGTCGTTGCCCACCAAGGAAATCGAGGAAGTCAAGCGTTTTCGCCTGTTGTCGGAAGAAGATGCCCTGTTGCTTGGAGAGGCCAGGAAGTCACCCGGGCGGTACTCGGAGGGAGTGCTGCTGTCTGAACGTCCTCCCATGCTGTTTCGAAACGTGCCGCCGGCGATTGCCATGGCCCTCGCACAAACCGAAGAGTCCGAGGTTGCCGAGCGCATGCGGGTCATGGAACAGGAAAATCTGGGCAGCGAGCTCGAAGCAGTGGAATTCATCGCCGAACAGATTCGCGAGGCTCGAAAACAATGAATCATCATGCAACAAATATCCACTTGCGGCGGTGGCGGCCTTCCAGACACCCAGTCGGACGGAGAATGAAAATGTGGAATCACAACCAAAGACCAATCAAGAGATCCGAATCAATCGGGTTACTGCAGAAAATCTTGACGGTTTTGATTACTGTGGGGCTGTATCTGTCTCTAGGCCTCCTGGCTCAGCTAGCCGGCGCCCAACAGTCGATCACTGTTTATACCGTATCGAGTCTGGCGGTACCCATTCCAAAAGCACAGCAATCCATCACTCGAGTCATCGAACTCGATCGAATCCTCCAAATCGAAAAAGCGCTGGAAACCGATTTGGAAGACGCAAATCCGGAAGCTGCCGTGCAGACGGCCAGAAGCCGTCTGACCGATCGGCTTCAACGCGAACTGACCCTGGCTTGGCAGGGGCTCGCTCGCGTGCAAAGTGGAGAGATTACCCACCTGCCGGCCATCGTATTTGACGATCAGGCAGTCTGGCATGGAAGACAATTTCAACGTGCATTCCGTGCTTGGCACAACTGGCAAAACAATGGTGGACGAACATGAATCCTGCTGATAAACTTCAAGGCTCGGCGTGGGGAGTAATCAAGTGGTCGGTTTTGTTCGTATCGACCCGATTTCTCCAGCTCCTCGCGTCGGCTCTCCTGGTCCTTTCGGTCACCACTTCATCTGCTGGCGGATTCACCAGTGCACAGGTGGCTCAGGCAACCTTGTCTGTCGACTGCGTGGACTGGCGGATCAAGGGCATCTGCCTGCGCCTGAAGTGCGGGTTTTTTGGCTGCAAGGTGATTTCGGTGCCGTGGGTCGAACACCGATTGCCCGATCTGGTTGTCTCCAGTTACAACCAGCCGGGCGAAACGCCATGGGTCGAAGCCGGCTTGATCGGCAAACCGCTGACAGGCGTCGCAAACTCTCTCAGTCAATCACTGCTGGGTGCCGGTCTCGGCGGTGGACATGGTGCATCCACTCGGCAAAGTCCATCCGCTGTCGGCCGAGATTCGATCGGGAATCTGCGCTTCAAGGAGGTTTCGGTGATCGGCAATCCCGTTAGCGAGATCTTTCGCGAATGGGCAACCGAGGCCTACCCGGTTTTCTGTCCTTCTACCGTCGAACCGATGCAGCCGTATTTCCAGTCCGAGGCCGATCTGATCTCGTGGCGAACCGGGTTAACCGAACAGTTTTATTCCGAGAGCTGGAATCCGCAATCTCGACCCATTGGTCCAGCCAGTCGATCCTGGGCCAATGTATTTCCACGCCAGGGCCATGTTCACCAGCATCACGATGTACTCGCCGGTGCGGTCGCAGCACAACGAGCGGTCGATATCGCAACCCGCTCCGATCAGCCGCACATCTATCAGCAAGTACCGGGGATTCAGTCCAGCAACGAGCAGACCGATCAGTGGCAGATGGTCCACCCCCGTGCGGAACAGCAGTGCGAGACTTTTGGTCAAGACTCGAACTACTGGAATGGTCGAGAGAACAATTCCGGCGATTCGGAAGGCGGATACGGCTGGATCTACTGGCCATTGCACGACTGCTGTCCGGGGCCCGGACGGCTGATCTCACGCATTGAATTTTAGGACGCCGGCATGTTGAAAACATTATTCACCTGGTTGCTTGCTCTTTTCGTCATCAACACGCCTGCCCGATCTCAGGAGTATCTGCTGGACGATCTCGTCTACTACGAGATCGGAGGCGCGCATGCGCTCGGCGGACCGGCCAGCTATCGCCGTCATGCCCGCATTCGCGGCGCTGGAGAACTGGCCCTGGGATACACCTGCGGTGAATTTGACCTCGAGCAAAATCTGAAGCAGATGTTCAACCAGTTTAGCTCCGGCCTCGACCGAGCGGTCGATTCCTTGATGTTCGCCGCCAGTGGCGCCGTCGCATCATTGCCCTTTTATCTGCTTCGGCAGGCCAACCCCAACCTGGCCAACATGCTGGAGAATACCATGCTCCGCTACGAGGATGAATACCGCTTGTCGGTCAAGTCCTGTCAGGATGCCGAGGCGGAAGTGCTGGCCGGTCAAAATCCTTATTACGACTGGGTGAAGTTCGGCAAGCATGATACCTGGCGCAAGTCCGCCAGTGGTGGAGCAACCGCAACCGAAATTCGTGAACGCACGGCCACGCAGCATGGGTGCATCACCTGGATCGGGGGCGAGCAGTATTTCTGCAGCGAGTCGGACAACCGCGAGATTCGGGTGTACGAGGGAGTGGCTGGCGCAGGCTATCGAATGCTGACCGAAGGAACGGAAAATGCACCGGCCGGTGCACTGCCTGCGCGCTTGACCGAGTATTGGCCAACTGCCGAGCAGGCAGTTCAGGAAATTCTCGAAATCACGGGGGAGACGACCATCACCAACGTTCGAGCCACGCCACCGGCTGGCCAACCGCCTCGCGGCTTGTCAGCCGGCATGCATGAAGATGCATCCGAACGCAAGCAGGCGCTGGCCGAAGCGGTCGAGGAATCGTTGTTCCGACCGCTCTCGACGGAAGAGATGGAAGCGCTCGGCGCACCGGGTCTTGCGGTTACGCCCTCGCTGCTTCTGGCACTGCGCAATCTCGAGCCGGGATTGCGGGAAAGCGCTGTCGAACGGATTTCGAGTGAAATCGCACTGCTCCGTTCCATGGAGAAAGTGAATCTGGCCAGAAGAGTGATTTTGGCTGGGGCCAGTCTACCGGAAGTACAGGCATCGCCGGCCCGGGAAATGATCCTGACGGAAGCTCTGCCCCTGCTCGAGAGCGAGGCTCGATTGCTGAAGGATGAATACGATCTGCGTACGCGGGCTGCCAGCTCGACCGCCGCCGCCGTGATTCGGGCGGATATCCGCAAACGGGAAGCCGCCGAGGCCGGTCAGGATGCGGTACCGACATTACCGACTGCCGGAGGTGCCCAGCAATGAGCTGGTTAAAAGACATCGCCATTGGGTTTGCTGTCATGATCGCGGCTGTACTGGTATTTCTCCTGGCGATACAACTTGCCGGAATCGGTCTGTTCGAGTTCGGACAACAGATCCGGTATCAGGGTAACCGCTGGCTTTTGCCGGTCCGCTTTGGCGTGTACATCTGGACCGTCTGGTTCTGGCCACGACAAGCGGGTTTTGCCGGTACACAGCTTGGAAAACTGCGGATGACTCTAGCCGGCTTGGCCGTATTTATTGAACTGGTGATTGTTCAACGACTGTTTGTATTTTAATCATGCGCGTCTTTTCATACCTTGAACTCCACACGACGCTGATCGCCTGGCATCTGTACGGCGTGCTCTATGACGTGATCGCAGAAACCGGGCTGATTCTGGTACCGCTGGCCTGGTCGCTATTTCGGATCACCGCCCAGGCCATCGGCGAAGATCGCGGTGATGGGCATGAAGCACCGGTCAGCAATCTGAAATCAGTCTTGCAAATGGCGTTGGTGATTCTGTTTTGTTTGATGCCCATTTATACCGTGAGTCCCTCCGCAATCAACTTTGAGCCGTCATCGGGGCCGACTGGATCGCCCGATACGATCACGACCGAAACCGATCCCACAACCTACGGAGAAATCATCCCGAGCGGTGGAGCTGCACAAGCACCAGCATGGTGGGCATTACTCCACAGTATCTCAACCGGCGTTGCGAATGCGGTCATTCAGTCGTTGCCGAGTTATACCGATTTGAGGGAGGCCAAGGTACAGATGACGGCGCTGAACATTCACGATTCTGCGCTGGCCTCCGAGTATCGCGATTTCTTGAATATCTGCTATTACCCCGCGAAAAAGAATTACACCCGACTGCGTCGCAGCAATTCGATTCCTCGCGCAAGCGATGACGAACCACTGGCCAGTCTGAACTGGCCGGGCAGTCACTACCTGCTCGAGATGCCGGGGGGCTATCTCCCCTGTACCAGCCTGGAGCAATGTCAGGGAGCGCCCGGCTTGCTGCACCCCAAGCTCGCCGCTTCAGTCGGAGCCGAAAACTGCGCCGAATGGTGGGAGGGAATGCGTTCGCGAATTCTGGTTCAGGCGCGGGCCGATGATATCCACGACAAGGGGGAGACTGCGCTAGCCGAGGATATCGAGGCCGGGTTAAGCATCGGCCCGGTGCATGGCAGCTACGGCTACTGGATGGATCAGCGCGAGCGCGAAGACACCATGATTCGCAAGACGCTCGAAAACCACGAGGTCCGGTTGTCGGGGAGTCCGTCTTCGGTACAGCGCGATCCGTCGTTTTTTGGAAACCTGTTTCAGGGGGTCAAGAATGTGGCCACGCTGGCCGGCGGTGCCGCCGTGTGGTTCACGCTCGAGATTGTGCTGAACATCGTAAAACAGGCAATCCCGATCCTGATCGGGATTTTCCTGATGTTTCTGATCATGATGATTCCACTGGCGCTGCTGTTTACCGGATTTCGCATCGAGCCGGTGATCCGGATCTCCTTTCTGATGTTCTCGGCAATCTTTCTGCATGCCTTGCTGTCCATTGCCGACTGGCTCGACTATTACCTGACCGTGTCGCTTTTTGAAGGTCAGGTCCACGCCTGGCTGGCCGCCGATGATCAAACCTTTGGTCATGCACAAAAACGCATGCTGATCAACATCGTGCTGCTGATCAACTATATCGCAGTACCGACATTGTGGTTCAAGATGATGGATGCGGTCGGACTGCAAGCCGGTAGATCAGGAAGCGGGCTGATGGAGGCTGGCGGTGCCAAAGCTATCGGTGACCAAGTTGCCGGGGCGGCGGGTTCATCAATGCCAATGGGAAAACCGACCGGTGTCGGGGTTGCCAAGGGAGCAATGCAAGCGGGCACGGCCGCCTTGAAGAAGTTCAGGTATTGAAGACATGAAGAGTCTATTCGGCAGAAACGAAATATTTTCCGCCATTCCCATCGGCATATTCGTAACCATCGCTCCAGGAATCCACCAAGGTTCCAGCAGGCGGATGTTTCCTGTCATCCAGCGGACTTGCGGAGGCAAGGCTACCGACGCAAAAGAGAATGGGCAGTGCCAAAAAGAACAGAATCACGATGGCGATCCCCGAGCCGATTGCACCGAAACCGGTCCCGATCAGCATAATCACATACGAAATCGCATAAGCGAACATTTCCACGCCTTCTACAATCATTTTTATTACCTCTTTCAATCTTTATTGTTGACAAACGTGATTCATTCTATCACATTCTTTCAATTTGTAAACCCCTTGTTTTTCAGGTTCGGTTCAGGACTGGACAAACCGGGCACAGTCTTCATTACACCTTTCTTGAACCGGAGTTCATCATGAAAATCTCCCTGTATCCCACCGCAAAAGGCTGTTATCGACCGCCTCAGGCCATGCAGACTGCGAGGGAATACATCAACGCCGGCAAACGGGTTGCCATCTCTTCCGCCGAGCGGGTGGACTGCATCAACGTAGATGGGCCGTTGGATCAGGCCCTGCAGATCAATGACTGGAACGATTTGCCCAAAGTCAAACCCCAACTCGTGATTCTCGATAATCTCTATTTTCTGGATCCCGATGGACTCTGGATATTTGATTGCAGACCCAGCGCCATTTCCGAGTGGGTTGACCCCCAAGAGGATGCTTTTCAACAACCTGCCCGAGTGAGTTCGACCCGGTTTCGATACCTGCTGGAGAAGTTGACTGAGCGAGGTACGGAAGAAGTGATTCTCGTCTCCGAAGCATATGGGATTTCACCCGCATGGCATGATGAATTAACGGATCTGGAAGTGGACATTCACTGGGAATGCGCAGACTTTGAACGGTGGCGAAGCTGGCAGACTCGATCACGACGATTGATGCCGGCAGACCCGGATCAACCCGAATTGATATCGGCCTACATGCATGGCAGCGCATCCATGCTGCTCATGCTGCTGGTCGCGGAGTTCAATGATATTCGCTATGGAGCATCCAACCCGCAATCTGCCGCCGCCGATGATCGGGATTTTCAGCAACTGATGTGGCTGATGGCCGACATGTTTGAAGAAGAGCCCGAAGAGCGCGTACAACAGCTCTGTACGGAAATACGGGATCACCTGATTTTGCTGTCCTGGGCGGTCGAAGGATACATCAATCCGGCGGTGCTGGACCAGTTCGCCGAAAAAGCGGGATCCAAATATCTTCTGACTTCACAAAACCTACACTGATCGGCAGAAAATTTCCAATGAATACGACGCTAATTCTTACCGCTAATAATTGCTTTCGACCGCCCGCCGTTTTGCAACATGTGAGAGAAAAACTCGCGAGTGGCGGTTCGGTAGTCATGGCAACCCGAGACCATCCTGACACTCTCCCGGATTCTCCGGAACTTACTGCACTGAATGCGGATGACTGGGATTCCCTACTGACCAGTCCGGGTAATCTGGTCGTCCTGGATAACCTGCGATTTCGTGACTGCCAGGGGCGGGCGTTCGAACGCTGGACCGAGGTCGGGTGGGAGCAGCAACCCGTCAAATTGATCGAACGACTGTTACTCAAGCTAACGCAGACTACCGATTCCCTGATTCTGGTATCGGATGACGATTCCATCAGCGGAGCCTGGCGGGGCTGGTTTGAACAGCAAAAAATTCAAATTGAAAAACATGTCGGCCATCCGGCTCGCTACTGGGGGATGCGAGATCGAAATGGGGAACGGATTCGGCTGGATGAGGATGCCCTGCAAAAACGTCTAGCTCCTGATGTGGCCAGACGCTTTGAATGCGAGGTGGTCGCACCGGAGCAGGAAACGCTGTTTGCGCTGCTCGCCGAGTACACCACCATCCGCTATGACTATCGGAATCCGGCCGATCCGCGCTGGCTCAACAACCACGACGACAAACTCCGCGAAATGATCATCACGTATGCCAAGCATGCGGATCCACGTGACCTCCTCGAGGCCATGGAGACCCTGTACGACTTGATCAGCGAACATGTCGATTTTACGAAACCACGGTCAGGCGGCAATGGCGAAGACCAACTACTCAGGAGTTGAACCGATCCATGAATAAAAGGTACACCTTGATCGCCGGACTCTTGACATTCGTCTGGTCCACTCTGGTTCAGCCAGTGGACGCCATCGATATTGTCTGGTTCGAACAGCGGACGGCGGGCAGTGCTGCCGGTGAACTCCGGCTCGCCAACCTGAAATCGGGCAAGCTGGAAATCCGAACTCCCGGACGAAATCTCGAAATGGGCATCGCACGGTTCGGTGATCAGGCGGTCGTCACCTTGAGCAAACTCAATCCGGAACGTCCGAGGTTGCCAAATGGTGAGCGGATGAACCCGGAGACACTGACCGTGACCGCCCACCAAGGCGACTCGGTTGCTCGTGCTACCTTCGCACTTGTGCTTGCCGATGAAGCAGTGAAAACCAGGGACAAATCGAGCGAGGGGAAACTCTCGCCGGCCGTTTCGAACCTCGGGAACGATCCTGTTTCCCCAGCATCGCTGGGGATGGCTGACGAGCCGGAGAGAACTCGTCAGCCATCCGACGATTCGTGTCCGACCATCGTGATCAGGCCCGGATCGCTCAAACGGAACATTCAGCGCTTGCTCGGCGAATGCGGCGCGAATCTCGGCGAATGGGTGACCCGGGGTGAGCATCTCGGTTTCTATACCGACTGGATCGTGGATGACCCCGTCGTTTTGTCCAGTCACAATGATCGCGGGCTGGAAGGCTTGTTAACGGAACTGAAACAGCACTACGGATTGCAGGGAGTTCGGCATCCCAGACTCCCGCACACGGTCAACATCTACAAAATTTCCAACGAGGAGGAATAGCCAATGAATTTCCGAATAACGCTAATCCTGACTTGTTCTGCAATTCTGGCATCGGGGTGTCTGTACCGATCCAAACCGGTCGAGGTCCATCAACCGAACGAGGCACTCGAACGAATTGCAGAACTGAGAGAAGCATTGGCCCATCAAGACAAAACAGATCACTTGGAAGAAGTACAAATTCCGCTCGCGGAATCGTGGCTGGAGCAGCCACTTTCGGCACGCTATCGCGCACTGCCAGCGAACCGGGCATTGCGGCTTGTGGTACAAGGCCATCCGATCCGCTTCAATTTTGAAGAACTCGGTGCACCATCGGTCGTGTTTCCACCGAGCGCAACCACGATCCGTGAACATCTCGATTCAATTGCAGCACAAGCCGACTGGAGCTATTCGCTTGAGCATGGCGTGGTGCAAGTACGGGACATCGAAACCAGACAATTCATTCTGCATGCGCAACCCGGATCAACCGACTCGGAGATCAATCTCCGAGGCCTCAAGGACACCGGCGGCGCCGAGAAAGACAATTCAATGAAATTGACGCTGGATCCATACACTGACGAGATACTGGCGGCGGTTTCAAATATCCTGGGGGACGGAGAATCCGAACAGCAGGATGGACGAGTCGCAATCTCCCCATCGGCCAACATGTTGATCGTGACGGCAAAGCCCAACACCATGCGTCAGGTCGAAAAACTGATCGACTCGTATAACCGGTCAGTCAGCCAGATTGTCCGACTCGAGATGTCATTAATCGAAGTGACCTTCACGAATTCGGAGAATCGCGACCTGTTGCTCAATCTGATACGACGAAGCAATGATCTGCCACTCGGGTTAGTGATCGGCGGCAGTGGGGGTGGGGGTGGAACGATCGGCATCGGGGATGGCGGATTTCCTCTTGACGATCTGTCCCGGGCGGAAGGACAATATCGATACGACGGATCATCGGCTGTGTTCGAGTGGCTGGAAACGTTTGGCGACACTTCGGTCAATTACGACGATACGATTGAAGTCATTAATAATCATGTGGCTTCAATGGATGTCACCCGTACCGAGCAGTATGTCTCCTCAATCACGCTGGAGGCGGTGGGTGAGGGGGATGCTGTAGTTCCGGAAGTTGAATTTTCCGAACTGCGGACCGGAACTGTAGTGAACGTCCAGCCAACCATTGTCGGTGATCGCATTACCTTGCGTATGGGTTTGTCACGATCGGTCCCGATTGAGCAGAAAAACTTTAATTTTGGGGGCATTCAGGGAACCAGTTTTACAACCTCGGATTTCAATCGACTCCTGTCTGTTTCGTTAACCGACGGCGAGCCAAAACTGCTCGCCTCCCTGTCTTCAGCCAATTCACGCGATCGAAACAGTGGAATTCCGATCCTGTCCGCACTGGGAATTGGTACCGGCAAGCAACAGGAGGCATCCAGGCGTGAGACCGTGATGCTGATTACTGCAACCATCCTGAAGTCATAGCAGCATGTCTTATTCCGTTACCGATTCGATCAACGGCAAAGCGATTGGCATAACCTACGCAGCTGCTCAACTCGCACTACCCACGAGCGTTTCCGGCCGTGCTCGCTCCAAGGTCGTGCGGCAACATCTGGCCAGCCACCAGGCGAAATATGCACTGGTCGTGCGCAACGAATCGGATACGGAAGTCTGGTGGGCGGGCAGCTCGGCTGGACTGTCCTTTGCTTCCGCGATCGAAAACTGGCTCGTCGAGCAGGGCGAAACCGTCACCAGTTTTCGGGTGGTCATCCCGCTCGACACCAGCATTTACATGGCCAGCGTGGATGAACTGCTGGTGTCGGATGAACGCCTGCTGTCAACCAGCAAGGCCGAAATGGAATTGAAGAACTGGCTGGATGCAGGCACCGTAATCTACGCCTATGAAGGCGGAACGCTGCAATCCGTGGTACAGCGCTTCGTCCCACTGGAACCGCTGCCATTTTCGCTCTTCGAGCATTCCTTTGCTCCAGCCTGGCTCGTATTCGCCAGGAACACAATGGTGCATCCACTGCACCTGGTCGGAGTCGGTGCAGCAGTCGGATTGTTTCTGTTCATCTCTGCTTCCGGTCCCCACGTGGAGCGTCTCGCCAGGCAGGCCTGGAACCTGGCTCTCGCATATTTGCCGTTCGCGCAAGATGATCCATTGATATCCCGCGGGCCACCGACCATTCTGGTACCGAATGTCGACCATTCGGGCGCACAACAATTGCGCAAACTCGCCAATGCGGTGGGTGAGGCAGAGGTACTGTACCGAGACGGACTCGGAAAACTGACGTATGCCAGTGGCTCCATTACCCTGTCCGGTCATTCCGAATATCCCTGGCCGGAAACGGCCCGCGCCTATTCCATCGCCAAGGACGGCAGCTGGTCGTACAACTCGAACGGGTGGTCAATTGGTTATTCGATGGCCATGGATTCGAATCGCCGACAACCGAATATCGAAGTCGAAGACACGATCTCTCATCTCCTGGAGCAGGTGGGGTTAACCCTCACTGCCGGACCCGAGACGATTACCGGCCCAGCTGATCGGGTGCAAAACACGGTTGTGCAAACCCTCTATCGCACCACCTATCAGGCAGAATTTGGTAGCTGGTCTGTCGGTGCGCTACTGAATAGCGCCAGTCAAATTGAAAATTTGCCCGTATCACTGAGTTCAGCGAACTGTCAGTTCAGCGACTGGCAAATTCAGAAATGTCAACTAACGTTTGAGGTAAGAACCCTATGAAGAAACTCACCAAACCAATGCTCGCAGGATTGTTTGCGATGGGCTTGTCGATTTCGCTCGCCGCGCAAAATCTGGACACCTCAGGTAACACGTCCACCCGGTCGAGCGTCGATCAAGCTTCCGAGGTTCGGCCAGCCTTGATGGAAATGGACAAGCTGCTGATTGACGCCAAGCGGCAACTGGAGTTGATGAGTACCATCGGGGCGATCACCAGGGAACTCGAACTCATTCGCCCGTTTGGAGACACCATACTGGTGTTGCTGGATGAATCCAAGCCGATGCCCGAGCGGTGGCGACGAGTCTTGGCAAGTCCGGGCGATATTGCAACACAAGGACCATCGGTCCCGGACAGTTCGCAGATTCAGGAACTGGAGCACGAACTGCTCGTGCTCCAGGATCGAGTCGAAATCATGAATGCGGAGATGGCGGTCATGGCGGGCGCACCGAACATGGCCTTCACGCCGATGCCCGAGCTGACGGTTTCGGAGGAGGATCCGGAAGCGGATTTGATCGAACAGCTTGAGAACTGGAAACTCGACGCGAGAGCCGTGCGCTACGCACAAGCCGGTCAAGTGGGTGTGCAGCCCGCAGTGTGGCTGGATTCTCCGACTGGCGGTGCGCGACTGACAGTTGGATCGTCAGTGCGGGTGGGGGAACGATCGATCCGGCTTGACCGGCTCGAACGCCAGCGAGACGGTCGAGTACGACTGTCATTCAGCTTGAACGGAAACCCGGTTCAATTCGACTGGTAACGGAAACTCATGCGCTTTTTCAGGAAAAACAATCCAGCTGCAGTTCAACCGAACTCCGCCCCGGCGACCAATCCCGGTAACCCGGGGATTGCCGATCGGACGATACTGGAATACATTGAGGGCGCCAAACTGTCCGAAAAGATGCTGGTCAACACCGATGGGAATGTGACCGTCATCGCGGGCAGCGTGGATGCCCGTTACATGAGAAGTCTGTGTCAAATGCTTGAAGAACGGTACGGACGCTACCCGATCGTAACTCAGGTAACTCCATTTGAATTTGATCAAATTCAACAGACCTTCATCAAACGCAAAAGTGGATCGCAACAAGCCGAAGCCCAGCGCGCAGGCAATGACACCGTGCAATATGTGCTCGACACGGCCATCGAGAAAAAAACCTCGGATATCTATCTCGATATCCGGGATGATGCGGCGACATTGTCATTCCGCATTCATGGTCAGGTGCAGAAATTCCAAGGCATGGATGCAGAAAAGGCGAGAAATGTTGCCCGAGGTCTGTTCAACAAGGCCGTGAATGCCCAGTGGGAAGAGAAAACGCCATGCGACACTTCGTTTTCTCACGAATGTCATGACCGGCTATACCGGGTCAGAGTCAACTCGCTGCCCGATACCCGAGGACAATCGCTGTCCATGCGCATTCGTGATCCCCGATTCATTCTGCCCCTTTCCAAATCGGGCTATTCCGATCACCAGGTCTCGCTGATCAACCGCATTTGCAAAGCACCTGGCGGACTGATACTCATTACCGGAGAAACGAACTCCGGGAAGTCGACAACCCTTGCCGGGTTGATGGAAAACGCCCCCCGTGGGGAGCGGATGATCGAAATAGCCGATCCGGTTGAAGTCGAAATGGATCACTGCACGCATGTTGAAATTGATCGCTATTCCGACAACGCTGCTGAACTCTTTCGACGAGTTCTGGCAGCCACCGTCCGCCAGAACCCGGACACCCTGGTGCTCGGCGAGATTCGAGACCAGGAGACCGCTGATGCAGCCCAGAACATGGCGATTCAGGGCAAGCGTGTCTTGAGTACGTTGCATACGCAAAGCTGTACGGCTGCCATTCCCAGGCTCGAAAATCTGGGAGTGGATCGTCACTTGTTGAAGTTGCGCGAATTCATCGCAGGAATTGTCAACCAGAATCTGATCCCGATCATCTGTGAACATTGTGGACTGGACAACCATCCAGACCCGCATGAAAACGAACGTTATCAACGACTGTTTGAAGGAACCGCCTGCTTTATCAATTCTGCAGGTTGCGAACACTGTGTATGCGGAGTGTCCGGACAGACCCTGGTCGCAGAAGTATTTCCACTTACTCTGGATCGCAATCGAGCGCACCAGATCATCAGCGATCAGGAACTGTGGAAACTCGACGATTACATGAAATCGGAATTTCAAATTCAAACCAAACAGGACCATGCCAGAAGCAAGGTCCTGAAAGGTCTGATCGATCCGGACCGGACCGAGGCCATTATCGGGGAATGGGTTCCAGCCATCCGGAAGGTGCGGCATGCGTGATGCTTTTGCTTCGCTCAAACGGGCGATGAAACTGTCCAGGGAAGATCGCATGATGTTCTATCGCCTGTTGTCTGCCCAGATGCAGGCCGGAGTCGTGCCGGCCAGAGCCTGCTCCTCTCTCATCACTCTCTCCGGGTTACCTAGAGGAGTGCAGGAACTCGCAAAATCCGCAGCTCAGGCGGATAGCCAGTCACGACCGATAACCGAAGGATTTGCCAAGGCGAACTTAATCCCCCCAATTGAACTGAGCTTGTTGAGTATCGCCGAACAGAATGGCCAGTTGCGCGAAGCCTTGGACGAAATGGTCGAGACGGGTGAAGACCAGGGTATCCGGTTTTTCGCAGCCGTCATTCGTCCCAACATCTATTATGCAGTGATCGTGGCCGTGATGCTCATGTTTGTGTGGCAGGCGGAAGCATTTTTTGAGGAGATCAAGATTGTGCAAGGCGGGAATCCGCTGATCGAATTGTCGAAAGCGCTGAAAATTTACCTGATTCCTGTCGTCACCGGCATTGTCGGACTCGTCTCCATTGTCGTTTACGGCATGCAACGCTGGACCGGGCCGAAGCGACGACTGCTCGGCCCCTTCGATGAACAGGCCCGACTGCAGTTTTCCATACGGTTTCTGGATCTCGCAACCCTGATGGCCAAGCGGGGTGCCGCGAATGCGAGCATTCTCGAAGCCATCATTCGGGTCTATGGCGAAACCCGCTATCTGCAACATCACGCACGACAAGCCCTGCAGAAGATCTCGGGGCGGGGTGAAGAATGGGAATCGGCCCTGGCTGCTGGACTGGTGCCCGCCGATCACGCAGATCTGCTCAGGGGACTGGTGCCAGGAGGTTCCCGGGACATGTATCCGATGGGGTATCGGACGATCGGGTTGATGCAAAAGCAGATTCTCCGGCAGCGTTTCCAGCGTACCCAGACCCTGATCAAGCTGGTGCTGCTCTGTGCAGTCCTGTATCTGCTCGCCGGGCTGGCGGAAGGAATGGTGTCCATTTTTGACAGCGTGCAGAATCTGTAACGCAAAACCGGGATTTTTGCCTATGACGAAACTCAATGTGCCCGACCGAGATCGGGCTGAATGTATCACAACAACTTTTCACGAGAATGAAACATGAAAATTTTTAATCAGAAAACAAGCAACGTACCGGGCTGTGAAGCAGTCGCTGAAGAAGATCGATACTCCTGTATCGATCATGCCGCCACGCAGAATCGAGCGCCCCGACGCGTGCATGGATGGATCAGTATCGAAGTGGGGGTCGCAATCGCTTTTGTGGCGATCATGCTGTTCTTTCTTGGACCGCGGATCCCGGAAATGTTTGCGAGCGGACGCACCGAACAGGCATTTACCGAAGTGAACGACCTCATTCTTGCAGCTGAGCGCTACCGGTCCGTCAATGGCAACTACGCCTCCATCAGCATTTTTGCACTCGGCTCGAAAGGATATGGATTCAGTCAGCAAATCAACACGAACGGCGGCAACGTGGCAGCTGCGGGAACCGCCGGCGACAATGTTTATGGCCTGGCCATGCAGGTCGCGGCGGCCAGTCCAAATACGGATGGAACGATTACCTATACCTTCACCGATCCCGAACCTTGTCAGCAGGTACTGGCCCGGATCGAGAACTATCCCCAGGTCAAGGGTACGCCGGCTTGTGCATCGAGCACCAACATACTCACCATTACCATCGAGTAAGGCAATGCTCGATCACAGGCGCAGTCACGGCTTTGCCCTGCTGGAGGTCATGGTCGTGCTAGCCGTTCTCGCGGTTTTTTTGGGCTACGGAGTATACAGCTGGACCGAACGGAAAGATCGAGCCCAACTGGCCAGTGACCTGGCAGTGGTCAAGTCACTGGCCGGTCAGCTGGATCGAAAATACTGCGCCCGCACCACCGCTCGACAAATGACGTTAAACGCAGCCAGGAGCGATCTCGGCTCATCTGCGACCGTGAAAGATGCCGATCGCTGGTGGATTCATCTCAATCAACCCGCCAGCCCCGGCCCTGCCCCCGAAGCAGTGGATCAGTATTTCCTGCATCGAAGTCCCACACTGGTGGTCTACCGGATTTCCCGAAATTCCTCGGAGGGGGCGCATCTATTGGGGGAACCTGGAGCGGTAGCCGCCCCCGTTACTATTTCGGGCGGGACTGTCGATTCAATCCAGATCCCGGTAGTACAGGAGGAACAGACCAAGGGCAGCCAGCGCGAGTTCCAGTTCCTGATGCGAGACAGCGCCAGCCTCAATGACCGGTGCTAATCCATCAATACAGCTTATTCAAAACGGAGAAATACCATGAAAATCAAGTCACCAGCGAGAGCAATTCCTCATTCACTTTCCGGGCCGGCGAGACGCCAGGGCGGATACATGCTTCTTGAAGTGGTCATCGGAATTGCCATCGCCTCGATCCTGATCGGCGCGTTTTATCAGGTTTCATCGACCATCGCCGAAAACAAGCGTCTAGCCAGCACCGAACGCGGGATAACGCTGATTAGCGAGGCGTTGTACAACTACCGCATGCAGGAGCGGAAATGGCCAACGAGCATTGCCGACTTGTCGGCTTATGCGCCCAACATGTCCGCCGGATTGACCAACGGATTTGGACAGCCCTATACGCTGGCATTGACCGCTGCCGATACGGACCCGATCGCCCCGATCACCGTCTCCACTCAACTGCCGACCGAAGAGATCGCGGAAAACGTGATGCGGGAATTTTATGGTCGAGGGACCCGAACCGGTACTCAAGTTTCGGTAGAAATTCCGATTCCAGGTCACGAACCGGCACGTGAGGCACTACTGGCCCGTGATGGAACTCGGGAAATGCAGGGGGACCTGAACATGGACAGTCACCTCATCGAGGACGCCTTGCGAGTGGAAGCCACCGAACTCATTCACTCTAATCAACAAGTTACCGCCGGTATGCTGATCGCCGCGCCCAGAATAGTCGCCAAGAACCGATTCAGCATTCAGCAAGGCACCGAAGAGACAAACCTCTACTATTCAAACCTTGCTACCTTGAACGATCTGTCCAGGCTGAACTGCTCGAGCAATGAACGAGTGACCGTCTCGGGGGGCGTGGCCAGCTGTTCCGCGCTTCCGGATCCACCCGCGCCGAGTGCCGGCAGTGCAGGCGGCGCCTGCAGCGGTGATGGTGCGGGAGATTGCAGGTGTCCCGGCGACTTGCAATGCGGGATATCGGGTTCATCAGGGGGATGCTACTGCTCTTGCGCAAATCAGTGCGGAGCTTGAACAGGACGGCCAGGCGAACCTTCCGGTCGCTGGCCGTCTGCCCTGATTTCAGGGGCGGCTACCCGGTATCACCCGGGCCCGAACCGCACGCACGGAGCCGCTCCCGGCCCCGAATTGCGTCCGGCTACTGGTTGCCGCCGAGAAGCCCGCCCCCCTCGTTGACCCTTGCGCAGCCCTTGCCGCCCATGAACAGGAAGTAGGCACTCCCTAAGCTGGTCGCGTTGGCTACGGAGGTCAATTCTAAGGTCACCACCACCAGCTCGCCGGGGCCCTGACTGGGATTGTTGCGACTGCGGTTGCTCCAGATGTGGGCACCGGCTACGGGGCGCACCTCGAAGATGTTCTCCCCAATAACAGGGGCGGCTATGCCCCATCTAGTAGGGGGCACTCGCTGCCATACACCTCTGTTGCTATTCTCATTTCGCCACTCCCAGTCGGTGAACGCGCCAGCGGCGCGGTGTTCACTCCCAAGCTCAGCAAAAACAGTGATCGGGAAGTCATTTCGAGTGCGGGTCTGGCCGTCGGTGCTCGAGAGGGTGAGCGCCATGCGGCCCGGCCTGGCGTGGTCGCCACAGCCATCTACGACTGGGGAAACGCGTTTGAGTGTCATGGCGCAAGTCGCCCGGGTGCAGGTGGTCTGCGCCTGTGCCGGTCCTGCCGACAGCAGGAAGAGCGTCATCGCGGCCGCGAGGGCCGCCAGTCTGGCGAGGGGGGGGGGGGGTGAACAGGGTTGTGCGGTGCATTTTTGGCCTCCGAATAATATGTATTGGAACCTTTATACCACGGCTTGAGCGGAATGTCAACTAGGATTTTAGCGGAATGTTAAGAGCAAATGGAACTGCATAGTCGGCTTGAAAACCGCCGATGATCGCATAGAATGGGAACATGGAACAATCCACGAGTCACGAACAGGCAAAAGACCTTGCCGAGTTAAAGAAACAGTACGCCGTGCTGGAGGAACGAGTGAAGACACTGCAGTCCGACCTTCAGGGAACGCTCGAGCGTTTCCGGGCCGACATGGCCGACTGGAAAACCGACATGGCCCGGCGGGATCGCAGTGGCCACTGCGGTGCTGGGCGTGCTAATCACTGCGCAGTAGCAACAAACCACTACACCTCTACTGCCGCCACCAACAGGCGGAGCCAACCGTCCTGCTCCTGGTCATCCTCCCCCCGATTCTATTTGAGGATTAGGGATCAATGGTATTGCGAGCGCATTCTACAACTTTGTCCAGCACTCAAAAGGCGTGCTGGTTGCAAACGCATATGAGTTCCAGAAAGATGTGCCTTTCTAATTGCTCCCGTGGATCATCATTGTGCTTGTTTTTGTTCATTTCCCCGATTGATTTCGGCTACGGCTGTCTATTTTGTTCAAAGCGGTTCACATCAAGCCGAAGCCAGCTTTTTTGTCGTTTCCGCATAACTTCGTCTTTCCGGATTGTTGAGATGTGTAGACCTGCCTGACAAGTCTTTCATGAATTACCCCTGATTATACACACATTAAGCCCACACAAAAAAGGCACCTCAAGGTGCCTTTTCTGGTGTTCAATCCAGCCTGGATTCGGGTTGGGCCGAGTATCGGCCTCACTTGACTGTTTCAAGCATCATTGGCGGGAGTTCCGCAGTCATCCGCAATTTCCGGGCACGTCAACCTTGATCCTTTCCTTCATCCCGGCCCTGGTCGGCCGGCAGCCGATCCGGCTGTTTCGTCACTTTCGCATGTCATTCCCTTTGAAAAAGGGCAGAAGATGCTTGAGGAATCTCTGCAGAGATTCAACTCCCCGCCAAAACGGACACCATTTCCGTGATCGACCCCGCAAGGAGGTTTAATGCCGACCTACCGGAGTTTTAACACAATCCCACAACCTTAATCGTCCGGCTCCCACATCTCGAGAAAGGCTACCGCATTTTTAAGGAAGTCCTTGCCATTGCGGAAGCGGCCAAGACCGGTGTTGCAACTGTCGCAAATGTAGTCCCTGGCATCACCTGTCAGATGTCCATGATCAAGAACCAGTTTGACAGTAACACCAGCGATCCCTTGTTTCTCGCATATCGGACACTGCCAGAATGTTCCAACCGGTGGTTTGACCGGCACCGTCCCATCCCTGCGGGTGTCATGGTTCCTTACACCGTCAATTCCTCTTCTGCAATCCTTGCACGTAGGTCGATAGATTGGAGATCCGTCCTTGCGTGTCTGGTTGGCCGCAAATTCGTCGATTTGCTTCAATGTGAAGCATTGGTTGCAAACCCTCTCAATCTCATCGCGTGGAGTTCTTCCTGCTTGCTTGATCTTCTTGCGCTTTGTTGAACTGATTTGAATCGGATAGTCCGAGGGATCGAATGGACGCGTATCTTCAAGCGGCAAGAATTGTGTTCGTCCGCCCAAGGGGAATTTGACTTCAAGGCCTCTCTCGGTTCGTCTTTGAACCATTGCCAGGCGTCCATCGGCAATAACAACAATCCATTCCGGCGCGTTGGTCATGCCTGCGCTTCAAGCAGTGTTTCCTGCTCCGGGATGCGTTGTCGCGCGATGTCTATGTACTCTGGCGACATGTCAATGCCCACCCACTTTCTGCCGTTCATCTCCGCCATCTTGCAGGTTGTCCCGCTCCCGCACATTGGATCCAGCACCATGTCGCCGGGGTTTGACCAGGACAATATGTGGTCTTCCGCCAGCCGCTCGGGAAATACGGCCGGATGCTGGAAGGCGATCTTGTCAGAGGTTGTCCCGCCCAAGCCAACGGCATACTGCCAGATGTTGTTCCTTGTTTTTTCCGTCTTGAGCTCGACCGGACGCTTGCGATTGACGGCATCCGGTCCCTTCCCGAACACGGCCGTTTCCCAACCGTTTCGCCTGGTTGGTTCCATCAGCCGGTTGAATGTTTTGGGCTTGCCGTTCGAGAAAACAATCATCAGCTCGTAGCAGTTCGTATACCCGTTTGAACGCATGAAGGGGGTGTTCTTCTTTTGATAGATCATCACGTCATGGACAGTCCACCCGACATCCCGTCCCATGAAGGCATGATCGAAACTGGTAAGGCTACGCCCGCCGTTTATCTTCTCGCCCACGACCCATACGCAAACGCCTCCCTGCTTCGTTACCTTGAAGATGGCCGACAGCATGGTACCCGCATCAAACTTGTAGCCGTTGTAGTTTCGGAGGTTGTCGTAGGGCGGACTTGTAACCGTGAGATCAATGCACGGCTCTTGCCATGAACTCAACACTTCTGCGGCATCTCCCACAATGAAATACCCCATTCCGATCCTGTGATCTTTTTTCGGTGACACCAGACTTGCGAACCCATATTCTGTTGCTGAACCTCATTATACATCAAGCAACAAGGGAAATTTCAACCCGCCCACAACTCCAATCCATAAACAGAGAACACAAGAGTACCCCGGGGCCTTGCGTGGGGGGAATTTCGAGAGCCAGCAGGATCAACCATTGGGTGAATTCGGATCGAAGGTTTGAAACCCACATCACATATGCCGTTCCGCCCAATACTGAGAACTCCATTCAAGGAATCGGGAATGATCCTGCTATTGCGCAAATCAGTGCGGAGCTTGAACAGGACGGCCAGGCGAACCTTCCGGTCGCTGGCCGTCTGCCCTGATTTCAGGGGCGGCTACCCGGTATCACCCGGGCCCGAAACGCGCTCATGGAGCTTCTCCCGCCCGGCTTGCGTCCGGCTACTGGTTGCCGCCGAGAAGCCCGCCCCCGGGTCCGACCCTTGCGCAACCCTTGCCACCCATGAACAGGAAGTAGGCACTGCCTGCCGTTGCATACCCACGCCCACGGGCAGGCGTGATCACCTGCACCACCAGCTCGCCGGGGCCTTGATTGGGATTGTTGGCATTGCGGTTGCTCCAGACATGGGCACCGCTCTTGGGGCGCACTTCGACGATGTTCTCGCCAAGCGCACCGCCGGCGAAGGTAAGGGAATCTCTTCCGCCAAGCACATTCTGCCAAGCATTTGAGTTCACTTCCGGCGTGCGCCACTCCCAATCGGTGAACTCGGCACCGGCGCGGTTTGTATTACGTGTGCTCAGAAATTTGACGGTCGTGAAACTCCGCCGCGTTACGTTGGGGTTACTGGAAGACAAAATGACCTTGAAGCGGCCCAGCGTGGCGTGATCGCCGCAGCCGTCCACGACGGTTTTGCCGGAAACCGGTGCGAGTCGGATCGTGCAGGTGCTGGTGGTGCATTGCGGCGGCGGTGGCGGCAACTGCGCCTGTGCCGCTCCTGCCGACAGCAGGAAGAGCGTCATCGCGGCCGCGAGGGTCGCCAGTCTGGCGAGGGGGGGGGGGTGAACAGGGTTGTGCGGTGCATTTTTGGCCTCCGAATAATATGCATTGGAACCTTTATACCACGGCTTGAGCGGAATGTCAACCGGCAGTTTCCCGGCAGCGGCCCAGCTTGAAATACCCGACTTCCTCTTGCAGGCCTTGAGCCGGCCTGGTACAGGCGGCAGTAGGGGATGGTCCTTAGCCGGTGATGGCGGGGACGCTCGGCCACCGGATGATGACGCCGAGAATGACGACCGCCGCCACCCACAGCCCGATCTGCCAGCGCAGGTTGTCCTTGTCGCGCCGGGCCATGTCGGTTTTCCAGTCGGCCATGTCGGCCCGCAACCGATCCAGTGCCGATTCTGTTTCAGCCTGTTTCGTGTTCATTCGCTCCTCCAGCACGGCGATCCGTTCCGATAGTTCATGGTTCTCGAGTATGCTATATGCTTGGAGACATTTCTCCCGAGGCGTGAAAGAATAGTATTTTCGGGAGCATTTCGCGAGGGTATACCCCGATCTGCGAGATGACCGCCATGGGGAACTTGCAATAGCCGTCAGGAAATCATATGTTAGGGAATTATATACGAAAGTGGCGGAAGTGATGAGTCGTTGGTTTCGATTTTGATTTCTTTTTGGGCTTTGTTTTGATTATTTAAGATTTCACTAACTTCGACAACAAAATAGTTTTCAGTTACAACTTCATTATCATATCCGTATTTTATTTCAATCCTAACATTGCATCGCAAGGCATCACCGGGACGGATATCTACATTTCTGTTTTGAAAATCATTAAGCCATGTTGAATCTTCTATTGATGCCGATATTGTTTTACTGGCATGCTTGAAATCCCATTTAGACATGCCCAAATAATCCGGTTTTTTTACAACTAATATCATTTCATTATTACCAGATAATGTTTCTTTCGTCATCAATTGCTCTATGTTTTCAGTGTCAACCTGAAACCCTAGATCAAAATCAACCTCTTTATCTTTGGTTATATATTTCATTTTGTCGGACTCAGAAAGCATTTTTTTTGCCTTGTTTATATTTTTTGCAATGTTAGTAATATCTTTTGCGTCAATATCCCCGTAAATTGGCAAGGTTTTTATTCCAGTTTTTTCAGCCAGCTTTTTAATTGTATTTTGCAGTTTATTAACTTTTGATAAATCATCCGGGTCTTTATTTGTCCAGTCAATAACGGCATATTTTGCGTTTACCAAATATTCACCAACTATTGGTTTCCAATCCAGTTTTCTTAAATCATTATCATCAATTCTTTCCAGCTGGTTTCTGATCCATATTTTTATACTTCCAGTCTCGATTTCCTCAAGAAGCATAATTGGCTCAATGTTAGAATCTACTGCTTTGCACAATATGCAATCAAGAGCCTGTAAAGATTGGATTGTCTGTGCGGCAGCTTGAAAAACCCGTTCTGGGTTTTTTGTTCCAGGTTCAAACTCAATATAAATTGCAAAATCTGCATTTTTAGGTGCAGTAGGCATTTTTGTAGATAATTTTGCAATTCCAGACATGTTTTTCAAAATAAGCTTGACAATAACGCCACTTTAAGTTCTCTCACCAAAATATTCAATCTGTTCCCCAATTCGGAAACTGCTGAAAAGTGGTTTGCGAATCAGCGATGGAGGGATAAACCAGTATGCCCGCATTGTGGAACAGATAACGTTCAGTCGAACTGCAATCATAGCACAATGCCTTATCGATGTCGTGAGAAGGGTTGTGAAAAGAAATTTTCGGTGAAAGCTGGAACAGTCATGGAAGGTTCAAAACTGAACTATCAAACATGGGCAATAGCCATGTATCTGTTTTTGACCAACCTCAAAAGCGTATCCAGCATGAAGTTTCATCGGGATTTAGAAGTAACCCAAAAAGTAGCATACCATGAAACAGATCTGCGAGATGAGGAACATCTCCAAGTCGAACTTGATGCTGCACAAGCAGTCCAAGACCCAAAGATCGAGTATGGTCAAGGGTTATTGCCAATCGGAGCAGCTCCCGCCCTGCTCGAGCAGATAGGTCTGGAAAGATGGAATTGAGCATACAAATCGATCGATCGATTCCTCATGCAGAGCTCCTTGGTGCAAGAGATGAACAAAGAATTCTTTTGCGTTCATTTTGTCTGGAAATCCATAATTTTGTGGATCTGCCCTGCATTCTTCAATGAGTCTGATGATTTGCTCGCGTTCATGCCGGTTGTTTAATTCAGCCATGACCTTGACCGTCAGACTCTTGGCCTCCCTCATCACATCCGAAAACTGACCGTCGTAATATCCGTCTCTTCCGGTCTTGATCTCGGCCTGTATCCTCTCCCAGGCCGCCCTGCCGAGATCACCTCCGGTTCTCAGAGCTTCCCTGGCAAATGCCCCGAGCACAATATGCAGATGACGAGGCCAGCCGTCGCAAGGCTCAATCAGCCGAGCGATCTCATGCTCGAATCCGGTAATGCCGATCCCGAAATGCGCGCAGGACCTTTCCATGAGTTCCTGGACTTCATGATCCGGGAAACGTCCGATGTTGTGCTTCTGCCTGTGCGGTATGCGGGTCAGGCCCATCTTGCGGGCCGAGTATTCGGTATCGCTGAGACCCGCCAGCACCAGTGCAATCGGCAGGCCGCAATTGCCATGGAGACTCTGAAACAGCTTGGAGAGAGGATCTTCGGAATCACGTTCAAAGCGCTGTGCCTCGTCGATGGCCAGCACGATCGGCCGGTCAAACCCGCCGTGACGCTTGACCCAGGTCCCAAAAGTGTCCCAGTTTGCGTCCGGTTCCGTACCTTCAATACCGGTTTCCTTTTTGTGGCCGAATCGGAACGGTCCAAATCCAAAACCAGCCTCGCTGCCCGTGTTTTTGCTGATCCTTGCCATCAATTCCCGGGCTTTTGAAGGATTGATCTTCTCGGCCAGCGGCTTGAGAATATCGACCGGCCCCCGAATATCACCAGACTCAAGTGCCACCACCAGCGGGACCTTGCCGACACTCTCCGTATGCAGCCTTTCCGGATTCTTTTTCATCTCCTCCAGGATCGAGCTCTTGCCCGCCCCCGGCGCTCCCTGGATCATGCGCGTCGTTTTCCCTGCACCATGTTGACCAGTTCCCGTACCCTTCCAGACCTGTCTAGCCGCCTTGGCAATGTCGTCCAGCACTTCGTTCCGGCCAACAAACACTTGAGGAGGAGCTCCTTCCGTCTGATCGAGGAAGGACTCCAGCTTTCTTTTCTGATCTTGATTCATCGCTACACCTCGCCACAGGCATGATCATTGAGTGCATGCAGGTATAGTATACAGGTAACCACTCCCCCATCAAGCCGAGGCAGTGAGTGAATAGGTGTTGATTCGTTAATGGTGACCGTAGGGGTATTCTACAGCTTTTCCTTGAGGATACCGACTGCCTTTCCTTTGCGTGCCCGTTCGATTGCAGTGAGAGGATTGTATCCGGGCATGTTCATGGTTTGGAGATAGCTGGTGACTCGACAACAGGCTTGTGCCATCTTCACGGAGTGGAAGGTTCCGGAACGCTTCGTGGAGGTATACGTACCGGTTTTCGGCGGTTTGCCCCGTTGCCCTTTGCGTGCTGGCAGATCCGGCAGTTCCTTCGCCCCCTGGGTCAGGATCCGACGGTATTGTTTGCGCACGGCGGCGTAGCAGGTTGTGTTCGCCGTCTCTGGCGGACGAATAAGTCTACTCAATCATTGTCCAGCTTTCACCAACCTGACAGAAACATGTTAGATGAGATGATTTCCAACAAACCATTTCATGATTTCGCTGACTCAACATACTTATACAATGTGGGTTTCGAGATGTTCATCATCTCGCAGATCTGTTGCACGGTAGGAGTGAAAGCTCAACTATCGGATTTGCGGCGATTGCATGATTCGCACAGCATTCTGCAATTGTCTTCAGTTGTTTTGCCTCCCTTCGACCAAGGGTCAATATGGTCTGCGTGCATCCGTGACAATTCGAATTTTTGGTGACAGACAGCACAAATTCCATCCTGCTTTTCGTAAGCTTTTTCCCTCATTGTTTCCGTGAATGCACGGATGCTCAGATGCTTTTCCTCTCCAGTCAACAGGTAGGCATAGATTCCCGAATTACTGGTAACATCATCATCTTTATGAAGTCGCACGACCTCCTTTTCCAGAATTTCCGGATCCAGATCTTGACGGGAATGATGGTCATTATAGAGGTATCCCCAGTCCACTCCTTTCATGCTCGATCTCACTTTTGGAAAGGTTGACTTGACCCAGCCAACCACCGATTGAAAATAGCGCCACAGTTCTCCGGCTGTCGGATCATGCTGATGTTCCGACATGTAGTCTTCAATGTGACCTCCGCTGAACCACTTGATGCCAGCCTCCAGAAACTCCTGTCGATTGGGAGAGCCATTCAGATAGGGCCTGCCAATATCGCCCGCTCCGAGGTTGGGGCGACTGAAATACCGTTTGGCATCCGATACCCATGATCCATGATAGACTGCGTTGCGCAATTCTTGATTGGTGAGACGCTTGCCTGCGAGGTTAATCGTTTTGAACCAGTCGAGCTTTTCGCTGTCTGTCCCGGAACAGGCAAATACCATCAATTCGTAGTCAAGGACCTGTTCCTTCTGGTCGTCCTGGAGATTGTGAAACGCCAAGCCATCGACTGAGAATTCGCTATTGACATACTGGCATATTGAAATCGTTCGTTGTTGACCGTCAATCATCTCATACCGGCCATTACCAATATCCGCCCAGTACATGACATTGAGGGGAAATTGACTGGTTATGGACTTGATGACTGCATTGCGTTCTTTTTCGTCATAGACAAAATTTCGCTGATACGGAGGGCGCACGTTCAGACGACCACGAAATCCCACCACGCCACCTGATCCGGTATCCTCGCCATCCGTGTCATCGGAGTAATCTTCTGCGATATCCCGGATGGTGATCTGGAGTTGATTAATCTTCATCATGGCTGGGGACTCTTGTTGCGGATGACAATGCGCGCATAAATTTCCTTGCCACTGATTCTAAATCTACTTTGCTTGCCAGTTAACTCGGTTACGAGTGGCCTATCCATACCGACAATCTCAAACTGATCGGGATTGTATTTGTCCAGAAATGTGATCGGAACCCCCATCACCCCGTCAAAATCCCCGGGAATTTTCCTGGTCTCGTCCACGTTGATGGCATCGTAGTTGTCATACTTCGGATAAACCTCGGGCGTGTAACGATGAGACAGTATCCGCTCCTCATGGCGCTTGTTGTGGTCGAGATTGGTGAACCAAGCAGCATTGCCGAGCCTTCCCTTGATAATGCCATCTACGACTCTGTAGGCACTGCCTTCTTTTTTCGTCTCAACGAGTTTTGCCGCGTAGTCTGGCGGCACGTCAAACAGCATGTCCTGGCCTGCAGGATTTATGCCAAGCCACATCCTGTTGTCCTTGATCAGGGGAAATATCTCCTTGTAGGTGATCGCGTTCTTGTTGCCGATCAGGATGAATTTCTTGTCATGCTCCACCAGCTGAGCAACATATTCCCGGAATAGCGAAAAGGGAGGGTTGGTCACCACAATGTCGGCCTGTTTCAGCAGTGCCATGCACTCCTCACTGCGAAAATCCCCGTCCCCCTCCAACCTGGTGATGCCGATATCTTCTGCGTTTGGTACTGTATCACCATCTCGCAACCCGTCATATTCCAGCATGATCGCCCGGTCTTGGTCATGTTTCGAGAACAGGTCCGCTTGCTGATTCTTGTAGCAGGTAGTGACGAGCTTCTTCAGACCCAAGTGCTGAAAGCTGTAGGAGAAATAGTGAAAGAAATTGCTGACCCTCGGATCGTCACAGTTGCAATACACCACCTTGTTCCTGAAATGCTGCTTGTAGTGCTTCAGCTCGTTCTCGATATCCGACAGCTGGGTATAGAACTCATCCTGGCCGGCACGTTTGGCTTGATGCAGATTCTCGTTGTATGACATGGCACTTTAAATTATGGCTAACTTTTGATCTTCGGGTCTTGGACAGCTTGCGCAACATCAAGCTCGACCTGGAGTTATTCTTCATCGCGTAGTTGCTTGCACTCTCAAAATCGCTCCCGCAAGCAGACCTTGCAAGCATTGTGAACCAGTCCTGAAACTCATTTCCCCTCTGACATGAAACCATCCAGAGATCAGTCAAGCGATGAAGATTCGTTGCGAATAGCGGTATCGGCTAGTCGGGTTGAGTTCTCTGCTAGCTCGACCAGATCGAGCATGTAGGCACGAAAAGAAGGGATCGGGCACATGAATCGATTCGCTGATATTTTGTGCAAGGCTCCCTGATGCACCAGATGAACGAAGAAGGAGTCCGCATCCATCCCTGGTGGAAAGCAATAGGTTTGGGGATCAGTCTTGTGCAATTCCTTCATCAAGTATTTAATTTGGGCACGACTCTGATTGCAATCCAGTTCCGCCATTACTTTAGTCGTCAGGCTTTTGGCCTCTCTCATCTCACGCGAGTATTGATTATTGTAATAGCCATCGGTTAAGGTTTGGATTTCGGCGCGTATCCTTTCCCATTCTACCTTGCTGAGATCGCCCTCCGATCTCAGAGCTTCTTTGCCCAATGCCTGCATAACGATATGCAGGTGGCGGGGCCAGCCATCACAAGGCTCAATCAGCCGCTCAACCTCATGCTCGAATCCGACTAGATCAATCCCGAAATGAGCACAGGATCTCGCCATGAACTCCTGAGCTTCAGATTCCGGAAAACAACCAATATTATGTTTCTGATTGGGCGGTATACGGGTCAGGTCCATCTGATTGACCGAGTATTCGGTATCGCTGAGACCAGCAAACACCAATGCAATCGGCAGACCACAACTACCATGAAGGCTTTGAAACAGCTTGGAAAGCGGGTGTTTTCGGTCATGGTCCAGCCTTTGTGCCTCGTCGATGGCCAGCACGATCGGCCGGTCAAACCCGCCATGCTGTTCAGCCCAGGTCCCGAAAGTGTCCCAGTTTGCGTCCGGTTCCGTACCTTCAATACCGGTTTCCTTTTTGTGGCCGAATCGGAACGGTCCAAATCCAAAACCAGCCTCGCTGCCCGTGTTTTTGCTCATCCTTGCCATCAATTCCCGGGCTTTCGACGGATTGATCTTCTCGGCCAGCGGCTTGAGAATATCGACCGGCCCCCGAATATCACCAGACTCAAGTGCCACCACCAGCGGAGGCTTGCCGACACTTTCCGTATGCAGCCTCTCCGGATTCTTTTTCATCTCCTCCAGGATCGAGCTCTTGCCCGCCCCCGGCGCTCCCTGGATCATGCGCGTCGTTTTCCCTGCACCATGTTGACCAGTTCCCGTACCCTTCCAGACCTGTCTAGCCGCCTTGGCAATGTCGTCCAGCACTTCGTTCCGGCCAACAAACACCGGGGGCGGTGCACCTTCCGTCAAATCAAGGAAAGATTCGAGTTTTCTCTTCTGTTCAGAATTCATCGATATTAATGTTAACACGGATTGAATCGTGTTTTTCATGACGGCCGGATCCATGATTTACAGCCGATTTACTGAATTGTATTATAATAGGCGAATGGTCGGCAACGGGCTTTTTTGCTGGTTGCCATATGCTTTCACATAGGAGGAACTCTACATGCCAACTCGACAAATGGAAGATAGACCGTCTTCCAGAAAAAAGATTCTGAAGCGACACCTTGGCTTTCTCCACGAGCTGTCATCAGGGTTTTAAACGCTGACGAACCCCGTGTTCAGGAAGGCATGGACGCCCGGACGGCAGGAAGCTGCTTCAACTCGGCAATGTCTTTTGCCCGCGAGAAGCCATTCTTGAATAGCACCAGATTATTTCATTTCGAAAATTATCCGCCCCGAAAACACAATCCATAGCCATTTTCAAATAATGACTGGCCGTAGGATCACAATGCAGATAGATACTACCTGTATCCTTCAACTTTTTTTTCATTACCGCAAGACGCTCGGCAATATAGGTAAGGTATGCAAGCATTCCAGACTCGCCTAGTATTGTCTCCAACCCGATAACTGCTTTATGCGCTGGATGATTTACTGCGTTTTTCAAATCCCTGGTTCTTTCTGCCGCCGCTTCATTCCAGATCCAAGTATCCGTAAATGCTCTGACCTGCGCTGGTACGCCATTGCCCTTGCCGAAAGTCTGGTTGTAGTTTGCCTTGGAATTGAACGGGGGATCAAGATAGATCAGGTCAATGCACTGATCCGGCCATTGCTTCATGACCTCTAGACAGTCTCCATAGTAAAGGCAGTCAGTTTCCAGATTGTGATGTTCTGTCATTCTTTACAAGTCCCTTTTTTCCGTAAACATGTTCATGATCTCGCGGCCTCGACATACTTGTAGAGCGTCGGCTTCGAGATGTTCATCATCTCGCAGATCTGTTGAACGGTATGCTGTTTCTCGTCATAGAGCTTGACCGCAAGCTTGCGCTTGTCGGAATCGAACATCGTTTTTCTGTTTGGTCTGTTCAATTACCAAATCAATTCATCGGCAAGGTTTCCTGTAATGCCTTGCCCGTATCTGGATCGGCCATGACTGGCAACCTTGGAAAATGTCCTTCAAAATATTCCTCGACTGACCAAAACTGTAACCGAGGGAAGGGACTTGCGCCAATCTTGTAATTACCAAGTTTTCCGGCTTCTGCAAGCGCGGAATTGGTCGTTGTCCTGTTCATGGTAATGAATATTCCAACTGATGCTTTTTCCCGTTCCATGACATGCAGAAAATCTCTTAATGCAGTTGCAGTATAATTACCTCCTTTGACTTGTGCTATGACTAACCCGGACTCTTTTTGATCGGTTCCTTGCTCTGGTTCAATAGGGGTTAGTATCTTGCCTCGACCATCTATACCACCGTCTCCGGTCTTGATTTCATTTGGAGATAGTCCGGCTACCCGTGTTACCGCCCAGGCCTCAAAATCATAAGGGTTTGAATCCAGCATCATCCGAGCTGATTCCATGTCAGTCGGTATTCCATATGCCGGTATTTTTGGATTCTTGAAACGGGTATTTTTGACCAGATCAATGGCTCTTGGACTTATATCTATGCCAATCCATTTTCGATCCAGTTTGTGAGCCGCTTCAAGTGTCGTGCCTCCCCCCATAAAGGGATCGCAAACTACATCACCCTCGTTTGAAGATGCTTTGATAATTCGTTCTAACAGTGCAACTGGTTTTTGGGTTTCGTAATCCAATTTTTCTTTAGATGTATTGGCAATACGCGGTATATCTATCCAAATATTTTGAACTGGATGACCTTCAGATTCATCCAAATATTTCTTATGTCCATCCAATCGAGGATTTCCATCTTTTTTTGTTAATATCAAACCTTCTTTCCACATTTTTTCCATGTTTTCTAGAGTATAAGCCCAACGTCTTTTTTTCCCAGGAATAGAGCCCCTCCAGATATATCTTCCAGGGTCGTTTATCCCTGTTCCTGGTGCCGTCAAATCATCGCCTCGGTAAAGCCGCCCATTTTCATCTTGTTTATACCTGCCTAGTTGAGCATCACTATATTTATGGCATTGTTGATTCCAAATATAATTATTTCCAACAACATAAAACAAAATAATGTCTGCAATGTTTCCATATCCTTTTGCATTGTTATGAGATTCATGCCTTTTCCATGTGATCTCATTTCTAAAACTGCCCGCCCCCAACACACAATCCATAACCATTTTCAAATAGTGGCTAGCCGTAGGATCACAATGCAGATAGATACTACCTGTATCCTTCAACTTTTTTTTCATTACCGCAAGACGCTCGGCAATATAGGTAAGGTATGCAAGCATTCCAGACTCGCCTAGTATTGTCTCCAACCCGATAACTGCTTTATGCGCTGGATGATTTACTGCGTTTTTCAAATCCCTGGTTCTTTCTGCCGCCGCTTCATTCCAGATCCAAGTATCCGTAAATGCTCTGACCTGCGCTGGTACGCCATTGCCCTTGCCAAATGTCTGGTTGTAGTTTGCCTTGGAATTGAACGGGGGATCAAGATAGATCAGGTCAATGCACTGATCCGGCCATTGCTTCATGACCTCTAGACAGTCTCCATAGTAAAGGCAGTCAGTTTCCAGATTGTGATGTTCTGTCATTCTTTACAAGTCCCTTTTTTCCGTAAACATGTTCATGATCTCGCGGCCTCGACATACTTGTAGAGCGTCGGCTTCGAGATGTTCATCATCTCGCAGATCTGTTGAACGGTATGCTGTTTCTCGTCATAGAGCTTGACCGCAAGCTTGCGCTTGTCGGAATTCAGCACTTTGGGCCGACCACCCACCCGACCCCGTGCTCGGGCCGCTTTCAGTCCGGCCTGAGTCCGCTCGCGGATCAGACTCCGTTCGAATTCGGCCAAGGCCGCAAAGACATGGAAAATCAGCTTGCCCGAACTGGACGAGGTATCGATCGATTCATGGATGCTTTGAAAACCGATTCCCCGAGATTCGAGCTGTCCCACCGTTTGGATCAGGTCCGGCAGTGATCGGCCCAGCCGATCCAGCCTCCAGACCACCAGAGTGTCCCCCTTGCGGATAAATCCCAGCGCATCCGAGAGGCCTTCCCGCTCAGCCTTGGCGCCGCTGATACAGTCCTCAAAAATCCGCCCGCACCCAGCAGCCTGCAGAGCGTCTCGTTGAAGAGACAAGTTTTGATCGTCTGTAGAGACTCTGGCATAGCCGATTTTCATAGGATTGACCCAATAGTAATGAAACTCATGAGAATGAGTTCTATTTTAACTTAGATTTCTTTACCGAGTTTATTTTCTTTTATTTGGCGTTTACAGAATCAAAATTGACCCAGTGATTCTCCGTGAGGAAAACGAACGTTTTCTTGACTCAATTATTTTGCCCCAAGATTATCATTTCAAATATGCGTTCTGCTCCAGGTCGATGACCGAATCTGGCGCAATCGAAAAAAACATAAAAAAAACTGTTGCAATCTGAAAATTGCTGTAATATGATTACAGGAATATGGGCCGCAGCACCTACGCTGCACGAAACGCGCCAGGTTCCCGGGACGTGCGTGACTCGAACAGAGTCTGGAACTATTGCCTAAATACAGGGCTTCGGCCCATACCCGCATGGGGAGATTTTCCCCATGTCGGGCGTTCGATGTCTCGCCATGTTTGTTTAACCCTCAAACATTGGAGGAGATAGCTATGATATCGAACGAACCCAAATCAAAAGGCTCCCGAGCCTTTGGAATATTGAATCAAGTCGGTCTAAGCAAAGAGGACATCCAGGATCTTTCGGATTATCTTGATCAGCGGGTTCTGGACTTGACCAGACCCGTCATTGATCAGATAAATGACCGGATGGATCGGTATGTAAGGATTGCGACCTGGGTGTACTTTATCACCCTCGGCGCCGTTCTTTCGCTTCCCGATCAGGCTTTGCTGGTGGCCTTGAAGGCCCTGCTTTCGCTGCTTCAATAATTCCATCCCAAATTCGCAACCTCTGAACAAGAGGTTGCCATCCCAAATCAGGGGTCGTCAGACCCTGTACCCGCATGGGGAGATTTTCCCCGTACGGGGGTTTCTTTCGTCTCTCCATGTTTTCATTTACTTCGAATATGGAGGAAACAATCATGAAAGAAACTGACCAAAAGGAAGGTGTTTACAACGTAATCACCAAAGGACTCGGCTTCATCAACCGGGTTCGGAAAGTCGCCCCGACCGGGGCGGAGCCTTACCTCGCTTGCGAAGTGAGCTTGCTCGAGGGGGTCGCCAGAGACGGCGATTACTCGAACGTCGAGAAGATCCGGATGGATGCGATCGTCAAGGGCAAGCGTGCTCGGGAAATTGTCGGCGATCACCTGATGGAGATTGCCGATGACTCCAAGGTGATGGCTGCGGTCTCCTGCGGAGGAATGCGACCCGTCGTGTTCACCCGCAAGGATGGCGAGCAGGGGGTTTCCCTGAAAACCGCACTGCTCGGCATTTCCTGGCTCAAGGTCAACGACACCGTCGTTGATCTCGGACCGGAGCCGGCCGGCACCGACGAGGCCGCTTCGGCGGTTCCTGCATCGCAGGTCGAGGATGAAGTCGAGGCCGACGGCACTCCGGCATTTGCCGGGGAGCTGGAAGCCGAACTGGCAGCCAATGGCAGCGTCAAGCTGTCGCAGGATGCCGGCGACTTCAACGAGCGCAAGACCTTCATCAAGGAGGTCCTGCAGCTTCGCTGGAATCCCGGGCAGGTCGCCTGGGTTCCTCGGGAAGCTTCGGCATGAGGTCAAGCGATCGTCCTTCGGGACGATCGCTGCTTTTCCAACAGAACCAAGGCTGATTGGCCGTGGGCATTACCTAGGGACAATGTCCACGGCCAATCAGCCGTATCCGAAATCAACCGGGCCCGCACCCGGAAAACTGCGGATGACTGCGGGTTTCCCGCCAATGACGCTTGTTAAATCAAGTGAGGTCGATACTCGACCCAACCCGAATCCAGGCTGGATTGAACACCAGAAAGGCACCCTCAGGGTGCCTTTTTTGGTGTGGGGTTGAGGTGTGTATAATTTAGGAGGTAATTTATCCTAGTTCAACCAAACTGGACATTGTCGTTCAAGTAACCCGGAGAGCAAATATCATGAGTCACTCATCGCTGTCTGTAGCTAGATATATGCTGGATCGCGCAGACCAGGATGGACGTGCACTGACGCCCATGAAAATCATCAAGTTAGTCTATATGGCGCATGGATGGATGTTGGGATTGTATCGCCGACCTCTGATCAATGATGATGCCGAGGCTTGGCGGTATGGCCCTGTTATTCCTGATCTTTATCGAGCGATAAAGCAGTTTGGTGGAGATCCCATCCCTCCAAACAGTATTCATCCCCCAAAAGATGAAACTGATTTTGATTCATGCGAAACATCGGTTATGGATCAAACAATGGATATTTATGGTCACCATACCGCAATTCGACTCTCAAGCATGACCCATGCTGCGGGGACACCATGGGATATGATCTACAACAAAATCGGAAATCAGTTCCTGATCCCCAACGATTTGATAGAGGAACACTACCGCCAACTTTTTGAGAGGTATGGAGATGGCGGTAATGGAACCCAATCAAGACGATCATGTAATTCCCAGGGTACCAGATGTTTCAGTTGATACAGAAAGGAGAGCAACACTCGAATTCAAGCAGTTTCAAGACAGACTTCCTGAAACCGAGGTAAAACAGTTGAAACGAGAACTTGAAGAAGTAAAGGATAAAAGAAACAGGGAAAGATTCGATACATTCAAATGGGTCATATCGATATTGATGGGAGTGATCATCGCCGCGACATCAATCGTGATGTTTCAACTTTCCAATACGCACGGTAGGATCGACTTGGTCAAGGAGTTGTACCATGGGTGGTAAATCTACAATTGAGTGGACCGATGCAACTTGGAATCCGGTCACCGGATGCACAAAAATTAGGGAAGTATATACGAAAGTAACGGTGGGTAAGGTGGGGCTATTTTTTAATTTTGTTTTATTGTGTGGGCGGTTTATTTTTGTTTAATGAAACCAATACAGAACTTTCATCTCCTTTGTATATCATTGTCATATAGCGCAAAATAGTTCGCCCCAAAAGCGCACTATGAGGTTGGCCGCCTGCATGCAAATCAACCCCATGAAAACTGCCATATTGCGTAAATCCAAAAGCGGGAATATATATTTGAGCCAAGTAAATGTTAACTATATTAACTCCAGATATTCCAGAGACAGATCCTTCATCAATAACCGGAAGTTTTATAGATGCTGCAACAGAATTATCAATACAACTTATGGATGCACCTGTATCTATTAAGGCATGGTATTGTGCGTTAGGCAAATTAGGTGTTTTACTTGTTTCTGGCTGATAGACTGGATCAAACCCGATTTGCACTTGTATAGTAGGCCCAAAATGAATTAGATAATTCTGATTATCAGGAAAACCGCATTCCCATTTAAGCATTTTCAAGTACAGGTCTGTAAAGCACTGAAGCAGGATAAGAAACTGGAGATACGCCTACTTCTCGAATTAAATATGGCCCCGATCCAAATTGTTTGACTGCATCTGCAGCTGCGGATTCAAATGATTCATATACACCAATCAAATCTCCCCCAAAAATAATCACCCATTTGCCGGTGTGTTCCAGCTCAAGTTCTCTTTGCATTGTTTTATAAGCAGCAATTTCATCAGATAGCGTGTTCATAACCGATATCCACTTAAATGTTTACGATTTTTTCGCTTATACCACAAAAAATAATTTTTTCTTAAAATATTTCTAAAATAATTTTACTGAATATTCACAAATCAATGTCATGAAACCACCCCGCACCGTAACGCTACCCAGCCGAGACTACCAGCCAACAAAGGCTGAATTACAGGAACGCATCAGGATTGACGTTCCTGGCAAATCCATTGAAGAAAAAATGGAAAACTTTGCTAAAGCTATTTTCCAGCCTGTCAAACTCAAATATGAGGATCCGAAATAGCCCGCCAGCCCAGAAAATGGGGCTTCGTTACTTTCGTATATACTTCCCAAAAATTACCCGTGGTTGCAACAACTGTTACGCAGCCTGCTTCGCTGAGCGATGGCGCGGGGTTCCTGGTCATTCATACGAGCAAGGCTTTGACTTGAAGCTCTGGCCTGAACGTCTCGGTCAGCCGCTCAGGTGGAAAAAACCAAGGATGATCTTTGTCAACTCCATGAGCGACTTGTTTCATAAAAAGGGAATTACATACGAAAGTAACGAAACAGTCGGATTGGCTACCGGCCGACCAGGGCCGGGATGAAGGAAAGGATCAAGGTTGACGTGCCCGTCCCGGCCGTTAAAAAAGAAGATGGAGAGTTTCGGTAGAGGCCAGCTTGAAATTTCGCTTGCATTTTGCGGGCGAAGCCGGCACAATCGCCGAACGAACAATTTCAACCCTGGAGACATGATCATGAAACAGATTACCCCCCCCCCCCATGCGGCATCGCACAACTCAAGCGCCTGACGGCACTGGCCGCCGCCCTGGTGGCCCTCGCCCTGGCCGCCGGAACGGCGGAGGCCCGGTGTACGACCAGCGATATCACGATGACCAAGGGCTTCCCCGTTGGGGATCTAGGTAGATTCCCCCCCAATGACCAGACCATCATCAGTTTCGAACTGCCCCTGCCCAGCAATTGCCCGATCACCAATCCACCTCTGGAGCTTTGCGTCGTTGTCTGGGACAACAGTCCATGTGATCATGATGCTGACAGCACAAATCAGTGCGATGGGGGTTATGTGGGCGCCGCCGGCGTCTTAACCGGGGCGGTGTGGACAACGAAGGGCCGTGCACAATTCTGCAGCAAAACGCTGCTTTCCGAAAGTCCCATTCCCAATGTGCCGGTTACCCGAGCGACTCTGCTGATCGGAACTGGTTTGGGTGATCCCAACAAGGCCAGAAGCCAAAAACGGCCGAGCTATCTCTCTCTCATCATGTACAACCCGACCCGATCCCTGGTCATCCCGATCTCAGATGATCGACCCTGAACTCTTGACAGGATGACGAGAACGGGGTGCGCATACGCTGACCGCGTCCCGAACGGACACATGCCAAGGGCGGTCTACCCAACCGGACTGGTGGACAGCTGTTTCGTTACTTTAGTATGTAATTCCCCATAAAAACATAGACAGAAACTTCATTGACAGAGTATTCGATACGATGGAAACAGCGAACTGTCATACTTGCCAGATTCTTACAAAACGCAGTTCGCTCATGCGGAATTACCTGCGTTACCGGTACGGTGAAAATTCCGCTCCAGGTCATGTCTGGTGTGGAGTATCGGTAGAAGACAACTCGGCAACTGCAAGAATTGAACATTTGAGAATGGCCCCTGCCAGCTTGAGGTTCCTTTCGCTTGAGCCGCTTTTAGGACCCATCGGAAATATCGACCTAAGTGAAATTGCCTGGGTAATCGTTGGAGGTGAAAGCGGTCCGCAAGCCAGACCCATGCAACTGGAATGGATGCTGGAAATCCGCAATCGCTGCAAGCAGGCCAAGGTGCCATTCTTTTTCAAGCAATGGGGAGGTCGAACACCAAAGACCGGAGGTCGCAAGTTGGAGGGGTTGGAACATAATGCAATGCCAGTGTAGAGCGCCAAGACAACAGCATCCTATTCCGAATATGTGTAGCAGTATACTTTAGAAACAAGCATGATCAAGAAGTCAGAAGCGAAAAACCATGGGGTTTCCATCAGCGATGGAAAAAAGCGCCAGGAAAGCGACCGGGAAGAGCTACGGAATAAATTGCGTGAACTATTGCCAGGCCTGGTGAACGCCGATGGGCATGTTGACGTCAAGGCGCTTCGGGATGTCGTGGATATTGCAAACAGTACTAGCAATGACCAGGGCTATGAACTGACATTCGCTGGCAAGGGCCTGGCGCGGGCCATGGCCGATAGCCCGACCGATTATGAATTGAAAACTGAGTGTGCCCAGAGCAAGGACTTTGACAACACCGACAATGTGGTCATTCGTGGTGACAATCTGGATGTTCTGAAAATCCTCTATCAGAACTATTTCGGCAAGATAAGGATGATCTACATCGATCCCCCTTACAACACCAAGGGTGAAAATTTTGTCTACAAGGACGATTTCAGGCAAAGCGAAGCCAGTTTGATAGCAAAATTCGGCATGAAGGAAGAGACCGCAGACTTTCTGCACAACGTGTTTGGAACCCGAAGTCACAGTGGCTGGCTGTCATTCATGTATCCGCGCCTGAAACTTGCTCGTCAACTATTGCGTGAGGATGGTGTGATATTCATCAGCATTGACGACAACGAGCAGGCCAACCTGAAAATTATCTGCGATGAGATTTATGGGGAAAATAACTGTATCGGAAATATTTGTTGGAACTCTACAAAATCTGTAACTAATACGGCATTACTATCTGTTTCACATAACAACATTTACATTTACGCCAGAGAAATTGATTATTTCATAAAGAACAGACGAAGCTTTAGATTAAAAGAAGACGAAAAAGGATTTTCGAATGCTGACAATGATCCACGTGGTGCTTGGAAAGCAGACCCTTTTCAAGTTGGAGGATGGCGGCCAAATCAGCAGTACGAAATAAAAAACCCAAAAACAGGTCAGGTCTATAAACCCAATGATGGATGTAGCTGGAAAAATGATTATGATAGATTCCAAGAGTTGATGAAAGACAACAGAATCTCATTTGGAGCGAAGGGGGAAAGCGGCCCTCAAAGAAAGAGGTTCTTATCTGAAGCGAAACAAAGAGGTAAAGTTGCGAAATCATGGTGGGATGATGTAGGAACAACATCAAGTGGAACTATAGAGCTAAAAAACCTTTTTGGTGGTAAGTCTATATTCACAAACCCGAAGCCCGTCTCTTTAATAACAAAAACAATCTATTTGGGCTGTCCTTCCGATGGCATAGTCATGGACTTCTTCGCAGGCTCCGGCACCACCGGCGATGCCATCATGCAACTCAATGCCGAGGACGGCGGCAACCGCAAGTTCATCCTCGTGCAATGGGATGAAAAAATAGACCTGGAAAAAAGCGAAGCAGCCTATAAATTCTGCATCGATAACAAACTGGACCCGGTCATCTCCTCGATCACTCTGGAACGCCTGAACCGCGCCGGTGAAAAAATCGTGGGGGGGGGGGGGGGGCAAATCTCCGGACATAGGCTATAGGGTTTACAGCCTGGTTCCCAAGCCAAATTTAACAGAGTCAAACAAAGAAAGTGACACAATAGAACTTGAACTGCCCTCCCCGCGTGCCAGCATACTGGATACCTTGACCAACATGCTCTGCGCCACCTGCAAGCCGCTTGATACACCAATTGAGTGCGTTACAGAAAACGCACTATACAAAGCTGATGACGAGATTTATGTGGTAGGCAAGGTTTCGGAGGACGATCTAGCCCCTTTCCGAAGTCTGAAAATCAATCTCGATGGCTGGGCGGAACTTGGCCTGGAGAACTTCCTGAATCTCGGCTTTCATGATGAGAGCCTGAAGGACAATCTTACCGTGGTGTACTGAATCACGAACAGGACTGACCAGACGATGATCCGCCATGCTCTTTGAAAAACAGCAGTACCAGCAGGATTGCGTGGAGAACATCATCCATGCAGTGAAAGGGGTCAACTTCGCCGAAGCAGACTTCACGGCCATGTCGAAAAACCTGGAGGTGCTGGCAGAAAAAAACCCGACCCACCGGCAATTCAGCATTCAGCCGGGCAGGAAACGGCTGGACGTATTGATGGAGACCGGAACCGGCAAGACCTTTACCTATCTGCAGGCAATTCTGGAATTGCATAAACGCCGCGGACTGAAAAAATTCATCATCGTGCTGCCTCGAGTAGCGATCAAGCAAGGCGTCATCCAGAACATCAGGCTGACCGACGAGTACCTTTTCAATCTGTACCAACGGCACATCAATTTTATTGACTACCCCAAGGACGGGCTGAGTCAGATTCAAGGTGATTTCATTGATGGAGATGACTTATGTGTGCTTATTACTACCAACTCGGCTTTCAACTCTGAAAAGAACAACATCAATAAAAGAACCGAAATGTTTTTTCGACATGGAAGCACATGGAACGGCATCGCCTCCTGCAAGCCGGTAGTCATCGTTGACGAGCCGCATCTGCTCAAGGGCAGTGAAACGCAGAAAGGCCTGGACAAGCTGACAGACTCCCTGCTGATCCGTTTTGGTGCGACCTTTCCGGAAGAGGAATCGAACAAGTTGAGTAATGTCGTATATGTGCTGGACAGTATCAGTGCATTTAACCGGTATCTGGTAAAACGCATCGGGGTCAGCACCGTGTATGCAGGCAATCAGACCGAGGAAGTTTCGATCACCAGCATCCATGCAAGGAATAAGTTTGATTTCTGCTTCAGTCGGGACGGGCAGCCACGAAGGGTGACCTTGCACAAGGGTGATGATGTGGGAGCGAAAAGCGGTCTGGATTCCTACAAGGGCAGGATCGTCACCCGTGTTACTTCCAGCAGGGTTGCCTTGAGCAACGGGCAGACATTAGAGGGAAAAATAGACTACACCCTGGATGATGGGGAAATCAGGCTGATGGTGCGGGAGGCGATAAGTCGACACTTTGAAAAGGAGGAACGCTTGTTTCGGCAACATGTCAAGGCACTAACCTTGATGTTCATTCCTCAAATCAGGGATTTTCGCGGGGAGCAACCTCGGATCAAGACGATATTTGAGGAAGAATACATAAGCTTGCGTCAACATATATTTCAAGAAACTGCCAATGAGGATTATCGCGCCTGGCTTGAAAGGGACTACGACGACAATGGCAGGTTATGCGTGCATGAAGGCTATTTCTCCGGAGATAGGGGAAACAACAGGGAAGAAAAGGAACGTCAGGGCATTGACCTGATTCTCAATGCCAAGGAGAAACTGCTGTCATTCGACACTCCACTGCGTTTTGTGTTTTCCGTGTGGGCATTGCAGGAGGGCTGGGACAACCCGAATATCTTTACCATCTGCAAGCTGAAGGCCAGCGACAAGGACACAACTCGTCGCCAACAGGTTGGACGTGGCTTGCGCCTTGCCGTAAACCAGGAAGGCAAGCGGCTGACGGAAGGCTATATGAAGGGCGATGAAAATGCCTTTTATGCAGTAAACACAGTGGATATGGTGGTTTCCGGGAAGGAACATGCCTTCATTCATCAGATTCAAAATGAAATCAACGATGCCAGCCATGCGTATGTGGGAGAAGTCCTGACGCTGGATATCCTGAAGGAAAAGGGGCTGAATGACAGTGAAGCCGCTATTCTGTATTCTGTTCTGTTAGGAAAAGGCATTCTCAATGATGAAGGAGAAATACAAGCTCCGATCATCGACTTTTTGAGGGCTAATCGCACACTATTTGGAGGCATAGAAGATGTTCGTTACGCTGAAATCTGCTCTATTTTCAGCAAATCGCATCGCCCAGCTGTCAGTGATAACAACCGCAAGAAGCACTCCGTGCAAATCAGGCCCGGCAAATGGCAGGAATTCAGGGAATTCTGGGAGTTGATCAACCGCAAGGCGAAATTTGTCTATCGGGGCATTGACGAGGAGCAGCTAGTCAAGGGCATCAGCGATAAATTCAACCAAGAGGAAGTCGCTCTCAATGCGGCTTATATCAGGGACGAATTGCTGGATACACATGAAAATACGGTTAAGACCGTGAGTGAAAATTCCACGACTTATCAAGCGGCAACGACCTTTGATCCAGAGGTGTTTGCCTCTGAACTTGCGCGAGACAAAAAGCTTCCGATTGCATTCGTCTGCAGGCTGGTTTCCCGATTGAAGCGCGAATGGTTTGTCAATGACAGGGTAAAAGCGAGACAGAACCTGCTGAAGTTCATTCAGCAAGAAATCCATGCCGCCATCCTGCAGGGGATCGATTATCAGTTCACCGAGACAACCATTTATCCCAACTCTCTACAGAATCAGGACGGGTCGGGAATAACACAATTGCCATACACTGAACTGGGTATGATGACATCCGACAATGATCCCCCCTCCCATTTCCTGTACGACAGGATTGCTTTTGATTCAGCAATAGAGCAGGAATCAGCGGTTAGCGACCCTCATAATATTGACGGTAACGAGATAACGGTGTTTGCCAAGTTGCCCAGAATCAACATTCCGACACCATACAAAAACTACAACCCTGATTTTGCGTATTTAATCAAAAAACCGAATGGCCAAACACTGTATCTGGTAGTGGAAACCAAGGGATACGACCGGGAAGCGGACATCCCTGAGGATGAAAGTCAAAAGATAAGTTACGGGCAGAAATTCTTCGATAAATTGAACAAGGAATGTCCTGGTGTCAAAGTGGTGTACAAAACCCGCATCAATCGTCAGCAACTGCATGAATTGCTGAAATCGGTGGCTGGCAATAGATAACCATGGAGACTGTCCAGGGTCATGAAAAGGGAGCCCGGAGCCGCCCATTCCGGATTTCGGTCCGTGCCGCTTCAATGATTGACATGTCGGTTCTATCAGCGTGGGCTGGTCCCGGTTGACATTCCGTTCAAGCCGTGGTATAAAGGTTCCAATGCATATTATTCGGAGGCCAAAAATGCACCGCACAACCCTGTTCACCCCCCCCCCCCTCGCCAGACTGGCGGCCCTCGCGGCCGCGATGACGCTCTTCCTGCTGTCGGCAGGACCGGCACAGGCGCAAACGCCTCCCAACTGCTGGTCTGGCATCTGCACCGTCTCGCTTGCCAATGCCGGCAGCCCCGTCGTCGATGGCTGCGGCGAGCACGCCACGCCGGGCCGCATGAAGCTGACCCTCTCGTCCACCAACTCCAATGTGACGCGGCAGAGCTTCAACCTCAACATAGGACTTATTGCCTCACAAAACGATTTCGGCTCCACTTTCAATGACTGGGAGTGGCGGACTGCGGCAATCGGCGGCAACCGGTGGCGCAACCCGGATTCGATAAACAAAATCAATTTCTCCGGCGGCGTGCTCGGCGACAACATCATTGAAGTCCGCCCCAAGGCCGGCGCCCGTGTCTGGACCAACCGCAATCCCGGCAACATCAACCAGGGCCCCGGCGAGCTGGTGATACCGGTCTTCACCCCGCCAGAGAACGCGCGTCAGTGGACGCAAACCGGCAGCGCCTACTTCCTGTTCATGGGCGGCAAGGGCTGCGCAAGGGTCAACGAGGGGGGCGGGCTTCTCGGCGGCAACCAGTAGCCGGACGCAGCGCCCTTGCCGGAACGAGGGCGCTGGCCGCATGCCCGGAAGGCTCCCCCGGAATCATGGCCCTGTTCATCGGGCCGGTTAATGGTTCAGGCAGGCGGGAAATGAACGCGCCTTGCAGGCGCAGGATTTCCCCGCTGGAGCTTGAGAATCAGCATCATGTCGGTCTTCCAGTTGGCCGTGTCGGCCCGGAAACGGGAGAATTGACTACCGCGCGGGGCGGGTGATACATGTGTCAGTCGCATTGTATCACGGAACACGGACGGCAGCGAATGGCTGGATGCGGTCGGGATGGCCGGCAGGTCATTGAAGAACCGGGGCGAGAAAGTCGGAAAAATCTGGGATGAATCCCGAAATACAGGGAATGAGGCCGAGTAGACGTGGCCTGGTAACAGCATATGCGAACAAACGGGACGCATGCGCTTTCAAGAAAAACATAAAAAAACTGTTGCAATCTGAAAATTGCTGTAATATGATTACAGGAATATGGGCCGCAGCACCTACGCTGCACGAAGCGCGCCAGGTTCCCGAGACGTGCGTGACTCGAAAGAGTCTGGAACTATTGCCTAAATCAGGGGTCGTTAGACCCTGTACCCGCATGGGGAGATTTTCCCATGTCGGGCGTTCGATGTCTCGCCATGTTTGTTTAACCCTCAAACATTGGAGGAGATAGCTATGATATCGAACGAACCCAAATCAAAAGGCTCCCGAGTCTTTGGAATATTGAATCAAGTCGGTCTAAGCAAAGAGGACATCCAGGATCTTTCGGATTATCTTGATCAGCGGGTTCTGGACTTGACCAGACCCGTCATTGATCAGATAAATGATCGGATGGACCGGATGACGGAACGGATGGATCGGTATGTAAGGATTGCGACCTGGGTGTACTTTATCACCCTCGGCGCCGTTCTTTCGCTTCCCGATCAGGCTTTGCTGGTGGCCTTGAAGGCCCTGCTTTCGCTGCTTCAATAATTCCATCCCAAATTCGCAACCTCTGAACAAGAGGTTGCCATCCCAAATCAGGGGTCGATAGACCCTGTACCCGCATGGGGAGATTTTCCCCGTACGGGGGTTTCTTTCGTCTCTCCATGTTTTTCTTTTGACTTCAACTATGGAGGAATCAACCATGAAAGAAACTGCCAAAAAGAAAAACAATAACCAACCAAAACGTGACATCTTTCAAGAAGTCACCGATCGCATCATGCAATCGCTGGAAAATGGAGTTGCACCTTGGGTCAAACCTTGGACTACTGACGATGCGGGTATACCCGTGAGTGCTACCGGTCACCACTACCGTGGTATCAATAAAGTAGTGTTAGGTATGGTTCAGGTCGATCAGGAGTATTCTTCTAATGTCTGGTACACCCGCAAGATGGCGAAAGCGGAAGGCGGATGGATCAAAAAGGGCGAGAAAGGAACGGCGGTCGTTTTCTTCAAGCCTATGGAGCAGATTGATCAGAATGACTCGAATGAGGATCAGGAGATCGAGATGCAAGAAGAATCACCGATTGATGACTTGAACGTTGAAGCAGATCGTAGACGCCGATGGTTTGTCAGACATTATTTTGTCTGGAACCGAGATCAAATCGAAAATCTTCCGACAGAAACGAAAACTGTTGGCGGACCTCGAGTGATCCATGACCCAGAATCGTATACTCATAAGCTGGCTGAGAAGATCGTGTACGGTAGCCGAGCGGAAATTCGATACGGTGGAAGTCGGGCGTTCTATTCGCCCGAACAAGACTGTATTCAGCTTCCAGAACCTGGATTTTTTCGGGACCCGGGAGGATTTCATTCCACTCGGTTCCACGAACTGACCCACTGGACCGGACATCCGAGCCGACTGGCACGAGACTATGGATGGCACCCGGCCTGTGACGCATATGCGAAAGAGGAACTGGTGGCGGAAATGGGCTCTGCGTTTTTCTGCGACTGGTGCGGCATCCGTAGCGGCCTTCAGCATCCGGAATACATTCAGTCCTGGCTGACGGTTCTGGAACAGGACAAGTCTGCCATCGTGGTGGCAGCAACCCTGGCCCAGAAAGCCTTTGACCTGGTGTTGGAGCGAGCCGGGATAAACCCGGACTTTGCTCCAGCCGACCTGGTCGAAGAACGTGAAGCCGCTTGACCCAACCTTGAAACCCCGCATTCGCGGGGTTATTTTTTTATGCAGATGATTGTCATGCAAATCATTTGACAAAAATCATGAATTACCCTTTTTTGTTTCATATAATTCCATAAATTCAATAAATATCGATCAAGAATATGGGCAAGACAAGTGAGAAGCGAAAGACGTCCAGCGACTTGAATCTGATAAAGATTGCGAAAAGATACTGCGATGAACGCGCTTTGAGACCAGCGACTACGTCATCCTATATTAAAATCACTCGCCTTCTTTTCAAGGATACTGGGATTGCGTACGCAAGTGAGTTGACTACGGAAAATTTACTGGAGTGGCGTGAACGTGTCACTCAACGTGCGTCTCCTACTACCTTTAATAATTATCATCGTCACTTAAGAGCACTCTTGAGATACTGTGTTGAGCAAGGACTGATTGAATCCAATCCAATCAGCCCAATCAAGCCACACAAGAGAAGCAATAGTAGAAGAGAACCCTGTACAGAAAACGATCTGTTCAAACTATGCACATATCTTGGCAATGACACCCTTGACCCACTCTCACCCATTATTTTGCTGATCATCCAGACGCTCGCGTATACAGGGATGAGGCGTTCGCAACTGTGTGGACTGATGTGGAAAGACATAAACTTCGTTGATAATGAAATTCACCTCCGAAAACAGCACTCGAAAACGGGTAAATCGTGGTCGATCGCCCTGCATCCAGAACTACGAGACCATCTTTTAGCCTTTAAGCTCGAAGCCATGGATCAATTCGATTCTTTCAGCGAAACCGATCAAGTATTCTGCATACAACGATATAAAAATAGACGACGGTATGTTGGATCAAACCTTGAGCCAGACCAGCTTACGGGAATACTAAGACGGGTTTCTGATCGTGCTGATGTTAAAGTCAGCGCCCACCGCATCCGGCATTATGTGGCAACAACCTTAGCAAATGCTGACCTTGGCGACTATGATGAAACAGGACATATTCCTGCCAGCCTGACCGCTATCAAGCAATTGCTGGGGCATTCCAATATCGCAACTACTTGTGAATACATTAAACCCAAGCTATCCACCATGCACTCTATTCTCCAAGTTCTGGAGATACCCAAAGGAAAGAGAAAAAAAGAAAAAGAAGGGAAAGGAGAATAATGGAAGGGGCCTATCCCGAAAGGGCTGAAAAGGGCATGAAGTCCTCGGAGTGGGCTGACTGAAGCGCCGTGGGAATTAGAGGGAATATCAAGGCGGCATCACGACAAAGAACAGGAGCAATACTTAATAACCGTATAACAAAGATCCTAACCCACCCAAGGCTAACCAGGGACCAAATGCTACGCGAGTTGCAAATTTGTTTTTCAACAAAAGAAACCGGAGCGCGAAATAACAAACCGAAACCACTGCAGCAATCGCAATCGTGGAAAAGATCATCTCCAATCCAACCCATGCCCCGATTGCCGCAGTAAATTTGCAATCCCCAAGTCCAAGACAATTTTGCTTGCGTATCTGCTTGTATATTGCCCGAATCAGCCAGAGCATGAAATATCCGACCACCACCCCCCAGAGTGCTGAATTCAGGGAGGTAGCGAAAACACTTTGAGTATTCACCAATAGCCCAACGAATAACAAGAGACCGACAAATTGATCAGGCAAAAAGTAATGCTCCAGATCAATTAAGGCCAGAATAATAAGAATAGCGACAAACACCAGAATCGATAACTGCAACCCCAACCCAACCCACAGTCCACTGATCACAAACAAAATAGTGGTGATCATCTGCAAGATTTGAAGCTTCATTCGTTTCCATTGCATCATGCTTTCCCCGCCTCGATTGCTCTGTGCGGGGGATGACCGCTTGGGCAGCAGGTGCACATGAAAGTCTTGACCCAACAATTCGATCGCTTCTTGCTTCCAGCCCGCGATCAGAAAAACCGGGTAGCGAGTAGCGATATCATTGATGATCCCACCACAAAAGATTCCCAGGATCACTAATGAAATCGTCAGTAACAGCATCAATTCTCCCACTTCGGGATCACCAAATCTTCATTGATATCCATCGTTTCTGCGAAAGCGAAATGTTCATAGGGAACTACCCAACCTTTTACTGACCAGAATTTCCCGGCTTTCGGTGAAAACCGACCTTCCCACCAGTTTTCGCCTCGCTCAGCTTGGTTTATGACATTGATCCGAAGTCGTTGAAAGTCGCGCTGAACTTCCATCCAGTCAAGCTTGCGCGACTCGGCAAATATCTTGAATGCTTCAGGAGATACAATAAATACACCATATTTCCATCCATGAACCACACGTTGTCCTTTTCGATTGATCAGCGGCCGATCATGATTGACACCATCTTCAATCCATTTTCGAAACAACTCTCCGGCGGAAGACTCCGCTGACTGCTTTAGTTCTTCATTTGGATGTTCCAACAATGGAATTATGGCAACCTCATCTGCTGTGCTCTCCGCTTTCCCAAACGACTCGCCGGACTCTCCTTCTACTACTCGAACATTCTCGATAGACGCTTTTTCCGAGCTAGATTGTCCTTCAGTTTCTTCACGAATCTCCCCATCAAACAACGGAATTGAAGCCGGATCGTTCCAGAAGTCATCGTGAGAAAATCGCAGCAAGGTTAGCGGAACATCCGATTTCCAGTTCTCCGAAATAACGAAACATCTCCAAATGGCTTTCCCCTCGTCATTCATCACGGCCAATCCGCTTTCACTAATCACATCCATTAGTCGGTTGTTATCACCCGGAATTCCGGCATGACCTTCTTTATGCAGATAGTCTCGGACCGCATCCAACACTCGCTTGCTAACCAGCCAAACTCCTCTTGAATCAACCCAACCAGCCGCTCCCCCTCGATTGAGCGTTAAATCTCCACTTGCGATCATGTATCGTAATGCCGACCTGATCTTCATCCAGAGTGGGCGGTCTCCACTACCTGCGAAATTCGGTAGACGCTGTGCACCTAACGCACGTGAAACCGACAACTGATCCCCTTTCTTTACTAGCGGGTAAATTTGACCGACCGGATCTGACGAAAATGAATCCAGAAATTCTCCGTAGATTTCAGGATCACTCTCGATCCACTGAAACCCACATGCCGGCAGAACCCGTTGCGCGAACAGCAAGGAAGAGTTCTGGTGGTGGGTGTAGACTCGATTTCGTCGAAACTCAATTCGAACATATTTTGCTTTTGGGACATCCCGAATACATTCAACAGCCGGATTCCAGTCTCGCAAGTACTGACCCCATCGGTTGTAAATACCGATACGCTGATCAGTCAAAGGCTTCGCGATGTCATGCAAAATGGCTGAGGCAAACACTGCATACGTGAATAAATCACGCTTTTTCTCCTTCTCCTCCGCTTCCCCGCCTGCCGGATAAGTAATCTGTTTGCGGAAGCGGAGTGAATTCGCAGCTGATTCGAGTACATGCGTGATCAGCCCGCCCGGCCATGCGTGATGATGACCTTCTGAGCCGGGCGTTGACTGTAGCAACTCAGCGACTGCAAGTAGCGAAGATTGGTAGTAAAGATCAAAAAGAGAGTCCGAAAGGCCAGCAGATTGGCGAATCGATTTGACACAATCATGATTCTTTTTCTGCGTCAGTATTTCCGCCCCTTCAAGTACTGGAAACAGGCTCGAATCCCGTTTAGAAAAAAATTGAAAAAACCAGTTGACCATGAGGGAAAAGTTGTTTACATTACTCACAATTGATAAATTACCCATAGTTAATTTAGGGTATAAGTAATTAACAACCAAACAAAAACTCCAGATACAAATTACTTGTCTAGATCTGTAGCTCAGTTGGATAGAGTAGCGGACTCATAATCCGTTGGTCGTAGGTTCAAGTCCTACCAGGCCCACCAGCTTCCGATGCCGGTCTGCCGATTGTTCTGGTCTGTTGTGTTAAGAGCAAATAGAACTGTCCGGTTTCATAGCAAATAGATTACCCACTATTGATTATTGATCATCACTCCCCCTAGGGGCAATGTCATTAACTTAAGGAATAATTGTTTCCTTGAGTATAGCCTTGGCGGTTGATAATGCCCAAATTGACCGAAAAACATGGTCATTTTTGTCTCCAGTTCAAGTCCGAAGCGCACCACTGTCCCTGCCTGTCCGGGCATGGTTGCCCTCTCGAACGGCCCCAAAAGTTCAACTACTGAAGACACAGGCTCTGATCTACAAATTGTTGAAGGCATCGAAAAGTTGAACATTTCCTGATGCGGTCAGGTCTGCTGCACTGATGATTTCCCGGCAGACACTGCCTCTTCCATATAAATAATCTCTTAACATAACTCACCGGAAGGGCCATATTCCGGTGCATGGACGCACTGACTCCAATTCACGAAACCTTGTTAGCGCCAGAGAGATTGTCTTGGCTCTCGGAGCTATTGGAGTCAGAGACCTGTACCAGTCGTCGTCAAGTGGCCCGGGCCCTGTGCGAGCAGTTTGATTTTCAGGATGCCGCTGGATTGCCCCGAATCAGTAGCTGCAGTGCAGCCTTGGCGAAACTCGAGGCGTCGGGCAAGATCTCCCTGCCAGTCAGTCCAACCGGCAACGGGTGTTATTTCCCACACTATATTGAAAGAAAGTAGTGGTTTTGGGCCGAATTAATTCAGTATGCCCTAATCCTTAAATAGAAATTGCTTTATTTGGCGCAGAGCATGATGGACTGTGGATTTTGGGCTGGAATCAGAATCATCCATTGGGTGAAAAGCCAACCCGTTCGAAAACCACACCGCACAAGGCGTTGGAAGTGCTTTCAAATTTTCTATTTAAGGATTAGGGGTATGATTTTTCCTGTATTCTGGTATAAACTGGACTGAGTTGATTCTTTTTTCCAAGTAGTCAGTTTCCAGTAGTTATTAGTCAATCATCCAGAACGTGTATACCCGTTGGTTGCGGTGATTCGAGATTTCGGTTGTAGCGATGCTTTCGCCATCAATGGCCCTGTGAGTTCACTGGTTTACGCAGGTTCAGAGCACAAATTCAGAAGAAAGAGAGGACCCGCGCGCAGACGCAAAATCCCTTAACCCCCAAACCGACCGATCCGCTACCATCGCCTCCATCTCCACTACTTGGAAAAAAGAAACCAAAACTACCCGGCACAATCCGGACAAACTATCCCATTCCATTCAATTTAATCTGGGAATCGAGTTCTGACTTGTTGCGGAAAATAACAGATAGCAAAACATGATGACGATCTGTTTGTTCTGGTCGCAAAGGAATTCGAGAAACACCAGAAAACTAGTTGGTTTATCGTATAACACGATATAAATCATCGTGAAAATCCACCTAAGTCAGTGTCTCTCCAGAGCGGAGTTATTGAACACTATTTCCAATCACTGGGTTGAATCTCTTACCACATTTTCGTGAAAACGACAAAAATGCACGGATATTTTAAACAGGAACATATAAAACCCAAACTGACTTAATGTGAAAAGATTTTGCTCGCAATCTAAACAATCAAAATAGTCAACGGGTATTGTATGTATGTCATCAAAATAGGCAATATATTCGTCAAACAACTCTCCACCCTTAGGCAAATAAAAAATTGAAGTCACTTCCTGTCTTCTTATACTCTCAATTTTCGACGAAATTACGTCAACTGGTAAACACTGACTTGTGAGCAATTCTCTATATCGAGATAGACTGATTAATGGAGCGAATACAATGTTTGGCGGTCGTTCTCTTTTATTGGCGAAATCCATGTCGCAAGTATTCGAAAGCAAAATTCCTTTTGTGCTGATTCTTCTTGTATCTTTGAACTGAACTATTTCGAGCGCATCCCAACCGTCTCCCTGTAGTAACTCTCCCTGATGATGAGTTGTGTAATATGAGGCACTTTCGCCTTTTTGGGAGAAATCCTCAGGTGCTCTTCTAAGTCCTTCTTTTTGGTTTTGGGTCAAATAATACGGTATATGATCTCGTAACAAGTCAACTGATACTTCCATGTTAATTGCTTTATGAGCCGTATAAATCTGATAGGTTTTCGTTCAATACTTGTTCAAATTCCTTTCCTAGTGGTTTCTGCCTAGAAGATAAAGTTGCATAGAAGGTAGAAACAGCTTCAACAAAATTCTCGTCACGTTTTGCTAAATGAGGATTCCTGGAAGAGTAATTTTCTAGACTTGTAGTAGAAGAGATGCCATCATAACTATATGAAGACTGAGATAAATTCAATTTTAAGCCTGTGGCATTTTTTTCCGATTTATCAACAGAACTCAGATACTGACTAGCTGTGACGCCAATCAAAAAAAGGGCATTGGCCAAAGTTGCCGAGGATTGGCGGGAAAGATATTTATATTTCATATTTGGGATTCAAGGATGCAATCGTTTCTTCTTTCAGCAAATTGAAAAATAGTCTTTTATTTTCAGTATGAATAGATTCAAGGCCCTCTGAGACATATTGGGGCCAATCATCAATATCAATAGATTCTGGAATCATAAATATAGTATCTATATCAATAATAACGCCTTCTTTTACCACACTATTGTTGACTATCAATTGTGCTAACGAAAGAATATTAACAATGTTGAGAAATCCTTCATGTGATATTTCCACTTTTAATGAAAAGTCTTGGTCCTCAAGTTTGTATTGACCAATGGATATTTTTGATTCAAGTAAGTCCATGTATTTCCTTGATGCATCCATTTCCAAGAGGTCGACATACTTTAGCGAGTATCTATGGATGCTCTTTACGATTCCTGTCTCATTGATTATTCCTATTATCTGTCTTATTTTGGATCTGAATTGACTCCAACCTTGATATGGCATATTACAGGAAACGGCCGCATTTTTGTCACCTATCAAAACATCATATCCTTCAAGCTGGAGTTTTACCAAAAAGGCAAATTGTAGGTTTGGGTCATTTTGCCTAATTGTTGTGGGTATCTCGTTTGCAGGGAGTTTCTCAATATGTTTATGACCATCTAGCTTGCTATATAAAATACCTGCCAATACGTCAGATGCTGGCATATCACTCGAAAAGCGAATCTCAAGAAGAGATTCAATAAGCGGTTCTTTTCCAAGGCTTTTAGGTAATTTTCTATCTGACATGTTTCAATGCTCTGCCATAAAACAGCAAGTCCTAAATGACTGAGTACAGGTTAGATTTGTGGTCTTCAATGGTAGTGTCTCCGCATTGTGGGGTTGTGACTCCATCCTGAGATCCATTCACAATCGCAGTATCTTCCCTATCTGCCGACGGATGAATTGCATCACCGCTAAGTCAGAGTCCAATACAACCTTCAGAGGATGGAGGTCATCATTTTACTCCAATATGGTTGCTAGGCCAGTGATTCCGATCATAAGCAAGAACTTCACGGAATGCAATAACAGTCTTATCTTCAATCGATAGAACTGAAATACCTTCCGATCGGCATTCATGTGAATCAATGAATACGATTATAGGCCTAAGATAGCCGCACCGTCGTAACACTGGCATGGCAGAGGTCGTTTCTGCCACAAGAGGGGTTTGAACGATTAAGTTATCGGATAGCGATGCCGTGCTCAGTAGATGAGGAGTGTTATTGAGATAGGTTTCATTACGACAGAGGCAGTATTGATGACAAGGTTTAATTCAAGTGATAGAAAGCATTTGCGTAAAGTACTTCGGAGCAGAGTCTACCATTTCAAAAAGGCGTCCAAACACGACAGTTTATGGAGAGAAAGGGATCACGACAGGGTTTTTTCTTCCTGACTGCACCTCCTGCTTCGCTGCTGGCAGTAGCAGGAGTTTTCCTGATTTGCAAAAGTGGGATGCGGACAGCCTTGCGGCAACCGGAACCAGACTGCATGCTCATGCACCCGATGGAGATGTCCTGGCCTCAGCTTGTTTCATGCCTGATCTCGAATCCGGCGTCCGAGGCCTTCCGCCAGCATGGTTGTCACCAGCATGTTGAGAGACACCCCTTCCCGGTCAGCACGACGCACCAGTGCGGCATGCAGGGATCGGGGAACGCGTTGCCGCCACTGACCCCCGAAAATGTCTCCCTCAGAGGGAACAGGCCGTCCAAGCTGATGCAGGGTTTCCAGATAGGATTTCAGGGCATCAGCACCTTCCTGCATCGCCTCCTCAGGAGTCTCTCCATCCGCTATACAGCCGGGAAACTCGGGAAACTCAATCAAATACCCGCCGCCTTCCGCCTCATCCAGCGGACGCATTTCAAAACGTGGAAGATCAATCATTATCATCTTTTTCGGTTAACGCCATCAGATCGAGAAACCTCTTTACATATACGGCCTTGACTGGCTTGTGGGCAGGCACTGTCAGCGGCGCAATGCCGGGGTAACTGAACGTAACATGACTGGTTCCCGGCTGACGCCAGTCGATGCCCTTTCGTTCCGCAAGCGCCTTGAGTTCATCAATACTCCAGTCGTCACGCGGATTGTTTCGCATGCGAGCGATGAGCTTCTGCATTTTTCCCATGACTGGAATGGTATCATATACGAGACCGCATTTGTTGTTTTTTAACAGGCCAGGTAGATGAGGCGTGGAAACACCCTCGTCTACTCGGCCATGGAAAGTCAGGTTGTGCTGTAGAAGTTGGCGAGACCCATGTAGTTGGTTATAGCGCACCCGTACAAGTCGAACATGACGCACAACGCAAGATACACCAAAAACAGCATCATGTACCATTAACTCATCTTGCGTCTTGCTTGAAGATAACAAGATGAACATCTACAGTGGCTTTGGCAGTCTTTGCCGCAACCACAACAGCTTTGAGTATACTGCTCTGCTACAGGAAGCCCAATTTGGACGCAGGAATGGTTCAGATAACCCCATGGCAATTATGGATTTTCCTGATTCAGGTCAGTTATGGTCAAAAAGTCCGGCTATCAAAGATATTCAGGGAGCCCGAAAACAGCTCTTCATCCAAGAATAATTTCTGGAGAATCCCTTGTGTGCGCTGTTCCAGATTGACGAATTCAACCTCCTCAACAAGTTCCTGATCATTCCATCCGTTGATCTTTTCAACTCCCCAGTTCAAGTCCGAAGCGCAACACTGTCCCTGTCTGCCCGGGCATGGTTGCCCTCTCGAACAGCCACCACAAGCTCAACTGCTGGAGACACAGGCCCTGATCTGCGAATTGCTGAAGGCATCGGGCAATTGAACATCTCCTGATGCGGTCAGATCTGCTGCACTGACGACTTCCCGGCAGAGGCAGTGTCTGCCGCGGTAATGATGCCGATCGGGGCACAAGCCGATGAGAGTGGCGTGACCGTCTATGGGCGCATTAACAACGTCATTGAGTTCAAGGATCCCGGCGGCAATGCCGATACCACTACCGACATTTCCGGGATCGGTTCAAGGTTTGGCGTCAAGGCCAGTTCCGATCTCGGCAATGGACTGACGGCTCATGGCCATTACGAGTTTGGCACCACGACCGACAGAAAAGCCGACGGCATCGCCTCTACCCGGATTGCCACCGTGGGCATGTCGGGAGGCTTCGGCAAGGTCACCGTGGGCAACCAGGGCAATGCCTTCTATGGCAATGTCCATGTGGACAACAGCCTGTGGCAAGGCGGCATTAGCGCGTTCCCCGGCAGTCGCTCTTCCAACACCATCAAGTATTCCAATGCCATGGGCCCGTTGAGCCTCGATGTCGACTTGCGATTGAACGGTTCCCAGGAAGCCGGGACTGAAGGCCTGGCCGGCGACGGCGGCGGAGTCGGCTTACAGGTTGATCTGACCGACAACATCGCTTTGGGGTTTGCCTTTGATACGGAAGACAAATCCGACAACATGAAGTATGTCTACCAGAAAGCCGATGCAACAGCAACACCCCCAAAATCATTAATTGAAGGACAGGGTCCTGAAAGCGACTGGGTTGGCGTATCTGCAATGGCTACCCTGGGGCAATTCTGGGGATCACTGGCCTGGGCCAACAATGAAGTAACCAGTACCGTTACTGGTCAGAGCAGCGATACCGACTATGCCCAGTTGTGGGCCGGTCTTAGCCTCACCGACAGTACCTCAGCACTGATTGGATATGGACAGAAAGAATCGGAAGGATCGGACATCAAGCCCTCGGCGGTGACGGTCGGATTATCCCACAACTTCGGCGGCGGACTGCGGCTCTGGTATGAGGGACAAGCGGATGATCCGGACGAAAGTGGCAAGGAAACAAAGGCCATTCACCGCTTCGGCTTTCGCTTCGACTTCTAACCCAATATTGATTTAGAGGAATTAAACGATGAAACACAAAACATACATTGCGGTGCTACTAGCCGGAATGCTGGCGCTCGCAGGATGCGGGGGCGGGGGGAACGGAGTAGCAGAACCGCCAGCGACCGTGACGGCCGCACAAACGGCAATAAAAGCGGCTACTGATGCTGTTGCCAAGTTGACCGCAACATCAGACGAAGATGCCGTTGACGCGGCAGATGGCTTGATAGAGGATGCAGAGGAAGCAATCGGAAAAGCCCCGGAAAGTGAACGGGATCGTCTAAACGCCATGCTGGATGCCGCTGAACAAGCGATTCAAGGTCAGAAGACGAGGCTGGCTGCCTTGCAAGAAAAGGATAACGAGATTAAAAAACTTCAAGGCCAGTTAGACGATGAAAAGAAGAGAGTTACCGACCTTGAAGGAGATTTGGACGATGAAAAGGATAAAGTCACCGAGCTTGCAGAAGATTTAGAAAAGGCCGAAGGCAGGGACGCGGAGACCATGGCTATGAGGCTGCATGCTGCGATCAGAGCTTCTTCTGGAAGCATAAGTTTTGACGGAACAAAGGTTACTAATGGCTCAACAGAACTGGCCAAAACAGCCGATAGCATTTTAGCTAATAACGGATGGACGGGCGGCCATTTCGCCAAGGACAAGCAGGAGGCGCGCGTCTACTGGCGGGCTAATAAAAAGGAGGAAGGAATCAAGTTTAGCGGGATTACTGATGATGGAATTTATGAAAGCATTCTCAGTGGAGCCCCCGCCGGTACTGCTCCTGCCCCTTTTGTACTTAGCTTAAATAAAGACGAGCAATCAGACTTAATTGTGATTAACGGAGTAGAAGGTACGAGCGGAACAGTTACCCCAAAATTCGATGCCAACGGTGCCATTGGTGGAACGTTTCACGGGGTTAGCGGTCTTTATGTTTGTACAGAGGGGACTTGCACGGTTAGCAAACATGCCGACAACAAACGCTCGCTTAGAGGTACAGGTACCTGGTCGTTTAGAACAACCAACAGAGATACCAGGGTGACCGACCCGAAAAATGTCTATGCCTATTATGGATGGTGGCTGAATACGGGCGGAACTGAAAATACTTACCAAGTAAATGCCTTTGCTGGTACTACTGGTACTGCTGCCGGCCTTGCCGACGCAAGGAGTTTTAGTGAGGTAGACAGCGCTACCGGCACGGCAACCTACGAAGGCGGGGCGGCGGGCAAGTACGCCATATACAGTTCAGTCCCGAAGGCGCATGAATCCGGTCATTTCACAGCCAACGCGAAGCTTACCGCTGATTTTGATGCATCTATCAATACGCTAAAAGGCACGATTGACAAGTTCATGGTGGACGGCAAGGAGAAAGCCGATTGGTCCATTACATTAAAGGCCGAAAATGCAGGTGGTGAATTGGTTATTGCTAATTTTGATGCTCTTGGTGCCGTAGCCGAATGGAAGATAGGCAATGCTGATCCCGAATCGGGTACCTGGGGCAATGTGCATTTCCATGATGTAGGAGAAGATTTGGTTCCCAATCATGTAACTGGACAATTTGATATAACCAATGCGGCGGCGGAAATAATCGGCGCATTCGGAGCGACCAAATAACCAGCTTTTGCACATGCAAGCCGGGGCCTGAAAAACCCCGGTTTTCCTTTCTGCCTGAACGGGTAACCATCGCATGAAACCCGAATGCTTCAAGCGCGATCAAACTGGCGTGGATCGGTTTTCATGATTGAGAGCAATCAGGCGATACGGAAAGGGGTTTCATTGGATACCGATGAAATGCCTTGAGAAACAAATCATCTGCACACAGACAGAGAACAGACTAATGAAACAGAAACACGTAATGACGATCCTGGCGGCCGCACTGTTCGTCCTTGCCGGATGTGGAGGTGGTGGCGGAGGGACTATGCCGCCCTCGACGAATCCTTCGCAACTCCGCGTTATCATGATTGACGATAAGGCCTTGGATTCGGCCGTTGAAGTATCTGTCGGAGATCTTCTGAGCGGAAGTCTTTCATCCGCGAATGAGGTGGATTATTACAAGGTTCAGATTGACGGGCCTGGCCGTCTTGTCATTGGCATTGAAGATGAAAACTTGATTGTCCGGGTATTTACGCCTGACGGTGAGGAAATTCCAACCCGAACCGGCAGTACCGTTGCCGAGATTTCGGAATCGACATGGGAGAAGATTGCTGACAAGCGGTTGCCTCAATTGATTATTGCCATTTACCATCGTGGAAAAGATGCGCTAGAGACGGCAGGTTATGTATATGGACAGAAAAAAGAAGATGCGGTTAATTTTTACCGCGATATCAAAGGCTTAACGGAAGCAGACCAACTCGCGGCGTTGGAAAAGGCAAAAGATCGTCTGAATGAGGCCCGCAACACGATAAGGGATAAAAAAGATGGAAATCTGGAGGAGCCGGTAAATAGACGTGATCTGACGCGACTGAAAACGGCCATAGATGCCTTGGACACGGCCTGGGACGAGGCCGACAAGGTTGCTTTGGATAAAAAAGAAAATTACCAGCAAAATATAATCAATAGCCGAGCACGGTATCAAGACTATTCCCGAGAGTTCGAGTTGGATAATCTGCAAGGAGCGGCAAATAAACTTGGACGGGCTTTAATCGTGGCAGAGAACAATGTGTCGCTTCTATCAATAGAGAACGCAAATGCTGCCTTGGAGGTGTTAAAGACCGCCTTGGACACATCGGAATATATCAATGACGACAATAGGAAACGTTATCAAGAAATTTATGACAATGGGCGGAACACCTTGCAGGAATTTCGCAATCGGGCTGATCAATCCGAGATGCAGGAACCGAAAATCCCGGAAAATCCCGTTGGACTCGGGCTCAACATTACGGCCGGTGGGCAGATAAACATTGGCGACAAAGTACCGGACGTGACGCATTTTGAGCGAACGGACAGCGTGTTTCATCTACCAGATGGCACGAGCCAGAGAAGTCACGTACACTGCCCGGGCACTGATAAAAATAATACGCAATGCACATTCACTCGAATTACAACATTGCTTCCGGGTGGGGGAAAAAGTGAACTTGGACCTGATCTTCTGTCTGGTTTATCGGGAAGTTTGGATGCTTCCTTCTCAAGGCTTCGTCAACTGCTTGCAAATTCAGATGACGTCGAGGAACTGGGCAAATTGCATGGAATGTCCATGGTGAATATTCCGGTTAGATTGTGGACGGAAGAAGAATCGGCCCGATGCAATGTTTCCGCCGGTGATGTAAGTTGTGCGGATATTCGTTTGCATGACTTGATTGTTGATTCATATGGTGGATATGGACAATGGATGGTGTTTCATACATTGGATAATTTTACCACGGAGGATAAGGACGATGGAGTCCCTAATATATGGGTCGGTAACTGGGGATCTGCATTTGGTCAGCTCTATAAGAATGAAAGTGGGCCCAGTCGTCCAAGTGCAACCCTCGGGAGCGCCATCTGGAGTGGCGCGATGGTCGGTCGTGAACCCGATTCGGCAAATGCAATCGGTGACGAGCATGTGCATGGGAAATCCGAGCTTGAATATAATTTTTCAAATCACACAGTGGATGTTCGCTTCACCAACATGGTCCGGCGGAAATCAGGCAATCCGGCCAGCGAGCCAAGTTGGTCTTGGAATGATGTCCCGGTGAACACGGATGCGTCGTTTTTTATACCGGGGCATGGCAATCACGAACCGGATCAAAATCCTGATAATGAAAGAGGGTATATTGACGGCGACTTTTATGGTCCTGAAGGACAGGAAGCCGCCGGGGTGTTTGAATTACCGAAAGGCATGGTCGGAGCCTTTGGGGCTGTAAGAGGGAAATAATCATCAGAAGATGAAGACCCTTATGACCAATTGGTGTGTCATGGATTTGCGGGTGTCGGACACTGTTTGGCCGCAACAATCTTCCCGAAATGGAAGGGTTTGGGACCGATCAAAAATCCACACTTGAATTCGAGGGGATGTTGACTGTTTCAGTCATCATCCCCAGGGTCGAACTCGATTCGCTCATTGTCTCTAAAACCCAATAATCATCCTCATCCTGTCGTTCTGGGTTGCCGAATAGATGGAACCAACAAATACATATATGGCGTGTTCGGGACTGAGCACAAACATCTATCCTGCGATTCATGATCCATGCCGGGTCGCATGCTCCGGCTTTTTCATATCCATCGCGAAATACGCCACCATGAGCATTGGCGGTAATTTGCTTTGCCTGGGAAAGTATTACACGCCTTGAATATCCTGTCCTTGATCAGAAAGTCGAGAATATTCGCAATTGCCCTGCTTGCGGTTCTGTCTGTTCTTGCCGGTTGCGGAGGGAGTGGATCAAGCAACCCGGCTCCGGCGAATCAAGCCGGGCCGCAGGAAGCCGCTGTTTCCTGGTCAAGGACGCACCACCAGGGCATTGGTCATGATGCCCGCCGGGACTATCGGCAGGCGATGTACAATGACTGTGTGAAAGAGTCGGATCGTGCGAGTTGCTCCGTATTCGGGCGTGGCTGGTTCTATCCCTGGAACCGGTTGCCCGAAGTCCATGTTTCCTCAACCAGCACACAGGAGGAAGTATGGGCAATCCGGCGTGCACTCGGCATTCTCAACCGATCCCTTCCCGAGCAATACCGGCTCGGCTATCAGACAACCAGCCGGACATTTTCCGGCGTGGACCGGGAGGATCAAGTGTCGCGCTCCAGGTCTCTCGTGCCGGAAGGCGTGATCCATGCCGAAATCTATCCCTATGACGATCCAGAGTTTGGCGGCGTGGCTTGGACCGATGGCGAAAGGGGTTATGCATTTGGTGATGAGAGTGACTATGACCTTTCTGTCTCCCATGGCATGAGATTTTTGGTCTATACCATGGTGCACGAATTCCTGCATGCTCTTGGCCTGTTAGCGCATCCGCATCCGATACACACCTCGATCATGTCCTACCGCCATCACCGGGAAGGGGAGCTGGACAGCGTACCCCTGATTGATGTGGCAATGCTCTATGACCTCTACGAATGGGGATCTTGGGATACTGACATGAAAAGGGTAGCAGATCATGCGGGCGGGGTCCATTTTGGAGTACACAGTTTGCATCGGGAGACAGTCTTCATTCCGTGGGTCGATGCCAAACACATAGCAGCTCCGAGACTGAATGAGCTGTCCGGCAGGGCATCGTACAGCGGTAGCCTGGTCGGATATGCTGCCGCCGAACCCGTGCTGGGTGTTGCCGACCTGAGCATTGACTTCAATGGAGGAACGGGAGAGGCCCGGTTTCACCGAATTTATGACTGGAAGGGCAAGTGGTGGAACCGAAACGGCTATCGCTACGATCTCGGCCTGCATGGTCACTACTTCGATTCGTCCAGCGATGCACGGGATCGGGACGGCATCCCGGATGTGGTCGGGGCCTTCTACGGATTTGAGGCGGAAACCGCCGCCGGCACGCTTCAGCGAGCGGAGATTACCGCTGCATTCGGTGCGGTCAAGTAAGCGTCGAGTGGAATTAGCGCACAAAAAACCGGGGCTTTTTACGCCCCGGTTTGTAGTGGTTGATTAATTATGGGTTAGGAACATGATCCGCACCGAAGGCTCCGGCCATCCGGCCGTCATTGCCGAGGTGCGCGTTGAATGTCCCGGTCACAATGTCCGGTACGCCATCGTCTCCTTCCTTCCACATGTTGCCCGACCAGGAACCGGCAGCCGTTCCAGCGGTTTCACCGACAGACCATGTGGTCTTGGATTTATCTCCAGCAGCAGAAATAGCACCAGTATCTGCAATCATGGATTCTCCTAGCGCAACCTTCCATTGTCCGTCAATGTCCGCGCCCTGACCATTCTTGAAGTCGCTAACCGTGCCGGAGATTGTATCACCAGTACTACCACCAGTACCAGCTCCGAACTTGGCCATGAGTTCCACGCTGGCGGTAAAGTGTCCGGCCTCGTTCCTTCCTCCGGTGCTGCTGGTCAGAGCATACTTGCCGGCTGCGCCACCTCGGTAGGTAGCACTGCCGGAATCTAGATTGAATTGACTAAGTTGCTGAACACTACCCCGATTGGCATCAAACACGCCAACGCTCCAATCATCACTATCAGACTTGTCCAGCCACCAGCCGTATGAGGCAAGCGGAGCATCTTCATCCATGGTAACCCGGGCATTGGGATCTGAGGGTACGAAACGCCAGCTACCAACAGTCTCAAAAGTTTGTTTGTTTTCGCCCGCGTGATTCACCTTGCAGGCATCACCAGGGGCACCACTACAGTAAAACGTCCCCCGGACTCCATGATAGGAACCGGCTTCGGAAACATAACTAGCAGTGGAACCATCAGGCTTTTCATACTCCCGGCTTCCTGCGGTCTGGGTAAAGCTGTCAATCATGATGCTAACAGTGTTTACAAGGCGGGTAATGCCTGCAGAACCTATATTATAGTGATCATCACCCAATAGAATAAGTTGGTATCGATGGGTATCATCATCACCAGTACCTACCTTACCTGAATCTGTGGTGGCGAACATTTTTCCTTCCTTTCCCGGATTCACCTTGGTATAGACATGCGCCTCGCGGTTGATTTCTCCGTCATCCGTAGTGGTGTACTGAGCACCGCTCCAGCCCGCTAGGGCAGGAACGGAAGCATCGGTTTTTTTCAAGTCAATGTTGCTAGGATTTGTTGCAATTCTCAAATCATTATCTGTACCCTCAAAGGTAACAGTCCGATCCAGACCGTTTGTTCCATCACCAAATCCATTATCAGGGCTTAGTGCCGCATACAATGCCTTGCTCATGGCGCTCATATCCGCTTCACTCGTATGATCAGGGTCAAGTACACACTCTCCATCATCGTTTATCATCACTCCATCGCCTTCGCATGGCGTGATCCCAGCCAGTGCATCTTGCACGGCCCTCTCAGCCCTGGCGGCGGCATCCTCTTCGCTGATGCCGCTACTCCCGCCCCCGCATCCCGCGAGTGCGAGCATACCGGCCAGCAGGGCCGCCATGTATGTTTTCTGTTTCATTGTTTATTCCTCTTAATCAATCAATACGGGTTAGAAGTCGTAGCGGATGCCAATCCAGTGTTTGACATGATCGTCACTTCCTGCCGTATCCTTGTCCTCGGAACCGCCCTCGTACCAGAGCTGCAACCCGCCGCCCAGTTTGTGGTACAGTCCGGCCGCGATCTTGCTCGGTTCGGCCATTACGTTTTCGGTTTCGGACATGGAGTAGCCGACCCATCCCGAGGTGCTGTCGGTGAAGCTCATGCCCACATAGCCCGCAACATACTCCTTGTCGGCCTGGGTGACCCCGGCACTGTTCTCTTCCTCGTGACTGCTCCAGGACAATGCTCCCCAGAACTGGCCGAACGAGACCTTTCCGGAAACGCCCGCACGGGCATGTTCATTGCTGCCGTTGTCCGTCTGGTCATCCGCGTCAAAGGCTGCCGCGATGGTCAGGTTGTCGGTAGCGGCAACCCGGATGCCGATGCCGCCGCCATTGCCGGACAGGTCATCCCCTTCACCGCCCTCATCACCAAGACGCAGATCCGCCTCCAGGGCCAAGGGGCCAACCGAATTGGAATACTTGATGGTGTTGGGAGAACGGAAAGGAGTTGGAGTACCGACCGGACCGACTACAAAAGTCGGATCAAGATCAACCCCGACCGAGTTGTAGAAGGCGGTCCACTGGTTGCCCACGTCCACCCGTCCGAAACCGCCGGAAATCCCGGCCGTAGCAATCCGGGTAGACGTGATTCCGCCGGCACCGTCATCGGTATTGGTGCCGAACTCGTACCGGCCATGAGCGGTCAGGCCATTGCCGAGATCGGAACTGGCCTTGACTCCAAACCTCGATCCAACGCCCTGAATATCGGCCGTTGAATCATTCATGCCGCCCTTGTCCTCAAGGACAATTGCGTTGTTGATCCGACCGTAGACGGTCATGTCAGCCTGTGCCCCGACGGGCATCATCACCGCGGCAGACACTGCCTCTGCCGCACTAGCACTTTGAAGAGGATTAAGCTATGGGATAGTTGTGTAAGAGTTATGGTCGAAAGTAGTGCGCGGGGCGGAAAGGGGTTCATCCAGCGGCTACCGTTTTCTGGTCTGATTGTACCTCAATTCCATCCTTGAACTGCACTCCCTCGATGACCTGTCCGAGCCTGCGGAACCCGCGCAGCCTTCGCCAGCGGGATTCCGCGCACTGCCCGAGCTTGAACATCATGTCGAGCATGGTGTCGCGGCTCAGGCAGCCCCGGGTCGTCCGGGTCCGGTGGCGGATCGTGGCAAAGGTCGACTCGATCGGGTTGGTGGTGCGAATGCTCTGCCAGTGCTCGGCCGGGAAGTCGAAGAAGTTCATCAGCTCCTTGCGATCCTGGATCAGCTTCACCGCGGCCTTGGGATACTTCTCCTGGTAGCGGGCCAGGAAACGGTCGAAGGCCTGATTGGCATGGTCCCGGGTCTCCGCCATCCAGATCTGCTGCAGTGCCGACTTCACCTTGGGATGGATGGCCTTCGGCATGGCGGCCAGCACATTGGCGGTCTTGTGCACCCGGCAACGCTGGTGCCGGGCCTCCGGATAGACCCGGTCGAGTGCCGACCAGAACCCCATGGCACCGTCCCCGATCGCCAGTTTCGGAGCGTTCATGCCCCGGCTCTTCAGGTCCAGCAGCACGTCCTGCCAGCTCAGGGTGGATTCGCGCACCCCGTCCTCGATGGCCAGAATCGACTTCCGGCCCTGGTCGTCCACGCCGATCACCACCAGGCAGCAGAGCTTCGTCTCCTCGTTGCGGAGACCGCTGTACACCCCGTCCGCCCAGACGTACACCCACCGGTCCTGGCTCAGGTCACGCTGCGTCCACTCCTTCCTCTCGTCCAGCCAGACCCGCTTGAGACGCTTGACCACTGACGGCGAGAACCCCTTCGCCTGCTTCCCCAGCAGCCCGGACAGCACGCCGGCCATCTCGCCGGTGCTGACCCCCTTCAGGTACAGCCAGGGCACCCAGGCCTCCAGCGTGCGACTCTTGCGCACATACGGCGGAACCACCGACGAGCGGAAGGTCACCGGCTTGCCGTCGTTGGAACGAACCTTCGGAATCCGCACCGGGACCGAGCCGATCCCGGTCTGGATCGAGCGCTCCGGATGATGGCCACTGCGCACCACCAGCCGGAGGTTCTGTTCGGTGCGGCGGTCTTCATACTGCTTCAGGAACTCGCCCAGCTCGGCTTCCACTGCCACCTGCAGCAGCCGACGGGCACCCTCGCGCAGAATCGCGGTCAATTCATCCTTGAACTTGCCGATTTTTGAATAGTCAATAATGTTATCATCTCTCATAGTGGCGTACCTCTTGGTTAACGGTTTTTGAAATTTGTTAGTTAATCCGGTTACGCCGCTTTTTTCAACCCCCCTTTCCGCCCACGCACTACTTTCGACCATAACTCGTTGTGTAACTGCAGGGTGTTCAATGGGGATTTTGTATTCAAATATAAATAGATAGGTGTAAAAAACGGTAAAAGACGCAAATTCTTTGGTTGAGGAATATGGGCATATGAGAATCCATGAGCCTGCTTCGGTTGAACATAAGAGGCACGAAATAACAGCTGTGCAATGCAATAGTACGCAAATCGTACAATTAATGGATGACTCGCGACCCGGTCCCGCTCAATTCCCGAGAATTATTCATTATCAGGTTGTTTTCTAATGACAATGAAATGGTAGCAGGTCGAAACCACACCGATAGCAATTGGTTTGATCCAAAATCAGCGATCATTCCAGGCGGCCCGTGCGGAGCCACTCGAATAGTTCTATAATTGACAGCTTTGATCTCGGTCGTAAGACTGGGTAAATTTTGCAGAAAACGGATTGGTCATCAACAATATTTCCGTTGAGTCATATCCGCTCCGTTTAATGTGCAATGACCAAAAAAGCTGCTTACAGAGTTCGATCTCCACATCCTACACCTTCAATTAAGCATCAGGATTTTGTGTTATTATGGCTAGAGACTCCGATTGGAAAGACTGAGTTTGGGTAACAGATAACCCACCGCCATTTCAAGGCCATGACAGCTTCCATGCGATTGCTGTAAACCTGCTAACCTCATAACTGATAATTGACGCCATGGAAAACGCGGTCTATGGCTATACTATGCCTGGTTAGGATTTACTCTCCAAATTTTTGCCATGAACACAAATAATTTAGACGATTTGAGAATCGCAAAAATCCAGCATGTGATTAATCCCAATGACATCTATCTGGAAATTCGGATATCAGAAAAATCGGCCAAGTTGACGCTTGCTACCCGAAAAGAAATACAAGACATCTTGAACGGCGATGATGATCGACTGCTTGTTGTATCCGGCCCTTGCTCCATTCACGATCCCAATGCCGCGCTGGACTATGCAAGCAAACTACTCGAAATCAAAAACAGACTCAAACACGATTTATTGATCGTGATGCGGGTATATTTTGAAAAACCACGCACTACAGTTGGATGGAAAGGTCTTATAAATGACCCAGATCTGGATAACAGTTTCGACATAAATAAAGGGCTCAGATTAGCTCGCCAACTGTTGCTTGATCTGAATGAGTTAGGCATGCCCGCCGGTACTGAATATCTGGATATTATTACACCACAGTATGTTGCAGATCTGATTTCATGGGGAGCGATAGGGGCACGCACAACAGAAAGTCAGGTTCACCGAGAGGTAGTCTCTGGCTTGTCCTGCCCAGTCGGCCTCAAGAACGGCACGAACGGAAACCTCGATATCGCAGTTGATGGCATCCGAGCAGCCCGTCATCCGCATCATTTTCTCTCTCTGACCAAAAATGGTCACTCTGCAATTTTCACTACCACCGGAAACAGCGATTGCCATATTATCCTTCGCGGAGGTCGTCAGCCCAACTATGATGCTGACAGTGTGAACGAAACTTGCTCAAAACTAGACGAAGCCGGGTTACGCCCACAAGTCATGATCGATTTTAGTCATGCAAATAGCAACAAGATTCCAGACAACCAGATTACTGTTGCGAAAGATGTTGCAAACCAGATCTCAAATGGTGACAAACGTATCATGGGGGTAATGATCGAAAGTCATCTAGTAGCTGGTCGCCAAGATGTTGAGAATGGCATCGCAGCACAATATGGGCAAAGTATTACGGATGCCTGCATCAATTTTGAACAAACAGAAGGAATTCTGAATGACTTGGCAGAAGCTGTTCAGATTCGTAGAAAAAAGGAAACTTCTTCATGATCAGGCCACATCAATCAGAGCACCTAAAGCCTTTATTCATTGATGATTTGGCTGAGCGCGACGAGGCAATCCGAAAAGCCGAAAGTTTGCCTTCAGCAATAATAAGTTCCGCTAGTGTAGCGAATGCTGTAATGTTGGGTGGCGGTTATTTTACGCCTCTGTCCGGTTTCATGGACAAGGTTGATGCAATGGCTGTATCCAAATCCCTGCACACCCAATCCGGCCTGTTTTGGCCTGTCCCAATACTTTGTAGAACCGAGACTACCAATGGACTCAAAACCGGACAGTCTGTAGCACTCAAGGATCCAAACCTGCCAAATAATCCAGTTATTGCAATCATCGATAATGTCAAAATCGAAATCTTGGATGAATCCGATGTGATACAAATATGCAAACAAGTCTATCGTACCTCTGATCCCGATCACCCTGGAGTCAAAGATTTTCTCGATCAAGGCAATTTTATTCTTTCCGGTCCCACACGCGTCCTGAATTTCAGCTATTTTGAGCTAGAGTTTCCAGACACTTTCCGAACGGCAGTCCAGATTAGAGAGTCAATTTCAAATTCCGACTGGAATAAGGTGGTTGCCTTTCAAACTCGCAACCCAATGCATAGAGCACATGAGGAGCTTTGTCGGACAGCCATGAATCGGATCGGAGCCGATGGTTGTATCATTCACATGTTGCTTGGAAAATTAAAATCTGGAGATATTCCAGCCGATGTTCGTGATGCTGCAATTCGTGCCATGGTAGACAGTTATTTTGAACCAAATCAAATCATGATAACTGGCTATGGATTTGACATGCTCTATGCCGGACCACGCGAAGCAGTGTTACACGCGATCTTCAGGCAAAATATGGGGGCTACCCATTTTATCATTGGTCGTGATCATGCAGGGGTTGGGGACTACTATGGAGCATTTGATGCGCAAACAATCTTCGATGAAGAGGTTCCAGCTGGCGCTTTGGACATTGAAATTTTTCGAGCAGATCATACCGCATGGTCAAAAAAGCTGAAACAAGTGGTCATGATGCGTGAAGCGCCAAACCACGAGATTTCTGATTTCCTGCTCATTTCTGGCACTAGGTTGCGGGAAATGCTCTCCGAAGGAGAGGCGCCTCCTTCAGAAATCTCTCGCCCTGAAGTGGCGAAAATTTTGATCGAACACTATCAGAACGCATCTTGACGAACTATTCTGCAACTCCACATTGTTAGCATGTACTTTTGTTTGAACAGCCCATCATGAGTTCCACTAAACACTGCCGAGTACTCATACTTGGTTCTGGTCCAGCTGGTTATACCGCTGCAGTATATGCGGCTAGAGCAAACTTGGGCCCTGTACTTGTCACAGGAGTCCAGCAAGGCGGCCAACTGATGATAACGACTGATGTAGATAACTGGCCCGGTGATAACGATGGGGTGCAGGGTCCTGAGCTGATGGAACGCATGCAACTTCACGCTGAACGGTTTGGAACCGAAATTATCCTTGACCATATCAATGAAGTCGATTTATCCATTCGTCCATTTCGACTCACTGGAGACCAGAATCAATACACGGCAGATGCCCTGATCATTGCTACCGGAGCCTCTGCAAAATATCTTGGACTTGCATCGGAACAAGCGTTCATGGGCAGAGGGGTTTCAGCATGTGCTACCTGTGATGGATTTTTTTATCGCAATCAAGAAGTAGCCGTTATCGGCGGTGGTAACACTGCTGTAGAGGAAGCCATCTACCTCTCGGGACTAGCCTCCAAAGTTACACTTGTCCATCGTCGCGATGAGTTGCGTGCTGAAGCTATTATGGTAGATCACCTTATGCAAAGGACTTTGGACAATGGCGGGAATATCGAGATCAAATGGAATCATGTTTTACATGAAGTTACAGGCGGCGAATCTGGAGTGACTGGAATTTGTCTTGAACATGTCAAGTCAAAACAGATTACGGAGATCAGTTTGGCTGGTGTATTCATTGCTATTGGTCATACTCCCAACACCGAATTGTTCCAAACACAGCTTGAGATGAAGAACAAGTATATTGTGACTGTCGGGGGCATGGATGGCAATTCAACCTGTACCAGCATCAATGGTGTTTTCGCAGCTGGCGATGTCATGGATTCGATCTACCGACAAGCAGTTACCTCAGCCGGTACCGGATGCATGGCAGCCCTGGACGCTGACCGGTTTCTGAAACACCAGTAAGTCAATGTCAATCTCCGACGATGAGGACAAGAGGGCTTGGTTGGAGGAGATAGAGTCCGTTGAACCTCTCCGCCCAAGCAAGAATGCCCCCAGAACCAGAAATCCTCGTCCAATTAATTCAAATTCAAGACAAGCAGCTCTACAAAAATCGATACAATCCGAGAAATCCAGAGATTTGTCTACCCATCTTCTAAGACGAAAGGATGCGAATCCAATGATCAATATCACGCCAACTACCGGTCCGGTGAGGTATGCTCGAAGCGGGTTGCAGAAAAAAACAATCGAGAAATTGATCCAGGGACAGCCGAAATTTGAAGCAAAACTTGATCTGCATGGCTATACGCGGGCCGAAACAAGCCATGAACTAGAAACATTTTTTCGAAACAGTATTCAGTCCGGTTATCGGTGTGTTCTGGTTATCCATGGTAAGGGACATCACTCTCCGAATCAGGCGGTTTTGAGGACTTTCACAATGGACTGGCTCAAAGAAATTGACTCTGTACTCGCTTTCTGCACCGCAAAACAGGATGATGGCGGTACCGGTGCTGTGTATGTCCTACTGAAAAAGCAATCGTAATCGACAACGATTCATTTTCAAGCAGATTTCAAGATTTTCCGAAACGTGAGATTTATGCGAGGCTCCACAAATCGTCGAGTTCTCGGGATTGAGTGCTTCCACCTTCTTTGACAGGTACCACGCATAATCAATAATGAACCGTCTTCGAGATCGACAGCAAAAGATTCTTTGGGATTGCCATCACGTGGATGAAAGTACATCCGGCGAGTTCCACCAAAACTTGCCGAAGCAATTACAGGCTCTGGTCCCAATTCCTTTTCGTCATCACTATGACGGCCCATGGTATCGTTTCCATTCCGATACAAGTTCAACAATACGCTGTTGAAGGATTGATTCAAAAACTGTTCGATTTGGATTCGGATATCGATCAATATCGGAATCCAGCGCAAAGCCGCATGCGTACACCCAGAATAAGTGTACTGGGTACCTTTGTCGCCATACCATGCTGTTAACCTCGGAGTCAGATGCTCCCGGTTGAAAACTTTGACTGTATGTTGTTGCCAGGCAATTTGGTGGTTGAGGGTGTCAAAAATGTCCTGATCAGTTTCGAAGAATCTTCGAAATAATAGACACTCGTTGGATAAAACAACCTCCCTTTCTAGCATGCAAAAATCTTACCCGGATTCATGATCGAGTGCGGATCAAGAGCCCGCTTGATCATCTGCATAGGTTTGACTGCTTCTCCATGTTCAGATTTCAGAAAGTCGAGCTTTCCATATCCAATACCATGCTCTCCTGTACAGGTTCCTTCTAACTCAAGGGCACGGGAAACCATCCGTGCATGCAAGGCCTCAGCTACTTGTACTTCAGCCGAGTCTTCATGATCAACCAGCAACAGGAGGTGGAAGTTTCCATCCCCAACATGTCCGACGATCGGTGCCAATATGCCCGACTCGTCAATGTCCTTCTGGGTTTCACAAATACATTCCGCAAGTTTTGATACCGGTACACAAACATCTGTTGCCCAGATTTTTCCATTCGGACGAAGTTGCTTGGAAGCATAAGCGACATCATGTCTGGCTCTCCACATCCGGTTTCGCTCTTCCATGTTCTCTGCCCATACAAATCCATTGCCACCGTGTTCCTTGACGATATCACCCGTTACTTCCACCTGCTCCTTGACTCCCTGTTCTGAACCATGAAATTCAAAAAACAAGGTAGGTGCAACTTGAAAGTCTGTTTTTGAATATTGATTGACAGCTCGGACAGTATGTTCATCAAGCAGCTCGACCCTGGCTACAGGAATTCCATACTTATGCATATCAATTACCGAATTGACCGCACCTTCCATTGTCTGGTATGTGCAGGATGCGGAGAGAATCGATTCTGGAATGGGATACAGTTTGATTGTCAACTCGGTAAACACTCCCAAAGTTCCCTCAGAGCCGATCATCAATCGGGTTAAGTCATAGCCAGCTGCTGACTTGGGAGCCCGTTTTGCCGTCCGGATAAGACTGCCGTCAGCCATCACTACTTCGATATTGACTACATTCTCCCGCATGGAACCATACAGTACAGCATTGGTTCCAGAGGCTCGAGTGGCTACCATACCACCGATTGTTGCATCAGCCCCGGGGTCAATCGGAAAGAATAAACCGGATCCCTTAAGATATTCGTTGAGCTGTCTGCGCGTTACTCCAGGCTCCACTACTGCGTGAAAATCATCCGGATAAATCTGGATGACGTTATTCATTCTTGCAGTATCAATACAGATACCCCCTTGTACTGCAAGACAATTTCCTTCGAGAGAGGTTCCGGCACCACGAGGAACAATGGGTATTTTGTGCTTAGCACACCAAAGCACAATCTGCTGTATTTCTTCGGCAGATTCTGGTTGAACAACCGCATGGGGACTTCTTGCCACATGGAAAGACTCATCCCTGCGGTATGGTTCTCTTCCTGATTCGGAAGTAATTACCCGATCGCCAGATATCTCCGATAATTCTGCGACCAGGGTTGTTATATCTATTTCAGTTATCGGTCGATTCATGGTGTTGCTTGGTATTTCATTTCTATGTAATGGAGACATACTATCATGTCTCACTTTTACCGATTCAATTTCAAGAACTTTACACAAGGCCGGTTCATCAAAGTAATATCGACACACTACCTGATCGTTTGCCAAAACAACCGGAATTTGGTCGTAGTACTGATCATACCACTCTGAACGGTCGAATATGTCTCGTAATTGCAAACAAACCTTTTGCTCGAGTCCATGTTCTCGAATGAACATTTGCAATTCTGCCAGAACTTGATCACATAGATCACAGTCCTCTTTGTAGAAGAGAGTGATTTCAATCACATTTCTGCATTTTTATTGATATTTACTAGGTGGTTAATTCCGGTTCATCTAGCATCTGGAAAAACTCCGCTTCATCAAGTAAAGGCACCTCCAAACTTCTGGCTTTGTCTGCTTTGGATCCGGCTTGTTCACCCGCGATGACGTAATCGGTCCGTTTTGATACGCTACTGGTTACCTTCGCCCCCGCCTGTTTTAATCGTGATTTTGCCTGATCACGAGTAATGCTTAAAGTGCCGGTCAAAACGACAACCTTGTCCCGAAAGGGATTGTTTGATTCAATTGAATCAGTCAACTCGCTTGCTACATTGTTGGGAGGCTCCTGTTCAGACCAATTTATTCCCCGATCCAGCAAGTCTTGAATAATTTCCTGATTATGTGGCTGATCAAAAAATGCAATGATAGCCCTGGATACGATCGGGCCGATATCGGGTATTTCAACCAATTGCTCTTCGTTAGCATCCATCAAACTGACCAAGTCCGCAAATGTTTCGGCAAGGACTTCTGCAGTAGTCTCGCCAACCTGAGGTATACCTAGTGCATAGATGAATCGAGCCAAACTTGTAGTCCGACTTTTATCGATAGCTTCAATCAGGTTGGTTGCAGACTTCTCAGCTTTTCTTTCTAACTTGGTTAGGGTCTCGACATCAAGTCGATACAAGTCTGCTACCGTATCAATTAGTCCTTCGGAAACGAGTTGTTCAACTACTTTCTCACCCATTCCGTCAATATCCATGGCCTTTCTGCTGACAAAATGGATGATGCTTCGGACCTTTTGGGCACGGCAGTATAGTCCTCCACTGCAACTTGCAATAATCCCTTCTCCTTGATAAACGATTTCGGAGTTGCAAACAGGGCATGACTGAGGGAACGTGTATTCGACCGTATCATTCGGTCGTTTGGATTGAATGACTGAAACGATTTCAGGGATCACGTCGCCAGCTCGACGCACAATCACAAAATCCCCAATCCGAATATCGAGGCGCTGGATTTCGTCTCGATTATGCAGAGTCGCATTTGACACTGTGACGCCTCCAACAAAGACCGGTGCCAAGCGGGCTACAGGCGTAACTGCACCGGTTCTGCCGACCTGGATATCGATCGCTTCAACCTGAGTTGTGGCTTCTTGCGCAGGGAACTTGTAGGCAATTGCCCAACGTGGTGCTTTCGCAGTAAACCCCAATTGTTCTTGCCAGTGCAATTTAGCCACCTTGAAGACCACACCATCCATCTCGAACGGGAAATCATCTCGTTTGGTTAACATCTTTCCATAATATTCCAGGCAGCCTTCAACACCCTGAACCGTTTCAATGTGGTTGCTAACCGGTAGCCCAAGAGATCGCATGTATGCAAGAGAATCAGCAAGAGTCTTGAATTCCATATTTTCGGAGAGTTCACCGATTGCATAACAGAATATCTTGAGAGGTCGACTTGCTGTAATTGCAGGGTCTAGTTGTCGAAGACTGCCGGCAGCAGCATTACGCGGATTAGCGAACAGTTTTTGCCCAGATTGCCTTTGTGCTTCGTTCAGATTGACAAAATCTTCACGTAGCATGATTACTTCTCCGCGAATTTCGAGTTTTTCTGGTACCGAGTTTCCCTCGATCAGGGTTTTTTCCTTAAGTACTGCACGTATATTCTGGGTAATATTCTCGCCTTGATTCCCATCGCCTCGAGTGGCTGCCTGAACCAGCCAGCCCTTTTCATAGCAAAGACTGACAGCCAGTCCATCAAATTTTGGTTCTGCAATGTAATCGACAGGCTCATGAGCATGAACCAATTCACAAACCCTGCGGTCAAAGTCCTGTATCTCTTGTTCGCTGAAAGCATTGCCCAAAGATTTCATTGGAGTGGAGTGGGTGACGGTACTAAAGCCTCTGGATGGAGGTACTCCCACTTTTTTGGTTGGCGAACGAGTCGAAGCATATTCGGGATGTTTGAGTTCCAGAGTCTCCAACTCCCTAAGCATTGAATCGTAATCCTGATCGGGAATTTCAGGATCGTCAAGAACGTAATATCGATAATTGTGATATTCAATCTGCTCTCGCAAAACAATGATCCGTTGAAATAATTCAGAGTCTTTAACGTGATTCATTTGCAATTGTTCCTCACATCAAATCTGCAGAATTGGAGTTCATGCGAAGAATCACGATTCCCATTTACTCGTACGAAGAACTCGGATCAATTGAGGTTCAGATGATCTTGATGAGTAATCAGTTAGTCCGATGCATAAATTTCGGATTCAAATATTCGCAAGATGGTATCGCCACCGCATTTTAAACCGCAAGCTGCCATTTCTCTGGCTCGCTTTTCAATTTGTGCTCGAATTTCTGTCGTCATCGATACAGTCAGTTCCTCTCCTTTGGGAGTGATTGCCTTGGCACCAATACGCCCGGCAAAACTCTTTGCCGTGCTCACCATCTCAGAGAACACCGAACCCGGCGCCTGATGAAAAATAGGTCGAAAGAAAAAGACCAAACCCGGGGAATTCAAGGTAACCATGTTTTCAAAATCAAATGTCCCTTCATCTGACATGTTTGCTACCCCGTAAAGAAGAATTTGTTTCTGTTTAATTCTTGTGGTACGTACATAATAGTTTGTCTTATAGGCCTCGAGCCCCAGCTGACTTGCACACAAGTCAATTTCCTGCCCGTGAATCTTGTGACCTGCTTTATCGGGAACAACAAAAACCATACTGGAAGAATCGAAGAGTTTGACGCATTGAGAAAGAGCGTTTGCTTGTTCTAATGCGCTTTCCAGAGGTGCCATGAAGGTCACGTCTTTACCCAGTTTTTTTGAAAACTGGGTGATCCTGTCGGTAAATCGATCGAGTTCGTTTCGTGAGATGGCTCCAGATGAATCGACCAGCTGCAAGCTCACGATGAAGGTTGCAAAACAGGTGTGATTCGGTTGATTTAGAACATTAATCCATTCTCGGTCGGTGGTCCGCATGCCATAGAGCAGGGTAGGGCTTTGCAGTGAATTGAACAATTCGATATACAGAGTCTCCAAAGTCCCTTTGTCAAGTTCAGAGCCTCCTTGGAACCTGACCCAGTAATCAATCTGTCCTAGTCGATTGAATCCGCGTATTTGAGGGTATTCAAAACGCGGCTGTGTAATTTCCTCGAGATTTTCATGAATGCCTCCATGTGGCGGCTCAAATTCGCCGTATTCTCCAATGATTTTTGTTGAGCCAACATCAGAATTACCGAGGTCATGGTCATATTCAAAATCATGTTGTCCTTCGATCTCCTGATCCATGTCCGAATTAGATTCTGTTTTACGGAAACGATTGAATAACTCGAATCCTTTAAACTTCCGTTTCCTGGTGTCTTGTTTCTCGGGCAGGTCAATCCTTCGTTCCGTCGAGCCCGGGAGCCCGACCGCTATCTCCCCTGAATCCTCATCTCGGCAGTCATTTTCATCATGTGCAGATGCAGCAGTCATCTCGAGTTCCTCCCGTGCTGCGAATTCTCTTGAGGATTCGGTCACATATGGATCATTCGGATCATCCAGTCGATAGTTTTCTGTTGTTTCTTCTGTCAGGTCATCAAACATCTCTTCCAAGTCAATTTGCTCAACCAGTACAGGTGCTTCTGATTCATCCTCAGCATGGCTATTCATTTCTGAACGATGCATCGGCTGATGCTGTTGATATTCAGATGGATTTGATTCCATATTCTCAGAGTAGTCATTTTCATTATTCTGAAAATGGCCGGATTCGTATTGTGAAACCTCAATTGAGTCACTAGCGGATTCTTCCCTCGAATCAATGCCCGCAATATAATCAGGCACTTCATGGTTGGTATCATGCAGGTCATCCGTTAAGCAAGGGCTTGAAGCGTCCTCGTATTCATCCATGATTGAAGGATCGCTTTTTGAATTGGCGATGCTTTTGTCGCGAAATCTGGAATACAAATATATTCCTATCACGGTGGCCAAGCCCAGAGCCACAAGTGCAATCTGCAGGTTGATTTCCAGACCCGTCAGCATGTATGTACCAAATTGGTGTTTCGAATCAAAACAGAGCTGTTGGTGAGAGTAATTTCAAAAAAACGCCTTGCAAAGAAACTCGATCTATCAGCCAGTTCTTGCTGATTTTAGTCAGTATTTTTACTTTTTTCAGGTATGTCTACTGAATTAGCTTACCGCCATTTCGACAGCTTGACCGACATCAACAGAAACGATCCTTGACACGCCCGACTCCTCCATTGTAACACCCAGTAACCAGTCCATGGATTCCATCGTTATTTTATTATGTGTGACAACGATCAACTGACTGTTGTCTGCAAGTCTTTTCAGAGTATCGCAATAACGGCTTACGTTTGCATCGTCCAGTGGTGCATCGACCTCATCCAGCATACAGAAAGGAGCTGGATTCAGTTCAAACAGAGCGAACAATAAAGCAATCGCCGCAAGTGCCTTTTCCCCCCCAGAGAGTAAATGAATATGACTGTTTCGTTTGCCGGGTGGTCTTGCCATAACGGTTATGCCAGCAGTCAACAGGTCATCTGTTATCAGGATCAGTTCGGCCTTTCCTCCCCCGAACAATTCAGGAAAAAACCGATTAAATCCAACATTTATTTTGTCGAAAGTCTCCTTGAATCGGACGCGAGATTCCCGGTCAATCTTTTTGATTACACTCTCTAGTGTGGATAAAGCTTCCGTCAAGTCGGCATGTTGTCTGTCCAGATAGGTTTCCCGTTCGCTGAGTTCCTCGAATTCCTGGATAGCTACCAGGTTGACAGGGCCTATCTTTTCAACTCGACTTCTTATTTGCTCCAATTTGCTTCCCCATTCGGCAAGGTTGGCATCCTGATCTAACCCTGATCTGATCTGGTCAATCGAAAAATCATTCTCTTGCATCGCTTGTACATGCTGGTCATGGAGCACACGAGCTTCTTGTTTCTTCATCTCCTGTTGAGTCAGGGCTTCCCGGCAATCCTCAACTCGGGCATTCATCTCCTTCTGCCGGTTTAGTGCGGTGAAGACCTTTTGATCAAGTTCGGAAATCTGGTTTTTTGCTTCGGCAAGTTTGCTTCCCGAAATGGATTTGCGTTCCAGCAAGTGTTCCAGCGCGCTTTTCAGTTCTTCGGTCTTGGTTTTTCGGATCGCTTCTGCAAAGACTAGCTCATCAAGACGATCGAGTGCATTTTGATGATCTTTTTTTAGTCTTTCCAAACGCTCGTCTGCTCGGCCTAATTCAGAAATCAGCTGCTGTGAATTTAATCGGGCTTCATGGCATTCTTCCCGTGCTTGATTCAATTCCGATAGTTTCCTTGTTGCAATTTCGTCCAGACTCTTGTTTTTCTCAAGAATCTCTTGTTGCTGTTTTTGCATTTCTTCAACAGTACGTTGCGAATCAGCAAGTAATACCTTGGCTTGTTGCAGCTTTTTCCGTGTTTCTTCAATCTTCTCGCTGAGTCCTTGTTTTCGATCCTTGAGTGATTGAACCCGGTTGCGTGATTCTTGCCATGCGGTTTCTTGTCTCCCGATTTGACCATGCAGTTCGGAGCTGCTTGAGCGTAGTTCAGCGAGTTTTCCCCGATGTGCAAGCGTCGTCTCGTCTTGGAACTGACGACGTTCTTGGAGATCGACTATTTGCTGCTGAACTTTTTTGATCTGCGCATTGACTTGTTTGGTCTTGGTACCGAGTTGAGACAACTCTTCGCGTCGGACCAGCATGCCGGTTTTTTGCAATTCCGATTTGGAAAAGCTGATCCAGTTTGCCCCTGTCAGCACTCCATCACGAGTAACAAAAATCTCTCGATCTTCCAGCTCCTCTCTCCGAGCTAGTGCGTCCTCAAGTGACGTTGCAGTTCGAACACCAGCAAGCAATCCTTGCAGCAACTCTTTTCCCTGGTTAATTCGTTCAAGCAGATTATCTGGTTCAATCTTGTTGCTGTTTTTGTTATTGGTGGAGCTCAGGATTAACGACAGGTTCGCATCGGGTTTGCGCTTTAGGGATTCATGGGTAACAGAATCGACACAAATTGCAGATAGTAAATTTCCGAGCACTCGATCAACGGCCGGTTCCCAGCCGTCTTCAATCGAGAGGCATTCAACCAGTTTCCGGTGGTTTTTTATTTCCCGTTCATCCATCCAGTTCTGAATCGCCTGATCATCTTCAGCGAAATAGGCAGCCTGGATTTCTTCGAGTGAATTCACCCTGGAGTTCAATTCATGACTTTGATTGCTCAGTAGCGTGAGTTCGTCTCGCTTTGCTTCGATTTCCTCGATAATTCGATTCAGTTCCGTTTCGCTGTGATGATATTCAGATTCACATTCTTGATAAGTTCTTTCGTGATCACTTAGTTCCTGTTTCAGAATCGCAAGCTCTTCATTTCCCAGTTGATTGGTTATCCCTTCAATCGTTGTTTCAATTGAATTTCGTTCATTGTTCAGCTCGCTGATACGATATTCCAGATAATCGATTGTGGATTGATGAACTTGCACTTCCTGTCTTGGTGCATATTGTTTTTCGTTAAATTCCTGAACCTTAACGGTCCAGTTCCGTAAATCCTGGTCAGCTTGGTTATATTCGGCATTTATCTTGTCCAATAGTGTTTCTTTCTCTTCCAGAATCGGTTGCAGGGCTGATCGATTTTTCTCGATCTCTTTTCGCTGTTGATTTACTTCGGCGATTTGCCCAGAGCGTTCGGTTTGATCCGTTTCAATTTGCTGGGTTTCCGAACTATTGGTTGCCTTATTTTGGTCGAGAAATTCAAGTTTTTGCTCAACTTCGGCTATTTCCGCACTCAGCGGATAGAACTCTTCCTGCAAGCCATCATACTGTTCACGAGATTTCGCTTGCAATTCCTGGAGTTTGGCAACTTCTGCTTCTATGTTGCGCAGTCCGGCTATTTCCGATTCCAGTTGATTGCGTTTGTTTTCACTGGAACGGGTTTCGGTCAACAGCTGGTTTTCGAATTGAATGAGTTGAAGGACATTGTACTGCCCCTCAATTTCACGCTCTTCACTTTTGAGATCCTTGAACCGCTTGGCCTGTGTTGACTGGCGCTTCAAGCGATTCAGTTGCCTGGATATTTCCTGACGAATATCATCGACTCGTTCAAGATTGGTGCGGGTATGTTCGATCCGATTTGCGGTCTCCCGGCGTTTTTCCTTGTATTTTGATATGCCGGCGGCATCTTCGATGAATGATCTTATTTCCTCCGGTTTTGCTTCGATTATTCGGCTGACCATTCCCTGTTCTATGACCGAATATGAGCGGGGGCCGAGACCGGTTCCCCGAAACAGGTCAAGTACATCCTTGCGTCGTGACTTGATATTGTTGATCCGGTAGTCCGATGTACCGTCTCTGGTCAGTATCCGTTTGACTGAGATTTCCGAGAAACGGGCAAATTTGCCTGACGATTTACCCGCGGTGTTATCAAATATCAGTTCGACTGATGCCCTGCTAATTGGCTTGCGGGATGTTGAACCATTGAAAATGACATCAGACATGCTGTCGCCTCGTAGCAGCTTTGCCGAGGTTTCCCCCATTACCCAGCGTACAGCATCAATCACATTTGACTTGCCACATCCATTGGGGCCAACGACACCAACCAGCTGCCCCGGGAGTCGAATATCTGTTGCATCCACAAACGACTTGAAACCAGTGATCAGGATTTTCTTCAGTCGCATGATTTGATCGATGTCATATTGACAAATTCGTTACAGTTGTTGGCAAATATTGTGATCACCTTTGAAGATAGCCATCATGGGTTTATCGATCTTTTATTCATATTCCAGAATTATACTGAATCCTTGCTCGTCATATCGATTGTATCAGGATTATCCGAGGTGAAGTTCATTCACTGATTGCCCTGATTCTCAAAAGAAGTGGTTTGTATCCGGCAAGAAACATCCTGCACTAATGGATTCAACTCCAAAACAGGAATCATCCATTGGATGGAAAGCCGGTTCGGAAACCAAACTCCACAAGACTTTCGGGGGGGGGGTCATTTTGTATGCAGGGATTGAGAAATTGATGCATAATCACCTTGAGTCAATCCTTCATGCACCGAAGTCTGGCAAACCTGGACTCAGACCGGTACTTCACAGATTTGCTGGAAGTAGCATAGACAAAAGATTCCAGTTCGCGCGAAAGAGGTCTAATCGTATTTTTCCAACTGGCATTTGTTATCAACCACCCGGACCAGTTTGCAATCAATGCATCGGAAAGTACCACAACGATGATGAGTTGCCGTGCAATTATCGTATTGATTCGTGACACTCAATTTCGCCATGCACAGATTGAGTTGCAGCAGACAGGTTCCAGAGGCCTGGTTTTCTGACGTCGCGAGACTGACAAAATGAAATTCAAAAACCCAACACTTTCGGTTACACTTCCACGCATGAATATTTACAGGTGAGCATGAAGTCTATTTGCGCAATATAGACAGACCGACAGTGAGCGTTACGGGATACCAAGGCAATATTTTGTCGGTTTTATTCTGATTGCAGGGCTGATTTTTTCAACCCCCTTCCGCCCCACGCACTACTTTCGACCATAACTCATGTGAAACACCAGATCGTCATTGCTGCTTGACCATAATTAGACTGAACTTCACGCACAGTAATCAAGGGAATGTATAGGATAACTATATAATATTAAACGATTCTACTACTGTTTTTTCGGATTTGAACCTGCTTGTGCACTGGGTACATATATGCAGTTTGAGAAGAGAATAATTTGACTGTATCTTGAACAGATACAGTCAGTTAAAAGGGAAATCCCGGAAAAGGGGTACGTGAAGTTCAGATTAGAAAGAGTAATTGCATAAATTGAATGGTGGAAATCAAATCATACGCTATAATCTGCCAAAGCAGTTGTTGTCCCGGGTGCCAGATGCACAAGGCAACAATTGAGTACTGAACCGCCTAACAGGTTCTCACTATAGTATGAATTCAAATGAATCATGAAACATTCGTCGAGCATTACTGAAGAATTTATCTTGATGATTCTCAATGACGAGACTGGATACTTCTATCAGGTTGGAGGTTGGGATTTGAATTGCGCTGTGATCGGATCAGCGCTAGCCGATCTTTCCTTGCAGTCATACATTGATACAGACGCGGATTCATTGTTTCTTGTCAATGAGCGTAAAACTGGCGATGAGACGCTTGACTTATTGCTTGATGAAATCAAGCAGGACAAGCAGGAAAGAAATACCCAGTACTGGATCGAAAGACTCGCCACACATGCTGAAAAGATCATCGATCAAACTCTGAAGCATCTCGTCAAGGCGAAGTTACTCAAGTATCATGCTGGTGATTTTTACACCATCAACAAGGCCATGTTGTATGTTGATTCGGGTAACGCTGGTGAATGGCCGGATCAATTCGTCAAGCAGCGAGTCAGCGAAACCCTCTTTACCGATGTGATCCCCGATCCGAGAGATATCATTATCATCAGCCTCTTGCATGTATGCGATGTCCTCAGGTTCATTTATGAAATGGATGAGGATACTGAGAAACGGGTTCACCAGATTTGCCAGATGGAACTCATCAGCCGCTCAATCGCTGAAGCGGTTACACAAAGCATCATTACCCCTGCATTCAAGAAATTGCCGATAAAGAAGAAAATCCCATCGGTTCATCTGGTTTCCTTGATGGGCAACAAGTTTTTCTGGCAGGGTAACATCCCGGCATTGATCGCCGAGGTTTCAAAAAAGAAAGGACCGGTATTTAATCTCCAAACGCCCAATGGAAAATCACTACTGTGTGTTGCCGGCCCAAATGTAAATCGATGGGTACATAGAAATGCTCGAAAGGTGATGACTTCAGGCGTGTATTTCCGGGGACTTGAGAAAGTATGTGGAGCATCAGGATTGATCACATCTCTTGACGGAGCAGACCACTTCAGGTTACGCAAGGTGATGGGCTCGGTTTACTCGGAGAAGAAGTTTTTCAGCAGACTTGGGGATGTCATTGAACTCACCCGAAATTTTATGTCCGAGCAGGATTGGAAGAAAGGAACGGAACTTTCAGTCCAGCGGGATATGCGCTTGCTGATCAATTTACAGATGACAAATATTCTGGTCAGCACTGACTCACAGGATATATTTGAGGATTTGGTTAAGTGGAAAGAAGCCGCATCCAATACCTATGTAGGCCAACTATTACCGAAATGGTGGATGAAAACCCCTGCAATGAAGCGCCGATTCAATATCCTGCTTCAATTTATCAAGCGTATAGAGCAAAATCATACTCCGTTTCAGCGTGCTGGAAAGCAACGAGAGCTGGCTGACGACCTGATCAGCATGCATTATAGTGATCCTCAATTCATGCCCGAGCAAAACTTGCCTTTTCTGCTTGGTGCAGCTCCGATTCTGCAAAGCATCTATCTTGGCGATGTTCTGGGCTTTGCAATCTATGAGATGAGCAAGAATCCCGATATAGTTCAACTGTTGCGCGATGAAGCGAGTGCCTTGTTTGAAGGCGGGGATCCCGTCATTGAGGATTTCACTCCGGAATCAATGAACGTATGTGAACGTTTTGTTCTGGAATGCCTGCGTTTGTATCCTGTTGTTCCTTTGCAGGTTCGTACGATATCCAACCAATGTGCGTTGGAGGATTATGCACTTCCAATAGGACAACAAGTTTACATTATCCAGTCTGCTGCACATTACTCTGAAGAATGCTTTCCTGACCCACATAAATTTGATATTGACCGTTATCTTCCAGAGCGGGCGGAACATCGCAATCATGGGTATTCTCCTTACGGCCTTGGCACTCACATGTGTGTTGGATTCAGCTGGATGAAATTGCAACTGGTGGTCACGATAATGCTGATATTGCGCCACTATGACTTTGTGACCCTGCCAAAAAACCACAGACTTCAATTCAACCCGTTTCCAACGATGTCAGTTTCCAAGAAACTGAAGCTGAAAATTGCGGATCAAGTGTGTGAATTGCCGACCTAGTCCATGATGGGCAGTAGTCTGGACTTGTTTCATTCGTAGCAACCGAATCTTGTGAAATCAACATCCGGATTGCTTCCGTCAGGCTCCTCTCTGCAGTGCATGTTCTTTTGATTTAGCGTTCGGCATTCAAGCTACACACTAGAAATTTTTTTCATCCCTGCGAATAATTTGCCTTTTCCAGTATTTTCACAAGTTCATGGATAGCTCAATCGATGCGAAGCAATGGCCAGCAAACCAATCTCCATTCCGGTATCGAACCCGTATTTGCCTGATTCAAGGCAACAAGAACAACTCTTGCCTGGCGAACAACCCCGATCAATGACGTAATTTTTGGCATTGTCATACTTATCATTCACTGCCCTATTCGGATCCGACATCATGCTTGGCAATTTTGTCTCAACAATTGATATGCCGGCAAACGCTGTCCGAATTTATGATAGGATTACCTAATTCAGTAAAGAGAAAACGAGAGTACTCCAATGTCTTGTGTGAAATGGTTTTGGAATGGGACTGGTAATTTACCAGTGAATGATCGGAATTCTGGACTTGAAATCCACTATAGAGCATGCTTTGTGTCGAAAGTAGAGAACTCTCTGTTTTCGGATTCGATGATTATAAGCACTACAGTAGAAGAATAGGTAACATGACTGCCTTCGAGCCGGAATTGATCGATACCAAAGTCACGGGACGGGTAACGGCACTGGATATTAACGTAGTTTCGTTTATAGTGTCTTTTGGGACCACGGAATCTTCAGGATTGCTTGAAAAGTGATATCTTCCTCCGAAAACAACCCTCAATCCCGTTTCTTCAACCAGCTTGTTCATCGATATTGGCTTACGCTGGTCGGCTCAATTGTGGTGATGGGAGTTCTTGCTTCGGGAATACCGCAACTCAACACGGTTCCAGTAGGTCTTCGAAATCACTTCAATGAAGACGATCCGCACCTTGTCAATTTGGAAATATTTGAGGACGCGTTTGCGGTATCCGACAGTCTTCTGCTGGTAGTTGATCCGCCTGGAGACAGTATCTTCACGCCCGAAGCACTTCTTTTGATTGAGCAGTTGACCGAAGCACTCTGGTTAACTCCATATTCCACTCGGGTAAGTTCCCTGACTAATCATTCGCATACAGAAGGAAAAGAAGACGATCTAATCGTCGAAAATCTGGTTGAGGACGCCGCAACACTGGACGCGATCGAAATAGATCGCATTCGGGAAATTGCTCTTACGACAAAAGAGACAGCTGGTCGATTTGTGTCTCGTGATGGCTATCTTGCAGGATTGATTGTCAGTCTGGCACTACCCGATGAAGGTCGTCCTGAAGCGAGAACCAGGGTAATTGAGGAATTCCGGGACATCATCAACGAGCAGCAAAATGCCAACCCTGATTTTGCCTTTTATCCCTATGGAGAATTATTGCTGCAACGGGCCATAGGTGATGCAATTAATGAAGACATGTCGATACTTGCCCCCATCGCATTCGGAACAATGTTGTTGGTAGCCTTTTTACTGTTGCGTACGGTTTGGGGAGTTCTGGCTATTGTTGTCATGCTCATTGCCACCATGACATCAAGTTTCGGATTTGCTGGCTGGTTAGGTTTGAAGTACTTCGGCGAGAGTGGCGCTACCGTTTTTGTTCTGATGGCGATTGTGGTTGCTCATTCGGTACACATGATTCAGGGTGTGATCAACGGCATGCTAACCGGCATGCGGCGAACCGATGCGATCATCCAATCCCTTGAGATCAATTTTCGCCCCATTTTTCTGACTTCGCTGACTACCTCGATCGGCTTCCTGAGTCTTAATTTTTCGGAAATGCCACCATTTCGGGTGATGGGCAACATCGTTGCTTTCGGTTCCATGATTGCATTCTTTTATTCGATCGTGCTCCTTCCCGCATTACTGACCATCATGCCCATGAAGGCTCCACCCCAACGAAAACACATTACCAGAAGTTTTGAGCGTCTAGGCGGTCTTGTAGTGAACAACAGTAACCGGTTGCTTTGGGTTTTCGGAATTCTATTTGTGGTAAGCGCAATTGGAGTCTCCAGAATAGAACTGGATGACAACAACATCAAGTTGCTTCCGAAAAGCCATGAATTACGCCAGTCTGCCGATTTCATCAATGACAAATTTTCCGGGCTGGATGTTTTCGAATATTCATTGGATTCCGGGCGAGATGGCGGCATTACGGATATTGAATACTTGAAAAATGTCGATGAGTTTACCAACTGGCTTCGTGAACAGCCCGAGGTGTCTCATGTTACATCTATTGTCGATATCATGAAGCGTCTCAACCAAAACTTGCACGGGGGCGGGGATAGTTTCTATGTGCTTCCGGAGAATTCGGATCTGATAGCGCAATATTTGGTGCTGTATGAGTTTTCGCTCCCAATTGGTCTGGATCTCAATAATCTGATCAACTTTGATCGTTCAGCAACGCGCATGACTGTGGTTATAGAGAGCTTGTCGGTCAAGGAGCAAATTGACTTGGATAATCGGGCCAAAGCCTGGCTTGAGGAAAATGCGCCGGAAATGCAAACTGGTGCAACCGGAGTGAACATTATCAGCGCATATTCCGTAATGAAGAACATTGTCAAGATGTTGATCGGCACAGGCATTGCGATGTCAATAGTGTCATTGATCCTGGTTTTTGTCTTTCAAAGCATTCGCTTGGGAATACTGAGCTTGATTCCAAACTTTTTTCCAGCAATCATGGCATTAGGAATTTGGGGTTATACCGTGGGTACTGTGAGTATTGCCGCATCAATTGTTACTGCCATTGCGTTTGGTATTGTCGTGGATGACACGATTCATTTGATGTCCAAATACTTGCGTTCTCGTGAACAAGGGTTGTCAGCTTCTGAGTCGATTGTGCCCACATTCAATCTGGTCGGCAGGCCTTTGTTAACCACGACATTGATTTTTGCCTTGGGGTTTTTCGTGTTTGGAGCATCTGGGCTCTGGACCAATCAAGTACTTGGCTTGCTAGTTGGGTTGACGGTGATTATCGCGTTGGTCGCGGATTTTCTGTTGTTTCCTCCATTGCTTGTGTCGTTAGACAAGGCCAAGTCCGCATTCAAGCAGGATTAACCCGGATCGATGGAATCAAACTGATCTCATTACTGAGACTGCCTTGCATCTCTCTCGCTACGTGTTGCGACTTACAGCTTTCGTGACATGGAATCCAAGGTACTGTTCTCAATCTGTTGGAGTTTTTCCGGGACAGCAGGGACTGAATCGGGTATTGTTCATCATCGGTCAGTTGATGGTGGTCGTTTGACATGGCTAATCTCCATTGGCAATTCAATATCCAGATTCTCAATCGCTTTTTGAATCATTGCAAAAATACAACTACGCAGTGGTCGGGACATCGCTCTACCACTCATGGGTTATCCTTCATAGTTGAATTGGGAGATGCAAAATCACCAGGTCTTGCATGAAAACCCATGTCGATTTTGTTGAATTGATGCATGGATTCCGCCTGGAATGTCCTGTGCACTCGAGACAATCCAGTACTGAATCAACCCTCCCGGAGCGCGATGCCAAACTTGGAATGATGCGTTTCAAGCATCGATTCCCAACGCCAACCATCGTTTCGATTCCCCTCCTGGAACCGGGAATGATGTCTCCGGTTTCCGGATCGTTACCGATACTTCAAGATTCGGTAGTGACTCAGTTTGAAAGTTCGCCTATTTTTCAGAAAGGAAATCCAGTAGGATGCGGGAAAAATATTATCCGTGTACAACAATCTTGAGGAAAACACGATGAAACAATTCCATAATTCACCCCCCCCTCGCTATGTAAAACACTGGCGGTTCTGACCGCGGTATTGGCAATCGCCGTGGTCCTGCCTGCTATGGCGCAGACACCGAGGACGATCCCCTGCTTGCCGGGTTACATGCCGGACCCCAACCCGGAACCCTGGCGCACGATCGTCCCGTGCGTCAAGGCACCCGCTAGCACTGCCAAGGCCGTTGTCCGGCTTGAGCGCGCGGGTCCCGTGGTGGTGCGAGGATGCGGCCTGCGGCCGAAACAACGGCGCTGAACATTCGTGCGTACGGCGGGTTCTTCGACGCCGGAAGAACGGCCTGAGTGTATCTCGGCTCCAAGGCTGGCGCATCGCACCGACCGGCGGCGTCCAGTTCAACTTCGACCGAAATGTTGATCCCGTTTGTCCGCGGTGAGTCCCGCGTAATCGAGTACGGGACAGCCAGCCAGCCGCCCCTTGCGTCTGTGGTCCGGATCCTCCGGTCAGCGGATCCGCCTTGCGGGTGTTGTCATGGCCCTATCGATCCCAGCGCGTGTCCATGAAGATGAAGTAGACACTGCTCTGTGGGGTGTAGGTGCCAGTGCCCCGATCCAGGCGAAGACGTTGGACAACGGCCTGGCCGATGCTGCTCAGGAACTCGTCCAGCTCCGCCTCCACCGCCGCACGCAGTAGCTGATGGGCACCCTTGCGAAGAATCTCGGTCAATGGTCCTCAATTTTCCTGATTTATGAATAGTCGATAATGTTATCATTGCTCATGGTGGCGTACCTCTTGGTTAGCTTTGTTGGTAATGTACTAGTTAATCCGGCTACGCCGCCTTTTTTCAACCCCATTTTCCCCTGACGCACTACTTTCGACCATAATTCTAGATGTGATACCCAATTGCCATGAACAAAATTCACTTCATCGCCAAAAGTTCGCTATGTATACTAAGTATTCTGGTTGTTGTGTCATGTTCCGGTACATCTTCTCAAGATCGTACTTCAAACACCAGACAAAATCCGAAGGAAGTCGATGTGAGCAGACAACCAGCAGAATTTCGTGGTGTAGCTATCAACCAGGCCAGAGGTCAATTCTACCAGCCAACCTCAACACAATCTCTGGACTTGCCTCCCAGAATGATCAGTTCTGCAAAAGAGAAGAAGCCCGAGCATGAAAATGTCGAGTCACCTAGCTATATGGTTCTACCGATTACAGAAGGAGCACGGATCGTTAGCGAACAGGGTCGGCAATGGGTAGAAGTTGACTCAGACATGGATAAGGTGTGGGCAATAATGGAAGATTTCTGGAAAAGTAGTGGCATAGGTCTCGTAGAAAGCAGTCCTGAAACCGGGGTGATGGAGACGGAATGGATCCAAAGTCCCAAAGATGTAGCGGAAGCGAGATCAGCAGCCATGCGATTTGCCAGATCTTTGATAACCTCCCTCACCCAACGCGAAACGGCCTTAAATCGATTCCGCCTTCGTTTTGACCAGCCAAAAGCAAACTCTACCCGAATTCATGTTTCGCATCGGTGGGTTGCAAGAAAAGAAATTGAAAAAGCCAGAAAGGTAAGCAAATTTAATTGGACCGAATTGCCATCTGATCCAGAACAGGTCGCCTCCTTTCTTCAAAACATAGTGTTGCTTTTTGATCAGTCAACTAGCTCGCCCTGATCTCCAAATATGTTTCTTTTAACCCGGGCACCTTGGTCGTGCCCAATCTTTCATATTTCATCGAATTTTCTGCATGGCAGTAACCGGACTCAAAAATGAGTTTCTCGATTGCAATATCCAGTTGCCAGTGGCGCTTTGCAATCGGTCCGAATTCCTGGGGGCTGTTTGCCGAATATCTGTGACATGTCTATTCTCGATGACTTGGTCATACCTCACTGGAAGGAGTCGTTCAGTAGCGCGACTGGAACACCCGACTTCGATTGAAAAATATCAGACTAGAGCCGTGGGAAATTAGCCGTAATTTTCTTCAAAAATCGGAAAAATATCAGTCGAGATTTGTCCAACATTTTGTACCACAGGCCAAATTGTGAAAATGTTGCCAATTCCAACCAAGAATCAACCCTAATCGCAAACGCAAATAATTTTCGTCGTTGCGAACCGGGAATGGATTCATTGGGCAGCAGAAAGAGCCAGTATTGTTTGATCGTCCGATTTCGAATTGTCGATTAGGGATCAATTAATCCGTTTTTTCTGCCAATTCAACAAGTATTTTTTGACACTTCTTCATGCAATGCTCATCCCATCGTTTCATGACCGCACGCCGACTCCGGAATAAATCTGATCGAAAATAGGATCCTTCAACACCCTGTACAGTATGAGCCAGAGCTTGTTCGGCAAGTTCCCTGTTGATGCCTCTTTCGGCTGCCCAATCCCTGAACGAAGATCGCAAGCCATGAGTAGTCGTTTGTTTTTCATAGCCAATATAGCGAATCAAGTGGCAAAAGGAGTTTTCGCCAACCGGTTTTCCTGGGCACCTTGAAGAAGGGAAAAGAAATCCGGACCCATTTTTGAGAGGCTTCACAATATCAAGAATCAATATCATTCCCTCGGTTATCGGCACACGGTGTTCCTTATTTGCTTTCATTCGGGATCCTGGAATTCTCCATATTCGGTGCTTCAGATCAATTTCCCCCCACCTTGCATTTCGGGCTTCACTCGACCGGCAAGCAGTCAAGGTAAGCCAGCACATGGCGGCCATGACAGTCATATTGGCATCCGCTTTTAACACGGCTTCAAGCATTTTAGGAATTCTTGAGTAGGGCAGAGCTCGATGATGAGATTTCTGCGTATTTTGTTTTGGCAATGCTCCATCAATTGCCTCACCAGCCAAGTTGATTTCTATGTAACCATAAGCCATTGCCAGTTTGAATACAGCGCTCATTCTTTGCCGAGTTTTTCTCGCTAGATTGGGCTTTTCTATCCAAAGCGGCATAAGAATATTCAGGACGTCCTCCCGACTTACTTCATTGATGGGCACATTACCGATTACAGGATCGACATATTTGTCCATACCTTCCTTCCAGTTCTTGGCCGTTTTCGGGTTTCGCCATGTTGCTTTTAATCCATCCAAAGTTTTTTCCTGCAATTGGGCAAAAGAAGGTGTCAGATTTTTGCGTTTCTTTTGAAGTTGAAGCGAGCATTTTCTTATAACTGGATTTGTTGCTGTTAATATTTCTGCGCGATTACATAGCGCTTTTTCCTTCGCTTCACTCAGCGATGTTGCGGGCCATCCACCTAATCCAATATCACAACGTTTACCCTGGATCACGATCCTTTGAACGAATTGTTTGCTACCCCCCGGAGCCATGCGAAGATACAGGCCAAGGCCTACGCGGTACATGCCGGGTTTGTTTATTGCTTTAAGCTGGTTTGATTTCAATAATCTCAAACTAATTGTCTCCATGATTTGTACAACATATATCCCACATTTCGAACGTCCTCTGAAACTCCAATCAACGAAATGGAGATTTAGTAAATTTATAAATTACCGGGCAGGGGCAGAATTGTTCTCGCTATTTCTGCCTTGTCATACCGATGACTATCTGCGGATACCGCCCGTCTCTTTGCAATCGGGCTTCTTGTGTTTTTATCTGCTTGGTGAGGAATTCCTGCTCCTGCTCGTACCTTGTCATGTTCTGCCTTCAGTAATCGGAAACCACCGAGGATGGCTTCCACTAACTTCTACTGCCATCCCCCAAATTCTTGGGAACCTGACAGCTACAGACAGAGCAGATGATCTCCAAATTTCTTGTGCCTGCCGCATCTGTATCTACGATTTTTTTCAGTATCGGGTTTGGATCCATTTGACTCCTTACCTAACGTTGTAAATGTTCCATATGCGATTCGAGTTCGTTAGAACTGCGATTTTTCTTCAGCCTTTTTCAGAAGCCCTTTTCAAACGAGTAGCGGACTTCACCAACAAGTAATCAGACCACTCCCACGTGGGTCGGAATTGCACCAATCAATGCACTTCGCGCCATGCATGGCGCTCGAAAGAAAATAATTTTGCAATTTATTCAAAAAAATTCGTATTCAGTGCATAATCAATATGCAGGAAAGACTAATTCTTTTGTTCATCCCAGTTCAAATCTGGGGTGCAACACTGCCTCCCGATCGCTGACTTTTGTCTAAAAATGAATCGGAACACATAAGCAGGAGCACAAAATGAGCGTCTATCGGTGCTCATTTTGTTCTTTGATGGTTGGAATCTCACCTAATCGGAATATTACTCGGGATTTTGATGCAGTGCAATACCTCCTAATTCTAAAATTGAGTGATTTGTATCAGGCGAAAAGCATTATGCGATGCGGGTTTCAACTCCGGATCCGCAATCATCCATTTGGTGAAAAGTCAGACTTCTTAAAGATCACATCACACCAGACTTCGAGAGCCCTTTCATGATTTTCTATTTGAGGACTGGTAATCACAGCTATCGATTCCAGTGATCGATAGTCGACTATCAGAACATTGCTCTGCACCGCGAGAATATCGGCTTGTTCATTCTGTAGCGTTAATTTGTCCCGACATCGAAAGGAAATGTTGCCCAGTCACGGAGGTGCCTGAAAAAAGGTTTATTTCCCATTGGACAGCATTCAAGTTGACTTCTCGCGGTTAAAATGCAGACATGACCTTGATGGCTAATGAAATCATGTTATGATCAAAACCATTCCGAAACGAGTCACAGGAATCAAGCGGATTTACAGAGCTTTTCTTTACTCAATATCGGGCCTGCGTATTGCCGTTAAAGACGAACCTGCCTTCCGACAGGAGTTGATACTGGTAGCCGCGCTTAGCATACTTTGCCTTTTTCTGCCCCTTGAGAATTGGCTTCGTATCCTCCTGATTGCCTCACACATGGTCGTGCTGATTACGGAATTGCTGAATACTGCTGTCGAATCCGTCGTCAATCAGGTTTCACTCGAATTTCACGAACAAGCGAAAAAAGCCAAGGATACCGGTAGCTCTGCAGTCTTTCTATCTCTGCTACTTGTCTGCATAATTTGGTGCTATGCAATTTTCACACTCATACCATAGCAAACGAATTGCATGTATGACTCTACACAAAAACCAAATCATATATCGTTAACGGACTCTCACTTGCTCAATAAAGCTCAATTCACCATCCGTCGTTGATTCCGACTTACCTCTCTTTAAATGTCTGACTCCTTTAACACATTCTCAGAGCGTTGCATTGCCATCGATTTGGAAGTCCATCCCAAATCCAATCAAATTCTTCAGATTGGTGCTTATCGTCCGAAAGACGAATCGCCACTAAATCTCTCAGGTAAGCAACTTCCTACGGCATTGAATGAACTCGCACGTTTTGCAAGCGGTGCTGAATTTCTTCTCGGTCACAACCTGATTCTCTTCGATTACAAACATCTACAAGCAGTTGATCCAAGTCTTGAATTGTTACAACTCCCTTGTATCGACACCCTCTGGTTAAATCCACTCGCTTTCCCGAAAAATCCGTATCACAAACTGATTAAACATTATCATGATCCCATCATTCTTGGTGATCAGCGCAATAATCCGGAACAAGACGCTCAGCTGACGGTGCAAATCTTAAGTGATCAGCGAAATGAACTGATGGATAAAACTGATCCAGATCTGCTGGATATATTTCATGGGCTAACTTCCTCTGGGTCAAATGAAAAGGGGTTTGATGCATTTCTGCAACAGGTACGAAATGATTCAAAACCTTCCGTTGAATCGACTAAACAAAAAATCAGTAAGTGGCTGTATGCCAGAGGCTGCCTGACGCATTGTAGGCAAATCCTTGATCATCATCAAACATCCAATTGGTCATTGACTTATGCACTTGCCTGGATATCCGTTGCAGGCGGTAATTCGGTTATACCACCTTGGGTTTTTTATCAACACCCCGAAACAGTCAGTATTGTCCGCAAATTACGAGATACCGCCTGCAATGTTCCCGATTGCGTCTGGTGCCAAGAACATCACAATCCTAACAAGGAACTGAAACGCTGGCTCGGCTTTGAAAATTTTCGTTCACAGCCAGTAGAACCAGAGTCGGACCGACCCATGCAAGAGGTGATTGTTGAATCCACAATGTCGGCTAAACACGTTCTTGGGATCCTTCCTACTGGAACAGGCAAATCTCTTTGCTATCAACTGCCAGGGCTCTCACGCTATTACAAAACCGGTGCACTTACCATTGTTATCTCTCCGCTGGTTGCCTTGATGGCCGATCAGGTCGATGGTATGGAAAGACGAGGGATTACCTGTGCTGCAACTATAAACGGAATGCTGTCCTACCCGGAACGCATTGAAACCCTCGACCGGGTTCGCCTCGGTGACATTGGTATCTTGATTATCTCACCTGAGCAACTTCGTAACCGTACCATTCGCAAAACCTTGAAACAACGCCAGATCGGAACTTGGGTTATTGACGAGGCTCATTGTCTTTCCAAATGGGGGCATGACTTTCGTCCAGACTACCGATATCTGGCCCGCTTCATTCAAGAGAGTTCAGGCAATCAGGAAATATCTCCAATCTTGGCTCTGACCGCCACAGCAAAACCGGAAGTAAAGGAAGATCTGGTTCGGCATTTTCGAGACAAACTAAACATTGACATGGAAGAATTCGACGGTGGTAGCTCCCGCACCAATCTCGAGTTCATAGTCGCTCAGACCGACCTCGCTAGAAAACCCGAAGATGTCCATCGGATACTCAAGACCGATCTTCTCAAAAGTGAACAGGGTAGCGCCATAGTTTACTGTGCCTTCCGCAACGGTAGCGAAGAGATGGCCAAATTTCTGAAGCTAAAGGGAGTCAGTGCTGAACATTTTCATTCTCAGTTGACGCCGGATTCAAAAAAGATGGTTCAAAGCCAATTTATCGATGGCTCAATTCGCGTAATTGTTGCCACCAATGCATTTGGCATGGGTATCGACAAACCGGATGTTCGTCTGGTTATCCATGCCGATATTCCAGGCTCGCTTGAGAATTATATGCAAGAAGCAGGACGGGCTGGTCGCGATCGGAATCCAGCCCGCTGTATTTTGTTGTTCACCATGGATGACATTAACAAACAGTTCGGCATGTCAGCCCGTTCCAGACTGACCCGTCGAGAAATAACCAGCATACTCCGAGCTCTGAGGAAAATCGATTCCAAAAACCGCAAACATAGCAGTCACGACAAGACCGGTGAAGTTGTGGTAACTTCTGGCGAAATTTTGTTAGAGGAGCATGAAGGGCATTTTGTCCGCGATGAAAGCACAAATGATACACGCGTCAAGACTGCCATCTCGTGGCTAGAAGATGCAATTTTGCTAACCCGCGAAGAAAATCGTGTCCAGATTTATCCGTCATCCTTGTTGATTGGTTCGATTGAAGATGCCCAAAAAAGACTCAATGGAAGACAGAGTCTTACTCCAATCTATCGCGCTAAACTGTTAGATATAACTCGAAAGTTGATACATTCCGACCCAGACGAAGGAATATCAACAGATGAGTTAATGGGCATAACCGGTTTTACTCTGGAAAAAATTCAAAAAGCATTGTCTGACCTCGAACAATTGGGCATTGCGAATAATGACACTGCACTAACCGCCTATGTTCATACAGGAGTTGAGCGAAGTTCACAACAACGTTTCACCGAGGCCATGGAACTTGAGAACGCCCTGATTCGCTATATGCGCGAAGATGCACCTGATCTCAGTATCGACGAAAGCTCAACTCTGCATATCCGTAGTGCTTGTCAACGATTAAGAGACGATGATATTGTCGGAGTCTTACCAGAGCGGGTTTTGAGAATCATTCGAGGGCTTTCACTAGATGGGCGAGATGATCAAGGCAAGGGTTCTCTCGATCTACGCAGTCTGAGGATGGAGGATGTTTCGATCACCTTACGCCGTGATTGGTCATCACTGGATACAACTGCAAAATTACGACGAGATGCAGCATTTGTCCTGTTAAAACACTGGCTCAGTCGTCTAACAAAGGGTGAACGTGGGACAGATTTACTCGCTAGTACCACTTGGGGGAATTTGAGAACATCATTAACTGCGGACCTCGAATTACAATCCAGAGTCAAAAATATTGATAGTTTGCTTAGACGCTCTCTTATGTGGCTTCACGAAATGGAAGTGATTCGTATCGATCGCGGTCTTGCGATTTTTCGGCCAGCCATGACTCTGCGTCTGGATCAAGATAAGCCGAGACGCTCTTTTCTGAATGTAGATTTCAAGCCGTTAAATGATCATTATAAGAATCAAGTACTACAAATTCATGTCATGGCCGAATATGCTCGGAAAGGGCTGGAGAATATGGCAGATGCGGTCCGGCTTTCAATTGATTACTTTGCCCTCAGTGAGGAGGAGTTTCTCAAAAGGTGGATGGATGGAAGAAAAGAGGAACTCGCCCGCCAAACCACTAATGAAACGTGGCAGAAAGTCGTTGAGGATTTGCAGAATCCGAATCAGAAACAGATCGTTGCGGATAGCAGACTACAACAAAATGTCCTAGTACTCGCAGGCCCCGGTTCTGGTAAGACTCGCGCATTGGTTCATCGAATTGCCTATTTGGTCAGCATCCTTCGCGAAAATCCCCGTGGAATTATCGCCCTGACCTATAACCGACATGCTGCTCTGGAGATTAGACAACGCTTGCAAGAGTTAATCGGTCACGAATCACGCTCGATTACAGTGATGACTTGTCACGCAATGGCAATGCGACTCGTTGGTGCGAGTTTCTCAGCTAGGCTCGAAAATGACGACCAACACCGCGCTCAGAATCAATTTGCCAAGGTTCTATTGGAAGCTACGGACTTATTAGAGGGCAGGGGACTACCAGAAGAAGATGCCGATGATCAGCGTGAACGCTTACTCCACGGATTTCGCTGGATTCTTGTGGATGAATATCAAGACATCGATTCCGGTCAATATAACTTGATCTCAGCCCTTGCGGGGAGAACCCGAGACGACCCAGATCGTAAACTCACGATGTTTGCTGTTGGTGATGACGATCAGAATATTTATGCCTTTAACGGCGCTTCAGTTGAATTCATCAAACGTTTTAAAAAGGACTACAATCTGGAATCCCCAAACTATCTTGTCGAGAACTATCGTTCAACTAAGCACATTATCGAGGTCGCCAATGAAATGATCAGGCCGGCGACCAATCGAATGAAAGAGGATATACCCATTCAGATCAACCGGAACCGAAGAAAAGAGCCGAAAGGTGGAGTCTGGCAGTCTTTGGATCCGCTTACCAAAGGGCGTGTCCAGTTGTTCAAATGTCAAGCAGATCAAATTTTACAAGCATCAGTGATACTCTCAGAGTTTGAGCGTCTTTCGGCACTATCATCAGACTGGAATTGGTCAAAATGTGCGATCATAGCCAGAGAGTGGCAATACCTAAATCCGGTACGAACCATTTGTGAAATAAGAGGGTTACCCGTACAAACTGCGAATGAGGAAAATATTAACATCTGGAAATTGCGAGAAACCCAGACTCTGATTCACTGGTTAAGACAAAGAAACAAGGAATTGGTTTCTGTAAGCGAGATTCAGAAATGTCTGCAACAGTGTCAGGATAATGGTTGGCGATCACTGTTATATGATGCGGTTGATGCCCTAAGTCACGAAGTGGGAAGTGAGACCACCGGTCAAATCGCAATCGAGTGGTTCGCAGAGTGGAGTCGTGAGGCGAGGAAGCGTCAAACTGGCATATTACTGTTGACCGCACATCGTGCGAAAGGCTTGGAGTTCGACCATGTAGCGGTGCTTGATGGAGGCTGGTGTCGTGGACGTCAGGATGAAGAACAAGATGCCGAACGACGTCTCTATTATGTCGCTATGACCCGTGCTCGTGAGACTCTACATCTGGTTTGTTTCAAGCCTGAGTCCTCATTTCATCAGGATGCTTTAGGCAGTGGTGCCCTATTTCCCGAAGCATTTCTTGACCATCCATCGGTACTGGTTAGAGAATCGCAACCAGTTGATCAATGTTGCATCGATTTGGAACGAATTTATGCCCAGCCCACATTGGATCAGATCAATCTAGGCTTCGCCGGACGTTTGAATAGCCTTGACCACAGTTTAATCCGGGCAATCCGTGATCTTTCAATCGGCGAGACTTTGACAATCCGAAAAACCAATTTTGGTGCATGGGAATTACTCGATCAATCGGGAAATCAGGTTGGCTATATGGCGAAAGACTATACACCACCTGCAGGATACCATCCAGTCTTCGCAATGGTATATGCGGTGATTGTCTGGAGGAGGAATGACAATCCCGATGAAGATTATGGTGCAAAACAGGATCATTGGGAAGTGGTTGTTCCCGAGATCGTTTTGGAACCTTGTGCTGATATAGAACGATCAGCCGAGTATTCTGGCTAGTGAATTTACATGATGGTATCGGTTTTTTGATTTCCTCCCCCTCTTCTGTTGAGGCCAGAGAGGAGTTTGGCCACATCAGGAAGATTGGTTTGCCGCTGATCGCGGCCTACCTCTCGGAATTCTTGATGATGATTACCACCAAAATTGTGGTCAGTCAGCTTGGCTATCTTGAATTGGCGGCGGTGGGCATATCGAGTGATCTTTCGTTGGAGCTTCTGTTTATTCTGATCGGCATGTTATCAATTGTCGGAGTTTTATGTGCGGGTGCCAAGGGTGCTGGAAACAAAGAGCAGGCCGGAGTTGCAGTTAGACAGGGATTTATTCTATCAACAGTGATTGGCATACCGTCAACTTGGTTAATATGGAATCTCGATATTGTATTGGCATGGACCGGGCAGGATACTGAGGTAATTGAAATATCAAGACCCTATTTGCATTTTCTGTCGCCGTTTCTTCTAGCGACATTGTATTTTTCGGTGCTTCGAAATTTTGTGACCGCTCTCTCGCGTACCAAGGTGATCATGGCGATTACTGCAATAGCGGTTCCGACCAACTATGGCTTGGCGATGTGGTTTGTCCACGGTGGTTTGGGGATCCCCGCCATGGGCGTGGCGGGTGCTGGTCTGGCCCTGACCACTGTATCTTGGATGATGTTTCTTCTGCTGTTTCTCCATATTTACCGCAATCGCGATTTAAGGGGTTATGGGGTCTTTGCGAGCCGCTGGCAGATCGATCTTTCGGTCTGTCGTGAAATTCTGGTGCTGGGAATACCCGTTGGCGGCTTGCTCATTTTGGAGGGAACCATGTTTACTGTGGTTTCGGTTTTGGCTGGCATAATCAGTGTAGAGACTTTAGCGGCCTATCAGATTGCCCTTGCCTGGTTCAGCATTCCTTTTGTGATTGCTTTAGGCATTGCCGAAGCGGTAATGGTTCGAGTCGCACATGGTGCCGGTAATGGAGACTGGCAAAGTGCCCGCAATTCTGGAATCATCGGCATCGCTTGTGGTATTGTGCTGTTGACCGCATTAATTTTTATCCCGCTGGGTCTGACAGATACGATTATTTCAATATTCATTGCCGAAGCTGATTCTGGCTTTGAAACCATATCAAAACTGGCCACCAGCTTTCTGTTGATTGCTGCCCTGTTTCAAGTCTTTGATGGTTTGCAAGCCGTTGCGGCCAGAGCGTTGCGTGGTTTAAAAGATTCTTTGGCCCCACTTTGGATCGCGGGTTTTGGTTATTGGGTGATGGGTATTGGTGGCGGCGTTTTACTTGCATTTGTCGCAGATATGCAAGGTATCGGATTAATGTGGGGAATTGCCATGGGCCTGTTTACTACGGGCGTATTGTTAACCGTCCGATTTCACAAACTGACTGTCAAACGAATCAATCAAGTTGAAGTGGATCAGAATAGCAAGAATTGGACAAGGAGATGATGCCATCCAGATATTCATTAGTACCTTGGGATACTCGAAACTGGCAATGCTTGCCCATGCAAAGAGTGCGAGCAAATCGGCACAAGGGAAGCAAGACGAGTCATTCAAAGCGTACCAGATGACCTTGAGCTGTTGAATGATATTTTCAAGTCATGGGCATTGTATGGTGGCATAATGCAGGCATCATGAAATCATTTGAGCAGTCGCTATATTCCAAACCATCTTTCGGTGTTTACTGGTGGGTATTTGGCAGTGATCCATTTTTCGATACGGTATAGATAGGAGCAACCCGTTGCATACCTTGACGACATTGCAGGCGATGAAAGAGCAAGGCGAGAAGATCGTCTGCGTTACAGCCTATGACTATTCGAGTGCTCATGCAGCGAACGAGGCTGGAGTTGAACTGATTCTGGTAGGTGATTCTCTGGGGATGGTCATTCAGGGTCATGATAGTTCCTTGCCGGTTACGATTGGTGATATGGCTTATCACATGCGATGTGTCAAATCGGGCAATCACCAATCCTTTCTGTTGGCGGATCTGCCGTTCATGAGTTATTACAGTGAATCGAAGAGTCTCGAGAATGCGGCGATTTTGATGCGTGAAGGCGCACAAGCCGTCAAACTGGAAGGTGGTGCCTGGTTAGCGGAATCGACCCGGTTGCTAGCTGAACGCGGGATACCCGTTTGTGCTCACATGGGCCTGACTCCGCAGTCTGTAAATCATCTAGGCGGGTATCGAGTCCAGGGTCGAGATCCGGCAAGACGCCAGAGTATTATTGACGAAGCTCGGGTGCTTCAGGATGCAGGGGCATCAATGATTTTGATTGAATGTGTACCGGAATCCCTTGGCAAGGAGTTAACGCAAGCGCTGGAAGTGCCAGTGATTGGAATTGGAGCTGGTGCTTCGACCGATGGACAGATTCTGGTATGGCATGACCTGCTTGGGTTGTATCCGGGCAAGCCGGCCCGATTCGTGAAGAACTTTCTACATGGCAATGCGGATGGGATTCAAGGCGCACTGGCTGAATATGTCCGACAAGTGAAGTCTGGGGAGTTTCCAGACTCGGAACACAGTTATGTCTGAGATCAGAATGAAATATTCCACATGTTCTACCTTGAACACCCAAATGCAGGAGGTTTGATGCATGGATAATTTGCAACAGGATGGATTCTTCAAGATGTCTCCAGTGACCTTGCTCAAGGCAAAGTTGCCCAAGCACCAGCAAGTCAATAGACAGCTTCTCGAGTTGTTTCAACGTTATCGCGACCAACATCCACAGCGGGCAATTGGTAGCTACGTAAGTCCCGACAATTTCTCAAAGGACCTTGATCATCCAGCACTCAATACCTTACGAGAATTCATCGCTAGCAATGTGTTCAAGGTTGCCCGACATCTCAACCAGGATATATGGAAACGGCATGGTCTCAGTGATGTTCGCGTCGACTTGACAGGGCTGTGGTTTCAGATAAGTAATGACTCTGCATTCCATGAAACCCATGTGCATGGCAATTGTTCCTGGTCTGGCGTTTACTATGTGCAGTCAGGAAATGCCAGCCGCAATGAAAAAGACCGACTCGAAAACGGCATGCTGAACGGAGTAACCCGTTTTTACGGGACAGATCTCGAACATAGTGCAGGCGGCCATGGAGACTGGGGGAACGTGTATCTTCACGATTATCACGCTACCAGCTATCCAAGAGATGGGATCTTGGTGGTGTTCCCATCCCATCTCAAGCACATGGCTTTCCCGTATCGTGGTGATATGGACCGGGTAATTGTTTCGTTTCATGCCCAGGTCAATGGCACCAAAGATATTAAATATGACTATGGCTTTGACTGATTGATCAATTCCAGTTGAATTCGGTTGCTCCCTGAGATGCTGGAGATCGGACAGATTCGCAAAAACAAACCCCTTCCAGTTTTCTGCTCATGATGCGTGATCTGGAGATTCTTCAAACAGCAACACAATCGCTTCGAGAAATTCCTCAATCTTTTCGGGATTAGATTCAAGCTCTACCCATTCAAATTCACTGATTTTCCTGCCACGCACGATTTCCTTGCGCTCAACTGATCGATGCGATACATAAACTGCTGTCTTGTCTTGCCCCATTCTTGCAAAACGCAACCGATATCGATGCATCGCCTCGCCTCTGCGAGTCAATGCCTCGAGCACCGCCTTGGCCAATCTCAATGCTTCCGGTTGATCTTCATCAATTTCCCGATTATTCCTGACCCATTCGGTTTCCATCAGCCCGGCTTCGGGGTTGTGATTGATCAAGTCAATACCGCTAATTGCCCAGTATTGGACAATTGCGTCCCAGACCAGTTGCACATCAGAATCAACTTCCAGCCATCGATTGTCTCCTTCCCTGACGATGCGGGCACCCTTGACCGGAGGTAACACCCGAAAATCTTCAGCATTATAACTCGCGACTTCTTCTTTAACTGGTTCGCTGGCCGAATTCAGGATATCATCGGGCAGGATTAGTGGCTGCACAGGGGTCGGTTTATAGAGCTCGCCCCGTGGTCGGGATGACCGAAAATTCCGGAATAACGAGCCACTAGATGAATTGCTATCCGGATCAATTTTCTTTGGGTCGGATCGCTCATTCTCCTTGTTTTTTTCTGCACTGCCACAGGAAGCCAGTGCCAATGAAACCAGTAAACAAGCGAGTATGCGGATTAGTTTTGATTGCATGTTTGCTTTGGCAAGGTATGGACCTAGTCGATAGATTGTCGTTTATTAATGCTTTCGATGGACCATTCAATACAGTTGATTTGCAGTACAGAAAGTTCCAGTTAATGAATTGTACTCTCACTTGAACCAATGAACAAAAATATTGACAAGGGAATTACTCGCCCCGAATTGGAGTCATGTTGTTTGATTGATGTTTCCAACTGAGCATATGGCATTCACAATCCTGCTTGCAGATCATTGTGAGCACGTTTATGGGATATTCGTTCAAAACGTCAAAACTTCTTCACAGCGGTTATTCTGCAGGGTTTGTTTTATTTGACCAAACACCAATTTCAAATCAGTGAATCGGCTCTTAACGGTCTGATACCGACCGGCATAGTCTTTGGCGTGAATTTGCAAAATGGCCGCCGAGAGCTTCTCCAATACTGGAGTTTTCTTCAAGCATCTTGAATGCAAAGATGAATACCTGATTCAACTTCAAAATCAACATGTTAAAGCGATCATGACTGGTCATTTCCTCTGCCTTGAGTCTCGGATTTTGTTTGAAAACTCATGATATAGAAAACTTTTTCATAATGGTCATTTCCACTGTCATCCCGTGCTTGGATAATCCCCGTAAGCATCGATTGAATTTTTGCCTTGAACGCTGAGGAGTCACTTTCCCCGGGACTTGAATCAGTGCATTTCTTGCTTCTGTGATCTCTCGACCTTCCCTTGCAATCATTTTGGGAATCAGAGATGTTTTGTCATCACCACGACAGCCGTCCATTCGAAGGTTGGTAAATGACTGGTATCCGGTCGGTAGCGGGCGACGTTCCGCATGATCTTGCGCGTAGATGATGTAGTTACATTATTTGTTGGTATATCACTGTTTCTTAATATCATTCAGGATCATTACTCGGTCCGCGGTATAGCGATCAGTTGTATCCAGTCAATTCCATATAACCGCGTCCGGTAATATCCTGACTGTTAATCTGTCCATGTGCCTGGACGGCACCTTCATAGTATCGGAATAGCAAATCCATCTCCTGATTGGGAATCAGAGTATCAATTTCAAGAGCAATGCTTCCCTGTTCAGAATGGAATTTCAGTTCCCACCCGGTCGGATAATCAATTTCGGTTGTCGGGCTTCGCCAGCTTCTCGTCGGGCTCATGTCGATGATGTCAAGCGGTATTTTCTCACCCTTCGGTCGAATCAAAACTGCATGTCGATAAGCAGCATCTCCCGCCTCTTGTCGAACTTGGAAAGCCATGATCTTGTCTCCATTATCAAGATGCAGGGCAAACCAGTCCCATCCGATCTGTTTCTCCTCAAGAAGAGCACTTGACCATTCCCGATCCATCCATGTGCTACCAGAGATTTCAAAGGTTTCTTCACCAATTCGGATTACTCCCGAAGTTTTCATGTCTGGATACGAATAATAATGGGAAGCCGATTTCCCTGTATGACTTTTTTTGCTATAACCGTTGATGCCCTGTAATACGGGAGCCATTTGGCTCTTGACCAGTAAATCAACTGCAAACCCATCACCTTCGGCCTGTAAACTGAGTGCGAGTCGATCCGAATCAAGTGACTCGGTCTCAATTGCGCGCCAATTGTGTAACCACACTCGGAATGGCTGGATGCTCACGCCAGCGAGTCCTAGCGACTGACGCGACATATCCTGCTCGAACAGAAATCGTTGTGATTGAATATCGCTAACCGCCAGATGAGCCATCCATGTCTGATCGTTGTTCCATGCATTCTGGATATTCTCGGAGCGAGAAGCATGTGCAAATCGAAAAAAAGTCAACTGGTAACCAAATTCACGACCCGCCTGAGATTCTAAATTGCCGGTGAAATACCACCATTCATGACGAAAACTTTCATGTGCACCATGATCTTCAGGAAATTGCATCACCCAATCTGGGTTTGCATAGTCATAATCTCGGCCGTTAGTGGAATCAGACAGGACACTGAGGATGGGCCGAGCAGGCACAGTTTCTGTATTCTGATGATCAATTTGACCAATCAGTATGAAACCGATAGCCAAAAGAGCAGAAGCTGCGAGAACGACTCTATTCATCGCGTAGCCCAGCCGTTATTGGTGTGCGCCACATGCGCATGGCCGGATAAAAACCGGCCGCGGTAGCAGACAGAGTAGAAATGCCAACAGACGCTAGAATGAGCGCCGGGTCTATATCGGTCATCATGGTCCAGCCAAACGATCGGACATTAATCACTTCGATCAAGCACAGGCACAACATTAATCCGACAGGAATCGCGATGAGTCCGGCAAGAAAACCCGTGATTGAAGTCTCCAGGAGTATTTGCAGGGTGAGTTGAACACGACTGAATCCGACCGCCTTGAGTTTGGCATTCAGGGAAGAACGTTCGAGTTGTAACGCAACTAGTGAGAAAATCATGCCGGTTATGGCAACTAGCACTGTCAACCATCGCAATATCTCGGTGATTTCGAACGTCTGATCGAAGATATCGAGAATTTGCTCGCGCAGTTCCCGATTGGATCGAATCAGCAGCTGTTCGGGTGCATGTTCGAGTGTACCAATCTGTTCCTTGGTGTCGGAGGGAGTAATTTCGGATTCAAGTACCAAGCTAGCCGAAGTTGGACCGGAATTCGGAAAGTAGTTGTCAAAGTTCTCCCAAGAAGTGGTTACCAGCCCGTGTTCAGTGGAATAATCCAGGTAGATGCCAATAACCTCAAAAGGGATTTCTCCCTGTGTAGTTGGCAGATTGATTTCATCTCCAGCCGATACTGCATGCCGGTTTGCAAGGGCTTCAGTGATGAGCAGGGTCCTCGGTTGATTGAATCGATCCCAAAGATCTGTTCCCGATGGAGTCTGAATCATGAAGCCACGAAATGAAGAAGGGCTGATATCCATTGCTAACAGGTCGTGTAATCCCCACTCGGTCTGGATGGATATCCGGGTACTGTATCCTATGCTCTCAACGCCTTCTAGAGTTGTCAGTTGGGCACGAAAGAGATTGGAGAAATATGGTTCGTCTGGAGTCGTACTGACAATATACAAGTCCGAGCGCAGGTAATGATGAATCCAGTTATCCACGGAATAGCGAAAGCTGCCGATCATCAAAGCAACACCCAGGGAAGTGCTGACTGCCAGAGAGAGAGCAATAACCGAGATTCCGGTTCGGCTTAGATGCGAGCCTATATTCACAATCGCAATCTTGGTTACTAAACCCAATGTGTTGCCGACCATAGGAGCCATAACTCGGCAGAACTGGTGAATGCACCAGGGTGTGCATGCAGCGGGCCCGAGTAGCAGCAGGAACAGTCCGGCAAATGCGATCATAAGAGACTGTTCTGAAAAAATTATCATCATGGCTCCCACTACAAAACAACAGATTGCGAGCGGAATCATCTTGCGTGAGAGTGTAAGGGCTTGCCTTTCTTCAAGCGTACGCAAGGAGAGATCTTTCGCGGTGATGTGTCCGGCTTCCCGAATCGGAACTGCTCCGGCAATCGCTGTTGTCAGAAAACCCATTGCCACGGATTTTAGGATGGCGTTAATCGGTAACTTGGCAGAGCCATGGGCCAAATCAAAATATAGAATATTGATGGTATCGGTCACAAGAGCCAGCATCAATGAAGATAGCAGATATCCCAGACAAATACCGATAAAGGTACCAGCAATGGCGATGATGGAGAGTTCGATACCAAGGATGCGGGTGATTTCATGATGCGCGTAGCCGACTGTCCTTAATTGGGACAGCATTCCTCGTCTGCGGATGATTTGGAATGCGGTCGAGCTGTAAATGAGAAACATCGCAACCAGTAGTGTCAAGTAGCCAAGTGCGGTGAGATTTGTTCGAAATGCCCGTGTCATGTCCTTTTGAGCAGTATGGCGCGTTTGCAAATCAATCAGTCGAACCGAGTCGGGTAGAATTTTCTGAAGTTGACGTGCATCGGTCTCCGAATCCAGACTCAGATCTATTCGGGTGAGTAGTCCGGCTCTATCCAAAAACGTTTGGGCCCACATGATGTCTGTAATCAGAAATCCATCAGCATGTGTATCCGATTGGCCTCTTTCTTCGAGAATTTCACCGGTCACCGTAAAGTCAATTTCCTGACTTCCATACTGAATGGTCAATGTTGAACCAATTGGCCATCGTTTCGTGTCCGGCACATGCACGGGCCAAGCCATTTCGATTTCTTGCGTGTATTCATCGCCCATTAGACCAGATTCGCGAATCCGGTAATCACTAAGAGGATCAATGCCGAGCAGCTGCCAGGTACGATCCTCTTGATTGACCAGAACTTCAGCTTGTACTATCGGAGCACTATTCGGGAATCTTCCATCCAGTTTGATCCTTGCATAGATGTTCTCATCAAGCCCTCGAACATCACCGATGACTTGGTGAGTAGCCAACCCGGAACTCAACCGGTTGGCTCGTTCGAATTCACTGAGAGCAGAATGGCTTGTGATATCGACAGCGACAATCGCGGTCACTCCCAAGGCGACACTGAACAGGGTCAGTAGAAACGGGCCGGGAGATTTCCTCTGCTCCCTTAAAAAAATTTTCAGTAACAGGCCGGTTGCTCCACCGAGCTTTTCAAATCTGAGTGGCTTCGTGGAGCTTGCCATTTCTAATTGTGCAATGTCGGTCAGCGTATTCGGAGGCACTCTGTGAGTGGGTGGCCATGATCACGCAAGTGTCATCATTGGATACTTGACGAATCAAATCCAGGACAACGTGTGCCTGTGAATTATCCAGATTTCCAGTTGGTTCGTCTGCCAGAACGAGTGACGGTTTATGGATGGTAGAGCGAATCACAGCAACCCGTTGTTGTTCGCCTCCCGAAAGCCGGTCGGGGTAGGAATCGGCCTGATGTTGAAGGTCAAATCGTTCCAACAAGGGAAAAATCACCGAATCATCGGACTGCATTGAGCAAAGCTCAAGTGGCAACCTGAGGTTTTCGATTACCGTTAGGGTCGGTATCAGATTAAAGAACTGGAAAACAAGACCGATGTTCTTTCTTCGAAACAAGGTCCTGCCGGTTTCGTCAAGGGCAGTGATGTCAGTATCATTGATTGCGATCCGACCTTGGTCAGGAATATCAACCCCACCCAGCAAATGCAAAAATGTGGACTTTCCCGAACCGCTCGGTCCGGTTATGGCAACCAGATTGCCAGAACGAGCCGTGAAATCAACGTTGTCAAGCAAGGTTCGAGAGGACCTCGCATCATCGAATTCTCGTGAGACATTGCTCATGATGACCACTGGCGAATTCACGGAATCAGTTTGATTCATGTCGGATAAGATGGGTATTTGGACCTTGAGAACAGGCGTCTGTCCTGCTTCTGATGCCAGAATAAATTCACATGCAACCGATCTCAAAGCGGGTAGTCGAACAATATTGACACAGCACGAAAAACAAGTGTTGAATTTTCTTGAGGAAAGACCTAATCAAACAAACCTGTTTTCTTCGAATTTGCACAGAGGAAGTTCATTTCCTTGTGAAAATTCATGTAAGACAACCTTTGAGAGGCTAGTTCCAGAGTGCCGAGGAGCGAGTGAGGAAGCATGGTCATTCCTGTTTCTTGATCTCTTGAATCCGAGAAGTCTTGTCAACAGGAAGACAGACAACATTTTGAATGCCTGCAAATGATGAATAATCGCTTGCTGCCGGCGGCAGGCGGCATGGTGCTCGGTTATCATTGCAAAACTATCTTAACATACGGTGGTTTTTGTTCGTTTGGTTGCCTCTGCAGATCAAGCAATTTAGCCGTTCAATCTCGGTAATGCCGATATTGGATTATCCTGGCTTGGTCACTGTCAACCGTATATTCCGCTATGCCTTTCGCTTTACTGGATTCAATATTTTTCGATTCGAAATTGTGGATTTTGCTACAATATATCATCCATCGAGTTTGGCTGCATCCTCGGCAAATCAGTAATGAAATGATGAGGAGAATTCGGTTGCATTTGTATTGTTCATTTGATCGACGATCTTGACAGTGACGCGAACTAGAGACCCAGTATCCGTAGAATAAAACGGATACGAACAGAAATCCACTGAATTTTTCCTGGTCGATATCGCCAAATTCAGCATTTATGATTTGATACTTGAGTCAATCTTTGTCACAATACCCCTTAAACAATTCGATACCAAGCAGGAGGAAACCACATGCTACGATCTTTAAATATTAACCCCGATAAATGTACAGGCTGTCTCCAATGTGAAATGGCGTGCTCTTACGAGAATGAAGGAGTATTTAACCCCGCAAAGTCTCGTATAAAGATTTTCACCTTTCACGATGAAGGCCGGTTTGTGCCCTATACATGTACCCAGTGTGATGAAGCGTGGTGCTTGCATGCATGCCCGGTTGAAGCGATCAAGATGAATAAGGAAACCGGGGCCATGGAAGTCCTCGATGCGGTCTGTGTTGGGTGCAAGGTTTGTACCATTGCCTGTCCGTTCGGGACCGTGAATTACAATCAGACTACCGGCAAAGTCATCAAGTGTGACTTGTGTGGTGGTGACCCTCAATGTGCGGTGGCCTGTCCGACCGAGGCAATCACCTACGTTGATGCCGATGCGACAGGCCTCGAGAAAATGCGGACCTGGGCTTCGAAAACCGATAACCAAGCCCGCGCTAACTGAGGAGGATCGTTATGAGCTGGACAAGAAAAATCTTGAGAGTCAATCTTACCGACGGGGTAATTCGTGAAGAACCCCTCAATATGGAGTGGGCCGATCAGTATATTGGCCAACGCGGACTAGCGACCCGTTATTTTGTTGAAGAGACCGATCCAAAATGTGATCCATTGGGCCCGGACAACAAGTTGATTTTTGCTACAGGTCCTTTAACCGGAACCATGGCTTCTACTGGCGGGCGCTACTCGGTAATCACCAAAGGTCCGCTAACCGGGGCTATAGCCTGTTCAAATTCCGGTGGATTTATCGGTGCGGAGTTAAAGTCAGCCGGTTGGGACATGGTGATCTGTGAAGGTCGCTCACCCAATCCGGTGATGTTGCATATCGTCGACGACAAAGCTGAACTGCTACCCGCAGACGACCTATGGGGGAAGTCGGTTTGGGATACTGACAAGTTGATCCATCAGAAATTGAATGATCCGCAAATCCGGATTGCTGCTGTTGGTCGCTCTGCGGAAGCAGGGTGTCTGTATGCTGCGGTAATCAATGACTTGCACCGAGCGGCTGGCCGCTCTGGAGTGGGTACGGTCATGGCATCGAAAAATCTGAAGGCCATGGCAGTGCGCGGCACCCAAGGCGTAGGCAATATCCGAGATCCAAAACAGTTTATGCAAGTGACTGTCGAGCAGAAAAAAGTACTAGCCGATAATGCGGTTACTGGACAGGGTCTGCCGGCCATGGGCACACAGGTTTTGATGAATGTGATCAACGAAATCGGTGCTCTACCAACCAATAACATGCGAGAAGTGCAATTCAAGGATGCGAATAAAATCAGTGCTGAGGCTATGGCCGAACCACGTGAGAGCGATGGCAAACCAAACCTCACCACCAATGCGGCATGCTTTGGTTGCACGATTGCTTGTGGACGTATTTCCACGATTGATCAGGGACACTTCACAGTTGAAAACAAGCCTGAATACTGGGGGAATTCCGGTGGACTGGAATATGAAGCGGCCTGGGCTCTCGGTGCAGACACTGGCGTTGGTGATCTGGATGCCCTGACCTATGCCAATTTTGTTTGTAATGAAGACGGTTTTGATCCTATTTCGTTCGGCGCGACTGTGGCGGCGGCCATGGAACTGTTTGAAGAAGGTGCGATTTCGACTGGGCAAACCGACGGCATGGAACTTCGCTTTGGTTCTGCAGAAGCGCTAGCATGGTGTGCTGAGAAGGTTGCAACCGGTGAAGGTTTTGGGGCAGATTTAGGACTTGGTTCAAAACGTCTCTGCGAAAAATATGGTCGACCGGAATTGTCGATGACGGTAAAAGGTCAAGAATTCCCGGCCTATGATCCGCGTGGGGTGCAAGGCATGGGTTTGACCTATGCAACCTCAAATCGTGGTGCCTGTCACCTGAGAAGCTACACCGTGGCTTCAGAAGTACTCGGCATACCTGAGAAGACCGATCCTTTATCCGTAGATGGAAAAGCCGGTTTGGTCAAGGCGTTTCAGGATGCTACGGCAGCAGTTGATTCAACTGGTCTTTGTGTATTTACGACTTTTGCATGGACATTGGACAATATTGCTCCCCAAGTGGATGCGGCCTGTGAAGGCGGCTGGACTGCTGAGAAACTGCTTGAGGCGGGAGAGCGCATCTGGAATCTTGAACGTGATTACAACATGCGTGCCGGGTTGACTGGAGCCGATGATAATCTGCCCAAGCGGTTACTGAAGGATGCGGCGAATACCGGACCGGCAGAAGGAAAAGTAGCCGGTCTTGATGAAATGCTGCCAGAGTATTATCAGCTCAGAGGATGGACAACAGATGGTCAGTTGACTGACGAGACTCGCAGTAAATTTGGATTACCGGCATGACCTATGTTGTTGTAGGCTCGGGTCCGGCGGGGGTGGTAGCGGCAGAAACTCTCTGTCAGCTTGATCCCACCAGCCAAGTAATGTTGGTGGGTGATGAACCAGAGCCCCCGTACTCCCGTATGGCAATTCCCTACCTGCTCATCAATAACATTGATGAGCAGGGAACTTACTTGCGGAAAGATCCGGAGCATTTCGGGAATGCCATTAAGCACATTCATGGAATCGCTGAGTCGGTTGATGTCGAATCAAAGATATTGCATCTTGCCGATGGGCAGAGAATGAACTACAAGTCCTTGTTGGTTGCAACTGGTTCCAGGCCAATTCTTCCCCCGGTTCCGGGTATAGATGGTGGACGGGTTACCACTTGCTGGACTCTGGAAGATGCGAGGAAAATTGCTGAAACACTAAAGCCAGATGCCTCAGTGCTGTTGATCGGTGCTGGGTTTATCGGTTGCATCATTCTTGAGGCGCTAGTCTCGTCCGGTGCAAATTTGACTGTGGTCGAGATGGGGGACAGGATGGTACCCCGCATGCTTGATCAGACCAGTGGTGAATTGCTTAAGAAATGGTGTGAGAAGAGAGGGGTCAAGGTAATGACCAGTGCTCAGGTGGAATCCATTGAGCATTATCCAGATCAATCAGTCGTGAATATTAGTGGTGATCGGCAGGTGGCAGCGGAATTGATCATTTCTGCAGCCGGCGTACGTTCCAATGCTGATTTTCTTGATGGAACCGGGGTAGAACTGAAAAATGGAGCAGTAGCAGTTGATCGGCACATGTGCTCATCGATACCGGGTATCTATGCGGCGGGTGATGCCGCTTGTGGTCTTGATTTTTCGACTGGTGACTACTCGGTGCAGGCGGTGCAGCCGACCGCAGTGGAACATGGTCGGGTTGCAGCAGCCAACATGGTGAAACATGGATCAGTCTTGCATCAGGGTTGTATTAACATGAATGTGCTCGATACAATTGGACTGATCTCGGTCTCCTATGGTCATTGGCAGGGGGTTGAAGGAGGAGACCACACATCGCTTCTTGATCGTGATCGATTTCGTTATATCAATCTTCAGTTTGATCAGGATACGCTGATCGGTGCCAACACTTTGGGTATGACACAACATGTCGGCATATTGCGTGGATTGATTCAAGGCCAGTTCAAATTGGGGAAATGGAAACAGCGTCTAATGGACAATCCGATGCAGATTATGGAAGCTTATCTTGCTGCAACACGGGGAGCCTGAATATCGGATAGGGATTGTTCGGATGATGAGTTATGAATATCACGTTCAAGTTGTTTGCTTCATTGGCAACATATCTTCCCGTTGATTCAAAGGACAATGCTGTTGAAATTGAAGTAGACTCCGACACAACTCCAAACCAGCTGATTGAACGTTTTCATCTCCCGGAGCGGGAGGTACACCTTGTGCTGAAAAACGGGATATTTTTGCAGCCATCGGATAGAGATGTTCCGCTCGAACCTCTGGATGTACTGGCGATTTGGCCGCCAGTGGCGGGCGGATGACTGCTAGCAGTTCGCAGATTTATCATGCCGAAATGGGGTTTTCCAGAGCCGAGTTATTGCGGGAGATCCATACTGCAGTGGTTCCCTATCCAACTGCCGTTCAGGGAGACGGGAATGTGGTGATGCATCTCGACGGTCGCTGTGCAATGCTCAGCATAAGCAATGACCGAAATCGCAATCTCGGGTCACTGGTTTTGCCGGTAATTGATGTCACGATTCAATTTGAGAATTTTACCGATCAACAGTACCGCGAGTTTGTCAAGAATTTCAGAATACGTCTGCAACGAGGGGGTGGCTAGCCGTGAAAATAACAGTCAAATTATTCTCGAGCCTTATGGAATATCTCCCTGCGGAGGCCTCAGGGAATGCAATTGAGTTGATTGAAAATTCGCCACTGACCCCCAATGATATTATGGAACGCCTGAAAGTTCCGAGTACAGAAGTGAGAACGATGATGCTGAATGGTATTTTTCTTCCCGAACAAGAACGGCAGAAGGTGTTGCAACATGGTGATGTACTCTCGGTTTGGCCAGCGATTCAAGGAGGTTGAATCTTGCATAGCTCTCGACTTGTTCCAGAGATGATTACAGACATGAACGAAGATTTCAGACTACCGGTAACAGACCAGTTTCATCGACCACTGAAGGATCTGCGTATCTCCGTGACCGATCGGTGCAACTTTCGTTGTGGCTACTGTATGCCCAAGGATGTGTTCGGAAAGAACTATTCTTTCTTAAGTTCAAACCAACTCCTCGGATATGATGATATCGAGCGGCTAGTCCGGATTTTCACGAAACTCGGCGTTCGCAAGATTCGACTGACCGGCGGAGAACCTCTATTGCGCAAGGATCTGGAAGATCTGATCCAGAAAATTGCGGGTATAACTGGAATTGCCGATATTGCCTTGACCACCAATGCTTCGCTGCTGAGTCATGAGCGGGCTGTTTCGCTGCATGAAGCGGGTGTCAATCGTCTCAACATTAGTCTTGATGCATTGACGCCGGAAATTTACGAAAAAATCAATCAGGTACCCGTTCCACTCACGGATATTCTTGATGGCATCGAAAATGCTCTGCAGGTCGCCTATCAAGCCATCAAGATCAACATGGTGGTTCAAAAGGGAGTAAATGAAGTGGATATTCTGAAAATGTGTGAGCATTTCCGGGGTACGGGTGCTATTTTGCGATTTATCGAATTTATGGATGTGGGCAATCACAACCGTTGGAATCTTGAGAAAGTGTTTAGTGCTGCAGAGATGGTTGATGTCATTCATCGGGTTTATCCGATTGAACCAATCAAGGCCAACTATCGAGGAGAGGTTTCCAAGCGTTGGAAGTATGCGGATGGTCAGGGCGAGGTCGGCATTATTGCTTCCATCACCAAACCGTTTTGCGGTGACTGTGCTCGCGCCAGACTGTCGGCCAAGGGTGAGGTTTACACTTGCCTGTTTGCTTCTGCTGGATATGATTTACGACCCTTGCTCGATAGTCAACTCGACGATGAAAAGATTCTCGATGAACTCCGAAAACTCTGGCAAGCGCGGAAGGACCGTTATTCGATGGATCGTTTATCACAGGGCAAGTTGCAGCCGGTTGGCCGGACCAGTCAAAAGGTTGAAATGTCTTATATCGGTGGATAATTCGAATTGGACAGGCTGATATATAATTTTGAATCGATGTGTTGCGGCTGGTTCAAGAAAAACGAAGTCGGTTGATGAGATGTGCTACAGATCTGTTTGGTAAAAAAGTATTCTCGAATGCAAATGGTGCAGATTTGAACAGAAGAAAGTCATCCTATTCAAAACAGGAATTGCTCGAATGTGCTCATGGTCGAATGTTTGGGTGCGGCAATGCCCAGTTGCCACTTCCCAACATGTTGATGTTTGATCGCATAACTCACATTGATGAGATTGGCGGCGAGTATGGTAAAGGCATAGTTACCGCCGAGTTGGACATTGATCCAGAACTGTGGTTTTTTCAATGTCATTTCAAGGATGATCCGGTGATGCCAGGTTGTCTGGGTCTGGATGCATTGTGGCAATTGATCGGATTTTCTCTTGGATGGCGGGGTGGCCTTGGACATGGTCGTGCTCTGGGTTCTGGAGAGATCAAGTTTATAGGCCAAATTACTCCAAAAAATCACAAGGTATGTTATCAGATCGATTTCAAACGGGTCATTATGCGTAAACTGGTGATGGGAATTGCGGATGGATTGGTGAGTGTTGACAACCAAACGGTCTATCGATGCAAGGATCTTCGAGTTGGTTTGTTCCAAGATGCAGCCGATGGATATCAGGCGAGCGTGTCTACTGAAGGTACTGATTTGCCTTGATCCAGTTACTGCATTCCATGTTAGAGCAAAACGTCGGCTGTTTCGCGATTTTGTGATCATGAATCGGATTCATCAAGTGATTCACGCTATTTTTCACTCATGAGTTTAATTATCCAGCCATGAAAAGAGTTGTTATTACAGGCATGGGTATTGTTTGCAGTTTGGGCAATAACTGCGAGGAGGTCAAGCAATCGCTGCGCAATGGGCGAAGCGGAATTGTCAAGGCGGATGAATATGCAGAGCTTGGCATGCGAAGTCGAATACACGGGGCAATCAACATGGAAGCAAGTAGCCGAATCGACCGAAAAATCTATCGATTCATGGGTGATGCAGCAGCATACAGTTATATCGCCATGCAAGAGGCCATTGACCAATCCGGTTTGACCCCGGAGCAGGTTAGCAACGAACGAACTGGATTATTGCTGGGTACAGGTGGAGCTTCTCCCGAAAACATTGTCAAGAGTGCCGACATACTGAGGGATCGGGGAGTAAAAAGAGTAGGGCCGTATATGGTGACCAAGACGATGTCCAGCACAATTCCGGCATGTGTTGGTACGGCTTTCAGAATCAAAGGTATTTCGTATTCGATTAGTTCGGCCTGTTCAACCAGTGCACATTGCATCGGGCACGGTGCAGAGCTAATCCAGATGGGAAAACAGGATGTGGTTTTTGCTGGCGGTGGTGAAGAATTGCACTGGTCTTTGTCAGTCCTGTTTGATGCCATGGGAGCATTGTCTTCCTCATATAATGATACGCCAGAGCGTGCTTCAAGGCCTTATGATCGGGATCGTGATGGATTTGTCATTTCCGGTGGAGCTGGTGTGGTTGTGCTTGAGCATCTTGAATATGCCCGAAGTCGAGGAGCAAGAATTCTTGCAGAGCTAGTTGGATATGGAGCGACCTCGGACGGATATGACATGGTCCAGCCGTCTGGAGAAGGCGCTGTTCGATGCATGAAGCAGGCTATTTCGGGTATTGATGAGCCAATTCAGTATATCAATGCTCATGGCACAAGTACTCCGGTGGGCGATATACGAGAGCTCGAAGCGGTCAAGGAAGTGTTTCCGGAACGATGCCCCATGATCAGTGCTACAAAATCTCTAAGTGGTCATGCATTGGGTGCTGCTGGCGTCAATGAATCGATTTATACCATGTTGATGATGGAATCAGGCTTCATCAGCGGTTCGGCCAATATCGAAAATATCGATGAAGCGGCTCGAGATTTTCCGGTTGTCGCTTCGATGACCGATCACCCCGATCTGAATCTTGCGATGAGTAACAGTTTTGGATTTGGGGGAACCAACTGTTCTCTGGTATTTCGAAACTGGCGGGAGGACTAAACCGAATATTAGTTGATAACGAGATCAACCGATGTTTCAGCATTTGCAAGAGCATATCATGGCTGATGATATAGTCATTGGATTCGAACAGGAGTTGCCGTGTTCGGGCATCAGTCTTGTCCAAGACTGAAGGCTTCAAGGCAAAGCTGAATGAACCAGATTGCTAACGGAATTAGAATCAGGTTGCATGTCGATTATGTACATGACGCCCAAAATTGTGATCAAAGAATTGCAAAAATGATCAAATCCTTTGGGGTTTACATCTGATTGAGTCCCCCAGTTGAATAAGAAAACAGATCCCATTGTCATTCTGTGGCTTTGCTTATGCAGTTTGACGGTGTTCTCACTGATTTTGCTTGGAGGAGCGGTGCGTCTGACCGGGTCTGGATTGTCCATGGTCGATTGGAGACCCTTGACTGGAATCTTACCACCCCTATCGGATGCAGAGTGGCTTCAGGCGTTTGAACAATATTGCCAGTTTCCCGAATATCAGAAAATCAACTATTCGATGGAGCTCGGCGAATTCAAGTTCATATTCCTGATGGAGTATGCACACAGGATACTGGCACGTTTTACCGGAGTCGTGTTTCTGGTGCCGTTTCTGGTTTTTCTGTTCATGAGTAAAATCGAGTCCCGTTTGGTCCCTCGATTATGGGGTTTATTTGTCCTGGGCGGTATTCAGGGAATGATCGGCTGGTACATGGTGCAAAGCGGGCTGGTTGACAATCCGGCGGTCAGCCAGTACCGGTTGACTCTGCATTTGATGGTGGCGGTCATCATTTATGGATACATGATACGACTGATTGTCGGAATATTCCCATTTGATCGGTTGAATCGGCAAACACGAAAGGTAAATCGATTTGGTAACGTTGCCATTGGTTCGGTTTTTGTCATGATCGCTAGCGGGGGGTTGATGGCTGGGACTCATGCAGGTTTTATCTTGAATACATTTCCGACCATGGGAGGGGTGTGGATTCCTGAACAGTTATGGACTATGAGTCCGGTATGGCTGAATCTATTTGAAAACACCATTACCATTCAGTTTGTGCATCGTGTATTGGCATTGGCGGTTCTCATTATTGTTGGTATTTATGCCTATCTTCTCTATCACAGAAATGCCGGTATTGATCGATTGATGTGCCTGGTGATGATGGTGATGCTGGCCAATCAGATCACCTTTGGAATCGCTGCCTTGATAACTGGTGTACCGACTGCATTGGGAGTGGCTCATCAGGCTGGAGCAATACTGTTATTGACCAGTATCTTGATCGCTCGTTTTCTGGGAGTGCCAGATTTTTCTTCAAGATCTGGACAGACCGCCCATTAACGGTTGCGAAAATTGTTGTGCCAAGACTGATTCGGTTGCAATCTGGGTGTTTGCTCACCTGTGTACTGGGTAAGGCAATTTCAAGCGGGCTGGCACAGTATCAAAAGCAGGATAATCCATGAGTAAAATAGCAGTAGGCGGTTGGCAACATGAGACTAATACCTTTGCGACGGTTCGTGCTGATTATGAAGCTTTTGAGATGGCCGATGAATGGCCAGCCAAACAAGCAGGCCGGGCTATGCTTGATGCAATTGATGGGGTACATCTACCCATCACGGGAGCGATTGAAGCTTTCGCCGAATCTGGAGATGAGGTGGTCCCATTGCTATGGTGTTCGGCTACACCATGCAGTTATGTGACCCAGGATGCCTTTGAACGAATCAGCATGGAGCTGATTGATCAGTTGAGTCAGGTATTACCGGTTGACGGGATCTATCTTGATCTGCATGGTGCGATGGTTTGCGAACATGTTGATGATGGCGAGGGTGAAATTCTGTCCCGTATTCGTGACCTCGTCGGTTTCGAATTGCCCATTTTTGTCAGTCTGGATTTGCATGCAAACATCACCGAACGAATGGTGCAAATGGCTACTGTGATCGATGTCTTTCGCACCTATCCACATATTGACATGGGTGAGACCGGATACCGAGTTGCGAAATTTCTGAGTCGACATATCCGTGATCGACAAATTCTGTTTAAAGACTATCGACAACTCGATTTTCTGATTCCGTTAAATGCTGGATGCACCCTCATGGAACCTTGTCGAACGATTTATCAGACCGTGCCACATTGCATGACGGACTCTGTACCCTCAATTTCACTGGCTTGCGGATTCCATCTTTCAGATATTCGTGAAGCCGGGCCTGCAGTGGTGGCTTATGGATATGAACTGGATGCTACCCAACTGGCAGCGAAAAATCTGGTAGCAGAGATTTACCGCCATAAGCAGGAGTTCTACAAAGAGGTTTGGTCGATAGATGCCGGGATTATTGAAGCGAAAAAGGTATTCAGGGAACATGGTCGGACGATCGTTATAGCAGATACTCAGGATAATCCCGGGGGTGGAGGCTCTGGCGATACGGTGGGGGTGCTTCGTTCCATACTTGCCCATGATTTGCAAAATGCGGTTTTTGGGGTATTGAATGACCCTGCTGTAGCGATGATGGCACATCAAAATGGAGTGGGAGCAGAACTGGAGATTGAACTCGGTGGCAAGCTCGGTTCTGCTGGCGGACCCTCTTTGCGATGCCGTGCCAAAGTTTGTGCATTGAGTGATGGCCAATTTACTGCAACTGGGCCCATGTATCATGGTGCAAACATGCAAATTGGTAAAACAGCGCTGTTGCAGATTGACAAGGTGCTAGTAGTGGTGTGCTCCAAGGCAGTACAGACGGCAGACAAGGAGCATTTCCGGCATATCGGGATAGAACCGGGTGAGATGGATTATGTGGCCTTGAAGAGTTCGGTGCACTTTCGTAACGATTATGAGGATATTGCGAGCCAGATTCTTGTCGTGGCTGCTCCGGGAGAGGTCTATGCGGACCCATCGCGGTTGGATTATCAGTTTGTTCGTACAGATATTGAACGTACAGCACTAACGCTTGACGGAAAATAATTTGTTTCGACCAACCATGAGTTTTTGTTTGGGAATTACATGCGAAAGTGGCGAAACGGCAATCCGCCAGTCCGGTTGGGCGGGGCGAGCGATTCCGGATCGGGGTACTCGATCTTGACGGATTGAAGGATGGCCCTTGTGAAATTCCGGCGGTGGGTCGGCTTGAACATCACCGGACGGGGCCGGGAAAAGGGCGACCCGCAGGCCGCCCCTGAAATGTCGGCGTGTCCTCGTTCAGCTCGAGGAGCAGCCCCGAGCTGAGCGCCAAGAGGCAGGCATGGTCCACTTGTAGATCGTGTCACTGGTCTGGCGGGAGTCCACCGGTTGGCCGTTCGGCTCCAACGTGCCCGTTCGGCTCCATTCGTTCTTTCTGTTCCGAGCCCCGCACAGGCAGGCAATGACCTTTTTCCGGTGGTTGGGGCCATTGCGGTCAGCAAAGGCATAGCAGCCGCTCGCCCAGTCGCCGTGGTTGATGTCGTCATGGTGGCCTAAGGGCCGCGTCAGGTCCGCTGGAGTCTCCCCCGTCCTGAAGCAGGCGGTTGCGAAGACGTCATTACTCCCTGCAATCAGATCCGCGGCATGGCGCGTATTCGATCTCAGGCGTCTGAATGTCCGGGTGAAAGGCGGCATCTGGTTGTCCGCCGTGACTGTCCCAATCATCCCACCGCTGAATTGACGTTCGCCTTGATACAAAATGATCGTGATCGGAATGCTCGTCCGGGCTGCCAGGGCTGGAATAACTGCTTTGATATTAGCAAGAGATAAAGAAAAATTTGTTCGGACAGTGGCTTCACCTGTTTTCACAGATCCGGGCCTTGTTTCAAATGAACCACTAGTAGTATGAGTCTTGCCCGGTGGACAGTGCACCTGCCCTGCCTCGCCGTCAAAGACAGTGGCCCAGTCCACCTGCGCCGTCGCGGGCGCGGCCAGCAGGGCCAGCGCGGCGATCAGCGATGCGGCGGTGAGCCATGTTCGAATGCTATGGGGGGGGGGGTAATCTGTTTCATGATCATATCTCCGAGTGTTTGTAAATGTCACGAGTAGCGATTGTGCCGGTTTCACCCGCAAAATGCAAGGGAAATTTCAAGCGGGTCGCTACCGAAACTCTCAATCTTCTTGTTATAACGGCCTGGCCGGGCACGTCAATCTTGAGCCTTTCCTTCATCCTGGTCTGGTCGGCTGGCAGTCGATCCGGCTGTTTCGTCACTTTCGCATGTCATTCCCCAAAAATAACCCCGCGAATGCGGGGTTTCAAGGTTGGGTCAAGCGGCTTCACGTTCTTCGACCAGGTCGGCTGGAGCAAAGTCCGGGTTTATCCCGGCTCGCTCGAACACCAGATCAAAGGCTTTCTGGGCCAGGGTTGCTGCCACCACGATGGCAGACTTGTCCTGTTCCAGAACCGTCAGCCAGGACTGAATGTATTCCGGATGCTGAAGGCCGCTACGGATGCCGCACCAGTCGCAGAAAAACGCCGAGCCCATTTCCGCCACCAGTTCCTCTTTCGCATACGCGTCACAGGCCGGGTGCCATCCATCGTCTCGTGCCAGTCGGCTCGGATGTCCGGTCCAGTGGGTCAGTTCGTGGAACCGAGTGGAATGAAATCCTCCCGTGAATGGAAAAACGGCACCCGGAATCCGCCCCGGGAACCGCTCGAAAAAAGGATGAATTTGCCCGGTTTCAGGCGGAACCACTGTCAGTTTGCCTAGGCACTGTTGTATACAATTCCCATTTAAAGCTATGCGAAGTATCCCTGTAATTCGACCAGAGATACAATAAGGGAAGCCAAAACATATGCTATGGTGAAATGAGGGAGCATGTCCCAAGGGGATCGCAGGATCGGAAATGTCCCACCAAGCCGTAGTATCCGTCGAATCCACGAATTGCGAGTACTGCCCTGCAGGCCGGATACTACTTCGGACGAGAGCTACAAATCCTTATTATCATCTTCACGAAACCATCGCAGTTTTCGATGAAGTTCAACAACTGTACCAATGATTAACAAAGTCGGTGCCTTGGCTGAGGCCCGTTCGACTAGGGCAGGCAAAGTTGAAATTGTCGCGCAATGAATTCTTTGATCCGGTGTGGTGCCTTGTTCAATCAGCGATGCCGGCATGTCGGGAGACATGCCATGTGCGATGAGTTGCTCAGAAATGATGGGTAAACCGTTCAGTCCCATGTAGATCACAACCGTCTGGTCTTCCACAACCAACTGTTCCCAAGGTAGGTTGACAGTATCGTCCCGAAGATGTCCAGTTGCAAAACGTACTGATTGAGCATGATCCCGATGGGTAAGTGGAATGCCGCTATAGCTGGCACAACCAATAGCGGCAGTGATGCCCGGGACTATCTGAAAGGGGATGCGTTGCTCCGCCAGCCTCTCGATTTCTTCACCGCCTCGACCAAAGATGAACGGATCTCCGCCCTTGAGCCGCGCAACCCGAAGTCCTTTGAGTGCATATTTGACAAGCATCTCATTAATGTCGGTTTGGTGTACGGCATGATGAGACCGGCGCTTGCCAACATGGATCATGGTTGTCTCAGGACTGACCATGTCAAGAATCGGTTTCGAGACCAGACGGTCATAGAGTACAACTTGGGATTGTTGCAACAATCGATAGGCGCGAAAGGTCAACAGATCAGGATCACCCGGCCCCGCACCAATTAAGTAAACCTCGCCAATACCATCATCATGTTCAGGGCTGTTGAGATAATTTTCAAGCAAAGCCTCAGCATCTTCATAGTTTCCTGAGAAAACATGCTCAGCTACCGAACCTCTCAAAACTTTCCCCCAGAATCGTTTCCGATCATTGGGTTCCTGAAAAGATTCGCGAACCTTATGACGATATTGTCCAACCATTCCGGCGAGTTTTCCATAACTTGCTGGGATTAATGCATCAATGCGCTCAGAAAGAAGGCGCGCAAGCAGGGGAGAGGCACTGCCGCTCGATACAGCAATTGTCATCGGTGATCGGTAGATGGTACTGGGGAATGTAAAGTCCGATAAGGACGCATCAGTGATTACATTCACTGGAATATTCATCTCAACACATGTCTCGCGGATTTCTTGATTAAGGGCACGATCATCCGTAGCGGCAATCACAAATGCATAGTCTTCAGTTATATCCTCTGTTCTCCAGGAACGCTCAGTACAAATCCCTCCACTTTGGGTTACGATGCTCTTGATTTCCTCTGTTGCACTTTTGGCGACAACATCAATCATCGCCTCGGCCTGATTAATGACTCGGGCGCGTCGTGTCGCAATATTTCCTCCACCAACGATCAGAAATCGGCGATTTGACACATTTACCATCAGTGGGAGGTGTTTCATTGGTTTCAGAAAAATTCAGAAATCATGTGATGAATTGATTATACGTTTGGTTTGCTGATTTTCCGGTAAATTTGTTAACGGGCATTCGTGTCCAAGACTCATGCAACTTGAGGGATATCAGTATTGCTGAAAATCGGATCAGACCTTGATTTTGCAGTATGATAAGGTAAACGCCATAATGTAAAAGTCGAAATCAATATTTCACGGGCTTGCACAGCAAGACTGGGGTTTTTTTCATGAATACACAAAATAAAAACGTTCAATACCAATGTGGTAACACACAACACCAAGGCTATCTGGCATTAGCAAAGTCAGATCGACAACCCGCACCGGGCATTATTGTCATACATGAATGGTGGGGGATCAATGACTATATTCGATATCGTTGCGACATGCTGGCCGAGCTTGGTTATATTGCTCTTGGAGTTGATTTATATGGGGATGGATATCAAGCCGAAAATCCGGAACAGGCCACCGCAGCAATGAATTCCGTACTAAGCGATATCAGTCTGGCAAATACTCGTTTGCAGGCAGGGTATGATTTCTTACTGGCACAATCTAATGTCGATTCCAGTAAAACGGCAGCCATTGGTTATTGTTTTGGTGGGGCGATGGCACTACATATGGCCCGCTTGGGATTGCCTCTATCTGCCGTTGTCAGTTTCCATGGCATTCTTTCTCCCTTTCATACACCGGAACCCGGCAGTATTCAGGCAAAGATTCTTGTCTGTCACGGTGAGGATGATGCTATGGTTTCCATGAATGATATCGAAAATTTTCACGAGGAGATGGAACGGCTTGATGCAAACTATCAGGTAAATATCTATCCGGGAGCAGGGCACGGCTTTACCAGTCCAAAGGCTGACCATAACGCCAAAAAACACGGTATTCCCGTTGGTTATAACCGGCAATCTGATCAAGATTCGTGGTATGCCATGCATGATATGTTTTCTTCACTTTGGGATTAGTGATAATGCCTTGATCCGATCTTGCTATATTGCTGTTCAAGAAAACAATTGATATGAAAGAATGAGCGTCCTAAAATGAGTACCCTAATCAAGTTGAGATCAGAGTAATGAACATCTCAAGCAAACGATCAAAAGTAGGTCAAACAAGTTGGCTGATTGGTTTTTTGATGATTTTCCAGAGCGTCATTGCAGAGGACACCTTGGTAGACCCAGAGGAGTTTTTCGAATCGACATTCGGTGATTTGCAAGAAGAACTGGAAATCGTTCAGGATGAAGAAAAAACCGCACTCTTGATCATGTTCGAGACCAAGGATTGCCCATGGTGTGAGAGGATGAAGAAACAAGTGCTTAACCGTGCCTCCGTTCAAGCCTTCTATCAGGAAAACTTTCGAGTCATTTCGATGGATGCTGAGGGAGATTTGACGGTTATTGATTTCGATGGAAATGAAATTGAAGAGAGTGAGTTTGCGTTAAAAGCAATGCGCGTAAGGGCAACTCCCGTGTTCGCCTTTTTTGATCCGGAGGGATCCTTGATCACCCGATATACTGGAGCACTGAAGAGTGCGGATGATTTCATTCTGCTCGGAAATTACGTGATTGAAGAGAAATATCTGGACATGAAATTCAGCAAGTATCGAAGAGAGCAAGCTGAGTCCTGATTGCATACATACGGTCATCTCTGATCAGGAAATGTTGATGATATTGGGAAGATCGGGATATCAGCTGTTAGGGGCTGGATGTATTTTTTTGCTGATGTTCACGATCGATTCTGGTCAAGCAACCACTGTAAGACCTATCCCCTTTCCGAATGTACTGACGTTAGAGCAGGCTCTCGACATGCTCGACCAAAATTACCCTGACGTAATGGTCGCAAAAGCTTCGATTAAGCGAGCCGAGGCCAAAGTGTTATCAGTACAGGCACAGCAGGAAGTTAAAGTTTCTCTAGAAGCCGAACTCCGTCAGGCTGATCGACATATCCCCTCAAGCACCGACTTTATTGATGACAGTCGAATGCGACTGGTTGTGAACACCCCGTTGAGTGATTTTGGTATGACTCGAAATCGACTTGCAGGCGCTAATTTGAGTCTTGATGCCAAGCAATTTAACTATCAGATGACTCAAGCTGAGAATCGTCTGAAGGTTATTGAGGCATTTCTGGGTGTGATTCTGTCCGATTATGCCTATATTGTTGCTGATGAAGATATGACACTAGCATTTCTGCAATATGATCGAGAACTCGAGAAAATGGAGCGCTACGATGACGCAAACCCAATCATGGTGGCGCAGAAAGAAGTCCGCTATCTTGATAAGTTCGCAGTGCGAAGTGATGTCGATAATGAAAGAAGGAAAAGCCGCATGCGACTTGCCCTGGTGCTAAATCGTCCCGATGCGTATCCAGATCAAATGGTTGAACCAGACCTATCCGTCTATGACCAGCCAGCACCGGAATACGATGAACTTCTATCAGATATATTGCGTAGTTCACCACAAATGAAGATTGCTCGTTTGAATATAGCTGCGGGTGAAAAACGTCTGCAATCTGTAAAAATGCTTCGTCCCACTTTGGGTTTAAAGTTCGAAGCAATAGGCTACTCAGAAAGCTATGCCGGAAGTCGGGATGATATTCGGGCTTCGGCTTTCCTGAGAATTCCCATTTATTCAAAAGTCAGTCAGAATGCCGAAATTGTCGAAGCTATGGCAGAACTGGACCGACTGAATGCTGAATTAAAATCAATCGAATACGAGTTACGCATTCAGGTATTGGAGCTGGTCCAGAAACTGAAAACCAATCAGGCCGAACTGAACGCAGCAAAAAAGGAATTGGAATTTCGAGAGCACGAACTAGATCGAATAAGGATGGAATATGAACTGGACTATCGAGCCAGTATAGGCAAGGGCAATCTGAATGTTGCAAAAGCCTTGTATCGTGTAATGAAAGCGAACTATGAAAAGGTTCTGATTTGGGAACAATTGGACACGTTGACCCCCGTATTGATTGATGAATCGAACAATTCCTGAACGGATGAGACATCATGAATAGCAAGAAAACGCCGATTTTATTCCTCTTCCTCAGCTTATTGATATTTTGCATAACTTCCGCTTATGCAGACTTGATTGGCCAGGTCTCGCATGAGCGTGTCTATCACCTGGGTGTCGGTATTAGTGGCGAGGTTCGCACTGTTCCCGCTGAGCGGGGTTTACGTGTCGAAAAAAGCACCGTCTTATTGGCCCTGCAAGATCAGCACTTAAATGCTGCACTGAAAGCAGCTCAAAGTGCATTGATGCTGGCCGAGGCCCGTCTTGCGGAAGCCGATCGAGCGTACGCGCGAGATGAGGAATTGTATGATGAGGGTTCTTTGTCGCTAAGCGAACTGGAACAATCAATGAATAGCCAGAAGCAACTGTTGCATAAAAGGGATTATCGTGCCCAGAAGCTGGCTGAGAGGAAGCATAATATTCAATTGAGTCGGATCCGAGCGCCCGAAGCAGGGGTCGTACTGGATTGGTCTTCACATCAAGGGCAGCGTGTGAATCCGGGGATAACGCCAAACACGCAGATTCTTTTTGGTGCAGGAGACAAGGTATTGGAGATACCATTAACCCTAACGCAAAATCAGATACCCATAGCAGGCTCCAAAGTGAATCTAGTTGATTGGTTTGGGATTACCAAGACTGTAACCGTAAAGCGAATTGAAATCAGAGCACTCAATGGAGTTGTACGTCTATATATTGTTAACCCGGAACAATTACCCGAGTTTGGAACTTATGTGAGCATAGCAAAATGATGGAGTACCTGAGGATATTGCAGAATAACTCGGTCATTCAAGTTGCAAACCCTTCACCCAAACATGCATCCAGATAATGGACGGTGATTTTGTATCTTTTGTTATTTGAGTTGCAAGCTTGAGTTATGGTCGAAAGTAGTGCGCGGGGCGGAAAGGGGTTCATCCAGCGGCTACCGTTTTCTGGTCTGATTGTACCTCAATTCCATCCTTGAACTGCACTCCCTCGATGACCTGTCCGAGCCTGCGGAACCCGCGCAGCCTTCGCCAGCGGGATTCCGCGCACTGTCCGAGCTTGAACATCATGTCGAGCATGGTGTCGCGGCTCAGGCAGCCCCGTGTCGTCCGGGTCCGGTGGCGGATCGTGGCAAAGGTCGACTCGATCGGGTTGGTGGTGCGAATGCTCTGCCAGTGCTCGGCCGGGAAGTCGAAGAAGTTCATCAGCTCCTTGCGATCCTCGATCAGCTTCACTGCGGCCTTGGGATACTTGTCCTGGTAGCGGGCCAGGAAACGGTCGAAGGCCCGGTCGGCATGGTTCCGGGTCTCCGCCATCCAGATCTGCTGCAGTGCCGACTTCACCTTGGGATGGATGGCCTTCGGCATGGCGGCCAGCACGTTGGCGGTCTTGTGCACCCAGCAACGCTGGTGCCGGGCCTCCGGATAGACCCGGTCGAGTGCCGACCAGAACCCCATGGCACCGTCCCCGATCGCCAGTTTCGGAGCGTTCATGCCCCGGCTCTTCAGGTCCAGCAGCACGTCCTGCCAGCTGAGGGTGGATTCGCGCACCCCGTCCTCGATGGCCAGAATCGACTTCCGGCCCTGATCGTCCACGCCGATCACCACCAGGCAGCAGAGCTTCGTCTCCTCGTTGCGGAGACCGCTGTACACCCCGTCCGCCCAGACGTACACCCACCGGTCCTGGCTCAGGTCACGCTGCGTCCACTCCTTCCTCTCGTCCAGCCAGACCCGCTTGAGACGCTTGACCACTGACGGCGAGAACCCCTTCGCCTGCTTCCCCAGCAGCCCGGACAGCACGCCGGCCATCTCGCCGGTGCTGACCCCCTTCAGGTACAGCCAGGGCACCCAAGCCTCCAGCGTGCGACTCTTGCGCACATACGGCGGAACCACCGACGAGCGGAAGGTCACCGGCTTGCCGTCGTTGGAACGAACCTTCGGAATCCGCACCGGGACCGAGCCGATCCCGGTCTGGATCGAGCGCTCCGGATGATGGCCACTGCGCACCACCAGCCGGAGATTCTGTTCGGTGCGGCGGTCTTCATACTGCTTCAGGAACTCGCCCAGCTCGGCTTCCACTGCCACCTGCAGCAGCCGACGGGCACCCTCGCGCAGAATCGCGGTCAATTCATCCTTGAACTTGCCGATTTTTGAATAGTCAATAATGTTATCATCTCTCATAGTGGCGTACCTCTTGGTTAACGGTTTTTGAAATTTGTTAGTTAATCCGGTTACGCCGCTTTTTTCAACCCCCCTTTCCGCCCACGCACTACTTTCGACCATAACTCTGCAAGCTTACAGTTTGGCCTATTTCATATGCAAATTCGATCAAACAATTTTATAGAAAACCGGTTTCACAACTGATATCAAGCCTCCTCAGAACATCAACATAATGTCCAATGTTCTGGACGTGAAATGCAAGGGAATTACATACGAAAGTGACGAAACAGCCGGATCGGCTACTGGCCGACCAGGACCGAGATGAAGGAAAGGATCAAGATTGGCGTGCCGCCCAGGCCGTTAAAGAGAAGATGGAGAGTTTCGGTAGTGGCCGCTTGAAATTTCCCTTGCATTTTGCGGGTGAAACCGGTATAACCGCTACTCGTGACATTTATCAACCTTGGAGACATGATCATTCAACAAATTGCCTTCCACTCCGCGCACTACTTTTGGCCATAACTCCAATCCTCTTGCCATGCAATAGATGAATTTAGGGTTGATATTGAACATCTTGGCTCGCTTCTCCCGCATTACGCTCGTGTGTTTAATCATGGCGCTCTCGGTGCCAAGCCATGAAGCGCATGCGGTCGGGTTCAGGTGGATTGAAAAATATGATCTTCGCATCGCCGTTTGGTATCCATCGCCTGCGCCAGAGACCGATGTCCGGCTTGGGCCATTTGACGCAAAACTGGCAGTCGACGCTGTGCCAGAAGCCACAGGAATTTTTCAGCCTGTCCTGTTTTCGCATGGCAATCTGGGTCGAGCTCGAAACCATCACTTGACAGCCAAAGCTCTGGCAGAAGCTGGACTGATCGTGATCGCGCCGCTTCATTCTGCAGACCACCTTTTGGCAGGGAACGACATCCCGAAAGTAATGGATTGGCGGGTTGTCGAACTGCGCAATGCGCTTGAAGCCGTGATGCAGAACGAAGCTTTCCGGTCCATTCTGGATTTGTCGCGGATTCATGCCTTGGGATATTCGCTGGGGGCGCTTACTGTCCTCAATGCGGCCGGTGCCAGTATCGATGTCCCTTCCGCCGATGAACATTGCGAAACCGAGGCCGATCCGGCGTTCTGTGATACCCCCTCCAGATTTCTGCGCTGGCGGATCAACCGGATGAGAGATACCACTACGCCGACTTTCAATCGCGAGGTGGATGAGGTGCATTTTCCCCTTGGATTCGTCAACGGCGCCATCTCGGTTGTCGCGCCTGTGGGGCAGGGTGTCGGTATAGATGCCTCTACATTTTTGGGGCGGTCGATTCTTGTAATCGGGCTAGAGGACGATAAGGTCACGCAGCCGGCGTTTCATGCCTCCAATCTGGCAAGGATGTTAGCCGATGTCGTAGAGACCGAACTGCTGGTAGTTCCGGGACATCATTCTGCATTCATTGCGCCATTTGCGAAGCGCGTTACGGATGTTGAGAACATCCCGGCTGCGATGGATCCCGAGGGCTTTGACCGACTGAACTTTCTGATTGAAGTCAACGAAATTCTGACGGATTTCTTCTCAGAGGCAAAAAACAACTGAGCACCGAATTGGAGTTTCGCCGGCATTGCCCCCTATGTTATTAACTTATAAATTCATCTTGTTGTCGCGTCATTGATCCAGATATGTTCAAGTCATAACCTGATGATTTGAATAGACAACTTGTTTTCTTCCGGTTTTCTGGCGGGGTTGCAGAAAAAGCCCTTAGCTTTTCGCATCAGCACCATTACGATTCCCGAACACGGATAGTGGAATCGTCCCATGGAATTCGATGAAAAGACCTTCAAGTCAATCACCTTCTTCGGCAAGCGCTTCACCGCAAGACATATCGCAATGATCCGCAACCACCTGAAAGCGGCTGACGAAGGACTCACCCGCCCGCAACTCGCCAAGACGGTGCCCCGGCAGATGAAGTGGCTGTGGCTGACCCCGAGCGGCAAGCCGAGGTTCTCGGCCTGTCTCGCGGCCATGGAGCTGCTCGAGGAGAAAGGGGGTCATCACCCTGCCCGAGAAGCGCCACTCGAAGCCGCGGTACACGCCACGCATCCTGGATCACGAGTGGGCCGTCGACGGACCGCCGGTCGATGCCCGACTCTCGGAGATCAGTCCGATCCGGCTGCAGGTGGTCAATCACAGCCCGCAGGACAACCAGGCCCGGAAGGCCTCGGTTGACCGGTACCACTACCTCGGCCACCGCCAGGGCTTCGGGGCGCAGGTGAACTGGACCGTTGCCTTTGCGGGCGAAACAGGCAAGGTGCCGGTCCGTCAGGGCATACTTTATTGCGTAAAAATCAAGTTAACGTAACGCGAGTAATGCGACTGAGATCACTCTATCGATCCCCTCTGTAACACTTGCAGAACTGCAAGGTTTTACAGGCGACAGGATGGGTTCGGAATTCACGGTTTCTTGCTCCGTGCATGAAGATGGCATGACAACCCCCGTCGCCGACACCTCGATTGTCAAAGTCACATCCAGGCAAGATTTAGGAGCGAGCGCCCCAGCCGTGGAGAGCCTGAAATCGAATACGCGCTATTACGTGACGCTTCATGTAGGGGACCGAAACAGACCCTTCGCAAAGAACTGCTTCAAGACGGCTATGGCTCAGGTGGACATGAACACCCCGCCGCCGTGTGATCGGGATGTCCGGCTCTTCGCCATTGTCGACGACCACTGGCGCATGACCAGCCGTAACAAGGTCATAGCGTGTCTGTACGGAGCCCGCAACGCAGACAACACCCAGTGGGCCCGGACGGATAGCACGGACGGCTTACATACATCATGGACGACGCTTGGAGACGGAAAGTGGACTACACCACGAACTGACCGTTGCCTGAACGGACACATTGGAGGGGCGGCCTGCGGGCCGCCCCTGAAATATCAGCGTGTCCTCGGTGATTTTCAAACTGACCCACTACGTGAATTTCGCAAGGGCCATCCTTCAGCCAGTCAAGATCGAGTGCCCCGATCCGGAACAGCTCACCTGCCCAACCGGACTGGCGGGTAGCTGTTTCGTCACTTTCGGATGTAATTCACCAAATTTAGGGCTTTGCTGTTGATAGACCAAGGATTTCCCAGGTTTGCATTCCCCCCCGATACCACTTGATCCGCTCAGCTGGATAGCCGTATTTAAGTAGTGTATTTATGCTCGCCGGAGATTGACCACACCACATGCCATTACAGAATAGTACAAGAGTTTTGCAATTTGAATAGTCAAACACTTCCGATACTGTATTATTGGCCAGTGCTTCATCAATTGCAAAAACATCCGCTCCAGCTACGGTAGCGACGTTGAATTGATCGGTCATGATACTAGTGATACCCTCCGTGGTAGCACCTTTGGCTGGCACCAAATCTGTCCAGGGGATATTCACAGCTCCAGGGATAGTGCCTTTAGCTACCCAGTCGGGCGTGCGCGAATCAATCAGCAGAATGCTGGAATCACCATTGGACAATTTCGAGGCATAGTCAAGAACCTCGATTTCACCCAGCGTTTCTACGCCCGGTGCCAGCGACATCGGTTGAATGCAAAATGGGGGGCAGGGGCGAGAAGTCCGAGAATAGGCTGGAATAACAGTATTGCTATTATCCTGGTTCCGCATGACTTCAACGGGCTGTCCGTTATGCATAAGGGTTACCGACATCAAGTCCGGAGTAATTCCGACCGGCTTATTTTCAGCATGGGCACTCATAGTCAGACCGAGGGTCAGTACGGTGATGCCTAAAATCAGTGATTTTTTCATTGGTTTTCCTCTTCTATCATTTCTGATTTGTTTGTTGGTATACCAGTATAGCAAATTTGGTTTTCAATTATGTCCAGAAATCTGCATTGGGTGTCAAGTCTGATTTGAAACTCCTAATCCCTGAAGAGAGTACATGAAAATGTCCCCAAAGTCTTGTATGACCGGGTTTTGAGAGGATAGCGTTTCACTCAATGGATGATTCCGGAACCGGAATTGCATTCCACAGCGCTGAATGTTTTGCACAGCATATAGACCTCTCAATTTAAGTATTAGGTAAATCTCAGGACATCTTGCGTTCAACATCTCGGAGATTTGTTTTGAAGCGTTCAGAACTTTTTTAAGCGATCGAATTCCGGGCAAATTTTGTCAAGTAGAATTCGTCTGGATCAAACGTGAATGCCTGCCCGGGAAATCGAATCTCGCCTTTCATCGTCAGATTTCCCAACTATTGCCGAGACAAGCAGATTGTGTGAGTTATGGCTTCATCTGAAGAATTCTTCAACGAATAGCTAGTGTCGTCGCGATTCAGCGAATGACAGGGTTGATACATCAATCAACATTCAATATCGCCAAATATCAACATCCCGACCTGTTTCACGAATGAAGTCAGCTCGTTCGCTTAAATACCTTTGAAAACTTGGCTCATGCTGATAAGCCCCAGAAGCTACATAATCAAGAGATCCCAGTATATGAAAGGTTTTGAACATCGCATCCAATATGAGTATCAGCTGACCATCCGTGTCGTACAAGACCATTGCCGGGGCATATTCAAGACCCAGTTCCCGCGTCCATTCTCGAATCGTCGAAGAAGCGCCATCCGGTCGAATCACCTGATCTTCCGACCAACGGTTGTATCGAACAAGATTGAATTGCTGAAGAATCGGAGCTGCATCTTCACTTCTGAAAGTTTTTTGGTGGAGTAACTTACACGCTTCACAGTTTGGTTCTTCAAACAGGACAGCCAATGGTCGTGATCCAGTCTTCGACAAGTCGAGAAGTTCTGAAACCGGCCACCCAGCGTCAACAAGCGGTGTGCTCGTGTTGGGCTGAGATACCAGAGTCAGGTATTCTGCAAAAGTGTATTCATGCTCTTTTTGTTCAGCCACATAATTCAGGATATGAAAAAAATCTTTTGGCGGACGATACCCATCCAATCGAAACACAACCTCTCGCTCTTCCGAGAAGAACAACAGAGTTGGAGTGAAGTTAACCTCTAAAGCCGATGCCAGTGTTTTTTCGGTAAATGATTGCCCGCCAACTTGGACAACCTCACGGTCGCCCCACATATTGAGCGCAACCAAATCGAAATTTGCTTGCATGAAATTCAAAATATCCGGGTCTTTGAAATTCTCTTCTACCAACACATTACAGTACGGACAACCGTCCTGATGAAAATACAGAACCAGTCGTTTGCCTTCAGCTGTAGCCTCATCAATATCTTCCTCGAAGTCCAGAAAACTTTCCTTGAACCAGTCCGGATGAGTGGTTTCGACCGCCCCGAAAAATTCACCTCGTTTGGTGATTTCCGAACTCTCGGCCCAACTCGGCATATTTATGATTGGCATGGAAAGTAACAGCAAAGCCAGACTTGTAGCAACTACCTGATTACAAGAAATCTTCATGTGTGATCGATGTTCAAGACAAACAACTTGGTTAATTGTATTTTATTATGTTCTGGACAGGATCGATATTCAAGGGTATGTTCACTTGTACAAAAAACAAAAAATGAGTGTGCATGCCTCGATCAGACAACCCCCAATCTCATAATAGATTGAACATGTGGAGCCACAAAGAGGCGTGCTGCAGACTTCAAAAATCCCAAAACATTACCAATCCAATTGCATGTTTGATGATCCAGGTAGATACCAAATCGGCTTGAAAATCAGCATTCGGTTGGTTATCACATCAACTCGTGATTGTTTCTCCCCCAATCAACACCTTGACCAACCGATCAACAAGATCATGATTGATGTAATTGGCAACAATCAAGAATATGGCGCCCATCGCAAATATCGATTTCATTGACAAGTAGAAGGAATGGGCGGTATCAGTTATCAGGTTATCCGGACAACGATCCATTCAATCAGTGATGATCTCGATTTCGAAAACCATACAAGCCTTTTTTTGTGTTCTTCTTGTGTAACTTTTTCAGAGCAAGGGATAAACTCATGGTGACAGTTTGTATAATCTTTGGTATGGAACTTCACCAATATAACCGAGCGGAATTCACAGGCACAACAACCGCTCAGTCATTATTAAGGTAGAATCATCAAGGCATATTGTGGAATGCATGTCTGTCATACCTGCTTGATGCATTTATTCAGGCGATCAATCTCCATTTCATGAGACCGAGTTCAACGCAACAAAGACTATGAGTTATACCATCGAAAAAAATATCGACCGAAATAAGCGCAAAAGTCTCAAGAAATTGGCCGGCACGACAAGTATAGCCATGGCTGCCCAGTTGAACCCGGCACTGGTTGGTCATGTATTTGGGTCCGATCGACCAATCAAAGTCGGTATGCAACTCCATCGAACCGGTATTGGCGCATCATATGGCAGATGGTATGAAAGGACCGCGGTTGCAGCAGTGAAGCTGATCAATCAAGAAGGTGGAATTAATGCACGCCCTGTCGAACTGGTCGTAGAAGACGATGGTACAGATCCAAAACGGGGTGCGGAAGTAATTGAGAAGTTTGCAACCCTGCATAAGGCTGACGTAGCTTACGGTACTTTGTTTTCACATGTGGTCATCGGTTCATCACCCAGAGCAGGAGAACTAAAGCTACCTTATTATGTGGTATCCGAGGGATATCATGTAGCTTCGGGATCTTTGAACCGGTACGTATTTCAGCCAGGAATTACGGATGTCCGGTCACAAATGATTTCCATGGCACCCTGGATTGCGGAAAATCTCGGAAAAAAAGTTACCATGATCTTTCCCGATTACGCATTCGGATATGATCACCGAGATTATTTTTCTCAAGCCATTGCAAAACAGGGAGGTGAAGTGCTGGAAATGATCCCCATTCCCCCAACGGAATCCTCTTTCACCCGATATTTTCCGAGGATTCCGCGCGCGACAGAGGTACTTTATCATGTACTGGTAGGTCCGGGTGTCTTGACTTTCGTGAAAGAGATGGGGCAATTCTTCGGAACACGAGATCGCCCTCGGATATTTGGTTACATTGACTCCTTGGAAGCGGTCGATTTTGCTACACCACAGCTTGAGTTTCTGCAGGGAACTCATTTTTGGGAAGCGTTTCCCCGATATGTCCAACCGAACCAGACTCGGCATGACCAATATTTCCGGGACCAGGTCGGTGTTGACCAAAACGGTGCCAGTGTCAACGACCCTCGGGATATCTCAACCTACTCACACATGTTTGGATGCTGGGAGACACTTTTTGTCATCAAGCAAGCCATGGAAATCTGTGGATATAGCGGCCCCGATGATCGAGCGGATCTCATTGAAGCTACCGAATCACTAACGGAATTTCCAGAGAGCCGAAATCATCCTCAGGGCAACAAAATTTTCAATGGCAAAATTCATCAGTGTTTCGGCGTTCAGCACATTTCCAGAGTTGAGGAGAGCCAGCTCAATGTTGTGCATACCACGTCGATTGAAGACGGACTTTATGAAGCGGAAGCAGACTATACGCAATTGCCCCTCTAGGGTGACTCATCGGCTTGACTTGCCGGTTAATTTGGTGATCGCAGGTCTTGACTGATTCTAGAGAAAAATACTCCAATACACGAATAGGTCTGTTTTGGATCTGGGTCCGTTCCTGCTTCTAGCTTCACTTGAAGGCTTGGTACAAGCCGCAGTGTTGTCCTTGTCAGCACTTGGGTTATGCCTGGTATTCGGAGTGCTCCGTGTGGTCAACGTCGCACATGGTGAGTTCTACATGCTCGGTGCAGTCATCGCTTGGTTGGTCAGCTCTACACTGGTGGGCCATCCATTTTTCGGATTCTTGCTTGCGCTTTTGATATCACCACTATTCGTCGGACTGGTTGCTTTTACAGCAGACCGTGTGATTCTTCGAAAAATCAATCACAATCCAGAAGCAACGATTGTAGCAACCATTGGGATGCTTTACGTTATCCAACAGAGCGTGTTAATTGGCTTTGGGCCGAATACCCGAGCAATGGATCCGCCATTTTATTTTCACGTCAACTTTCCCTGGTTTGGATATTCTGGATACAAGCTTTCGGTCATCCTGATAGCAGCGATGCTGTTACTGATGATTTGGTATGTGATCAATCGAACCCGGTTGGGTCTTGTAATGAAAGCAACACAACTTGACCGAGAAATGGCTCAGGTGTTTGGAATACCGGTTGGTTGGGTGTATGGCTTGGTGTTTGCATCCGGAGCAATGTTGGCCGCTCTTGGTGCAGTGCTCATAGTGCCGATTCGACAAGTGCACTACCTGATGGGACTGGATCCACTGCTGATGTCATTCATCGTGGTCATTATCGGAGGTTTGGGGAGTATTCGCGGTGCACTTCTGGCCGCTCTTGTTATCGGCATGAGTGACGGGATTATCTCAATGTTTCTCTCCCCGACTCTTGCCAAGATGATATCGACATTACTGGTGGCACTGGTTCTGATCTTCAAGCCGGAAGGGCTGTTCGGACAACGCTAGTCGTGATCAATAACTCCAGAAATCGCTCACTCGCTTTGCATGTAGGTGCTTTATCACTTTTGTTTCTGTTGCCGGCCATGTTGTCAGACTACCACCAGCTGGTCATTACTCGAATCATGATCCTCGCAATATTTGCGCTTGGCTACAATGTCCTCTTTGGTTATGCCGGTCTCCTCAGTCTTGGCCACGCCATGTTTTTTGCCTGCGGGCTTTACGCAGCCGGACTACCCATTTATCACATGGGTTGGGAAGTGCCATTTGCATTTCTGTTTGCGGTCGTGATTTCGGCGCTTGCTGCGACCTTGATTGGTGCGATTGCCTTGAGAACTCAGGGCCTGGCATTTATGATTGTGACCCTGATGTTTTCGCAGGTTGCTTATTTGACAACCATCTATTTTTCCAATATCACAGGTGGAGATGATGGTCTGGTATTGCCGGAACATGCCCGAAGCTTTACGATCATAGGCTCGCAAGTTGATTTGACCAGTCCTCAAGTCCGTTATTACATTGCTCTCGGCTTGTTATCCACTTCAGTTCTGATTGTATACCGATGGGTAAACGGCAGTCTTGGTCGTGAATGGATAGCTGTAAGAGAAAATGAATCTCGCACCAGAATGCTCGGATATAACACCTTCCTGATCAAGCTCAAGGCCATGGTAATTTCAGGCACATTGTCCGGCGGTGCAGGTGCAGCATACGGATTGCTGTTTGCATATGTCGGTTCAACCTTTGCCAGCATCCAGTATTCAATTGATGCGCTGCTGTACACTCTGCTTGGCGGGGCTGGAACGGTGCTTGGCCCGATTCTTGGAAGTTTCATCATGTTTTATTTGGTTGATTTTTTCAGTGAACACACCACAGCCTACCTGCTTGCAACAGGTGTGGCTCTTATCCTGTTAATTCTGTATTTCCCGCTCGGTGTACTGGGAACCTTGCGAAAAAAATGGTTTCACTGGATACCATGAATTTTCTTTCTGCAAACAGTCTATGCAAGCGATTTGATGGGATAATTGCGGTGAATAACGTCGATTTCTCACTCGAACAAGGCGAAATTCGCGGCATAATCGGACCCAATGGTGCCGGCAAGACCACCTTGGTCAATCTGTTGTCTGGACGCCTTCAGCCTGATTCCGGCCAGATCTCTTTTCGGGGGAGAGAGATTACCCAACAGCCTTCTTGGAAGAGAGCTCGACTTGGTATTGTTTATACTTTCCAGATCACCAGCATCTATCCGGGCTTGTCAGTGTTTGAGAATGTTGCAATCGGAGCACAGGCACGGATTAAGAACGACTCGAAATCAGGAATTTCATCCAAAAGCAAACTCAACATTGAAGAGATCGTTGGCAGATGCTTGGAGTTGACCGGTCTCGATTGGAGTCGGTCGCAAATTGCCTCAGAGTTGGCTTATGGCTATCAGCGGTTGCTGGAAATTGCCATGAATCTCGCCGTTGATCCAGTGTTGTTTATTCTTGATGAGCCAACCCAAGGCTTGTCGCAAGCGGAAATCGAAGAATTCACCGGTCTCCTCGGGCGTATTCGTTGCAACAAGACCATCATACTGATTGAGCATAACATTCCGTTTGTAATGTCTTTGGCTGATCGTATAACAGTCATGGATCAGGGAGGTATTCTGGCCGAAAATGATCCCAAGGGTATTCAGATGGATGCACGAGTCAAGACCGCTTATCTTGGCGATAGCGGGTTCACTGAATGAAGTTTTCCGTTGATAAGTTATGTGCGGGATACGCCCCGGGCAGTCAGACTATTCAAGATGTTTCCTTCGAAATCGATTCCGGTGAAACCGTGTGCCTCTTGGGCAGAAATGGGGTTGGCAAAACCACCACACTGAAAGCAGTCATGGGACTCGTTCCTTATATCGAAGGATCAGTTTGTTTCGATGGCAAGAGTTTAAGCGAGCTTCCAATTGAGCATTTTGCACATGCTGGAATCGGTTATGTGCCGCAGGGTCGGAGGCTGTTCAATGCGCTGACAGTCCAGGAGAATCTGGAAGTTGGTGCCTATACTCGCCGAGATCATCGAGTGGATTACGAGAGAGTTTTCGAATTATTCCCAGGACTGAAGGATAGAATTCACCAGATCTCCGGCACTTTGAGTGGGGGAGAGCAACAGATGCTGGCAATGGCGCGAGCAATCTGTCTTGATCCAAAAATTTTGTTACTTGATGAACCATCCGAAGGACTGATGCCTGCCATGGTTTCGTTCATTGCCGAATTCGTCCAGCAATTGAAGTCGATGGATGTATCTGTGGTTATGGTTGAACAGCGATTGGACATTGTGCAACGTGTTGCCAACCATATTTGCCTAATGGATCGAGGAACCATCGTGAAGTCATTGTCCGTTGAAGGACGACCTGCCAGGATCGAAAATCTCAAAAGCGCACTCGCCCTGTAGTCGCGGCAGTCTTGCAATTGATTTATCGCAATGCATCGTCCTTGTCTGCAGCGGTCACACTTTGAGGCAACTAGAACATTATTGGTTGAGTATGCAAGTGGATTGGTATTTCTGTCCATGCTTTTCGCAGAACCAGTTCATGCACACAGTGCCGAAAGAGGTCTTGTACTATTGCTTCCTACTGAATTATATGTGGTGGGTGGTGCAGCATCCGTTCTTGCTTCGTTTTTGCTTCTTTCGGTAATATCAGTTGATCGATTCAAGCGGTTTGCAAATCGAAAAATCCGTCTGTTTTCTTGTCGCGAGTTCGTCGGCACATTCTCGAGTCTGATATCTTTTGCGATAGTTTGTGGCCTGCTATTCTTCGGAATTAACGGTTCCGCAGATCCGTTGAGCAACCCATTGCCACTGGTATTCTGGACCGGTTTCTGGGTGATGTTCACCATGATCCAGTGTCTGACCGGTGATCTCTGGCGCTTCCTCAATCCTTGGCAGGGGCCGACTCGACTAACGAGACGACTGTGTCGATTACCCAATTCCCTGCTCAAATTGCCAAAAGGGGTTGGCTATCTACCGGCAATCATCATTTTCGTTTCTTTTGCCTGGTTTGAACTGATCGATATTGCACCGGAAGATCCAAAACGTCTGGCCATATTCCTGGTTATATTCTGGCTTATCAACTTCGTTGCCGTGTTGGTGTTTGGTGAAAAGGACTGGTTCGAGCGAGGCGAGCCATTTTCGATCTTTTTTCGCCTGATCGGAGCCATTGCACCTTTTCATCGAGGTAGCGAAGGTAAAGATAATCGTGCAATTTATCTTTGTATTCCCGGGTATAAATTAACCCGATTGCCGACTTTACCGATTTCTGGAGTGATTTTCGTGCTGATTACACTTGGTACTGTCTCCTATGATGGCCTTTCGAGAACCTACATGTGGCTTAAGATAATCGGAGTCAACCCACTGGAATATCCAGGAAGAAGCGGGGTCTGGATGCAAAATACCACCGGCATGGTGATTGCATTGATATGCCTGATTTTCTTGTTTGCTATGTGCGTATTGCTTGGAATCCGACGGGCAGGCAAGAGTTCATTCCGTCAACTGTCCGGGAGACTGGTCTATTCGATTATCCCGATTTCTCTGGTATTTCACTGTGCCCATTATCTGACCCAGATATTGGTGAACAGTCAATATTTGGTTCTTGCCCTGAATGATCCGATGGGTTCAGGAGTCAGTTTGTTGGGACTGAACCATTTCCATGTAACGACCTCGATTCTATCTCACCTTGATTCCGTTTCCATTGTTTGGGGTGTTCAGACCATCGTGATTGTGATAGGGCATATCGTGGGAATTACAATCGCGCATTCGATTGCCTTGAGTGAATTTCCGAACAAGGAAGAAGCAACAAAAAGTCAGTACTTTCTGGCTGGGCTAATGGTTGCATATACGGTATTCGGATTGTGGCTGCTGTCAACCATTGCGATTGGATAATGAAAATCGAATTTTATAAATCTGTCTGCTCTGGTATATTCACAAACGCCAATTGATTTATTCTACCCATTTTGAGAGCTCACAGGCATGAAGATAGATAATGCGCTGCAAGTACGAATCTGGCGGGGCAGCAAGAAAGGGTATTGGGCTGAATATACTGTAAAAGTCCGTGACAATCAGACTGTACTCGATGTAGTCACCGAGATACAACGAAAACATGAACCTTCTCTCGCCTATCGATTTGCCTGTCGAGTTGGGGTTTGCGGTTCCTGTGCAATGACGGTTAATGGACAGCCACGCTGGACTTGCAGAACACATGTCCAGCGAGCGATGCAAGACGATCGGTTGACGATTGAACCCCTTCGCAATCTCCCGCGCATCAAGGATCTGGTATGTGATCTCGAACCGTTTATCGAAACTTGGCAAAGAGCAGGTGCAATCTTTCAGGGGCGATCAAGCCGCAACGACCCGCCACAAAAAGTTGATCCTGATTCGAAACTGCGTAAGCAGGCTGATTCTGCCCTTCAATGCATCAATTGTGCCGTTTGTTATAGTGCTTGTGATGTGGTGCACTGGAATCGCAGATATCTGGGCCCAGCAGCATTGAACAGGGTGTGGACACTTCTAAATGATGAACGACATTCGGCACCACAGGAGACATTCAACAAGGCATTCTCTCGAGATGGATGTGGTTCGTGTCACAGCCATGGAAATTGCACAAGGTTTTGCCCTGTTGAATTAAGTCCTGCAAGTAGTATTGCGGGCTTGAAGAAGTTGTCTTTTTCTCGCCGTAAACGTGCAATTGGCCATGAATGAACAGGTTCTCTTTGTCATGCAGAGGATTTCGGCAGCGATTCTCATCCCGTTCGTTCTGGTGCATCTCGGTCTGATTCTGATCGCTGTCGAAGGAGGGCTGAGCGCACAAGAAATCCTGTTGCGTACCCGTAACAATGTCGGCTGGGCCCTGTTTTATGGTTTGTTCGTCGTGTCGACGGCCGTTCATGCCCCAATCGGAATTCGAAATATCCTCAGGGAGTGGACGAGACTTGGCTGGAAGGCAATCGATGGTTTGGCGATGGTGTTATGCGCAATCCTCCTGATTCTCGGAATGAGTGCAGTCATTGCCGTTTTTTGAATATGCTCTCTCCGCTCCGTTCACACAAAAGCTATCTGGCATCAATCGGTCATCGAGCTTCAGGTCTGGCTCTGACCTTGTTTTTGCCCATTCACTTCTTGATGTTGGCTAGTGCATTGGGAGGACCGGAATCCCTGGATAATGCATTGGCACTGGCCGAGCAGCCAGTTTTCAGGATTGCAGAGTGGGGTTTGGTTTTTTTTCTTGCACTCCACTTGTCCTTTGGGATTCGTGTCATCGGATTAGAGATGTCGAGTTCCGACACTTCCCGCAAGTTCGGCAAATGGGTCATCTCATGTCTGGGGTTTTCGCTATTGGTAAGTGTTGTCATGCTGGTTCAGATGTCGTGAAATCATGAGTATTGTTGATTCAATCGAAAAGCTGAGTACAGACATTCTGATTCTTGGAACAGGTGGAGCAGGTCTGTTCGCGGCTCTACATGCACGACAAGAAAACCCTAATGCATCTATCACGATTCTAGCCAAGGGCTTATTTGGCAAGTCGGGCTGTACCAGGATGGTTCAGGGCGGGTTTAATGTCGCCTTGAGTCCTGGTGATTCCATCGAACGTCACTTCATGGATTCGATTGTTGGTGGCAAGTGGCTACCTCGACAGGATTTGGTATGGACCCTTTGCGAGAAGGCTATTGAGCGGATTTATGAGCTCGAGAATGAACTAGGTTGCTTTTTTGATCGCAATCCGGACGGCACACTCCACCAGAAAGCCTTTGCCGGACAGAGTTTTGACCGCACCGCACATAGTGGTGATCTAACCGGGATAGAAATCATCAACCGGCTCATGGAAAAGGTATGGACTCTTGATATCCAAAAGCTCGAAGAGCACCGAGCACTTGAACTGATACACTCCAAAGACCGCACCGGAATTGCCGGGGTACTGTGTCTGGATATTCGAACTGGACAATATCGACTGATCAAGGCACATGCGGTATTACTTGCAACCGGAGCCGGGCCGACCATGTACAAATATCACACTCCGTCGGGCGACAAAACCTGTGATGGCTTGGCCATGGGGCTCCGCTATGGATTAAAACTTCGTGACCTAGAAATGATCCAATTTCATCCAACCGGTGTATTGGCGGGTTCTCAAACGCGGATGACTGGCACCATTCTGGAAGAGGGATTACGCGGTGCGGGAGGATATCTTCTGAATGGCAATGGCGATCGGTTCATGCAAAACTATCATGAGAACGGGGAACGCGCGACCCGCGATATCGTATCGCGAAGCATGTATCATGAAATACAATCTGGGCGTGCTACACCCCAGGGTGGCTTGTTCCTTGAAATGGCCCATCTGGGTCCAGAAAATGTTCGTGAAAAGTTTCCCGGCATGGTCAAACGTTGCAGTGATTGCGGGTTTGACCTTGCGGGCGGCCGGGTTGAAGTTGTCCCGACTGCGCATTACATGATGGGCGGGATTGAAATGGCGGTAGACGGATCAACGTCTTCACCGGGCTTGTATGTGGCTGGTGAAGATGCCGGCGGAGTTCATGGCGCTAATCGATTGGGAGGAAATGGGGTTGCAAATTCAACGGTTTTTGGTGGCATCGTTGGCCAGACAATGGCAAGAGAAATTATTCAGGGTGCCGCCTTGCGTGATCCTGATCCAGAGTCGGTTGAGCAAGGATATTTGCGATCAGAAAAACCCTTTGGCAAATCTCCTGAACGCTTGTCTGAACTTCGTGATCAGTTGCAGGATAAGATGTGGGAGTGCGTGGGTATTGTGCGTACCGAGAGCTCAATCCAAGCAGGGATTGAAGAACTGGAAACGTATAACTCCTACACATCAGAGATTGGACTTCCGGATCAGGATCGAACGTTTAATCTGAGTTGGCAGGATTGTCTGAATTTGTACAACCTGATTGAAGTCAGTCGGGCGGTTGCACTCTCGGCTTTGTCCAGGAAAGATTCAAGAGGTGCGCATTTCCGGGCAGATTTTCCAGATACTGGAAATCTGGACTCATCATCTTATACTCAAGTTTGTCTGAAGGGGGGAGGTATTACAGTGGATATGATCCCCGTCGAATTTTCGATTGTTCGTCCCGGTGAGTCGTTGATTGATGATGAAGCTGGCGTACCGCCGAAAGAGCAATTCGATTCTTAATCCTGGAGGTAAGGAAATGAAACCGATTTCACAAGAGACTATTGAAGAAGCATGCTATGAAGTTATGAAAAAAGCAGCTATCGATATACCTGAAGATTATCTTGCGGGAATTAAGCGCTCGGCTGAACAGGAGAAGGAAGAACTTGCCGGATTCGTCATCAAGACCATGGTCAAGAATTATGAAACTGCGACTGCCGAACGTCGACCGATGTGTGCTGATACTGGCCTGCCCCGATATTTTATCAAGGTTGGAGACGATGCTCAATTCGATGGTGGTTTCACTGGCATGGAGCGATCGATCCGTTCGGCCACAGCCCGGGCTACCCAAAATGTGCCAATGCGGCCAAATCGAGTACATCCACTGTGGCGCACCGATTACAACAATAATGTTGGTATTAATGCACCAGAAGTAGAGTGGAGTTTCGAGCCGGATGTTGGATGGATAGATATTACGACTGTACACAAGGGAGGGTTGTTTGGTACGGATTATCGAATGTTGTTTCCGGGTGATGGGATTGACGGTATTCGGAGATTTCTTCTTGATACCCTGATTGCCTTCGGCAAACGTGGACTGGCTTGTCAGCCGGCAATCATTGGTATCGGAATCGGTGGTTCCAAGGATACCTGCATGCAACTCGGCAAACAGGCGGCATGTCTGAGAATTGTCGGAGACCGGAATCCGGATCCGAGAATTGCCGAGCTGGAGCTGGAGTTAATGGAAGCGAGTAACAGCATTGGCATGGGACCGATGGGTTTTGTTGGGTCCTCAATGGCGGTTGACTTGCATATTGAGGTTGGATTTACCCATACTGGAGGAATGCCGGTGAGTGTGCATACCTTTTGTCTTTCTTCTAGAAGGGCGACTGCAAGAATTCATGCGAATGGACATGTCGAATATCGCACCGACCCGAAATGGTTTACTCCATATTATCGACGAGAAGGGGTTGACTGGAATGGTGCGGAACCTGATCGGGTAAAGCAGTATGCTTGAGAAAATTATCATTGATTTGCCGGCATCGCCGGAATCCCTTGCAACGCTCCAACCTGGTTCAATCGTTTATTTGAATGGGGTTGTATATACGGCTCGTGAGGGTGTCTATGATCGGGTTCTGAATCAAAAAGAGGCTTTGCCGGTTCCGATTTATGAGATAACGAATGCGAATTTTCACTGTTCGCCGGCGGCTTCCACAGACGTTGCTGGTTCTTATCGAATTGGTGCGGTTACTGCGACTGCGAGTTTTCGTTTTTCAAAGTATATGGATGACTGGCTGGATGCCACGAAAACCAAAATCGTGATTGGCAAGGGTGGCATGCCAGCTGAAGATTATAAAAATATTCTGGCGCCTAGAGGCGCGGTGTATTTGACCACGGTTGGTTATGGGACTGGAGCGTTACTTGGTCAAGGAGTCAAGAAGGTATTATCTGTTTACTGGCTTGAAGAGTTGGGAATTGCTCAGGCCATGTGGATGTTTGAAGTTCGTAACTTCGGTCCATTTCTAGTTGACAGTGATCTAGATGGCAAATCCCTGTTTGCAGAGCAAGGAGAGCTGGTTAATCAGAGTATTGAACAGGTCTATGAGGGTTTACGGAAGCCTGCTCTATCGCGCTATGGTGAGACTGACAACCGAAAAGACGAATTGATATGATTTGCAGGGGGCTCTATTGTTAATCAAAACCAGAAAAATATGGATTTCAGGTTGTTGTTTAACCAATCAAACACTTTCCGCTCTAGATTGTTCAATGCTACCCGAACTGGCCGGGTATTTGCTATCGCCTTGACTCTGCATTTTTCATCAAAGACAAAATCATTTCGATATGCATGATTGCACTACTGGCATTGTGGGATGATGTTATTCGAGTATTGCCGGACAACACAGGATCTGTGTAGTCAATTTGCGGTTTCATTATTGCATTTCCGTGCCTTGCGTTTGTTTCATCTTGCTTTGCTCCACAGGTGGCACAACGATAATCGTATACGATCTTGATGTCTTCAAAATCTTCCGCATTGAGTAAATTGTTCTTGGGCCTTGAGCTGGGGTTTGTAAATTAAAATGATCTGCGTTTCTCCTTTCCATAGTGCCAGATTTTCCAGCGGTCATCAGTTTGCTTGAATCATTCCAACCATTGTCTTGTCAGCCCGTTTGTTTTGTGTCATGGGGTCAAGTGTTCGGGATGTTCTTGAAATATTTTGAACCCTATTGCTCGACATGTCATTCAAAGATACAATATGCATAAATTGAAACTGAAAATTTCAATTTATGCATATAAACCTAGTTAAAATATGATTGATCGAGACATTTCCCCTATTCTGACTTGCTTGTTTAAACAGTACCCTTTTGTAACCGTGAACGGGCCGAGACAGTCGGGTAAGACTACATTGTGTCGAACCGCTTTCCCGAAACTGCAATATGTCAATCTCGAGGATCCGGACAAGAGAGAGTTGGCAATATCTGATCCACGAAGATTTCTTGAACGACTTGATGAAGGTGCAATTCTTGATGAAGTTCAACGCGTACCCAACCTTCTCTCTTATCTTCAGGTGCTGGCGGATGAGCTTGGACGGAATAGTCTGTTCGTTCTCACGGGGAGTGAGCAATTTCGACTTTCCGAAGCCATCACCCAGTCGCTTGCTGGACGCACTGCCTTGCTTCGTCTTTTGCCTTTCTCGCTTGCAGAGCATGCTCGGATAGGTGCCAGTTCCAGTATTGATGATATTCTGTATTCAGGTTTTTATCCGAGAATCCATAATGAAGGGCTAGAACCTTGGCAGGCACTCGGAGATTATTTTGAAAGTTATGTCGAACGCGATGTACGGAGAATTGGTGAGATTCGGAATCTGGAAAACTTCAGGCGATTTATGCGTTTATGTGCAGGCCGGGTTGGGCAGTTAGTCAATCTGACATCTCTTGGGGAAGATGCCGGAGTATCCCATACTACTGTAAGAAATTGGTTGAGTATTCTGGAGGCAAGCTACATTATCTTTCAGCTCCCACCGTTTTATGTCAATCTCCGCAAGCAACTGGTCAAGTCATCAAAAATTTATTTTTATGATGTCGGACTAGCAAGCCACCTCATTGGGATTGAAAATGCAGGGCAGATCAGCACCCATCCGCTTAGAGGTCAGTTGTTTGAGAATACCGTTGTTGTAGAGATTCTCAAACACCGCTTTAACCGAGGCCGCAAGTCCAACTTGTCTTTTTTTCGAGATAGTCGAGGCATGGAATGCGACTTGCTCTATCAAAAAAGCAATGGTATGGCCGCTATCGAAATCAAATCCGGTGCAACGATTGCTTCCGACTGGCTCAAATCTCTCGACAGGACTGCAAGTTTAATACCAAAAATCAGCAGCAAGAATATTGTATACGGAGGTTCTGAACGTGAATTTAGGCAAGATGCCGAGGTTTTTCCGCTTAATGGTTTGAACGAAATGCTCGAACAAATACATGACGTTTGACAGCCGCAATATACAATAATTGGTGTTCTCATATTTAAATCTCCCAAACCCCGCGATGCGGCTGAATTTCCCCCTCCACCCAAATGCAGCAGTAGCTTCACAAAACACCCATTTCATGCGAATCCGTTTTGAAAAGGATGTTGAATCTCCAGGCTGCCATTCGGATTTTGATCTCGGGTTTGCCGCCTGGTATCTGAATCGCGTGAACTATTCCGGCATCATCCGGGGCGGTGCAATCGGCGGCCGGAAGCAGACGGGTGCATTCAAGCTGGATGCGCGCTTCGGGAAACCGTCACTGATTCGGAACATTCTGGCCTCGGGCAGTTGTGCGGCCGCATCGGCGTGCATCAGATGGATGCCCTGGACTTGCTGGAGAAGGTGGTGCCGGAAGCCGGGTGGGACATTGCAGTCTTTCTGGATCCGCCATACTTCCACAAGTCGGAGGAGCTCTACCGGAACTGTCTTGGCCCGGATGATTACCGCAAGGTTGCCGGGGCCGTGCGGAATCTCGGCATTCCCTGGATCATGACCTACGACAACTGTCCGGAAATATCCGGCCTGTACCGGGGCTTGAGGCGTTACGAGTTTTCCGTTACCACTTGCGCGGGCTTGAACCGTGCGGCGAGCAGCGAGCTGCTGATCTACGACAATCTCTCCTTGCCCTGCCGGCCCTGTCTGCGGAGATCGTCCGGGCCGATCCCGGACGGAAATCCTCGACTCTGGAGGTGATCGAATCGTCGTTTTTGCGAATTGCAAAAAAAATGCTTGCAATTCAAAACAACTTGAATTGGGATGGGAAACATGTGGGAGGCAACACCTACGTTGCACGAAACGCGCCAGGTTCCCGAGATGTGCGTGATTCGAGAGAGTCTGGAACTGCGACCAAATCAGGGCTTCGGCCTGCACCCGCGCATGGGGAGATTTTCCCCGTACGGGGGTTTCTTTCGTCTCTCCATGTTTTCTTTTCACTTCAAATATGGAGGAACAGACCATGAAAGAAACTGACCAAAACGAAGGTGGTGTTTACAACGTGATCACCAAGGGACTCGGCTTTGTCAACCGGAATCGAAACCGTCTATACTCGGAATATAGGAGTAGAATGACGCATACCCGAATTCCATATGCCGGCAGAGTCGCGTCATTGCGTGAATGAAAATGCGCTTCTGAAAATTCGGTCGGCTTGTGTATAATCAACTTCGATTGATGAGATGGATCCATGAGCGAATCGATTACCACAACCGCTTTCGGGTTTGACTGGCAATGTCGCAAGACATGGCTAAGAAGTGCCAATAATACCGCTTGGTGTCTGTTAGGTTGTGCCATCGGTGATCTGGGTACAATTGCCTTTTTTCAACTTACCGGTATACCATGGCCGCTGATTTCGATCATGCTACTCGCCATGGTTAATGGTATTTTGACCAGTATTGCTCTCGAAACCCTGATACTAATCCGCAGAGGAATGAACTTACGGGTTGCTTTCAAGACGGCTATTGGGATGAGTCTCATATCGATGATTGCAATGGAACTTGCCATGAATCTTACCGATATTGCCCTGACCGGAGGTGCAATACTGACCTGGTGGGTGATTCCGATCATGCTTGCCGCAGGCTTTTTAGCACCCTGGCCCTATAATTACTGGCGATTGAAGAAATGGGGTAAGTCCTGCCATTGACTGTTCGCCATGCTAACTGGGACTGTAGCAAAGCAGGCATTGATCCAGATATTCCATGATGCCTGAGCGAATCAGTGCATCCACAGCACGTGCATTGGCGGTTTCGCATCAGATGCTCCATGCACGGGAGTCAGCCAAACAGCCGATCGAAACGACCGAGTCGATCATCAAGCATCTCGGTTATGTGCAGATCGATACCATTTCCGTAGTTGAGCGGGCTCATCACCACGTACTTTGGAGTCGTAACCATCGGTATCGACATGCTCATCTCGACACTCTTCGGGAACAAGGGAGAATATTTGAGTACTGGGCGCACGCTGCATCGTATCTACCGATAAGGGACTATCGGATGTACTTGCCCGAGATGAAAAGGATTCGGGAACGAAATAACTTGTGGCATAAAGTTGATCCGAAAATGAAACGGCATGTGCTGGAGCGTATTCGCTGTGAGGGCCCTTTACGTTCCAGAGATTTTGCCGACAACACATCTGGAAAACTCGGAGTATGGCAGTGGAAGCCAGCAAAAGCGGCACTCGAGACACTATTCAGGGAAGGGGAATTGATGATCGCTGTCAGAGAAGGGTTTCAAAAGGTTTTTGACCTGCGAGAACGGGTCTTGAACGACTGGGTGGACACCCGATATCCGAGCCCGGAAGAGCAATCTGATTTTTTGATTGATCGTTATTTGCAGGCCAATGGGTTTGGTAGTTTTGCTCAAATGTCTTACCTCCGAGCAGCGATTCGACCACATCTAGCGCAAAGATTGGATGACCGCGAAGAGGCAGGCCAGCTGATCAGAGTTCAAGTTGGAGACAGGTTATATCATGCGAAACAGGAGCTATTGGAAAATGCAGATCGACTCAAAAGAAACGATCGAGTTCGCCTGCTCTCACCTTTTGACAACCTTGTCATTCAACGCAATCGCATACTGGCCCTATTTGATTTTGACTATCAGATTGAATGCTATATTCCTGAAGTCAAGCGAAAACATGGATACTTCTGTTTGCCGGTACTTTGGAATAACCGTCTCGTAGCAAGAATGGATTGCAAGGCAGAGCGCAAGCACCGTGTTTTTCTGATTCGCAACTTGATAACTGAAGCAGAATTCCGAATTTCTGATCGGTTCCTTGCTGCATTCAAATCCGAGTTATACGAATTTATGCGATTTAATGGATGTGATCGCTTGCAAACAGATCAAAAACCTCACTTCGCAATGAGCCCCAGTTCATCTGCCATACTAGCTTCAGTCCTGTCCGAATAATTGGCGATCCAAACGCGAATGAGTACATCTTCCCTTGAGTTTGCCCTGAAACCGAGCCTCACCTGACTGGGCTTGCTAAGGGGTTCCCTTCGTGGAGATATGAGATCAGGTCTTTCGGCAGAAAGAGCTTCGCTCAGCAAGTTTGGAGACGTCAGGCGAAAGATACAACAACATCGCCTAATTCACCGAAATCACCACGAACAACATCCCCGGCTACAGCTTGATAAGTTGGTGAAGTAGCTCCAGTTGTAACCAGGTCCCCTTTCTTCAGTCTCTTTCCGTGCGATTCCAGAGTATTCGCTAGCCATGCCATAGCGTTTAGGGGATTACCCAAAACGTTCGCTCCGGTACCGGTTTCCTTGATCTCTCCATTGATACAAAGATCAACCTTGTGCGTTATGAGATCAATATTTTTCCAGTCACTTACCGCTTCACCAAGCACACTTACGCCATGGATAGCATTGTCTGCAATGAGTGCATTGACTCCTACTTTAGTAAAGTCAATATAACGATGATCGACCACCTCAATCGAAGGAATCAAGTTGCCAATATAAGGGAAAATTGACTGAGCTGTGTATGGTTCATCGGTAACTGGCAGGTCTGCATTCATCTCTAGCAGGAATTCAGGTTCGACAATCCTTACAGTGAAGTCCTCGGTTGCAAGAGTACATTTATTTTCGTATGTGGAATGCTCCATCAGACATCCGTAGAAAGGCCCATCGGTGCCCAGCATTTTCATGAGCGGGGTAAACGTACAAGCCAGTTTATAGCCGATCACAGGGGAATCATGCAGTCTTACCATTTTCGAAACCAATTCTTCCTGGACTTGATAGGCCTGCCGGCTAGAATCTGGATATAGAGATTTTGGCAGATTGCTCTCTACACTCATATTTTTTCGAGCAGCAAGTAACCATTCTGTTGTATCGCTGATCAAATTTTTTTGGGTCATGTATTTCGGTGAAGAAATCATCTGCAATGTTTGGCCCTCACTCGCCTGTACTCGTTGATGAATTGTTCGGTCGCTTTCGAATCCTTCCGATAAGTGGTTGTTCGAATGATAGGGAAGTCGGCATCGGTGTCATTGTTATCGTTACTGAAAAAATATGGTTCAGCTGGCGTCTAGCGCTGGAAAATGTTCTGTTTGTCTCCTTGGGATGAAATTTCCAGTCATATTCTGGCACTGAATTTCCCTCCGGTATATTAACAGTGATTGAGCTAGATTGACCAAATGCAAAAACATTGTCATGTCTGTCCACAAGCCTGCATTTAAGCATACCGTTTTTCAAATCGTTTTTCTACGGTTGTTATCCAGTATTGCTTCTCAGCGAGAAGACCGAAATGCAACTCGTTCTTTCGATCTGCCGATGGCGGTCGAGACTGCATTGGGATCTTGATGCAGAGATGCGGAATGTGCATCTCTGTCTTCGGTCGGTGATAAGAGAATTGAAATGTTGTTGCTCAATTTGTGCAATCCGGGTTTTGATATTCATGTACCAAAACAGAAAACAAAACGAATATTTGGTGAAATTTCCGTTATCATTTGAAGGCATATAAAGCACCTGAAAAAATAAACCACAAGATTGGAGGGTTAATGATGTCTGAAAACGGTAAAGTTATTAAGCAGCCTACCTTGGGAATGGCAATTCTGCCAATTCTTCTAACACTGATCGTACTGGGAATACAGATTTTCTATTTTGGCGATTTCACACCGCATATTCCACTGGCCATAGGTATCGCCATTACAGGTATTGTCGGTCTGAAACTTGGTCATCAATGGCCGAACATACAGGATGGGGTTTTTCACGTCATTAATGTTGCACTTCCTTCTGTTTCCATTCTCATTACTGTTGGCATGATTATCGGCCTGTGGATCGCAAGTGGCACGGTACCCACCCTGATCTATTACGGTCTGATTATTCTGTCTCCAGAGTGGTTTTTGGGGGCCGGCATGATACTTTGCTCCATTGTTTCCGTCTCGCTTGGCACATCTTGGGGCACCACAGGAACGGTCGGGCTTGCACTGATGGGAATCGGAGAGGGATTTGGCATCCCCATGTACTGGACAGCAGGAGCCGTAGTATCCGGTGCATTTTTCGGCGACAAGATTTCACCATTGTCAGATACAACGAATCTTGCGCCAGCGGTCACTGGAACCAACCTGTTTGACCATATTCGCAACATGTTGCCCACAACCGTACCTTCAATGCTGGTTGCCCTTGCAATTTACATTATTGCAGGATTCACATTAATTGATACCTCGCAGGTATCATTTGAAAGAATCGAGGCGATCACCGGCGCTCTTGACGACGCTTTCTGGATTTCACCGATCATGCTGTTGCCCGCCTTGGTAGTCATCGTGCTGGCTGTGATGAAAAAGCCACCGATTCCTTCACTATTTGCTGGTGCAGTTCTAGGAGCGATTATGGCGATCGTATTTCAGGGTGCCAGCATGCATGATACCTTTACTTATGCCAATAGCGGATATTCAGTAACTACTGGAGTCGCGGAAATTGATCCTCTACTCAACCGCGGTGGCATACAATCCATGATGTGGGTGATATCCCTTGTTCTCTTGGCTCTTGGTCTTGGTGGTGCACTGGAAAAAGTCGGTTGTCTCCAGGCAATCATCGCAGTCATTATTCAAAAGGTGAAGAGCTTTCGTGGAATCCAGACCTCTGCCATACTGACTTCAGTTGCTACCAACACGGTTGCTGGCGATCCCTATCTCTCGATAGCACTTCCGGGGCGCATGTATGTGCCGGTTTATCGTGGTATCAGATATTCTCCATTGAATCTTTCCCGTGCAGTTGAGGAAGGCGGTACACTGGTTTCGCCATTAGTGCCTTGGAATGCTGGGGGAGCTTTCGTCATCACGGCCCTTGGATTGGGCGTGGCCGACGGAAATTTCCAGAACCTCCTGTATATTCCACTTGCCTTTGCATGCTGGTTATCACCTTGTATCGGGGTATTTTACGCCATGACAGGGCTTTTCTCGCCGAAAGCAACTGAAGAGGAAATACAGCAATGGGAAGCAACCGGTGAAGCCGTTTCGGAAGTCCAATAACCGGAAATTGCTGTTCAAGACAAGTCGAATCAGGAAATTTGAATCACCGAGGGGAAAGTTGTTGCAGAAGATGTCTGTGCTTGTGAAAAGTCCGATTGAAAATGCATCTCGAAACGGATTTCGGATGCATGGCTTCAATCGATTATTCCGAATTAGGAGTTCAGTGGCACTTTCAGGATTCGTTACCTGTTTTGTGAAAAATGCGAAGAGGTCGGATTCAATTCATATCCTGATTCAACGATTACATGCAATACCTTTGGAGTGTGGTGTGTCGTTGCGGTAATTGCATATCGGCACTGTTGACTGGTGCTGATGTTGCCAATGAATCGTGTATAAGGAATTATTGAATAAAACGCTATCGGGTGCGGAGTCGGTATTGGCGAACTTGCAATTGGGCATTCGCTCCTGTTTCATGAAAGATCGCTTAGGCAAGCCATCAAGAAGAATTAAGCATGTGTGACTTTAAAGGTTGCGGCAATCACCAAAAATTGCCGCCGATTAGAATTACAAACTCCGATCGTCGCCTGTTCCTGAAAGGGCTGGCATCACTGCCTCTGGCCACGGTTTTGGCCTATCCCGAACTCGCTCATGCGGCAGCTGATCGAACTCAAGCTGTCATGCTCACCACTCAAGGGGGTCGGGATGTATCTGCCGCACTGGCTATGCCGGATGCGGACAGAGCACCCGCCATTCTGCTTATTCACGAGTGGTGGGGTCTGAACGACCAAATCCGATCTGTGGCAATGGAACTGGCAAGTCTGGGCTATATGGCCCTGGCGGTTGATTTGTACGGTGGCGAGGTAGCGGATTCTCCAGAGGGAGCACGGACGCTTATGCAGAATGTCGATCCAGTCGCTGCTACGGATATTCTGGTTGGGTGGATTGATTATCTGAAAGGGAATCCTGCCTCTACGGGGAAGGTGGGTACCGTTGGATGGTGTTTTGGGGGAGGCTGGTCGTTGAACGCCTCACTGGCCGCACCGGTGGACGCCACGGTTATCTACTATGGCAATGTCAAAAAGACCGCTACGGAACTGGCATCCCTGCAAGGTCCTGTGTTAGGACATTTCGCTACTAGAGACGGCTGGATCAATCAGGACATGGTCAATGGCTTCGAAGTCGCAATGCAAAATGCGGGGAAGTCGGAACTGACAATACACTGGTACGAGGCAGACCATGCATTTGCCAATCCGACCAGTGCCCGTTATGATGTCGATGACGCGGCACTTTCCTGGGAACGAACCGTGAAATTTTTCCGGCAAAATCTTGGTTGAAGAGAGGAGTAGCGGCCAGCCGAACTTGAATTATGCCGGATGTACTGTCGTAGTGGCTTAATCCATTCATGAGTGGCATTGGGCTATTTGCCTGTTTCAGATGTTATTCAGATTGTTTCACTCCGATGAAAGCCAGATAGAGTAATCGAGGTCAATCAGACGATGTAGTGATTAATATGGGTTTTAAGAAATGGCAGTACCTCTTTATCAAACCAGGGGTTCCTCGCAAGCCAGATATTGTTTCTCGGGCTTGGATGGGGAAGAGGAACTACCCCTGGAGAATAATTCAGCCAATGCCTGACGGTTTCGGTTAGAGTTGGTCTCCGGTTTCTGTCAAGATGCCAGTGAATTGCGTATTGTCCGATTGCGATAGTGGTCTCTATATTGGGTAATTGATCGAGCAATGACTGACGCCAGGTGACTGCGCATTCCTTGCGTGGAGGCAGATCGCCAGTTGGGCCTGTTCCGGGATAACAAAAACCCATCGGGACAATTGCAAATAACGATGAATCATAGAAAGTGTTACGGTCCACACCAAGCCAAACTCGCAACCGGTCACCACTTGGGTCATTAAAGGGTATGCCGCTTTGATGCACTCGAATCCCCGGTGCTTGACCAGCGATTAGGATTCGTGCCTCAGGTGAGGCATGAAATACTGGATTCGGTAGCAAAGGCAACTCGGATCGACAAATCTCACATTTTTTGATTTCTCGACAGAGATTCTGAAAGGAAGTGTTAAATGTTTTGGTGTTCACGCTCTCGAAAGAACCAGCCAAACAGAGATTCCAGTCAGAATCAGTAACCAGACAAGGCTCCATGTTGGCATCGATAGACTTAAAAAAGTCCAGGATACTTCTGCACATTCACCTGATCCCGTCAATACCTTCTCGAGCATCACGCGAAAAGGCAGAACTTCAATCATGAAGTCTAGTCCTGGTCCACATTCCGGCACTCGATCTTCTGGCGCATTCTGCAACCACACATGTCGGGCAGCAATAGCGATACCAACTAACCCGACGATTGCAGTTAGTGCACCGTAGACTTTCATGCCAGAATTTTTTGGATTATGCAAAAAAGCAATCAGGAAAATCGCTCCCATCAACATGAAAGCGACACGTTGAAATATACAGAGAGGGCAAGGATCAAGTCCGTCAATGTGTTGAAAATAAAGGGCTGCTGCAACTAGCCCGATACAGGCGGAAAATCCGACAAGGTTGAGTGAACGCTGGCTAAACATCAAAATATTATCGCAAACAAGTTTAAGAATTGATTGTTTGGAAACTGTGCCTTTCTATCTGCAAAAAAAATGGAATTAACTCTCATGCACAAAAATGAACTTCTTCTGTATGGTCAACGGTACTTGATCTCCAGTATTATTTTTTGATACGACAATCGCTGGATTCATGTCTATTACGCGTTCCGCAATAATATCTACCGCTAGCTTGGCCTCGAGAGAGTCTCTTGATGGTAGTCCAATAACTGACGCATGCGAAGGATCAGAATCAAAGCCGCTGTTAACCTCAATGGGGTCATGGACAATTCATAGCGTATCTAACTCCTTGGATACTTCATTCACGACTGTTCCAACATTGATTTTTGCAAACCGACCATTTGGCCTTCTCTCAAGCTGATATAAGCACCGCACTTCGCTTAGCTGACAATTCCGGTCATTTCCAAATGCTTCAAGCCAGTTGACGGATAAGTTATTCCCATTCTTTCGCAGACAAAACCGGTACCGCTTGCAGTTTCATCCGGAAGAATCATGCTTGGCTTGAATGGCTTAGCCAAGTCATTATTCAAATCTACGGGAAAGGGAACGGATCCGATTCACTCAACATTATACAAGTCAAAGTCAAAATATCGGGCATTGATTCGGGCATATGTGCCATCTTCCAAAATGGCTTGAATTGCTTCATTCAATAACAGACGCAAATCTTCGTCTTGCTGTCGAATGGCAATTCCTATTCCTTCATCAAGAAAAAGCTTATCCCCAACAAACACATAATCCCGTCCGTGAACTTCGAGCCATTTGACAAAGCCAAGCGCATCACCAAATGCTGCATCCACATGCCCAGACTGAATCGCATCAAATAGAGCCTGACTATCGGAAAACTGCTGAATAGCGGATGAATTTTCCAGATTTTCCTGTAGCCAGTCAGAGGCAACGGTAGATCGCATAACCCCGATTTTGTAATGGGAAATATTGTTCGGATCAAATCCCGAACCCTTTCGGGATACAAACCGCACAGCTGTTCTATAGTAGTGGTCTGTGAAAGCGACCAGTTGACGACGCTCCTCCGTGATTGACATGCTAGAGATGACCGCATCAAACTTGCCGTCTCGCAATGCCGGAATCAATCCCTCCCAGTTTTGCTGGACAAACTTGCAGCGCACCTCGAGCTCCTGACATAACGCCGTTGCGATATCAATATCAAATCCTTGCAGTTTTCCAGATTCACTTACACTGCTAAATGGTGGATAGGTTGGATCAACGCCTACCCGAAGCTTGATTTGTGTTTGCTGATCACTGGCCATCAAGGCCATTGTGGATAGACTTAGGGAAATTCCCATGAGCAAGGATGCCAGCAATTTCTGGCAGGTTGCTGTTCTTTGGCGAAAAGTCGAGTTATTCATGATTGCCTCTATTTCGCTCTAAGCAAGTCAATGCAAGCAGATCTCTGATTCAATGCTGAATACTTCTGCCACCATCAACATTGATAATCTGTCCGGTAATATAATCTGCCGAAGAAACAAAAAACAGCGCAGTTCTAGCGATGTCTTCTGGATTCCCAACCTGTTTGAGAGCAGTCTTGGCGATTATGCGTTGTTGGGCGAGTTCATCGTTGTCATGTTCTGGCCAGAGTATCGCGCCGGGTGCAATTCCGTTCACTCTGATTTCCGGGCCCAGTTCCAAGGCCAGTGAGCGGGTCAAAGACATCAGAGCCGCCTTGGAGGCACTATAGACAGAATATCCAGATAGTGGACGTTCGGCATAGATGTCAGTGATATTGATAATTGATCCTCGTCTTTTCCTGAGATAGGGAGCAGTCGTCTGACTCAGGAAATACGGTGCTATGAGATTCGTGGTGATGAGATCGTCCCACTGATCATCGCCGGTTGAGGAAATTGGAGTCGGATAAAATCTTGAGGCGTTGTTGATTAAACAGTCAAGTCCGCCAAATTCATGAATTGCATGGCGTAAATTGACCTTGAGTTCGGCAATCTGGTGGAAACTACCCTGAATAATCTCCACCGATTCAGGGCGTGAGTTATTCAACTGCTCCTGCAATGCAAGAGCTTCAGCATGACTGGTATCATAGTGAACAAGCAAACGTGCACCATGCACATGCAGATGTCGAGTGATTGCTTCACCAATACGACGTGCACCACCCGTAACGAGAATGTTCTTGCCTGATAGTAATGATTCAGATGATGACTCGGTCTCGTTATCCGGTTGAATTATGTGCATTGAATGCTTGGTTTTTTTGGTCACGATAAAGATTGCAGTTCGTTGGAATGTTACATGCAGCGTCGACTGATCGACATTCAATTTTTCCCGAAATGAATCGAATATTCCAGAAATAACAACAGAATTCCTCACTTTGGTTGACAGGTCATTTGGCAACATTATACTGGTTATGGTGAGCGAAACCGAATTGACAAACATTCGAATTTCTCCTTGCCGAGTTTCATCTCGGTCCATTTACCTACCCACACCGAGAGCATGAAATTGGCACAAGCCCATCAGACTACACGAGAGCAAGATATTCATGTTTCGCAGGTTGTTGGTCGCATTCATGATCTTATTTGTGAAAATAACGGCTGGATCGGCTTTGATCAATATATGCAGGAAGTGCTACATTCTTCAGACTATGGTTATTACAGCAGCAGTGCAGTAAAGTTGGGAGCTGATGGCGATTACATCACCGCTCCGATGATTGGCAACGTATTTGCGGGGTGTATAGCCAGGCAATTTCAGGACATTCAGAAAAACCTTACTCATCCAGAATTGGCAACCATCCTGGAATTTGGTGCCGGGACTGGCCAGCTGGCAATCGATATACTCACTTATCTGGATCAAGAATCTGATCTGCCTCAACATTACATGATTCTCGAGACCAGTGGTGAACTGGTTCAACAGCAGCAAGCATTATTCGCAAATGCGGCACCTCAATTTCTACCAATCATCGAATGGATTCGTGAAATTCCTAACCAAATAATGGGCATGGTTGTTGCCAATGAAGTTCTTGATGCAATGCCGGTCAAGCGATTTCGGGTCATCGATTCAGATCGCATTGTTGAACTTGGGGTTGGTCTTGAGCAGGGATTGCTAGTTTGGAGAGAAGGCCCGCCACTTGGTGCCTCGATGCTTTCACGGCTCAAGCAATTCAATTTACCGTGTGGATATCAGAGCGAATTGGGGCTACAGGCAGAATCTTGGACAACAAGTCTTGCTGAAGTACTCGAAGAGGGGGTGATTATCATCATTGATTACGGGTTTGCCAAGCATGAATACTTTCATCCCGAACGAACAGATGGGACGATCATGTGTCATTATCGCCATCGGTCGAATATGGATCCTTTCTTGAATCCGGGATTGCAAGACATTACGTCACACATTGACTTTACCGCGATTGCTGAGGCGGGTAGGCAAGTTGGGAGTGGGATAGCGGGATTTTGCAGTCAAGCCTGTTTTTTAATTGGCAATGGCATTTTGAATATCCCGACATCTGAGTTTTCTTCACCATCAAAGTACTTGCTTGAAACCACCCAGCAAATCAAGAAACTGACCCTGCCACATGAGATGGGAGAATTATTCAAGGTACTGGGGTTGTCAAGGAACTACCCTCACAGACTTTCCGGTTTTTCCTTCAAAGATATTCAGGATTGTTTGTGATGGATTGGTCTCAGGTAATCTGGTTGTCGATTCTGCAGGGTCTGACCGAATTCCTTCCAGTTTCAAGTTCTGGGCATTTGGCTCTGGCACCATCCATGCTGGGCTGGTCTGATCAGGGACTGGTTTTTGATGTAGCTGTCCATGTTGGGACTTTGATTGCAGTACTTGGTTATTTCCACGTAGATTTTCGACTGCTTATTCGTGAGTGGATTCGATCGATCGTTACAAGGCGGACCACTTTTGAAGGTACTATGGCATGGTGCATTTTTTTTGCTACAGTTCTTATCGGGTTCGTCGGTTTTTTGCTGGAGGGAATAGTGAGTACTTTAGCTCGCAATCCAATTTCCATTTCCATTGCAACCATCGGGTTTGGTTTGTTGTTAGGTGCTGTCGAGTTATGGGGTCGCCGCACACGTGAATTTAGGCAAATTCGGACTCGGGACATGCTATTGATCGGCTTGATTCAGATACTGGCACTGATTCCTGGTACATCTCGTTCGGGCGTGACCTTGACCGCCGGTATGGCTATGGGATTGACTCGGCAGGCCGCAGCAAAATTTTCATTCTTGATGGCAGCGCCGGTGATCCTCATCGCTGGAGTTTGGGAGGGACATCAGCTGATATCCGATCCCAGACCAGTTGACTGGTTAAAACTGTTTGTTGCGATTGGTCTGTCTGCTTCAATCGCCTTTTTGTGCATCCGTTATTTCCTTCGCTATCTGGAGCGTTTCAGTCTCATGCCATTTGTCTGGTATAGACTGGTTCTCGGCGTGATTATTCTCTCTCTATTCATGTAGAATCCCTCTGTCCAAACCGAGATATACACCCATGAAGTTAACCGCCAAACAATTCATGGAAGCACCGAACAAAGTAATAACTTTGCTCGGCATGTCCGGTGTGGGTAAAACGGCTTTTTCCCTGAAACTGCCGCGTGATACATGGTTTCACTATTCAGGAGATTATCGAATCGCTACCCGATATCTCGATGAACCCATCCTTGATGAGGTGAAACGGGTGGCGATGCAAAACCCGTTCCTGAAAAACCTGCTCCAGACCGACTCGATTTATATCCGCAACAATTTCACCTTTGAGCATCAGTTTTCCGTCTCTAGTTTTCTGGGCAAGGTGGGCGATCCTGTAAAGGGGGGGATGAGCATTGATGAATTCAAACGTCGCCAGGCGATTTTTCGGGATGCAGAGAGCTGTGCCATGGGTGACGTGGATTTATTCATGCAGAAATCAAGAGACATCTATGGATACCCCCATTTCATCAATGATGCTGGAGGCAGTGTCTGTTCTCTGACTGATTCCGAATGTTGGGAACGTTTATCAGCAATCAGTGTGGTCATCTACCTGCATGCAGATGAGTCTCTGGAACATGTTCTAATCGATCGTGCCATTTGCCGACCCAAACCACTGTGTTACGAAGATGATTTCCTGGATCAACATCTTACCCAATACCTTGAACTACACTCGTTGCAATCTGCAAATGAGATTGATCCGGATGAATTCGTGCGCTGGGTTTTTCCATTATTGATCGATTATCGACGTCCCCAGTATCAGCGGATTGCCGAGAAATATGGATACATCATTGAAGCTGAGAAGATATGGCAACTTAATGACGAGGCAGATATTCTGGAACTGATATGTCATTGTATGGACGGTCTATACTAGCTGAAGATTCAGATTGGTATAGTTTGAAAAGCGCAAGGATGGATCCCGAGTCGATCCATTCAACTGCAGTAATTCTGATTGAATCATGCCTCTAGTTGAGACCAATTCATTACCGAGTTTTCAGCGTCTGCGTGATGAAGGGCAGGAGATTCTAACCCCGGAACGTGCTACTTCTCAGGATATTCGGGAGCTTCATATTGGGTTGTTGAACATGATGCCGGATGCAGCCCTTGAAGCAACCGAACGGCAATTTATGAGGTTGGTTGGTTCGTGTAATCGAATTGCACAATTCATCATTCATCCCTTTACATTTCCAGAGATTCCAAGAAAAGGGGTAGCGGCAGAACATGTAGATCAATATTATCTTCCTTTCAACATGATTCGCGAGCAAGGCCTTGATGCATTAATTCTATCGGGAGCAAATCCGGTTCTGTCGGATATTACGGCCGAACCGTTCTGGAATCCTCTTGAAGAGGTGGTTCACTGGGCAAAAGATCATGTCTGTTCAGTGATGTGCTCATGTTTGGCTACCCACGCAATTGTACAAATGCTATATGAGTTTGAACGATATCCTCTTCCCCAAAAACGCTGGGGGGTTTACTCACATCGGCTAACCGATCACAAGCACCCAATAACCAGTAATATAGACACTCGATTTGATGCGCCTCACTCGCATGTTTATGAAGTGAATTCAACGCAATTCAAGAAAGCTGGCCTGGTTGTGTTGGCTGAAGGTGAAGTTTCCGACCTGCATCTTGGGGTTAGCACCGATGGCTTGCGATTTTTGTTCTTTCAAGGCCATCCCGAGTATGACAAGATTAGTCTGCTCAAGGAATACAAGCGTGAGGTGATTCGCTATATCGAGGGAATTCGGGATGATTATCCTTCGCTACCCGAGAATTATTTCAAGGGGAAAGCCAGAGTTCTCGCTCAGGAATATCGAGCTGAGGTGCTCGCTTGTCGAGGTGATTATCAGAACTTGAGATCGTTCCCCGAGCCGGAGCTTGAGGCATCGGTCGATATCACCTGGTCTGATACTGGCAAGGCCTTGATCAACAACTGGCTTGGTCTGGTTTATCAGGTCGCTCATCCTGATCGAGGCAAGGTTTTCATGGATGGCATTGATCCTGCAGACCCAATCGGGTTTGTCCAAGGAGGAAGATGATTCTGGTCTCAATCCGTTTGTGTAGTTGCTCTGCGGAGATCAATGGAGGCGAGAACATAAACAACCAAAGATAAAATACTGAACACTAGGGCTCCGATTGCAAATGGATAGAGGGTGGTGTTGAACGATTGGCCGATTGTGATGCCGATGATCAATGAGCCAAGGGTGATTAGTGTATTTATGACCGTGCTTGCCATTCCGGCAATTTTGCCATGCGGCTCAATCGCCAAAGTATTCATGTTGATGAATAAAATTCCAATCGGCAGGAAGTATGCAAACAGTAATCCGAGAGTGATTGCAAAGGGTGGTTTTCCGTGGCACAAAACTGTCAAAATGACAAAAATCGCAGCTACTACAATCAAGGCAATTAATCCAGCAAGGCTGAGTTTGTGCATACCGTGACGAGAGACCAGAAACGAGTTTGCAAACATGGCAATGCCGATGGATAGAGCAAGGAATGCGAAGTAGGCGGCAAATCGATCCCCAGTCGTATAAAACTCCTGAAACATTTGTTGTGCGATCGACAGATATCCGACAAAAATTCCAAATACAAAGGCCGCTGACAAAGTGTAAAGAATGGTTGCTCGATGTCGGCAAACTGTCAGCAATGCATCACACACAATTCTGAGTGTAAATGGTGAGCGGTTATTCATATTGAGGGTTTCCGGCTGCCGCAGTAAAAACCAGATTTGAATGATCAAGCTATATATGAAAATGGCGACAAAAATCATTCTCCAGGTACTGATCCATAGAATAGCCTGTCCCAAAGCTGGCGCCAACATCGGAATCAGGATGAACACCGACATGACCATGGAGAGTACTTTAGCCATCGTTTCTCCCGAAAATCGATCTCGGATCATGGCCATGGTCACTACTCTTGCCGAGGCAGCACCAAGTCCTTGGCAGAACCTTCCAAATAACATGACCTCCATGCTCTGGGACAGAATACTGATCATGCAGCCCACCATGAATACTATGGAACCAGAATGTATAGCAGGCCGGCGTCCAAAGCTGTCGGAAAGCGGCCCCCAGAGTATCTGCCCACAGGCCATTCCAAAAAACAGCACGACAATGATTAGTTGGCGATCGTTCGGATGGGGTGCTGTCAAATTCTGATTGATATGTCCAAGTGCAGGCAGAATGATATCGGTGGACATTGCGACCAAGGCCATCATGAGGGCCATCACGGTCACAAATTCGGCATGAGGCGTAGCTTGGGTGGGTTTGCGAAACACGGACCGGGTCATTTATGTGGTGATGAGAGGTAAGCCGTCGATGACATTTCAACCAGACGGCTCGCGGTTCGCTGAAAAGCATTCATGAGTCGTCTTCCCTTGTAGATATCTGGGGGAGAGTGTTCAGAAGAGGCCAGCAGATTGACATTGCGATCATACAGTTCATCAATGAGTTCAATGAATCGACGAGCGGAATCATCCATGTCCGGACCAAGCGGTGGTATATCGCTAATGAGTACGGTATGAAACTGCCTGGCAATTTCTATGTAGTCCAGATTTGATCGATGCGTCTGACAAATTGCTTCAAAGCAAAACCAGATGGTGTCGGACCCCAGAGCTTTGGCTTCAACGAGACGACCATTGATTTCGAGCTCTGTATCGAAGGACGGGTTTGGGCCTGCAAGATGCAGGAAAGCAGACTTGAGGCTTGCTTCTGTCTCATCCGTTGACGGAAACATGAACGTATTGGTTCCGCTCAAGTATTCCATGCGGTAATCGTTGCCATTATCCACTTGAATGCTGTTTGTGTGGTTTTTGATCAGTTCAATGGCTGGCAGAAACCGATCTCGCTGAAGTCCTCCCCAATAAAGCTTGTCCGGTGAGGAATTTGATGTGGTGATCAGCGTTATCCTGCGCTGAAAAAGATGCTTGAGAAGGGTTGCCATGATCATGGCATCGGCAATGTCGGAGACTGTGAATTCATCAAGGCAAAGAACATGCCGATCCCCGAGCAGATCTCTTGCAACTTTTTTTAGCGGATCGGTTTGTTCCTTAATCTGATTTTTTTCGCGATGGACTGAGCGCATGAAGCGATGAAAATGGGTGCGATACACAATTGGTGGTGGTAAACTCGAGACAAACAAATCCATGAGCAGGGTTTTTCCGGTTCCAACACTTCCCCATAAATAACATCCAGCAGGCTGCTTTCTTGATCGGAATGGTAGCAATGCTCTCAGCCTGTCGGGTATTCGCTCTGGAGTCCCGGACAATAGTTCAGATTGCAAATGGTCGAGTTGTCGAAGTGCCTGGCCTTGAGACGGATCCTTGTTCAAGGCGCCATCATCCAACAAATGCTGATAGAGTGTTGATGGTGGAGAATGGCTGGTGGAAGAGATCATGTTGGTTCGGAGGTCAATTGGTTGGAAGCGGATTTGTCTCGTTGGATCAACATAGGCATGATAAACTGAATTCACAACGTCCAATTTGCCAAGTTACGGTATTGGAGTGTCTCCGTTACAACTCGTCTTGTCGTTGTCAAGAGCTATTTCGTCCAAGTTTGGGACATTTGAAGTTGAGGTATTATGAATGTACAAGGAAAAGATTGATCGCCAGTTTCTCGAGCAGGTTGCAAGTATTGCCGTGTTAGCTGGTCAAAAAATCATGGATATCTACAAGAACTGTGATTTGACCGTCGAATACAAGCAAGATGGTTCTCCCCTTACAGTTGCTGATCTGCAGTCCCACAAACTTATCCAGAACGCATTGCAGGATCTCACGCCGCATATACCGATCTTGTCGGAAGAATCTTCACCGGAAATCCACAGGCAACGAATCAACTGGTCAACACTCTGGTTGGTAGACCCGCTTGATGGAACCAAGGGTTTTGTCAAGCGTAATGGAGAGTTTACGGTAAATATTGCTTTAATTGAGAATTCGAAGTCGACACTTGGCGTAGTATACGCACCAGCTCGTGACCTGTTGCAATATGCCGCGCAAGGTATTGGAGCCTTTTGTGTCGATGAAGGTGCAAAAGTCAGGCCAATCCGAACCCGACAATTAACTGATGAGTCGTTAGTAGTGGTAGCAAGCCGCTCGCAGCAAGATGCCAATTTGCAGAGATTTCTCTTGAAATTGGAGCCGCATTATCCCGAAGTCGTGTCTTATCCCATGAGTAGTTCCTTGAAATTTTGTCTTTTGGCGGATGGAGTTGCTGACATCTACCCCAGATTTGGGCCAACTAGCGAGTGGGATACAGCCGCAGCTCAGTGTGTTCTCGAAGTAGCGGGAGGAAAAATCCAGAATGCCGAAGGAAAAGCACTGGAGTATAATAAGCCTGACATTTTGAATTCTGCGTTTATTGCCAGTGGCAGTTCAGAGGTAAATTGGTCGGAATTCCTTGCTGAGCAGTTGATGCAAATTGAACCAGCCAAATTGAGTCATCAGTTCTCGCATTATGGATAGCAAGCAGATAATTCAATACATTCAAGAACAACGATAAATTTATTTTCAAGCTATGCGTATCACGCTATTGGGTGGGCCAGGATCAGGTAAGGGTACCCAAGCCAAGATGTTGTCTGAGGTCTATCGGATCCCGCAAATTTCGACTGGAGACTTACTTCGCGAGGCGGTTTTCGAAAATTCACCGCTTGGTCAAATAGCCAAACAGACCATGGACAAAGGCAATCTGGTTGATGATCAGATTGTCTTGGAAATTCTAGAAGAACGACTTCGAAAACGAGATACCAAACGCGGTTTTATCATTGATGGTTATCCCCGGAGCATACCCCAAGCGCAAGCTTTGGATAATCTGCTCGGTCTTTTGGGTCGTCCGATTCAGATTGCGGTCAATATTGATGTCGACAGTGAAGTTCTGGTCAAGCGAATTTCAGGTCGGTTCATCTGCAAGCAGTGCGGGCGAATATACAACCGCCATTTTGACCTTCCACAAGTTGAAGGGGTATGTGATTCATGCGGCTCAACCGAGTTTATCTCCAGGACGGATGACAATTTGGAATCTGTCAAGACTCGCCTTGAGGTTTATGAAAAAGAAACATCACCCCTAATTACCTATTTTCGGGCCCAGCACAAACTTCGCAATGTGAAGGGTGAGGGTGACAAGGATCAGATTCATGCAACAATTCGGGACATGTTGGATATCGAGATCCGTCCTTTGGAGATTCATACGCTTGAAACGGCGTCTGAAGTTGTGCAGGAGATCGATCATACAGTGATTGCAGGTGGTGAGATCAATCGAGTTGATCCACCCAAAAAGCCTAGAAAACGCAGAGTATCATCAACAAAGAAACCGACGACTGTTGAAAAACCTTCTGCTGCGGTATCAAAAAACAAGGCAACGAAACGCAAGACGGCAAGTTCTTCCAAGGCATCCTCGAGGACGAATACGAATAAAACTTCCAAAACCACCGCAAAACCCAAATCTAGAACAACGTCGTCCAAGACCAGGTCGCGAGCCACTGCTGCCAACAAGAAGCCGAAAAAGGCCGTGCAAACTCGAAAATCCCAGTGAATCAGACACTCATTGATCAAGTACTTTCCAGCATCACTAGTGGTTAAGAATTTGGAATCCGGGAGCTATCCATTTACTCGTTTGCGTCGGATGAGGACCGATTCATTCAGCCGAACACTGATGCGCGAATCGACCTTGAGTGTGGACGATTTCATTCAGCCATTGTTCGTTCTGGAAGGGAATAACACTGCGGAACCAATCCAATCCATGCCGGGGATAGAGCGATTGACAATTGATCGAATCGTGAGCAAATGTCAGGACTTGCATAATCTCGGGATTCAAGCTGTCGTGTTGTTTCCCGTAACCCCACCGGATGCCAAATCCGATGATGCCAGGGAATCGTGGAATCCGGATGGCCTTGTGCAAAGGACAATCTCTGCAATCAAGGACGAGGTACCTGAAATTGGGGTGATGACGGATGTTGCCCTGGACCCGTATACATTGAATGGACAAGATGGCTTGGTCAATGAATCCGGATATGTAATGAATGATCGCACGGTTGAGGTCTTGATTCGCCAGTCCCTGTCCCATGCCCATGCGGGTGCTGATGTCGTGGCACCCTCTGATATGATGGATGGCAGAATTCGTGGCATTCGGGAAGCTCTTGAGCAGGACGGTTTCTCCAACATGAGGATACTTTCTTATGCCGCAAAATACGCCTCCAGTTTCTATGGACCGTTTCGCGATGCTGTCGGTTCTGCCAGTAATCTTGGCAAATCAGACAAAAAGAGTTATCAGATGGATCCGGCCAACGCAGAGGAAGCCTTGCGTGAGACTGCGCTCGATATCCAGGAAGGGGCAGACATGGTCATGGTCAAGCCGGGCACACCCTATCTTGATGTCATATGGCGAATTCGTGAGGCATTTGGCATGCCAACATTCGCTTATCAGGTGAGCGGTGAATATGCGATGTTCAAGGCGGCTGCCCAGCAAGGCTGGATTGAGGAACAGGCATTGGTCCTCGAAACCTTGCTTGGTTTCAAGCGAGCCGGATGTCATGGTGTGCTAACTTATTACGCAGAACAGGTTGCACGGTGGCTTAATCCCTGAAGATGATCCACGATTGGGCAGACCAAATCGAAAAAGTGTTTGTTCGAATAGACGAGTTTTGGTAACAGTCCCATCTATTCGGCCAATGTGTTTATTCTGTTACGTCTACAAATGCATCCAGGAAGCGATCCATTTCCTGTTCGTCGCGTAACCCGGCAATATTGATTCGGCCGCCTGCTACAACATAGATTGCATAATCATCACGCAACCGATTCACCTGTTCATCGTCAAGAACGAGCAGGGAGAACATGCCGCGGTGATCGGCAATGAAGTCCCAGCGGTTATGTCCGGTTCTTTCGCGAAGTTTATTGCTCATCTGCCTTCTCAAGCCCAAAATTCGCTCTCGCATATTCTCAAGTTCCTGTTCCCAAACCTCCCGCAACTGCTGATCTCCTAGAATTATTCCTACGATAGCGGCACCATGATCAGGAGGCATCGAGTAGGAACTGCGGGCAGTACTCAATAACTGGGCACAGGCCAAATCTGCAGACCCGGAAGTCTCACCCACAATCATCGCACATCCGACTCGATCCCGGTAGAGTCCGAAATTTTTTGAGCAAGAACTTGCAACAACGAGCGATTCGACCTCTTTCGCTACAGTCCGGATGCTGTAGACGTCCTGCTCCAGCGAATCACCAAAGCCCTGATAAGCCAAATCAAAAAACGGAAAAAATCCTGTTTTAGCGGCTAGTTTGGCAATTTCATCCCAGTGTTCTGGTTGAAGCTCGGCTCCAGATGGGTTATGACAACAGCCGTGAAATACGACAATATCTTTCGGGCCCCGCTTTGCCAGGGAGTCCAATAGTTCGTCCACGGCAACAGTCTTGGTTGCACGGTTGAGATAGGGATAGGTTGCAGTTTCAAATCCGCTCCCCTGAAAAATCGGATAGTGATTGCCCCAGGTTGGGTCGGTCAGCCAGATTTTGCTATCGGGGGAGACTTTGGCCAGCATTTCGGACAGAACGCGAAGAGCCCCACAACCGCCCGGTGCTTGCACTGCGCGGATGCGGCTAGTATCCACATCTCCGAACACCATGCCGACGATGTGTTGATTGAATGATTCATCACCGGCCAGGCCAACATAAGTTTTGGTGTTTTGCTGATTATGGAGTCGTTGCTCGGCTTGCTTGACTGCTGCCATGATCGGGGTATTTCCGTTACTGTCGCGAAATACGCCGACGCCCATGTCGATTTTGTCATCACGGTTGTCCGCTTTGAAGATTCCAATCAGGCGGATAATTGGGTCGAGCGGCGTTGGTTCTACGTTTTGAAACATGATTTATAGTCCGTCTGGTTTGGGCTCAAGGAAAATCGGTATATTGAAGGTGGAATTATAGGGGCATTATGAAAATGGGGCAATCAGGGATGAAAGATCAAACCTGATTCGCATGAACGAATTCTGATCATGCAAGAAAAAATTACTACATTGAGATATTTTACTCAATGATGTAAAATATAATGCATGAGCAAATATCAGCGACAGCATGTTCAAGTGATTCTTGACCGTCTTGACGAACGGCCGGAACGGATTATGGTGGTTTCTGGCCCTCGACAATCCGGTAAAACCACGCTAATCAGGCAGGCTTTAAGCCGAACATTGCTGGAATACGCCTACCATGCCATTGACCGCAAGGAGCCGGACGAGGGATTTGAAATTCCTGATGGGACCACTGACCATACCATTGGACAAACGGATGTACGAGACAATAAATGGCTGGTCAGGAAGTGGACAATAGCCCGCAAGTCTGCGCTGAAATCCGACCGGGGTTTCGTTCTGGTACTGGACGAGATTCAGAAGATTCCACAGTGGTCGGAGACGGTCAAGGGACTTTGGGATGCTGACCGAATGAACGGGGTCAACATGCATGTCATCGTTCTTGGATCCGCTCCGCTACGAATGCAGCAGGGTCTTACGGAAAGCCTCGCCGGGCGATTCGAATTGATTCGGGTAAATCACTGGTCTTTCCAGGAGATGGTCGATGCATTCGGCTATGACTTGGAAAAATACATTTACTTCGGAGGCTACCCCGGTGGAGTAGGACTGATACACAACGAACCTCGCTGGAGGGATTATGTCCGAGCTGCACTGATAGAGCCTGTATTTGATCAGGACATATTCGCCTTGACTCGCATTGATAAACCCGCATTGATGAAAAACCTGTTTGAACTCGGCTGTGCCTATTCTGGACAGATTCTTTCCTACAACAAGATGCTGGGATCACTTCATGATGCGGGGAACACCACAACTCTTGCCCACTATCTAAACCTTCTAACGAATGCAGGACTGATTACCGGACTTGAAAAGTATGCTGTTCGGCTAGTCAGAAGACGGGCATCAATTCCCAAGTTGAATGTCCTGAATACTGCTCTTGCATCGGTCAACTCCGGATATTCATTCAAAGATGCCTTGGCTGACAGAACTTTTTGGGGCAGGATGGTAGAAAGTACTGTTGGTGCCCATTTGTATAACACGGGGATGCCGGATGTAAAGCTGAATTATTGGCGTAAAAGTCCTCACGAAGTAGATTTTGTTCTAGTCAAAGGCCGGAAAGTGATCGGAATTGAGGTCAAGAGTTCGCTTAGCTCTGGTAGTCATACAGGGCTATTGGTATTTGAAAAGGAGTTTTCTCCGGAAAAAGTACTTCTAGTCGGCAGTCAAGGAATCCCTATTTCAGAGTTTCTGATTCGACCAGCAGACTATTGGTTTGAGGCAGGATGATGCATATTGTTGAGCGCACCTGCACTCTCGAAAACGATTTGTCCGGACAAGGCAAGCAGGAGAAATCGAAATCTCTTGGCAAATACCGGGACATGACTGCCTACGTCCTGCTTGGAAACCCAGGTTCGGGAAAGACAACCGCTTTCCACCAGGAGACTCGAGAACAGCAGGACAGTGTGTTTGTTACTGCCAGGGATATAGTTACATTCGATGCAAACGATCATCCGGAATGGCAAGACAAAACGCTCTTCATTGACGGACTTGACGAAATACGGGCTGGGTCACCCGATTTTCGCACACCCTTCGATCGCATTCGCTCCGCGCTTGACAAACTGAATCGACCATGCTTCCGCATCTCCTGCCGGGAAGCGGACTGGCTTGGAGCATTCGATCAGGAACATCTTCAAACAGTCTCTCCTGATAATGAAGTCTTGGTTCTGCATCTCGATCCTCTCACCGAAACCGACATCAAACATATCTTGTCATCCCGGTTTAATGATATGGATGTTGTTTCTTTCATTGAGGAGGCAAAAAATCACGGGCTTGGGCAATTATTGTTCAACCCGTTGACGCTTGATTTACTGGCAAATGCCGTTGGTGGGGGTACATGGCCAACCACCCGGAAGGAAGTGCTTGAACGAGCCTGTCAAATCCTGTGCCAAGAGCACAACCGGGAACATGGTACGAGGGCTGGATCACAGGTTGCGAATCCAAATCAATTGCTGGACATGGCAGGATATCTCAGTGCCATACAGTTGATATCGGGCAACGCTGGGTATGGGCTGAGCATTGCAGCTCAAGCTAATGATTTCCCATTCATCGGGGAAATTGGCGACAACGATGTTGTCCTTCTGAAGAGAACGTTGCAAACTAGATTGTTCAAAGGATGCAGTGAGGAACAGGTCGAGCCGGTACACCGTCATCTTGGTGAATATCTAGCGGCTCGACATCTGGCCCGGCGGTTAAACCGGGAAGGGTTACCATTAGGCCGGATTCTTGCCCTCGTGACCGGAGAGGATGGCATCGTGATTTCCGGATTGCGAGGCCTCTCCGCGTGGTTGGCCGTCTTTTGCATCGATCATCGAAGAGCGATTATCGACCGCGACTCTCTGGGAGTAGTGTTGTATGGCGATGTTCGTCAATTCAGCCAGGACGACAAACGTTATCTGCTTGATGCATTGTATGAGGAAGCCAAGAGATGTTCCTGGTTTCGTATCTCCCACTGGCAGTCTTCTTCCTTTGGAGGCATCGCCACTCCCGACATGGAAAACGAATTCAGGCGCATACTAACCTCCTCGGACCGCGATCCTGCTTATCAGGAGCTCGCGCTGTGCGTACTTGACGCCATGCTCCATGGTGAGAGGATTTCAGAGCTAAACGATGTTCTGATAGGTGTTGTTCGCAATACCGATTGGGGGCCTAGCGTCCGTTATGCCGCACTTGAGGTGATCTGCCGCTTTGGTAAGTCCAGTTATGAAAACATGTTACGGATGAAGAGACTGCTTGATGAAATCAATCACGGTATCATCAAGGATTCCAACGAGAGACTCAAGGGTTTTTTGTTATGTCAGCTCTATCCCCGAATCGTTACTTCTGAAACAGTTTTCGACTATCTCCATGCTCCGGATGATCCGAATTTTATCGGAGGCTATGCTTTTTTCTGGAGCCAGATTTTACACGAGCAGTCTTCTGATGATGATATCAAGATACTGCTTGACCAGATTGCATCAAGGCACGATAAGCCAAACCAGATTCCCGGAAATCTTCCGTGGCTCAAGGTTAGTATTTCACGCCTAATCCATAAAGGGTTGGAAGTACACGGAACATCCATTGAACCGGATCGATTATATGAATGGCTCGGAATCGGGCTTGACAATTACGGATCTGATCACGGTCCTGGCACTATTCCTACCTGGCTTGAGAATCATCCTGACATCCAGAAGGTTTTAATGATTGTCGGGCAACGGAATTGTCTAGAAAATCAGAATTTTATTTCTTGCATGTACAAGATAAAGGAGCGTCTTCGCGAGGCAAGACCTCCCGATGACTATGGTTTGTGGTGTCTTGAACGTCTGGCCGCGGTACCTAACACAGATACTGTCAGGTTTTGGCTACAGGAAGCAGTCAGTGCAATCATACGCAATGAAGGCAATACAGGATTGTCACTGGATGCAATTAAGCGAGCCGTTGAAGATAACCAGGTACACCGCGATCTTCTGGAAGAAATGCTACCTTCCCTTGGAGAAGTTGAAGAGCAGATATCCCCTCAAAGTCGAGACCGACAAGAACAGCAAGAACGGGAACAAAGACAAATGTGGCTGGAACATGTCAAGTCCCAGAAGCACTCCTTACAAGAAGGAAACGTCCATCCCCGTCTGCTTCATGATCTGGCCAGCGCATATTTCGGTTTTTGTCTCGAAGTTGGGGAAGAATCCTCCAAACAGCTTTTGAATTTGCTAGGGGGTGACGAAAACTTGAAGGAATGCGCCCTTGAGGGATTGCGCCGATCCATTGACCGAGATGATGTCCCGGATGTAGAGGAAATTTTTATTCTCTCCACGAAAAATGAAGAACACCTGCTTGGCCGGGCATGGCTTGCCGGGATGATCGAAAATTCCCGTCTATCTCCTGATTTCGCACTTGATCTGAGCGACGGACAGCTCCGGAAAGCGCTTGCCTTTTATGTGACCGGAAACACTGGCGACGAAGCGACTTGGTTCAATCAGTTGCTTGAGCATAGGCCGGAAGCAATCGCTGAAACTCTGATCCATTATGTTTCCATGGCGCTGAACAGGAAGTCCCAAAATATCACTGTCGTACGCCACCTGCTGTACAAGCTGGTTTTTGAATCCAAATATAGCTCGGTAGCTAAGCAGGCTGTACCGACATTGTTAAAATCATTCCCAATTCGTTGCAATGCCAAACAGCTTGAATTGTTGCATGCGATGCTGGTATCGACCGTGAACTATCTTGATAGAGGTGCACTGCGAGCACAGATTGAGGGTAAGCTGTGCCTGTCCAGCATGAATGTACCTCAGCGCATATGCTGGTTAGCCGTCGGGTTGGTGGCAGCCCCTGATATTTTTGAGAGAAGATTTGCAGAATTCATGGAAGGAAACGAAAGCCGCGCCCGACATCTCGCTAGATTTCTTTCATTTGCACGACGGGACCGGCTGCCAATCAACAATCTGCCCATGTCGGCGGTTGGTCTTCTTGTAGAAATTCTGGGTCGCTACTTCTCACCATATTCCATGAAAGGCTGTGTCCAGAAAACATCAGCAATGTTTACGGCAGGCTTGATCGGGAAAATGATCAGTCTCCTTGCTTCCAATGCTAGTCAGGATGCTGCCGAAATCCTTGTTTCGCTATCTGAAAACGAGCATTTGGAAAAATGGCGTTCCCATATTCTGGATGCCCAGTTCAAGCAGCGTACTGTTCGCAGGGAGGCCTGCTTCCGACATCCCGACATCGACCAAGTCGTTGCCACACTGAAAAATAGCCACCCGGCCAATGCCGGGGATCTTGCTGCTCTAATCTTCGATATCCTTCTTGACATGGCCCAGTACATACGAAACGGCAATACTGATGACTATAATCAATTCTGGAACGAGCCAAAGGGTAACTTGCCTGCAACCCCGAAACATGAAGACCTTTGCCGGGATGCACTGCTATCCGACCTGCAGCAACGACTCGCAGCATATCAAATTGATGCACAACCGGAGGCCCGTTACGCTGAAGATAAACGTGCTGACATCCGTATTTCTTTTGGAGGTTTGGACGGCCCCGCAATACCGATAGAAATCAAGAAGAATTCTCATTCTGACTTGTGGAAAGCCATTCAGAATCAACTCATAGCTCAGTATGTCAGAGATAGTCGTGCTGGCGGATATGGAATCTATCTGGTTCTCTGGTTTGGACCCAATAATATGACAACGTTGTCGCCGCAGGGCAGACGACCCGTCACGCCAGCGGAACTAGCCGACGGATTGCGAAAAGACCTGACCGATGAGGAGAAAAGGAAGATATCGGTCTGCGTCATGGATGTTACGTCTCCGCGTATCTAGAAAACAGCATAATATCCGTTATGTACAAACAAACAGGTATTCCAAGCTGTTGTTTACCTGTTTGATTTTCAATTTCATTAAATTTGATTCCACAGTTCCTGGGCTTAAGGACCGATCTCTGAAACAGTTCGTTGAAGTACTGGATCTGTAGAAGATCTATTGATGAAAATCAGATTCATAATTTCACGAATCATGCAAAATGAAAGCAGGATCAATCCTGACAGGGGGTGGTTCTCTGTATAAAGCCCGTGGATTGACTATTGATTATTTCTACAATTAAAAATATGATATTTAGAATCTAAAATTCTATATATCGAAATATATTTTATGAAAATACAAAGAACGAGATACTTCAATCAACTGGAATATTTAGTTCAGAATTCACCAGTAACGGCATTGTTAGGGCCGAGACAGTGCGGCAAAACTACCCTTGCGAAAGATTTTGGAAACATTCAAAAATCCCATTATTTCGATCTGGAATCCACGGTCGATTCTGTAGCATTGCAGAATCCGAAAACCGTATTGTCTGAATTGGACGGTTTGATTATCCTTGACAAATTCAACAGATGCCAAATTTATTCAATGTGTTACGTGTCTTGGTTGACAGGTTTGAAAGAAAATGCAGGTTCTTGATTCTTGGTAGTGCTAATCCGAGTCTTATGAAAAATATTTCTCAATCATTGGCCGGTCGTGTTGATTTTCTGGATATGGGGGGATTCGATATCTCGGAAGTTGGCATTGAGCATTATTCAACGCGTCGCTTTCCCTGCGCCATGCTGATCGGTTCCCGAGCCCTCCCAGACCTGCTCGGCTGCAAGCGCAAGGTCGTCGAGCACTTCGGACCGTCCAACAAACACCAGGGGCGGTTCTCCTTCCGTTCGCTTGAGAAAGGACTCCAGCTTTCTTTTCTGATCCTGATTCATCGCTTCACTTCGCCGCAGATATGATTATTGGGTGCAGGCAGATCTAGTATACAGAATAAAACGGATAATCGAAGAATACGCAAGTACACAGGCAAATAAATCATTGCCTGAAAGCGGCATCCCGTTCGCTGTACCCGAGATCGGAAAACACTCATTGTGATCTGCTGCATCCGCTTTTTCATGCTTGTCCACGTACATTTTCCAAGTCTGCAAAGGAAAACGGCATGGACAACTACAGGCTTGCAGTATCCCCATGCAAGCGTATCGCCACTAAAGCGATGAATTTGACAATAGTGCCGGCCCCGAAAGGTTGCAACCTGTTCCAGATACTGCGGTCTTGCTGAAGCGAGATTTCAATTAGGCCGCTCTTGCAGCGTAGGTGCTACACCCCATTAGCTTTGAAGGTTATCAATATGAACGACGATTTGCAACAAAAAATGATTTTGGGCAACAGCCCCGCTTGAAAATCCGTCCTTTTGCCGGCTGAAATGGGTATAATCAACGAAATTTTATTTCACTCTGGAGAAAAAATGAAAAATTACCTTAATTTATCCCCCCCCCCCTCGCTAAATTAGCAACCTTCCTGCTACTCGCTCTCGCCCTCCCTATGACAACTCATGCGGGGCTAGAGGCGAGTTTGGGAAACTCCAGCTGCCCGCCAAATTTAGGCGGTGAGAAAAATAAGTGATTCTTTAACAAGACAGTTGAGGACATAGCAAGCGACGAGACCATAATTAAGACAAAAGCATTGACCTTGGCTGATGCAAACCTCATATTTAAAGGTGCCGCCACCAGTGCCGGGCTTCGTATCGGACTGTTAGATCGTAGCGGTGGTTTTGTCCATGGATTCTGGATGCACATGGGTACCGTACGCAGTGGTCAGTCCGTGCCTTCCCAAACGCGAACCTTCCTCAGCCTGCAACCGAACGAGATTTACCTAGCAAGGATTTTTATGGATGAAGTTAAGGGCTCGGTCGATAGTTTCCCTTCGCCCGATGGTATCCCAGGCCGCAAGCACTACACTCTCGCACAAATATGCTTTCTGACGGGGCCGCCGGAGGCCAGTTAGTGCACCGCGGGCGTGGGGATCGCACTGGCAGCAACTTCTAAGCCAGTCAACCTCTTTGCGTAGTTTGATGAACTCAAAACCCAGCGAAAAGAAGGGTGTCTTTGGTTTGGCGGTCAACTCTGGATAACGCCGCCACCATTCCATCACTTCTTGATTTCGCCCCAGGAAGTGATTCCAAACAAAACGGCAAGCGCCGGCTTGACCGGCGAGTTTTTGAGCTTTGGAATGCGAACCGGGAATGACCCGGTAGGTGATGTTGCGGTATGTTGTACAATGGCTCATGCACTTCGTAATCTAGTTGAACATGAGTTGAAGGATTCAGTGAATTTTTACGATTTTCTGAGCAATGCCTTGCACGCTGGAGTTTTGATGGAGATCGATAATCCCTTGAATTCTATCGAATTCCCATCCATTCTTTTGGTGTGTATTTGAGGTCATTGCCAAGTACATGGCTGAACAGAACTAAATTGGTCATGGATGATATTTGCAGTTGAAAAGTAGTTTTCTGTTATCGTTTACAGAGTTGTTTGTTATGAGTATGACCAGCTGGATAAAAGGTGCTTGTTTCGAGGGTATCACGGGGAATATAGGTTAAATCAATGAATGCAGACTTACCCCAAAAAAGGATGCGCTCGTATATACAGCGTATTGCTACCGGACCCGAGCTGAGCAAACCACTGACTCGAGAACAGGCCCGAGATGGTTTCGAAATCATCCTCAATAATCAGGTTGATGCCGTACAGACAGCGATTTTCCTGATTGCACTGCGCATGAAACGGGAAACTGATGATGAAAATCTAGGTGTGCTGGATGCACTAAAAGAGCATTGTCGGTGCGTGTCTGTCAAGGCTGATGAATTGGTGTCAATTGCCGATCCATTCAATGGGTTTGTACGAGGATTGCCTGCTACCCCATTTTTACCGGCTGTACTGGCCGCCTGTGATTTTCCAGCATATCTTCATGGGGTGTGCCAGGTGGGACCTAAATACGGGATAACCGGACATCAGGTGCTTGAGGCTGCCGGGTATTCAATCGATTTATCACCCAAGAATGCGGTCAGACTGCTGGAGGATTCACAAGTCGGATGGGCTTATCTCGATCAGCAACAATACCTTCCTGAGCTGCATGAACTTTGCGGACTTCGCGACAAAATGGTCAAGCGTTCACTCATTTCCACTCTTGAGGTGGCAATCAAGCCATTATCCGGCAAATCAAGAACTCATCTTTATACTGGATATGTACACAAGGCATATCCTCCAGTTTATGAAGCAATCGCAAGACATGCTGAATTTCAGTCGATGATTCTGGTGAAAGGAGTTGAAGGAGGATGCATTCCTTCATTAAGCCAGGTTTCTCGATATTATGGGTATATGGACAACAATCCACTTACCTTGAACAAACTATCTCCATTCGAACTGGGTATCGTACAGGAAAAGCGTATGGTTCCATTGGGTGAAGGGCATGCAGGAGTTTTGGAAATGAGTAACTTTCATAACATCGAGACACTGAAACCGATAGCTTTGCATACCTTAAAGTCAGGGCGAGAGGCTCTTGCCGGTGTATCGGGGCCCCTGTTTGACAGTTTGGTTTATGGTGCCGCAATTGTACTTATGCACGCAGGCAAGGCTGAATCCTGGCAAGAAGCGGCAGAGATTTCGCGTCATGCGATAACGAGCGGCGAAGCCAAAGCTCGCTTTGAAGCCGGCTGCACGAATAGCGCAAATTAAGTTTGCAATGAGTCAGATTTGTTTGGCGCTCGTAAAGAGTATACTGATCAATCTCTCAATTGGGGCGTAATCATCGGTCAGGGTGATGGCGTCATGCCGCTGTGTCTGATCTTCCGTGAAATCGGTGATGTTGTACCAGACCCGAAATTCACCTCGTTTCGACTCGATCTCATCAAACTCGAACGGTTGATCCGAAGCCGATAGGACATAGGTCAGGCGATCCTGGATATCAGAAGGTCGTTCAATCCAGATATCCACATGCTGAAAACTCATTTTCAGAGTTTTCAGTAAAGCACGAATCAAAGCGCTATTCGGAAATTGATCAACAGCATTGATCAAATACAAACCGTTTTCTGCAAGTCGTGTTTTCACGAAATTGTTAAATTCCAGAGTCAGTAGATGATAGGGAACACCAACATCATGGAAAGCATCAAGCATGACTACGTCGAACCGATTCTCATCATAACTTCGCAGACTATAACGAGAATCATCATGGTGAATAGTCATACCCGAGGTATTCAGATCAAGATTAGACTGCGCAATTTTCGTGACTGCCGGATCAATTTCACTGACAACAATTTCATTTGCTTCATGTCGGGCAGCCAAAGCTCGCGGATATGTGTAGGCACCACCGCCCATGAAAAAATACCTCAAAGGAATACTGCGTGAATATCGAGACTCAATCAGCGTATCCATGGCATGTATATATGGGGTTAGTAAAGACTCTGGATCGTCCAGATCATTGGTGCCATGAATTAAATGATCAATTACCAGCGAACCGGTATTTCGAAAATCCGACCGATCACTATTTTCAATCACGCGAAGACAGTAGTAATGGCTCTCAATATCGCATGGAGCGATAAATCCATTTACACGATCTGTGATCGCGACCACCCCAAGTCCAGAAGCAAGCCAACACATCAGTAGAGAAGTTCGATGTGGAATACGAATTATCCAGTATAAGGATAATAAAAATAGAATGCCTGCCACCATGATGATGGTCCAGCGGGTGCCAATCCACTGGATAAACAAAAATCCAGCAGCGAATGTGCCAAATATGCTGCCGGTCGCAGCAAGAGCATGGAGCAAACCAATTGACCGGCCAATACTTTCATCAATTTTGAGATAGAGTGTGGTGATCAGAGGAGAAAGAATCCCAAGCAAAACCGCAGGTACTAGAAATAGTCCGGAAACCAGCAATAGACTAGTCCATGCCAAGCTGAGAGATTGATCCCGAAGTAAAGTCCCATAAGCTGGTAACAAGGCTAATACTAGGAGTGAAGCAAGGGCGCCTATACCGAGGGTGATGGCGAGAGTACGATGTCCATGTTTACGGTCCGCCAACCAGCCGCCGAGCCAATTGCCGACTGAAAGTCCAGCCAACACCACCCCAATTACCGAGGTCCAGCTATACAGGGAGTTGCCAACATAAGGTGCAATGATGCGCCCTGCTGTAATCTCAAGTACCATGAGCATGGCCGATGAGAGAAACACTGTGGATGCATAAGTGAATTTGAGCATGTGGATGAGTTTTCTCGGGTTGTCTTGAGAGAGGTTGCCTTTAACATACATCCATATTGTCGGTGCAATCCACTCTATCATCTTTCAGCAGAGCCAATTATGCAATAATGGGTTGGCTATTGTTACAATATGTGCCTTAATTTTAATTCTCAACCTCTAATGTAATGGTGAATTATTTGTGATTGTCGGTATTCCAAAAGAAATTGCAGCGAACGAAAAACGAGTATCGTGTACTCCGGATGAGGTCAAGCGAATAAGGGGCTTGGGCTATGACATTCTGATTGAAGCTGGAGCTGGCGAATCAGCCGGGTTTACCGATCAGGACTATGCTAATGCCGGTGCTGAAGTAGGCCTGGATACGGTTTCGCTCTGGAATCGTTCCGATATCATATGCAAGATACGAGCTCCCGAGATGCATTCCGAGATGGACTGTCATGAGTCGACCCTGATTCGTGATTCAAAGATGCTGATTTCGGTATATGAACCGGCACTCCGCGAGGAGATGACCGCACAGATTGCCGAAGCTGGCGGTACAGTCTTAGCCCTTGACGCAATACCAAGAATCTCTCGCGCTCAGAAGATGGACATACTGTCCTCTATGGCCAATATAGCTGGATACCGAGCGGTTCTGGAAGCTGGCAACCATTTTGGACGGTTTTTTACAGGTCAGATTACTGCCGCCGGCAAGATTGCACCGGCCAAGGTTCTAGTGATAGGTGCAGGAGTTGCAGGTCTCTCTGCGATCGGCGCTGCAGTCAGTCTTGGTGCAATTGTTCGAGCTTTCGATACTCGTCCAGAGGTCAAGGATCAGATCGAAAGCATGAATGCAGAATTTCTGGATCTTGATTTTGAGGAAGAAGGGGAGGGAACGGGCGGATATGCCAAGGTAATGAGCGAAGCTTTTATTGAAGCTGAAATGGCATTGTTCGCCGAGCAGGCCAGAGATGTTGACATCATTATCACTACTGCCTTGATTCCGGGCAAGCCTGCTCCAAAATTAATTACAGCAGATATGGTCCACTCTATGCGTGCCGGCAGTGTGATTGTTGATCTAGCAGCAGAACAGGGAGGGAATTGCGAGCTCACGGCGCCCGGTGAGGTCACAAATGTAGCGGGGGTGACCATTATCGGCTATACGGATTTGACATCACGGATGGCTCATCAAGCAAGTGCTTTGTTTGCAGCAAATATTTTTCATTTGCTCACTGATCTTACTCCGGAGAAAGATGGTCATTTGGTTCTCGACCTCGAGGACGATATCGTCCGAGGGAGTATTGTCGTAAAAGAAGGTGAGATACTCTGGCCTCCACCTCCAATTCAGCCATCTGTGGCTCCACCGAAAAGCACACCAACACCGATTGAGAGTGAACCGGTCGAAAAATCTACTCCTCGAAAACGAGCGATTTCCACACTAGTTGGTATGGGTATTGCAGGAATTTTGCTGATTGCTATGGGTTCGGTTGCGCCAGCATCTTTCATGATGCATTTTACGGTTTTTGTGTTGGCCTGTTTCGTAGGATGGCAAGTGATCTGGAATGTTACTCCTGCACTGCATACGCCATTAATGAGTGTAACCAATGCGATAAGCGGTATTATTTTGATTGGGGCGATGTTGCAAATTGATGCTTCCAGTCAGCTTGCAGTCTGGCTCGCGATCGTGGCGGTAACCATTGCATCAATCAACGTTTTCGGCGGGTTCCTGGTTACCCAGCGCATGCTCAAGATGTTCAGGAAAGAATAGTCATGGATAGTACAACATATCAAGGCGCTATTACCGGCGCATACATCATTGCCAGTATTCTGTTTATTCTCAGTCTTGGCGGACTCAGCCATCAGGAAAGTGCACGAAGAGGAAATGTCTTTGGCATGCTTGGCATGGCAATTGCTATTGTGGCGACTGCCTTCCATGAAAGTATTGAGAGTTATGTGTATATCCTGATACCCATGCTGCTAGGCGGAGCGGTGGGCGCCTGGCGAGCTAGTCGGGTACAGATGACGCAGATGCCTGAACTGGTGGCCTTGTTGCATAGTTTTGTCGGCATGGCAGCGGTGCTGGTCGGATTTTCAAGTTATCTCGGCAGTGAAGGTTTGTATAGCGGTGCCGAGAAGGTTGTGCATGAAGTAGAAATTTATCTGGGCATCTTGATCGGTGCCGTGACCTTTACCGGATCGGTAATCGCATTTGGCAAATTAAACGGGTTTATTACGAGTAAACCAATGATTTTTCCGGGCAGGCACTTGGTCAATCTAGCGGGCCTGCTGGTCTGTATCTGGTATGGCTATGATTTTATTCAGGCTGCGGATATTCCCCATGGCATGATTGCATTGATCATCATGACGATTATTGCCCTGCTGTTTGGTGTACATATGGTCATGGCGATCGGTGGGGCTGATATGCCGGTGGTCATTTCAATGCTCAATAGCTATTCGGGATGGGCGGCTGCAGCAACTGGGTTCATGCTATCCAACGACTTGTTGATCGTAACTGGGGCACTGGTTGGATCAAGTGGTGCAATCCTCAGCTACATTATGTGTCGCGCCATGAACCGAAAATTCGTCAGCGTGATCATGGGCGGTTTTGGAGGTCAGAGCACCAGTACAGGAACGGGTCAGGTTGACCAGGGCAGCGCCGTAGAAATTTCCCAGGATGAATGCGGTACTACTCTGAACAATATCCGCTCACTCGTGATTGTGCCAGGTTACGGGATGGCGGTTGCACATGCCCAGCATGCGGTTTTTGAACTAACTCGAAAATTACGAGACAAGGGGGTGAATGTGCGCTTTGCTATCCATCCGGTGGCAGGCAGAATGCCGGGTCATATGAATGTATTGCTAGCCGAAGCCCGAGTCCCCTACGATATTGTTCTGGAGATGGATGAAATCCAGGAGGGTTTACCCGATACCGACATGGTCATGGTGATTGGTGCCAATGATATAGTGAATCCATCTGCCATTGATGATCCAGAGGGCCCCATAGCCGGAATGCCAGTCATTGAGGTCTGGAATGCTCGAGAAGTGATCGTACTCAAACGGAGCATGGCGAGTGGATATGCGGGTATTGAAAACCCTCTGTTCTTTAAATCAAACACGAAAATGCTGTTTGGTGATGCGAGAGACAGTATTGAAGGGTTAATCGCTCACCTGATCTGACCAGACCTTTTTTAGCAAGCGAACCAATGGATGGCCGAAGAGCATTGGTGAATCGATTATCTGCTTACTGTTCGTCATTTCCGGTCCGGTTGCCAGAGAGACCGCGAGTTGAATTTTCCTGGGGCTTGTTATGTAGTTTCAGGGCAATCTTGAAACCGGTGCGGAATTTTTGTGCTGTACTGGCTTGTTCAGTAATCCCTGCATTCGGCGATGCTGTGCCTGACTATGAGCGGGAAGCGCGTATCAATGAACAGATCGAACCTTATCTTTTTGATGGCGATGCAGTATGGCTCTCCGATGGTGAGCGGGAATTTTTGAGTGTACATATCAAGGTCGAGGATTCGAGGGGCACGCTGATTCTGTTACATGGCCGCGATGTTCATCTTGATGAAGAGGAGTTGATCGGGCCGCTTCGAGTCGGTTTGTCCGAACATGGCTGGAATACCCTTTCGGTTCAGATGCCGGTACTGGAAAAAGGCAGCACCTACTTTGATTACCTGCCCATTCTAAAATACGCACATCCTCGTATTGAAGCAGCTATTCGTTACCTTGAGGATCAGGGCGAATCAAGGATTGTGCTAGCGGCACACAGTTGCGGTGTGCATATGGCCAATGACTGGATGAATAGTATTTTGGACCCTCCAATTGACGGTTATATTGCAATGGGACTTGGAACGACGGATGTTGGTCAAGATTTACGAACCCCTTTCCCGATTGGTAATCTCACCATACCAGTGCTGGATATTTATGGTTCCGATGAATATCCTCGCCCTCTGGAGATGGTTCCTTATCGGCAGGAATTGCTGAAGCAGAATGGCAACCCAATGTCGATGCAGGTTTCGATTGAGGGTGCGACCCATTTTTTTCATGGATATGGGCAGGTGATGGTCGAGAATCTTGCCGAATGGCTTGAGGAGTTTGACCGCTAAACAGTCTTAATCCGTGTTTGGCTTAGTCGACTCGACTCACCAGATAAGCTTCGCCTTGGATATTCAAAATAGATATACCCACTTTCCTATTTTGATTTGATTTAGATACCCAATTTCCAATAGGCTTAAATCCTCTAAGCATATTGTAGAAAAGTTGACTGAATTCTGAGGTAGCCGAATCAATGAAAACCGAAACAAAAACCTATCCGAATATTGGACTATTTATTGGCGGAGAATGGGTAGATTCGAAAGAACATCTACCGATCGTCAATCCATCCAATGAAACTCGGATTGGACAAATACCGGTTGTTTGTGAGGAGCAACTTGACAATGCAGTCTGTGCCGCTGAAGAAGGGTTTAGAATTTGGAGTAGGATTGCACCTCTTGAACGCAGTCGGATCATTCTTGAGGCGTCCCGTCTGATGCGGGAACGGTGCGAGGAAATCGCCCAGTCCATAAGCCTGGAATTGGGCAAGCCTATCCGGCAGTCGCGTTTGGAAGTGATTCGCGGATGTGAGTTTTTCGAATGGGATGCAGCAGAAGGGCAAAGACTATATGGGCGAGTAATTCCAAGTGCGCAGCACATGCGTTATCTTGTTGTACGTCAGCCGATCGGTTGTGTGGCTTCATTCTCGCCGTGGAATTTTCCAATGAGTCAACCTGCGCGCAAGATTGCTGGAGCATTGGCTTCGGGGTGTTCGGTGATATTGAAACCAGCAGAAAATACTCCTGCTGGTTCGTTTCACATTGCCCGTGCCTTTGAGGATGCCGGACTGCCACCGGGAGTCCTGAATCTGGTTTATGGAAAACCAGCTGAGATTTCAGAATACTTGATTCCAAGAGAAGAGATCCGTTTAGTTGCATTTACCGGTTCGACTGCTGTGGGACGAAGCTTGACGATGCTGGCATCCGCGCACATGACACCAGTGCTGATGGAATTGGGTGGTCATGCACCGGTGATTGTTTGTGATGATGTCGATGCACAGGAAGTCGGGGTTATGTCCGCGATTCGAAAAATGCGGAATGCTGGTCAAGTTTGTACTTCGCCCACTCGGTTTTTTGTCCACGAGAAGTTGTATCCGGATTTTGTCGAGAGTTTTTTGCGGCAGGTCGGAACCATGAAGGTTGGTGTTGGCTTGGATGAAGATACGGATATAGGGCCGGTTGCACATTACAGACGACTCGAAGTATTGCAAAATCTGGTCAATGATGCAGAAGAGCGTGGAGGGAAGGTGTTGGCTGGGGGGTATAGACGGATAGACAAAGGATATTTCTTCGAGCCGACCGTGTTGACTGAGGTGCCTAACGATGCGAATATCATGCAGGTCGAACCTTTTGGTCCGGTTGCTGTCATCAATCCGGTTGCCTCTCTGGATCAGGGTATTGAAATGGCAAACAGTGTTCCTTATGGTCTAGCCGCTTATGCGTTTACCCATTCAGCCGCCAATGTTGATCAACTAATTAACGAAGTGGAAGCAGGTAATTTATCCATTAATACTCTTGAGGCATCAGTACCTGAAACGCCATTTGGAGGTGTGAAAGCCAGTGGTTATGGGCGTGAAGGCGGTGATGAAGGGTTGCTGCATTACACCATTGTGAAAAATGTCATGCACAGCATCGGCCTCTAATTGCTACTCGGATGGAGCCAGTTGGGATGGAGTGAGCTTTGGAACCGATTTGTGACTAAAGACTTTCCGCACCACCCGTGCCTATACCGATCCCGGCACCTATCCAAGGCAGGCCGTGTGTCCTGATCCGGGCTTCAAGCCGGCGGGAGGGGATGTCCAGTGCGACCGGCCATACATAATGCGGGCATGGCCAAAGCTTGGTGAAGTGACCGATACCTGCATGGTTGGCGCTTTGGGCACTTTGGAACGGATCGACTGCATGACACGAGCGATTCTCCCTGATGAAGTGTCCCATTCAATCCGCATTCCGAGTACAGCCATGGTGGAGGGTGATATTTTGCTGGTGCAGGTCTCTGACAAAGACAACAACATTCGAACGATCAGATACGTTTCGGTGGATGTAACCGCGAGGGGTGTAGATAGGTTGCCGAGTATGAAGATGAGTGTTGCAAACATGGCCCTTGTGGCAAGATAGAGCAAAAGTCGACTCGTCTGAATAATCTACCCAGAGTTGGTTACTTGTTGATTCCGAGTTTTCCAAATTTTCATGCAGGGATAGACTTGCAAGACTTCATTCCATATGAATGCCTGGCTCGTAGCTAGGATTTCCGTAAATTGTCCATTAGGCATTATCAGGTTTCGTCTTGTCTGTCGATTTCGGTCGCGTAACAATCTTGCCTTCGCTTATCTGATATCTGGAGTACTGCAATAGGCAAAGAACGTTTGGACTCAGAAATCCGTAAGAGGTAACCAATACGTTTCTCGGATTTTCCTTGGTAATTGACAGGTTCTCTGTTTGATCGGAGTTATGGTTCCCCAAGACATTGTGACGAGCAGAATTTGGTCTAAACGGGCTTCCCGAAAATCCATATGATTTTGGAGTTGAGATCAGATCCCTCGTTTTGCGCCTTGTTCGTTTTATGAATGGGCGTTAATTGCTCAAAGTTTCAGACCACATTGATGAAATCTCGACCGGGTAAATTCTTTTTCCTGTTCCGTTAATTGCAACAGTGGTGGTCGTACTGGGCCTCCAGCCTGACCGAGCAGTTCCTGCCAGTATTTCTGGTGTGCCTGAGGTTTTCCGCCAGGTCGGGTTTCCCTGAGGGCTGTTCGGACCGGTTCAAGACTGTCTCGCACCTGCTTGGCTTCGTGGAATTTTCCGGCCATTCCCAGTTGGGTATATTCGTGCATACGCAGGTCATTACAGGTTTGCAACAGATAGGGAGGTGAAGAACAGAGATACAGTTGCCAGTTCAACTCGATGATGTTTTCTAGCCACTCTTCTTCGGAAGCTGTGCTGACCAGAATTCGGTCACCCGCTAATTCCGTGAGCTCTCGATACATGTCTCGATCCACCGAATATTTTATTGCGACTATGTTTGGAAGTTCTGCAATCCGTGCACAGAGTTTCGGGCTCATCAAATAACCCGAGTCAGGGTGACTCCACATGGCAATTCCAATATCCACACGCTCGCAGATTTCCCGATAGTAGTTGTATAACGTGTCCTCCCGATCATGGATGAAATGCAACACGGGTGCGTGGACAACGATATAGTCTGCACCGACGGATTGTGCATGTTTTGCGAGTTCAATCACTATATCGAAGTTTTGGTCGGAACAGGACATGATCGTACCGGCTCGATCATTACAGGCCTCGACTGCAATCTCAAAATTGCGTTTGCGTTCGTCCAGGGACAAGGAGAAAAACTCACCCTGTTTGCCTGCGATGAACAAACCCTGGATTTTCAGATCTTCAATCCAGTGGTTGATATTGCGCCGGAGACCTTCTTCGTCCAATGAGTAATCTGGCTTCATCGGATTGAGGGCAGCCGCCCAGATGCCTTTCATGTGTTCTCGGGAATATTCTTTAGCCTGGTGTTTTTTGTATTTCATTTTTCTCTTGGTGCTTGAAGTGGGCAATATTCATCTCATGTTTTATTCTGTAAACCTGGAAAGGTATTGAAGTCGATAACCAATATCATAGTTTGGCCAACTACCAGTTAGACTTCAACTCAACATCGCGAATTTAGGTATAAGGAAGTTGAATAACAACACACAATTCTGTTTTGGAATCGGTTTTCAATGGATCGAGAATTTTCCTATTGCATTGACGATTCGAACTCATCCTGCTATTGGCCTGAACTGAAGTCAACTTCTTATTTTGGTTGAAATTCTCCCGCGGCCATTCTAAGCATTTCAAGAAATTCGGAAGCGGCTGGAGACAGAATTCCTTGCCTCCGATAGGAAACTCCGATTGGACTTTGCCTAATATTCAGATTGCTATCCAATATAACCAGCTGACCGCTGGCAATTTCACTTTGCACGACGTGTATTGGAAAGACACCGATCATGTCTGTGGCCAGTAGCAACGAGCGATTGGTCAGAAAGGAGATGCATTCAACCGGATGCGGTGGAGCAGTGCACCCATGGTCAAAAAAGGCACTGTCGAATTGTCTGCGCAGAGTTGTTTGCATGGGCGGAAGTATCCATTGATGCTGCTTCATCTCTTGAATGGAAACCGATTTCTGTTGGGCTAGCGGATGCGATTTTCGACAAACGATGACAATTCTCTCGTTGCAAAGTATCTCCTGGATAAGATCTTCACGGTAGCGGAATTCAGTCAGGCGGCCCACAACCATATCCAACTCACCAGAATGTAGCAGAGGCATGAGAAAATCATTGGTGCCATCCCGGACCACTATACTGACTTTTGGGCGTTGTTCACGCAGGAAAGTGATTGCTCGTGGTAATACCTGGGCAGAGGCTGCCAGTAATGTTCCGACCACGATTCTTCCTCCAAGACCTTCACTCAAGTCATCGAGTTCTTGAGCTGCAACAGAAATCTGTGCAAGGACGAGTTTGCCATGTTTTACCAATGCCTCTCCAAATTGAGTTGGAATGACGCCTCGATTGGTGCGTTCAAACAACAGGACATTGAAGTCCGATTCAAGGTCCTTTAGTAGCTTGGTAGCAGCGGGCTGGGAAATGCTGATCTCTTCTGCAGCATGGAGAATGCTACGGTGTTTGGAAATTGCAACGAGCAGTCGCAACTGCTTTAATTTGAGGCGTGTTAGAATACGTTGAACAATCCGGAAATGGCGGTCCGTTACATTCGTTTTGATATTCATAAATATTATATCAAATTAACCAATCATCACTTGTATTATATATCAAATTGTAATGATAATTTAGGCATGTAGAAGCTGACCTTCACTCAAACTCGTCATTATGAAATTCAATCCAAAGTACCAGCCCTTTCATTTTCAAAAATGGATTGAGAGAAATCGAGATTATTTAAAACCCCCTGTTGCAAACAAGCAGTTGTTTGACGAAGAGACGGGGATGGTGATAATGATCGTCGGTGGACCGAACACTCGGGTTGATTTCCATGATGATCCGGTAGAGGAATTCTTTTACCAGCTGCAGGGCGACATGTTACTCAAGATCGCCGAAAATGGTAAGATTTATGATGTACCGATCCATGAAGGGGAGGTTTTTCTCCTGCCGCCTCATGTTCGTCATTCCCCACAACGTCCAGTTGCTGGTTCGATCGGTTTGGTGGTTGAGGGACAACGCAGAGATGGGGATCTTGACGGATTTGAGTGGTTCTGCTTTGAATGTGGTGAAATGGTACACCGTGTAGAACTGGAGCTCACAGATATCGTGAAAGATTTACCCCCGTTGTTTGATGCGTTTTACGGCAGTAACAATGATCGCACCTGTGACAATTGTTTTACCATACATCCTGGAAAAGAACCACCCAAGGGTTGGGTGAATCTATAGAATTCAACAAACAAGCAGAGAATCCAAAGATGATGAAAATTATTAAAACACGCCAATCAATGAAATGCCTTTCTGTAGTCTTGTCCGTGTTGCTTGCGGGTCTATCGACTAGTGCCTGGTCGAAGGATTTCCGCCTTGGCCTGCTCACTCCTCCTCCACATATTTGGACGAGGGCTGCAGAAGCATTTGGTGCAGAGTTAAATGAGAAGTCTGGCGGAGCACATACGGTGCAGGTTTTTCCGTCCAGACAACTCGGAAATGAGGCACAGATGTTGCAGCAGTTACAGTCGGGTGCCCTGGATATGGCATTCATGACGGTAGCTGAAGTTTCTAACCGCGCCCCGGACTTTGGTGCTTTCTATGCACCTTTTCTAGCTCAAGATATTGGGCATGCCGCTCGTATACTCCGCTCAGATGTAGCGAAAGAATTGCTTGAGCAACTTCCGTTGCAAGTGGGCGTGGTTGGCATTGATTATGGTATGGCCGGATTGCGCCAGATTCTCAGTCGTGGTGATGTGAATAGTCCTGAAGATTTGGTTGGAAAGAAGCTGAGAATAACCCCATTTGATCCGATTCTTGACTTTTACGATATCCTGGGTGCAGCACCAACACCGATGCCGTTGCCCGCAGTCTATGATGCCTTGGCAAACGGACAGGTTGATGCAATCGACATGGATAGTGAATTGATCTGGAAGTTGAAATATTATGAACATGCACAAACCATTATCCATTCCAACCACATGATGTTTCCGATGGTTGGGCTGGTTTCAGCCAAGGTCTGGGCAAGCCTCACAGATGATGATCGGGCGATGATCTCCGAAATTATGCGAAAGCATCTGAGTGGAGTTCTTGATACCTATGTGGAAATGGATCCAGCCTGGATTGAACAGGTTCGGGGAACTGACAAGTCATTCAAAGAGGTTGGTCCCGAATTCTTTGGAGATGCTCCAAAAAAGTGGGATGAAATTTGGAGTCAGCGTTCGTCAAAATTGAGCGCAATTCGGGATGTTGCCGCGTCAACGGCTAACTGAAAGCTCTCGATTACGGGCGAAGTTCCAGCCTTTCAAGCCGGTTCGTCCCATCTTGCAGCAAACATCGCAACAGCCATGCTTCGGCATGGCTGTTGTTTTTTTCACAGGTAATTCCGATTGTTATTTCTTCAAAAGGTATCGGCGCTATGGGCAAGAACCGAGATTGTATTCGCAACGGTTTTTGCTGGTGCAATCACCGCGCTGATCCTGCTGAATGTCATCACTCGAGCTCTTGATCAATCAATCTACTGGGTTGATGAAGCGGCAATCTATTCCATGGCCTGGATGACATTCCTTGCTGCCTCATCCAGCATTCATTACGGACACTCTGTTGCGGTTTCTTTGCTGATTGATTTCACGCCTGCGAGAATTGGCAAGATCGTCACGAAATGCGCCGATTTTTGCGTTTTTCTTTTTGCTGTTGCGATGGTATTTTTTTGCTGGCGATGGTATCGCCCAGATGCCTTGATTGCTGCCGGATTTGACACAGGTGTATTTCAGAGCAGCACGTTTAATTTTATCTATGCAGAGCCCACTACTCTGCGGATAAACAAGGCCTGGATTTGGTCAGTGATGTGGTTTTTCTCGTTAGGAATGTTATTGCATTCGGTGGCCAATCTGACCTTGGGGGTGAACTCTGATCGATCGATGAAGCCAATGGATTTGATGCGGTGACTACACTTATATTTTGTGTATTACTCTTTGGTACTGTACCGATTGCGGTCGTACTTGCCTTATCTGCTGTTGTTTACATTGTAGAGAGCGATAATTTCATTCTGTTTGACAGTTTTGCCCAACAGATGTTTTCCGGATTGGAAAATTATGGCTTGTTGGCTATTCCCTTGTTCATGCTTACTGGCGAGCTCATGAATGCGGGAGGAATTACTGAAAGGCTGATCAAGGTAGCACGGGTTTTCGTTGGCGGTTTCCGAGGTGGATTGGCATGGATTAATATTGTTTCCAACATGTTTATGGCAGCAATCATTGGTTCGGCTGTATCCCAGATAGCAATCATGTCCCGTGCAATGGTTCCAGCTATGGTTGAAGAAGGATACGATCCGGGTTTTGCGGCGGCGACTACTGCTGCAGGCGGTTTGCTAGCTCCGGTTATACCGCCATCCATGCTATTTATTATTTACGGTGTACTAGCACAGATACCCATTGGCGACATGTTTTTGGCCGGGATCATTCCCGGGCTGATGATGTTTCTCGGATTTGTCGCTGTAATCACGGTAATCGGATGGATGTCCCCTCTACCATGCAAAGACTGGATGTCAGCCAGGGAATCGGTAAAGGCGCTGATCGAATCCCTGCCGGCAGCATTGATTCCTGCCTGTATTATCTTGGCAATTTTGTTTGGGGTTGCGACCCCCACTGAATCAGCAGCCATTGCTTCGGTTATTGCGTTTTTGCTGGGCAAGTTTGTTTACCGGCATCTGAAAGTATCCGATTTGGGTACGGTGTTTGTTCGTACTGCACGTAATTCAGCATTGGTGATATTCATGATCGCGACTGCCAATGTTTTTGGCTGGGTTATCATCTATGAAGCGATACCGCAGAAACTCGCCGCCTTGATTACAGTCGTTACCGCTGATCCGTTCGTGTTTTTGCTGATCGTAAACGGAGTATTACTGTTGGTTGGAATGTTGATTGATGGCATTGCGGCAATTATTCTGGTGACTCCCATACTGTTGCCGATTGCCATGGGCTCCTATGGAATCAGCCCTTATCAATTTGGCGTAGTCATCAGCATCAATCTGATTCTTGGACTTCTGACTCCTCCGGTTGGAGTTGGCTTGTATATTGCGTCAGCGATGTCCGAGGTTAAGCCTGTGCAGATTTTCAAAGCGCTGTGGCCGTTTCTGTTGGCTACCCTGATCGTCCTTCTGTTACTAAGCAGATTTCCCGATCTTTCTACCGCCTTGATCTGAAAGATTGAACGGTTTTTGACTGAATCTTCTACCACAATTCGAACTTGCCATTTATTCTGTCAAGTTTGACAGGATTTTACCTAGTTCTTTCAAGGAACCGCAAAAGTCGCCAGGTTTGCTTATGTTGCCAGATTCGGTTGAATGATCGCTGTTTGTGTCTGTCAAGTTTTTTTCAATTCTTTTTGATTTGGGGGTGAACTCGCAAGACTGCATTCAGTATGATTGCGTGCATGGAAGAGAATTCATGGAAACCGAGCGGGGTTGGCGTACGTCTGGTCCGTGATACGCAAGAGCGGAAATGCTGGGATCGATTAATGGCAGAACATCATTATTTTTCAGTGCATAACCCTGATTTATACAAACGTAGAGAAATGATATATGTGTGAAGAAATTAATTTAGTGGATATTTTGAGAGTGGAACCTGAGCAAATGCCTGAGTGGCTATCTGATGGTCCTCCATTTTCGTTCAATCGGAAACACTTTTTCAGCAACCGAACACTTTACTATCCTGGTTCTGGAACGGATGGACAGCCGGTAAGTCTTGGGTCGCGTTCCCATGCGATACACACGTTCGTATACGTGGATTATCACGAGAGCAGAGAACAAATAATCGAAGCTCTGTATGGACCGCACAGTTTTGCTGGTTATATCGTTGAACACTCGGAAGATGTAAAGGAAGAAGACCTAAGGCCGGGAGGCTGGAAACAACATGTAACACCAAGGAACTCAAAAATGTTTGTTGATGAAGACTTCATCCCATTTGCCCTGATGGTCATCCTCAAGCGTAAAGAGGATCGCAATGAAAATTATGGACCGGAACGTCTCACCATTCTTTTTGTGGGAGGAGACGGCTTCGCAACTTACGATGCACTCTATTGTCAATATGATGGGACTCCAGCACCATACCTCGTAGTTTTGCTGGATCATGGCTTCGGCGCAAATTATGATCGTTTCGGTCGGGATAATGACGATAACCCTAGACTTCTGGAGCAGATCGCCATGAGGAAAAATGTATTTCCGAGATGGTTGCTAGTTGGCGAACCCACGAATCCTTGGGGAGATTACGAATTTATAGAATCGAATCCTGAGTACGGGGGCATGGGAAATAGGGAACGATATCTATATCGCCGAATTGACATTAATGAGTCGAGCCGACTACTGGCGCGGTAGAACTTGGGACTTGGGGCGGTATTTGCCGGATTCTTTCGTAGTACAGTATCGCAATCCCTCAACCATATTCCTGTTTCCAGTAACCGCTCTCCGAACACGGAACACTACTTTCGACCATAACTCCTCGCAATGTTGTACTTCGGGCTGAAACTAGGGATTGTCGAAGAAATTCCCCTTCTTTCGAAAAAATTCGGTATGATTGTCATATTATTCGGTTTCAAACTATGAACCGACATATGAAGCCAACATCAAAATTCTTTAATACACAGAAACAGAAAAACCCAATGGAGACAAGTTGTCATTACCTAAATTAAGAAGATAGGTAATTGTTTCGTTAGTCTCCAAAACAAGGGTTCTGATCCATTACAGAACCTGATCTCCAGATATATGAATCAAGACCATGAAAATTCCATCCTCCACCTTCCGAGTCTATTCATCAGAGGTTTTCGGGGAATCGAGTCTTTAAAAGTTCCACGTCTGGGCGCGTAACTCTCCTTACTGGTAAAAATGGGATTGGTAAGACTTCAGTACTGGAAGCATGTCGTGTTTATGCCCAGCGTGGCCATCCCAAAGTACTGTCAGATTTAGGTCGAGACCATGAAGAATACACTTTCGCCAGCGACAAGGAAGGCATTCGGGAATACGATGTTGACTTGTTTGGACTCTTTTTTAGCCGGCAACTCACGAAAAAAACATCCATGGCGATTGGCCCTTCAGATCGACAAAATAAATTGGTCAAGATTGAAGTGGTGGAACCCGATAAAAAACAAACCGACATGCTGATCGAAGACAGTCCGATTGATCTAAGCTGGGAAAACATACTGCTCATAAGGACAACTTTCAATAGGAAAAAGTACTTCTTTCCATATTTTCTCAGTCGATCCAACCAATCAGATTTTCTTGTCCCGCATCGCAGAATGAGAATCTGGAGTGAATTGCGATTTCCTCTACAAACGTTGACACATGAGACTCTGGGTCCAGGATTAACTCTAAATCATCAGTTGGCTAGGTATTGGGACAAAGTCGCATTGACCGAATGGGAAAATCGTGTAACTGAAGCTTTGTGCCTAGCCTTGAACGGATCAGGGAAATCTATTGAGCGGGTGACCATGGTGGGGGATCCTGATCGCCGCTCAACTAATGTCCGCCGAGCGGTTGTAAAACTTTCAAATCATGAAAAGCCAGTTCCCCTCAAGAGCCTTGGCAATGGTGCAAGAAGGCTTTTCGGGATTGCATTGGCACTTGCAAACTGTCGTGACGGCTTTTTCTTTATCGACGAGGCAGAAAACGGAATTCATCATTCAATATTGAAGGATTTCTGGCGGTTCATCCTAAAAGCGGCTCGTGAAAACAATATCCAGGTGCTTGCAACCACTCATGGATGGGACTGCATCAAGTGGTTTGCTCAAGCAGCTTTGGAAGACGAAGATAATGAAGGTCGATTGATCCGCCTTGAGAGGCAGGATGGCATTCATAGGACCATTGAGTATTCTGAAGATGAGTTAGGGCGTGTTAACACAATTTTCCATGAGATGTGGTATACTTGCCACCCTTGTTTTCAGTAGAAGCAATGCGGAGGAACAGGCAAGTGGAACTCACCCGGATACAGTACGAGCTCATTGCGCCGCTGCTGCCGAGGCAGCGGGGCAATGTCAGTCTCTCGAACCTGCAGGTACTCAACGCCATTCTGTACGTGGCCGAGCACGGCTGCAAGTGGCGTGGCCTGCCGGAGCACTTCGGAAACTGGCACACTGTCTACACGCGCATGAACCGGTGGTCGAAGAACGGCGTTCTGGACCGCGTGTTCGAGGCCCTGCAGCGGGAGCAGATGATCCGGGTCCGGGTCGAGGCCCTGAGCCTCGACAGCACCAGCATGAAGGTACATCCCGACGGTACGGGGGCTCTGAAAAAAACGGCCCGCAGTGCATCGGCAAGTCCCGGGGCGGATGGAACACCAAACTTCATATGGTTGCCGCGGATGCCCGGACAGCCGTTGCCTTCGCGCGCTCTCCCGGCAACGCCCATGATGCCCCACAGGGACGGCAACTCCTGAAGCGGCTGGGCCGGCCGTCGAACCGGCCGGCCCTGATCATGGACCGGGCCTACGAGGATGACGAAACCCGACAACTGGCGGTCGATCTCGGCTTCACCCCCGTGGTGCCTCCGAAGAGCAACCGCACGGCTCCCTGGAAATACGACCGGGAACTGTACAAGAGGCGCAACGAGGTCGAGCGCCTGTTCCGGCGGCTCAAGGGCTTCCGACGGGTGTTCTCGCGCTTCGAGAAACTCGATGTCATGTTCCTCGGATTCATCGTCTTCGCGCTCATCATCGATGCACTGATTAGCGTTAACACGCCCTAGTGGATACCATAGCGCTTCAAATCAAGGCTCCCGGAGGGGAGGTTGTTGGACTTGTCGTCGATGCCAATGACAGTATTGATAAACGCTGGAATTCAATCGCCAGCAAATTGAAGAAAATCGGCATTGCTACACCAATCAAGCCTGATAAAGCGGGAACAATCATTGAAGCAAATGAAAATTTTCCTAAAGTTGGTATCTGGCTAATGCCTGACAACAAATCCAGCGGGGAGCTGGAAGATTTTGTCCAACAGATGATTCATCCCGATGATCCTGTATGGCCGAGGTCTGTATCTTATATTGAAGGCATCCCCAAGAAAGAACGCAAGTTCAGGGGAAATAAGCAAATGAAGGCGAAAGTCCATGCATGGTTGTCCACTGTAGAACCTCCTGGGTTAATGGGATATGCAATCAGTTCCGGAAATTTGCATTGTGACGGACACCTTTGCAAAAGCTTCGTTGCATGGATTAAGAAATTGTTTGAAAATTAGTCTCAATTCCCATCTGGATTAATTGATACTCCAGTGCCGGCCCGAAGTGCAACACTAGACTTCTGTTAAGAGCAAATAGAACTGTCCGCTTTTGCGGCAGGTGCTCATTTTGCACTCGCAGCCATGCACACCGATACAACTCTGTTCATGGGTTCGCAATCGGGGGGTGGTGTCGCACTTCGAACTTGAACTGGGGCTTCTATGGAATCTTTCTTGGGACCTCTTGTAATTGACTTGTTGCAAGTTATCGGGCAGGCTGTAATTGCAACGAGATTAGGCCTCGAAGAATCCGTTCAGATCATTAATTGATTTGTAGGTTTTGTGGCAAATTCCATCAGGAATAGATAACTGATTTCGTCACGATTTCATACAACCTCCAAAATTTTGGCTTATGCGGAAAAATGGGTATCCGGGATTCAGTCGGCTAGACTTTAGCGATCCATGGTTGGAGTGCATGATCAATCTAGGGATTGACCCGTTTCAAATGCTCTAGAAAAGCTTGTGGATCCTTGTATCCATAGAAGTTGAAATCACTCAGAACCATGCCCTGCTGATCAAGAAATATCATCGCTGGAGGGCCAAATACATTGAAGCGTTTTTTGAGGGCATTCGCATTGGCGTCATTGGGGTCTGTAACATCCACCTGTAATGCAACAAAGCGATTTTCGACTTCAGCAACAACCAGGCTGTCCTTGAATGTGGATTCTTCCATCCTTAGACAGTCAACACACCAATCAGCGTAATAATCCAAAATCACCCCGCGACCGCTGGAAGTTGCTTGAATGAGATATTGTTCAAGATCACTCTCGTTTGCAATCCGGTCAAACAGGTGCACATCAGTACCTTCAGATGTAGCATCCGATCCGCCCATGAAAAGATTTTCAGGAATTGGACGCAGCAAATCCCGTTGTCCCATAAATCCGCCGATCAAGGCACAAATCCCCCACACCAGAAGCACGACCCCCAAGCCCTTGAGTACAATCTTGAATTGATATCCAGCCGTTCCTGTTTCCGAGTGCATCTGCATCAAGGCATATCCGACGATGATCAGGTATGCACCCCAGATCAGCAGGATTGGGATTTGCGGTAATGTCTGCAGGAGATAAATTGCTACAGCGATGAGCAGAATACCAAACAGGGACTTGACGGATTCCATCCAGGCACCTGCCTTTGGCAGCAGATATCCCGCTCCCAGACCAATAGCAATGAGCGGTATGCCCATACCGAGAGCTAGCACGGCCATGGTTTGTGCGCCAAGCACAGGATCGCCAGAGGCGACTGCTATTCCCAATACCGAAATGAGGACCGGTGAGACACAGGCGCCGATGATGAGTGCAGAGACAAGCCCTAATAGGAACACTAACGGGATAGAGCCGGTCAGAGAACTTGATTTATTCTGAATTCTTAACTGCAAACTGCTTGGTAACTGTAATTCATACAGGCCAAACATCGATAACGCCATCAATACCAGAAGGCCAGAGAGGGTTCCGATCGCCCAGATGTTTTGAAAATAAGCCTGAAGTTGATCACCAGTTGCGCCTGCAAGTATCCCCATGGCTGTATAGGTCACCATGGTTCCGAGTACATAAGACAGTGAGAGAGAACCGGCCCGCAAACGGGTTATTTTTTCTCCTTGCCCAGCAATGACACTGGAGAGAATCGGAATCATTGGTAGTACACAGGGCGTGAAGGTGAGCAAAATGCCGGCAATGAACGCACCAGACAGTATCGCAATCAGGGAATGGTTCTCCGTCGAGTCTTCTTTTGAAGCTTGAATATCCACATTCGAAGCGATGGCCGGTGCGATCAGATTGAATTCGCGGGTGACTGGCGGATAGCAAATCGCACCTTCCGCACATCCCTGATAGGTCAGGGTAACCAGAACCTCTCCGCTTGGACTGCCAATTGGTCGGTTTGCCGAGAAGAAAAAATCGGTTCGATAGACATCGGTACTCCCAAATGTGGGGTCTTCGTATTTTTCCGGAGCTTGAGGTATCGATAGGGAAAGCGGTCGATCACCGAGCATAACTCCGATCTTCTCCCGATAAAGATAGTATCCTGGTTCAATCACGAAGTTGCCGGAAATGGTCTGTGCATCAATAGAGAGGTCTTCGATTTTGAAGGCATCATCTACCTTGAGAAATTCAGGTTGAGAGAACGAGTTCGCAAGCAAGTTACGCAAGAGATTGACATCCCCGGATTCAGCTTGTTTGGTTGAACTTGAAGTTGTGATCTCGTTTGTCGTTTCATTTGCAGCAAGCTGGATAATTTGATCAGTCTTGATCAGACGGGTATTGTGGGTAATTGGCGCGTAACAGACACCAATTGGCTCATTGCAGCCCTGGCCTTCGGAAATCAGAGCGAATTCACCCTCATTGCCTGTAACGTCAATCAGTACTGAGAACTTGTTTTCATAAACTTCCGTGGTTCCGAACAGCGGATCGTCCTTGGTGATACCTTGCGGATATTGCTGAACCTTGAGAGAATAGCCGGAATCATCAATCGCAAATTTCAACTTATCCCGATACATATAGTAATTCTCGGCAATCGTCCAGGTTGCCTGAATTGCAGCGGGGCCAATAGGCATAAGCTCAAATTGAAATGCCTCATGTTCAGGCAGTAATTCGGAGTCATCAAGCCCCTGCGCGGAAATCACCCCTGACAGCAAGGGCAGGAGCAAGAGTGCCAGACAGAAATGGCGAAGTTTGTCGAACATGTGATCTAATACCCGGAATTTCTAATCAGCTTGCTGCTGGATTTATTGAACAGTTCAAAAATTTCCGGGCCATCAATTTCCATAATCTGGTCAATGACCCATTTATTTGTTTGATCTTCACCGAGGATATCTCGGATTCGTGCTCCGAGTAGCCGATACATTTCGTAGCCGGGTTGCTGGTCGGCAAATTTGAAACTCGCCAAACAAGATGTGACATGGTTTAATGTATTGACGGTCTCTTCCATGTCAGGTGATTTGTCGAGCAGTTCCATGGTGTTTTCGGCATAGTGCCGCAGACAATTCAGTGAGAGCGAATTGATGAATTCGTTTCGCTCATTATCACAGAGCTTATCGTGGACCAGTCGGTCTGACAGGTGAATCTGGAAAAACAGGTATTCTCGAACGACCGCCAAGCGTTGTTCGTCATTGACATAAACGAAATCCTGCTGATGGAGATTTTTCGCGGCATATAGGGCAATCCGCCAGCAGATGGCAGAGAGCGCATTGGCTAACTCGCTGATTGGGATTGTTCGGTCGTGAGATTTCCAAGCCGTGCGAATTCGCGCTTTCTGTAGCATATTGGCACTTGAATCAGATCTTCATTGAATTTTAACTGATATTTTCAAATTCAAATATGGCGATTTATTCTCGTGGTTTGAATTTCTTTTTCGTTTCTCTTGAGGCGTAATTCAGTCTCTATAGTCGGTTACACCAAATGTCACAATCACTTAATCGGACATGGTACCAGCGGTGTTGACCGCATTCAGACTTTTATGTGGAATGAAGATACCGCAACCAAGCAAGCCATTGGTACCAAGACCACTCTCCTGGATACGAATCGATTCTTGTGGTTCAAGGTCAGCAAGCAAGACACTTCTTGCAGGGATATTGTAACCTTGGCAAGAGATTTCATGAGCAAGACCGCACAATATTTTCTTTGGTGCTACATCAATTTTGGATAGCAGATGAATGACATTTTCCTCAAAAGCCTGTTCGTCTTCTATCTGATTTGCATCTATTGAGCGCGTGAACAGGGTACTTGAAGGAAGCAATCGGTGTTGCTCGATTTTGTTGATCAGGATGGGGCAACCGGCAACTTTCAGTTCTTTCCCGATCAAAGCTCGAGCGTCATCAATACGATGTATGGGCAGTCTGAGATAAAGCCGGGTGCGACGAGAGAGCTGAATGAAATTTCCCGAGTCCAGCGAGGGGCGAATCCATCCGTTCGCCGAAGAGGCCGAATGAATGGAGTGAATGGCGGCCTGTGGTTCATCAATCATCCAGGGCAGAACATGTAGAATTTGCTGGCGAAGTTCCCAAGCATGATCAATGGGTATTTCGCGACATCTGATCCGAAAAGCACAATCCTGTACCTGCTGCTCATTGCTTGGGTCGGATTGATCTTGTCTATCTTCTTGCCAGAGCATGTTGAGTTATGCATCGTTTATCAGATCATAATTGATATGATATTTCAGTATTCTTGTTCAATTTATCGTACGGTTTTGAGCTCTTTCCAAAAACACGGCCATTTCCGCTTTTGGGAGCATTTGTTGTCTAACAAAACCCATCAGGCTCGGAATCCCCGGCTCATAGCAAAGCACCGGATATTCGCCTTTCCTTTTATCCAGAACCGAGATTTTCCAGATATAACCGATATGTAACAATTTCTGCAGGGTCTCTTGAATTGCCTCGTGGGTAGCTGGTTCCCCCAGCCTTTGTAAAAATACCCGGACTGTATCTTTTAATTCATGTATCGGAATGGGTTGATTGTCATTTTCTGCAAAAGTATCTCCGATGTTCGCAGCCAATGGCACTAGTCCCATCTTATCCAATTCATCATGGCGCAGAATGTAGATATTGGAACAATTGGCAATCGCTTCATCTTCAACCATTGGGAGGGTCTCCTTGGTTACCTCTCGTGAACCGGTCATCACCAGTTGATTGGTAATGCAATTCCCCCATATCTGGATGAAGTAGGGGTAGCAGTGAGTACGGTCAATGACTTCCATGGCAACTTCTTCAGCGCATGAAACCTGACAGGATTCGAGCGGTATGGTCAGTGCTTTCTGGGCATCCTCTTTCGAAAGGCGGCCAAGAGGAGATACTCTGCTTTTATCCCAGAAGGTGGAGCTAGCCCGATTCAATATATCCTGTAGATTTGGAGTGCCTGCCAACACGAGGAAAAACGGACCGTTTTCGGCTCGGACATTCTGGCTCGCATTTAAAAGAACGTGTCCGATATCGGGAGGTAGTGTATGCGCTTCATCAATGATCAGGACAAAGGGTTTCTTTTGGCATTTTTCCAACAATAGATCTTCAAGTGCAAGAATCGACTTGGAGGTATTCAAGCTCGTTTGCACTGAAGCCACTCCGATGTTGGCTGATGCAGTAATATCATCAAGCAGATTGATGGCTTTCTTGAGCAGGCTTTGATGATTGCCTATGATTAGCCCGACCAGTTGGGCTAGATCTTTGAATTGCGAGGGGGTAATCCACAAAATGTCTAGTTTGTCTTGTGCAATTTTCAGAGTTTCTTGTTGCAAATACCGCAACAACGCAGTTTTGCCATTGCCGCGTGGGCCATAGATAATCATATTTTGATCCGGAGGAGATTTCCGTATTAATCGATCAACACAGTCCTGAAAAGATTTCTTTTCTTGCTCCCGTCCAGCTAGATATGGAGGGATTCTCCCATCACCGGCATGAAATAGGTACTTTAGTTTCGTATCATGTTCAGTCATCGTATTTCTGTTTCATTACGAAATATAGCCGTCATTCTCGATTGCTATCACATCCTGTTCTATTTGATTCCGAACATGCATCACTATCTCCTGGAAGTTCAAGTTCATTTTTCGTGATTGAGTATAACAGACCAATAAGCATCTGCTACTGTAGTAGATGGAGAGGTTACCATTCCAACAATTCGGCAAATTAGAGCATGCCTATTCGTTCAGTAAAGCGAATGCGATATAGTAGTCTTTTTTTTGATTTTGAATCTGAATCGATATAGGCATGTCTGCAATGCACGATGTTATTGCACAATATACCTTCACCTTTCGCTAACCGTACCGTTATCTTCTCGGTAAGGGGATTTGATAATAACGAGTTAAGAGTCGCGATAGCCTGAGAAACTTTTGCATCTTTTTTCCAAATAATATGACGCTTGCGCTGGGTGAATCGCATATATAGGTAACCTTTTTCATCCATGGAATAAACGGGTCCTTGGAACGTATACCGGAGGGTTTGACCTTGTTCAATATTTGCCGGTATTGTCAGTGTATCGGGTAAGCTAAGAGATTGAATTAGATCAGGTGCTTCTTCCTGCATCTGGATATATAGCATTTCATGATCGATCAAACTGTTTTCACCTCCCGATTCTGCCTGACTCGCACAATGCATCACGAAACTGCCAACCTTACGATTCTCTGGGTAGTAATATCCATCGGTATGCCAATTCAATGGCTGCGATGTATATGGAATATAACGGCTAGAGTTATCAGGGTCTTGTGTTCGGTCAGTAATGAAAGAAATATGGTCTCGACCAGACTCCGGATTGCCGATTGTCGTTATCAAACCCAGCTGTCTACAGAGAGCCAAAATTGCTTGTGGTGATTCGGAGAATTCTGGGTCAAGTCGATACAGTACGAAGTTTCGTCTTCTGACTTGCTCAATTAATTTGATATATTCATCCTCTCTGATGCTGTATGGATCCGCGATATTGACAGTGAAGTTTGCAGTTTCAAAACTGTATTCATTCAGTTTCTTTTCCTTCCAAGACTGAAATTCCCGAGGATCTGAGAATAAAGCCGAAGTTACCAAGGAAAAATTCATCGGCAAGGTTCTCGATACCGATATCAATTACGGTTTATAACTCGTTAACTCGCGGCGTTCTATCAGGCGTCCCCACCAGAAATTATAGGGGTGAATCAAATCAGTGGACGTATTACCTCTGACTAACCCTCTTTCTTGATTGTGCCAGCCAAACAGTCCATAACGGAGATTCAGGACATCCATGGATGAGTGACTCGAAGACTGATTGAGAAAATTTTTTGCCATGTTTGAAGATCGATATCCAACAGAGCAGTAAAAGATTACTTTACGATTCTGGATGCTATCACCGTATCGACCCAAAAATTCTTGCCCCGTCATTTCAGGATCAATCTGTATAGCACCTTTGATATGGCTTACTTCGAACTCTGGTTTTTCACGAACATCAAACAACACGATTTGCTCGGGCGTTTCGTTGAGTAAATCCTCTAACTGGTTTGCACTAATATGAGATACACTGGGATGTTTCTTGAGAATTTCCTCTTGCTCCTTGATCAAATCGCTGTTGGCTGGCTGGCTCAGCAATCCAAGCACGACCAACAATAACATCAACAAGAACTTCCAGAGGAAAGGTTGAGGCGTCAAGGTTGCATTGAAAAAATTTTGAATACTGTTCATTGACCATTAATGTCGACTTCGAAAATCAGCCAGAATTTGTACAGGGAATTAGTTTCAGTTCAAATACGTATTGTACAGGCTCAATCGACCAGTCCGTCTGCGGATTGAGTGAAGTGGATGCTATGTGAATGCAAAACAATTTGACTGACTGTTTCTAAAATACAGAAAATCGGGTAGTGGCTCAGTTTGAACATTGCAAAGCTTGCGTGGGGAAAAGGCGGCCAGGAGGCCGCCCTGTGTTCGGGATGTTCCGCGATACTCCAGCGATATCCGGTTCCGGATTGACGCCCTCACGTGGCCCGCACTCCCGAGAACCGGATGGATCAGATGGCTCAGCTGTCGAGGTCCGGACAATTGAGATACTGCCTTTGCGCCTGGCTCGCCACAGTCTGGCCGGCGAGGATGTGTGTTCCGTTGCGCCTGCCGTTGCAATAGCACTCCCGAATGTCCTGCCGCGTGCGGGCCACCGCATAGCACCCGGTCCGGTTATATTGGGCTAGGTTGGGTACCCAAGTGCCTTCAGACAAAACCAGGTTCTGCTCCGCATTCGTGAACTCGCCCCGGGTCTTGAAGCAGTGGCGGTCAATCGGATTTGTATATGGTGCTGTGCCACCGTATAAAACGACTGTGTAGCGCGTATTCTTCTTCAGGCTGGTGAAGTTGACGGTCTGTACCGACAGTGGTTGGGATGAACCGAGATCTTTAATCTGCTGTGGAGTACCCCTCCCCCCTTCTTGAACCCCCACATATACATTGAATGGATCGACAAACCGGATGCGCCTAGTGTTGAATGTCAGACTGTTTTGTGTGGGAATCCCGATAGAAAAAATGTGCGGATCGATCTCTGACGAGCCACCTTCCGTGCAGGCTACCGTGCCGGTAGTCGCCGGAATGACCAGCTGCTGGGCCTGCGCCGGCCATGCGATGGCCGCAAGCAGCAGGAGGGCTGCTAGCTTATTGAGGGGGGGGGGGCGAATTAAGGTTTTTCTGGATCATGATTTTGTTCCTCATGGTTAATATCTTCCTGCATTATATAGTACTTCCCTTTCTGAAAATAGACAAACTTTCAAACCGAGCCACTACCGAAAATCGGCTATTGGGAATCAGTAAAACAACGACATAATCAAAGTTTGTGAAAAGAGATCATTTCCCATAGAATTGAAGAGACACGATAATCTCACAAGAACCCTTGAATTTATTTTGGCATATTCTGGTCAGTTTCACCTTGCTGACGGTTTACATGATCAACGTTCAGGCACAAGATTCTTCAATGCCTCTTGGACAGTTGCATAATTGCGAAGAGTCCAAGATACCTGAATTTGACGACTTGATGACACGTCAGGAAAAGGTAGAAATTCTGGATTCCCTCTTGGATGATATCTTGAATCGCACCGGAGGATGTGAAAGATTGGCATCCAGTTCCAGTAGTTCAGAGTCTGGAAATTCAGGTGGTGGCATTGTTGCAGGTCAATTACGAGGGGCTTCAGAACCGGGTGGAACATCAAATGTAGATAACCAACGAAATGCAGAAACTTCCGCCCCGGCCAGCTCAGAACAAGCTGCAATTGATTCCGAGCCATCAGAAAACTCCGAATTGCCGCAAGCACAGCCATTGATTCGAACTGCACCTTCAGGCTCCGGAAAAATTCCGGAAGATATTCCGCCCGCCGATTCCGATGGCGTGATAGCGAGGCAACTTCGCAAAGCTGCAGAAGCTGAAACCGATCCAAAGAAGAGAGCTAAATTGTGGGATAAATATCAGCAGTACAAGAATCTGCCGCAAAAATCAGCATCACAATCCTTGTAAGTCACGACATAAAATCATGCAAACCCAAACCTCGACCGTAGACCATATGTCCAAAACAGTTATCCGCCTACTGATGTCCAGCATGTTGCTGATACTGGCAGGATGTGGGGGTGCCCCTGCTGTGAACCAGGGTCATGAGACAACATCGGCAGCAAACCAGATTGGCCCAGTAGCATCAAACAAGAAAGCAACACCTGCCGGAACATCATCCACACTGCAATTGCTCGAGATCGCAGTGTTGCCTTTTGATGCAAACATTCCGGAAGATCCCAAGGATCTTGAGAAATTTGGTGTCTGGCCAGAACTTCGCAGAGTGGAATCCAATCGCTTTGCATTAAACCTGAGATCCAGTCTGCAGAATACCAATGCACTTGGTCGGGTTCGTGTTGTACCAAGCAAGGAAGCAACTTCAGACTTGTACGTTGCCGGAAAAATTCTCAAGTCCAACGGTGAGGATGTCGAAATCCATATTGACTGCAGAGACATATCCGGTCGCAAATGGTGTGACAAGAAATTCAAGCACCGTGTGCATGAATCGTTCTACCGCGATTTGCGAAACAAGGGAAAGGATGCTTATGAACCGGTTTTTGCAGATGCTGCGAAGTACATCATTGAGAAACTGAGAAAACGTGATCCAGCATATTTGAGCACGTTACCGACCCTGAAAGAAATACGATTCGGGAACAGCATTTCTACCGAAACATTTTCAAAATATCTGGATTACCAGGCAAAGCATGTCCAATTGGCAACATTGCCCGCCGATAACGACCCCATGCTTGAACGCATTCGAAAGATCCGTATTCAGGATCAGTTGTTCGTAGACCGTCTGCAGGCACACTATGAAGATTTCAATTACCAAACCGGTGAAAGTTATCGTGTCTGGCAAGAACAGAGCCTTATTGATGTTCGAACTGCACGGGAATTACAGCGCAGAGCCCAAGGCCAGAAATTTCTTGGGACATTGCTTCTCATCGGAGCTGCCTTCGGAGCGGCCAATTCAGACTCCCCAGCTGAGGACATCGCAAGTACAGCGGCTCTTGTTGGCGGCGCCATGACATTGTCTCAAGGATTTCAGAACAGCAATGAAGCAAAATTTCATCGTGATTCGATCAACGAGGTCGGCCGTACTGCAGATTCTTCAGTAGCACCAAACGTCATTCGTTTTGAAGAACAGACCAAAGAGCTAAAAGGTACCGCCGATGAGCAGTATCAACAATGGATTGAAGTACTGCGAGAAATCTATCTGCTCGAAGACACACCACAAGTGCAACTGTAATCTGTTGACTTGGATTCTGCCTGGTGTTACTTGGAGTGCACTGATATCGGAACATGTTCAAGACTTCGCAATATTTCGCATGTCTGAGCATGCTGATGATATTGTTCCTAGCCGTAATGGCTTGGACTGACGAACTCAGTCAAGCACAGACGAGTTCCTGTACATCGGCTGTTCATGAGCCCGGTGTCATTGCTCAGACTTGTCATGAATCGGGTTATTCAGAGCAATGGTCTCTACAAATCGCCCAAGCCTCGAATCCTCGAGAACAATTTATTGATGCGTATAGGCGATACCGCGAGGAGTTTGAGATTCGATTGATGGAATTGAACCTCAAGGACTGGGCGGCATCAGAATTTTCACAAATTCAAGAACAGGTCGAAACTGCAAGAGCACAATTTCAAACCGGCGATTATCAGGCAGCCTACCTCAGCATCAATCAGGCAATCATGGATGTGGATGCAGTGTCATTGGAATATAAGTCTCGTTTGGCTAATTTTCTTGACAATGCCAACCTAGCCTATCAGGAAGGGAAGTACTCAGAAGCTGGACAGCAGATTTCGGAGGGTCTTCAGCTTGATCCAGAGAATGCCGAGTTAGTTGAGCTCGAATCAAGGATACAGAGAATTGACCGGGTCAATCAGCTATTGATTGAGGCCAACCAAGCAAAAGTGATGAATCAGGAAAGTCAGGAATTGGCTATTTTGGAGAAAATCCTGCTTATTGATCCTCAGCACCTTGAAGCGAAACAACGTATCCGGGAGAGAACGGTAGAACGCCTTCATCGAGCCTATACCGATGCAATTGCCGAAGCAGATCGTGCACTTGATGAAAAAAACATCGAGCAAGCGAAAAAGCATATGCAAGCAGCCAACAAACTGAAGCCGGGCAATCAGGATGTGAAGCGAATGCGCAATCGGATCGTAGAAATCGAAACCGAGCAGGAATATCTGCAACAGATCTCTCTCGCCATCACTTCAACTGTGGAGGATAACTGGTACTCGACAGTTGAGCATTATGAGCAGGCCCTCAAAGTCAAGCCACATGATGAATTTGCTACCGAAGGCCTCAGTGAAGCCAAAGCGATGATTGAGAGAATCCAATCCTTGAAGCAGCTTCTCCAATACGAAAGAAGGCTAGTGAACGAGCGTGCCATAGAAACTGCAAAAATACTTCTATCCAATACCGAACCTTTTCTTGATCAAAGTGATCAACTGCGAGACTTGCACGATGAGATTATTGCCAAACTGCAAATCTACAGCGTGGAAACAGAGGTATTGGTAACTTCTGACGGAGAGACCAATGTAAGTGTGAAAGGAGTAGGAATTGTTGGTCGTGTATCGAGTCATTCTATCCGATTGAAACCGGGTGACTATCAATTCGAGGGAACCAGAGACGGGTTTCGGTCAGTCATTGTTCCTGTGAGTATTACTCCAGGCGGTGGACCGGTGCAGGTTGAGGTGATTTGCCGTGAACGAATCTGATCAATTCAACAGTGAAATAAAGCAGTCGATTCATCAAGCCCAGCGTGGCTCTGTTCTCATGGCGGTTATGGCAGCTGTCATTTTTCTGGGCATTATCATCGTTGTCGCTTTTCTCCTTGTGTATCCGAGAGCAGTGACGGTAAACGTAATCCCAGAGGAAGCCAATGAACTCGCAAACTTCTCGATTTCCGATGGTCGAGCGATATTCATCTTCAACAAGGTTATCTTAATTGGCGATCAGGCAACCGCGAACATTTCGGCTCCCGGATTTCTTCCCGAAACGATCCTGCTATCAAATGATCAGCAGACCGTCAACGTTGAGTTGTCTCCGGTACCGGCACGCATTGTCTTGACTGCTGAACCTGCATTATCAGATATCGAGTGGAGTGTAAATGGGTCACTACTATATACCGGTGAGATTCTGGATTTAGAGACCGAACCGCAGACTTTGAGCGTGAGCGTGAAACACCCGTACTATCGGCATGAAAGCCTTGAAATTGAATTATCCAGAGGGGAAACAGTCGAGAAAGTTATTGCCTTGACTCCGATTTCTGGCAGACTGAACATCAATTCTTTCCCGAAAGGGGCGACTGTATCCATTGACGGTCAGGTTCAGGGTCAGACTCCGCTTGTCTTGGATGCTATCAAGGGTGGGGTTTTGGATATTGAACTCACGCTCAAGGATCATCTTCCAGTCCGAGATAGGATCACCATCACCAATGAGAATGATGAAGTACTTCGCGATTACATTCTGGAGATTCAGTCAGCCTCGCTGGAAATTAATGTTTCACCACCCGATGGAGAGCTTATTGTCAACGGCAAGTCCGCAAAACCCGCAAGGCCAGTCTCTCTATCCCCGGGAAGAGAACATCTCGTTCGATACCAAAAAGAGGGATTCATTCCTGAAACTACTACGGTAATTCTGGGTCCCGGAGAACAAAAGTCTATCAATCTGGAACTCCCCGAGGAAAAGGGTCAGATAACGATTCGATCAAATCCGCCGGCAACTTTGGTTCTGAACAATCAGGAAATAGGCATGACGCCTCAAGTACTCAAATTACAAACCGTTTTACATGATGCCAAACTTGTGCTTCCTGGATACCGAGAGGAAGTCATTCGGTTTACTCCGGATGCAGATTTTCCGATATTGATTGACAGGACGCTGCAAACGGAAGCGCAAGCGAGCATGGCAGAAGCGAAGCCTCAGGTCACAAGTTCTTCTGGCATTAAAGTCCAACTGTTCAAACCGAGTGGAGTACGCTTCATGATGGGTGCGCCATCAAGCGAGCCCGGACAGCGAGCCAATGAATTCCTGAGAAGTACGGTTCTGAAAAAGCCATTCTATGCAGGAGTTACAGAGGTCACGAATCAGCAGTTTGGCCAATATAGTGGTCAGAGCACCTCCAATCCGACGCTACCCAAGACCAACGTGTCTTGGTCCGATGCAGCGAGATATTGCAATTGGCTAAGTGATCAGGAAAAGCTGGATCGTGTGTATCAAACGGATTCAACCGGCAATGTCATTGGATTTGATTCTCAGGCAACAGGATATCGATTGATTTCAGAGGCTGAATGGGAGTGGTTAGCTAGATTGGCAGGCCGTTCTGACATGAATCGTTTCTTGTGGGGCAACAGTCTCAAAATACCGGCGAATGCTGGAAATTTTGCTGATGAGAGTGCCAAGGGGGTATTACCGAGAGTGATTCCTGATTACAATGATGGTTTCCCCGGGTTATCTCCAGTGGGATCTTTCCCGGCTGATATCAATGGACTGCAAGATTTGGCGGGGAATGTCAGTGAATGGATGCATGATGTCTATCATCTGTCTGCTCCGGTCGCTGGTGCTGTCAATGTAGATCCAATGGGTTTACAGAGGGGATCGACTCATGTTGTCAAGGGAAGCAATTTCCGTACTGCAAGAGTCAGTGAGATGCGCTCGAGTTTTCGCGATGGTGTTTCAGGATCTCGTGATGATGTTGGATTCCGGGTTGCCCGTTATGTTTATGGTGAACAATAATGAAACAAACACAAAAATTGGTTATTGCAAGTCTTTCAATAGGTCTCGCAGTGGTTCTTGCATCAGCATGGTTTTTTTATCATGAAAAAGTCTCTGCGCAGGATCAGGAACCCTATTCTGTGAGTTTGAATTCTCCAGTGAGCTTCCCGGTTGATATTTAGTTGTGAAGCAGTCTAATGTTCAAGTGACCACGATTTTCGAGTCCTTGATATTCATATAGCAAAAATATCTCACGCAAAATCAGTCGTGATTAAAGCATCGGAATATAGACGAATTGTGCCACTTGGCAGTCTTTTGGCACTCGCCATCAGCACAGTGGTAGTCCACTTTTTTTATCTCGAAGTCATATGGCCTCAGGCTGAAGCGGATCTTGCGCAGGCTCAAGAGGCAGGGCAATCCACAGTTCGGACTTTGGCAGTTATCCTCAAGGATATTGAGCAGGAGATTTGCATCATATTGATGCTATGGGGAACATACTTGATCGGGGAAAAGTCTTTATCGATTATTCGTCATCGCTATCTGTTTCGAGTTGATTTCCTGCATACGCATTCTGGCGGCGAATCCCTGGATGTTCGACAAGATATCAATCAGGAGATGGAAGAGAGTTTTCATGCCTTGAAACAATTGCCGGAGAAAATCCAGTCTACGCCCCTGATTCAGACTTTAAGTTCATCAATAAGGCGATTCATTATTACTCGCAGTGTTCAAAATACTTCAGAAGCGATCATTACTGGGGTAGAGGCACTCGCCCATCAAATGGAATCCGAGAACGCGATGATTCGCTATTTGATCTGGGCAATTCCATCAATTGGATTTATTGGCACGGTAAGGGGAATTGGCGAGGCATTGACCCATGCCGATGAAGCGCTTGCAGGAGACATTGCCAATATGGCATCCAGCCTTGGCGTAGCTTTCAATTCCACATTTGTAGCATTGATCATCAGCATTTTCCTGATGTTTTTTTTGCATCAATTGCAACGTATTCAGGATAGCCAAATCACTGAGATTCGATCCTATTGCGAACAGTTCCTGTTGAATCGCATAGGCAAGGCAGATGCCCAGAAGTAGACCAGTAACCTCGCCTTTTGGACTGGCATTTTTGGATGTAATGGCGTGCGGGCTAGGTGCAGTTATGCTGATTTTCATGTTGGTGAAATATCATACTAATGTTTCGGAGGCAGAGGCTGATCACGGCAATCTAGATAGTGAAATTGCCGAAATACGCGCACAACGAGCAGCATCAGAACAACAACTGGCCGAATTAACTGCAGAATACCGTTCCTTGACCGACCGCACGCGGGACCAAGAAGTTCAAATGGCCTCTCGGGTGGATCAAGAACAAGGTAAAGAAAAACAACTTCGCCAGTTGATGTTGGAGATTCAGGCTCTTGAGAAAGCTGCGGAGGAACTGAAACTGTCGAACAGTCAAGAACTGGCCTCCATTGCTGAAACCCCTGGTCCAACACAACACCATCTGCTCGGGATTCGAATAGAAGGAAAACGTATATTGATTCTGGTTGACAGCAGTGCTTCCATGACCGATTCCCGGATTGTCGAGATCGTGAAAACTCAGATATCCGATGATGCAACCAAGCGGAAGGCTCCCAAATGGCAAAGAACACTCAGAGCAGTCAACTGGATCATTGAGCGGGTTCCTGAAGGGAGTGAGTACATGGTCGTCCACTACGCCAAGGAAGCAGATTTCCTGATTGGCAATCGATGGATCAAACCAAACGATATTCAACAAACCCAAAAAGTCACAAAGGCTTTGTCTGATCTCGTTCCAGATGGCGCGACGAATTTTCACAGTGCGGTCGAGTTCATTGTCCGCCGAGGAATTAATCCCTCAAATATTTACCTGATCACGGACGGATTGCCTACATTGGGCCCAATTCCAGGGCTAACTACACTGGCCAGCTTAGGTTGCAATCCGACTGAATTTTCCAGGAGTACGATATCAGGCAAGTGCAGGCTGGCATTGTTTGTTGGTGCACGTGACCTGTATGATGCAAAACTGAAGTCAACCATCAATGCCATTCTCATGCCATTGGAAGGAGACCCACATGCGGTTTACGCTTATTGGACGTTGGCTTCTCCAAGTGGCGGAACTGTAACAAGTCCGGGGGTTGGTTGGCCATGAACAAATTGAGGGAAAAGAGAAATCAATTTGCAAGTACATCGTTTCTTGACATCATTGCATGCGGATTTGGTGCGATTGTATTACTGGTTTTACTGGCCAAGGACAGTCCAGATCCATTCGTGCATGACGCACAGGCAGCAACCTCCAAACTTGATGAACTGGTAGCTGAGGTGACCAAGCATGATCATGCATTGAGCCGCATTCACGAGCTTCAGGAAGAGATTGCAAATGAAAAAACACGAATTGCCTTTGGTACAGAGGTTATCGATTTGGCTGAGCAGAATCTGGACGATATTGACCGTAGGATCGACGAGTATGAACAACGGGTTGCCGTCCTCAAAGAGAGCATGAATCAGGTGAGTAACGAGAAGAAACCTCCTGCGGCATCACCAAGGATTGAAAATGTTGGAGGAATTCCAGTTGACCGAAAGTATATTCTTTTCGTCATTGATACTTCAGGTAGCATGCAAGCGATTTGGCCACGAGTTATGGTGCGAGTGAAAAGTCTTCTGGAAATCCATCCAAAGGTAGAAGGTTTTCAAGTCATGAATGACAGCGGAAGTCATTTGATATCCTCATATGCACGAAGATGGATTCCGGATACTCCAGCGAGGCGCGCTTCGGCTTTGCGCTTGATGGAAAATTGGACAGCGATGTCCGGTAGTGATCCGGTACCGGGTATTAAGGCCGCGCTCCGAGCATATTCGTCTTACCGAAAGGATCTTTCGATATACGTGATGGGTGACGAGTATTCAGGGGGTTCCTATGATACTGCAATTGATGAGATATCGAGTCTAAACAAGGACACAAAGGATCAGAAAAGCCAAGCGCGGATTCATGGCATCGGATTTTTTAATCCACTGACGCCGGTCAACAGCCGCTATTCAATTTTGATGCGGGAGGTTGCTCGTCAAAACGGGGGGGCTTTCGTAGCAGTTCCGGGATAGATGAATGTTCATTGCCGATTCGATTTGGTAGCTGTAAAGAATCCTGAACATCATCCGACGCCGAATTTTCCAGCCTGATAAATCCATACCGGTATCCCGCGCTCATGTTCTGGTGTTATTTTCATGGAATTATCCGATTTATGGCTTGTATTCACTTTTACTGCAAGCACTCTCTCCACTTGCCACAAATACCATATGTCTGTACAGCTTCAAATTCGGATCCTGAATGATAGTCACGTATACGTTTCGAGTTTTCATTCGAGAGATAAAAAGGGTAATTTCATACGAAAGCAACGAAACAGCTATCCGCCAGTCCGGTTGGGCTGGGCGAGCGATTCCGGATCGGGGTACTCGATCTTGACGGGTTGAGGGATGGCCCTTGCGAAATTCCGGCCGTGGGCCAGCTTGAAAATCACCGCGCGGGGCTGGGGAGAGGGCGGCCCGCAGACCGCCCCTGAAATATCGGCGTGTCCTCGGTCAGCTCGAGTAGCAACCCCGGCAGGTGCGCCAGGCGGCGTTTGCAGAATAGTAGAAGTCGTCTTCGGCATCGCCCCGGCCCAATGTCCGTAATTGTTCCCGCCCCGCACAGGCAGGCATTGACCTTTTGTCGGTTGCTGGGAACAGAGAGGTCAACAAAGGCACAGTGCCCGCTCGCTGTGCCGCTGTGGTTGATGTCGTCATACAAGGATGGTCCGGATGCCGCCACACCGGTATCCGGCAAGAGCCGCTACAGACATTCCCACCTGTTCAGCCAATCGGTGTTGTCCTGGGTTGAACTGAACAGGGGCAGGGTGGTCTTGCGCCCGCACCAGCAGTTGCGGACATGCTGGATGGTATCCATAGTCCCCTTAAATTCACTGATCGAGAAGCACCCGCTATTCCGGCCCTCAGTACCAGGTGCCACAGTCATGGTGTAGGTGCCGCCGGTCATGAAGCAGCGTCGGGCAAACAGCTGTTTCGGAATAGATCCTGTCGCATCCACAAAAAGTTCCGCATAATAGTTGGTCTTCGCTGTCAGAGAGGATATGGTTGAGCTTTTGAGGGGCGCAGCGTTTATACTGTTGCTAATGGTTCCAACACTGTTTTGCCCCCCCCCCCACTCTTGCATTTGTGCGGGCATCGAAAACCTCGGCTATCACAGTGACTGATTGAGGTGGAGTCACATCGCCGAGCCGCGAGACATACTGGTTCCATGTGATTTCTGTAGTCGTGAAATTCACGCTGGTTGTGGATAAGGTATTGATCAAGAGATTCCCGCTTCTGTTCTGCTTTTTATTCAGGCAAACCGAGTCACCGACTCGACCTTTGCTGGTTACGGTCGTCTGCGCCGTCACTGCGGCTGGCAGGGCGAGGGTCACCAGGGTGGCGACCAGTGCCGTCAGGCGCTTAAGTTGTGCGATGCCGCATGGGGGGGGGTAATCTGTTTCATGATCATGTCTCCGAGTGTGAATAAATGTAACGAGTAGCGATTGTGCCGGTTTCGCCCGCAAAATGCAAGGGAAATTTCAAGCGGGCCACTGCTGAAACTCTCCATCTTCTTGTTATAACGGCCGAGCCAGGCACGTCAATCTTGATCCTTTCCTCCATCCTGGCCTGGTCGGCCGACAGCCGATCCGGCTGTTTCGTCACTTTCGTATGTAATTCCCATAAAAAACAGCTTGGATATAACAAGAAATCCAGTTGTTGCAAATCAAGACGGCTTGTTGTTTTGTTGAGCGCTCCAGGCCTCGGGCAATTCAATGCCATCCCCGAACAGATAGGCTTCCATTTGACCAATCAGGTATTTTTTGTGCTCTCGATCACGCGGATTCAGCTTGTATTCGTTGATCAAGATAGTTTGCTGCCCCAACCAGTCTTGCCATGCCTGCTTGGAGATTTCTTCAAAGATGCGTTGTCCCAGCTCGCCCGGCCATGTTGGTTGTTCGAGTCCCTCGGACTCTTTCCCCAGTTTTCTGCAGTTTACCATTCGAGCCATAATTGCATTTGTCGTTGATAATTCTTCGGTATATTATGGCATGATTCAACCTCTCAAACATGGAATGAATCAAAGCAAGTCCGGGTTCGTTTTGAACCATCTCCAACCATTCATTAGATCGCCGTCAACCGGCACCAGAATCAGAACTGCATAAGCCAAATGGACAAATTGATAGCAACTGGTGGAAGACCTCTAAGGGGTGAGATACGCATTTCAGGGGCCAAAAATGCTGCCTTGCCTCTTATGATCTCATCCTTGTTGACTCGAGAATCCACCATAATCAGTAATGTTCCGCATCTTAATGATATCACGACCACTATGGAGCTCTTGGGTCAAATGGGTGTCGAATTGCAGGTTGATGAAAAAATGGCAATTCAAGTCAACGCATCAACATTGAATAGTGCAGTTGCTCCCTATGGATTAGTCAAGACCATGAGAGCATCCATCTTGGTATTAGGGCCTTTGCTTGCACGATACGGGAAAGCAGAAGTATCTCTGCCCGGAGGTTGTGCAATCGGTTCACGTCCTGTGAATCTGCATCTCAAAGGATTAGAGGCCATGGGCACGGATATCGTTTTTGAGGGAGGATACATAAAAGCGAAAGCGAGGCGTCTGAAAGGCACCAGGATATTCATGGACATGATTTCTGTGACCGGAACTGAAAATCTCATGATGGCGGCAACTCTCGCCAAAGGTACTACCGTTATTGAGAATGCTGCCAAGGAACCCGAGATTATGGATCTTGCCAGTGCCTTGAATGACATGGGAGCGAGAATTGAAGGCGCAGGTACTGACCAGATTGTCATTGACGGTGTTGAAGAATTGGGAGGTACTCATCATCGGGTAATTCCTGATCGCATCGAGGCCGGAACTTTTTTACTGGCAGCTTTGGTGTCTGGAGGAAAAATCAAGCTAAGGGATGTGCAGCCACATTATATGGAGGCAGTACTGGGAAAGCTGTCCGAGGCTGGAGCGATGATCGAAATCGGAGAGGACTGGGTTACTTTAGAATCGCCGGAGGAGCAGATTCAACCCGTCAGCATCCGTACCTCTCCTTATCCCGGTTTTCCCACCGATATGCAGGCGCAGTTTGTTTTGCTGAATTCAATTGCGGATGGGATTTCAACTGTGGTCGAGACGGTTTTTGAAAATCGATTCATGCATATACATGAGTTAAGACGGATGGGTGCAAATATTGAGCTTGATGGCAATACCGCAGTCATTCAGGGAGTGAATCAATTGAATGGTGCGCCGGTCATGGCAACAGACCTGAGGGCATCAGCGTGCTTGGTCTTGGCTGGTTTGATCGCAGAAGGTGAGACCACGATTGACCGAATTTATCATATTGATCGGGGCTATGAGTGTATCGATGAAAAACTGGCGCAGATTGGCGCTTGCATCAAGAGAATTCCTGGCGGCAGGTTTGAGAATCGAGAGGATTCGAACGTTTGACACTTTTATCCTTGAGTTGGTTTGTGAGACTTTGGTTTTATCGAGGTTCATGATCTCTTTATTGGCCGATGAAATCTCGAAATTGTCATTGATGAGGCAAGGAACAAATGCAACCGATCGCATAAGCAAGAACAGAAAACTCTTTCGACAAGTGCGATTGGACATAAATGGGGTGGTCGGCTTGATCACCCGGCTGACACAGAATGGTTGTCAAGTGTATTTGCAGTATCCTGATCAATTCTGAATAACGAATTCTCCATGTGTTACAAATCCAGATGTTTAATGTGGGTTTTGATGAGGCTAGTCAAAGTACTGTAAAAATTGATTGGTCAATTTACGGATTGCAGTATGGGCTGACCCCATCTGGTCAATGCTGACTGACTGAATAGACAATCCATCCGATTTCACTTTTGCAGCTTCCAACCGTCTCTCGTTGTGTACCTGATACATTCTGACTTTTCTTCCAGAATTTCATAAACCGAGTGATATTTCGGTGTTTACGTATTTTTTTGATCGCAAGCAGATGTGATCCGAAATCGTGACCGCACAAGAAATTTTGATTGATCTGATGTCGTTTTGAAATTCTGCGCTATCAAGTAAGCCGAAATGCGTGTTGGCGTAATTTGTGCGTAATCAATGCGACTGGAAATCTCTCTCCCGTTTGCAGAAATCTTCAGAAACCATTTGCACGACGCCTTGTGTCGCACCCATCCATTAGTATTTCTTCGGTAGCCAATTATTAATGAATGAAAAATGGAGTAGTCCCATGAAGAAAAAATCGATTCCATGTAATGCTGAAGTTGAATTGGAGTATGTCCATAGTCTTGTCATGAGGTGGGTTTACAACATCTTTGACGGGATGCGATATGCCTCGAAGGAGGCAGAGAATTTACTCGAGGTTATTGCCATCAGTGATTGCTTTGCTGATTTCCGCGCCGCGAAGGAGACCGTACCTCTGTTTGAACAGGTATTCAAGAACCGGAAAGTACCGGCGGGGCGACTCAGGGAGCTGCTCGACCATTTATGGAATATAACCAGAAAAATCCCACCTAGCCTGCCAGCACAACGGATCAGGAGGCTGGGTCAGATACTAGGACTGGATGGGAATGATATTCGTATTCTGGAAGTTCTGCTTTTCAGTCAGATCCCGGCCCAACAGAGCTATTCCCGGACTTTCGGCTAGACGATCGGAACCGAGATGAATCTCGATACGTACGTCGTTATCGGGATCCCAATGCAGCCAACCGAGATTTGCCCCGGTTATTCGGTATGTCTGGAGCGGAATTCCGACGGCGCGTTGATTCAAAGTCCTGTCTGGGTTGGAGAGGATTAGTAGAGGTAGACGATGACCTCGATATCGAAGGGCCAGACACGTTACGTCGCCTTTATATGAATATCGATAGAGAGGCGGATGTACGATCTTTGCTGCTTGGTCAGGCCGCAACGACCGCGGAGTTAGAGTGGTCTGATTTCGCTCACTTGGGACAGGACAGAGAGGATATAGCAACCGTCCTTCGTGGTTCGGTTATTACGGAAAAATCGAGAGGATTCAATGTGCTCTTGTACGGTCCGCCGGGTACCGGCAAAACATCCCTGGCTACAGTGATAGCCCAACATGCCGGACTCTCCCTGCTGAATATTGGCGAAGCTGACGAGTGGGGCAGGGACCAGACCGCTAAGGAACGACTTCTGGATTTACGCTTGGCTCAAAATCTGCTGGATGGTGACGGTAGTAGCGTGCTCCTGCTGGATGATGTCCTCGGCAAGTCAAGCTCAACAGGACGAAGCGGGAAATCGCGAGTATGGCTTCATCGCCTGCTTGAGAACGTGCCGGTACCAACGATTTGGATCACCAATCATGTCAGCACTATTGACCGAGCAATACTTTGAAGAATGACCTATGCTCTGGAACTAAGGCTTCCACCGGCGCGAGTGCGTGCCGACATCTGGTCTCGACAATTGGCCCGTCATGGAGTAGAAGGGAATGAAGAGCAAATCCGATCACTCGCGGAGGGATTTGAAGCATCGCCGGGTGTAGCGGAAGGAGCAATTCGAGCAGGGCGACTTGGTGGTGGCGACATTGCTCTCGTACGCCGGAGTGCAAATAAGTTGTCAAGGTTGATCGGTTGCGGACGACCAGGTGTTCAAGGGGTTGTCGATTTCGATCCAGCCCTGCTTAATGCTGACCTGAATCCGGTGAAACTTTCGGAGCGGCTGGTTTCAGGAAATGATCGGAAGTTTTCCATGTGTTTGCAGGGACCTCCGGGTACAGGCAAGAGTGCTTATGTTCCCTATTTGGCCGATCGGATGGGGATGGAGGTGTTGTTCCGTCGAGCGTCAGGCTTAATCAGACCATATGTAGGCATGACCGAGCAAATGATCGCTCAGGCCTTTCGTATAGCACAAGATACAGAGTCATTTCTGGTGTTCGATGAGGCAGATTCCCTGTTGAGAGATCGGCAGAATGCGAACCGCTCTTGGGAAGTAAGCCAAGTGAATGAGATGCTAACTTGGATGGAGAGTCATCCGTTGCCGTTTGCTTGCACCACGAATTTTGGAAGTTCACTGGATGCAGCATCCACCAGAAGGTTCCTGTTCAAGATCTCTCTGGGCTATTTGAATCGCAATCAGGCTCGGCTTGCCTTTCGTAAATGGTTCGAACGGGAGCCCCCGCTCAAGTTAGACAGCATACAGGAATTGACGCTGGGCGATTTTGAGGTAGTACGACGCAAGACCAGATTAATGGATCTGGAGTATGATTTGGAAGAGATCGTGTCTCTCCTGAAGGCCGAAGTGGAAGCTCGGCCGAGCGGATGCCAGACGCCCATGGGGTTTCAGGGCAATGGGTAGCACCAGCATCTGATTCAAGGATAGTATGATTTCACAGGATTTGATGCATACATGTTTATTCGGGCTCATCACTCGCTTGGAACGAAAACAGGATAATCCGAGGGATTGGCTGAGCCCGTGTACTGCATCGGCGTGCAAGGCAAGAGGACATTGCGAAAATAGAGAAGCGGCACAAGAGTTGAAAACTCTGGGCCATGTAAAATCAGCATAACGCCATATCAGTCGAATCAGGCTACTGATAATTTCTGAACAGAAACTCTGGTAAATGGACGCATTTTCCATATTTCTGACAAGGATGATCGCGTGCTTGCCGTGTACAGAGAAATGACAGCTTTTTGAGTGTTTTTGTTTTGCGTTTCCTGTCATCTCAAAAATTTTTCTCAACGCGACGCCATATGTCGCATTTCCTCCGCAAAATATTCGTCTGTGGATAATTTCATCAATTTAAGACGGAGTGTTTCATGCAAGTAAACTCGGATAAATCTATTTTTGATGCTGAATTGGAGTACGGTCATCATTTGGTAGTCAAATGGGCTGGCAGACTTGCCAGCGGCATGCAATATTTCTCACAGGAACCGCGGGGATTAGTGGCTGAGATTACCGAGGGCGATTCTTTCGCGGATCTTCGCGCCTCATCGTCTACTTCTCACCTGCTAAAACCTCTATCCCAAGTTGGAGCAGTATCGTCGTCCTGTTTACTGGAAGCGCTCGGCAACTTACAGGAAATTACTGGGGAGATTCCGCCAAACCTGCCAAGTCGTCGGGTTGTGGAACTAGGCCGGAGACTCCAGCTCGAAGACGAAGATATACGCATTCTGGAACTTCTCCTTTTTCGCCTAATTCCCGGGCCAACAGAGGACTTTTTGAATTATTTGGCAGAAGGACAGCTCCATGGTGAAAACCGACCCCGCTATCGGTCCGCGGAACTGAAAGCGGATAACAAGGATATGCCCTGGCTGCTTGAAATGTCCCGAGCGGAATTCCGTCGACGGCTTAGTCAGAAGTCCAGCTTGGCCCGCAAGGGTCTAGTGGAGGTAAGCGAGGATCTGGGTATTGAAGTACCTGACATGCTGCGCCGCTTTTACTTGGATTTGGATAGCGAGGCCGATGTGCGATCGTTACTGCTTAGGCAGGAATCATTAACCGGTGTTCTGGAGTGGTCAGATTTCGACCACTTGGGACAAGACCGAGAGGATCTTGCAGCCATCTTTAATGGCGTTATGGGTGGAGATAGGCTGACTGGAGTGAACATACTGTTATATGGTCCGCCGGGTGTGGGTAAAACTTCCCTGGCCCGGGCAGTGGCACGACACGCAGGCCTACGGTTGCTGGATATTGGTGAAACGGATGATCATGGCTGGGCACCAAGTGCCCATGAAAGGCTTCTAGAACTGCGGCTTGCTCAAAACCTGCTGGATGGTGATGGGGATAGCGTGCTATTGCTGGACGAAATGGATGATGTGCTTGGCGATGGTCACATGAACTCTCCATGGTTCATGATGCCGGTGAGACCAACCGGACGACATGGGAGTTCACGGGTGTGGTTCCATCGCCTGCTGGAGAATACTCCAGTGCCGACAATTTGGATTGCGAATGATGTGAGTGGCATTGACAGGACAGTGCTTCGACGGATGACCTTTGCTTTGGAGCTTCGACTTCCACCGGCCCGAGTGCGTACAGGAATCTGGTCTCGACAGTTGGCAAAGCACGGAGTCGAGGCGGGTGAGATGGAGGTTCGGTCTCTTGCGGAGGGATTTGAGGTGCCGCCCGGCGTAGCCGATGGGGCGATACGAGCAGGTCGACTCGGGGGAGGTGACATCAACCTGGTACTTCGAAGTGTGGATAGACTTTCCCATTTGATGGGTTACGGTCGCATGCGCGCCTCGGCACCGGTGGATTTTGATCCAACGCTAATTCACGCGGATATCGATCCAGTGGGACTGGCGGAACGTCTGGTTGTAGGTGATTCGCGGCGATTTTCCATCTGTTTGCAAGGGCCTCCCGGAACCGGCAAGAGTGCCTATGTCCGTTATTTAGCTGAGCAACTTGGGATGGATGTACTACTCCGTCGAGCGTCAGACCTGATGAGTCCCTGGGTAGGAGAAACGGAACAAAAAATCGCCGAAGCATTTCGATTGGCTCTAGATGCCGGGGCGTTCCTTGTGTTTGATGAAGCCGACTCCCTACTTCGAGATCGGCGAAATTCCCGATTCTCTTGGGAGGTAAGTCAAGCGAATGAAATGCTAACCTGGATGGAAAATCATCCGTTGCCGTTCGCCTGTACCACAAACTTTGGCAGTTTGCTCGATACCGCTTCGATACGGAGATTCCTATTCAAGATCAAACTGGACTTTCTCAACCGGGATCAGTCTCGGTTGGCATTTCGCAGGTGGTTTGGACGGACGGCTCCGCTGGCTCTGGATGGAGTTCGGGAACTGACCCCTGGTGATTTTGAGGTGGTTAGACGGAAGGCACAAGTGATGGGCTCGGAGCATGATGGGGAAGAACTGGTAGCCTTGTTGCGGGCTGAAGTGTTGGCGCGACCGGGAGGTAATCGGGTACCTGTTGGTTTCTTGGATCATGGTGATTCGTGACGGGAATGGATAGCAGCAAGGGAAATCCCTAATCCTTAAATAGAAAATTTGAAAGTGCTTCCAACGCCTTGTGTGGCATGGTTTTCGAACTGTTTGGCTTTTCGCCCAATGGATGATTCTGATTCCAGCCCAAAATCCACAGTCCATCATGCTCTGTGCCCAATAAAGCAGTTTCTATTTAAGGATTAGGGGAAATGAACAGGATCAATGGACAAGGTTAACGGATGGTAGAATTAGAACCAAAATGAGATTGAGTAGTCGACCCAGTCGAAAAGTGGACTAGTCAATTCAAAACTCTCGCCCAAAAGAGGAAAAGATGCCAAAATCGGTGGACACGACATTGCGTTATCTCGAGACGCTAATAGCAATACCGGTTTACCCGAAAACTCGCAGCACTCGGGAAATACACAATATACTTTGTCAAAAAAGCCCGGATTATGCGGTAGACATGCGTTCGATCCAACGGAGCCTCAATGATCTGTCCAGCCGATTTCCGATAACGTCGATCCAGAAGGGCAGTCGGCAGTATTGGTACTGGCTGAACCCGGATACATGGTTTCAGGTTCCGGGCATGAGTCAGTCAGCAGCTTTCATGTTGCGACTGGTGGAAGAGCATCTTCGTCAGGCTTTTCCTCCAGAGAGTCTACGTGTTCTCGGGCCCTATTTCAGAAAGGCAGAGGATATACTACGAGGTACAGACCTCGGAGTGTGGACGGAGCGGGTGGCCCTGATTCATCGCGGTCCAATCCTGGAGCCTCCGCTGGTTCCAGACGAAATTCGGGAGGCGGTCTGCGGGGCCCTGATTCGGCAGAAGCGTCTTCATGTCGTTTACCGAAGTCGGGGGGAGGAACTATCGCAGGAGATGGAGTTGCATCCGCTGGGCATGGTGGTGCGTGGAGGGCTAACTTATATCGTTGCCACTGCCTGGGACTATGCCGATGTCCGACATTATGCCTTGCACCGAATGGAAACAGCCGAAGAACTATTTCAGGCATCGAGGGTGCCGGATGGTTTCAATCTGAAGGAATATCTGAACGGAGATGCATTTTCCTATCCTTCGGGGGCGGGAAAGATTGCAATGAAGGCAGTGTTTGCCCAGGAGGCTGGAATTCATCTTACTGAAAATCGCCTTTCGGATGATCATCATGCAGTGGTTCGGGAGGACGGACAGGTTCTGGTTGAGGCAAAGGTGGAAGATACGGAAGAACTTCGTTGGTGGCTTCAAGGGTTCGGGAGCAAGGTCGAGGTGCTTGAACCGGAGGGTTTGCGGCAAAATTTCCGCCAGGAGGCGGAGCGATTGGCCAGGATCTATAGCTAATCTGGCTCGAATCATGACCGTTCATAGTGGTAGACATGAGCAAGGGTGCGACATTTGCCAAAATGGCGATGAAAAGGATATCGGTATTGGCAGGATCAAGTGCTATTGTTACCCCCGTTCCATCCCAAGTCGCAACAAGTACTTTCGGTCATGAACCTGCAATCAAGTTGTATAGGTTCATATGAGTAAACGTGGTTTAAGCAAAAGAATTTTGAGTCTTGAAAAATGTTAGTCGGTCTGAATTACCACCAACGCGACTTCTACGTAAATCTGGATGAACTTCTTAACAGAGGGAAACAGGAAGCTGAAAATGTAGACGAGGTCGTTCAATCCATTATCGCCAAAGTTCGTTCTCAAGGTGATCAGGCCCTGCTCGACTTCACCCGAAAATTTGATAGCCGGACAATGGATGTCGGGGATCTGGAATTATCTGATCTTCAAATTGACAGCATCGCTCGGCAAATTGATCTCGAGTTGAAGCAGGCACTCAACGTGGCTGCTGAAAGAATACGCTGGTTTCACGAGAAGGAACGGTTGGCATCCTGGGAATGCATGGATGAAGACGGCACACAGCTGGGACAGTCCATTTCTGCGATTGATCGAGTCGGTGTATATGTGCCGGGTGGTACTGCCGCATATCCATCTTCAGTTCTAATGACCACAATTCCTGCAAGAGTGGCGGGAGTCTCCGAGATCATAATGGTTGTGCCTATGCCGAAAGGCGAGGTCAACCCTGCGGTCATAGCCGCTGCCCAGATTGCTGGGGTAGATCGCATCTTCACGGTTGGAGGTGCCCAAGCGGTCGCTGCGCTGGCTTATGGGACAGAAAGCATTCCAGCGGTCGACAAGATAGTAGGTCCGGGGAATGCCTATGTAGCAACCGCCAAGAAACAGGTGTTTGGGAAGGTGGGAATTGATATGATAGCGGGTCCGTCTGAAGTGCTCGTCATCGCGGATTCCTCCGCAGATCCAGAGTGGGTGGCGATGGATATGTTTGCCCAGGCCGAACACGATGAGATGGCACAATCCATTGCTATTGTGACCGACCCGAAACTCCGTGAAGCAATTAATGTTGCTATTGACAAGTTGCTTCCCGGTTTGGAACGTCGCAACATCATTGAGGCTTCCCTCACCGCAAATGGAGCCTTGATTCTGGTTGAAAACCTTACTGAGGCAGTCGAAGTTGCCAACCATATTGCTCCTGAGCACCTTGAATTAATGGTTTCGAATCCACAGGAGGTAGTATCGAAAATACGCCATGCCGGAGCTATTTTCGTCGGAAAAAACAGTGCCGAAGTGTTGGGTGATTACTGTGCGGGTCCAAATCATGTCTTGCCGACATCTGGAACTGCCAGATTCAGTTCCCCGCTAGGGGTTTATGATTTCCAGAAGCGGAGCAGCATTGTCAATCTTTCACCGGACGGAGCCAGAAAACTCTCACGAATTGCGGCAGCCCTCGCTCACAGTGAAGGCCTGACGGCCCATGAGCGCTCTGCTGAGTACCGAGCGGATTCCGCAAAGAATCCTGCTCCATCTGTTCATCACATGGCGAAACAGCATGTACAGCGATGGGTTCCAGATCAGATTCGATCGATGTCTGAATACCGGGTGTCTGATTCGGCAGGACTGGTCAAGCTTGATGCCATGGAGAATCCGTTTTCGCTTCCAGAATCATTAACGAATAAATGGAGAGGGGCGCTCAATCAGGTTTCTGTAAACCGCTATCCGGATGCTGACTGTCGGGAACTCAAGGAAAGCTTGATCAGGCATGTTGGCTTGCCTGAAGCATGCTCAATGGTGTTGGGTAACGGGTCGGATGAATTGCTCCAGATGCTGATCATGCTGCTAGGCGGTCGGGGTCGGACAATCATTGCACCATCGCCTTCATTTTCAATGTATCAGCAAATTTGCTTGTGCACCTCTACCCGTTTCATCGGCGTGCCATTGGCAAAAGACTTTTCCTTGCATGGCGAGGAGATGATTCGCGCGATCCGGCAGTACAACCCAGCTTGCATATTTATCGCCTATCCAAACAATCCAACCGGAAATTTATTCGATACCAACGTAATTGAGGAGATTCTGGAGGTTGCAAATGGGCTGGTAGTGATTGATGAAGCCTATCATGCCTTCAGTAACAGTTCCTATTTGAGCGAGGTTCCAAACCGTCCCAATCTTGTCGTTATTCGCACTCTGAGCAAGACGGGATTGGCAGGCCTCAGGCTGGGTCTGGCCATAGCGAATAATGAATGGGGAAAGGAAATCAGCAAAGTTCGTTTTCCATACAACATCAATTCACTAACACAACTGAGTGCATCATTGATTTTAGATAATGCTGACTTGTTGAAGGAACAGGCTGACTCGATCATCCAGGAAAGAAAGAAACAGTTTGAAGCCCTTCAGACCATCGATGGAGTTACGGTGTTTCCGAGTGCGGCGAATTTCCATCTGTTTCGTGTCTCGGACGCTGATAGAGTTTATCGTGAACTCCTGAATCATGGTGTGCTGATCAAGAACCTGCATGGTACTGATGATCAGTTAGATCAATGTTTGCGTGTAACAGTTGGTACACCCGAGGAAAACCGGCAGTTCCTGGCCACGCTCCAGAACATACTGGTACCTTGAACTTCAAATTAGGCTGTCCGGTAGATAAAGGGTATCGTCTTCAAGAGCATGACGACTGGCGCAACGCTGAAAATGGAGTCACAGCCCTGCATTTCTTGACTTGTTGTCAATTTGGCATGACCCTGTCTCTGTGTCTTAGCGGATTCTGCCAACAGAACAACAAGAAAAGCCGAGTATGGAGAATCATCGATACCTGTTTAAATCCTACTTGTAAACCATGATGGTATAAATTATGGTTCATGCATGAAATTTGATCGATTAACAGACAAAAAGCAGGCACTGGATGCTTTACGTCCCTTGCCGGATGTTCTTGTTCGAAATCTGGATGACTGGTTTCGGGTTGAGCTCACCTATACCAGCAATGCGATTGAGGGAAATACGCTGAATCGCCAGGAAACGGCATTAGTCCTTGAAAAGGGGATTACGGTCGGAGGGAAATTACTCCGGGAACATCTGGAGGTGACTAACCATGCACAGGCGCTTGACTGGATCAAGGAGCAGGTCAATGACAATTCCGATCATATTGGCGAGAATGACATTTTGCATATTCATGCGTTAATCCTGAAAGGAATTGACGATGCCAATGCCGGACATTATCGTTCCGTACCGGTCCGAATTTCCGGCTCGACTGTTGTGTTGCCGAATCCGGTCAAGGTTCCTGACCTTATGCGCCAGTTTGCCGAATGGCTGGCAAGCGATCAGGAATTCCATCCTGTTGAATTCGCCGCAGAGGCGCATTATCGGTTGGTAACCATTCATCCGGTTGCCGATGGTAACGGACGTTGTGCTAGACTCTTGATGAACATGATTCTGTTGCTGTCGGGATATCCTGCGGCCATCATCCGTAACCGTGATCGTCTGGCCTACATCCAGTCACTGGAAAAAGCAGCCATTGAAGGCTCAAAAGAAGACTACTTGAAAATTATTGCCAAGGCAGTAGATAGATCCCTGAATATTTATCTGTCGGCCGCATCCGGAGAAAACCCAAAATCCGCAAGGTAATGTAAATTACCCTAATCCTTAAATAGAAAATTTGAAAGTACTTCCAACGCCTTGTGTGGTGTGGTTTTCGAACGGGTTGGCTTTTCACCCAATGGATGATTCTGATTCCATCCCAAAATCCATAGTCCATAATGCCTCGTGCCAAATAAAGCAATTTCTATTTAAGGATTAGGGAAATTACTCAAACCAGGCGAACCTGCAAAACAGGTTAGCGAAAGGGATTCTACTATCCGATATTGAAAAAAAAGGACTACGGAATGTTGCTGTAATCACAGATGCTGGCTACTATCTTGATTCACCAGAATCGATAGCCCAGACAGGACAGATTCAGGTGAATCAAGAGTCAGCATTTCATTATTCAAGAAATCATGGATAGGATTTCCCCTACGGAATCAGAATGCCTTGAGCAGGTAAGAAAAATACTCCCATCTACCGCTATGGAACAACTTGAAATGAGTTCAGCAGTTATGGTATCCCAATCTCGACTCTCCTGTCCGGGAGTATTTTGCGAGCACTTCAAACGTTAATTTCCAAATCATCAAGATGGTTTGAGACAATCCGCCTCAAGTGCATCAAGCCCTCACGCCTGCTGACCGGTTCGCTTGAGAGAGATGGCTGAAAAATAGCTGACCATGGGCGATGAAGGACCAGACGATGACGAATCAACTCCCGATCAGCTTTTTTGAGACCAGACATTTCTGATGCGAGGATATTATTTGCAAATAGGTCAAGGGCCGCTGAAACCCGATCAGGATTGCAATGACCCGCCGCAAACAAGCGCAAATCTGCATAATCCTGGGAAGTCAGTGAATCTGACAGCGATGTACAGGGAATGCTCTCAAAAACAAGATCAAGTAACTCGCGATCCATATCCGGAAAATACAGAGGGATTTGCGAAGGCAGATTACGGAAAAACCGGTTTTCGGCATCTCTTGCCAGTTTGTTTCCTTGATCACTCAAGCCACGAATGACAAGTCCCGAATGATTGCCTGTACTGCGATTTTTTCGAACACCAATTCGTACCAGTGAAAACCCGGAATTCACCCAAAACTCATGTAACAGACTATCAAGTCCAAACGAGGCACCGATTAGATCAAAACTCGCATCAAAATGGCTGATGATCTCTGACAAGAGCTGTTTTCCGTAAGATCTTCCAGCGACATTCGGATTGACCGCAATTCGAATTATACGAGCCACGCGCATAGTCAACGCCTCACAGAAGCCAAGTTGTGTACACAATGCCACGGGCAACAAGTGATTTTTCGGTCTGCGTTGGTTAACAGTGATTTGCTCCACCAGCTCTTGCGGCAGTTGACCTTCGATTGTGATCAGGGCGACAGAAAGAATATTTCCGTTTTGATCTTCGAGTCCATATACGTGCATGTTTTCCGAATCCAGAATTCGCATCAGGTCTGATGGCGTAGTTCGATAATGGGCTCGGGCCAAGATTGCATACAGACTGCGAAGTTTATCTTCGTCCTCAACCAAGCGCATGGCTACATATTCAATGAATGTTGTGGCTGAATTTGACTCATGCTCAAAACAAGAGGCCGGTTCGGCGTCAAGCAGTAACATTCGGTTTATCAATGCTTCCAGCGGATCGCCCCGACCCCATCGAATGGGTTGTTCGAGTTCAATTAACTGCCAGGTTGGTTTATGCTGACTGAGGATTTCGTGAAACCGGACAGAAAATCCTTTTCCGGTCCCTTCATAGCCGTGTATCGTGCTGGCAAAAGCAATTCTCGGATACATCATGAACAGTCTCTTCAATATGGAAAGAGGCAGGGTTGCCGCTTCATCAACTAGGAGAAGGTCAATGTCATGTCGGTTTTCCAGTAACTGATCGGGAGAGAAGTAACGAATTTTTTCTCCAGCCGCACCCAAGTCCTTTGTAGCATGAATCAGCAATGTCTCAGCTGAACGACGCCCATGACCAGTTACACCAATCTGATAGCCTTTTTCATGGACTAATTCCCGAGCGGCAATACCGAATGCGGCAGATTTTCCTCGTCCCCGATCTGACTCAAGAACGATCGGTCCAGTCTGGCTATTGATCGCTTTCACGGCATCAATAGCTACTCTTTGCTCGCTATAGTCAACTGTCGATGCTGAAGATGACAGTGCTTTTGGCAAATCTGCTTGAACCAGGTTCTCCGTCGAAACCCTGATCAGTTGTTTACAACCCTGCAAAATTCCTGCGATCCGATACAAATAAGCCAATGGCTTGTCCTTTGGTAGCGGTAGTGATGCGTCAGCATAACTCGACCATACCGATAAAGGAGGGGTCAGAAAAATCATGAATCCTCCAGAACGAATGCATCCAGATAGAATTCCGATCGCATCTGGATCCATGACCTCATGGCCATCAATGACCACGCTATCCAGTTCATTTCCCAGATATTGACGAGCGGATTTCTTGTTATTGAGACAGATGAAGTCGAAATTTCCGGAAGCAGGCTTGGAGTTGCCGTACAGTATGTGATGACTACCCCGGATTCCTGAACATAATTCAAAGGCACCTTTCAGGCCGGCCTCGAAATCACCACTGATATGTACTGCATAACGATGTCGATTTTGCAAGCCGAGAGCGGCCAGTTTTTTTGCAAACTCAGAGAGAGTCATGAACTCTCTGGATCCGTCTTCTTCACCAGTTGCTGGTACTTTAAAAACAACTCGTCCTTTGTTTCATTATGAGACGGATCAGGCAAGATGCAATCAACAGGGCAAATCTCAACACAAAGGCTATTTTCGGCATGGCCGACACACTCTGTGCAAAGTTTCCAGTCAATCTCATAGATCAACTCACCCTGATAGATTGCCTGATTAGGGCATTCAGGTTCGCATACATCACAATTGATGCAGTCGTCAGTGATAAACAGGGCCATCTGGAAGATTCAAGAGAATTTGTTAATTACGGCATTGTGCACGACAGAATGGACAAACGAACTGATATCTCCACCGTATTTGGCGATTTCCTTGACTAGACTGGCTGAAACGAAAGTGTTTTGTTCAGATGGAGTTAAAAACACGGTTTCGATTGATTTTTCGAGTTTTCGATTCATGGAGGCCAGTTGAAACTCATATTCGAAGTCGGATACCGCTCTTAGCCCTCGGATAATGATCTGGGCCTGGCATTCTTGCGCGAAATCGATCAATAATCCGGAAAAACCATGAATATCTATGCCATCTAGGTCTCCAACTACCTGTTTAACCAGATTCACTCTTTCATCCAGAGAAAATAGGGGGGATTTTTCGGGATTATCGGCAATTGCGACAATTACCCGATCAAACATTTTACAGGCACGGAAAATGACTTCACTATGTCCGTTCGTCAATGGATCGAAAGTTCCAGGATAGATAGCAGTTCTACTCATTGGGTTAGTGAATGATCATTAAGCAAAATTGAAGTTGAATTTCCTCTATGCATGTGATGCATGATTGTCCAGCCCTGAGGTAAAGTCAGGGGGGATTGGTCCGATTGATATTCCACATATATAAGAGCCGATTCACGGAGGCGTTTCTGTCTTATCAGTGTCGCAAATGTCAACGGTAGTATATTTTTCTTGAATGGTGGATCAAGGAATACAATATCATACTGTATCTTGGTCTGTTCCAGATAGCGTATGGCATCTTGATGATGAACAAATACCGTCTGACCAGTTTGAATAGCCTGATTGTTTTTCATGATTGCGCGTACTACGGCCGGGTTATTTTCCACCAGATCAACTCGAGAAGCACCACGTGAAGCCGCCTCAAAACCCAGCGAACCACTTCCAGCAAATAAATCCAGACAATGACTTGCTGCGATTTTGGGGCTGAGCCAGTTGAACAGGGTCTCACGGCTGGCATCCGGTGTTGGCCGAAGGTTCGGCAGGGATGGAAAATGCAAACTACGCCGCTTCCATTTCCCTCCGATAATTCGAACTTTGCCTCTATCCTTCACACAAAGGTTTCTGCATCATGAAATATGGAATACTCGGACAGATGGTACCATATAGAATGAAAGAGTCTGCTGGCTCGCTTATTCATTAGATTGCGATCTTGAACTGTAATTATGCAAGAAAAAAAAGGAATATTCGGTTTTCTGGCAAAGACACGCGAGTCTCTGTCCAACAGTTTGGGCGGATTGTTCACGAGAACCGGGCCGCTCAACGAAACGGTTTTCGAAGAACTGGAAGATCACCTGATTATGGCAGATTTTGGGGTGCATACTGCTCAAGAGATCGTCAAAAATCTAAAGACAACAGCAAAACGAGAAAAGATTGACAGTATCGGTGGATTGAGTGCTCTTCTGCAGTCTGCATTGATGGATATTTTGTCAAACCCGAACGATATCATGGATCAGTCTGACACCTCGAAACCTCAGGTGATTCTCATGGTCGGTGTGAATGGCGTTGGCAAAACGACTACATTAGCAAAACTAGCGAATTACTATCAATCAAATGGTTGTTCGGTAATCATGGCTGCTGGCGATACATTCCGAGCTGCAGCCATCGAACAGCTTCAGACTTGGGGACAACGACTAGGGGTACCTGTAGTTGCACAATCACTTGGCGCAGATGCAGCAGCAGTTGCCTATGACGCTATGAATTCCGCATATGCAAGAAACATCGATTACCTCCTGATTGATTCGGCCGGACGCCAACATACGCATGGTGATTTGATGGATCAATTGCAAAAAATGAAAAGAGTGATCGGTAAAATTGATGATTCTGCACCCCATCAGATTTTGATTACTGTTGACGCTACAAATGGTCAGAATGTACTGTCCCAGGTTGAAAACTTTCAGAAAATCTTGCCACTTACAGGCATATGTGTCACGAAATTAGATGGTACTGCAAAGGGTGGGGTGCTAGTGGCGTTGGTCAACCAGTTCAAATTGCCTGTCAAATTTGTCGGAGTAGGTGAGCGAGTTGATGACTTGAGTGAATTCTCGGCACAAGAGTTCGCTACAGCCTTGATTCCAGACATGGACGTTACTGAATCTGCACAAACATAATCCCAGCATGATCATATTTCAAAATGTCAGTAAAAAATATCGCAATGGATTGCGTGCATTAAAGAACCTGTCGTTGTATATACCAGAGGGGTCTATCACATTTATCACCGGTCACTCAGGAGCAGGAAAAACCACCATGCTCAAGCTGATTGCGCTAAATGAAACTGCGACTAGTGGTCAGGTTTTTGTAAACAATCAGGATCTAGCGAAGTTCCGAGGTAGACGTGTTTCAAAGTATCGGCGGAATGTCGGTTTTGTCTTTCAGGAACATAAACTGCTAGCTGATCAAACTGTCGAGCGAAATGTTGCTTTGCCGTTGATTGTTGCCGGCATGTCTGAAGTCGAACGGAAATGCCGAAACCGGGTTCGTGCAGCGTTGGATCTTGTCAGTTTGGAACACTTGGCGGAATCGTATCCGGACATGCTGTCGGTTGGTGAACAGCAACGGGTAGGAATTGCCAGAGCAATGGTAGCCCGACCTGACTTGATCCTGGCTGATGAACCGACAGGAAATCTTGATCCTGATTTGGCAGATGAAGTGATGGAATTGTTTTTTCGGCTTCAGGAACATGAAACGACTGTTGTGATTGCCACGCACGATTATCGGCACCTGAATAATCCTGCGGCTGGATGCTTGATGCTAGATCACGGACAACTTGTCGAGGATGAAAATTCGTGAGAAATCTGGTCCATATACATCGGGCCGCTGTGGAGGATGCACTTGGTCGATTTGCTAGAGTGCCATTTACTTCTGGTCTAACCATTTTGATTCTGGGCTTGTCAATATCAATGCCGCTACTTCTGTATAAGCTCACAGAATCCATGAACCGAGTTGCTGAAAATTATCAGTACGCGAATACCATCACCATTTTTTTGTTGCCATCAGCAGATATAGCAAATCAGCAAAACGATTCAGAGCAAGAGATAAGGAAGCTGATGCTGGATTTATTGACTTTGCCCACAATTGAGGATGTCCAACATGTACCGAGTGAACAAGCGTTTGCCGAATTTAAACGGGAATCCGGGCTATCCGGCATATTGGACAGGTTGCCAAACAATCCTTTACCAGAAATTCTCCAGGTCAGTACGGCTGAAGATGTAAGCGTAGAAGACATGGAGTTACTAATCGAAAGCCTGGAGAGAATACAACTAGTGGCTAGCGTTACTTATGATCGAGTATGGAAAGAGCGATTTGAGGCCATCGCTTCCTTGTTTCAGAACATTTCTCTTGTGGTTGGTAGCATTATGGGGCTTGGCGTTTTACTAATCGCAGGCAATACGGTACGCACAGTCGTCCATAGTCGGAGTGAAGAGGTTCAACTTCTCGATCAACTAGGAGCGACACCCTTCTTTATCGCCAGGCCATTCCTGTACTATGGTTTGATAATTGGGATTGCGGGAGCCTTGATCGCATTGATTTTAGTCATTATCTGTCTGAATGTGTTCGGAGAGCCGGTCAATCGACTAGCTAGTTTGTATAGTAGCGATTTTCGGATTCAACCTTTTGCCTTGAATTATTGGGCAAAAGTAATCCTGATCTCAGGAGGGTTGGGTTGGACAACTGCCGGGATGACCGTTGCAACGTACATATGGCGCTTGAGGGTCAGCGCGAGCGGAAAGTGATACGTCCTTTAGACAAGTCATAAGGGGTTAACTGTACGGTGACAGTGTCGCCTCGCAGAATGCGAATGTAGTGTTTTCGCATCTTGCCGGAGATGTGAGCAATTACTTCGTGCCCGTTTTCAAGTTCGACTCGAAACTGGGTATTTGGTAGAGCCTCAATGATTGTGCCCTCCATTTCTATACTTTCCTCTTTTGCCATAAAATTCCAGTTGATATATGCTTGGTAGGTTTTCGATAACGAGGTATTATATACAGATATTCCCTCGAATTTACAATCAAGTTTCAATCATTCCTCCAAACCTCGGGATCTCGGTCCATTCTCGTGGCATGCCTGAGGAATTGTCATTTCAGGGTCATTCAGTACCAATCAGGCCAGAAACGTCATGAGATAATCAGTTGCAGTCTATTGGACTGGGTTGCTTGCTTGATAGGCATCAATCGGGTAGGTATCAATAGTGAGTGCTGGAAGCGCTGATCTTCTAGTTGTATTCTGACTGAAATCCAGGATAAACAAATGCCCCTGAAATTCGTTCGCAATCTTTTTCGGTTACACCTTGTGCCCTCGCAATTTTGTACCAGCGATTGCGTACGGTTCTTTCCATATTCTGGATTGTGGTTTCTGCTTCTTCTCGTTTCAACAAAAATCGCTGGTGTTGAGACAACAGATTTTTGCAGCTGGCGTAGCGGCCCATATCGCCACAAACAAGAGCAAGATCGCGTCGCTCGACTCCAACTGGCGTTGATGGAATCAAGTCATAGGCTGGAGACAGGCACCAGTTCGAATCCAGTGCCAAAATGGCATGATTTCGCGGGTGATCATCCGTATTTGAGATCAATGCATTGAAGCACATGCGCCGAAACAATTCACGTGCATCCTGTAATGGCTTTGAGGAGATTCGACGTAATTCCTCAACCAGTAAAATGTAGGACCATTTATCGCGTGTTGCATACGATTCTTCCGAACGTAATATTGTCAGAGCACTCAACAAACGTGCACGGCGGTAGCCTGTGGCAATTTTGACACGATCAAATCGCTTGACGAGAAGTACATCTTGATTGCCTGCCTTTGCAATGCGGCTTTCGGCGGACTGGATACCACATTCCTGGGCAAGTTTTAACATTGAGTGTTCGATACGTGCATGATTCCAGTGATCATCCAAACGATTGAATTTTGCAATCCAGAGGCAATCGTTATCCTCTATGACTGCCTTGGGACGTGCGCCTCCCATGGAAGTTCCTGCTAGCAGTAGTTCCTTTACTTGCGTTACGTTTTCAGTTGCTGGTAATTCTGAATCCGCAACGATTAGATCTGCTATTTGTTGCAGTTCAGTCAAGTGTAGAGCATGTAAAAACTCGCGCTTTGGTACTAGCGGTTTCTGGTTCAGCCCAAAGCTCAAGGCCCCTGCTCTTTCTTCCGGCGAATAAAGAAGATAGTCAAATTCACTTAAATTAGCTTTGTTTGAGTGTTTTTCGATCACCCTCCGACCCCAGTAATCTGGGCTTGCATCGCGAAAAGCCCCGAATATTCCCTCAAGTCGTCTTGTCTCACATATTTGATGCGTCAGTTTGAGTTCAATTGGATCAATAGCAACAGCATTCTTTCGTTCAAGAAAATTTTGTGCATAGACGAATTGTCCTACCGGAATCCTGTTTCGATCCAGGATCAGTTCAAATTTACCCGCCGTTGTAAATTCAGACTCTCCGGGCAGGGTAATGTACACGTAGCACTCCCGCTTCATTGATCAAACCGAAATTTATCGTCCATGGTTTTCGTAAAGTGTGTACGCGCTCTCTGTCGCATCGGCGATAAAGACTGTCCTTCTATATCGAGTGTCGGTTCTGCGATGTTTTCGAATGGCTCAAGCAAGTCATAAGCCCATAACAATGCAACATACACGGCGATTCCAGTCGAAGGCTTGCCCTGCTCTGCATTGGAGACCGAACGAGGCCCCGTACCAATTTTCTGGGCTACATCCTCTATCGTGAGATTTCTTCTCAATCTTGCCATGCGAAGATTGGAACCGAGCTGATCCAGAGCTTGCTCAACAGCATAGGGGGGAGAAGAGGTCAACAGATTTCTGGCGGTCATATTGCAAGTACAGGCTGATCTGTTCCTCATTGTACTATTGATGACCGATTTGGACCAAGAAAATATGCTCTTGAAAAGCAATTAAACTGATTAATACACTTTCAAGAGCATATTAAATGGAAAAATGGTATAAGTCTGACTTGTAGTCAACACCCAATGAAAATCAGCTGCATCGAATTAAGAATCGCGAGTGCAAGGAATGGTCCAGATCAGTTGAGGAGATTAAATTGGTTATTCGAGAAAACGAAATAACGGCTTAGCATGGGCAGATGGTGATCAGTCATCACGCCAAAGATTGTGTATTGCGACTCAGATCTGAGCCAAATCCGATCACTTTCAATGTGAAAGCTTCAATGTAGTCGATCAAGCCATCGACATAGGCTGATGCCTGTACTGCATTTCCATTGGAGATTGCTTCGGTAATATTCGCATGACAATTTGCCATGCGAGCTCGGTTACCAAACTCCTCTTGGTGTAATACCCAAAAGCGTCGAGCGAGTCCCTTGACCGATTTCATGGCGCTAGAAGCGTATGGGTTATCTGCTGCGGCTAGAATGAGGGTAAACGCCCTAGAGTCGAGCTCTGTCATGGTTATCTGGTCTTGTGTGATTGCAGCTTGTCTGAACCCTGCCGCGAGACCGGATAATTCCTGACGTTGGCTTGTATTCGCCCGTTCGGCCGCCGATGAGGCTATCAATCGCTCTACCACGCGTCTGAGTTCCAGAGCGCGAAATTGAAGCGTGTAGTCGATTGGGCAAATTTGTGCTCCGCGACGTGGAAACACTTCTATGAGTTGTTGATCCGCCAAGCGCTGAATGGCTGCCCTAACGGGTGCTCTGCTAAGACCACTCATTTCCATAAGATATGTCTCTGAAACCCACTGTCCGGGCCGAAGATCACCGTTGACAATCATTCTTTCTAACCGAATATAAGCGATATTCATCAAATTACTGGATTCGCTTTTCTTGTTAGCGGGCATTGTTATTTCCATTCTGCTGGATCTGGAATAGTATTTTGTATCTGCAGCATAATCCATCATGAAATATGTGGGTGACTGGGTGAACTGTTGTCATCGCTTTGATGATCTATCTCGCGTTATTGCACTCCGTATCAGTAGTTCAACCTGATTTGAGTCAAATTTCTCCATGGGGCCAATGAAAACCATTTGGGAGAGATTTCTTTGTGGTGCTTTGTTGCAGGCTTCAACATCTGCACGGGTACCAACTAGGTTGAACAAGTGCATCTTGTTTGGACTGATAGAAAATCGGACGAATCCTTTGGCTCTTAGACAATACTTCGGTAGTTCAATCAGCATGTCAAAAAACTTCTCTCTGCAGAAATGATCGGTTGTTTCAATAGACCAGGATTCATATCGGTGAGTGAGGTTTTTCGAAGGCCTGGAATCTTGTTGCTTCATCCCGGAACGGCTGGACAGCGATGGGCCTGTAAGTATCGATGGGTCGACTTCACATTTGAAGGTTTTTAACTGGGCAGTAAATGGGGCCGCCTCGTCTAAGTCTCGTAACAGGGTCTGTTGGTCGAGATTTGTGGTTATATCGATTTTGTTGACCAGAACAAGGTCGCTCACTGCTACATGGTCCAGGAGTAACTCTTGGTCTGCATATTGCAAAGCGTGGTACAGATTGGCATCGATTACATGCAAGCGTACGTCTACGCGTGCTAGTCCAGCATTTTCCAGCATCGATAATGATGTATCCAAGGATCTTGGATCCGACACTCCACTTGCTTCAATCACAATCGCATCAGGTGGCTTCTCCGCCTTTGCGAATTGTGCAATTCCTGCAACGAGATCATCATTGAGCGTGCAACATACGCAACCGTTCTTGAGCGATATTCGATTTTCTTCAACGGTTTCAATCAAGTGACTATCGATATCAATGGCTCCGAAGTCATTGACAAAGACCACAATGCGCTCCCCTTTCGCTTGTCTGAGAAGATGGTTGACCAGTGTGGTCTTGCCAGCCCCGAGGAAACCGCTGACAGTGGTGATCGGTACACGTTCCAGCAAGATATTCATTGCTCAAATACGCATGAACCGGCCAGATAGGTGGACTGAACTACGATGTCTTCTAACTCTTCATGCGGTACTTCAAGAGGGTTGCGGTCAAGGATTACCATGTCTGCATGCTTGCCGGGTGTGAGTGAGCCAAGTTGGTTTTCCATCCCGATATGGAATGCGGCATCGATGGTGACCGACTTCAGGGCTGATTCGCTATCGATCCGTTCGGCCGGTCCGAGACATCGTCCGTCCGCTGCTTGACGTAACGTTGCTGCTGACATTAAAGCCAGACATGATGGATCAGTCATTGGAGTGTCGGCATGCAGGCTGATTTGCATTCCGCTACGAACTGCTGTTCCGGCTGGCATATAGTGAGCCGCGCGTTCAGGACCAAAGAGCGCATCTTCAATAGGTACCCCCCAGTAGGTGATGTGATTGATGAAGAAGCTGCATAAAACCTCAAGTTCACGTGCCCTTTCAATTTGATCTGGACGCATCAGTGCACAGTGTTCGAGACGAAAACGGTGGTCTGATCGAGGGGATGAAGCCAAGATTTCATCCAGCACGTCAAGGACCATGTCGATGGTACGGTCTCCCTGTGTATGGATCGACATCTGCCAGCCTTGGTTGAAGTAGGTACGGACCATTTGCTTGAAATATTCATGAGGATAGTTGGTTCCTCCCACATGTCCAGGCCGTAAGTTCATCTTTTCAAGAGTAATTTCGGTCTCTAGATAGGGTTTCGAAATCCATATATTTCCGATAAAAGGAGACCCATCTGCATGAATCTTGACACCAGCCATCCACAGCCTGTCATCACCAACCTTGAGGTTTTCAACTTTCATGTCTGCGGTCACAGCTTGCTGGTAGGCCGCCACTCTAGGCATTGGAAGATCGCGCTCCAGCGCCCATTGGTAGTAGGACTTGTAGTAAGGCAAATACAAATGTTCGGTAACGGTAGTGATGCCGTTGGTGATGAATTGCTCGATCATGGCTTCGAATTGCGTATCGAGTCTGGATTTGCACCAAGATTCGTAAAACCGATCCAGTACAGTCCAAGTGATGGCTTCTGCAACTCTGCCTGTAGGATTTCCGTTTTCGTCGCGGTCAATTACACTACCAACGGGTGTCTTGGTCGACGCGTGAATTCCGCAGGCCTCTAATGCAAGGGAATTCATGTATAGTGCATGGCAATTCGAGGTCTGTATTCCAATCGGGTTTTGCGGGGCGATTTCGTCAAGCGAGGCAAGGGTAGGTTCGACCATGTCCAAATGAAGTTGTGCATCAAGGCCAAAAAATAGCAAGAATTCTCCCGGTCTAGCTACAGCCACACGTCGTCGAATCTTTCCAATGGCAGCGCTAAAAGTTGGGACAATTTCAGCGCGAATGTCCACAACCGGCGCACCTCGAGTTTTTGCCGCCCAGAGGATGTGTGAGTGAGCATCAATGAATCCGGGAAGTAGCGTGCTCCCTTGCAAATCGATGATTCGCGATTGTGAGCCAACTGCTTTTTGGACATCAGACAGCAGTCCAATCGAAGCGATTCTCCCATCACGCAAGCCGACCGCTTCCGGTCTGGGGCAGGTTGGATCCATGCTGATGACTGGACCACCGGTAAAAACCAAGGCGTTCATTTTCTGAATCGATAAGCTACCGGCGTTTCCCTTGGATTATTCGATCCAAGATCATGGCGCAAAACAGGATAGCAAATCCGGCGAGAATACCCTGTCCCTCTGATGCATACTGAAGAGCTTCCAAAACATCCTCGCCTAGGCCCTTGGCACCGATGAGTGAAGCGATGACCACCATGGCCAGGCTCAATAAGATTGTCTGGTTGATCCCGGCCATTATCGAAGGCATAGCTAGTGGGAGATCCACCTTCCACAGCAGGTACTTGCGTGAGGCGCCAAATGCCATCGCAGCCTCACGCACGGACTCCGGTACACCTCGTAAGCCCAGAACAGTTAGGCGGACAACCGGTGATCCGCCAAAGATCATCGTTGCGACGATCGCCGCAGGCTTTCCGGTGCCAAAAAATGCGATGACAGGAATGAGGTACACGAATGCCGGCATGGTCTGCATGAAATCGAGGACCGGTCGGACAAACATGTACAGTCGAGGCTTGCGCGCACAGAGAACGCCAAGCGGAATTCCCAGCGAGATGCTGATGCCCGCTGCAGTACCCAGCAATGCGAGTGTTTTCATTGACTTGTCCCAGAACCCGAGATAACCAAGATAGGCTAAAGCTGCGGCTGAAAATATAGCTGTGCGCCACCCTGCTGATAGGCCAGTTAGCAAAATGATGATTGCACACATTACTGGCCAAGGGGTCTGCGTGAATACAACCTCAAGTCCATCTAGAATCGTATTGATGCCGAATACCACCCCATCAAAAAACCATTCGGCGCTGACTGACATGTCTGTCATTCCGGTTTTGATCGCATCTGCCGCAATGGTCTGGATATGTCTTTCTGTTGGAAAGCTTTCCAAGAATTCGAGTTCAGAGGTTCCTCCAAATCGTAGAATGCAGGTGACTAGAATCAACAGCATTAAAACGATGCTGAAAACGGTTTGTGCTGTATTGATACCACACTTCAAAGTTCTATCGGAACGCCACCGAGTGTAGCGCTTACGCAATACCACGTTGGCTACGACACCTTGGAGAGCTTTTACGATCAGTAGAATCAGCATACCGCTTAAGACCAGCCAGATTGCGGATGCCTCGGCTTCCAGTGCCACAGTCCGGATGCTTTCGATCGCCCGTTCAAGGGATGCAATGGCATTTTCAAAAGCCTCGACCTTATCGGTATCGCCAGCAGCTCTTGCTTCATCGAGTTGTTCATAACGCATCGCAAGCGTTTGTTCAATACCCGGTAGTCGTGCAAGATGGCTAGATGCCAGATCTCCAAATAATCCACGGACGATTTGAACGATAGCGAATGTTTCAAGCGTAACAAAAGCGAGGAAAGCCGCCCAAAGATTCCGGATACCGAACCAAATTGGGCCGAGGAGTGCAGCCGCAACATTGAAACTCCAGGTAAAGCGGGAGCTGTCACCGATTCTTTGGAATTCCCGAGAATAATAATCAACACCAGTCTCGACAAACTGACTGATCAAGCGATTTCGATTCTCTTCACTTTCAGCCGCAATGTCGTTCATGTTCCTCATTCGGGTGTATTCCCGGCCATCACGCTGCCTAATAGATCGTCCTTGGAAATGACCCCAACCGGTAGATCATCTGAATTAACGATCAAGATGGGACCATCACGATCCACCGAAGCTTTGATTAGTTCACCCAAGGTTGCCTCCTCATCCATGGACAGAATATCAGGAGGCAAGTGCCCGTGACGTTGCTCGAACTCGGCTATGGGAAGCATGATTGATTGTGCTTTGATCAGATTTACGCGAGAGATGCCCGCAACAAAGTCGCTCACATAGTCATCTGCTGGATTTGTGACGATTTCTTCGGGTGTTCCGATCTGGACGATTGCACCGTCTTTCATGATTGCAACTCGGTCACCGATCCGTATTGCCTCATCCAAGTCATGAGTGATAAATATCGTGGTTTTTTTCATCACTTCCGATAACTGCATAAATTCGTCCTGGAGCTGACGTCGTATCAGAGGGTCAAGAGCTGAAAAGGGCTCATCCATAAGCAGGACATCGGGATCAGCCGCGATGGCTCGTGCAAGGCCGACGCGTTGTTGCATGCCTCCCGATAATTCATGGGCGAATCGATCCTGCCAGTCGTCTAGCTGAACCATCCTGAGCACCCGATCTGCCACTTCCCAGCGCTTGTTTTCACTGACGCCCCTGATCTCCAATGGCATGGCAACATTGTCACGAACAGACCTATGTGGCAACAGGCCAAAATGCTGAAAAATCATTGCGACCCGTCGATTTCGCAATTCCATTAGCGAAGCATCATCCATTTCTGTTACATCCATGTTGTCGACGTATACTTTCCCAGCACTTGGTGTTAGCAGGCGGTTGATGAGACGAACAAGCGTGGACTTGCCGCTGCCAGACAAGCCCATCACGCAGAAAATTTCTCCTTTCGCAACGCTGAAGGTGACGTCATGAACACCAACCACGCAATCAAACTGTTCCAGCACTTCAGCCTTGCCGAGTCCTCCGCGCTGAATTGCATTCAGTGCTTCATGCTGGGCTTTACCGAAAACCTTCCATAAGGCCGAAACCTCTATGACCTGTTTCGAGTTATCCAACAATCCACAAGCCTCGTAGACTGCTCATTGTCATATCACATTTCAAGAAGACATTGGTTACGAATGCTCGTAATCATCTCAGAATCAAATGCCCAGTTGCAACTCCGGTCAAAACCCGGAGTGAATATAACATTTTGTGGCTAGTGAGATTTCATAGGCCAAGCCAACTATCGACACGATCAGAGTTTTCAGCTATCCATGCACGAGCGACATCTTCACTGTCTCGTTTCAACACCACGATTTCGTGAGTCCAGCCATTAACCGTCTCAGTATCCAGCGCTATATTGGAAAGAAAGTTGGCGATTGTCGGTACGCGTTGTTCAAGAGATTTCGAATAACCGACATGAATTGTCTTTGGCTTGTCGCCGGTGGTTATTTTTGATTTCTCAAACCAGTCTGGATCTTCTGCCGGTTGTACCATTTTGTATTTTGAATCTTCGAATTCCGGTTCCTCAAGCATGACCATATCAAAGATAAACCAGTTGAAATGAGGCGCATAACAGTAAAACACGTAACCTTCATCTTTGTTGATCGAATCCTTTATCGAAGCACTGGCTACTTCCTCTTCAGCAATGATAGGTTCAAAGAAATTGGTGATGCCGTAGTCACGTACTTTTACAGAATTCGCTTTGGTCGAGGCCCAACCTTGAGCGCCTACCCATATTTCGCCCATGCCATCACCATCGCGATCTGTCAAGGCCGCTACCTCGGGTGTTGCCAGATCGAATACAGACTTCACACCATGCTTCTCGCTGAATGCACGGGATACACAGAATCCGGCAATTCCATCGTAGCTGTTCTTGCTCAATGCTACGGTGTTGTTTTGATCGACATACTCATTTGTAAAGTTCGACTGATTGGGAAGCCAGACATCCGGGTGAACGTCGATTTCGCCCTTGCCTCGATCCATTGCCTTAAAAATTACCGCGTTGGTGCCTGGGACGAGTTCTGCGGTACCGCCGATCTTGTCCTCAATTACGACCTTGATCAGTCCCGCTATGGCCCGACCGCTGGCCCAGTTTGGCTCGGCGATTCGAACGAGGCTCTGAGCACCGGCATTGCCAATGATTGCCAGCGAGAGCACGCTAAAAATTATAGATATGATTGATTTTCGCATAATTTTCCTCTTCTACCCGAAGGTATTGGTTACAATTTATCTGAAATGTTAATCAATATATATTGACATGTCAATATGCCAGTCCATTGGTGTTGCAACAAGAGAAAATGTAGGTGCTTGACACGGTTTTTGTGGTCAAGGACTATATTGCTTATGATTTGGATGATGCGTTTCAAATGCTTGAAAACAAAGTGCCAAATGAATTTCTATCCGTAACCATCAATCCTTTACTGGGGAATGCGAAGAGAAACAAAGAATGTGTCAGAGCAGGCCTATCACTTCGTCTTTACCATGTAGCAACACCAGAATTCGCAGTCAACGGAATGTACAGCTTCTTTCCAGCAATTCCTGATGATTCCTCCATATCAGGATTTCCCCGCCCGGCAATTTGCCTTGATCAGAGATACTTCAACCCGTTGAGTGTTAAAGTCCCTAAAGGAAGTGCTCTTCGTTCCCCGAGTCATGGCTTGAAGGGAGTAAAGTGCCAATGGAACTTGCTAGTTCTTCAAACCCGAGAAGCTGGACTGGTTCTGGGGACATACGCTCAGACTCCAAAATGTCGGGACAAATAGTATATTTTCAGAAGGGGTTGCTAAATCTTCGTGACAAAATCAAGAATGCCGATTATTCTCATTGGTGCCATGCATCCGTATCATTCCGAAAATGGTCAGACTGAAATCCGTGGATTTATGTCGCTGATTCAACCCTCAATTCATCCATCAAGCATAAAATCTTCATAATTCAAATTTGAAGTTTTATCCTTGTCCTGGCAATCTTCATGATTGATGGATAATGGTCATTTCATCACCAATGCTTATGATGCCGGTGGATTCAGGGATCATGTTGATTCCAAAGTAGATCTCGCCGTCGGAACCAGTTCGATATTCGGAAAGCGTTCTTATCGGTTCAGGACCATCCATTATCCCCGTTTCTGGATTCACGGTTGGTACCGAGCATCGTGGACAACATTGAGCAAAACGCAAGTGAATGCCGTTGATTTCGATCTGTTTCCAATCATCTTCTTGAAACGGGACCTGACCCTCAATGACAATGTTGGGTCGGAAGCGCTCCATGCCCACTGGCTGGTCTAGTCGATCATTTAAATCATCAAGTGAAGCCCGATTGGTCAACAATAGCGGAAAGCCATCGGCGAATAGAGTCGAGTCACCATGTTGTGCGACATGCGGATCGCAGATTCGGGTTTCTGTATCAGGAAAATAGGCCAGTTTACACTCTTTGCCGAGTGCATCACTCAACCAGGAATTGATATCATCGTCATGAATAATGGCATTTACTTTATCGCCCCAGATTTTTACTGAGACCTTTTTGTCGTTTTCGCTTGGGCAGGGTACATGAATATCACCCATTCCAAAAGTTGATAAAACGAGTTGGTTGTTCTCCATGCTTGTTTCGACAAGAGACATTTGTGGGCAAGAACGTTGGGTTACAAACTCCCCGTTTTGCTCAATAACCATCCAGCGACGATCAAACGCAAAGCCGGTTTTCACCAGATTTGCTTGATCTATTCGGATTCCACGGAGAGACTTTACGGGATAGATGTATAATTCTTGAATGACCATTGCGAATAATTACCACCTTCTGCAGATGCATGTATGCAGGGAAGTATGAATTGTAAATCATGACAGAAAAATCTGCACTTGCCTTACTTCAAGATTTAGTCGCATTCGATACCACCAGTCGTAATTCAAATCTTGAGCTGATTGAATATATCATTGCTCTATTGGAATCACATCACATACCTTTTGAATTAACGCATAGCGACGACTGTAAAAAAGCCAATTTATTTGCGACGCTTGGCGGTTCGACTGCTCCCGGTATTGTGTTGTCCGGGCATACGGATGTGGTGCCGGTCGATGGCCAGGACTGGTCAAGTGATCCATTTCATGCGGAAATCCGTGATTCGAAGCTTTATGGGAGAGGCGTCACGGACATGAAAGGCTTTGTCGCCCTATGCTTGAGTCGAATGGAGCGTATCTTGCAAGCCGATTTACCCATCCCCGTTCACTTTGCCTTTTCCTATGACGAAGAAGTAGGATGTCTAGGAGTACCAAAATTACTGGATAGAATAAAGCAACGCGCAATACAACCGAAAGCCTGCATAGTGGGTGAACCTACAAATTTGCATCCAGTTAGAGCGCATAAGGGAATGTTTTTCAAGCGTTGTCATGTGCATGGTAAATCTGCTCACTCATCGTTAGTCAATCGGGGCGTGAATGCCGTTGCAGCTGCTGCAAAAATCATCACAAAAGTTGACCAGATCCAACAATGCATCAGGGATAGCGGACCTTTTGATGAGACTTTTGATCCGCCGTATACCTCGTTGCACTGTGGAGTTATTCATGGAGGTACCGTGAACAATATCATACCGTCTCACTGTCAGTTTGATTTTGAAGTCCGGGCTCTACCTGATGTTGAGCCAGACAAATTGTTTGCGGAGGTGCAGTCTTATATTGAAGCCGATATTCTGCCCAACATGCAAGCAACAGACCCCAAAACCGGGGTCGAGTGGCAGAATCTAGCCGAGTTTCCCAGCATGAATACCCCGCAAGATGCACCGATCATTCAGATGGTTTCTGAAGTGCTTGATATTAAGACCCCGGCTGGCAAAGTCAGTTATGGGACTGAAGGCGGCCATTTTCAGAAGTTTGGGATACCTACGGTAATTTGCGGGCCTGGCAATATTGAGCAGGCACATAAGCCTGATGAATACATCGATCTTGAACAGATTGAGAAGGGCGGTCAGTTCCTTGATGATCTGGTCCGGACTCTGAGACACTAGTTTCATGATTTATCTGGGTCTGGGCTCCAATCAGGGCGAGCGCCGGGATAATCTGAGAGAGGCGATTGCCAAACTGGGGCAGAATGGATTTGATATCTTGCGAATCTCGCCCGTAATCGAAACTCCTGCGATGCTTGGTGACAATGCCGAGCCAGGCTGGATACGACCCTATCTGAATTGTGTGGTCGAGTGCAAGAGCGATTGTCAATCAAATGAAGGCCTCAATACAGTAAAACGGATTGAATCGGAAATGGGGCGTAAGCCCGGTCCAAAGTGGTCTCCCCGACCAATTGATATCGATCTGCTGATTTGGAACCTTGAGTATTTCCAGGAGCCAGAGCTATGCATTCCTCATCCAGGTATTTGCAAACGAAGTTTTGTATTGACTCCGTTATTGCATCTAGTGCCTGAGATGACTGTGCCCGGAATGGCAGACAGCATTTTCGAGATGAGCCAGGCTGTCAATTGTGATCCCTTGTGGATGGGCATTGCCAATTTGACTCCGGATTCATTTTCAGGAGATGGGCAGTTATTCGATTTGTGCAATTTGGAGGAAACTCTCGATTGCTTTATTCGACATGGAATCCAGATTGTTGATTTTGGTGCTGAATCGACCCGTCCTAATGCTGAGCCAATCGATTCGGAGGAGGAGTGGCGACGACTGGAACCGGCTTTGCAATTGTTTCGGGAAAAGACTCAAGGAGATCCATTGGCTCCTCGTATTTCTGTCGATAGTTATCATTGGCAGACGATCGCCAAAGCGGTTGATCTTGGTATTGACTTTATCAATGATGTCAAAGGTCTGGGTAACCCCGAGATGTGTGCAATTGCTAGGGAAAACCGCTGCGACGTTATTGCCATGCACAGCCTGTCTGTGCCTGTCAATCCGAAATTGAAACTTGCCAAGGGGGAAAGTGCGGTTGCCCAAGTCATGACATGGATTGAAAAGCGTATGGATTACTGGTCAAGCCAGAATGTAGATCTTGAAAGAATCATTATTGATCCCGGCATAGGATTTGGAAAGGACGCATTGCAATCCCTGGAACTGCTGGGTGCATGTCAGCAAATTCGCGATCTCGGTTTGCGCCTGTTGGTTGGACATTCCCGCAAGTCGTTCATGAAGGAATTCAGTGGTCAGGTTCAAAACAGGGATCTTGAAACATTGGGGATTTCGCTGGCCCTGTCTGGCAAGGTCGATATCTTTCGTGTTCATGATCCGGTCTCACACATGCGGGCGCATCTTGCCTATCGTCATGTTCATGAAACAGACTGAATCATGGAATTACTGAACTCTCCCTGCAGTCGCTTTACCCATCTCCCGGAGTCGGCAGGACTAGAACCGGACGGCGAAAACGGCACTGACTTCCGTCTTTTCAAAGCCATCGCCCAGCCACTGTCCGCCAACCTGGAGCGATACGCCGGAGCTGTCATTGCGGTTGAAGTCGAGCGAAAAGTCTGCCCGTTGATTCCGCGAGCTACTGTCCATATCCACCTCACCGAAGGTGGTTTTGGCATGGCCACCGGCGAATCGATCGGCACTGAGCGAAATGCCGGCTTTCAAAAAGGGAATGAGGTTCGTGTCGGTCTTGGCAGTAATCCCATAGGCCGTGCCCAAGGCACCCCTCAGTGCACCCCTGCCTCCAGACCGCTGTTGCGAGAATCGGGCAAAGAGGTTTTCATGTCCGGTTGAAACATCAACTGCCTCTACATCCTGGCAGCCGCTTTCTGCACCCAAGCCAAAGAAATGCTCCCGTTCGCCATATGAGGCCGCAACGAAGAGGTTTTTCTCCGGCTTGAATCCGGCACCGAACTTCTGGAAAACTTGCAATTGTCATGCGGTCGTTGTAATTCTATCAAGGGCAATCGTGGACAGGAATGCCTGATTACAAGGCTGGCGGCAGAATCTCCTTGTTGGTTTTCCTAGCCATTTCCTTGTTCAAGAAGTCAGTCATGACTTCAGCAAATACCACCTGCCCTGACCAGTGAGCCTATTATTATTGCACGCTCAAATTCTACTCCCAACAGCTCTATATTTCTTTCGTCGGCATCCTTCAATCGGTCTCTGTCGCTTGCCGATTGCGAAGTAAGGCGCTTGTGTGTCGATAGACAGTGTTCGCGTCAGGATTTCGACACTCGCCGTCAGTTCGGATAGGAAAACGCTGACATGGTTTGAGTTGGTCATGATTTCAAAACTATTCCGTGATGACCCGAGTTTATCAATTGTGCATGTTCAGATCAGCGTGGGATGGGCGTAGCAACATCCCTCAGCTACTCGGCATCAACGAAGAATTGCCATATTGATCGCAACAATCGCATCAGGCTGATTCAGCAGCCAATTTGTAACCATTGCAATCGGCTTGGAGTCAACTTCTAGCAAGGATAAAGCTTTATGCGTGATTGACTTTAATCGTATCAACAATCATCTCTACTAATCTGTTGAATCATTAGTGAGTAAATGTTGAGATAATGGCTATAATAGAGGAATGCAATACGCTATAAAAAATTACAGAATGATCTACTGAAAATGAACTCATTTGGAGGAAAAATGAACAGGAAAAAACCAAATTTACGAACACGCGGCATTTACAAATTGTCCACAATCTTTACCGCCTTGCTGATGTCTTTGACTGTTACAGGCGTCAGTGCAGATGGACACGGTCATGGGCCGAAAGTCGGATTTATTTATGTTGGACCAACCGGTGATCATGGATGGACCTATCGTCATGATATTGGTCGTCAATCCCTCGAATCTGAGCTTGGTGTCGAGACGACTTTTGTCGAGAGTGTTCCAGAGGGCGCTGACGCTGAGCGGGTCATTCGACAATTGGCTGTCGATGGTCACAATTTGATATTCACAACATCATTTGGATATATGAATCCCACCAACAAGGTGGCGAAACAATTTCCTGATGTTAAATTTGAGCATGCAACCGGTTACAAGAGGGAATCGGATAATGTCAGTACCTATTCTGCACGATTCTATGAAGGTCGAGCTGTTATTGGGACGATTGCCGGCCATATGAGCAAGACTGGAATTGTTGGATATATTGCTTCTTTTCCGATTCCTGAAGTGATTCGTGGAATCAATTCATTTACACTTGCGATGCGCAAAGTCAATCCTGATGCGGTAGTTCGTGTTGTATGGGTGAATACCTGGTATGACCCCGGCAAAGAGGGTGATGCCGCCAAGGCCTTGATTGACCAAGGTGCTGATATTATTGCTCAGCACACGGACTCTCCGGCGGCACTTCAGGTTGCCGAAAGTCGGGGTGTTTATGCATTTGGCCAAGCATCGGACATGAGTCAGTTTGCGCCTACTGCACATCTTACATCAATCGTGAATAATTGGGATCCGTACTATATTGAGCGGGCCAAAGCGGTAAAAGATGGAACTTGGGAATCCGTAGACACTTGGAATGGCATACGTGAAGGCATGGTCAGCTTTGCGCCTTATGGTGATGCAGTACCCGCCAATGTTCGAGCGGCAGCTGATGCTGTAAAGGAAGGAATTGCAAACGGGTCGGTTCATCCGTTCGATGGTCCATTCAATAATCAGGACGGTGAGCAAGTGATTGGTGCAGGCGAACATCTGGACGATGGAGTTTTATTGGGCATGAACTACTATGTCGAAGGCGTGGAGGGTGACTTGCCCAACTAGGTTGCCTTTGAGCGCCCAAATCAGAAATTGCCGCCTCATCACGAGGCGGCAACCCGAAGTGAATGAGAGAAAACTTCGTCCTTGTTCAGATAAACAACTCTGCATCAATTATGAGCGGGCAAAATCAATTTTCCTGTACTCTTCTCGATTAAACATTCATATTGAGCCGACAGAGTTCTCTCGCGGTCAAATCTGACCATCACCCACCACGAATACTGGCGATCCAACCGATTCAGCATTTCCAATCACTGCCCCGAAACGATGAGTGATGCTTGATAGTCATATCCACGAGTGGCTGAATCTACTGATTCGATGGATTCATTTGATTGTTGGAATCGCCTGGATAGGTGCCTCGTTTTATTTCAACTGGCTTGAAAACAACTTGAACCGCAATCGTCCATCTGGCGATCCGATTGCGGGTGATATATGGGCAGTTCATGGCGGTGGCTTTTATCACCTGGATAAATTTGCCAGAGGTCCTGAACGGTTACCTGAGGAACTCCACTGGTTCAAGTGGGAGGCCTATACAACCTGGTTAACCGGCATGATGCTAATGATCGTGGTTTACTATCTGAACGCAAAGGTTTACATGATTGATCCGTCAGTACGAGATTTATCAGAATTGCAGGCGATGTTCATTTCCCTGCTATCGATTATTGGTTCCTGGTTTGTCTATGATGGAATTTGTCGCTCATTTCTGGCCAGACGCCCACAAATATTGGTCGGTGTAATTTTTCTTTATCTGGTTCTGCTGGCCTATACATTAACTGCTTTATTCAGCGGGAGAGCGGCTTATATTCATGTAGGTGCTGTGATTGGAACTCTGATGGTGGGTAATGTTTTTTTCGTGATTATTCCGGCTCAGAAGGAAATGGTACGGGCACTCACTGAAAACCGGAGTCCAGATCCAAATGTCGGCGCCAAGGGGTTATTGCGTTCACTGCATAATAACTATCTGACATTGCCAGTTCTGTTTACCATGATCAGTGTGCATTTCCCTAGCACCTATGGCAATTCTGCGAATTGGCTCATTCTGATTCTGATTTCAATTGCTGGCGTGATGGCTCGTCATTATTTCAATATCCGCAAGGTCAGTCGTTCTGCCTGGCGGTTTTTGGTGGCTGGATTTTGTGTTCTTCTCGCAGCAATGTGGTTTACCTATCCCAAAGAAATAGGGATTCGACAGCAAACTGTCTCATCATTTGAAGCCATGGAAATCGTAACCAATCGATGTGCCAGTTGTCATGCTAGCAATCCTTCTTTTGCCGGAATATCTTCACCACCTGCAGGTATGATTCTAGAAACAGTCCGGCAAATCGAGATTCATGCGGAAGCAATCTACCAAAACTCAGTATTAACCAATACCATGCCTCCCGGCAATCTCACAGGCATGACTGATTCTGAACGACAAGTACTTGCAGCCTGGCATCAGTCATTGGAGGGTTCGAAATGAACGAGGCATATCCTCGCGATCTTGTTGGTTATGGTTCTGATCCTCCAAACCCGAAATGGCCGGGTAATGCAAGAATTGCCGTGCAGTTTGTTGTCAACTATGAAGAGGGGGGAGAGAGCTGCATTTTGCATGGTGATCATGGATCGGAGGCATTTCTCTCCGAAATAGTTGGTGCTCAAAGCTATCAAGGAATGCGCCATATGAACATGGAGTCGATTTACGAATATGGCGCACGATCCGGATTCTGGAGATTGCATCGGTTGTTTGTTAATAGAGATATACCGGTGACAGTGTTTGGGGTGACTATGGCGCTGGAACGGAATCCGGAAGCGGTGCATGCCATGCTTGAAGCGGGTTGGGAGGTCTCCAGTCATGGTTATCGCTGGATCGATTATCAGCACGTTGAAGAAGCTGTAGAGATAGAGCATTTACATGTGGCAATTCAAGTTCATGAACAGCTTACCGGGCAACGCCCACTCGGTTTTTATTTGGGACGCACCAGTCCAAATACTCTTCGGCTGATTGCCGAGCAAGGTGACTTCTTGTACAGTTCGGATACGTACGCTGATGATCTGCCTTTCTGGAATGACGATTACCACAAGCCATTATTGATGGTGCCCTATACGCTTGACGCCAATGACATGCGCTTTGCGACCGCGCAGGGCTTTAATTCGGGTGAGCAGTTTTACGGTTATCTGAAAGATAGTTTCGACTGTTTGTACGAGGAAGGAGAGCAATCACCAAAAATGATGTCGATCGGGTTGCATTGTCGATTGGTTGGCCGGCCTGGTCGAATCATCGCCTTGAGTCGATTTCTGGACTATATTCAAGAGAAAGATCGAGTGTGGATTTCACGTCGGATTGATATAGCTGAGCATTGGAGGAGCCACTTTCCTCATGGATGAGTTCAGTCGCCGATGGGTGAATCTGGCATCCGCAAGACTTGGTGCGGAAGCGATTGCCTGTAGCGACGATTTTTTTGCTCCGATGCACAGGATGATCAAAGATGAGCCCCCCATGTTTATCGATGGAAAATATGATGACCATGGCAAGTGGATGGATGGTTGGGAATCGAGAAGAAAGCGGGATTCGGGTCATGACTGGTGTGTTGTCCGATTGGCAAAGCCCGGAGTAGTGCAGGGTTTTGAAATCAGTACCGAACATTTTACGGGAAACTATCCCCCGACGGCTTCGGTTGAAGGTTGTTATTCCAATAGTGATGATCTCGACCATATGCAATGGAAAGAATTGCTGCAAAGAACTGCTTTAGAGGGCAACTCTCTGCATTCTTTTCGTGTCGGTGACACTGCGGCATGTACTCATGTACGACTCAATATTTTTCCAGATGGTGGAATTGCGCGACTTCGAGTGTATGCAATGCCGAGGATTGACTGGAGTCAACATGCCCCGGGTCAATTGGTCGATATTGGAGCATCCTTGCATGGCGGAGTTGCGCTGGCCTGCAATGATGAACATTTCGGGTCAATCCGTAACTTGCTAATGCCCGGAAGGGGAGTCAACATGGGCGATGGTTGGGAGACGCGTCGACGCAGAGAAGAGGGTAACGACTGGGTTCTGATTTCGCTAGCCCGAGCTGGCAAGATACGAAAAGTGATCGTCGATACGGCACATTTCAAGGGGAATTATCCAGAGAGTTGCAGTATTCAGGGTACGAATTTGCAAAATGCTGTTCTTGATTCGTTAGAGAGCAGTTCGCAGGATTGGCCAGTATTGTTACCCAGAGTGCAACTTGATGCGGATGCTGAACACCAGTTTACCAAAGAGATCGTTGAGCTTGGCCCGATTACCCATGTCCGACTCAATATTTATCCAGATGGTGGCGTGAGTCGGCTCCGTATGCTGGCAGATGTTGCCGACCTCGAAAAAACATGATTACATTAGCCCCAAAAGCTCTGACGAGTGAATCCTTTGACGCTTATGGACAGGTCGTGGAAACGCACAATGCGAAGTCGGTTTTAATTAATCAGGGGTTAACGACCCGATATCATGATCTGTTTCGAATTGATGTCGATCAGCAAGGCGGTTATCCGATCGGCAATATTTTTCGTACTCAGCCATTACCATTGCCTCATAGAGTGTCGATCATGGAGCGCCATCCTTTGGGTAGCCAGGCCTTTATTCCGCTTCACGAAAAACCATTTCTGGTTTTGGTTGGAAACAAGGGAGATTCGTTGAGGGCCGACGACCTCGAGTTGTTTCTGAGTAATGGCAGACAGGGTATCAACATCAACCGAAATACCTGGCATCATTTCAATATCGCACTAGATGGTACGCAGGATTTTCTTGTTATAGACCGAGGAGGGCCGGGAAAGAATCTTGAAGAGATCGAAGTTCGGGATGAGGTATGGATTGGAGCGATGCATGATGTCTAATCTTGATCATTCCGGGATGAACAGATATCTGGCCAGAAAAGTCTCTTCTTTGGGTTTCGGCATTGAAAATATCCTGGAAACCGCAAGGGAAGATCTTGAGTCGAGAATCAATGACTCAGCCTGGAAAGGCGGTCAAGTTTTTGCGGTCGACTTCGGAAATTATCATTGGAAAATTTCAGGCGCTACAAAGTTCTGGAAGCGAGACGCATACAACTGTATGGAGCCTGATGCAAATTTGTTTTTTGGGCAGCCAATGCAGAAATTTGACCTCATTATTCTAAATTTGCTGCCAGCCTGGTTTGATTTCGACTTCTTGTTAAAGCAAATCCATTCTTGGCTTAATGATCAAGGCTTGTTTGCATTCTCAAGTTTTGGTCCTGATACGCTGAAAGAAGTTGTCGAAGCTTGGGAGCCCATTGATCATTATCCGCATGTTCACCCGTTTGTTGATAAACATGATCTGGGTGATTCCATGTTGCGTTCGGGATTGGTGCGCCCCATTGTTGATTCACAATGGATGAAATTTGTATATACGCATTACGAGATCCTGGTGGCGGATTTGCGAGCTGGCGGTTTTTCAAACATTCATCGTGAGAGGCGAAAATCCTTGCTCGGCAGGAACACCCACAGTCGGTATTTTGAAAATCTGCAGAAGCTTGTTTCGGAGAATGAAGAAGCTGTCACCTTTGAATATATATACGGTTTAGGCTTCAAGCAAGATCGATTGTCAATCAAGGTCCAACCCCCGCAATTTTGATCTGGCTGAACAGGAATTTTCATGATTCCATCCATCCCTGCTTGAAAGTACCTTATAATGTATTTTCGAACGAATCGGACACGATGAGAACTTTCCACTTTCATTTTCACTCCACATCGAGAATCAAGAATTGCAACGGGATCAAAAGATGAAAACTATTCTATTAATATTGCCGGTCATTGCTATGACCTTAGTACCCAGTACAAATACATATGCTGCTGAAAGAGATCCGATAAAAAAAGCCATTGAAGCCAGGCAAGCTGTAATGGTATTGCGTTCATGGTATGCCGGTCCTTTATTTGGCATGGCCAAAGGGGATATTGAGTATGATGCTGATTGGGCGAGTGCCCTTGCGAACAGTCTCAGGGCTGAACTTGATACTGCAGATCGAGGCATGTGGCCAGAAGAATCTGATTATGAAAGTTATTCGGATACAAGCCGTACATTACCGGAATGGTGGCTTGATTCTGATGGTGCTGAGGAAGCTGAAAATGCGTATGCCAATGCGGTAACCCAAATTGCAGAATCTGCCGGAGGAGGATTGAATGCACTTCGATCAGCTGTTGGCAACCTTGGAAAAAGCTGCAAGGGTTGTCACGACAATTACCGAGCAGAATGACGTTCCCTACTAACCGGGTTAGAACATTATGAATCATGGGCTTTATTACTGGTAAGAGTCCGTTTCCACACTGTTGGATTAGGGTTTAGCCCGCCCAGCTTGCAATGTTCTTTTGTTCCCGATGGAAGTTCATTGAAAATGAACCGCAAAGACATGCCTAGAGGTTATGTACATGAGCAGGTTTGGGGTATGCCGGTCCGAATCTGGCATTGGTTATTGGCATTTTCGGTCATGTCGGGGTGGTTATTGGGAGAATTTCGTTCCTTCTCAATCATGCAATGGCATTTTTATGCAGGATATTGCACGGGTGGATTATTGGCAATTCGCATTATCTTGGGGATTTGGGGTCCTTATCCGGTTCGGTTTTCTGCTCTGATATCAGGGCCTCGAGCAATATTTGACTACCTAGGGACTCTGTTTGAAAGGCATCCAAGCGGTCGTGCAGGACACTCGCCAATGGGTGGATTGGCGACTATTGCGATTTTGCTTTGTTTGGCTTGGCAGTTTACAACAGGTCTGATGTCTGTTGACGATGGGTTGTTTTTTGAAGGTCCGTTAGCCGCTTGGGTTTCATCAGAAGCAAATCGTACAGCGACCCGCTTTCATAATTATGGGGCTAAAGCAATCCTGGTGTTGTTTGTGATGCATATTGGCATCCTGTTGTTTTACAGGTTCTGGAAGTACGAAGACCTTGTGAGTGCCATGATTACGGGCAAGAAGCTGGTTAAGCCCGATCGATAATCTCCTTTTCCTTGTCGTCAGGTATTGAATACTGGATTGGGTGATCTGGATGTTATATGTTCAGTCCTCCAGAAAATGCTTCGTCGTCTGAGCAAATGAAGCGGATCGTTGCCCTTGGGTTTGAGGCACTTCACATTTACTTGTACCTTGCTAATTGAAAAACTAAAATTCCGAGGCTCGGTCATGCACCCTCTATTGCAGGCCTGAAAATCTGCGATAGGGGCTGGTTAGCGAAAAGTTCTCTTGGACTTCTACCTCTTCCCAGCCATGAAGTTGTCTTCAGTCAAACTGAGGGCGTAGAAAATGTCTCCGGAAACTAATTACGAGGCATCCTCCCAAGACTACCTAGCAGATAACTTCTGCGTATATCTTATCGTACCGGATATCCTTGTAGTAGCGAAGGGAAACAGGTCTGAGGTTCCAGTTCCGCTTCTTTCCGTAGCCGAATCTCCACTTTCGTTCGACCTATCCCAATTTATTCCCCAATAATTTCCTGGATATAACGTTTCAACAATTCTGGGTTTAGGTTATGCAAAGATCTTCGGAGTCTCAAGCCTTTCTCGTCAGCGTACGGATGGACGAGAAGTTCTTTCGTCAGGCGAATAGCCTTGCTTAATTTATTGTTTTGAGATGGTGGTTCTAACCATTTTGCTGAACCGGGATCAGCAATCATAGTCCATGCAGGAAACCATTCCGGTGACATGTTTGGTTCTAGACTCAAACCGATGGCTTGATCCCAAATACGTTTCAGTTTCTGATCCGGAAAACTGTCCTGGTTAATTTGCCATTCAAATTCTTCGGGAAATTTCTGACACATTTCAAACCAGATATTCATGGATTTGATATTATCTCCTAATTTACAGAAAGCATCGGCAAGTCTCTCCATTAATATTGGCTCATTCAGATGATTTGGAACAGACAGGATTGATTTTTTTGCTCTATGCCAGTCTTCTCCAAGTAGATATGCGAATGAGGCATGTCTCTCCGGCTGATTTGAATCATAGGGTAGCGGCTCTAAAGCCTGTCCGATCTCAACCCAAACTGGGTTCAGGAGTGTGTTTCGTTTCGACCCAAACAAGTTCTCTGATGCTGGAATCCAGGATGTGAGCATTGATAAATGCCGCTCAATTGCTTCCTCCAATCCATTGGGGGGAGTCAATTTCAATGCTTCAATCAGCAGTTTGGCAGGCTGAATTGATTGATGGTCGGGCTTAATTTCCTCAAGCCGGGTTAATTCCTCGCTTGCTTTTTCGATTTTCTTTGCCAGCAATGCATCTATCAGAGCACTGTTGATGATTTTCGATCCAGCATCTTTTCCATGCGAAAACAGGTCGGTTTGGTATTGTTCAGGCAATGGTTTGTTCAAGCCTCCGGACAGAGTTCAATATGAATCGTGTGCTCAGTTGACAGATGGAACTGTGCTTGTCTAAATCCAATTATCCGCTTGCTCGAAGAACATATCAATAGGGACGATCTCTATGTCATTTTGATTGAAACGTCTTGTTCCAGAATAAAGATAGATCAGGTCTGTTTCGGGGTAATCTTCCTTGAACTGATTCAGCCCTTTGAAATCTTCAATTCTGATTCGGTTGGAGGGCTTGACTTCAATGGCTTTTAAACCGCGTTTTCCATACAGCACAAAATCTACTTCCTTTCCCAGTCTAGTTCGCCAGTAGTAGATTCCATAATTCCAGCGCCTACAGCTATTCAAGGCAATAATTTCCTGAAGAACGAGTGTTTCCAGAGCGATACCTTGTGCTTCAGTATCGCTGTCATATGGGCCGGCTGGTCGCAATGTGCGAAACACTCCAGCATCGAAAAAATAAAACTTGACATGTCGCGTTTTGCCCTTTTGCGAAAGACTGGAATTTCATATGAGATCAGGGTATCTCTCAGTATTGAAAAGTAATTCTCGACCGCTTTACGCTTTACGGCACAATCCCTTGCGATAGCTGATATATCAAGTAGTGAACCTTGCGAAAAAGTTGCCGACTCCAGAAATCGAGTAAATGCTGGCTGGTTGCGGGTCAATCCCTCAAGCTGGATTTTTTCCTGCAGATAGGTCTGTGCATAGCTTTGCAGAAATAATTCCGGGTCAGCGGATGTGCATGCAAGGGGTAATTGCCCGAAGTCCAATGCCCGTGTCAGATTAAATTCATTTCCTTGCTCTGATATAGTCAAGGGGTATAGTCGGCAGGTTAAGGCACGTCCAGCAAGCAGATTGACGTTGTTCTTCTTCAAACGACGTGCGCTAGATCCGGTAAGTACAAAGCGAAGATGCCGTTGCTCAATCAGCCGGTGAACCTCATTCAGCAATGCTGGAACTTTCTGGATCTCATCGATTACAACCCAGTCGCTGAATCCCTTTGGTACCCTATCCGATAACCGGCTTGGATCGGCTGTAAATTCATTGAAATCCCGAGCATGCAGAAGGTCAACATACAGTGCATTCGGGTAATGATTTTTAAAAACATGCTCTTTCCAGTACCTCGTGGACCGAACAGGAAGCAGCTGTGCTGTCTTGGTGGGGCAAATTCTCTTAAATACAAAATGGTATTTTATCTGTCATAACGCCATTTTTGAATAAATATTGGCATTGAAAACGCCAGTATTTGAAATTTGCATTCAGGCTGTCAAATTCCCAACTGAATTGAGCGTGTGTTGATATAAACGGTCATTATTGTGCCATTCAGTCACCCCGCCTGCCATGAAACAATATCCACTGCTTGACCTTTTGTTTTGGCATGATTTGACCTCCAATCCCGACTGTGATGTCGACTCCGGGGTTGCATGATGTTGCCGGATGCCTAACATGTTGCGGGGCAGGCATCCATAGGTAGGTCATCCCCTCGGAACGCATCCGAAGAATCGGCCCCGTTTTGGGGAGGGGGAGTTGTGTGTATTCCCGTCAATATTATTACAAGGCAAAGCTGGAATCAACAAGGTTTCTGAGGTAGGGACATCATCTCGCACTGGCAGTGGCAGGAGGTCGGTAGAAAAATGACCCATTAATGAAATGGTTTCGATGTGCAAACTCGACCTTGATCTTCATATCGACCAGTCAGGGAAATTTATTTTGCATTTAAAATGAAAAATGCAGTTTTTATTTTGAAATTTATCCTGTAAGTACTCGCATCGAAATCTTATTTTCATCAATATTATCAATGATATAAATTTTCATAAATTTTGGTGAGCGGCTTTTCCCCCTGTTTTTATTCTGTTATTGAACCAGAATTTTCCCTATGTTTCATTTTAAAAAGCAACTCTATTGGGTACGAGAATATTGTTCATGAATGGAGATATATGCTGTCTTTGGAAACAGCAGAATTTTCACTTTTTGTTGCCATTTTCCGATACCAAATTGGATTCAACAAATTTCATGAGGGCAGAGGCATCGTTTGGCAGGTTCTTGCATCGTTCATCAAGGGTTAGAATGTAAGAAAGCTCATCGGGTAGAGGTGGTTCAACCCCCAAGGCAGAATGGATTGCATCGGGAAATTTGGCAGGATGTGCGGTTGCCAGTACCACTATAGGAGCCTCTCGAAACCCCTCTTTTCTAGCTGCTGAGACACCAATAATCGAGTGCGGGTCGATGATTTCGCCGGTCGCTTCATATGTTGCCTTGATGTCCTTTTTGGTGTCCTCATCGTTCAAGCGATAGGCGCTGAAATCTTGCCTGGCACGATTGAGCATATCCTGATCGACATCAAATTTGCCTTCCCATTGAAATTTCTGCATCAGTCCGTGAAGTCGATCAGAGTCATGGTCGACCAACTCAAACAAGTATCGTTCAAAGTTACTGGAAATGCCAATATCCATGCTTGGCGATAGGGTGGTTTGCACATCTCTTCTTTCCATGCATCCAGATTCAAAAAACCGAGTCAGAATATCGTTACGGTTGGAGCCGATGATTAATTTTTTTATGGGTAGTCCCATCTTCTTTGCTACATAACCGGCCAGGACGTTACCAAAATTACCAGTTGGCACCGAAAAACTGATCTCTCGCTCAGGTGCTCCCAGAGCGATTGCTGCACGAAAGTAATAGACCACCTGTGCGGCAATCCGGGCCCAGTTGATTGAGTTGACTGCAGATAGTGCATGTTTGTTTTTGAAGTCAAGATCATTGAACAGTGACTTGACCATGTTCTGGCAATCGTCAAATGTACCGTCGACTGCAATATTGTGAATGTTGTCGGCAAGAACAGTTGTCATCTGGCGTCGCTGAACATCCGATACTCGATGATGGGGATGAAGCATGAACAAATTGACAGATGATAGTCCTTTCAGGCCAGCTATGGCTGCGGATCCGGTATCCCCTGAAGTTGCACCAATGATGGTGCAGGTAGAGCCGCTTTTCAACAAGAAATATTGAAATAGTTGGCCGAGAATTTGCAGGGCATAATCCTTGAATGCCAGAGTAGGCCCGTGAAATAGCTCCATCAGGAACAAACTATCGTCCAACTGCTTGATTGGGGCGACTGCATCGTGTCGAAATTCAGCACATGCATCGCTTACAAGCTGAATGAGTATGTCATCGGGCACACAATTGCAGGTGAAGTGCCGGATAATTGAGAAAGCAAGCTCAGGGTAGGACTTTCCTTGCAGGGTTTGTATTTCACTGTGGCTCAGGCTTGGCCAACAGGTCGGTTGATACAACCCGCCATCATCGGCCAATCCATTGAGTGTTGCTTGCTCGAAATTGAGTGCGGGTGCTTTTCCCCGCGTGCTGATGTATTCCAAATTAAAATTATTTTTGCTGTAGGGTAAGAAAATGTTTCTGAAAAAGCAATTTTGCGAGTGGATATATTTTAGTGTATAAATCCCTCACTATTTCGATTGCAGAAAACCCAACAGTTCATCATGCCAAATGTTTCGGGTGCATCTTCTGTTTTGGACACTTCCAACAATAGACCGAATATTGGCTGGCGCAATTTACACAAGAGAAAACGAAAAAGTGACTCCACATTTTGCATTGCGATCGAAAAATTCTCTTTGCATTCGTGTATATTCCAAGTATCGAATTAGACCTAGATCAAATACATCGTGAGCTGTCAACACTATGATTTAATTGATGGAGGTGCACAGTCGTTTACTGTTGCAATGCCAAAGTATACATTTGGTCGCAATACCCTGAGCGAAGCTGGAGTCAGAGCCGAATCAAATGGCATGAAAACCGTTGCTCTTTTCACGGATTCGCACCTTGCAAAAGGGCCTTATGTGACCACGGTTCAGGAGTCGCTAAAATCCCGGGCAATTGGGGTCACGATCTTTTCGGATATTCGTATCGAACCAGACGATGCAACTGTAATGGAAGCGACCAAATTTCTTCGGGGTGGTCGATATGACGGAGTGGTATCAGTGGGTGGTGGATCAGTCATCGATACTGCCAAAGCGGCCATGGTTTATGCACTATATCCGGCCGATTTTACCGATTACTTTGGCCCACCAATTGGCGCGGGAAAACCAATCCCCGGCCCCTTGCTGCCTCACCTTGCATGTCCAACTACATCAGGAACCGGCTCCGAGTGTACCAGTGTTTCTGTTATCCGGATCAATGATCTCAATACAAAATTCGTGATGGGAAGTCCATATTTGTTACCACAGGAAGCGCTGGTAGATCCAGCTGTTTGTGATACTCTCCCTAGTAATGTGATTGCATCGACCGGGTTTGATTTGTTGTGTCATGCCATTGAGTGCTACACAGCCAAGGCTTATACAAAGTGGTCGAATATTGATAACCCTAACGCTCGAACAATGCTTCAGGGATCGAACCCCTGGAGTGACATGGCGGCCAGAAAAGCACTGGAAATTGCCGGAGAGTATCTGGTAAGGGGGGTAGCCGATGCTGATGACAAAGAAGCACGTGATTCTTTAATGTTCGGTGCTTCGCTCGCAGGAATGGCTTTTGGGAATTCTGGTACTCATCTCCCCCATGCCATGTCCTACGGCATTACTCATCATATGGAAGATATTACCACAGATGGATATCCGGTTGACTCGCCATTTATCCCCCACGGCATCAGCGTGGTCGTCAATGCGCCGGCGATTTTCCGTTATCTAGGTGGGGCAGCACCAAAAAGACATATTGAGGCGGCCGGATTCCTCGGTGCTGCACATCTGGATGCTACTGGTGAAGAAGCCGGTCAAGTTGTATCCGAGCGAATCATCGAACTTATGAAAGCAACTGGAATGCCAAACGGTATACGAGAACTCGGGTTTAGCCAACAATCCATATCAAGCCTTGTTGAATCGTCCGCTCGGCAAATTCGAGCGATCAACAACGCTCCAAGGGTCGCCAACAAGCAGGATATGGAAACCATTTATCATGATGCATTGACTTATTGGTAATTCTTGTCAAGGCTTGGCTCATCCGTTCGCTGACTCACTGCTACATGGAGGTAAACATGCTTCTAAAGGGTTATAACCACTGGATTTTTGACATGGATGGCACATTAACAATGCCCATTCATGACTTTGACTTGATTCGGGAAGAATTGGGAGTCGAAGAAGGACATTCGATTCTGGAAGCGATAGAAAACATGAGTGAAAGGCAGGCAGCCGAGGTAAAAACCAAACTTGCCAAAATTGAAACCGATTTGGCCTATCAGGCATCACCCCAACCGGATATTGAGTTTCTCCTTGCCAGATTGATCAATCGTGGTTGCAAGGTAGGGATATTGACCCGCAACGATGAGCAGGTCGCTCATGAGACATTACGTTCGGCAGGTTTAGATCGTTTCTTTGCGGACAAAGTCGTGATTGGACGAGAAACCTGTAAACCGAAGCCTGACCCGGCTGGGGTGTTTTATCTGATGGAGATGTGGGGCGCTACTGCCGAATCAACGCTTGTTGTAGGAGATTATCTACATGATCTTAAAGCCGGTTTTGAAGCTGGAGTTGCAACTGTACATTTTGACTCATCTGAGGTTTATCCGTGGCCTGAATATACACATCATCGAGTTGCGAGTATCAAGCAGTTGGTGACAATGGTTCCTAATCCATAAATAGAGAACACAAGAGTATCCCGGGGCCTTGCGTGGCGTGAATTTCGAGAGGCCTGCAGGGTCACCCATCGGGTGATTTCGGGTCGAAGGCTGAAAACCGCATCACGCATGCCTTTCCGCCCAGTAGAGGGAACTCCATTCAGGGAGCGGGGAATGATCCTGCCATTGCGCGGAGATGAACATGCTGTACAATGTCCGGATGTTGTTCACCTTTGCAGAAAGAAGTGTACAATCCTGCATCATTGTCCACAATTGGAGGTCCACATGAAAGCTTTACATAATACCCCCTCCCCCTCGCTAAATTAGCAACCTTCGCGGCGGCCGCGACGATGTGCTTCCTGCTGCTTGCCGGAGCGGCGCAGGCGCAAACTCCCCCTGACTGCACCACCACCTGCAACGTCCGGCTTGAAGGCTTTTCCTACCAAAAAATGGTGGAGGGCTGCGGCAACCACGCCACGCCGGGCCGCTTCAAGCTGATCCTGTCAAGCACCAACGCCAACGTGATGCGGGCGAGCTTCAAGACCCTGATCGACATGACCCTGACAAAAGATGCCTCGCACGGAGGAGGTAACACGTTCAACGACTTAGAGTGGCGCGGCGGGAGTCGAAGCAGCTGGAATAATTTGGCGCCTGGCAATTACCTCCAATTTGCTGGCGGCACCCTCGGCGAGAACATCATCGAGATGCGCCCCAAGGCCGGGGCCCGCATCTGGAGCCGGGCGGGTGATATCGTGGTTCCGGTTTTCTATCCGAGGCGCTCGTCCGGAAACAGGGGATACACAACCGACCAAAGCAACCGGATCCACTTCTTCTTCATGGGCGGCAAGGGTTGCGCGCGGGTCGGGCGCGCGGCCTGAAGGCTCCCGGAACGGCCGCAGCATTCCTTCCGGCCGCGGACTTCGTGCGCCTCCGAAGACTAGCCGCATTGCTCCTCGGGAATGCGACCGGAACATGTGCGGGCGGCGCAACGAGGCGGAACGCCTGTGCCAGCGGCGCAAGGGCTTTCGCCGACTACTGGCGGTTTGCACCTCCCCGCCGGCCAGCTCAGCCGGCAACAGCAGGGACGTAAAAACAGCCAGTGTCAGTATCAGGGAAGACCCGACGATCCGGATCTCATGCGCGCCACCCTGGCTGACTATTTGGGGATTGGGGATGGTGGATTAAGTTGAATGAAATGATTCGTTTCATTCAGGATGGGATAGTTTGTTCGACAGGGTAAGTTCAAGCTGTAGATTGTGCGATGAATCCTCCCGACTGGCGCTTCCATAGTGTTGAATACAGGCCTTTGGTAGCCAGCAATTCCTGGTGAGTACCCTGTTCTATAATTTTTCCCCGATCCATGATAACAAGACGATCCATTTGCATGATTGTCGATAATCGGTGGGCGATAGCAATTACAGTCTTGTTTTTCATCAGTTCATACAGGGATTCCTGAATGGCAGCTTCAACCTCGGAATCGAGCGCACTAGTGGCTTCATCCAGTACCAGTATAGGTGCGTTTTTCAGGAGGACTCGGGCAATCGCAATTCGTTGCCGTTGACCCCCTGACAGTTTCACTCCTCGTTCACCAACATGAGCTTCGTATCCTTTACGACCCTTGATATCCTCCAGTTCGAGAATGAATTGATGAGCGCGAGCTCTTTGTGCGGCAATCACGACTGATTCGAATGGCGTGTCCTCCCGTCCATATCGAATATTTTCGAGAACCGATCGATGCAGGAGTGAGGTATCCTGAGTTACCATTCCGATGTGCTGGCGCAGACTTTCCTGATGAACCTGGCTTATGTCCTGATCATCAATGCTGATTTTTCCATCTTTCAGATCATAAAACCGTAACAGAAGGTTGACCAGGGTAGATTTTCCTGCTCCTGAACGACCGACGATTCCAATTTTTTCTCTGCCCCGAATATTGAGGTTCAGACGTTCAACCACACCACTATCAACATCATCCTTACCGTAATTGAAACTGACATTCTCAAATTGAATCGCTCCTTCCGTGATGATCAGCTTTTTGCTGCTTGGTATATTGGTAATCAATATATCTTTGGAGATTGTGTCAATACCATCTTGAACGACCCCAATATTTTCAAAGAGCAACCAGATTTCCCACATGATCCATTGGGACATTCCTTGAATACGCAGAACCAAGCCAATGGTGAATGCGATTACTCCGGTGCTGACTGCATCAATGTACCAAAGCCAGACTGAAAGAGCGCCAACGCTGAAAATCAAGGTTGCATTCAGGAAGGTCACAGTGATTGATAACGAACTAGACAGGCGCATCTGTTCATAGACGGGAACCAGAAAAATCTCCATGCCTTCTCGGGCGTATCGATCTTCATGGTTGGCATGTGCAAACATTTTCACCGTGGTTATGTTGGTATAGCTGTCAACAACCCGACCTGTAACCATTGAGCGTGCTTCCGCCTGTTCGTAGGAGGCAATGCGCATCCGGTCTAAATACACATACAGTATCACCACGAATGAAACCACCCACAGGAGCAGGGGTAGGGTCAATCTAAGGTCGCTTTGCGCAAACAGGATCAGGGCTCCACCAAAATAGACCGCGATGTAAAGCAATACTTCAGTCAGATTAACGACCGTATCCCTGACTCCCAGAGAGGTTTGCATCATCTTTGCGGCAATTCTTCCGGCGAAATCACTCTGGAAAAACCCGACACTTTGCCGAAGAAGATAGCGGTGAATTTCCCAACGGGTGCGCATTGCAAAATTCCCTAGAATTCCTTGGTGCAGTAATGATTCATAAATGATCTTGAGTAGTGGTAATATCACCACAATCAGTAAGGAGATGAGAATTAGCTTCGTACCATGGGTTTCCCAAAAAGTATCTCGATTGGATGTTGTTAGCCAGTCGACAAGACTGCCCATAAATGCAAACAGGTAAACTTCAGTCAGTGCAATAATGGTTGAAAGAATGGACCCAATGAGAATCAATGGCCAAAATGGTCGGGCATAGTGAAAGATGAAACCGTGAAGTGTATGAGGAGGCTTCTCTGGAAGCTCTTCTGGAAATGGGGTTTGAAATTGCTCAAACCAGCGGTAAAGTGGATGAAATATCTGCACGGCAATAGTGCTTCAGATTGTGTCAATACAAAGTCTTGTCAATTCTACACTGCAGCAAATTCAATTGTTCCCCAGTTCAAGTCCGAAGTGCAACACTGCCCTGCCTCGGTCATCCCTGAACTGCCGGTCATGCAGATCTGCAGTACTTCACTGTTTTTTCTTTTTTTAATAATCAATTGGTTATCGAACGATTTGATAAACTTGGTATGATGTCCTTACCTGCACATTCCATGCTGAATTCGATTCGGCGGGCAGGATCGTTGGCGGGTTAGCACTAATCGAGAATATCTGGTGTTGCAGCAAATGAATCAGTGAGCATCGGTACACCCAATTCCAGTTTTCAGTTCAACATGCAAAAATTTCAATTTACAGAATAAGTCTATGCTCTATCTTAATGAATTAACCCTGCAGTCTC